>NZ_ASHR01000025.1 GCF_000400485.1 Agrococcus pavilionensis RW1
ATGAGTGGTCGGGCATCGATGCGGAGGAGTACATCGCGTCAATCCGTGCCGGGGCCATCGACCCGCGCGGCCGCACCGCGGACGAGCTCGAGGAGGAGCTGGCCGCTTACGACCGGGACTGGGCGGAGCGGCTCGCGCGCCTGAGCGATGCGGAGGTCGAGGAGGTCATCGCCGGCCGCATGGAGGTGCCGCCGCTGCCGGGCACGATGCCCGCCGCAGAGCGGCCCGAGTCCGTGCGCCGGCAGGAGGCGCTCGCCGGCCGGATCCGCGCGATCGAGCAACGCCGCGCGCGGCTCGAGGCCGAGCACCGCGAGGTCCTCGCAGCCGAGCTCCAGCACTTGCGCGAATCCGGCGGTGACGTCGGCATGGCCGTGAAGGAGAGCGCCTCGATCCTCGCGGCGGAGCTGCGCCTCTCGGACCGCGCCATGGAGCGCAAGCTCGTCGAGGCGTGGACGACCGTCATCGACCTCCCCGCCGCGCACGCCTCGCACAAGGAGGGCCGCATCACCGGCACCCATCTGCGGGCGATCGAGCAGGCCACCGAGGCGCTGCGCACCGACCCGTCGGTCGATCCGGAGGATCGCGCTCGGGTGGAGGCGGAGCTGGTGGAGATCGCCGAGCGCGTCACGCCGTCGCAGCTGCGCTCCCGCGCGCGGCGGATCGTGGATCGGGCGATGGCCGAGCCGCTCCAGCGCCGCCACGATCGGGCGGTCGAGCAGCGCCGCGCATGGGTCGAGGACCACGATGACGGGATCTCGACGCTCTCGCTCTCCGGCCCCTCGGTGACCATCCACGGCGCGTTCAACCGCGCGACCGACGCCGCCCGGGGCAAGCCGAAGGACGACCCGCGCACCTTCGACCAGTACCGCTTCGACGCCCTCATGGAGACGCTCCTCACCGGCCAGACGCCGGAGGACCTCCACGGCATCAACCCGATCTCGGCGACCGTGACGGTCACGATCCCCGCGACGGAGCTGCTGAAGCGGAGCGACGACGAGGACGAGCCGCAGCTGCGCTTCTCGGGTGCCCTGGAGGGCGGGGCGCTCGTCGACGCGGCCACGGTGCGAGCCCTGGCCTCCGAGACGATCACCTGGGAGCGGCTGTTCCTCCACCCCGTCACCGGCGTCCCGGTCGCGGTCGACACGTACAAGCCCAACCGGGCCATGCGCCGCTGGCTCCAGCGCCGCGACGGCCGCTGCCGCTGGCCCGGCTGCACCAACCGCGTCTCCCGCGCCGACGCCGACCACACCATCGCCCACGCCGACGGCGGACCCACCACCCTCTCCAACCTCGCCCACCTGTGCCGCCGGCACCACTCGATGAAGCACGCCACCGCCTGGACCGTCCGCCAGCTCGACCAAGGCGTCCTCGAATGGACCAGCCCCACAGGGAAGATCTACCTCGACGAGCCAGAGCCTGCCGGACCCGCATTCGTCGACCGCGGCGTCGACATCTGGGACCTCTCGCGCGACCAACCCGCCAAGTGCACCGCGAGCGACCCGCCATGGGCACACCTCAAGGACTGCACCTGCGAGCTCGAGGACGCGACCGCCTGATCCCGCGCGCCTCCGGGCCGGTGCCACCCCATCCGGGGACGACGAAGGCCCCGACCGCGGGGGTCGGGGCCTTCGTGGGTGAGTCGGTGCTTACCAGCTCGACTTGGTCACGCCGGGCAGCTCGCCACGGTGCGCCATGTCGCGGAAGCGGACACGCGAGATGCCGTAGTCGCCGACGTGGCCGCGGGGGCGGCCGTCGATCGCGTCGCGCTTGCGGACGCGGACCGGCGAGGCGTTGCGGGGCAGCTTCTGCAGGCCGATGCGGGCGGCCTCGCGCTCCTCGTCGGTGCTCTTCGGGTCGACGAGCGCCTTCTTGAGGGCTGCGCGCTTCTCGGCGTAGCGGGCGACGATGGCCTTCCGCTGCTCGTTCTTGGCGATCATGCTCTTCTTGGCCATTTATCGCTCCTCTCGGAACTCGACGTGCTGACGCACGATGGGGTCGTACTTCTTCAGCACAAGTCGGTCAGGGTTGTTGCGACGGTTCTTCTTCGTCACATACGTGTAGCCGGTGCCCGCAGTCGAGCGGAGCTTGATGATCGGACGGACGTCCTGCGCCTTCTTCGCCATCAGAGCTTCACCCCCCGAGCCTGCATGTCACGGACGACGGCCTCGATGCCACGGGCGTCGATGACCTTCATGCCCTTGGCCGAAACGTTGAGCGTCACGTTGCGCTTGAGCGACGGGACGAAGTAGGTCTTGCGCTGCACGTTCGGGTCGAAGCGACGCTTCGTGCGCCGGTGCGAGTGCGAGATGTTGTGCCCGAAGCCGGGAGTGGCTCCGGTCACCTGGCATACGGCTGCCATGGTGCCTCCAATTGGGTACCGCAGGCCCGAGGGCCTGCCCAAGATCACTTGCCTGCACACGCCGAAGCCGAGCCTTTGAGGGGTTTGGAGGAGGCGTGCGCTGCGCGGCCGGAACCGCGCCAAGGGTCAATCGTACGCGATGCGGCGCGCTCGCGGCAATACCCGCCTGGGATCCGGGCGTCAGCGCTGCGGCGGGAAGACCGGCTGCCCGTCCGGGCCCATCGGGAACGGCGTGCCGTCGGCGTACGTCGGCCAGGGCAGCAGGCCGCCCGCGCCCGGCTGCGGGGCGGGCTGGGGAGCCGGCTGCCGCGGAGCCTGCGGCATCGGCGCTGGGGCAGCCCCCGGGCGCATCGCCGTCGGGTTCGCAGCGCCGCCGACCGACTGCGCCGCGGGGCGCCGCACGTGCTCGCCACGCGCCTCGGCCTCCTGCCAGTCGATGTTGCGGCGGTTCCAGAACAGCAGCACGGTCACGGACGCCGCGAGCGCCGTCACGACGATCGCCGCGACGGTCGCGCGCCAGTACCACTCGGTCACCTCGAAGCCGAATGCCTCGATCGCGAAGTGCAGCGTGAGCAGGATGCCCACGAGCCCGAGGAGCGCCGCGGCGACGAGCCCGATGATGCGCGCCATCTCGGCGCGGCCGCGCTCGCCGAGCGAGATGAGGCCCCACGCTCCCGCGGCGGCCGCGCGCACGACGAGGATCGTCAGGAGCGTGATGCCGAACAGCTCACCGAAGAGCCAGTCGCCATCCCACGGGTCGTCTCCCGTGCCACGCATCCAGATCGAGATCATGAGCACCGCGAGCAGGTAGATGTTCGCCGCGACGCCGATGATGAGCGGGGTCGCGGAGCGCCGCGCGAGCACGAGGTCGAGCGCGAGCAGGCCCGTGAAGGCGAGGAAGACGACGACCGTCCAGACGACGCGCGACGCCTGGCTCTCGAAGTCGCCGACGAAGATGAGCACGACCGTCACGAGCGTGACGATCGCGAGCAGGCAGATGCCGACGAAGAGCACGGGCTGGATGCCGAAGATGCGGCGCGCCGGGAGGGCAGCCGCCGGCCGCTCGGGCCACGGCGACGGGGAGCTCGGCTGCTCGCTGTAGGGATTCTCGACCCCGCCGGCAGTCGCGCGACCGCCGACGCTCGAGCCGTAGGGCATGGATCCTTGCGCGAGCGGCTGGTCGTAGGGGCCGGGCTCGGCCGGGCGGCGGTCGGCCGGCGGCTCCTGCGACTGCGCGTGCTGCTGCTCGCGCTGCTGGATCTGCTGCAGGAGCGTGGGCTGCTGCTCGCTGCTGGGCCGGCGCGCACCGAAGGCGCTGGGCTGAGCGGCACTGCGCTGAGCGGTCACTGGGGCTCCCCTCGGTCTCGTCGAGACAGTCTCACATCGGAAGCGCCCGAGCGCGATGGGCAGTCCTCACCCTCGGGAGGATCAGCGCGCGGAGCCGCTCCGCGCGGCCGCGCACTCTGCGCACAGGCCGAAGATGTCGACGACGTGATCGGGCTCGATGAAGCCGTGCGCGGCAGCCACCTGTCCCGCCCATCGCTCGACGGCCGCCGCCTCGAGCTCGACGGTGCGACCGCACGAGCGGCAGATGAGGTGATGGTGGTGGGTCTTGGTGCACGCGCGGTAGAGCAGCTCGCCCGCCGACTGCAGCGCATCCGCCTCGCCGTCCTCCGCGAGCGCCGCGAGCGCCCGGTAGACGGTCGCGAGCCCGACGGTCGAGCCCTCGGCGCGCATCGCCTGGTGCAGCGCTTGGGCCGAGACGAACTCGTCGCTCGCCTCGAGCGCCTCGCGGACGGCCTCGCGCTGCTTCGTGCTGCGGCGGGGAGCGGGGGCGGTCATGGTGTCCTCGTCTCGATCGTGCCACGCGGGCGGCGGGCGGCCTCGGCCCGGATCCAGGCGAGGCCGTAGAAAGCGGCGGCCACGAGGGCGATCGCGCCGCCCGCGGCGAGCTCGAGCCAGCGCGAGGCGAGGAGCCCGAGCACGCCGGAGGCGATCGCGATGAGCGGCGCGACGACGAGCATCGCGCGCCAGTCGCGCACGACGAGCCGCGCGGCCGCGGCGGGCGCGACGATGAGGGCGACGCCGAGGATCGCGCCGACGACCGGCATGATCGCGACGACCGTCGCGGCGATGAGCGCGAGCGCGAGCGTCTCGGGGATCCAGGGGCGCAGGCCCGCGCGCCGGTAGCCGCCCTCGTCGGCGCTCGAGAAGACGAGGTGCGGGCCCGCGAGGGCCCACACGACGATCGCGACCGCGAGCAGCGTCGCGGTGAGCGCGATGTCGGCGCCCGAGACCGCGAGCACCTGGCCGATCAGGAACGATTCGACGTCGATCGCGAGCGGGCCGAGCGACTGCAGGAGCGCGCCGAGCGCGAAGCCCGCGGTGAGCATGATTCCCGAGGCGACGGCCGGCCCCTGGGAGCGGATGCGGCCGATGCCGACCGCGATCGCGACGAGCGCGACCGCCGCGACGGCGGCGCCGAGCGGGATCGAGACGCCGAGCATCGCCGCGGCGACGGCGCCGGGGAAGGTGGCGTGGGTGAGCGACATCGTGAAGAAGGCGCGCTCGCGCAGCACGACGAGCACGCCGACGAGGCCGGCGAGCGCGCCCGCGAGCGTCACCTCGAGCAGCGCGCGGGCGAAGAAGTCGAGCGTCACGAGGCCACCCCCGCCCTGCTCGGGGCGGGCGCTGGCCGCTTCGACGAAGCACCCCGTGCGGCGCCGATCGCGAGCGCCACGAGGTAGCCGAGGATCATCGTGAGGGCGACGGTCGCGCCGGGCGCGGCATCGACGCCGAGCACCGCGAGCTGCACGACCGCCCAGAGGCCGAGCCAGCCCGTGACGGCGCCGAAGCCGATCGCGACGACGGCGGCTGCCGCGAGCGAGCGGGTGAGCGCGCGCGCCGCCGCGGTGGGCACGATCACGACCGCGAGCGCGAGCAGCGTGCCGACCGAGGCGGATGCGGCGACGACGACGAGCGCGATCGCGACGGTGCCGACGACCTCGAGCGCGAGCACCGGGAGCCCCGCGCGCCGGGCGCCCGCGGGGTCGAACGCGGCGTAGAGCTGCGGCCGCGCGGTCAGCACGACGAGCAGCACCGCGATGCCGATGAGCGCGAGCGAGACGCCGAGGTCGCCCCAGGTGATCGAGAGCAGCCGGCCGAAGAAGAAGTCGGAGAGGCTGCCCGACCCGCCCCCGGAAGCCGAGACGAGCGCGACGCCGAGCGAGAAGAAGGAAGTGAGGACGATCGCGACGGCCGTGTCGCGCGGCTGCCCGCGGCGGGAGATGAGCGCGAGCACGACCGCCGCGACGACGGCCGCGCCGATCGCGCCGGGCATGAGCCCGGCGGCCCCGCCGATCGCCGCGCCGATCACGAGGCCGGGGAACACCGCGTGCGTGAGCCCGTCGGTCGAGAACTCGAGCCGGCGGAGGTTCACGAGCACGCCGACGGTGCCGGCGGCGATCGCGAGCGCGAGGAGCAGCAGCAGCGGCCGCCCCATGAACGGCACGGAGAACGGCGTGACCGGGTCGATGAGCGCCGCGATCGGCGTCATCGGGGCGGGGCGGCCGCGGCGTCGTCGTCCCGCAGCACGTGGTGGTGATGGTGGTGCGCGGCCTCGTGGTGCTCGGTCGTCGCGAGCGTGTGGCCGTCGATCTCGATGACGTGGCTCGCGAAGGCGGCCTCGACGCGCTCGAGCGTGAGGACGCATCCGGTCTCGTCGAACGCGATCTGCCGCCCGTTCACGAGCAGCGTGCGATCGCACACGGCGCGCGCGAGGTCGAGGTCGTGCGTCGTGATGAGCAGGGCGACACCCTGCCCCTTGAGGCGCCGCACGGTCTCGAGCAGCGCGTCGCGCGAGCCGTGGTCGAGGCCGTTGAACGGCTCGTCGAGCAGCAGCAGTCGCGGCTCGCCCGCGAGCGCGCGAGCGAGGAGCCCGCGCTGGCGCTGCCCGCCGGAGAGGTCGCCGAAGCGCGCGCCACGGTGCTCGGCGAGCCCGACAGCCTCGATGGCGTCGGCGACGATGCGCTTGTCGGCCCTGCCCGGCCACTTGAGGCCGAGGCGCGGCGTGCGGCCCATCGCGACGACCTGCTCGAGCGTGACGGGGAACGCCGGGTCGATCTCGCTCGACTGCGGGAGGGTGCCGATCTCGCCGCGCGCGCTCGGCACGCGGAAGACGCGGGCCTCGTGCTGCGCGAGACCGAGCAAGCCAGCGAGCAGCGTCGACTTGCCGGCGCCGTTCGGCCCGATGAGCGCGACCGCCTCGCCCGCCCGCACCTCGAACGAGACGCCCGAGAGCACCGGCGCTCCCCCGTAGCCGAAGGAGGCGTCGGCGATCTCGACGACGGGTGCGCTCATGAGAGCGATCCTGGCACCGGCAGCGGCTCGGCGCCCCACGCGGTCACGATCGCGGTCGTGTTGTGCAGCTGCGAGCCGATGTAGGTGCCCGTCGGGCTGCCCTCGGGCCCGAGCGCGTCGGCCGCGAGCGCGTCCTCGCCCTGCCGCAGCTCGACACCCGCCTCGCGCGCGATCGTGGCCGCGAGCTGCGGGTCGATCGCGTTCTCGCTGAAGACGACGGGCGTGCCGGTGGCGCGGATCTCGGCGACGAGGTCGTCGATGTGCGCGGCGCTCGCGTCGGCGCTGTCGTCGAGGCTCGGGAGCACCGTGCCGAGGACCTGCACGTCGAACGCGCGCTCGAGGTAGCCGAACGTGTCGTGCGTCGTCACGACGAGCCGCTCCTCGACCGGCACCTGCTCGATCGAGGCGCGCATCCACGACTCGAGCTCGGCGAGCCGCTCGAGGTAGGCGGCGGCGGATGCGTCGATGTCGGCGTCGGGGTCGGCGGCGGTGACCGCGTCGCGGATGGCCTCCGCCTGGGCGATCGCGTTGGCCGGGTCGGTCCAGACGTGGGGGTCGAACTCGCCGTGGTCGTGGCCGGCGTGGTCGTCGGGCTCGTGCGCGTGGTCGTGGTCGGCGTGCGCCTCGTCGTCGTGCTCGTGATCGTCGCCATGCGACTCGTCGCCGTGGTCGTGGCCCTCGTGCGTGTCGTGGCCCGCGACGATGAGGTCGATGCCCTCCGAGGTGTCGACGAGCGTGCCGGCGAAGCCCGAGGCCTCGACCGTGCTGTCGAGCCAGCCCTCGAGCCCCGCACCGTTGACGACGAGCAGGTCGGCGGAGGCGAGCGCCGCGAGCGCCGCGGGGCCCGGGTCGAAGCTGTGCGCCGAGGCACCCGGGCGCAGGAGGCTCGTCACCTGCGCCTCGTCGCCCACGACCTCGCGGGCGATGTCGGCGAGCTGCGTCGTGGTCGCGACGATCTCGAGCCGGTCGTCGGCCGAGCCGGCGCCGTTCGCCGGGCCGGCGCATCCGGTCAGCACGAGCGCCGCCGCTCCGACGGTGCTGAGGAGGGCGGTGGTCTGCGTGGGTCGCATGGGAATCCTGTCCAAGTGCGACGCCGTGCCGCACGGGTCGACGCTACGCCTTAGTGAGAACGATTGTCAATCTCGGCGGACTCCCAGCGGACGTAGCACTCCGGAAACATCGCGAGCGTAGGCTCTCGCCATGGAGCGCATCCCCACCGGCACAGCCCAGTTCAAGATCATCGCCGCCCTCGGGTCCCGCCCCGAGATCGATCCCGCCGAGGAGATCGAGCGGCGCGTGCAGTTCCTCGTCGACTACCTCGCCGCGACGGGCGCGAAGGGCTTCGTGCTCGGCATCTCCGGCGGCCAGGACTCGACGCTCGCCGGTCGCCTCGCGCAGCTCGCCGTCGAGCGCGTGCGGGATGCCGGCGGCGAGGCGAGCTTCGTCGGCGTGCGCCTCCCCTACGGCGTGCAGCACGACGAGGACGACGCGCAGCTCGCGCTCGACTTCATCCGCGCCGACCGCGAGGTGACGGTCGACGTCAAGCCGGGCGTCGACGCGCTCGAGGCCTCGATCGAGGCGGGCGTCGGCGCGGTCGACGACTACCACAAGGGCAACGTCAAGGCGCGGGCGCGGATGATCGCGCAGTACGCGATCGGCGGCCAGCTGGGCCTGCTCGTGATCGGCACCGACCACGCCGCCGAGGGCGTCACGGGCTTCTACACGAAGTACGGCGACGGCGGCGCCGACGTGCTGCCGCTCGCGGGGCTCACGAAGCGGCAGGGGAAGCAGCTGCTGCGCGAGCTCGGCGCCGCCGAGCGCCTGTGGCAGAAGGCGCCGACGGCCGACCTGCTCGACGAGCGCCCGGGCCAGACCGACGAGGCGGAGCTCGGCCTCGCCTACGAGCAGATCGACGCGTTCCTCGAGGGGCGCGACGTCGAGCCCGAGGTCGCGGAGCAGATCGTCGACCGCTACACGCGCACGGAGCACAAGCGCCGGATGCCCGTGACGCCCGACGACGAGTGGTGGCGGCCGCAGGCGGGGCCGCTGTTCGACTGAGCGGTGGAGCTGAGGGTCGAGGCCCTTTCGGGCCTCGACCGCGACCCCAGCTCCGACGCCCGTCCCGGGCGTCGGGACCCGCGGGTCGGGCGACTACTCCACCAGCAGCGCCGGCTCCTCGAGGATCGACGCGACGTCGGCCACGAAGCGGCTGATCGTGTCGCCGTCGACCGCGCGGTGGTCGAACGAGCCGCCGACCGTCGTGACCCAGCGCGGCCGCACCTCACCGTCGACGACCCACGGCTTCTGCCGGATCGCGCCGAGCGCGATGATGCCGCTCTCGCCCGGGTTGAGGATCGGCGTGCCGGTGTCCATGCCGAAGACGCCGATGTTCGTGATGGTGAAGGTGCCGTGCTGCATGTCGGCCGGCGGCGTGCGGCCCTCGCGCGCCGTGAGCGTGAGCTGCTCGATCGCGCGCGCGAGATCGACGAGCGAGAGCTCCTGCGCATCCTTGATGTTGGGCACAAGCAGCCCCCGCGGCGTCGCCGCGGCGATGCCGAGGTTGACGTAGCGGTGCACGACGAGCTCCTCGGGGGAGAACGTCGAGTTCACCTCCGGCGAGCGCTCGATCGCCCACAGGATCGCCTTCGCCATGATGAGCAGCGGCGAGACCTTGACGCCCGCGAAGGCGTCGGACGCCTTGAGCCGCTTGACGAGCTCCATGGTGCGCGTCGCGTCGACCTCGGTGAACACCGACACGTGCGGCGCCGTGAACGCCGACTGGGCCATCGCCAGCGCGGTCGCGCGGCGCACGCCCTTGACCGGGATGCGCTCCTCGCGCCCGCCGCTCCACGCGACGCGCGCGGATGCGGCCGGCTGCGCCGCCGCCGGTGCCTGCGCGGCACGCTGCACGTCGTCGCGCGTGACGTCGCCGATCGGGCCGGTCGCCGTCACCTGCCGCAGGTCGACCCCGAGGTCCTTCGCGAGCTTCCGGACGGGCGGCTTCGCGAGCACCGGGCCGGATGCGTCGTGTGGCTCGGCGGGCACGGGCGGCTCGGGCGCGGCCGGCGTCGGGGGCTCGGGCGCGGGCGGGTCCTGCACCGTGCGGGGCTTCCGGCGGCGCGTCTCGGCACCGCCCCGCACCCCGTAGCCGACGAGCACGGCCCCGCCGGACGCATCCGCCTCGACCGTCTCCTCCGTCGGCTTGCCCGACTCGACCTCGTCGGGGTCGCCGCCCGAGACGCGGATGATGGGGGTGCCGACCTCGACGGTCTGGCCCTCCTCGACGAGCAGCGCCTCGACCGTGCCCTCGAAGGGGCTGGGCAGCTCGACGAGCGACTTCGCCGTCTCGACCTCGAGCAGCACGTCGTTGACGGCGACCGAGTCGCCGGGGCGCACGCGCCACGAGACGATCTCGGCCTCGGTGAGCCCCTCGCCCGGGTCGGGCAGCCTGAACTCCTGCATGGGAGGTCCTTCCGTCAGTGGGCCAGCGCGCGGTCGACGGCCGCGAGCACGCGATCGGCGTCGGGCAGGTAGACGTCCTCGAGCTGCGCGGGCGGGAACGGGGTGTCGAAGCCCGACACGCGCTGCACGGGCGCCTCGAGCGAGTAGAACGCGCGCTCGGCGATCGTCGCGGCGATCTCGGAGCCGACGGATGCGTGGCCGGGCGCCTCCTGCGCGACGACGACGCGGCCGGTGCGCTGCGCCGAGGCGACGAGCGGCGCCCAGTCGATCGGCGAGAGGGAGCGCACGTCGACGACCTCGCAGCTCGTGCCCTCGCCCGCGGCGATCTCGGCCGCCTGCAGCAGCACGTGCACCATCGCGCCGTGGCCGATGAGCGTCACGTCGGTGCCCTCCCGCGCGACGACGGCGGCGTGGAGCGCCGCGGTCGGTGCGTCGAGCACCTCGCCCTTCGTCCAGTACTTCGCCTTGGGCTCGAGGAAGATGACGGGATCGTCGCTCTCGATCGCCTGCCGCAGCATCCAGTGCGCGTCGTTCGCGGTCGAGGGGCTCACGACCCGCAGGCCCGCGGTGTGGGCGAAGTATGACTCCGGGCTCTCCTGGTGGTGCTCGACGGCGCCGATGTGCCCCCCGTAGGGGATGCGGATGACGACCGGCATCGAAACGGCGCCGCGGTGGCGGGCGCGCATCTTCGCGAGCTGCGAGACGATCTGGTCGAAGCCGGGGTAGACGAACCCGTCGAACTGGATCTCGATCACCGGGCGGTAGCCGCGCATCGCGAGGCCGATCGCGGTGCCGATGATGCCCGACTCGGCGAGCGGGGTGTCGAGCACGCGTCGGTCGCCGAACTCGGCGTGCAGGCCCTCGGTGATGCGGAAGACGCCGCCGAGCGGGCCGATGTCCTCGCCCATGAGCAGCACCTTCTCGTCGGCGCGCATCGCCTCGCGAAGCGCAGAGTTGAGCGCCTTCGCGATGGGCATCGACTGGCCGGCGATCATGCGTCGCTCCCGAACGAGGCCTCGAACGCCGCGAGCGCCGCCTTCTGCTCGGCGACGAGCGGGTGCGGCTCGGCGTAGACGTGGTCGAAGATGTCGTCGCTCGCGGCCGCGGTCGCCTCGAGCGCGCGGCGGCGCATGTCGGCCGCCTCGTCGGCGGCGCGCTGCTCCTGCTCGGCGAGCGCGGCGTCGTCGACGCCGAGCGAGCGCAGGTGGGCGGCGAGGCGCGCGATCGGGTCGCGTCGCGCCCACGCCTCCTCCTCGTCGCGCGAGCGGTAGCGCGTGGGGTCGTCGCTCGTCGTGTGGGCGCCCATGCGGTAGGTGTCGGCCTCGATGTAGCCGGGGCGTCCCTGCCGGGCGTCGTCGAGCATCCGCCTCGACACCGCGAAGGAGGCCAGCGGGTCGTTGCCGTCGACCCACGCGGCGGCGAGCCCGAAGCCGCGGGCGCGCTCGTGCAGCGGGAAGCGGCTCTGCCGCGTCGAGGGCACCGAGATCGCCCACTTGTTGTTCTGCACGAAGAAGACGATCGGCGCGTCGTAGCTCGCGGCGAAGACGAGCCCCTCGCTCGCGTCGCCCTGGCTCGCGGCGCCGTCGCCGTAGAACGCCATGACGGCCTCGTCGGCGCTCGCGTCGCCCGTGCCGCTCGCACCGTCGAGGCCGATGCCCATCGCGTAGCCGGTCGCGTGGAGCGCGTGCGTCGCGATCACGAGCGAGTAGATGCGCATGCCGGGCACCTCGGTCGGGCTCCAGCCGCCGTGCGCGGCGCCGCGGAAGATGTCGATGATCTGCAGCATGTCGACGCCGCGGTGGAGGGCGATGAGGTGCTCGCGGTAGCTCGGGAAGAGCGTGTCCTGCGGCCGGGCGGCCCACGCCGCGCCGACCTGCGCGCCCTCCTGGCCGAGCGAGGGCACCCACAGCCCGAGCTTGCCCTGGCGCTGGAGGTGGCCGGCCTCGACGTCGAAGCGGCGCGTGCGCAGCATCTCGCCGTGCATCGCGAGCCGGTCGTCGGTCGAGAGCTCGTCGGCGATCGCCCGCCACGGCTCGTTCTCGGCGGTGACGACCGCCTCGCCCGCCTCGTCGAGCAGGCGGATGGGCTGGGCGTCGGTCACTGGAGCGCCTGGATGGCCTTCGCCGCCGCGACGACGCTGTCGTCGGCCTCGGGCTCGCCGATCGAGATGCGCGTGCCCTCCGGGAAGACCTTCGCGACGAGGAGGTGGTCGAAGAGGATGTCGTGGATGGCGTCCTCCTGCCCGGGCTGCGAGGGCACCCAGACGAAGTTGCCGTGCGGCCGCGGCACGGGCACGCCCTCGTCGACGAGCCGCTGCCACAGGGCATCGCGGTGCTCGACGACCTGCTGGATGCGGCCGAAGGTCTCGTCGCGGTGGGCGAGGGCAGCGAGCGCCGCGGCGGCGCCGAGCGCCGTCTGCGAGAGCGGCACGCCCGTGAGGTCGGCGCCGCGGAGCACCGCGGGGTCGCCGATCGCATAGCCGACGCGGAGGCCCGCGAGGCCGTAGGCCTTCGAGAAGGTGCGGAGCACGACGACGTTCTCGCGCTCGCGCTGCAGCGCGATGCCGTCGGGGATGGGCTCGCGCACGAACTCGATGTAGGCCTCGTCGAGCATGACGAGCACGTCGTCGGGCACGCGCTCGAGGAAGCGGTCGAGCTCCTCCGGGGTGACGATCGTGCCGGTGGGGTTGTTGGGGCTGCAGACGATCACGGCGCGCGTGCGCTCGGTGATCGCATCGGCCATCGCGTCGAGGTCGTGCCGGTGGTCGGCGTCGAGCGGCACCTCGACGGGCGTCGCGCCGCCCGTGCGCACGAAGAGCGGGTACGCGTCGAACGAGCGCCAGGCGTAGACGACCTCGTCGCCGGGGCCGGCGACCGCGTGGATGAGCTGCTGCAGGAGCGACGCGGAGCCGTCGCCGATGAGGATGCGGTCGACGTCGTCGCCGAGCTCCTCGGCGAGCTGCTGCTGCAGCTGCGGCGAGCCGGGGCGCGGGTACCGGTTGACCCGCTCGGCCTCGCGCTGCACTGCCTCGACGACCGCCGGCAGCGGCGGGAAGGGGTTCTCGTTGCTCGAGAGCTTGAACCCGCCCTCGGGGGCCGGTCGCCCCTGCTGGTACGGGGGGACGGCAGCAATCTCGGGTCGAAGTCGCACGGTCACCGCCTCAGGCTATTGCGAGCGTCGACGCCCCGCTGGGATATGGGTGGAAGAATCGGCTGCATGCGATTCCTGCTGCGCGTCGTGTTCACCGCCGTCGCCATCTGGCTCGTCACGCTCTTCGTGCCGGGCATCGAGATCGTGCCCTTCGGCGACGAGTGGTGGCACGTGGCGCTCACGACGCTCGGCGTCGCCCTCGTCTTCGCGGTCATCAACGCGACGATCGGCAACCTCATCCGGATCGTCGCGTTCCCGCTCTACATCCTGACGCTCGGGATCGTCGCGCTGTTCGTGAACGCCTTCCTGCTCATGATCGTCCACTGGATCTCGGAGGCCGTGGGCTTCGGCATCCGGGTCGAGTCGTTCTGGTGGGGGATGCTCGCGGCGGTGTGCATCGCGTTCCTCACGTGGCTCATCACGATCGTCATGCGGCCCGTCGTGGGCAAGGAGCGGCCGAGGGAGCGCTGAGCCCCGCCTACGCCCCGTCGCCGAGCGCCTCGCGGAAGGGCCGCGGCGCGCGGTGCCGCGGCTGCGTCGGCCGCTCGCCGCGCACCTCGAGCGGCGGCGTCGGCGCGCTGACCGCCTCGCCCGCGGTGAGCTCGAGCTCGTCGCCGAAGTGGCGGATCGAGAGCGGCTCGCCCGCCTCGAGCCGGTAGGTCGACCGCTCCGGCTCGATCTCGACGCGCAGCACGCGCCCGTGCACCCGGATGCCGAACGCGATCCGCGTCGTCCCGGGCGGCAGCCGCGGCGCGAACGAGAGGCCGTCCTCGCCCTCGCGCATGCCGCCGAAGCCGGCCGTGATCGCGATCCACACGCCCGCGAGCGACGCGAGGTGCACGCCCGCATCCGCATCGCCCTGCAGGTCGTCGAGGTCGATCGTCGCCGCCTCGGCGAGGTAGTCGGCGGCGAGCTCGAGGTGGCCGAGCTCGGCCGCGAGCACGGCTTGCGGCACGGCCGAGAGCGATGAGTCGCGCACCGTGAGCGGCTCGTAGTAGGCGAAGTCGCGCTGCTTCTCGTCGAGCGTGAAGGCGTCGTGGCCGAACAGCAGCGCGAGCACGAGGTCGGCCTGCTTCACGACCTGCTTGCGGTAGAGCTCGACGTAGGGGAAGTGCTCCTGGAGCGGGTACTCGTCCTCGCGCGTGCCCTCGAAGTCCCAGCGAGCCTGCTCCGTCCACCGCGCGGACTGCGGGTGCACGCCACGGCGCTCGTCGAAGGGGACGACCATCGCCGCGGCCGCCGCCTCCCACGCCTCGATCTCGTCGTCGTGCACGCCGAGCCGGGCCGCGACGTCCGGATGCCGGCGGGCGACCGCCGCGGCGCCCTCGAGGTTCCGGCGCGCCATGACGTTCGTGTAGACGTTGTCGTCGACGAGGGCGGAGTACTCGTCGGGCCCCGTCACGCCGTCGAGGTGGAAGCCGCCATCGGGGTCGAGGCGGCCGAGCGAGCGCCACAGCCGCGCCGTCTCGACGAGGATCTCGAGCCCCGCCTCGCGCTCGAACGCGATGTCGCGCGTCGAGCGCACGTAGTGCAGCACCGCCGCGGCGATGTCGGCGTTGACGTGGAACGCGGCGGTGCTCGCCGGCCAGTAGCCCGAGCTCTCGCGCCCGTCGATCGTGCGCCACGCGAACGTCGCGCCGCCGAGCCGCACGTGCCTCGCGCGCTCCCTCGCTCGGTCGAGCGTCGCGTGCCGCCACCGCAGGGCCTGCGCCGCCGCCTCCGGTAGGGTCGATGTCAGCACGGGCAGCACGAACGCCTCGAAGTCCCAGAAGGTGTGCCCCTCGTAGCCCTTCCCCGTGAGGCCCTTGCCGGGCACGGAGCGCAGCTCGAGCCGCACGGCCGACTGGAAGACGTGGAAGAGCGCGAACCGCACCGTCTGCTGCAGGCGCGGGCTCCCCTCGACCTCGACGTCGACGCACGCCCAGTGCTCGTCGAGCCGAGTGCGCTGCCCCTCGGCGAGGCCCGTCCAGCCGTCGCGCAGCGCGTCGTCGACGGCCGCCTCCGCGCGAGCGCGCAAGGTCGCGGGCGCGAGCTCGGCCGACCACTCGTGGCCGACGAGCTTCACGACCTCGAGCCGCTCGCCGGGTTCGAGCTCGGCGACGATCGTCGTGCGGGCGAGGTCGTCGGATGCGTCGGTCGAGACCGAGGGCGCGGCGGCGCCGGCGCGCTCGACGACGTGGTGCATCGCGACCGCGACCCCGAGCCGGCTGCGGCGCGTGCGGTGCAGCAGCGTCGCGGCGCCCCCGCGCGCGTGGTGCGCGACCGGCTCGAGCGGCCGCTCGAGGGCGTCCTGCACCCGCGGGTCGTGGTGCACGTCCTCGAGCCCCTCGTTGGCGAGCAGGTCCGACTGGAGCGTGACGCGCACCGCCTCGTCGACCGGCTCGACGACGCAGCGCACCGCCGCGATCGAGCGGTGCGTGAAGGAGACGAGCCGCTCGGTCGTGAACCGCACCGCGCGGCCGGCCGGCGAGATCCACTCGACGTCGCGACGCAGCACCCCTGCGCGCAGGTCGAGGCGCTGCTCGTGCCGCGCGAGGGTGCCCTCGCGCACGTCGAACGGCTCGTCGTCGACGAGCAGCCGCACGATCTGCCCGTTCGGCGCGTTGATGACGCTCTGCCCGACCTCGGGGTAGCCGTAGCCCTCCTCGGCGTAGGGCATCGGCCGCTCCTCGAACAGTCCGTTGAGGTAGCTGCCGGGCTCGCCGCGCGGGTCGCCCTCGTCGAGGTTGCCGCGCCAGCCGATGTGGCCGTTCGAGAGCGCGAAGAGCGACTCGCGATGCGCGAGCCGGTCGACGTCGACGCCCGTCAGGCCGAGGCTCCAAGGGTCGACGTCGAAGCCGAGCGGCCCCGTCACCCCTCCTCCACCGGCGGCGAGAGCTCCGGGTGGCCGCCGAGGCGCTGCACCGTCGAGCCCGCCGCCTGGGAGGCGATCTCGCCGATCCGCCCCGGCTCGGCCCCGAGGAGCATCCCCGTCACGATGCCGGCGACGAACGCGTCGCCGCCGCCCGTCGGGTCGACGACCCGCTGCTCGACGTGCGGCAGGAAGCGCTCGCCGCCGTGCCAGCAGACGAGGTCGCCCTCGTCGGGCACCGAGAGCGCGACGACGCGGGCGCCGCGGCCGAGCAGCCCCTCGGCGGCGCGGCGCGCGTCGTCGCGCGTCGCGACCTCCACGCCCGCGAGGATCGACGCCTCCTCCGCGTCGGCGCGCACGACCTCGGCGACCGAGAGCAGCTCGTCGCGCTCGTCGCCCTCGATCGCGCCGTCGAGCACGATGCGCGCGCCGCCCTCGAAGGCGATGCGCGCCGCGCGCACGAGCGCGTCCGCGGGCTGCTGGAGCTGCAGCACGACGACATGGGCACCGGCGAGCGCCGCCTCGGCGGCGTCGACGTCGGCGGTCGTGACCTGCGACTCGGGCGTGACGTGCTCGAGCAGGCGCCGCTCCCCCTCGCCGGAGACGAGGTCGACGAGCAGCGCGGTGCCGCCGCGGCGCGCGACGAGCGAGACGTCGATGCCTGCCGCGACCGCTTCCCGCCGCCCGGACTCGCCGGGGGCGTCGTCGCCGAGCGCCGCCACGAGCGCGACGGCGGCGCTCGGGTGCAGCTGGCGCACCCCGACGGCGATGTTGGCGCCCTTGCCGCCGAGGCGCTCGATGCGCTCGTCGACGGCGGCGCTGCCGCCGGCGTCGGGCAGGGACCCGGCGCGCAGGACGAGGTCGCGAGCCGCGTGGCCGACCACCACGACGCTCGGCTGCTGGGGGCTCTCGGGCGATCGCTGCTCGTCCACGCGACGACCATAGTGAGCGCGCCCCGACGTCGGCTGGACACGCGAGCCTCACCGCCGCTCGAGCGCGACGTCGTGCGCGGCGACGCCGCGACCGCCCGCGGTCGCCTCGGCGAGGTGCTGCTGCCAGTGCGCGACGACGAAGTCGTCGGTCGTCTTCAGGGTCGTGAGGTACTCGGCGCGCGAGTGCCGGGCGAGCGCACCGGAGCCGTGGCCGCCGGCGCTCTCGAGCAGGATCGTCGTCGGACCCGCCCCGTCGGCGATGCCGTCGCTCGCCGCCACGAGGTCGCCCTCGTGCGCAACGCTCAGCACCGCGACGCCCGGCGGCAGCTCGGCGGTCGCGACCGGCCCCGCGATCAGCAGCGCCGTCTCGACGTTGAAGCGCCCGCTCGCCGCGACGTTCGCGACCGCGCCGGCGCCCTGCGAGTAGCCGAAGACGTCGACCGGGTCGTCGGGCCCGATGCCGGCCGCCTCCATCGCCTCGACGACCGCGCGATCCGAGCCGAGCAGCGCGGCGGGCGTCGACGCGGCGTTCTCGACGTTCGCGAGGTCGTCGAGCCCGATGTCCTGCGTGCCGTCGACGAAGACCTGGAACCGGCGCGAGCCGTCGGGCATGCGGTGCTCGTGGATCGACACCTGCCCGGGCTGATCCCGGATGACTCGCATCGCGGCGGCGGGCGTCGAGACGGGCGCGCGGTGCGGCGTCGCCGGCGTGAGCGCGGCGACCCGCACCGGCCGCAGGCCGCCGCCGACGCGAGTCGCGATGACTGCGCCGCCGACGAGGCCCGCGAGCAGCTCGTCCTGCCCGACGGTCGACTCGATCGCGCGCGCCGTGCCGACCGGCACCCCGAGGAAGCCAGCGAGCGCCTCGTCGCTCGACTCGACCGCGAGCGCGAGCGCCGTCACGAAGGCCGGGTTCGCGAGCAGCTGCTCGCTCGAGCGATCCCAGAACGCCGATGCCTGGGCGAGGAAGGGCTCGACCGCGCGGCCCGCGCGCTCGGCGAGCGCGGTCACCGCGGCGGCCTGCGCGGGATGCAGCGCCGCGAGCCGCGCCGCGAGCGGCACCGCCACGAGGCCGATGAGCAGCGCGCCGCCCACCCCGGCGGCGAGCGCCGGTCCCCACAGCCCGACCGTGCCGAGCGCCGCGCCGAAGGCCGCGCCGACGAGCGCCCGCGCACCGACGCCGGCCGCGTAGGCGGCGCCGCCCGCGAGCTCCTCGACCGCCCGGAGCACCGCATCCGACGCGAGCTCGTAGGCTCGGCCGGCGAGCACGGTGTCGTCGTGGAGCCGCTCGAGGTCGGCCACGATGGCCTCGGCGGCGGCGCGCCGCAGCTCGAGCTCTGCCGCGCACGAGCGCAGCGCCGCGACGCTCACGCCGGGGGCGGCCGCGACCCGCAGGTCGGGCGCCGAGCGGAGGGCGAGGGCGGCGCCCCGCACGCGCCACTCGGCCTCGCGGAGCCGCGCGCTCGCGACGCCCGTCACCGTGCTGTCCCACGCGACGGGAGCCGAGGCCTTGGGCGCGGTCACAGCGCTCCCTCGATCGACAGCTCGAGCATCGCGAGCTCGTGCTCCTCGGCCGCGATCCGCTCGCGCAGCCGCCGGCAGCGCTCGTCGAACGCCTCGCGCGCGGGCCCGAGCCAGTCGGCCTGCCCGCGCAGCACGACGACGTCGGCCGCGTCGCGCATCCGCGACCGCGCCCGCCGCACCGCGTGCTGCGCCGCCCGTGCCTCGTCGACCGCGCGAGCGCGCAGCGCCGCAGCCGCCGCAGCCGTCACCACCGTCATCGCCGCTCCCTCCGCCGTGGGCGGCACGATGGCACCGGCGTCGGCCTGCTCGGGCGGCGCGCGGGCGCGCCTGTGGAGAACGCGCGGCCCGCGCGGCTCGAGCACCGCATCCGCCAGAATGGGTCGGTGACGATCGAACGGGAGCTCGCCGATGCGACGCGCTTCCGCGTCTGCTTCGTCTGCACCGGCAACATCTGCCGCTCGCCGATGGCGGCGACGGTCTTCGAGCAGCTCGCGAAGCGGCACGGCGTCGCCGACCGGCTGCTCGTCGCGAGCGCCGGCATCAGCGACTACCACGTGGGCGAGACCGCCGACGCGCGCACGCTCCGCACGCTCGTCGAGGCCGGCTACGACGCCGGCGCCCACCGCGCGAAGGAGTTCAGCGCCGACTGGCTCGACGCCTTCGACCTCGTGATCGCCTTCGACCGCGGGCAGGAGCGCGCGCTGCGCTCGCTCGCGCGCGACGAGGAGCAGCGCTCGAAGATCCGGCTGCTGCTCTCGTTCGACCCCGACGCGACCGTGCCCGACGTGCCAGACCCCTACTACTCGGAGGACGCCTTCTTCGGCACCGTCCTCCGCCAGATCGAGACCGCGGTCGGCCGGCTCTTCCGCCAGATCCAGCCAGCCCTCCGCGCCTGAAGGAGCCCCATGACGATGCCCGCCCAGCCCCTCTCGCCGCTCGACGGCCGCTACCAGCGGCAGGTAGCGGGACTCTCCGAGCACCTCTCGGAGGCCGGCCTCAACCGTGCGCGCGTGCACGTCGAGGTCGAGTGGCTCCTGTGGGTCGCCGAGCACGGGCTCTTCGGTGCGAGCCCGGTCGAGGCGAGCGATGCGGATGCGCTGCGGCAGTGGGCGGCCGGGTTCGGGCAGGCGGAGATCGACTGGCTCGCCGAGAAGGAGGCCGTCACGCGCCACGACGTCAAGGCGGTCGAGTACCTCGTGCGCGACCGGCTCGCGCAGCTCGGGCTCGAGCGGCTCTCGGAGGCGGTGCACATCGCGTGCACGAGCGAGGACATCAACAACCTCTCCTACGCCCTCACGGTGCGCGCGGCCGTGCACGACGTCTGGCTGCCGGCGCTCCGCGCGGTCATCGACCGGCTGCGCGAGCTCGCCGTCGAGCAGCGCGACCGGCCGATGCTCTCGCTCACGCACGGCCAGCCCGCGACGCCGACGACACTCGGCAAGGAGCTCGCGGTCGTCGCGTGGCGGCTCGAGCGGCAGGCGAAGCGCATCGAGGGCGTCGAGGTGCTCGGCAAGTTCGCGGGCGCGACCGGCACGTTCTCAGCCCACGTCGTCGCCGAGCCCGACGCCGACTGGCCCGCCACCGCATCCGCGTTCGTCGCCTCGCTCGGCCTCACGTGGAACCCGCTCACGACCCAGATCGAGTCGCACGACTGGCAGGCCGAGCTCTTCGGCGCCATCTCGCACGCCGGCCGCATCCTGCACAACCTCGCGACCGACGTGTGGACGTACATCATGCTCGGCGCGTTCACGCAGATCCCCGTCGCGGGCGCGACGGGCTCGTCGACGATGCCGCACAAGATCAACCCCATCCGGTTCGAGAACGCCGAGGCCAACCTCGAGATCGCCTCGGCGCTGCTCGAGTCGCTCTCGGCCACCCTCGTGACGAGCCGGCTGCAGCGCGACCTCACCGACTCGTCGACGCAGCGCAACATCGGCGTCGCGCTCGGCCACTCGCTGCTCGCGCTCGACAACCTCCGCCGCGGCCTCGGCGAGATCGCCGTCTCCGACGCCGCGCTCGACGCCGCGCTCGAGGGCAACTGGGAGGTGCTCGCCGAGGCGATCCAGACGGTCATCCGCGCCGAGGTGCTCGCGGGCCGCTCGAGCATCGACGACCCCTACGCCCAGCTCAAGGAGCTCACGCGCGGCCAGCGGGTCGGGCAGGCCGAGCTCGTCGCGTTCGTCGACCGCCTCGACATCTCGGAGGGCGCGAAGGAGCGGCTGCGCCGCCTCACCCCGCACACCTACACGGGGCTCGCGAGCGAGCTCGTCGACCGGCTGCCGTAGGCGTCAGGGCCGAGCGCCCGCGGCGGCCTCGCTCAGCGCCTGCCGTCGCTGACCGTCACCGCGCGCACGCGCTCGTCGAGGAACGCGACGGTGAGCGTCGCCCCCTCGAGCGCGTACTGCAGCGACGTGCGCCCGCGCTTCGTCGGCGCCCCGAAGCGCGCGACGACGTCGTCGGCGGTCGCCGTGCGCAGGTCGAGTCCGTCGATGAGCTCGTCGGGGTGCGCGGCCGCGTCGAGGTGCGCGCTCCCGGCCACCTCTGCGGAGGCCTTCGCGAGCACGCCGTCGCGGAACTGCAGCCGCACGCCGTCGGCGACGCTCTCGACCACGATCCACTCCGCGCCGCTCGACGGGTCGACGAACGGCTGCTGCTCGCGGAAGTGCGGAGAGCGCTGCAGCAGCTCGAGCACGCGAGGGTCGTCCTTGCGCGCCCCGATCAGCTCCGCGTAGCGGCCGAGCTCACCCTGGATCGTCGTGCTCACGAGCATCCCCTCCGTATCGTCGCGGTCGTCAGACCGGATTGCCCTTGGCGCGCTGCTGCGCGAGGAACCGCTGCATGACGTCGCCCTCGAACGGCGGCTCGTCGGCGGGCGTCGTGAACGCCTCGCCGATCTCGAACTCCTGCAGCAGCGCGAGCGCGGCGTCGCTCACGAGCAGGTCGACGCGGTCCTCGAGCACGACGTCGTCGCCCGCGGCGCGCGAGCCCGTCGGCACGAGCCGCTCCCACCGCTCGGGGAACGGTCGCGGCAGGGGCAGGGCGCCGAACTGCTGCTCGGTCGTCACGACGACCTCGGCGAGCTCGAACCCCGAGAGCGTCGACGCGCGCAGCGCATCGGCGAGCGGCGCGCTCACGATCCAGTAGCCGGAGGTCGTGACGATGTCGTCGCCGAGCCAGCCGTCGAACTCGTAGTGCAGCGGGCCGACGAGCCGCGGCTCGCGGCTCGGGTCGTGGTCGACGCCCGGCCCCAGGCCGCCGGCGACCTCTGCCTCGAAGCGCTGGTACATGCCTACCTCCTCGGTGCGGGCACGATCACCGGATCGGCGGGTCGAACAGGTCGCCGAACGCGTCGTCGATCAACGTAGCGTAGTCGAGCAGCTCCTGACTCGTCGGCGCTCGACCGATGCGGTCGTAGTGGTTGTAGAACTGGTTCCACATGCGTCGGATGCCGCTGAGGTGGAGCGGGCCGTTGACGTCGCGCGGGATCCCGCGGAGGTTCTCGCTCGAGTGCATCTGGCCCGGCGTGATGTCGATGCCGGGGTACCGGCGCCGCACCTGCTGCTCGACGGCGTGGTGGATGACCGAGCTCGCGGCCGCGTCGGCGTTGTCGGGGTCGTCGGCGAAGTTGTTGCGGTAGTCGACGCTGTCGCCGTCGCCGAACTCGGCGGGGCGGCCGCGATGCACCTCCGGCACGTCGAGCCCGTCGGCGCTCGGCGTCGCCGGGTCGGGCGCGTCGTGCCGCCGCGGCCGGTCGGGCCGGCGCTGCCGGCTCGCGAGGATCTCGTCTCGGCGGCGCGTCTCCTCCACGATCTCGCGCAGCCGCTTCGCCTGCAGCCGCGATCGGTCGCCCATCGAGTCGGCGAACTCCTTGCCGGCCTTCTCGAGCGCCTCGATGACGTCCCGGCCGAGCTTCCTCAACATCGACATCGGCCTACCCCTGGATGATCTGCAGCGAGGCGATCTGCTGCACGTACTGGGCGCCGAGCTGCTCCTGCTCGGCGCCGGTCGACTCGATGTCGCCGGCCGCCTGCTCGAGCGCCGCGAAGTCGGCCTGGAACTCCTTCGCCTCGCCCATCGCGCCCTCGACGAGCGGCGCGTCGGCGATCGCGCCGACCAGGGCGACGGCGCCCTCGGTGAGCGGCTCGATCACCATCGAGAGGATCTGCCCCAGGAGCGCCTCGATCGCGACGTTCGTGGCGATCTTGAGCGCGGCCTTCCGGGCGGCGATGATCGCCGCGTTGGCCGCGGCGCTCAAGCCGAGGGTGAGCGCCGCGGTGGCGATCGCCGCCGCGATCTGCGCCGCCGTGATCACGAGCTCGGCGATCACCTTCACCTTGAGCGCCACCACGGCGTCGGCCATGACGTCGATGCCGGTCGCGGCGGGCTCGAGCAGGTCGACGAGCTGCTGCATGTGCTGCTCGCGCGTCTCGTTCCACGCCGTCGTGTAGCTCCGCGCGGCGCCCGCCTTGAACGCGGCAGGCACGTCGTCGTTGATGCGCGAGCTCGCCGCCTCCATCGACGCGATGAGGTCCTCGCGGAACGTGCGGGTGATGCTCGCGGCGCGGCGCAGCTCGTCCTCGTCGAGCGGCGGCCACTCGTAGTCGAGCATGTCGAGCACCCAGACGAGCTCGCCGGGAAGCGTCATGGCCATGGTGCGTCACCTCTCATCGCGTCGCAGCGCAAGTCAATCCCCTCGCGCCCTCGCAGGCGATGGGCAGAACTCCCCGCTCCTGCGGCTAGCGTCGAGGGGTGACTCGAGCGACGACGACCATCACCGCGCACGGCCGCACCCTCTCCGCCACGGCGCGCACCGACCTGCAGACAGCGGTCGACGCGCTGCTGCAGCGCTTCGCCGAGCTCGGCGAGCGGTGGACCGACGGGCTCGTCGTCTGGTCCTCGTGGTCGCCGATCGTCATGGAGGCGCGCGCCGACGGCTTCGTGCTCCGCTCGCCGGACTTCGAGGCGGATGCGCGCGAGGGCCGCACGGATGACCTCACGATCGCGCTCGAGACGACCGAGGGCATCGTGCGCGTGCTGAACGCCGCGGGGGTCCTGCCGCAGGACGTGCGGTTCGACCAGGAGGTCGAGGCGGTGCGGGGCTGGGAGTCGCATCCCGAGCTCGTGCTCTCGCGCGCCCCCGGGCGCGACGCGCGCGACTCCGGCTGGTTCGTCGACCTCGCGGGCGTCGAGCGGAGCGAGCCGTGGTCGGCCGACGACGTGGTCGACGTGCCCGTGTGGCGCGTGCGGATGGCGCGGCCCGCCGTCGTGCGGGCGCTCGCCCTCCCCGTCGGCGTGAGCGCGTCCGTCGTCGGCGATGCGGTCGAGCTCGTCGTCGACGAGCGCGACGGCGCGATCCTCGCGCGCGGCCCGCTCTGAGCCGCCGCCCGGGGGCGGGCCCAGCCGGGCGTGGCACGCTGGGTGCATGCGAGCGACGATCCTGCATGCCCCTGGCGACATCCGCGTCGAGGAGTGGCCCGATCCGGTCGTCGAGCGCCCGACCGACGCGATCGTCCGCGTCGTCGCGGGCTGCGTGTGCGGCTCCGACCTGTGGTCGTACCGGGGCGTCAACGACGTGCCGGAGCCGCGCACGATGGGCCACGAGGCGATCGGCGTCGTCGAGGCGGTCGGCGCGGGCGTCGAGCGCGTGCGCGAGGGCGACTTCGTGGTCGTGCCCTTCAACCACTGCTGCGGCCGCTGCGCGCACTGCCGCGCCGGGCAGACGCAGGGCTGCGTCGAGCTCGCGATGACCGCGAGCGGCCAGGCCGAGCGCACGCTCGTGACCAACGCCGACGCGACGTGCTTCGTGCTCGACGAGGCGCCCGCACCCGATCGCTACGCGGCGGTGCTCGCGCTCAGCGACGTGCTGCCGACCGGCTACCACGCGGCGATCTCGGCCGGCGTGACGCCCGGCTCGACGGCCGTCGTCGTCGGCGACGGCGCGGTCGGCCTGTGCGGCGTGCTCTCCGCGCAGCGCCTCGGCGCCGAGCGCATCATCGCCCTCTCGCGCAATCCCGAGCGGCAGCGGCTCGCGACCGCGTTCGGCGCGACCGACCTCGTCGGCGAGCGCGGCGACGCGGCGGTCGCGGCCGTGCTCGAGCTCACGGACGGCGTGGGGGCGGATGCGGTGCTCGAGTGCGTGGGCACGGAGGAGTCGATGACCACCGCGTTCGAGGCCGCGCGGCCCGGCGCGACCGTCGGCTACGTGGGCGTGCCGCACGGCGCCGCAGTGCCGTGGCGCGTCGCCTTCCGCAACAACATCGGGCTGCGCGGCGGCATGGCGCCGGTGATCCGGTACCTGCCGGAGCTCGTGCCCGCCGTCCTCGCGGGCGAGCTCGACGCATCCGCCGTCTTCGACCTCGAGCTCCCGCTCGCCGACGCGGCCGAGGGCTACCGCGCCATGGACGAGCGCCGGGCCGTCAAGGCGCTGCTGCGCCCCTGACCCGGCACGTGCCGGCGGAGCAGAGTCGCGAGAGGCCCGCGCCGGTCGGAACCGGCGCGGGCCTCTCGGGTGCTGCGGGCTAGAAGACCGCGGGGGTGCGCACCGGCTCGGAGGCGAGCGACGTGCGGGGCTCCACGATGGGGGTGAGGCCCGCCTCGACGCGCGCGCCGAGGTCGGCGTCGACGTTCTTCCAGTACTGCAGGGCACGCTCGCGGATCTCGGGCACGCGGGTCTTGCCGACGTGGCCGACGATGTTCGCGACGAGGCGCTCGCGCGCGGGCTCGTCGAGCACCTCGCGGTAGAGCGTGCCCGCCTGGCCGAAGTCGTCGTCCTCCGGGTGGAGCGTGATGGCCGAGCGCACGAGCTCGCCGTCCATCTCCCAGCCGCGGTCGTCGCCGGCCGCGGCGGGGTCGGCTGCGGGGCCGCCGAACGAGTTGGGCGCGTAGACCGGCGCGGCGGGCGAGCCGAAGCCGTGGCGCATCGAGCCCTCCTTGTCGTAGGAGTGCACCTCGGTGCGGGCGCGGTTGACCGGCAGCTCGGCGTGGTTGACGCCGATGCGGTAGCGCTGCGCGTCGGCGTAGCTGAAGATGCGCGCCTGCAGCATCTTGTCGGGGCTCGCCGCGATGCCCGGCACGAAGTGCGCGGGGCTGAACGCCGCCTGCTCGATCTCGGCGAAGTAGTTCTCCGGGTTGCGGTTGAGCGTCATCTGGCCGACCTCGATGAGCGGGTAGTCGGCGTGCGGCCACACCTTCGTCAGGTCGAACGGGTTGAAGCGGTAGGTCGCCGCGTCCTCGTAGGGCATGACCTGCACCGAGAGGGTCCACGACGGGAAGTCGCCGTCCTCGATCGCGCCGTAG
Organism: Agrococcus pavilionensis RW1; assembly: GCF_000400485.1. Taxonomy (GTDB): domain Bacteria; phylum Actinomycetota; class Actinomycetes; order Actinomycetales; family Microbacteriaceae; genus Agrococcus; species Agrococcus pavilionensis. The sequence goes on from NZ_ASHR01000025.1 coordinate 25,934, forward strand.
AGGTCGCGGATGTGGTGGTCGGCGTCGCTGCCCGCGAGCTGGTCGGCCTCGGCCTGCGAGAGGAACTCGTTGCCCTGGTTCGTCTTGAAGTGGTACTTCACCCAGAAGCGCTCGCCCGCCGCGTTGATCCACTGGTAGGTGTGCGAGCCGAAGCCGTCCATGTGGCGCCACGTCTTCGGCAGGCCGCGGTCGCCCATGAGCCACGTCACCTGGTGCGCCGACTCGGGGCTCAGCGTCCAGAAGTCCCACTGCATGTCGTTGTCGCGCAGGTGCGAGCCGGGCAGGCGCTTCTGCGAGCGGATGAAGTCGGGGAACTTGATGCCGTCACGGATGAAGAAGACGGGCGTGTTGTTGCCGACGAGGTCGTAGTTGCCCTCGCTCGTGTAGAACTTCAGCGCGAAGCCGCGCGGGTCGCGCCACGTGTCGGGGCTGCCCTGCTCACCGGCGACGGTCGAGAAGCGCGCGAGCATCTCGGTCTCGACGCCCGGCTGGAAGAGCGCCGCGCGCGTGTACTGCGACACGTCGTGGGTCGTGACGAACGTGCCGTAGGCGCCGCCGCCCTTGGCGTGCACCACGCGCTCCGGCACGCGCTCGCGGTTGAAGTGGGCGAGCTTCTCGACCAGGTAGTGGTCGGTGAGCGCGATCACGCCGTTCGGGCCGACGCTCTGCGAGTGCGCGTCGCTGCCGATCGGGGTGCCGACGCTGTTCGTGGTGGGATTCGTCATCCGTGTTCCGTCCTTCTCGTCCTGCTGGTGGTCATGGGCGCGCGGGCGGGCCGCGCGAGCGGTGGTGGATGGGCTCCGTCGCCCGGGAGCGCGTGCCGTCAGCCGGCGGCGCGGTCGGCGCCCGAGCACTCGGCGCACAGGCCGACGAACGTCACGTCGGCCGCCTGCACCGCGAATCCGGGCGGCGCGTCGGCGTGGAGGCACGGCGCCTCCCCGACGACGCAGTCGACGTCCTCGACCTTGCCGCAGCTCGAGCAGACGGCGTGGTGGTGGTTGTCGTCGATCCGGCGCTCGTAGCGCGCGGGCGATCGCTCGGGCTCGAAGCGGCGCAGCACGCCGGCGCCCGTGAGGTCGCCGAGCACGTTGTGCACCGATTGCACCGAGGTGCCGTGGCCGGCCTCGGCGAGCGCGCGGTGCACCGCCTCAGCGTCGGAGTGGGGCATCCGCGCGAGCACGTCGAGCACCGCGAGCCGGCCCTGCGTCACCCGCAGGCCGCGCTCGCGCAGCAGCTCGACATCCGTCCCGTCCACGCCTCCACCGTAGCAGTTATCGTGAACGATTCAAAAGAGCGACTCGCCCGCGGTCAGTCGCCGGTCGCGACCGGGCGGCCCGAGTCGGCTCGGCCCCACTCGGCCCACGAGCCGTCGTAGACCGTCGCGTCGCGGCCGACGAGGGTCGCGGCGAGCGCCACGACGGCGGCGGTCACGCCCGAGCCGCAGCTCGCGATGATCCGCTGCTCCCCCGCAGCCGCGCGGAGCCGCTCGGCGAGCTCGGCCTCCGGCAGCAGCCGGCCGCCGGGCGCGAGCGCGGCGTAGTGGAGCGAGCGAGCGCCCGGCATGTGGCCCGCGCGCACCTCCGGTCGCGGATCCCGCTCGGCGCCCGAGTAGCGCGCGGGCGACCGCGCGTCGAGCACCGCCGCGTCGCCCGTCGCGAGCGCCGCGGCCGTGACGTCGGCGTCGACGAGGGCCGACGCATCCCACCGCACCGACACGTCGCCGGCGCGCCCGGTCGTGTCGGAGACCGGGGCGAGCGGATGCCCTGCGTCGACCCAGGCGGGGAGCCCTCCGTCGAGCACGGCCGCGTCGATGCCCGCGGCGCGGAGCACCCACCACGCGCGGGCGCTCGAGAACATGCCGGCCGCGTCGTACGCGACGACGCGATCGCCGGCGCGGAGGCCGATCGAGCGCAGCTCCCGCTCGAGGTCGTCGGGCGCGAGCGCGTCGTGCACGCCGACGGGGCCGAGCCCATCCGCGTCGTCCTGCCGCGAGAATCGGCCGTCGATGTCGAAGCGCACGGCGCCCGGGATGCCCTCGGTCGGCAGCGGCTCGTCGGTGCCGGGCGGCGCCATGCTCGCGTCGAGCACGACGAGCCCGGGCGCTCCCAGGTGCTCGGCCAGCCAGTCGACGTCGACGAGATCGCGCATGCCCCCATCGTGGCAGGCGGTCAGGGCTTCTTCTTGTCCTGCTTCTCGTCGACGATGCCGCCGATGAGGCCGCCGATCGCACCGCCGAGGGCACCGCCCGCGGGACCGCCGATGAGCGCGCCGATGCCCGCACCGATGCCCGCGAGGCTCGAGCCGTAGCTCTGCCGGGCGATCGTCACGGTCGTCGAGCCGTCGTCGCCGGGCGCGACCTCGAAGGACCCGACCGCGGCCGAGGCGACGACGAGCGCGACGGGGCTCGCGGTGCCGCTCGCAGCCATGCGGTCGAAGATGCTGCGCGACTCGAAGAAGGCGCGCTGCGCGTCGCCCTTGCCCTCTCCGGCCTCGAAGCCGATGCGGTACAGCTCGAGCAGCGTCCGCGCCTCCTCGCCGTCGATGAGCTCCGCGGTCTGCAGGCGGTCGAGGATCGCCTCGTGGTCGCTGATGAGGTCGCCCTTCGACGCCTCCATCACGCGGCGGGCCTCCGCCCGCGCGGCATGCATGAGGCCGGCGATGTCGATCACCGGCTGCGGCTGTCGCTTCGTCTCCATCGCGCGCCTCCTCCTCGAGTCGCGATCGTGATGGCGTCAGTGAAGCACCGCCCTCACGCGGGCGGTAGGGGCGAGATGCGCGCGGTCTGGCGGCCGCCCGGTCAGCGCTGCTCGTCGGGGAAGGCCGTGATGACCTGGCCGGAGCCGAGGCCCACGCCGACCGTCACCATCCACGAGCGCGTCGCCTCGCCGCCGTCGACGAGCTCGACGAGCACGTCGTAGTTGAGGATGTCGTCGCGGTACTCCTCGACGCGGGTCGGCTGCTCGAGGGCGCGGTCGATCGCGAACCACGCGACGTCCTCCCAGCCGGCGCCGATGAGCTCGGCGAGCTCGCCGAAGTCGCCAGTGTGGCCGTCGGCGATGTGCCGCCAGCCCGCGCCGTCGGCGCGGCCGCAGCGCATGACCGCCTCGCCGGCGGGCACGCCGAGCTCCGGCCACGCAGCGCGGTCGAGCACCGCGAGCGCCTCACGGCCAGCGCGCCCCTCGCACTCCGCGCCGGGGTCGACGTCGTGCGCGACGGGATCGAAGGCGACGCCCTCGGCGCGCAGGTGCGGACCGTCGATCGGGGCGGCGGCGCCCGGCGCCGGCGCGCTCGCGCCCGTCGGGCTGCAGCCGGCGAGCAGGACGACGGCGCTGAGGCTGAGCAGCGCCGCTCGGCTCACGGCTGGAAGCCGTCGCGCTTGTCGAGGTCGGCCGACGAGCGGCCCTTCGGCTTCACCGCGAGCATGAGCGTCGCCGTGAGCAGCAGCGTGAGGATGAAGCCGACGCCGCCGAAGACGAGCGCGAGCACGACGTCGCGCACGGTCATGAAGACGATGAGGCCGATGAACAGGCCCGCCGCGCCCGCGAAGGCGAGGTACTCGAAGGGCTTGAGCTGCTGCTTGCGGGTGGGCTGGACGGGTCCGTCGTGCTGCGGGCCAGAGTTCAGGGGGTCGCTCATGCGTCGCTCCGCTCGGGTTCGGTGGTGGCGCGCGCAGGTCGTGCCGAGAGCGCCGCGAGCGCGAGGTAGACGCCGACGATCACGGCGTAGGCGCCGATGAGGCCGGTGAGGGTGACGGCGTCGCGCGTGAACGCGAAGACGATGCCGAGCACGATCGTGAGCACCGCGACGGCGCGCCAGTCGCGCGCGAGCCGGAGGGTGCGCGCATCGCGCTCCTCGCGCATCCGCCACCAGCCCGAGAGCTCCAGCGCGCCCGCCGGGAGCGCCCACGCCGCGACGGCGAGCCCGAGCGCGGTCTCGGTCGGCAGCGCGACCGCGAGCACCGCGGCGACGACGGCCATGACGGCCGACCACGCGGCGACGAGGGTCGGCCAGCCGCCCGCGGCCGCGGGGACGAGCCGGCGACCGAGCCACAGCGCGACGGCGGTGCCGGCGAGCAGCACCGCGAGCGCGATGAGCCCCACGAGCGCCGAGTGCAGCTGCACGAACGGCAGCGGCAGCCCGACGACGAGCGCGGGGACGGCTCGCATCGCAGGGAGGTGCCAGGGGTGCAGTCCCTGCGAGGGCCCGGAAGTCTCGGTCACGGCTCTCCTCACAGCTGCCCCCATCCTACCGGCGGCCGCCGGAGCGGCAACTGGTCGCGACTACGCTGACGCCATGACCCTCGAGCGCCACCGCCCGTTCATCGAAGACCTCTACCGCGAGCTGCACGCGCACCCCGAGCTCTCGAACCGCGAGCACCGCACGGCGGCGCGCATGGCCGAGCTGCTGCGCGAGCTCGGCCTGGAGGTGCACGAGGGCGTCGGCGAGTCGACCGGCGTCGTGGGCATCCTCCGCCGCGGCGAGGGGCCGACGGTGCTACTGCGCGCCGACATGGACGGCCTGCCCGTGACCGAGGTCGAGCAGGTGCCCTACCGCTCGACCGCGACCGACGAGTGGGAGGGGCAGGTCTCGGGCGTCATGCACGCGTGCGGCCACGACACCCACATGGCGTCGCTGCAGGGCGCGCTGCGCGTGCTCGCCGACCAGGACGACTGGTCGGGCACGATCGTCGCCGTCTTCCAGCCCGCCGAGGAGCTCATCAACGGCGCCCGCGGCATGCAGGAGGGGCTGCGGGCGCTGCTGCCGGGCGGCATCGACATCGCGCTCGGCCAGCACGTCATGCCCGGCGCCGCCGGCGAGGTGCGCTTGAGCGGCGGGCCCGTCATGGCCGCGAGCGACCACCTCATCGTCACGGTGCACGGCCGCGGCGGCCACGGCTCGCAGCCCGAGAAGACGATCGACCCGATCGTGCTCGCCGCCTCGATGGTCGTGCGGCTGCAGACGATCGTCGCGCGCGAGGTCGCGCCCTCCGACCGCGCGGTCGTCACCGTCGGCACGTTCCACGCGGGCACGAAGCAGAACATCATCCCCGGCTCGGCCCGCTTCGAGATCAACGTGCGCACCTTCGAGGAGCCCGTGCGCCGCCGCGTGCTCGCCGCGATCGAGCGCATCGTGCAGGGCGAGTGCCAGGTCGCGGGCGCCCCGGCCGCGACGATCGAGCACGGCGACGCCGCGCCGCTCACCATCAACGACGAGGATGCGTCGGCCCGGCTCGCGGCGGCGTTCGACGAGGCGTTCGGCGCGGCCCACGCGCCCGCCGAGCCGCTGCTCGGCTCGGAGGACTTCAGCGACCTGCCCGCGACGTGGGGCGCGCCCTACGTCTACTGGTTCTACGGCGGCTTCGACCCGGCGCTCGTCGCGCAAGCGCGCGAGCGCGGCACCTTCGACGTCGACGTGCCCTCGAACCACTCCCCCAACTTCATCCCGGTGATGCAGCCGACGCTCGACACCGCGACGACCGCGATGGTGACCGCCGCGCGCGCGTTCCTCGCCTGAGCCGGATCGAGCGGATGCGGTGACCGGCCCTCGAGGGCCGGGAATGCGCATCCGCTCGACCGAGTTGTCTCGACCTGGTGCCCGAAGGCGTGCGCCGTGCCCACACCCCGACACCGGGGAGAGTCATGTCCGCACGCCCCCAGATCGGCATCATCGTCGGCAGCACGCGCCCCGTGCGCGTCGGCCGACCCGTCGCCGACGAGATCGCCCAGCTCATCGAGGCCGCCGGCGCCGACGCCGTCATGCTCGACCTCGCCGAGCTGCGCCTGCCGCTGCTCGACGAGGCGATGCCGCCGGCCTCCGGCGTGCGCTCGAACCCGCACACGATCGCGTGGGCCGAGCGCATCGACGCGCTCGACGGCGTCGTGTTCGTCACCCCCGACTACAACGCCGGCTACCCGGCCGCGCTCAAGAACGCGATCGACTACCTCAAGCACGAGTGGGTCGGGAAGCCCGCCGCGATCGTCTCGTACGGCTGGGCCGGCGGCGCCGCGTCGGCCGCGCAGCTCGCGGCGGTGCTCACCTACATCGGGCTCGCGCTCGACGAGCAGGGCGTGCAGATGGCGTTCGAGCAGGGCGACTTCGACGAGTCGATGCGGCTCGCCGACCCGACGGCGTTCGTCGCCCGCTCGATCGAGGCGCTCCGCGCGCTCGTCGAGCGCGTCGTCGCCGCCTCGAGCGCCGCGCTCGTCGACGCCTGAGCCGCGCCGCTCGACGGAGGGCGGATGCGCACCGGTCACGGTCGCGCATCCGCCCTTCCGCCATCCGGGCGCGCCCGTGCCTAGGCTGGGGACATGATCGCCGTCATCGCCTCGTTCACCGACGACCCCGCGCGCCTCGAGCTGCGGCCGCGCCACCGGGAGCGGCTCGTCGAGCTGCACGAGCAGGGGCTCGTCGTCGCCGCGGGGCCCTTCGGCGATCAGTCGGGCTCGCTCGTGCTGTTCGACACCGATGACCTCGACGAGGTGCGGGCGGCGATCGACGCCGATCCCTACTACTCGGCGCCCGGTGTGACGGTCGAGACGATCCAGCCGTGGAGCATCATCGCGGGGGCGATCGGGTGACCGCCCGGCTCCAGACCGACGTGCTCGTGCTCGGCTGGGGCAAGGGCGGCAAGACCCTCGCGCGCTCGCTCGGCCGCTCGGGGCGCCGCGTGGTGCTCGTCGAGCGCGACGACGCGATGCTCGGCGGCACGTGCATCAACGTCGCGTGCGTGCCGACGAAGGCGCTCGTCCACCAGGCCGAGCAGCGCAGGCCCGACGACGACGCCGACGCCTACCTCGCTCGCGCGATCGCGACGCGCGACGGGCTCGTCGAGCGGCTGCGGGAGGCGAACCGGCAGCTGCTCGCGACCGTCGACGCGGTGACGCTCGTGCGCGGCGAGGCGCGCTTCGTCGGCGAGCGCGCCGTGCGCGTCACCGGCGGCGACGAGGCGCTCGAGATCCGCGCCGAGCACGTCGTGATCGGCACCGGGACGGTCCCGCGGCGCCCGGGCATCCCGGGCGACGACGGTCCGCGCACGCACGACTCGACGAGCCTGCAGGCGCTCGAGGGAGTCCCGGCTCGGCTCGCGATCGTCGGTGCCGGTGCCGTCGCGCTCGAGTTCGCGAGCATGTTCGCCCGCTTCGGCAGCGCAGTGACCGTCATCGCCCGCGGTCCGGCGATCCTGCCCGCCGAGGACGACGACGTGCGCGAGTCGGTCGAGGCGACCTTGGCGGACGCGGGCGTGCGCATCCTCACCCGAGCCGAGACGGAGCGCATCGACGACGACGGGACGGTCGCGACCGTCGTCACGAGCGCGGACCCCGTGCACGCCGACGCGGTGCTGCTCGCGACCGGCCGCTCGCCCGCGACGGCCGAGCTCGACCTCGCGGCGGGCGGCGTCGACGTCGACGAGCGCGGGTTCGTGGTCGTCGACGAGCTGCTGCGCACGAGCGCCGAGCGCGTCTGGGCCGTCGGCGACGTCAACGGCGGGCAGCAGCTCACGCCCATCTCGCTCGACGACCACCGGATCGTCGCGGCGCAGCTCACGGGCGCGGGCGGCCGCCGCCGCGACGACCGCGTCGCCGTGCCGACCACGATCTTCACGACCCCGCCGCTCGCCCGCGTCGGCCTCACCGAGCGCGAGGCTCGCGAGCGCGGCATCGCGGTGCGCGTTGGCGCGAAGGCCGTCGCCGGCATCGCGGCGATGCCGCGGCCGAAGGCGGTCGGCGAGACGCACGGCATCGTGAAGCTCGTCGTCGACGCCGAGACCGACCTCGTGCTCGGCGCCGCCCTCCACTGCGTCGACGCGCAGGAGGTCGTGAACCTCGTCGCCCTCGCGATGCGCGCCGGCGCGACCGCGAGCGACCTTCGCGACGGCATCTGGACGCATCCGTCGTCGACCGAGGCGCTCAACGAGGTGCTCGCCGAGCTCCGCTGAGGGCACTGCCGCTCAGCGGCGCACGCCGAGGCGCGAGAGCACCCGGTCGGCGAGCGGCTTGCCGCCCGTCTGGCACGTCGCGCAGTACTCGAACGTGCTGTCGGCGTAGATGACCTGGCGCACGGTGTCGCCGCACACGGGGCACGCCTCGCCCTTCCTGCCGTGCACGCGCATCCCCTGCTGCTTCTCCGCCTTGAGCGACGAGACCTTGACGCCCCGCGCGCGCTCGACCGCCTCGCCGAGCACGTGGCGGAGCGCCTCGAACAAGCGGTGCACGTCCTCCGGCGGCATCGAGGCGGGATGGAACGGCGACATGCGCGCGGCGTGCAGGATCTCGTCGGAGTAGGCGTTGCCGATGCCGGCGATGCGCTGCTGGTCGCGCAGCACCCCCTTGATCTGCCCGCGGCCCGCCTTCGCGAGGATGCCGGCGAAGCGCTCCTCGGTGAAGGACGGCTCGAGCGGCTCGGGGCCGAGCGTCGCGATCGACAGCACCTGCTCGGGATGCCGCACGACGTGGAGCGCGAGCCGCTTCTGCGTCGCCTGCTCGGTGATGTCGATGCCGTCGCCGTCGGGCTCGAGCTGGACGCGCGCGGCGAGCGGGCCGCGGCCGCGACCCGCGGTCGGGCGGGGTGCGGCGTCACGCCAGCGGATCCAGCCGGAGCGCGCGAGGTGCACCACGAGGTGCAGGCCGCTGTCGACCGAGACGACGAGGTGCTTGCCGCGCCGGTGCACGTCGGTCACGGTCGCGCCGCGGAGGGCGTCGACGGATGGGTCGTAGGTCTTGAGCGCGGCGATCTCGGTGACGTCGACGCGGCGGATCGCGCGACCGACGAGGCGCTCGGCCAGGTCGGTCGCGAGCGCCTCGACCTCGGGCAGCTCCGGCATGCGACCCAGTCTGCACCCGCCCGCCGCCGCGATGAGAGGGCTCTCATCCAGCCTTCCCTCTCGCCTCACGGCCGCTCGCGAGAGTGGAGGCACAGCGACGGAGACGGGTCGACCGCCTCCGCGTCACAGCACACGGACCAGCAGGAGGACACCATGAACACCAAGTGGATCGCGATCAGCACGCTCAGCACGCTCGGCATCGGGGCGATCGCCGCGAGCGCCGCGGGCGTCGCGAACGCCGTCGAGCTGCGCAGCGCCGACGGTCAGGTCGTCGAGCAGGCAGCGGTCAAGGGCGACCTGCTCGAGCGCGGCGCCGTCGGCATCGCGACGACGGGCGACCACGCCTCGGTCGTCTCCGCGACGACCGCGCCCTCGGCGACCGACGCGCCGTCGGCCCCGTCCGCGACGCAGGCACCGGCGGTCCAGGCGCCGCAGCCCGCCGCACCGGCAGCCGTCGCGTCGGCGCCGTCGGCGGCATCCGCGACGGTCGCACCCGCCCCGGCGCAGCAGTCGGCGCCGTCGCCGGCCTCCGCGCCGAGCGCTGCGTCCGCGCCGTCGCCCGCTTCGGCGCAGTCGCCCGCCTCGCCCATCTCGGCACCCTCGGCGCCGTCGGCCGCCTCGAACGCCTGACGCGCGAGACAGGAAGCGCCCCGCCGACCCGGCGGGGCGCTTCGCGTCAGGCGCGACGCAGCCGCAGCAGGCGCGCCTGCCCGTCCTCGCGCACCTCGACGAGCTCGTCTCGAGCGCCCAGGAAGTCCGAGAACGAGCGGTGGCCGAGCGACTTCTCGTTGAACACCGGGTCCATGCGCTTCATCTGCTCCTTGACGACGTTGGCGTGCAGCCACTCGTCGTCGCCCTTCTGCAGCAGGATGCGCAGGGCGCGCTCGAGCAGGCCCGTCGCGGCGTCGCCGCGCTGCTCGGCGGTCGGCTCGGCGTCGCGCTCCTGCGCGACCGACTCGCTCGTCGCCCGGCGACGGCGTCGAGCCGGCTTCGACTCGGCGACTTCGACCGCCTCGGCCTCGATCTGCTTCGCCTCCTCGGGCGTCGGCTCCGGCGCGTCGGGCTCGGCGCGCTCCTCGCGGCGCGCGCGCTCGACCGGCACGACGCCCGGCAGCGCGTCGTAGTCGGCGAACTCGTCGCACGCCGCCGCGAGCGACTTCGAGGTCGACCCGGCGACGCCGATCCCGACCATGAAGCGGCCGAGCCGCTTCACCCGCTGCGCGAGCGCGATGTAGTCGCTGTCGCCCGCGACCACCACGACGTGCGTGATGTCGTCGAGCCGGAAGAGGTCCTCCACCACGTCGATCGAGAGGCGGATGTCGGCGCCGTTCTTGAGCGCCCGAGTGGTGGGGAACATCTGCACGAGGTCGACCGCGCGCGCGAGCAGCTGGTCGCGGTAGGCGGCGTGCGCCGGCACCGACCAGTCGGCGTAGGCGCGGCTCAGCACGATCGAGCCGTAGCTCGACGCGTAGTCGATGATCGCGCCGAGGTCGACGGTCGCCTCGGCGAAGCGCGTGCGGGCCTTCGACTCGCGACCGTCGATCGGGAGCGTGCGGACCTTGTCGCTGTGGAAGGCGCCGCGGCCGTGCATCTGGTCGTAGCGCGAGATGAGGATGTTGTCGAAGTCGATGTAGACGGCGACGCGCGCCTCGGAGTCGGTGGGCATGCCTCCAGTGTGGCAGGGCCCGTCGCGGAGGCCTCCCGGATGCTCGCGCGATGACACGCCCGGACCGGCTCCCGGCTTGCGAGCCGGCCGGATCCTCGGCATCGTGGCCCGCTCGCCAACGGAAGGAGCAGCCATGCTCACCCTGACCGAGAACGCCCAGACCGTCATCGGCGGCATCGTCGAGCACGCGGACGCCGCTGCGACCGGTGGCCTGCGCATCGCCCAGGAGCAGGACGGCGCCGGGCTCGGCGTCACCGTCGCCGCGGCGCCCGAGGCCGACGACCAGGTCGTGGAGGCCGCCGGCGTGCGCGTCTTCCTCGACCCCTCGGCCGCGACAGCGCTCGACGACAAGGTGCTCGACGCATCCGCCTCGGCCGACGGCCGCGTCGACTTCGCGGTCGGCCAGCAGGCCTGAGACCGACCTCGAGGGGCCCGACCGCGCGGTCGGGCCCCTCGTCGTCTCAGCCCTCGTAGGGCGGCGGCGGTGCCCCGTAGGGCGCGCCGCCGAAGGGCGTGCCCGCCGGCGGGATCGCCGGGGCGCCCCCGTCGCCCGGGCCCATGCCCGGCGCGATGTCGGCGAACCGCGCGAGGTGGCCGTGGAAGGCGACCGGGATCGTCTTCGTCGGGCCGCCGCGGTGCTTCGCGACGATGATGTCGGCCTCGCCGGGCCGGATGTCGCGGTCGTAGGCGTCCTCGCGGTGCAGCAGCATGACGATGTCGGCGTCCTGCTCGATCGAACCCGACTCGCGCAGGTCGCTGATCGCCGGCTTCTTGTCGCCGCGCTGCTCGGGGCCGCGGTTGAGCTGCGAGAGCGCGATGACCGGCACCTGCAGCTCCTTCGCGAGCAGCTTGAGCGAGCGGGAGAACTCCGAGACCTCCTGCTGGCGCGACTCGACCTTCTTGCCGCTCGTCATGAGCTGCAGGTAGTCGATGACGACCATCCGCAGGCCGGCCTGCTGCTTGAGGCGGCGGCACTTCGCGCGGATCTCGACGAGCGTGAGGTTGGGGCTGTCGTCGATGTAGAGCGGCGCGTCGTTGATGCGGCCGCGCACTTGCGCGAGCGTCGTCCAGTCGCGCCCCTCGATCGCGCCCTTGCGCAGCTTCTGCAGCAGGATGCTCGACTCGGCCGAGAGCAGCTTCATCGCGATCTCGGTGCGGCCCATCTCGAGCGAGAAGAAGACCGACGGCAGGTCGCCCTTGATCGAGCACGCGCGCACGAGGTCCATCGCGAGCGTCGACTTGCCGATGCCGGGGCGCGCGGCGATGACGATCATCTGACCGGGGTGCAGGCCGTTCGTGAGCTCGTCGAGCTCGCGGAAGCCGGTCGGCACGCCCGTCATGACGCCGTCGAGGCCCTTCGCCGCCTCGATCTCCTCGATCGCTGCCTCGACCGCGAGGCTCAGCGGCACGTAGTCCTCGGCCTGGTCCTCGCCCATGACCGAGTAGATCTCGGCCTGCGCGTGGTTGACGAGGTCGGTGACCTCGCCCTCGGAGGCGTAGCCCATCTGCACGATGCGGGTGCCGGCCTCCACGAGGCGACGCAGCACCGCCTTCTCGGCGACGATCTCGGCGTAGAAGCCGGCGTTCGCCGCGGTGGGCACCATCGACGTGAGCGAGTGCAGGTACTGCACGCCGCCGGCGCGCGAGAGCATGCCCGTCTTCGTCAGCTCGTCGCTCACGGTGATGACGTCGGTCGGCTCGCCGCGCGAGTAGAGCGAGAGGATCGCCTCGTAGACGATCTCGTGCTTCGGCTGGTAGAAGTCGCCGCCGCGCACCGTTTCGAGGCAGTCGGCGACCGCGTCCTTCGAGAGGAGCATGCCGCCGATGGCGGACTGCTCTGCGAGCAGGTCGTGCGGCGGGGTGCGCTCGCTGTACCGGCTCTCGTCGAGCCCGATCTCTGCCAGGTCGGTCACGCTGCTCCTTCCGGTTCGATCGTCTCGCGGGCGGCCCACACGGACCGATCGGTCGGAGCCTGCCCCAGGCTAGGAGCGCGTCGTCGGCTCAGCGAATCCTGCTGTGGACAACCGTGTGGAGAGCTGGGGACAACGCCGGGACTTGACAGCCTCGACACGCCTCTCCCCTGTGCACAGATCTGTGGACTTCGATCGTGGAAAGCGTCGAAACCCGCCTCTGACCGGCGGTTTCGCTTTGCACAGGACGTGGGGAGAAAGCGGGTTGAAGTACACGTTGAGACTTCCAGCGCTTCTTCAGGTTCGCTTGAGAGCCGGGGTCCCGCATCCGTCTCCTCGATGCACGACGAGGGCCCGCATCCACGACGGATGCGGGCCCTCGAGCGGCGTGCGCGACCTACTTGGCCGCGACCACCTTGAGCGAGATCGTCGCGACGATCTCGTCGCGCAGGCGCGCGGTCGCCTGGTGGTCGCCCACCGAGCGGATCGGCGTCGGGATCTCGATGACGCGCTTGTCGATCGAGCCGTGACCGGCCGCCTCGACCGCCTCGGCGATGTCCTTCGTCTGGATGGAGCCGAAGAGGCGGCCCTCGGAGCCGGCCTTCGCCTTCAGCGTGACGACGTTCGCCTCGAGGCGGGCGCGGAGGTCCTGCGCCTCCTCGATCGTGGCGTGCTCGCGCGCGGCGCGAGCTGCCTTGATCTGGTCGACCTGCTTCTCGCCGCCGCGCGACCACGCGACAGCCAGGCCCTGGGGCACGAGGTAGTTGCGGGCGAACCCGTTCTTGACCTCGACGACGTCACCAGCGGAGCCGAGGCCGGAGACCTCGTTCGTGAGAATGAGCTTTGCCATGTGTCAGTCCCCTCAGCGTCCGGCGCCCGAGTAGGGCAGGAGCGCCATCTCGCGAGCGTTCTTGATCGCCTTGGCGATCAGGCGCTGCTCCTGCACCGAGACGCCGGTGATGCGACGGGCGCGGATCTTGCCGCGCTCCGAGATGAACTTCTTGAGCGTCGCGACGTCCTTCCAGTCGATGACGCCGACCTTGATCGCCTTCGCGGGAGCGAGCGGCTTCCCGCCCTTGCCGCCGCGCGGCTTCCGGTTGTTCTGCGGCTTGCCAGCCATGTGTCCTTCTTTCGTGCTCGGGACTGCCGTCCCGGTGATGCTTGCTGCGAGAGCCCTTAGAAGGGGGTCTCGTCGTTGTAGGAGGTGCCGGGCGCTCCCCAGACGTCGCCGCTCGACTGCTGCTGCGAGGCCGGCTGGCCCCACGGCTCGTCGGCGACCTGCTGGGGCTGACCGAAGCCGCCGCCCTGACCGAACTGCTGCTGCCCGCCCGAGCTGCGGCCTGCGCCGCCGCCCGTCGTGCGCGTCACCTGCGCGGTCGCGTAGCGGAGCGAGGGGCCGATCTCGTCGACCTCGAGCTCGATGACCGTGCGCTTCTCGCCCTGCTGCGTCTCGAACGAGCGCTGCTTGAGGCGGCCCTGCGCGATGACGCGCGAGCCCTTCTGCAGGCTCTGCGAGACGTGCTCGGCGAACTCGCGCCACACCGAGGCGCGCAGGAAGAGCGCCTCGCCGTCCTTCCACTCGTTCGCCTGGCGGTCGAACGTGCGAGGGGTTGACGCGATCGTGAAGTTCGCGACCGCGAGGCCGTTCTGCGTGTAGCGCAGCTCCGGGTCGGCAGTCAGGTTGCCGACGACCGTGATGATCGTCTCGCCGGCCATGGCTACTCGGCCTCGACCTCTGCGGGCGCCTCGGCCTTGGCCTCGCGCTTCGCCGGCTCCTTGCCGGCGCGCGCCACGGCGACGTCGGCGCGGAGCACCTTCGTGCGCATGACGGCCTCCGACAGCTTCAGCTGGCGGTCGAGCTCGTCGCTCGTCGCCGGCTCGGCCGTGAAGTTCACGACGGCGTAGATGCCCTCGGTGCGCTTGTCGATCTCGTACGCGAGGCGACGACGGCCCCAGATGTCGACCTTGTCGATCGTGCCGCCGTCGTTGCGGACGACACCGAGGAACTTCTCCAGGGACGGGGCGACAGTGCGCTCGTCCACCTCCGGGTCGAGAATCACCATCAGCTCGTACTGCTGCATGCTTCACCCACCTCCTTCGGACTAGAACGGCTGCAGGCGGTCTGCAGCAGGAGGGTATGCATGGTGCGCGGGCCTCGTGCTCGAGGACGGGCACAGCCCGCACAACCTGTCAACTGTACCGCAGGGCACCCGCCGCCATCAATGGCGGATCCGCCGGATCAGGCGCCGCGCGCCGCCCACCACTCGCGGAGCACCTGCTCGGCGCGCTCCTCACCGAGCGGACCGTGCTCGAGGCGCTGCTCGAGCAGCATGCGGTACGCCTCCCCCACCTCGCGACCGGGCCGGATGCCGAGGACCTCCTGGATGCGGTTGCCGTCGAGGTCGGGCCGCACGGCCTCGAGCTCCTCCTGCTCCGCGAGCTCGGCGATGCGCCGCTCGAGGTCGTCGTAGGCGAAGTCGAGCCGCTCGGCCTTCCGCCGGTTGCGCGTGGTGACGTCGGAGCGCGTGAGGATGTGCAGCCGCTCGAGCAGCGGCCCCGCGTCGCGCACGTAGCGGCGCACCGCCGAGTCGCTCCACGCCTGATCGCCGTAGCCGTAGAAGCGCAGGTGGAGCTCGACGAGGCGCGAGACGGCCTTCACGGTGTCGTTGTCGAAGCGCAGCGCCTTGAGGCGCTGCTTCGCCATGCGCGCCCCGACGAGGTCGTGCTGGTGGAACGTGACGGTGCGGCCCTCGATGCGGCGGGTCGCGGGCTTGCCGATGTCGTGGAGCAGCCCCGCGAGCCGCGAGACGAGGTCGGGCGCCGCATCCGGGTTGCGCGACGCCTCGAGGTCGATGCCCTGCTGCAGCACCGTGAGCGAGTGCTCGAAGACGTCCTTGTGGTGCGCGTGCTCGTCGGTCTCGAGCCGCAGCGCCGGCACCTCCGGCAGCACGCGGTCGAGGATGCCCGTGTCGGTGAGCAGGCGGATGCCCGGCACCGGCCGGCTCGTCAGCAGCAGCTTCGAGAGCTCGTCGCGCACGCGCTCCGCCGAGATGTCGAGGATGCGGTCGGCGAGCTCCACCATCGCGACCCGCACGCGCGGGGCGACCTCGAAGCCGAGCTGCGCGGAGAACCGCGCCGCCCGCATCATGCGCAGCGGGTCGTCGTCGAAGGAGCGCTCGGGCGCCTGCGGGGTGTCGATGACGCGCGCGAGCAGGTGCTCGAGGCCGCCGCCGACGTCGACGAGCTGGGGCACCGCATCCGCCTCGCCCGCCTCGCCGCGCGCGGGCGTGACCCGCAGCGCCATCGCGTTGACGGTGAAGTCGCGGCGCACGAGGTCGTCCTCGAGCGACTCGCCGAACTGCACCGACGGCTTCCGCGAGACGCCGTCGTACTGGTCGGCGCGGTAGGTCGTGATCTCGACGTCGGCGCCGCGGATGCGCGCCGCGATCGTGCCGAACTCGCGCCCGACGTCCCACGTCGCGTCGGCGAGCGGGGCGACGATCCGCAGGATCTCGTCGGGGCTCGCGCTCGTCGTGAAGTCGAGGTCGGTGACGGGGCGGTCGAGGAAGGCGTCGCGCACCGGCCCGCCCACGAGCGCGAGCTCGTGGCCGGCGGCGGCGAAGGCCGCAGCGAGATCGCTCGTCGGGCTCGACGCCACGAGCGCGTGCAGCCGCGCGGTCGCCTCAGCCATGTCGGTCACGAGCGCCCCCAGGTCTGTCACGGACGCCCATTGTGCCGCAGTCCGGAGCCCTGAGTGCGTTGCCTACACTTGGGCGCATGCTGTCGGCAGGTCGCCTGGCGCGGCGGAGCGCGTCAGCGTGCGCCGTCGCGGCTGTCGCGACGACGCTCCTCGCGGCTCCGCTCACGATCGCGCCGGGGGCGGTCGCCACGACCGGCGGCGCCGAGTCGCCGACGCTCGAGCTCGCGCCCGTCGACCCGCTGCTCAGCACCGGCGAGGAGCTCTCGCTCGAGGTCGCGCTCGACAACCGCTCACGCTCGATCGCGCCCGCGACGACCGTCGACGTGCTGCTCACCGCCTCGCCGATCGCGACGCGCTACTCGCTCTCGCGGTGGTTCGCCGGCGAGGCGATCGCGGCGAACCGCGTCGTCGCGACGGTCGAGCTGCCGGCCGTCGCCGCCCTCGACGAGCACTCGGTCACCGTCTCGATCGACGCGGATGCGCTGGGTCTCGAGGGCGCGCCGTGGGGCGCGTACGGCCTCGCCGCGACCGCGCCGAGCGTCACGGGCGCCACGAGCGTCGTCGTGCTCGACGAGCCGGGCGAGGCGAGCCCGACGCGGCTCGCGCTCTCCGCCCCGATCGACGCGCCCACCGGGCCAGCCGGGCTGCTCGACGCCGAGCAGCTCGAGGCGTCCACGGGCGACGGCGGCGACGCGAGGGCGGCGCTCGACGCGGCGCTCGGCGCGGGCGCGACGATCGGCGTCGACCCGGCGATCGGTGCCTCCGTGGCCGCGCTCGGCGACGACGCGCCCGAAGCGGCGATCGACTGGCTCGACCGCGCCGACGGCCCCGATGCGTACGCGCTCCGCTACTCCAACGCCGACCCGATCGCGATGGCTCGAGCGGGCGAGTACCCGATCGAGCCGCTCGGCATCCCGCGCGAGGACGGCCCGCCGCTGCCGGCCTCCGCCGGCGAGATCGGCGCGCGCGAGCCCGTGATCGACGCGACCGCAGTCGCGATCGGTGACGCGGAGCTCGCGGCCCTCGCCGCGATCGGCACCGTCGTCGTCACGACGTCGAGCCTCGACGAGGAGATCGGCGGCCGCACGCCCTCCGCTCACGCCACGATCGACGGCGTCGACGTGCTCGCCGCCGACGCCGAGCTGCAACGGCTCGTCACGGCGGCGGCGGCGGTCGATCCGCTCGAGGCCGCGCACGCTCGCGCCGAGGCCATGGCGCTGCTCGCGACCATCACGCGCGAGCGCCCGAGCGATCCCCGCACGCTCGCGGCCGCGCTGCCCGCGACGACGCAGGGCTCGACGGTCGAGCTGCTCGACGACCTCGCCGCGGCGGGCTTCGTCGAGACCGTCGGCGTCGACGACGCACTCGAGCTCGAGCCCCGCGACGCGCGGCTCGCCGAGGCCGACGCCGCGCCGAGCACGGAGGGCGCCGAGCTCGTGCAGGCCGCGCTGGCCCAGGAGGCGGACGCCGCGCGCATCGCCGGGATCGTCGGCGACCCCTCGACGCTGCTCGCCTCGCTGCGGCTCTCGCTCCTCACCGCGCTCCCTGACGCGGGGCTGCCGATCACCGAGGAGGACCGGCAGGCGATCGAGGGCCTCGGCGGCGAGCTCGCCGACCTGCGCACCGCCGTCGAGATCGTCGGCGGCAGCGAGATCCACGCGGTCGGCGAGAGCGTGCCGATGCCCGTCACGATCGTGAACCGGCTCGACGTGCCGGCCGAGGTCGTGCTCTCGCTGCGCGCTTCCAACGCGCTCGTCAACGTCTCGCAGCCGTCGACGACCGTCACGCTCGCGCCCGGCAGCCAGCAGCGCGTGCAGGTGCCCGTCGAGATCGTCGGCACCGGCACCGTGCTCGTGATCGCCCAGCTGCACACGCCCGGCGGCGTCGCGCTCGGGCAGGTGCAGACGCTGCGTGTCACCGCGCAGCCCACGATCGAGACCGCCGTAGCCTGGGTGCTCGGCAGCGCCATCGCGCTGCTGCTGGTGTTCGGCATCTGGCGGTCGGTGCGCAAGCGGCGCAGCGGCCAGGCGCGCGGGGACCTCGACGCCCCTGGATCCAGCGTCGCGGCGGAGGAGACCGGGTGAGCACAGGCAAGGCAAGCGCGATCATCGCGGCAGGCACGATGGTCTCGCGCGTGCTGGGCTTCGTGAAGATGGTGCTGCTCGCCGTCGCGATCGGCCAGTCGACGTCGAAGGCCGCCGAGGCCTTCGGCATGGCGAACCAGCTGCCCAACAACGTCTACGCGCTCGTCGCCGGTGGCGTCATGAGCGCCGTGCTGGTGCCGCAGATCGTCAAGGCCTCGAAGGGCGCCGACAACGGCGAGTCGTACATCTCGAAGATCCTGACCCTCGGCGGCACCGTCTTCCTCGTGCTCACGATCGTCGCCACGATCGCGGCTCCCTTGCTCGTCGACATCTACGCCATCTCGGCCGGCGCCGACGGCCGCGGCTTCTCGGACGAGCAGATGGCGCTCGCCGTCGCGCTCGCCTACTGGTGCATGCCGCAGATCCTCTTCTACGCGATCTACACGCTGCTCGGCGAGATCTACAACGCCCGCAGCCAGTTCGGCCCCTACACGTGGGCGCCGGTCGTCAACAACGTCGTCTCGATCGCGGGCCTCGGCGCCTTCATCCTGCTGTTCGGCACCGATCGGGTGAACAAGTTCGTCGACGTCTGGGACGCCGACCGCATCACGATGCTCGGCCTCGTCACGACCGGCGGCGTCGCGGTGCAGGCGATCGTGCTCGTCCTCTTCTTCCGCAAGACGGGCCTCCGGTTCCGGCTCGACTTCGGCTGGCGCGGCGTCGGCCTCGGCGCGACGGGCAAGGCGGCGCTGTGGCTGTTCGGCATCGTCATCATCGGCCAGGTCAAGGGCATCGTGCAGTCGCGCGTCGCCTCGCTCGGCGAGGGCGCGAACATCGCGACGATGCAGAACTCCTGGTACGTCTTCTCGCTCCCCCACTCGATCATCGCCGTCTCGATCGCGATCGCCTTCTTCACTCGCATGTCGCACCACGCCTCGCGCGACGACCTCTCGGGCATCCGCCAGGACGTCTCGAGCGCGCTCCGCTCGGTCGGCATGCTCACGACCATCTCGGCGTTCGTGCTCGCCGTCATCGCCGTGCCGTTCTCGCGGATGCTCGAGGGCGGCTTCGACCCGACGCTCGCGATGGCGTTCACCATCTGGGCCTTCCTCGTGTGCCTCGTCGCCTTCAGCGCGGAGTTCGTGCTGCAGCGCGTCTTCTTCGCGCTCGGCGACACGCGGACCGCGTTCCTCTACTCGTGCGTCGGCATGTTCATCACCTTCGCGCTGCTGTGGTGGGCGTCGACGCTCCCGGCGGAGTGGGTCATCGCGGGCACGGCGCTCTCGGTCTCGATCGCCAACCTCATCTCGTGCGCCGTGTGGCTCGTGCTCGTGCGGCGCCGCATCGGCCAGTTCGGCTTCAAGCTCATCGGCCTCCGCCACGTGCAGTACCTCGCGTACTCGCTCGTCGCGGCGGCGGCCGGCGTCGCCACGACCTTCGCGCTCGGCGGCTACCGCGGCGACGGCTTCGGCACCGCGACGGTCGCGAGCGCGGCGATCACGTGCGTCATCGCGGGCGCGGTCATGGGCGCCGTCTACTTCGGCCTGCTCTACCTCACGCGCAACCCCGACTTCCGCACGACCGTCGACCTCGTGCTCGCGCGGTTCCGCCGCGGCCGCGGCCAGTCCGACAGCGCCGAGGCCTGACCGCCCGCTCGGACGGCTCCGACTCGGGCCATCCAGTGCCGATGCAGATGCGTGCCGTCTAGCATCGCCTCGAGCTGCGGTGCGAGCGCACCGCGCGGAAGGGGGACGCCATGGCTCGATCGCTCATCCGCCTCGCCACGCCCATCCTCGTCGGCGCGCTGGCGGCCGGCGGCGCGATCGTCGGCGCATCGCTCGCCCGCGAGCGCAAGCACCAGCACGAGCTCGAGCCGCCGTCCACGCCGCTCGCGGTCGAGGGGTGGTGGTCGTCGGATGCGTCCTCGTCGCTCGCGCACGCGCATCCGGCCGTGCTCATCGTCGACGCCGACTCCGGGCGGCTCGTCGACTCGTGGGACCGCCGCGCGCGCTCCCGCGTCGCGAGCCCCGTCGTGCGCCGCACGCCCGAGTGGCCGGCAGCCGGCCTCATCGTCGTCGACGCCGCGACGGGCGACCTGCTGACGGTCGTGGGCGAGCCCGGCCGCCCGGGAATGCCCGCCGCCTAGAATCGGTTGTTCCCCACGCATCCCCCATCGACCTCAGGAGACGCAGTGCACGACGTCATCATCATCGGCTCCGGCCCCGCCGGGTTCACCGCCGCGATCTACGCGGCGCGGGCGAACCTGCAGCCGATCGTGCTCGCCTCGAGCGTCGAGATGGGC
Source organism: Agrococcus pavilionensis RW1 (assembly GCF_000400485.1). Lineage (GTDB taxonomy): Bacteria > Actinomycetota > Actinomycetes > Actinomycetales > Microbacteriaceae > Agrococcus > Agrococcus pavilionensis. Next base: position 46,417 of record NZ_ASHR01000025.1, read on the forward strand.
GGCGACCTCATGACGACGACCGAGGTCGAGAACTTCCCCGGCTTCCCGAACGGCGTGCAGGGGCCCGAGCTCATGTTCGCGATGCAGCAGCAGGCCGAGCGCTTCGGCGCCGACGTGCGCATGCAGGACGCGACGGAGCTCGAGCTCGACGGCGACGTGAAGCGCGTGCACGTGGGCGACGAGGTGCTCGAGGCGCGCACGGTCATCTACGCGACGGGCTCGGCCTACCGCAAGCTCGGCATCGCGGGCGAGGAGCGGCTCTCGGGCCACGGCGTCTCGTGGTGCGCGACGTGCGACGGCTTCTTCTTCAAGCAGAAGCAGCTCATCGTCGTCGGCGGCGGCGACTCGGCGATGGAGGAGGCGACGTTCCTGACGAAGTTCGCCGACAAGGTCACGATCGTGCACCGCTCCGAGCAGTTCCGCGCGAGCCAGGTCATGCTCGACCGCGCTCGCGCCGACGAGAAGATCGAGTTCCTGACGAACGCCACGGTCGAGGAGATCACCGGCACGGAGTCGAACGGCACCGAGCAGGTGAGCGGCGTCACGCTGCGCGACACCGTCTCGGGCGAGACCTGGAGCATGCCGATCGACGGCGTCTTCGTCGCGATCGGCTCCGACCCGCGCACGCACCTCGTGCACGGCAAGCTCGAGCTCACCGACGAGGGCACGATCGCCGTCGAAGGCCGCTCGTCGCGCACGTCGGTGCCGGGCGTCTTCGCCGCGGGCGACGTCACCGACCCCACCTACCGACAGGCCGTCACGGCCGCCGCGTCCGGCACCGTCGCCGCGCTCGACGCGCAGCACTACCTGGCCGCGCACGCCGTGCCGGCATTCGCCACGAGCCCTGAGGAGGCCGCACTGTGAAGGAAGTCACCACCGCATCGTTCGAGCAGGACGTGCTCAACGCCGACAAGCCCGTGCTCGTCGACTTCTGGGCCGCGTGGTGCGGTCCGTGCCGCGCGGTCAGCCCGATCCTCGAGCAGATCGACGGCGAGACCGACAAGCTCGACGTCGTCAAGGTGAACGTCGACCAGGAGCCCGACCTGGCCATGCGCTACAACATCACGTCGATCCCGGCGATGAAGCTCTTCCAGGGCGGCGAGGTCGTCAAGGAGCTCATCGGTGCCCGGCCGAAGCCGGCGATCGAGCAGGAGCTCGCAGCGTTCCTCTGATCGACTGACGACGAAGCCCCGTGGATGCGTTCCACGGGGCTTCGTCGTCGTTGCCGTCAGGCAGTCGGGGCGGCTCCGTCGAAGCCCTGCTCCCCCAGCTCGGCGAGGATGCGGCCCAGGTCGGCGACCGTCGCGAAGTCGATCGTCAGCTGGCCCTTCGAGCGGCCGAGCGCGATCCGCACGCGCGTGTCGAGGCGATCCTCGAGGCGGCCGGCGATCTCGTCGAGGCCGTGCTGCACCGCGCCCTTCGTGGGCGTGCGTCGCGGGCTGCGCGTCTGCACGAGTCCCGCGGCCGCTTCTGCGGCTCGGACTGAGAGATCCTCATTGACGATCTTCGCCGCCAGCTGGTCCATCGCCTCCGGCGTCGGGAGCGACAGGATCGCGCGCGCGTGGCCGGCAGAGAGCACGCCGCTCGCGACGCGGCTCTGGATCGACTCGGGCAGCTTCAGCAGCCGGATGGTGTTCGAGATCTGCGGTCGGCTGCGACCGATCCGCTTCGAGAGCTCCTCCTGCGTGATGGCGAAGTCCTCCATCAGCTGCTGGTAGGCGGACGCCTCCTCGAGCGGGTTGAGCTGCGCGCGGTGCAGGTTCTCGAGCAGCGCGTCGCGCAGCATCGCGTCGTCCGGCGTCTCCTTGACGACCGCCGGGATCGCCTCGAGGCCGGCCCGCTGGCTGGCGCGCCAGCGGCGCTCGCCCATGATGAGCTCGTAGTGGGTGCCGTCCTCACCGGGGGCGACGGGGCGCACCACGATCGGCTGCAGCACGCCGAACTCGCGGATCGAGTGCTCGAGCTCGGCGAGGTCGTCCTCATCGAAGACGGTGCGCGGCTGGTTCGCGTTGGGCCGGATGTCGGTGGGCGCGATCGCGGCGAGGCTCGCCCCGGGGATCTCCCGCAGCTCGGCGTCGTCGTCCTCCTCCCCCGAGAAGAACACGTCGACCGGCCGACTGCCCGGCTTCGCGGGGCGACGGGTGCGTCGCTGCGCGGGCGCCGGTCGCGTCGAGGGAGCGTCCTCCTCGACGGTCGCCCGCTCCGCGGGCGCCGGACCCGTGGGGATGAGGGCGCCGATGCCGCGCCCGAGTCCTGCCTTCTTGCTCATGCCGCTCCTCTGCGTGCGATCTCGGCCGCGGCCTCGCGATACGACAGCGCGCCGGGCGAGTTGGGATCGTAGGCGATGACCGTCTGGCCGTAGCCGGGCGCCTCCGAGACGCGCACCGAGCGCGGGATCACGGCGTCGAGCGTCTGCTCGGCGAAGTGCGCGCGCACCTCGTCGACCACCTGCCGCGACAGCAGCGTGCGGCCATCGAACATCGTGAGCAGCACGGTCGAGAGCTCGAGCTTGGGGTTGAGGTGCGCTTGGATGCGCCCGATCGTGTCGAGCAGCTGAGAGACGCCCTCGAGCGCGTAGTACTCGCACTGGATCGGCAGCAGCACCTCGGTCGCGGCGGTGAAGGCGTTGATCGTGAGCAGGCCGAGCGACGGCGGGCAGTCGATGAAGACGTAGTGCGGGGGCTGCGGCGCGGCGCTCAAGTACGCGTCGAGCGCCTCGCGCAGCCGGTGCTCGCGTCGCTCCATGCCGGCGAGCTCGAGATCGGCGCCGGCGAGGTGGATCGTCGACGGCACGACGCGCAGCCGGTCGCTCTGCGGGCTCGTCGACACCGCAGACTCGAGCGGCTCCCCATCGATGAGCACGTCGTACGTGCTCGTGACGTCGGCGTGGTGGTCGATCCCGAGTGCCGTGGATGCGTTGCCCTGCGGGTCGAGGTCGATGACGAGCACGCGCGCCCCGGCGACGGCGAGTGCCGCGGCGAGGTTGACGGCCGAGGTGGTCTTGCCGACGCCGCCCTTCTGGTTCACCACCGTGAAGATCCGGGTGCGTGCCGGGAGCGGCAGCTCGACCGACGAGAGTGCCTGACGCCTCCGGGCCATCGCCGCCAGTTCGCGAGCGATCGGCGTCGTGTCGAACTTTCCCGTGGTCACGCGTGCCTTTCCTGTCGATGTTTCACGTGGAACATCACGGCTTGCGGGGTCCGCGCGCAGTGGTGCAAGCCTCCAGTCTGGCCCCGATCGTGCCCGATCGCAAAGTCAGGGGGCATTCCAGTGAGGCGAAGCTCTGATGCGGTTCTCCACAGTTCTCCACAGGTCCGCGATCGCTGCAAGCGCGCACGCTGTCGATTCCCTCATCCTCGGCCGCGCTCATCCATGGTCCGACATCCCAGTCATAGCGCGGAATCCGACGCGATGTGGCGGCGATCGAGGGCGAAGACGAACAACGTTCACAATCCGTTCTCCACAGTTCTCCACAGAGTCGGCGGTCGTGAGCATGCACCTTTCCTCTGGCCCGGCACGCATGCACTCCCCGCTGCGCGACGCTTCGCGTTCCACGTGAAACCACACGATCGCGCGAAACGGTCGCCGAACGGACCGTTCGCTGGTTGGTTCCTTGTGCACGACGAATGACCACGAGCGCCAGCTTTGGTCGTCGCGGCCGCGGCATGTCCCGCGCCGCTGGCATCTGAGCGTCTCGCGTCGTCCTCAGCTCGCGCCTCATCACCGCTCGGCCGACCAACCCTGAGTGGGCTGTTCTCCGCCTCGACCGTGCAGCGTTTCACGTGAAACGCAGACTGTGCGCGCCACGCGCAGCGGGTGCACGGGCGCGGCGGCGCCCTTGCCTTGGTGTCCGCCATTCGTTTCACGTGAAACGCTTGATCATGGCACCCCGGTCGGCCGTGGCTCTGATCGCGGAAACAGGCTCGAGGAGAGCCGGCGCCGAACACACGCGTCTGACCATGTTGCACGTGAAACATCCGACGCTGGCGTGCAACAGTCGCGCGCTACTGCATGACCGCTCCTTCGTTGCGGATCGGGGCGAGATCATGACTCGAAGGGCGGCTCCTACGGGCGTGCATCACCGAACACGGAGCGAATCGACCAGGCAGGTTCGACCACGTCGGCACCACCGAATTGCCAGCCCCGTCGTGCACTGCAGGGCCGTACCCTGCCTCTTCGGATCGGACTGGGGTCTTCGCGACGCGTGCGATGTTCCACGTGAAACAACGGCGGACCGCTCCGAGTTCGCGGATCAGCGAGACGGCCACCACATCGACCGGTGTTCGAGCCGGCACTCCAGTCGCGGAGCGGCCGACCCGATGATGAGCGAGGATCGGGCGTTGAGCGCACTCAGCGTCGACATCGGTCGCGATCCGAGCGGGGGAGACGGGAACCGCGTCTCCCGGCCACCGTCGGTTGCGCGTCTGCCGATCGGCGTCAGCCGACGATGGTCACGCTCGACTCAGGGGTCGACGACCGCGCGGAGCACCCGGGTGGTCTCCAGCCCGGCGCCCGCGCCGAGCTCGAGCACCTCGACGTCGTGCAGGCGATGCTTCCGGACCACCTTCTGTGCGGAGGCCAGCTCCTCGCCGACGCGCGCACCCTTCAGCAGCAACAGCTCGCCGCCGCTGCGCACGAGCGGCGCCGTCAGAGGGATGAGCGTGCGCAGTGCCGAGACGGCTCGGGCGGTCACCTGGTCCAGCGGACGCAAGTCGCCGCTGCCCGGCACGTCCTCCGCCCGCGCGCGCAGGACCCGCACGTTCTCGAGGCCCATCCGCTCGACCTCCGACAGCAGCCAGTCCGTACGTCGCTCCATCGGCTCGATGAGGGTCATCTCGACATCGGGACGAGCGATCGCGAGCACGAGCCCAGGCAGCCCAGCCCCCGAGCCGACGTCGCCGACCCGGCCGCGGAGCAGGGGAGCGACCAAGGCAGAATTGAGGATGTGTCGACTCCAGAGCTGCGGCAGCTCGCGCGGGCCGATGAGGCCGAGCTCCTCGCCGCGGGCGGCGAGCGACGCCACATACGAGCGCGCGAGCTCCAGCCGGTCGCCGAACAGGGCCGCCGCGGCAGCCGGCTCGGCCTCGAGCAGCGGGGGAGTGGACTCCGTCACGGGGTCAGGCGGGGAGGATGACGATGTGGCGCTGGGCGCCTTCGCCCTCGGACTCGCTCTCGAGGCCGTGCTCGCGCACGAGATCGTGCACGAGCTTGCGCTCGTAGGAGGACATCGGCTCGAGCGCGACGCGCGGAGCGCCGCCGGCGATGGCCGTCGCTGCGTCGTCGACCACCGACTGCAGGGCCTGCGCCCGCGCGTCGCGCGAGCCCGCGACGTCGAGCACGAGCCGCGAGAACTCGCCGGACTGCTGCTGCACCGCCAGGCGCGTCAGGTCCTGCAGCGCCGCGACGACGCTCGGCTCCGCGAGCCCGCCGAGGTCGTCGCCTGCCTCGCCCACCTTGATCGTGGTGCGGGCATCCGTCTGCTCGATCTCGATGTCGCCGTCGAGGTCTGCGATGTCGAGCAGTCCCTCGATGTAGTCGGCGGCGATCTCGCCCTCGTCGATGGTCTCGGCCGCGCCGCTCATCCGCTGCTCGTCGCTCATCAGCTGCCCTCTCGCTTCGACTTCGGCTTCTTGCCTCGCGGCTGCTGCCGCTGGGTGCGGAGCTCGACCTCCGCGGCCGACTCGGCCTCCTCAGCGTCGACCGGCGGGAGGCCCATGCGCTGGCGCTTGCGCGCCATGCGCGCCTCGCGAGCGAGCGCCGCCTCCGAGCCCGGCGTCGGGAGCTTGCTGATGATGATGAGCTGCTGCACGAGCGTGTAGACGTTCGAGACGAGCCAGTAGAACATCGTGCCGAGCGGGAAGAGCCACGCCGAGATGAGCAGGAACACCGGGATGATGTACAGCAGGATCCGCTGCTGCTTGTACATCGGCGACTCCTTCATCGCCGGCGTCTGGTTCTTCGTCATGATCTGCAGCTGCGTGTAGAACTGCGTCGCGCACATGATGAGCGTGAGCAGGATCGCGGTGACGATCACGGGGATGCTGCCGGTCTCGAAGCCGGCCGCCATCGTCATGTGCAGCGGCACGACGCCGAAGAGCGTCGACTCGCTGAAGAGCACCGCGAGGTCCTGCGTCAGGAGGCCGACGCCGGCCTTCTGGTTGTTGGCGTCGGTGAGCACCTGCACGAGGCCGAGGAAGATCGGCATCTGGATGAGGAGCGGGAGGCACGACGCGAACGGGTTCGTACCGGCCTTGCGGTAGGCCTCCATCGTCTCGCGCTGCATCGCCTCACGCGAGAACTGGTCCTTCTTGCCGCGGTACTTCTTCTGGATGCGCTGGATCTCGGGCTGGATCTCGAGCGACTTCCGCGACGAGACGATCTGGCGCACCGTGAGCGGGATCATCGCGCTGCGGATCACGAGCACGAGGCCGACGATCGACAGCACCCATGTCAGGCCCGAGCCCGGGTCGCCGCCGAGCGCGGTGACGATCCAGTGGAATCCGACGAGGATCGCCTCGATGACCCACTTGATGGGCCACATCAGCAGGGCGAAGATGTCCAAGCTGTCACTGCTCCTTGTGAGCGAGGACGAACCCCGCTCTGTTCGTTGCGAGCCGCTCGCGCGGCTCTGGGATGTCGTCGACACCGCCCGCCGCCCACGGGTGGCAGCGGAGGATGCGCCTCGCGCCCAACCAGATGCCGCGCACGACCCCGTGCTGCTGGATGGCCTGCAGCGCGTAGGCCGAGCAGCTGGGGTAGTAGCGGCACACGTCGCCGTAGAGCGGTGAGATCACCGCGCGGTAGGCGACGAGGATCGCGACGCAGATGTTGCGGGGAAGCAGTCCCAGCCTCTTGAGGCCCTGACTCATGACCGTCGCTCCAGCAGCGGCGCGATGCCGGCCCTCAGTGTAGCGAAGTCGGCCTTGCCGGCCGCGGGCAACGCACGGATGACGATGTCGGCCGGCTCGATCGCGTCGAGCTCGGCCCGCACGATCTCGCTCAAGCGGCGCTTGACGCGGTTGCGCACCACGGCGTTGCCCACCTGCTTCGACACGATGAACCCGAAGCGGGCGACTGCCGCTTCGGGTCTCGCGCGGTGCACCACCGCGACAGGTCCGCCCGCACGGCGACCGGTGCGAACGATGCGACGGAAGTCGTCGCCGCGCACGATCCGGTTCGCCTTCGCGAGCACCTCGGGCGATCTACGCCGAGAGCTCGGTGCGGCCCTTGCGACGACGCGCGGCCAGGATGGCGCGGCCGGCGCGGGTGCGCATGCGGAGGCGGAAGCCGTGCTTCTTGGCGCGGCGGCGGTTGTTCGGCTGGAACGTGCGCTTGCTCATGGTGAATCTCCCGTGGTCCGGCGCGATCGCGCCGCAAGATCGAGGTGGCCGAGCTGCCAGGCTCGACGACGCGCCGCATGACGGATGCGGCAACCTGACAACCATACGCGAGAGACCGTCGGCGGTCAACGAGCATCACCTCGGCTCTGCGCCACGCCGCGGTCAAGACGACGGGACTTGCACGCTGTGCGCTATGCGTGCAGACTCTTGGAATCCGCGCCGCGGCAGGTGCCCGGGGAGCACCGCAGCGAGCGGACCCCTCATGCACAACACCTGTGGATAATGGTGTGGAGACACATCCACCCCCACCCCGCATCGCAGAGGAACCGCATACCGATGGCCCCGGACGACAGAACCGGACGACTCTGGTCGGCGGTGCTGGCGACCCTCGCGGGCGATCCCCGGATTCCCCCGTCGTTGCGCGGATTCCTGGACCTCGTCGAGCCGCAGGGCGTGCTCGGCGGCGTGCTCTACCTCGAGGTCCCCAACGACCTGACGCGCGACATGCTCGAGCAGCGCCTCCGCGTGCCGATCGTCGAGGGGCTTGTGGAGAACGCTGTGGACATCGCGTCGTTCAAGATCGTGGTGAACCCCCAGCTCGACGACGAGGAGCCGCTCCCGGACGTCGTCGACGATCCCGCCGCCGAGCCGGTCGTGACGCCCGTGCAGAGCTACGAGCGCGATCCCGCGGATCCCCCGTCGCGGCGCGTCGACTCCCGCTTGAACCCGAAGTACACCTTCGACAACTTCGTCATCGGCGGCTCGAACCGCTTCGCGCACGCCGCTGCGCTCGCGGTGGCCGAGACGCCGGCGAAGGCCTACAACCCGCTCTTCATCTACGGCGACTCCGGGCTCGGCAAGACGCACCTGCTGCACGCGATCGGCCACTACGCCGAGGGCATGTACCCGGGCATCCGCGTCCGGTACGTCTCGAGCGAGGAGTTCACGAACGACTTCATCAACTCGATCGCGAACAACCTCAACCAGTCGTTCCAGCAGCGCTACCGCGAGGTCGACGTCCTCCTCATCGACGACATCCAGTTCCTGAAGGGCAAGGAGTCGACGCAAGAGGCGTTCTTCCACACCTTCAACACGCTGCACGACCACAACAAGCAGGTCGTGATCACCTCCGACGTCGCGCCCAAGCACCTGCAGGGCTTCGAGGAGCGCATGGTGAGCCGCTTCGAGTGGGGCCTCATCACCGACGTGACCGTGCCCGACGTCGAGACGCGCATCGCGATCCTGCGGAAGAAGGCCGAGGCGGAGCGCATCGAGATCCCCGCCGAGGTGCTCTCGGTCATCGCCGACAAGGTGCAGTCGAACATCCGCGAGCTCGAGGGCACGCTCATCCGCGTCACGGCGTTCGCGAGCCTCAACCGGCTGCCGGTCACGATGGAGCTCGCGCAGACGGTGCTCAAGGACCTGTTCAGCTTCGACGAGGAGGCGGTGGTGTCGCCGAGCGACATCATCAGCCACACGGCTGCGTACTTCCGGCTCACGGTCGAGGACCTGCACGGCTCGTCGCGCTCGCAGACCATCGCGCTCGCGAGGCAGATCGCCATGTACCTGTGCCGCGAGATGACGAGCATGTCGCTGCCGAAGATCGGCCAGCTGTTCGGCAACCGCGACCACACGACCGTGATGTACGCGAACAAGAAGATCGAGAAGCTCATGCAGGAGCGTCGCTCGGTCTACACGCAGGTGACGGAGCTCACCTCGCGCATCCGTCAGCGCGCAGGCGCGTAAGCGCGTCAGCGAGGCACCCGTCCCGCAGCCGGTCTCGACCGCACGGGGCATCCGCAGCGCGCCGTCACGCTGCGCTCGGCACAGGCCACAACGGTCAGAGTGCCGGAACTCTGCCCTCAGCGCGCCCGAGATGCGCAGAGTGCCGGAACTCTGCGCTTGCGGGCGATTGCGCACGGCGCCATAGCACGAGGAAGTCTCAACGCGTACTTCATGTGATTCGGATGTGGACGGCCCGGGCGTGCCTGTGGACAACGGGACCGAGAGCTGTGGACGGAGCCCGGGGACGCATCCCTCGCTCTCCACGACCCGTGGATGGGCGTCAACAGCGGCTCAACATCTTGCACTGTTGTAGTTCCCTCGCGGGGAGCGAGAACCACACGTTCCATCCCCAGCTTGCACAGCGGTTATGAATGACAGAGATTCCTAGAGAGAAGATGCAGCTCGTCGCCAACCATGACGGGTCGGCGGCGGAGGGATGCCACGGCTCGACCGCGTCGCGGCTGTGCCACAATCGACAGCGCTGTGCACCAGCACGGGCGGCTGCCGCCGTGCCCCAGCGCCGCAGCTCGCCCAAGAAGGAGGACGCCCGGTGAAGTTCGTCATCAATCGCGATGTCTTCAGTGATGCCGTCTCGTTCGCCGTGAAGCTGCTGCCGCAGCGGCCGACGATGCCGATCCTGAGCGGCGTGCGCATCGAGTCGACCGCCGATGGCGTCATCTTCTCCTCGTTCGACTTCGAGTCGTCGGCGCGCACCGCGGTCGCCGCCGATGTCGAGGCCGAGGGTGTCGTGCTCGTCTCGGGTCGCCTGCTGAGCGACATCGCGGCGAAGCTGCCGCAGCGCGAGGTGCGGGTTGAGGACGACGGCTCGAAGGTGCTCGTCCGCTGCGGCAACGCGCAGTTCTCGCTCGCGAAGATGCCGCTCGAGGAGTACCCGACGGTGCCGACCGTCGAGGGGCGCACGGGCGTCGTCGAGGGCAAGGCGTTCTCGGAGGCCATCGGCCAGGTCGCGATCTCCGCGTCGCGCGAGGACGTCACGCCCGTCATCACCGGCGTGCAGCTCGAGGCGAGCGACCACACCCTGACCCTCATCGCGACCGACCGCTACCGCGTCTCGGTGCGCAGCATCCCGTGGGACGCCGGCGACGTCACCGAGGCGCTCACCTCGCTCGTGCCGGCGCGCACGCTCGTCGAGGTCGGCCGCACCTTCGGCAGCGCCGAGCGCATCGAGATCACCATGAGCGAGGCGGGGGAGCGGCAGCAGATCGCCTTCTCGACCGCCGATCGCACCGTCACGAGCCTGCTCATCAAGGGCAACTACCCGCCCGTGCGGCGCCTCTTCCCCGAGCAGGTCGACCACCACGCCGTCGTGAACACCGCCGAGCTCGTCGACGCCACGCGGCGCGTGCAGCTCGTGCTCGACGCCGAGGCGGCCATCCGCTACACCTTCAGCGAGGGCCAGGTGCAGCTCGAGGCGATCGGCTCCGAGCAGGCGCAGGCCTCCGAGATCATCGACGCGGTGCTCGAGGGCGACGACATCGTGCTCTCGATCAAGCCGCAGCTGCTCATCGACGGCATCCAGGCCACCCACTCCGAGTTCGTGCGCGTCTCGTTCACGCACTCCGAGAACACGAACAAGCCGGGCCCCATGCTCATCCGCGGCCAGACGTCGCGCGACGACGCCGAGGCGAGCGACTTCAAGTACCTGCTGCAGCCCAACCTGCTGCTGCGCTGACCGAGACCCCCACCCCGACACGAGGAGCACCATGACCCACATCGGACTCATCGGACTCGGGCGGATGGGCGGCAACATGCGCGAGCGCCTCCGCGCGGCCGGCATCGAGGTCACCGGGTATGACCACAACCCCGAGATCACCGACGTCCCGAGCGTCGACGCGCTCATCGCGGCGCTCCCGTCGCCCCGCGTCGTGTGGGTCATGGTGCCGGCCGGCGCGATCACGGATGCGGTGATCACCGAGCTCGCGGCGAAGCTGTCCGAGGGCGATCTCGTCATCGACGGCGGCAACACGCGCTTCACGGAGGACGACCGGCACGCCGCGATGCTCGCCGAGCGCGGCATCCGCTTCGTCGACGTCGGGGTCTCGGGCGGCATCTGGGGGCTCGAGAACGGCTACGGGCTCATGGTCGGCGGCGAGCGCGCCGACGTCGAGGAGCTCATGCCCGTCTTCGATGCGCTGCGCCCGGAGGGGCCGCGCGAGGAGGGCTTCGTGCACGCCGGCCCGATCGGCGCCGGCCACTACGTGAAGATGGTGCACAACGGCATCGAGTACGGGCTCATGCAGGCCTACGCCGAGGGCTTCGAGCTGCTCGAGCGCGCCGAGCGCGTGCACGACGTCGCCGGCAGCTTCCGCGCGTGGCAGCGCGGCACGGTCGTGCGCTCGTGGCTGCTGGACCTCATGGTGCGCGCGCTCGACGAGGACGCCGACCTCTCGGAGATCGAGGGCTACGTCGACGACTCGGGCGAGGGCCGCTGGACGGTCGAGGAGGCGATCGCGAACGCGGTGCCCATGCCGGCGATCTCGGCCTCGCTCTTCGCGCGCTTCGAGTCGCGCCAGGACGACAGCCCCGCGATGAAGGCCGTCGCCGCCCTCCGCAACCAGTTCGGCGGCCACTCGATCAAGAAGGCCTAGGTGCGGGTCAGCCGACTCGCCCTCACCGACTTCCGCAACTACCGCGCCGCGGACGTCGAGCTCGTCGGTGGTCCGAACCTGCTCGTCGGCCGCAACGGGCAGGGCAAGACCAACATGGTCGAGTCGCTCGTGTGGATCGCGACCGGCTCGAGCCATCGGGTGCCGAGCGACTTCGCGCTCATCCGCGCGGGCCAGGAGCGCGCGATCGTGCGCTGCACGGTCACGAACGACGAGCGCAGCTTCCAGCTCGACGTCGAGCTCAACGCGCGCGGTTCCAACCGCGCGCAGGCCAACGGCCAGTCGGTGCGCATCCGCGACCTGCCGCGCTACCTCCAGGCGGTGCTCTTCAGCCCCGAGGACCTGCAGCTCGTGCGTGCCGATCCCGGCGGCCGCCGGCGGTTCCTCGACGAGCTCTCGGTCATGCGCGCGCCGCGCCTCGCCGGCGTGCACAGCGATCTCGACCGCGTGCTCAAGCAGCGCAACTCGCTGCTGAAGAGCGCTCGCGCGGCGCGGCTGCGACCCGACGACCTCACGACGCTCGAGGTGTGGGACGGGCGCCTCGTCGAGCTCGGGCTCGAGGTCATGCGCACGCGGCGCGCGCTCGTGGCCGACCTCGCGCCGCACGTCGACGCGGCCTACCGGCTCGTCGCGGGCGACGAGCACGCGGCGCGCATCGAGCTGACGACGAACGTGCCCGACTCGGCGGAGGCGTTCCACGCGATCCTCGCCGAGCGGCGCCGCGACGAGCTCGATCGCGGCGTGAGCCTCGTCGGCCCGCACCGCGACGACCTCGAGCTGCAGCTCAACGACCTGCTCGCCCGCCACTACGCGAGCCACGGCGAGTCGTGGTCGTTCGCGCTCGCGCTCCGGCTCGGCTCCGCCGAGCTGCTGCGCGACGGCTCGGGCGGCGACCCGGTCATGATCCTCGACGACGTGTTCGCCGAGCTCGACGCCGGCCGCCGGCAGCGGCTCGCCGAGGCCGCGGGCCGCTTCGAGCAAGTGCTCATCACGGCCGCGGTCGAGGAGGACGTGCCCGACGCGCTCCGCCACCACCGCATCCGCATCGATCGCGGGGAGGTGCTCGATGCGTGAGCTCGCCCCCACCGAGCCGGAGCGCGTGTGGATGCGCCTCAAGGCCAAGTTCGGCGACCCGGAGAAGGTCACGCGCGACGGCCGACGGCGCTCGCGCCGCGACCCCGACGCATCCGTGCCTTTCGGGAAGGGGCGCGACCCGCGCGCGCTCGGCGACGTGCTCGGCGGCTTCGCCGAGGACCGCGGCTGGACCACGACGCTCGCGCGCGCCGACGTGATGGCGCACTGGCCCGAGCTCGTCGGCGCCGAGAACGCCGACCGCACCGAGCCGATCTCCTTCGAGGACGGCGTGCTGACGGTGCGCTGCGCCTCGACCGCCTGGACGCAGCAGATGCGCATCCTGCGCGCCGAGACCACGACGCGCATCCTCGCCCGCTTCCCCGACTGCGGGCTCGAGTCGGTGCGCTTCATCGGGCCCGACCTGCCGAGCTTCAACCGCGGGCGCCGCTCGGTGCCGGGGCGCGGGCCGCGCGACACCTGGGGATGACGGACGAGGGCTGACCGACGGGGGTCGCAGCCGCGGCTAGGGTGTCAGATACCCCAGGTCTCGAGGAGGAGCCATGCCCCGCCCATCGCGCACGCACGACGCCGTCGAGCGACTGCTCGACGCGATCATCGAGGGTCGCCTGACCGCGGGGGAGCAGCTGCCGCCCGAGGGCCAGCTCGCCGTCGAGTTCGGCATCTCGCGCCTCACGATGCGCGAGGCGGTGCGCCTGCTGCAGGCGCAGGGCGTCATCGTGCAGGTGCCCGGCAGCCGTCACCTCATCGCCCCGGTGGCGGAGTGGACGGGCATGGATGCCGTGGTGCGGCACGCGCGGAGCGCGGGTCAGCGGCGGCAGTCGTCGCTCGAGCTGCTCGAGGTGCGCATGATGATCGAGACCGGCGCCGCCGAGCTCGCGGCGGAGCGCCGCTCCGAGGAGCACCTCGCGGCGCTCGAGGACTCGCTCGCGCGCATGCGGCAGCACCACGAGGAGCGCGACGTCGACGCATTCGTCGAGGCGGACCTCGAGTTCCACGACGTCGTGATGCGCGCCGCCGACAACCGCATCCTCGTCGCGGCGCTCCGCCCGCTCACCTCGATGCTCGCCGAGACGCGCGGCGAGACGAGCGCCGTCGACGAGATCCGCGCGCACGCGATCGACCAGCACCGGGCGGTGCTCGACGCGATCCGCTCGGGCGTGCCGGTCGCGGCGCGCGATGCGATGGCGAGCCACATGCGGCAGACGCGCGACGACCTCGTCGCGCTCGTGCGCGACTGAACCGTGCGCGGGGCTTGACAGCCCCGCGTCGAGTGATCGAAGATATCTGACATCAGATTCGCGCATCGCCTGCGCCGATCCCGCGGACAAGGGAGTTCTCGTGCACCTCGACGGCCTGCTGGCATCCCTGCCGGCCCCGCTCGACATCTCGGCGGCCGAGGTCGCCGCCGCTCGCAGCCGCGACCTCGTGCTCGTCGTGCTCGACGACGACCCGACCGGCACGCAATCGGTCGCCGACCTCCCGGTGCTCACGCGCTGGGAGGCCGAGGACCTCGACTGGGCGCTCGCGCAGGACGCCCCCGCCGTCTACGTGCTCACCAACTCGCGCTCGCTCGACGAGCAGCAGGCCGCCGAGCGCAACCTCGAGGTCGTCGACGTCGCGCTCGCGGCGGCCGAGCGCGCCGGGAAGCGGGTCTCGTTCGTGAGCCGCGGCGACTCGACGCTCCGCGGTCACTTCCCGCTCGAGACCGACGTGCTGCGCGACGCGATCGCCGCGCGCGGTGAGGCGCCGCGGCTCACGATGCTCATCCCCGCCTTCCCCGACGCCGGCCGGATCACCGTCGACTCGATCCACTACTGGGTCGTCGACGGCGAGGCGACGCCCGTGGGCGAGACGGCCTTCGCGCAGGACGCCACGTTCGGCTACCGCTCGTCCGACCTCCGCGACTGGGTCGCCGAGAAGACCGAGGGCCGCATCGCGCGCGACGAGGTCGCGGCGCTCACGATCGACGTCATCCGCGCCGGCACGGATGCGGTCGCCTCGTTCCTGCGCGGGCTCGCGCCCGGCACCGTCGTCGCCGTCGACGTCGTCGACGAGCACGACATGCGCCAGGTCGCGCTCGCGCTCCACGCGCTCGACCGCGAGGGCATCGACGCGCTCCTCCGCATCGGCCCGCCCTACGTGCGCGCCCACATCGGGCAGGAGATCGCCGCGCCCGACACCGCCGGCGACATCGCCGCGCAGCACGAGCGCGGCGGGCTCGTCGTGGTCGGCAGCCACGTGCCGCTCACGACCGCGCAGCTCGAGGCGCTCCGCGCCGACCGGCCCGGCACCGCGACCGTCGAGCTCGACGTGCGCTCCCTCATCGACGACCGGCGCGAGGCGCACCTCACGGAGCAAGCGGATGCCGTGGCGCGCGCGATCGCGTCGGGCACGGTCATCGTCCACACGAGCCGCGAGCTCGTCACGGGCCGCGACGGCGCCGAGAGCCTCGAGATCGCGCGCCGCGTCTCGGCCGGGCTCGTCGAGCTCGTCGCGCGCGTGCTCGAGCTCGCGCCGCCCCGCTTCGTCATCGCGAAGGGCGGCATCACCTCGAGCGACGTCGCGACCGAGGCGCTGCGCATCCGCCGCGCGCGCGTCGTCGGCCCCATGCTGCCGGGCATCGTCTCGCTCTGGCAGCCCCAGTCCGGGCCCGCCGAGGGCATCCCCTTCGTCGTCTTCGCCGGCAACGTCGGCGACACCGACTCGCTCGCGCGCGTCGTCCGCACGCTCGGCGACTGACCGTCCACGACCTCAGATACAGGAACAGGAACAGCCATGACCAGCACCGTCGCCGTCATCGGGCTCGGCGCCATGGGACTCCCCATGGCGACGCGGCTCGCCGCGCGCTTCGACGTCCGCGGATTCGACATCGCGGCCGAGCGCCTCACCCTCGCCGAGCAGCAGGGCGTCGCGCCCGCCGCGTCGGCCGCCGACGCCGTCGCGGGCGCCGACGCCGTCCTCGTCGCCGTGCGCACCGGCGAGCAGCTCCGCGAGCTGCTCTTCGGCGAGTCGGGCCTCGCCGCGCACCTCGCCGACGGCGCCGTCGTCATCCTCACGAGCACGGTCGGCACCGAAGGGATCGCCGACATCGCCGAGCGGCTCGCCGCCTCCGGCGCGCACCTCGTCGACGCGCCGCTCTCGGGCGGCCCCGTGCGCGCCGGCGAGGGCGACCTGCTCATCGTCGTCGGCGCCGAGCCCGCAGCGCTCGAGACCGCGCGGCCCGTGCTCGAGCAGCTCGCCTCGACCCTCTCGATCGTCGGTGACGAGCCCGGTGACGGGCAGGCGCTCAAGACGGTCAACCAGCTGCTGTGCGGCGTGCACATCGCCGCGGCCGCCGAGGCGCTCGCCCTCGCCGACGCGCTCGGGCTCGACCGCGAGCGCACCCTCGAGGCGCTCACGGCCGGCGCCGCGAGCTCGTTCATGCTCGGCAACCGCGGGCCCCGCGCGCTGCAGGCCTACGACGAGGACGGCGCCGAGGTGCTCAGCCGGCTCGACATCTTCGTGAAGGACCTCGGCATCGTCGGCGCGGCGGCCCGTGCCCACCACCTCGCCGCGCCCGTCGCGGCCGCCGCCGAGCAGCTCTTCCTGCTCGGCGAGGCGCAGGGCCTCGGCCACCTCGACGACTCCGCGGTCATCCGCGTCGTCGCCCCGACGCTGCGCGGGGAGGTGCGGTGATGGAGTACCCCCTCGGCGTGCTGATCGCCATCGGCCTCGGCGGCATCGGGCTCCTGCTGCTGCTCATCATCCGCTTCAAGGTGCAGGCGTTCTACGCCCTGCTGCTCACCTCGATCATCGTCGGCATCGTCGCGGGCCTGCCGCTCACGACCATCCCGGCGACCGACGACGCCCCCGAGCGGCTCGGTGTCATCCAGGCGATCATCGCCGGCGTCGGCGGCACGCTCGGCTCGGTCGCCGTGCTGGTCGCGCTCGGCTCGATGCTCGGCAAGATCATCGAGATCTCGGGCGGCGCCGAGTCGCTCGCCGGCAGGTTCACGAGCTGGCTCGGGCCGAAGCGCGTCGCGGTCGCCCTCACCGCGGCCGCGGGCATCCTCGCGATCCCCGTCTTCTTCGACGCGGGCTTCATCATCCTCATCCCCATCATCTACGCCTTCTCGAAGGCGGCGGGGCTGAGCCCGATGAAGTTCGGCCTCCCGATCGCGGGCATCATGCTCGCCGTGCACGTCGCGGTGCCCCCGCACCCCGGCATCGTCGGCGGCGCGACGATCCTCGGCGCCGACATCGGCTGGGTGACGATCCTCTCGCTCGTCATCTCCGTGCCGCTCGCCTTCGCCTCGTACTTCGTCGCGAAGCGCATGAACCGGCGCGAGTTCGCGATGCTGCCGGCGACGAAGGCGATGTTCGACTCCTTCGGCACCGAGGCCGACACCGTGGGCGGCGGCAGCTCGCTCGCCGAGGGCGAGAAGGCGCCGAGCGCCTGGACGATCCTCGCGATCATCATCCTGCCGCTCGCGCTCATCATGGTCGGCACGACGATCGCGCCCTCGATGGAGGTCGGCAGCTTCTGGCACGGCTTCCTCTCGATGATCGGCCAGCCGATCTTCGCCCTCATGGTCGCGATCGGCGTCGCGATGATCGCGCTCGGCGTGCGCCGCGGCTGGTCGTCGAGCCACCTCGGCGAGGTCATGGAGTCGGCGCTGCCGGCCGCCGCGGTCATCATCCTCGTCACGGGAGCCGGCGGCGCGTTCGGCCGCATCCTCACCGAGACGGGCATCGGCGGCGCCGTCGCCGACGTCATGGCCGCCTCCGGCATGCCGGTGCTGCTGCTCGGCTTCCTCATCTCGCTCATCATGCGCGCCGCGCAGGGCTCGGCGACCGTCGCGATCACGACCGCCTCGGGCCTCCTCATCCCGGCGGTCGCGGGGCTCGGGCTCGACCCGATCCACCTCGCGCTCTTCGCGGTCGCGATCGTCTACGGCGCGCTCGGGCTCAGCCACGTCAACGACTCCGGCTTCTGGATCGTCACGCGCTACCTCGGCCTCTCGGTCAAGGACGGCCTGCGCACGTGGACGGTGCTCACGACCGTGCTCGGCGTGCTCGGCTTCCTCCTCACCGCGGCGCTCTGGATCGTCATCCCGATGGGCTGAGCGACCCACGGCGGATGCCCTCCGGCGGCCCGGGACCGACAGGTCCCGGGCCGCTCGGCGTTCGGCGGCGGGTATCGACCCCGGTCCGCGATCGGCCCGGGAAGACCGCTCGGAGCGTCCAGGGCCGCAGAACGCGCTTTCGGGAGACTGTTCTCTCGTGGCGCAGGCCGATCGTCCACCACAGGCGCGCGTTGGCGGGCCTCGGATGCCGTTCCGCGGTAGGATCGGAGGGTTGCGCCGCCGCATGGCGGTCGCGCGAGACGCACCGGGAGAAGCATGGCGAACGAGCACGAGACGCAGCCCGACGACCAGACGGCGAAGCCGTCGCAGCCTCCCACCCAGGGCGACTACGGCGCCGATCAGATCCAGATCCTCGAGGGACTCGAGGCGGTGCGCAAGCGCCCGGGCATGTACATCGGCTCGACCGGGCCCCGCGGCCTGCACCACCTCGTCTACGAGATCGTCGACAACGCGGTCGACGAGGCGCTCGCCGGCTACTGCGACAGCATCGACGTCGTGATCCTGCCCGACGGCGGCGTGCGCGTCACCGACAACGGCCGCGGCATCCCCGTCGACCCCCACTCGTCCGACCCCTCGAAGTCGACCGTCGAGGTCGTGCTCACCGTGCTCCACGCGGGCGGCAAGTTCGGCGGCGGGGGCTACGCCGTCTCCGGCGGCCTGCACGGCGTCGGCTCCTCGGTCGTCAACGCGCTCTCGTCGCGCCTCGAGGTCGAGATCAAGCGCCAGGGCCGAGTGCACCGGCAGTCGTTCCGCGTCGGCGAGCCCGAGGGCCCGCTCGTCTCCGGCGAGGCGACCGACGAGACCGGCACGACGCTCACCTTCTGGCCGAGCCCCGAGATCTTCGAGACGGTCGAGTTCGACTACGAGACGCTCGCGAAGCGCTTCCAGCAGATGGCGTTCCTCAACAAGGGGCTCCGCATCGCGATCGAGGACCGGCGCCCCGAGGCGCTCATCGAGCCCGACGCCGACGAGGAGGGCGCCGAGCCGCGGCAGCGCTCCGACGAGTACCTCTACGAGCAGGGCCTCAAGGACTACGTCGCCTACCTCAACGAGTCGAAGAAGGCCGAGGCAGTGCACCCCGAGATCATCGACTTCGAGTCGGAGGACACCGAGCGCCGCATCTCGGTCGAGATCGCGATGCAGTGGACGACCTCCTACCAGGAGGGCGTCTACACCTACGCCAACACGATCAACACGCACGAGGGCGGCACGCACGAGGAGGGCTTCCGCGCGGCGCTCACGACGCTCGTCAACAAGTACGCCCGGCAGACCAACCTGCTGAAGGAGAAGGACGAGAACCTCTCCGGCGACGACGTGCGCGAGGGGCTCACGGCGATCGTCTCGGTCAAGCTCGGCGAGCCGCAGTTCGAGGGCCAGACGAAGACGAAGCTCGGCAACACCGAGGCGAAGTCGTTCGTGCAGCGCGTCACGGGTGAGGAGCTCGGCCACTGGTTCGAGTCGAACCCGGCGATGGCGAAGGAGATCGTGCGCAAGGCGATCGGTGCCGCGACCGCCCGCATCGCCGCGCGCAAGGCGCGCGAGCAGACGCGTCGCAAGGGCCTGCTCGAGTCGGGCGGCATGCCCGGCAAGCTCAAGGACTGCCAGTCGAAGGACCCGGCGATCTCGGAGATCTTCCTCGTCGAGGGCAACTCCGCCGGCGGCTCCGCGGTGCAGGGGCGCAACCCCTACACGCAGGCGATCCTGCCGCTGCGAGGCAAGGTGCTCAACGTCGAGAAGGCGCGGCTCGACCGGGCGCTCGGCAACGCCGAGATCCAGTCGATGATCACCGCGTTCGGCGCGGGCCTCGGCGAGGACTTCGACCCGTCGAGGGCGAGGTACCACAAGATCGTGCTCATGGCCGATGCCGACGTCGACGGGCAGCACATCACGACCCTGCTGCTCACGCTGCTGTTCCGCTACATGCGCCCGCTCATCGACATGGGCTACGTCTACCTCGCGGCCCCGCCGCTGTACAAGATCAAGTGGACGAACGCCGACCACGAATACGCGTACAGCGACCGGGAGCGCGACGCGCTCATCGCCGAGGGCCAGGCGAGCGGGAAGCGCATGCCGAAGGACAACGGCGTGCAGCGCTACAAGGGCCTCGGCGAGATGAACTACAGCGAGCTGTGGGAGACGACGATGGATCCCGAGACCCGCACGCTCAAGCAGGTGACGCTCGACGACGCCGCCGTGGCCGACGCGATCTTCTCGACCCTCATGGGCGAGGACGTCGAGGCCCGCCGATCCTTCATCCAGAAGAACGCGCGCGACGTGCGCTTCCTGGACATCTGAGGTTGAGAGACGATGACTGACGAGACCACCCCTGCGGAGCCCTTCGACCGCGACGCCCCCAACCACGGCGCGATCGAGCAGGTCGACCTGCAGCTCGAGATGCAGCGCTCGTACCTCGACTACGCGATGAGCGTCATCGTCGGGCGAGCGCTGCCGGAGGTGCGCGACGGCCTCAAGCCCGTGCACCGCCGCGTGATCTACGCGATGTACGACGGCGGCTACCGGCCCGACAAGGCCTTCTCGAAGTGCTCGCGCGTCGTCGGCGACGTCATGGGGCAGTACCACCCGCACGGCGACACGGCGATCTACGACACCCTCGTGCGCCTCGTGCAGCCGTGGAGCCTGCGCTACCCGCTCGCACTCGGGCAGGGCAACTTCGGCTCGGCCGGCGACGACGAGGCGGCGGCCCCGCGGTACACCGAGACGAAGATGTCGCACCTCGCGCTCGAGATGGTGCGCGACATCGACGAGGACACCGTCGACTTCCAGGACAACTACGACGGCCGCACCCAGGAGCCGTCGGTGCTGCCCGCGCGGTTCCCCAACCTGCTCGTCAACGGCTCGGTCGGCATCGCGGTCGGCATGGCCACGAACATCCCGCCGCACAACCTCCGCGAGGTCGCCGACGGCGCGATCTGGCACCTCGAGCACCCGGAGGCGTCGAAGGAGGAGCTGCTCACGGCGCTCACGGAGCGCATCAAGGGCCCCGACTTCCCGACCGGGGCGCAGATCCTCGGCACGAAGGGCATCGAGGAGGCGTACCGCACGGGCCGCGGCTCGATCACGATGCGGGCGGTCGTCACGGTCGAGGAGATCCAGGGCCGCACGGCCCTCGTCATCACCGAGCTGCCCTACCAGGTGAACCCCGACCGGCTCGCGGTGCGCATCGCCGACCTCGTGAAGGACGGCAAGCTGCAGGGCATCGCGAACATCGAGGACCAGACCTCGGGCCGCACGGGCCAGCGCCTCGTCATCACGCTCAAGCGCGACGCGGTCGCGAAGGTCGTGCTCAACAACCTCTACAAGCAGACGCAGCTGCAGGAGAACTTCGGCGCGAACATGCTCGCGATCGTCGACGGCGTGCCGCGCACGCTCTCGCTCGACGGCTTCATCACGCACTGGGCCGACCACCAGGTCGAGGTCATCGTCCGCCGCACGCAGTTCCGCCTCGCCAAGGCCGAGAAGCGCATGCACATCCTCGAGGCCTACCTCAAGGCCCTCGACGCGCTCGACGAGGTGATCGCGCTCATCCGTCGCTCCTCGACGACCGAGGCTGCTCGCGACGGGCTCATGGAGCTGCTCGACATCGACGAGGAGCAGGCGAGCGCGATCCTCGAGATGCAGCTGCGGCGGCTCGCGGCGCTCGAGCGGCAGAAGGTGCACGACGAGGCGGAGGAGCTCACCGTGCGCATCGCCGACTACAAGGAGATCATCGCGAGCGTGACGCGGCAGCGGCAGATCATCGTCGACGAGCTCCGCGAGATCGTCGACCGGCACGGCGACGACCGCCGCACCGAGATCATGCACGGCTACGGCGGCGACGTCTCGATGGAGGACCTCATCCCCGAGGAGCAGGTCGTGATGAGCCTCACGACCGGCGGCTACATCAAGCGCACGCGCATCGACCAGTACCGCGCGCAGCACCGCGGCGGCAAGGGCGTGCGCGGCGCGCAGCTGCGCAGCGACGACATCGTCGAGCACTTCGGCGTCACGTCGACGCACGACTGGCTGCTGTTCTTCACGAACTTCGGCCGCGTCTACCGGATGAAGGCGTACGAGATCGCCGAGGCGGGCCGCGACGCGAAGGGCCAGCACGTCGCGAACCTGCTCGCCTTCCAGCCCGACGAGCGCGTGCAGACCGTGCTGCAGCTGCGCCGCTACGACCAGGCCGACTACCTCGTGCTCGCGACGCAGCAGGGCCAGGTGAAGAAGACGCGGCTCGAGCTGTTCGACACGAACCGCTCCGGCGGCATCATCGCGATCAACCTCGCCGAGGACGACCGCGTCATCTCCGCGATGCTCGCGAACTCCGACGACGAGATCCTCGTCATCAGCAAGCAGGGCCGGGCGGCGCGCTTCGCCGCGACCGACGAGGCGCTGCGGCCCATGGGCCGCGCGACGGGCGGCGTGCGGGGCATCCGGCTCAAGGACGGCGACGAGGCGCTCGCGGCGATGGTCATCGGCGACGACGGCTACGTCTTCGTCGTGACGGAGCAGGGCTTCGGCAAGAAGACCCCGGTGGCCGACTACCCGTCGAAGGGCCGCGGCACGCAGGGCGTGCTCACCTTCTCGTCGGGCGACCACGACCGCGGCGCGCTCGTCGGCGCGACGATCGTGCACGACGGCGACGAGCTGCTGCTCATCCGCAGCTCCGGCAAGGTCATCCGCTCGAGCGTCGACGAGGTGCGCGCGACCGGCCGCACGACGATGGGCGTGCAGTTCGCCGAGAAGTCGACGACCGACCTCGTGATCTCGATCGCGCGCAACGTGGAGGAGGAGGTCGAGGACGCCGCGAACCAGCCGGCCACGTCGCCCGCGCAGGATGCGCAGACCGGCGTCGCCCAGGTCGCGATCGCGGAGGCGGAGGACGCTATCGTGGACGCCACGGACTCGGCCGACGCCGATTCGACCGACGACGAGCCCACCGAGGAGACCGACGAATGAGCATCGCCGAGAAGCTGCAGAGCAAGACGCCTCGGCGCAGCGGCTCGAGCAAGCAGGTGAGACTGCGCCTCGTGCACATCGACTTCTGGTCGGCCATGAAGGTCTCGGCGGTGCTCGGGCTCGTGCTCGGCATCGTCCAGGTCGTCGTGGTCTTCGTGATGTGGAGCCTGCTCCAGGTCGTCGGGCTGTTCGGCAAGGTCGACGAGGTGATGCGCGACATCCTCGCCGATCCCGAGTTCGCGATCACGTCGCTGCTGTCGCTGCCGCAGGTGATGATGTTCACGCTGCTCGTCGCGGTGCTGAACTTCGTCGTCATCACGGTGCTCGGCGCGGTCATCGCCGTGCTCTACAACCTCTCGGTGCGGCTGACGGGCGGCCTGCAGGTCGGCTTCGCCAACCAGTAGGCCGAGCGCGCGCCGTGGTCCCGAGCACACCGGCGCGCGTGGTAGCATCGATGATTGTGCTCGGGGCTATAGCTCAGGCGGTTAGAGCGCTTCGCTGATAACGAAGAGGTCCCTGGTTCGAGTCCAGGTAGCCCCACCACGCACAACTCCCACGGCCGGCCCGCCGGCCACGGGGCCTTAGCTCAGTTGGTAGAGCGCCTGCTTTGCAAGCAGGATGTCGGGAGTTCGATTCTCCCAGGCTCCACCACTGGTCCCCGAGACCCGCGCGCGAGGAGCGTGCTCGCCTCGGACTCCGCGCGCACCGCGATCGTCACCGGCTCCGGCATCGGCCGCGCGACGGCCGTCGCCCTCGCCGAACTCGCGCCTCGAGAGCGACGCTTGGCGCGAGGCCTGAGCAGCTCCCGGCATCCCCGCCGGCCTCCCGGCGGATGGGAGGATGGGAGGGATGGACGGACGGCAGGACTGGCGGCAGCGCATCGCGCGCGCGATCCGCACCGACCCCGCCTCGCGGGCGATGACGGAGGCGCTCCTCACGATCGACGAGGTGCACGCGCGGAAGGTCATCGACCTCGCGATGCGCATCGCCGAGGCGCTCCTGACGGTCGGCGCCTCGGCGAACGACGTGACGCTCGCGACGACGCGCGTCGCCGCCGCGCTCGGCATCCGCCCCGTGCACGTCGACGTGACGTACAACTCGATCGGCGTCTCGTACCACCGGGGCCACGACGACCTGCCCATCACCCTCATCCGGGTCGTGCGGGCGCCCGTGCCGGACCACGCGAAGCTCCAGCGGCTGCAGGCGCTCGTCGTCGAGATCGAGGGCGGGCTCGACCTCGAGCACGCGCGCGCCCGCTTCGACGCCATCCGCCGCACGCCCTTCCTCTACCGGCCGACGTTCGTCGTGCTCGCGCAGGGGATGCTCGCGGTCGGCGTCACCGTGCTCTTCGGCGCCTCGTGGATCATCGGGCTCATCGCCTTCCTCGCGTCGTGCGCGGCGGCGGTCGCGCAGCGCGGCATGGCGAGGCTGCGCGTGCCGTTCTTCTTCTCGCAGATCGTCGGCGCGCTCGTCGTCACGGCCGCCGCGACCGCGACGAGCGCGCTCGCGAGGCTCGGGGTGCCGCTGCTCGCCGACGTGCGGCCCTCGATCATCATCGCCGCCGGCATCGTGCTCATGCTCGCGGGGCTCTCGGTCGTCGGGGCCGCCCAGGACGCGATCGACGGCTTCTCGCTCACCGCGGGGGGACGCATCCTCGACCTCGTGCTCTCGACCCTCGGGGTCGTGATCGGCATCCTCGGCGGGCTCTCGCTCGCCCGCACGCTCGGGCTGGGCTTCGCCGTCACGAGCGAGGCGCCAGCGCTCGGCTCGCTGCCGCTGCAGTTGACCGGCGCGGTCATCATCGCGGTCTCGGTCGCGATCATGAACGGCGCCCGCCTCCGCACGACGCTCGTGAGCGCCGTGCTCGGCGGGCTCGCCTGGATCGGCTTCACGATCGGCTCGGGGGCCGGAGCGGGCGCGCCGGTGGCGAGCGGGGTCGGCGCGCTCGTCGCGAGCCTCGTCGGCATCATCATCGGGCACCGCCTGCACGTGCCGTCCATCGCGGTGACGACCGCCGCGATCGTGCCGCTCGTGCCGGGCTACGCGGTCTTCCGGGGGCTGCTGCAGCTCGTCGAGTCCGACGGCTCGGCCGCGAGCCTCGTGCTCGGGGTCGCGACGCTCATCGGCGCCGGCGCGGTCGGCCTCGCGCTCGCATCGGGCGCCTCGCTCGGGCTCTTCCTCGGTGCCCCGCTGCGCGATTCCGTCGAGAGCAGGATGCGCGGGCGCGCTCGCCCTCGCTGACCCGCGGCCCTCACTTCGCACCCAGCGGGTGGGACTAGCGTTGCGGCGTCACGGACGCGCGTCCCGCGCGTCGACCTCGAGCACTGGAGGACGGATGGGCGAGCCCGAGACGGTCGGAGAAGGTTCCGGGAGGCGCCCTTGGCAGCCCCGCCGGAAGCCGCTGCATCCCGCGCTCGACGTGCCGCCGCGAGCCGGCGGCGGCCCCGAGCGCCGGCCGATCGACCGCGTCGTGTTCGGCGTCGCCGCGGCGGTCGCCCTCGCGTTCGTGATCTGGGGCGCCGTCGGCACCGAGTCGCTCGCGACGGCGTCGTCCGCCGGCCTCGACTGGGTGGTCGGGAGCACCGGTTGGCTCTTCGCGCTCGCCGCCTCCGGATTCGTCATCTTCGTGATCTGGATCGCCGCGAGCCGCTTCGGGCGCATCCCGCTCGGGGATGACGGCGAGGAGCCGGAGTTCAGCACCGTCTCCTGGATCGCGATGATGTTCTCCGCCGGGATGGGCATCGGCCTCGTCTTCTTCGGCGTCACCGAGCCGGTGAGCCACCTCGTGGCGCCCCCTCCCGGCACCGGCGGCGGCGATGAGGCCCAAGCCGTGCGCACCGCCATGGCCACGACGATGTTCCACTGGTCGCTGCACCCGTGGGCCATCTACTCCGTCGTCGGGCTCGCGCTCGCCTACAGCGTCTTCCGGAAGCGCCGCGCGCTCACGGTCTCCGCGGCCTTCACGAGCCTCCTCGGCTCCCGCACCGTCGAGGGTCCCATCGGTCGCGCGATCGACGTCTTCGCGATCTTCGCGACGCTCTTCGGCTCGGCGACGTCGCTCGGCCTCGGCGCGCTCCAGATCGGCTCGGGGATCGAGGTCGTCGCGGGACTCGGCGAAGTGGGCAACGGGCTGCTCATCGCCGTGATCGCGGTGCTGACGCTCGCCTTCGTCCTCTCCGCCGTCTCGGGCATCTCCCGCGGCATCAAGTGGCTCTCGAACACCAACATGGTGCTCGCGGGGATCCTCGCGCTCTTCGTGTTCGTCGTCGGGCCCACCGTCTTCATCCTCAACCTGCTGCCGACCACGATCGGCGGCTACGCCGAGCAGCTCGCGGTCATGTCGGCGCGCACCGAGGCGGCCGGCGGCGAGGAGGTCGCGGCCTGGCTCTCGGGCTGGACGATCTTCTACTGGGCATGGTGGGTCAGCTGGACGCCGTTCGTGGGCATGTTCATCGCGCGCATCTCGCGCGGCCGCACGATCCGCCAGTTCGTCACCGGGGTGCTCGTCGCGCCCACGCTCGTCTCGCTCGTCTGGTTCGCGATCTTCGGCGGGCTCGGCATCGACCTCGAGCTCGGCGGCACCGACCTCGGCAGCAGCGGCACGCCGGAGTCGACGCTGTTCCAGGCGCTCGCGGAGCTGCCGCTCGCGCAGATCTCGTCGATCGTCGTCATGGTGCTCGTGGCGATCTTCTTCATCTCGGGCGCCGATGCCGCATCGATCGTCATGGGCACGCTCTCGCACCGCGGCTCGCTGCAGCCCTCGCGCGCGACCGTCATCTTCTGGGGCGTCGCGACGGGTGCCGTCGCGGCGATCATGCTGCTGCTGGGCGGTGAGGATGCCCTCACGGGCCTCCAGCAGGTCACGGTCGTCGCCGCCCTGCCGTTCGTCGTCGTGATGATCGGGCTCGCGGCGGCGCTCGCGAAGGACCTCGCGCTCGATCCCATGGTCGTACGGCGCCGGTATGCCGTCGCGGCGGTCGAGCAGGCGATCGTCGCGGGCGTCACGGAGCACGGCGACGACTTCCAGCTCACGGTCGAGCAGACCGCGCCGGGGGAGGGCGTCGGCGAGCTCGTCCCGACGCAGTCCGTCGACCCGACGCTCGCGCCGGCCGACGAGCACCGGCCGGACGAGCACTGGCGGGGTGCCGAGGCGCGGCCGGACGGCGGTGCGAGCGGCCCTCCGCAGGCCCCGACCGGAGCATGATGCACGGCGGCGCCGATGTCGGACCGGCCGACGTCAGCGCGCTGCCGAGGACTCGGTCGAGCAGCGCGTGGCAGCGCGCGTGGCGTCCGTTCTGGGTGCTGCCGATGGCGATCGTGGTGGCGTCGGTGCTCGCCGGCTACCTCGTGCCCGAGCTCGACCGGCTCGTGGGCGATGAGCTCCCCTACGTCTTCCCCGGCGGCCCCAGCGGCGCGAGGGACATGCTCGGCACCATCGCGGGTGCGATGATCTCGGTGACCGGGCTCGTCTTCTCGATCACGATGGTCGTGGTGCAGCTGGCGAGCAGCCAGTACAGCCCTCGAGTGCTGGGCGACTTCCTCTCGAACCGGGTCACGCAAGCGACCCTCGGCATCTTCGCCGCGAGCTTCACCTACGCGCTGACGGTGTTGCGCTCGGTGCGGGGCGAGTCCGGCGACGGCGGCGCGTTCGTGCCACAGGTGTCCGTCACGCTCGGCTTCGTGCTGGTGCTCGCGAGCGTTGGCATGTTCCTCGCGTTCATCCACCACATCACCCGGTCGATCCAGGTCTCGTCGATCGTGTCGCACCTGGGCAGCGCGACGGTCGACGTCGTCGACGGCTACTACCCGGAGCCGACCGGCCTGCGCGCCCTGCCGGCGCGCGACTCCTGGCAGCCCGAGGGCTCGCTCGAGGCGCGCACGGTCGAGGCGCGGCAGCACGGGGCGATCGTGGAGGTGGATCACCGCGAGCTCGTCGCTCGCGCCGTCGACCTCGATGCCGTGATCGAGGTGCTGCTCCCGGTGGGTGACTTCGCGGCCGAGGGCCGACCGGTGCTGCGGATCTGGCACGAGCCCGGGCTCGGAGCGCTCGGCGAGGACGCGCTCGACGCGCTGCGAGGTCTCGTCGTGGTCGAGCAGGATCGCATCCCGGGCCAGGATCCGGCCCTCGGCGTGCGCAAGCTCATCGACATCGCGGACCGTGCGCTCTCGCCGGGGATCAACGACCCGGCGACGGCGGTGCAGGTGCTCGACGAGGTCCACCGGATCCTCCGCCGAGCGGTGACGCGGGCCGATCTGCCCGCGCTCGTCCGGAGCGGCGGGGTCGTGCGGCTCGTGCATCGGCCTCAGCGCGTGGAGCAGCTCATCGACCTCGCGCTGGCGGAGCCGCTGCACTACGGCCGCGGGTCGTTGCAGGTGCCGCGGCGGATCGAGGCCATGCTCGACGACCTGGCGCAAGTCGCGCTGGCGGCGCATCGGCCGGCGATCGCCCGCTGGCGCGAGCGCGCACAAGCCGTCGTCGCGGCCCAGCAGCAGCCGCAGCCGTAGCCGTAGCCGTAGGATGACCGGATGCGCATGCGAGTGGCCGCCTACGCCCTGATCACGAGGGGCGAGGGCGACGAGCGCGAGATCTTGCTGCCGCACTGGAACGAGGGCGACATGGCCGGGTGGACGCTGCCGGGAGGCGGTGTCGAGCCCGGCGAGCATCCCGCGGACGGCGCCGTCCGCGAGGTGCGCGAGGAGACCGGCTACGACGTGCGGCTCACGAGCCTGCTCGGCGTCGACTCCGCGGTGCTCCCCACGACCGCGCGCGGCGACGAGATGCAGGCCCTGCGCATCCTCTACCGCGCCGAGATCACCGGCGGCGAGCTCGCGGTCGAGGTCGACGGCACGACCGACGACGTCGCGTGGCACCGGCTCGCGGACGTGCCGGCCCTGCGCCACGTGCACGCGGTCGACTGGGCGATCCGGCACATCGACGACCACGGCTCGCCGCTCCGCTGACCCATGCATCCCCTCATCGTCCTCGGCATCGGCCTCATGGTCGTCTCGTGCGTCATCAGCGGCATCGACTCCGTGCGCACCATGCGCCAGGGTCGCGAGCCCGAGCGACGCATCCGCTCGTTCATGCTCGCGGCCGGCATGCTCGTGCTCGGCGGCATCCTCGTCGCGATCGGCGCCGCGCTGTCCTGACCGGCACGACCGAGGCCTGATGCGCGCACGACGAAGGGCCCCCGCGGACGGGGGCCCTTCGCTCGCGGCTCAGACGGCTCAGGCCTGGGGGGCGCCGGCCTCGGGGCCGTCGGCGATCCCGCCGGACGGCTGGTCGAACGGGCGCGCGGGCGCGTCGACGGCGGTGTCCTCGGCGTCGGGGATCCACAGGTCGTCGTCGGCGCGCAGGGTCTGCCACGCGGCGTAGGCGGCGCTCACGACGGCGACCGAGCCGACGCCGATGAGGATCCACTGCCAGGCGTTCGGGCCCGACTTCGCCGGCGTCGACGGGGCGAGGTCGGGGACCGTCGCGTAGCGGCGGACGTTGTCGATCGCGCTCTGCACGCGCTCGTCCTTGCCGATGGACGCGAGTGCGGCGACCGAGCCGAGGCCCGTCGCGAGCGCGGGCACGACACTCGAGTTCCAGCCGCGGGCGGCCTTCGAGAGCCTGTCGATGCCGGCCTCCTTGCCGCGGTGCACGACGCGCTCGGCGGCGGGGCGCAGCGTCTCGGCGCTGTAGGCGCGCGCCTGCTCGCGAGCCTCGCGGGCGAGCGCAGCCGCGTGGTGGTTCACCGCGCGCTGCTCGGCCATGAGCTTGTCGGCCTGCTTGCGGAGCTTCTTGACCTGCTTCGCGCGCTTGCGCGTCAGTTCGAGCGACATGTCTGTCCTTCCGTCGTGGAGCCTGCGCGTCATCCTTGCAGGTTTTCCTGGACGCGTCACCCACGCTCCGAGGGTTTCGCTCTCGCCGAACCAGGCGCTCGTGCGCGGCTGTCGCCAAGCGCGCTGTGGGAGGATCGGGGCATGGCTCATCACACCGCTGTCGCGACCATCCGCACGAACCTCGGCGAGATCAAGGTCAACCTCCTCGGCGACCACGCCCCCAAGACCGTGCAGAACTTCGTCGAGCTCGCCACGGGCAAGCGCGAGTGGACGCACCCCGGCACCGGCAAGACCTCGACCGACCCGCTCTACGACGGCGTCGTCTTCCACCGCATCATCCCCGACTTCATGATCCAGGGCGGCGACCCGCTCGGCCAGGGCGTCGGCGGCCCCGGCTACCAGTTCGACGACGAGATCCACCCCGACCTCGACTTCAACGCGCCCTACGTGCTCGCGATGGCCAACGCCGGCAAGATCGCGGGCCGCGGCACGAACGGCTCGCAGTTCTTCATCACGACCGTCGCGACGCCGTGGCTGCAGGGCAAGCACACGATCTTCGGGCTCGTCGAGGACGAGGCGTCGCGCGGCGTCGTCGACGCGATCCAGGCCGTCGCCACCGACGGCCGCGACCGCCCGCTCGAGGACGTCGTGATCGAGACGATCGAGATCGCCGAGGCCTGAGCCGAGGTGTCATCCCCAGCGCCCGCCGACCGCTGCTACCGGCACCCCGACCGCGCGAGCTGGGTGCTGTGCCAGCGATGCGGGCGCACGGTGTGCGGCGAGTGCCAGCAGCCGTCGCCCGTCGGTGTGCGCTGCCCGGAGTGCGTGCGCGAGCTCGCCGCCGAGCAGCGCACCCTGCAGCGGCAGGTGCGAGCGGCGAGCGGTGCGCCGCGCAGCGCCGTCGGCCGGCGCGCGCGCCGCTGGTTCGCGCAGCCGGCACCCGTGACGATGTCGATCCTCGTCGTCACGGTGCTGCTCGGCGCGCTGCAGCTGCTGCCGGGCGACATCGCGGCGTCGCTGCTGTTCTTCCTGCCGTACTCGCTCATCGAGCCGTGGCGCTTCGTCAGCTACGCGCTCGTGCACGCGGGCGTGCTGCACCTCGGCTTCAACATGCTCATCCTGTGGCTCATCGGCCCCTCGATCGAGCAGCGCATCGGCAGGCTGCCCTTCCTCGCCGCCTACGTCGTGAGCGCGGCGGGCGCCGCGGTCGCGATCTCGTGGCTGACGCCGCTCTCGGCGGTCGTGGGCGCGTCGGGAGCCATCTACGCACTCTTCGGCATGGTCATCGGCATGCAGCGCATGGTGGGGCGGGTGCAGCCGAGCATCCTCATCATCGTCGCCATCAACCTCGTGCTGACGTTCGTGATCAGCAACGTCTCGTGGGCGGCGCACGTCGGCGGGCTCGTCATCGGGCTCGCGCTCGGCTTCGGGATCGGCGCCGTGCACGAGCGGCTGCGCGGCGATCAGGCGGCGAAGGCCGCGTGGCTCGTCATCGGCGGGATCGCGGTCGTGCTCGCGGCGCTGTTCGCGCTGCGGCTCGCCTCGATCCTCTGAGGTCGTTCTCCACAGCTCTCTCCACAGCTGGGGAGAACTACACCAGTGTGATTCGACTACTTCCAGCGCGTCGTCATGATGAAGCCGATGAACATCACGCCGAAGCCGATCACGATGTTCCAGGAGCCGAGCTGCGCGATGGGCAGCGTCGTGCCCGAGACGTAGTAGACGATGACCCAGAGGAAGCCGACGATCATGAAGCCGAACATCACCGGCTTGAACCACGCCGGGTTGTGCTGCTCGTCGTGCGGCGAGCGCTCCTTCGCCGACCGGTTCCGATCGGCCTTGGCCCTCTCGACGGACTTCTCGCTGCTCATGGCACCCCATGCTAGTGCAGTCGCCGCCTAGGATTGAGCGGTGGCAGCCCTCGACGCTCGCGCCCGCCGCTCGGCGCGCCCCCGGCGCCGAGCGACCGTCTCGAGCGTGCTCGGCGAGCTGCTCCTGACCGCGGGGGTGCTCGCGCTCGGCTACGCCGGCTGGCAGGTGTGGCTCTCGGACGCGGTGCTCGGGGCGCAGCAGCAGCAGGCGGCCCGCGCCTTCGCCGCCGACCTCGTGCCCGAGCACCTCGAGCGCGGAGCGATCGCCGACGCATCCGCCCTCCGCACCGACGAACCGCCGCTCGAGGCGGCTCCCGCCGACCGCGAGTCGTTCGCGATCATGCACATCCCGCGGCTCGGCGAGTTCGAGCGCGTCGTGGGGGAGGGCACGAGTCGCGCGGTGCTCGACAGCCTCGACCAGGGGCTCGCCCACTACCGCGAGTCGGCGATGCCCGGCGGGCTCGGCAACTTCGCGGTCGCCGGGCACCGCAACGGCCAGGGCGGGCCGTTCACGCACCTCGACGAGATGCGCATCGGCGACCGCGTCTACGTGCAGACGGCGAGCGCGTGGCACGTCTACGAGTTCCGCAACCACGAGTACGTGCCGCCGACGGCGGTCGGTGTCGTCGCGCCCGTGCCGCAGCTGCCGCACGTGCCGGCGGACGGGCGCTACCTCACGCTCACGACGTGCAACCCGGAGTGGTCGGCGGCCGGCAGGCTCATCGCCTACGCCACCTGGGTAGGCTGGCAGAGTGCCGCCGACGGCATGCCGCTCGAGCTCGCCGAGACCCTCGGGAGGGCGTGATGTACGCGGCCCTCTGGCGGGCGCTGCCCGGCCCGTGGCCCGTGCGGCTCGCGATCGTGCTCGCGCTGCTCGCCGTCACCGCCTACCTGCTCGTCTTCCACGTCTACCCGTGGGTGATGCAGACCTTCTTCCCGACCCCCGATCCGACCTTCGCCGGATCCGACCGCAGATCGAGTGCCCTCGCATGACCCGCATCCTCGTCGTCGACAACTTCGACAGCTTCGTCTACACGCTCGCCGGCTACCTCCAGGAGCTCGGCGCCGACGTCTCGGTCGTGCGCAACGACCGGGTCGACGCGCGCGGCATCGCCGAGTGGGACGCCGTGCTGCTCTCGCCCGGGCCGGGCACCCCGGCCGACGCGGGCGTCTCGATCCCCATGGTGCACGCCGCGATCGACGCCGGCACGCCGCTGCTCGGCGTGTGCCTCGGGCACCAGGCGATCGCCGAGGCGCTCGGCGGGGTCGTCACGCACGCGCCCGAGCTCATGCACGGCAAGACGAGCCTCGTCGAGCACGATGGCTCGACCGTCTTCGAGGGGCTCCCGAGCCCGCTCACCGCGACGCGCTACCACTCGCTCGCGGTCGTCGACGGGACGGTGCCGGATGCGCTGCGCGTGACCGCGCGGACCGTGCCCGACCCGGAGGGCGACCGGAGGGCGGGCGGCGTCATCATGGCGCTCGAGCACCGCGACGCGCCCGTGTGGGGCGTGCAGTTCCACCCCGAGTCGGTGCTGACGGAGGGCGGCTACCGGATGCTCGGCAACTGGCTCGAGTCGGCCGGGCTCGACGGCGCCGCCGAGCTCGCCGCGGGCCGCGCGCCGCTCGTCACGCTCGCCCCGCCGCCGCAGCGCTGAGGGCTCGCGCGCCGCGGTTCAGCCGCCGCCGCCGTTCCGACCGCCGTTGCCGTTGCCGTTGCCGTTGCCGTTCCCGCCGTTGCCGCCGTCGTCGCCGTCGTCGTCGCCGGGAGGCGGCGCGGGGGCGGGATCGGCCGGCGGCGTGCTCTGCCGCGGGGGCGCGGGCGGCGCGGCGCGGCGCACGCAGTACGTCACGGTGACGCTGCTGCCCTGCGCGACGTCGCTCTCGGCCGCGACCGACTGCGCGGTCACGACGTTCGCGGCGGTGCACGCGGTGGTCGTCGACCGCCGCACCGACAGCCCGAGGTTCTCGAGCTGCGACTGCGCGCTCGAGAGCGACTGGCCGACGACGTCCGGCACGGTCACGAGGCCGTTCGAGAGCTGGATGTCGATGGTCTCGCCGCGCGTGACGTCGGTGCCGGCGCTCGGCTCGGTGCTGATGACGCGGTCGATCGCGACGGTCGGCGACGTCGCGCGCGAGACCTCGCCGACGACGTAGCCCGCGGCTTCGAGCGCCTGCCGCGCCTGCTGCTCGGTGAGGTTCGCGACGCTGATGAGCGGCACAGGCGGCGGCCCGTTGGAGACGACGATCGTCACCGGGCTGCCGGGGGAGAGTCGCACGCCGGGCCCGGGCTCCGAGCGCAGCACCGTGCCGAGCTCCGCCTCGTCGATCATCCGGCGCACCTCGGCCTCGAGGTCCGCGGCCTCGACGGCCGCGATCGCCTCGTCCTCGGTGAGGCCGGCGACCTCGGGCACGTTCGTCGAGAGGCCTGCGATCGGGAGGTTGAGGAAGTTCGTCGCCCACGCGACGGCGACGACGACGAGCACGGCGATGAGCGCCGCCGCGCCCCACAGCCACGCGACCGGCGGTCGGCGGTCGCGCTGCGTCGCGACCGGTCCGCCCTCCGCCTCGGGCTCCGGCTCGTCGGCGGTGAGGGCGGCGAACATCGTCGTCGCGGCGCCGATCTCGAGCGGCGCCGTCTCGGTCTTCTCGAAGGGCACGAGCACGCCCGCGAGGGCGTCGTCGAGCGCTTGCTTGAACTCGGTCGCCGACTGGAAGCGGTCGTCGCGCGGCTTCTCGAGCGCCTTCGCGACGATCGAGTCCATCTCGGGCGTGATGCCGGGCGTGATCGACGACGTCGTCGGGGGCTCCTCGGCGACGTGCTGGTAGGCGACGCCGACCGGGGTGTCGGCCTCGAAGGGGGCGCGGCCGGTCAGGAGCTCGAAGAGGATGACGCCGGTGGAGTAGAGGTCGGTGCGGGCGTCGACGGCCTCGCCCCTCGCCTGCTCGGGCGAGAAGTACTGGGCCGTGCCGAGGATCATGCCGGTCTGCGCGACGTTCGCGCTCGTCTCGGAGACGGCGCGGGCGATGCCGAAGTCCATGACCTTGATCTGGCCGCCGGGCGTGACCATGACGTTGCCGGGCTTGATGTCGCGGTGCACGATGCCGGCCCGGTGCGAGTACTCGAGGGCGGTCAGGATGCCCTTCGTGATCCGCACGGCCTCCGACTCGGGGAGCGGACCCTCGGCGATGATGTCCTTCACCATCCGGCCGTCGACGTACTCCATGACGATGTACGGCACCGCGGCCGGCTGGCCGCTCGAGTCGACCGCGGGCTCCTCGCCCGCGTCGAAGACGCGCACGACGGTCGGGTGCGACATGCGCGCCGCGGACTGCGCCTCCTGGCGGAAGCGCGTGCGGAACTCGGGATCCCGCGAGAGCTCGGGCTTGAGCAGCTTCACCGCGACCTGGCGGTCGAGCCGGGTGTCGCGCGCGAGGTGCACCTCGGCCATGCCGCCCTGCCCGATGAGCTCGCCGATCTCGTAGCGGTCGCCGAGGGTCCGCAGCGACGCGATGATGCTGTCGGTCATCGCGGCTCCTCTCCTCGTGCGTGGCTCGCCGCTCCCCGGGACGGGGGATCGGTCGATTCTACGTCAGGGCCGCTCGACGGCCCCGGCCGGGCGCCTCACGGCTCGGTCGTGGGCTCCGGCGTCGGGGTCGGCGTGGGCGTCGGGGTCGGCGTGGGCTCCGGCTCGGGCTCCTCCTCGGCCACCGCGGTGATCTCGAGCGCGGGCGACGAGCCGCTCGTGAGCGGCTGCCCGCCCTCGACCTCGCAGCTGAACGTGTAGGTCACGGTCGTCGTGCCCTCGCCGAGCCCGGGCGCCAGGATGTCGAAGCCCTCGACGGGCGTCACCTGGTCCTGCACCCGGCCGTCGGGCCACGTGATCGTCGCGACGTAGTCGCCGCGCGTGTAGCCGGAGGGGCACGTCGCGGCGTCCCACACGATCGACGGGGTCGCGCCGACCTCCTGCGCGGCGGGGTCGGAGCCGTCGCCGAGCCGCGGTGCGGCGGTCGGGTCGTCGATCTGCGCGACCGCGCTGTGGATCGTGCCGGCGATCGTCGAGCCCTCCGGCACCGGGCCGGTCGGGGCGACGGCATAGATGCGGCCCACGAGCGCGGGGTCGGTCGCGGGCTGGCCGGTCTCGACCGCGGGCACGAGGTTCAGCGCCTCGACCGCGTCGCGGAACTCCTGCTCGTCCATGCCCTCGAACTGCTCGAGCGAGATGTCGACGAGCGCGGCGGACTGGCTCTCGGAGCCGGGCGTCGACGCGGCCGGATCGGGTCGCTGCTGGTTGAAGAGCATGAGGGCGATCGCGACGCCCGCGGCGACGAGCAGCACGGCGAGGATGACGACGGGCCAGATCCACGGGTTGGTGCGGCGCTTCCGCTCCTCGACCGCGGTCGTCGCGCTCGTCACGGGCAGCGCGGCGGTCGCGGGCGACGACTGCGTCGTGATGACGCGCGTCGCCGCTTGCGTCGGCGAGTCGATCGTCGCGAACGAGTCGGTCGACGCGATGCCCGGCACGATGGCGGCGGCGCCGGCGATGTCGCCGCGGCGCAGCATCGTGGCCGCGCGCGAGAGGTGCGCGGCCGACGTCGGCCGGTCGGCCGGCGTCTTGGCGATGCACGAGAGCACGAGGTTGCGCACCGGCTCAGGGATCGTGCCAGGGAGGTCCGGCGGCGCGTCGTTGATGTGCGCCATCGCGATCGCGACCTGCGACTCGCCCGTGAACGGCCGCCGCCCCGCGAGGGCCTCGTACGCGACGATGCCGAGCGAGTAGATGTCGGTCGACGGGGCCGCCTGCTGGCCCGAGGCCTGCTCGGGCGAGAGGTACTGCACCGTGCCCATCACCTGGCCGGTCGCGGTGAGCGGCACCTGGTCGGCGATCCGCGCGATGCCGAAGTCGGTGATCTTCACGCGCCCCTCGGGCGTGATGAGCAGGTTGCCG
The DNA here is from genome assembly GCF_000400485.1 of Agrococcus pavilionensis RW1. Classification (GTDB taxonomy): domain Bacteria; phylum Actinomycetota; class Actinomycetes; order Actinomycetales; family Microbacteriaceae; genus Agrococcus; species Agrococcus pavilionensis. Next base: position 82,997 of record NZ_ASHR01000025.1, read on the forward strand.
GGCTTGACGTCGCGGTGCACGAGCCCCGCCTGGTGCGCGGCGTGCAGGGCCGCGGACGTCTGGGCGACGATGTCGAGCACCTTGTCGGCCGAGAGCGTGCGGTCGCGGTCGAGGATCGCGCTGAGCGGCTCGCCCGGCACGAGCTCCATCACGAGGAAGGCGCTGCCGTCCTCCTCGCCGTAGTCGAAGACGTTCGCGATGCCCTCGTGGTTGACGAGCGCCGCGTGCCGGGCCTCGGCGCGGAAGCGCTCGAGGAACCCGGGATCGCCCATGTACTCGTCCTTGAGGATCTTGAGCGCGACGGTGCGCCCGATCACCTGATCGGTCGCCTGCCAGACCTCGCCCATGCCGCCGATGGCGATCCGGCTGGTCAGCTGGTATCGCCCACCGAAGGTGAGTCCGCTGGATGGTCTCATGAGTTCAGCACCGCCTCGATCACTGCTCTCCCGATAGGTGCGGCGATCACGTTTGAAGTATCACCGACGATGTTCTCACTAGGCACGACCACGACGGCGACTGCCACGCTCCGTTCGCCCAGCTCTCCGTACCCCGTGAACCACAGGTTGAACGGCTCGCCCCGCTCGCCCGTCTCGGCGGTGCCCGTCTTGCCGCCCACGGTCGCGCCCGGCACGGCCGCGTTCGACGCGAGCCCCTCGGTCACGCCGCGCTCCATCGCGCCGCGGAGCGCCGTCGCCGTCGCCGCCGAGATCGGGTTGGCGAGGATCTCGGCCTCCGGGTCGTCGACGACGTCGAGGTTGGGCGCGAGCACGCGATCGACCATCTGCGGGCGCAGCATCGTGCCGTCGTTGTTGATCGCGGCCGAGACCATCGCCATCTGCAGCGGCGTCACGCGCACGTCGAACTGGCCGAAGCCCGTGAGCATGAGGCTCGGCTCGTCGAGCTGCGCCGGGTACTGGCTCGGGGTCACCCGCAGCGGGATCTCGAGCTCCTGGCCGAAGCCGAAGGCCTCGGCCTGCTGCCGCAGCGCGTCGGCGCCGAGCTCCTGCGCGAGCAGGGCGAACTGGATGTTGCACGAGAGCACGATCGCCGTCTCGAGCGTCGCGGTCTCGTCGGGCCCGCACGGCCCGCGCGTCGCGTTGCGCACGACCGCCGTCGATTGCGGCAGCTGCAGCTCGACGGGGTTCTCGAACTCGGACTGGAGCGTGTAGCGGCCCGATTCGAGCGCCGCGGCCGCGGTGATGAGCTTGAAGACCGAGCCGGGGAAGTAGAGGTCGCCGGCGATCGTGCGATTGACGAGCGGGTCGCCCGGGTCGTTGAGCAGCCGGTCGTAGACCTCCCGGACGCCGGCGATGTCGTGCGAGGCGAAGGCGTTGGGGTCGAAGGTGGGGCTCGAGTGCATCGCGAGCACGTCGCCCGTCTCGGGGTCGATCGCGATGACGGCGCCCTCGCGGTCGCCGAGCCCCTCGGCCGCGGCCTGCTGCGCGGCGCTGTCGATCGTGAGCTCGACCGAGGCGCCGGAGGGGTCCTGGCCCGTGAGCGTCGCGAGCACCTGCTCGAGGAACTGGCTGTTCGCGGTGCCCGTGAGCTCGGCGTTCATCGCCTCCTCGATGCCGCTGTTGCCCTGGCCGAGCGTGTTGTACCCGGTGACGGATGCGTAGAGCGACCCGAGCGGGTACTGCCGCTGCCACTCGAACTCGTCGTCCGACGGGGTCGAGAGCGCGACCGGGACGCCGTCGACGACGATCGAGCCGCGCTCGACCGAGAAGGAGTCGAGCAGCGTGCGCGTGTTGCGCGCATCCGTGTGCAGCGCATCCGCCTGCACCGCCTGGATCATCGTCGACGAGCCGAACAGCGCGACGAACATCACCATGAGCAGCATGCTCACGCGGCGGATCGGCCGGCGCATGCTCTGCTCCCGCTCGGCGCTCGTCATGCGATCCCCCTTCCGCGCACGGAGTCGCTCAGCCGCAGCAGCAGCGCCACGATGAGCCAGTTGGCCAGCAGCGAGGAGCCTCCTGCCGCGAGGAACGGCGTCGTGAGCCCCGTGAGCGGGATGAGCCGCGTGACGCCGCCGACGACGATGAAGACCTGCAGGCCGATCGTGAAGGCGAGCCCGACCGCGAGCAGCTTCGTGAAGTCGTCGGGGCCCTGGAAGCCGATGCGGATGCCGCGCGAGACGAGGATGAGGTAGAGCCCGAGGATCGCGAAGATGCCCACGAGCCCGAGCTCCTCGCCGAGCGAGGGGATGATGTAGTCGCTGTTGGCGTAGGGCGTGATGTCGGGCCTGCCGAGCCCGAGGCCCGTGCCGAGCAGCCCGCCGTGCGCCATCCCGAACACGCCCTGCACGATCTGGTACGAGCCGCCCTGCGCGTCGTAGACGCTCGGGTCGAAGGCGTGGATCCACGCCCCGATGCGGCGCTGCACGTAGCCGAGGGCGAAGTAGGCGGCGATGCCGCCGAGCGCGACGAGCCCGAGCCCGATGACCATCCACGAGCGGCGGCCGGTCGCGACGTAGATCATCACGAGGAAGAGGCCGAAGTAGAGCAGCGAGGTGCCGAGGTCGCGCTGGAAGACGAGCACGAGCAGGCACATCGCCCACACGATGAGGATCGGCCCGAGGTCGCGCACGCGCGGGAAGCGGATGCCGAGCACCTTGCGCCCGACGACCGAGAGCGAGTCGCGCGCGGTCATGAGGTAGCCGGCGAAGAAGATCGCGAGCGCGATCTTCGCGAGCTCGCCCGGCTGCAGCGAGAGCACGCTGCCGAGGCCGATCCAGACCGTCGCGCCGTTGATCGTGCGGCCGAGGCCCGGCACGAGCGGCAGCACGAGCAGGATGATCGCGGCCGCCATCGCGAGGAAGCGGTAGCGCGCGAGCACCCGGTGGTTGCGGATGACGACGATCGTCGCGATCGCGATGAGCAGCGCGATGCCCGTCCAGGCGATCTGCCGCATCGAGGCGGCGTCCCAGCCCGTCGCGCCCTCGGCGATGTCGATGCGGTAGATCATCGCGATGCCGAGGCCGTTGAGCACCGTCACGACCGGGAGGATGATCGCGTCGGCCTCGCGGGCGACGACGCGGAGCGCGATGTGCAGCGCGAGGGTGAGCAGGCCGAGGAGCCCGGCGAGCTGCAGCGGCATCATGTCGACGCGCTGGAGCGCGCCGAGCTGCACGAGCACCATCGCGCCGCCCGCGAGCACCCAGGCGATGACGAGCAGGAAGAGCTCGAGGTTGCGCAGCTTCGCGGGGTTGCGGATGCGCACCTTGATCGCCTCGGTGACATCGCGCAGCTGCACGATGCCCGTCTGGAGCGCGGTGGGAGCGGTGCGGTCGGTCATGGCGATCGCTCCAGCCTCTCGACGATGGCCTGCGCGTCGGCGAGCGACTCGGCCGAGATGGTCTGCTCGATGCTGCGCTGGTTGAAGGGCGTGAGCTCGGCGAGCTCGATGTCGGTGCTCTCGATCTCGGTCGCGAGCACGAACGGGCCGATCTGCTGCTGGATGCCCTGGTAGATCGCCACGTTCCCCGAGTCGTTGACGCCGACGAAGAAGCGGTCCTGGGTCCAGCTGTAGAACATCGCGCTGAGCGTCACCGCGAGGGCGATCGCGAGCACCGCGCCGATCGACCAGCTGATGCGGCGGTTGCGGCGCATGCGGCGCTGCTCGGCGAGCAGCTCCTGCAGGAACTCCTCGCTCTCGGGCTCGAAGTGCTCGAACGCCGGCTGCATGCGCGCCTGCCGCGGGTGCAGCAGCAGCTGCGAGAGGCTCAGCGACGTGCGCTCGGGCTCGACGGCCTCGTAGCTGATGGGCGCGGCGGCGGAGCCGACGGTCGTCGGCTCGACCGCCGACGACCGTCGCTCGTCGATGTCGACGACCACGACCGTGACGTTGTCGGGCGCTCCGCGCGAGAGCGACTCGTTCACGAGGCGCTGCACGGTCGAGGGGGTGTCGAGCCGCTGCTCGAGGATCGCGCGGATGCGGTCCTCGTCGACGTACGACGACAGGCCGTCCGAGCACACGAGGTAGCGGTCGCCCGGCAGCGCGTCCTCGACCCACGTGTCGATCTCGGGATCGGTCTCGATGTTGCCGAGCACGCGCATCACGACGTTGCGGCGCGGGTGGTGCTCGGCCTCCTCGCGCGTGATGCGGCCGGCGTCGACGAGCCGCTGCACGAAGGTGTGGTCGGTCGAGAGCTGCTCGAGCGCGCCGACGCGGTAGCGGTAGATGCGGCTGTCGCCGATGTGGGCGACGCCGAGCCGGTCGCCGACGCGGATGATGCCCGACGCCGTCGTGCCCATGCCCGAGAGCTCGGGGTGCTCGAGCATCGCCTGCTGCAGCGCCTCGTTGCCGGCCCGGAGCGCGTCGGCGAGGGCCTGCGCCGCTTGCTCCGCGCTCTCGTACTCGACGTCGGCCTCGCGCACCTTGCGGGTGACGATGGCGCTCGCGACGTCGCCGCCCGCGTGCCCGCCCATGCCGTCGGCCACGAAGCTCAAGTGGGCGCCCGTGTAGCCCGAGTCCTGGTTCTCGGTGCGGATGCGGCCGACATGGCTGATGGCGGCCGCGAGCGGTGCGCTCAAGCTCAGCGCCTCAGCTCGAACGTCGTCGTGCCGATCCGCACCGAGCTGCCGACCCGCACGGGCGTCGACTGGGTGATCCGCTTGCCCTCGACGAACGTGCCGTTGGTCGAGTCGAGGTCCTGCACGACCCACTCGTCACGCCAGCGCACGATCTTGGCGTGCGAGTTCGAGGTGTAGTCGTCCTTGATCTGCAGGCCGGCGCTGCTCGAGCGGCCGATCGTGAGCCCCGTCTCGGGCAGCTCGATCTCGGTGCCGGTGCGCGGGCCGGAGGTGATGACGATGCGGCGGGCGAGGCCGGATGCGCTCCCGGCGCTCGCGCGCTCGGTCACGGTGGTCGGTGCGTCGCCGCCCGCCGCCGCCGGGGCGGCTTGCGCGGCCGCCTCCGCGCGGGTGCGCTGGCTCTGCACCGCGACGCGCTGCAGCGGCGTGAGCTTCGGCCCGAAGAGGTCGCTGCGCAGCGAGTACAGCACGATGAAGACGAACAGCCACAGGAGGGCGAGGAAGCCGATCCGGATGATGATGAGGGTCAGCTCGCTCATGCGCGGCGCTCCTTCGACTGCGCGAGCACGCGGTAGACGATGCGCGTCGCGCCGATGTCGATGATCGAGTCGGGCTCGAGCAGCGCCGTCCCCAGCGCCCGGCCGTTGAGCGTCGTGCCGTTCGTCGAGCCGAGGTCGCTCACCTGGGCGCGCGTGCCGTCCCAGACGATCTCGGCGTGCTTGCGCGAGGCGCCCGCGTCGTCGACGGTGATGTCGGCGTCCGAGCCGCGGCCGATGACGGTGCGGCCCTTTCGCAGCTGGTGGCGCTTGCCCTTGATGTCGACGACCGCGGTCCAGACGACCTCTCCGGCCTCGGTGTCCGACTGGATGTCGAGCATCCCGGTCGACATCGCCTCGTCGGGCTCGAAGCCGAGGTCGACGGGGCCGGGGAAGGAGTAGCCCGACTGGCGCGCGTGGCTCTGCACCGTCGAGGTGAGCTCGTCGAGCAGCGGCTCGCCGAGGCGGCGCAGCCGCTGGAAGTCGGCAGGAGCGAGGCGCACGGTGAGCCGGTTCGGCACGAGGATGCGGTCGCGGGAGACGACGGACGCGCTCGTGTCGAGCTCGCGCTTGAGCGCGCTCGCGATCTCGACGGGCTCCACGCCGGAGCGGAACGTCTTCGCGAAGGCGCCGTTGACGGCTCGCTCGAGACCGCGCTCGATCGCGTCGAGGAATCCCACTGCCGTCATCACCGCCCTTCGTCGTCGCCCGACAGCGTACCCGCCGTCGCTCCGAACCTGATATTCTCGTGGGGTTGCCCGGGCTGCCCCGGGCGTCGCGCGAGTGGCGGAATTGGCAGACGCGCTGGCTTCAGGTGCCAGTGTCCGTACGGACGTGGGGGTTCAAGTCCCCCCTCGCGCACGGGAAGGCCCCGGGCTCCACCCCGGGGCCTTTTCTCGTCTCGCCCCTCCGCATCGCCACGCCCGCCGGTCGAGCGGCGTCCGCGTCACCACCCCCGTTGGTCGAGTAGCGCCCGCAGGGCGCGTATCGAGACCATCGCTCGGAGCAGGGGGTCTCGATACGGCGGCCTGGCGGCCGCCTACTCGACCTTGAGGCCTCCGGGCGCAACGCGACTGCGTCGCATTGCGCCCTCCGGCCTCAAGGCTGCAACACGACCTTGATGCAGTCGTCCTCCTTCTTCTGGAAGATCTCGTAGTACTCCGGCGCCTGCTCGAGCGGCACGAGGTGCGTCGTGAGGTCGCCCGTGCCGAGCGGGTCGGCCGGGTCCTCGACGAGCGGCAGGAGCTCGTCGCGCCACGACTGCACGTTGCACTGGCCCATCCGCAGCGTGATCTGCTTGTCGAACAGCGTCATCATCGGCATCGGATCGGCCGAGCCCACGTAGACGCCGCTGAGCGAGACGGTGCCGCCGCGGCGCACCGCGTCGAACGCCGTGTGGAGGGCCGAGAGCCGGTCGAGCCCCGCGTGCCGCATCATCGGCTTCGCGAGCAGGTCGGGGAGCGCGCCGACGAGCTGCTGCGCCGTCGCGGCGCCGGGTGCCCCGTGCGCCTCCATGCCGACGGCGTCGACGATCGCGTCGGGCCCGCGGCCGTCCGTGAGGTCCTTGAGCGCATCCGTCGCATCCGGCATGTCGAGCGTCTCGACGCCGTAGCGCTCGGCCATCGCGCGGCGCTCCGCGACCGGCTCGACCGCGATGACGCGGTGGCCGAGGTGCTTGCCGATGCGCGCGACGAACTGGCCGACCGGCCCGAGCCCCATGACGCCGAGCGTCTGGCCGGGCTCGAGGCCCGCGTAGGCGACGCCCTGCCACGCGGTCGGCAGGATGTCGCTCAGGAAGAGGTAGCGGTCGTCGGCGAGCTCCGAGCCGACCTTCGTCGCGTTGAAGTCGGCGTAGGGCACGCGCAGCCGCTCGGCCTGGCCGCCGGGCACCGAGCCGTAGAGCGACGTGTAGCCGTAGAGCGATGCGCCGGTGCCGGAGTGGCGGTTCTGGGTCGTCTCGCACTGCGTCGTGAGGCCCTTCCGGCACATGAAGCAGCTGCCGCACGCGACGACGAAGGGGATGACGACGCGGTCGCCGACCTGCAGGTCCGCCACCGCCGAGCCGACCTCCTCGACGATGCCCATCGGCTCGTGGCCGAGGATGTCGCCCTTCTTGAGGAAGGGCGCGAAGAGCTCGTACAGGTGGAGGTCGGAGCCGCAGATCGCGGTCGACGTGATGCGGATGACCGCGTCGGTCGGCTCCTGGATGACGGGGTCGGGGACCTCCTCGACCGAGACCTTGCGCTTGCCTTGCCAAGTGAGTGCTCGCATGCCCTCGACCGTATGCACCGGCACCCCCGCGGAGGCTGGATTCGGAGCGAACGGTCAGCAGATGCCGAGGCGGTCAGCGGATGCCGAGCTCGGCCGAGAGCGCCTCGAGCGCCGGCACCGGGTCCTCCCGCGCGGGCAGGATCTGCACGCACACGTGGTCGGCGCCCGCGTCGAGGTGCCCGCGCACCGCCTCGGCGAGCCGAGCCGGCGAGCCGTGCGGCGCGAGCGCCTCCACGGCCTCGTCCGTCGCGCCGTCGTCGAGCTGGGCGGCCGTGAAGCCGTGCGACTCGAGCGTGCGGCGGTAGTTCGAGAGCGAGAGGTAGCGCTCGAGGAAGCGGCGCGCGGCCGCTCGCGCCTGCCCAGGCTCGAGGCCCGGCACGAGCCGCTGCTCGGGCGCGACGAGGCGCTCGGGGCCGACGATGCCGCGAGCGAAGCGCGTGTGCTCGGGCGTCGTCAGGTACGGATGCGTGCCCGCGGCGCGCTCGGCGGCGAGCGCGAGCGTGCGCGGGCCGAGCGCCGAGACGACCCGCCGGTCGCTCGGCACGCCTGCCGCGTCGAGCTCGTCGAGGTAGGCGACGAGCGCCGCGTAGGGGCGCCGGTAGCGATCGCCGATCGCCTCGGGGTGGCCGATCCCGATGCCGAGCGTGAAGCGGCCGGGATGCGCCGCCTCGAGCCGGTGGAACGACGCCGCGACCTCGGCCGCCGGCGCGGTCCAGATGTTGACGATGCCGGTGGCGACGCGGATGCGCTCGGTCGCCTCGAGCAGGCGCTCGGCGATCGCGAGGTCGGCGGCGGGGGAGCCGCCGATCCAGGCGGTGTCGAAGCCGAGGCGCTCGGCCGCGGCGGCGAGCTCCGGGGTGAGGAGCGCGCCGCCGCGCCACAGGCCGATGCTCGGGCTCAGGGCGTGCCTCTCTCGCCCGCCGCCCCCGAGCGCGGGGGCAGCTTGCCGTCGACGAGCTCGTGCTCGGGGTCGTTGACCTTGCCGATGAGGTCCTCGCCGATCGCGATGCGGTCCACGTCGTCGTCGCCCGGCACGATGTCGCCGCGCAGGCTGCGGCCGGCCGTCTCGTTGAAGGTCAGGATCGCGAGCAGGCCGATGATGCCGGCGACCGTCATGTAGAAGCCGGGCACGAGCGTCGAGCCCGTCTCGCCGATGAGCCACTCGTTGATGAGGCCCGCCGGGCCGCCGAGGAGCGACGTCGCGACGTTGTAGCCGAGCGCGAAGCCCGCGTAGCGCACGGTCGTCGGGAAGAGCGCCGGCAGGGTCGCCGAGATGTTGCACAGCAGCATCACGAGGAAGAGGCCGAAGATCGCGAGCCCGAGCACCTGCAGCACGACGTTGCCCGTCTGCAGCAGCATGATCGCCGGGATCGAGAAGAGCGTGAAGCCGACCGCCGCGATGAGCAGCACCGGGCGCCGCCCGATCCGGTCGGTGAGCGCGCCCATCGGGATGATCACCGCCATCATGACGAGCTGCACCGCGACGAGCATGAGGCCGGCTTGCGTCGCGCCCATGTCGAGCGACGTCGTGAGGAACGTCGGCATGTAGGTGAGCACGAGGTAGAACGCCGTGTTGATGAGGATCGTGATGCCCATGATCTTCAGCAGCTGCTTCGGCTGCTTCACGACGACGTCGCGCAGCGTCTCCCACGCGCTCGAGCGGGTGTCCTGCTCCTTCGCCTCGATGAAGGTCTCGGAGTCGTGCAGGCGCGAGCGCATGAGGAGCGCGACGATGCCGAGCGGCAGCGTCAGCAGGAACGGCAGTCGCCACCAGCCCTCGGCCATGCCCTCGGGGCCGACGACGAGCTCGAGGCCCGTGACGAGGATCGCGGCCATCGAGAAGCCGAGCAGGGTGCCGAACTCGAGGAACGAGCCCCAGAAGCCGCGCCGGTCGTCGGGCGCGTGCTCGGCCATGTAGACCGCGGCGCCCGCGTACTCGCCGCCGGCCGAGAAGCCCTGGATGATGCGCAGCGTGAACAGCAGGATGGGCGCGAGCCAGCCGACCATGTCGTAGGTGGGCAGCACACCGATCGCCGCGGTCGCGACCGAGATCATCAGGATCGTGAAGACGAGCACCTTCTGGCGCCCGATGCGGTCGCCGAGCGGTCCGAGCACGGCGCCGCCGATGGGCCGGATGAGGAACGAGACGGCGAAGCCGAACAGCGTCCAGAGGATCGCGTCCTCCGAGCCGCCGAAGATCTGTTGCGAGAGGTGCACGGCGAGGTAGCCGTAGATGCCGTAGTCGAACCACTCGATCGCGTTGCCGGCCATCGCGCCCATGACCGACTTCTTGACGGTCTTGCGCTGCACGGGGGAGAGGTCGAGCTCCCTCGTGATGGGCGCGGGCTCGCGCGGGTGCCGCCGCGGTGCTGTCTGCTCGGTCATGGCCGTGTCCCTTCGGTCGGTGCAGGGTGTCCTACTGGTGCAGTGTCCTGGTCGTGCTCTGGGGTCGTGCTCTGGGGTCGTGTTCTGGGGTCGTGCTGGTCGGTCGGGGTCGGATGCGGTCAGGGGTCGAGGGCGAGGATGAGCCGCGCGTAGGCGCGCGCGGCGGCGGAGAGGTCGGCGATGCGCACGCGCTCGTCGGGCTGGTGGGCCTGGCCGGTGATGTCGCCGGGGCCGAGGATGATCGTCGGGCAGCCGTGGTGGCGAGCGATGTAGCCGCCCTCGCACGCGGCCGTCCACGCCTCGATGCGCGCCTCGCGGCCCTCGGCCTCGAGCGCTCCCGCGGCGGCGCTGACGAGCGGATGCGTCGGCTCGGTCTCGAAGCCCGGCATCTCCATCAGGAGCGACGCGCTTGCCTCGCAGCCGTCGTGCCCGAGCGCGCGGGCGATCCCCGCCTCGAGCTCGCCGAGCGCCTGCGCGCCCGTCTCGCCCGGCATGAGCCGCCGGTCGACGAGCAGCGTGCATCGGTCGGGCACGATCGAGGTGCCGTGGCCGCCCTCGATGCGGCCGACGCTCCAGGTCGCCGAGCCGAGCAGTCCCGTCGCGCCCCGACGCATCCGCTCGTGGTCGTCGGCGATCCAGCCCGCGATGCGCGCGGCTGTCGTGATGGCGTTCGCGCCGTCCTCCGGCCGGCCGGCGTGCGCGGCGCGCCCGCGCACCTCGACCTCGAGGTTCGCGGCGCCGCGGCACGCGACGACGACCGCGAGGTCGGTGGGCTCGGCGACGATGCACGCGCGGTAGGGCTTCGGCGGCTCGGCGAGGTGCGCCTGGATGCCGGTCGCGAGGTCCTCCTCGTCGACGGTCACGAGCAGCTCGAGCGGCAGCTCGGGCCGCACGCGGTGCACCGCGGCCATCGCCTGCAGCGCGGCCGCGAGCCCGCCCTTCATGTCGGTCGCGCCGCGGCCCGTGAGCCAGCCGTCGCGCACGCGCGGGCTGAAGGGGTCGGCGCTCCAGCCCTCGCCCGCCGGCACGACGTCGGAGTGGCCGAGCATGAGGACGCCGGGCACGGCCGCGGAGGGGTCGGGGCCGAAGCGGATGGCGATGTTGGGCCTGCCGGGCGCGACGGTCGAGCGCCGGCCGCGGCCGCCGAGGCGCGAGGCGATCGTCTCGAGCACGCGCACGGCGATGAGCTCGGTGCCGCCGGGGTTCTCGCTCGCGGCGAGGATGAGCGACGAGGCGTCGGCGACGATCGTCGCCTCGTCGACGAGCGCGATGGCCCGATCGACGTCCGAGCGGTCGCGGTCGCCGATCGGGGACGTCATGCCGCCTCCACGACGATGAGCTCGCGCGGGGCGTCGGTGAGCAGCTCGGCGCCGCCCTCGCCGATGGCGACCGACTCGCTCAGCTCGCAGCCGTAGCCGTCCATCCACATGCCGGCGATGACGTGCAGGCACATGCCGGGCTCGATGACCGTGAGGTCGTCCTCGCGGATCGAGACCGTGCGCTCGCCCCAGTCGGGCGGGTAGCCGATGCCGATCGAGTAGCCGAGCCGCGAGGGCTTCTCGATCGCGTGCCGCGCGAGGTGCTCGCGCCAGATGCCGTGCACATCGGCGACGACGCGACCGGGCCGCAGCCCCTCGAGCACGGCGTCGAGCCCCTCGGCCGCGATGTCGGCGAGGCCCGCGAGCCGCGCGTCGGGCGTGCCGACCGAGACGGTGCGGGCGAGCGGCGCGTGGTAGCGGCGGTGCGCGCCGGCGAGCTCGATCGAGACGGCCTCGCCTGGCTGCACTCGGCGGGCGCTGAAGGTGAGGTGCGGGGTGTCGGCCGACTCGCCCGTGGGCAGCATCGGCACGATCGCCGGGTAGTCGCCCTCGGCGCCCTCGACGCCCGTCGCCTGCGCGAACTGGATCGCGGCGGCGACGTCGTTGAGCCGCACGCCGTCGCCGAGCGCCTCGATGCCCGCGCGCATCGCGGCCGAGGCGATGCGGCCGGCGTCGCGCATGAGCTCGAGCTCCAAGGGGCTCTTCACGAGCCGCACCCAGTTGACGAGGTCGTGCGCGTCGACGAGCTGCCACTCCGGCAGCGCGCGCTCGAGCGCCTGGAACGAGCGCACGGTGAAGAAGTGCGCCTCGGCCTCGAAGCCGATGCGGCCGCGCCGCGCGAAGCCGTGCTCGCGCAGCTGCTCGGCGGCCCAGTCGAAGGGGTGCGCGCCGCGCTGGTGCACGAGCGACTCGGGGTAGCCGAGGATCCGCTCGGGTGGCGTGCTCGCCGTGCGGTGCGCGCCGTCGGCATCCATCTGCCGCATGATGAGCAGCGGCTCTCCCGTGAGCGGCACGAACAGCAGCTGCGGCATGTAGAACGACCACGCGTCGTAGCCCGTCAGGTAGTGCAGGTTCGCGGGGTCGACGACCACGAGGCCGTCGAGGCCCGCGCGCTGCATGCGAGCGCGGGTGCGGGCGAGCCGCTCTGCGAGCTCCTCGGGTCTCGGCTGCATGCCAGCCACCCTAGTGAGGCCTCGTCGCGAACTCACTCCGCCGCGGTGGAGCGACTGCTCAGCCGCTCACCCGATGAGCGGCACGAACGCGTAGCGCCCCCCGTCGGTGCGCACTCGCGCCTCGCCGCCCACCGCATCCACGACCGTCATCGCGCCCGCGACGGGCGCGACCATGCGGCCGCCCTCCGCGAGCTGCGCGACGAGGGCGTCGGGCATGCGCCCGAAGTCGGCCGAGACGAGGATGCGGTCCCACGGCCCTTCCTCGGGCAGGCCGAGGATGCCCGGGGTCGCCTGCCGCACGCGCGCGGGGCTCCCGTGCGCGGCGAGGTTGGCGTTCGCGAGCTCGACGAGCGCCGGCACGAGCTCGACGCCGACCGGCTCGGCGCCGAGCTCGGCGAGGATCGCCGTCGTCCAGCCGGAGCCCGCGCCGACGTCGAGCACGCGCTGACCGGGGCGCGCGTCGAGCAGCTCGAGCATGCGGGCGACGGTCGAGGGCTGCGAGTTCGTCGCCTCCCAGCCGATCCCGACCGGGCGGTCGACGGGCGCGAGGTGGCGCACGCTCGCGGGCAGGAACGCGGCCCGGTCGGCCGCGAGCATCGCCGCGCGCACCCGCTCGCGCACCGCATCCGACACCGGGATCTGCCGCATGGCCGCACGCTACTCCGCGATCGCGGCGAGCGGCACCCGCGGCCGCCGGCGCGAAGAAGCGGTGCGGACTGGCGCTGGGCGCTCGCTCTGCTCGTGAGGATCGGTGAAGGCGCCTGGTCTGTCCGCACCGCTTGCTTGCCGAGACTGTACGCCGAGGCCGACGCCCGCGCAACGGTGCGGCGCGGGCCTGTGGAGGGCGCTCAGCCGCCGGGTCGGGGGAGGGGCTTGCGGATGCCCGGGTGCGACTTCGGGATCGAGGCGAAGAGCACCCACCCCGAGATCGCGATGCACGCGATGATGAGCGGATAGGTGAGCGCCGCGCGCATGATCGCGAGCCACGTCGTCTCGTCGAGCCACCACAGCACGCTGAAGACCACGACGCGGATGACGTACTGCAGCACCCAGATCCACGACGCTCGCCGGTAGGCGCGCAGCAGCACGGGATCGTGGCGCCAGCGGGCCTTCGTGCCGATGAGGCCGCCGACGATGATGCCGAGGAACGGCCAGCCGATGACGATCGAGACGATCCACGCGAGGGCGCTCGCGGCGTTCGAGAGCAGCTGGATGAGGAAGAAGTTGCGCGCCTCGCCCGTGTAGTAGGCGATCATCGCCGCGATCACGGTCATGAGCATGCCGATCACGACGGCCTTGGGCCTCCGCCGCTGCACGATCGCGGGCACGAGCACCACGGCGCTCGCGACGAGCGACCAGACGACGGCGGTGAGCAGCTCGCCGCCGCTCGCGAGCCACGCGACGAGGAAGGCGATGGGCGGCACGCTGCCTTCGATCGCGGCCCGGCTGCCGCCGAGCACGCGCGCGAGCGACTCCTCGCGCGTCGGGTCGCCGTCGGCGTCGAAGCGATCGTCGAGCGCGGGCGGCGGCACGAGCTCCGCCGAGGCGTCCTCGTCCGGGGTCGGCACCGCGCCGGTGCGAGGCGCGTCCACGGTCACGCCGCGAGCGCGTCCGGGCGCACGCGAGGAGCAGTGGAACGAGGCACCCGTCCAGGATATTGGGGCTGCGGTCGACTTCTCCAGCGCGGGCGCGACCGGGGCGGTTCCGCCCACCAGGGGCAGGCACGCCGGCCCCGCTCAGGCGGCACTGCCCCTGTCGAGGGATGCGCGCGATCTAGGAGCCGCTCGACGCCCAGTGCCGGGGACCTCGGGAGCCGGCCTCGTACTCCTCGAGCGGCACCGCATCCGCCCGCCACGCCTCGAGCACGGGCTCGACGATGCGCCAGCACTCCTCGGCGGCGTCGCCGCGCACCGCGAGCCGCGGGTCGGCGTCGAGGATGGCGCCGAGCACCTCGCCGTAGGGCAGGAGCGCTCCGCCGCCGAGCTCGCCGCGCAGCACGGTCTGCTCGAGCGTGAACGGCTCGCCCTTGCCGTTCGTCGTCAGGTGCAGCTCGAAGCCGTCGGGCTTGAAGTCGATGACGAAGCGGTCGGCGGTGTCGTGGCCGCGGAAGCCGTCGGGCACGTGGGCGGGCGGTCGCCAGTACACGATCGCTCGCTTGCGCACGCCGCCGAGCGACTTGCCCGAGCGCAGCACGAAGGGCACCCCGGCCCACCGGGCGTTCGCGATCTCGACCTCGATCTCGGCGAGCGTCTCGGTGCCGCGCGCGGGATCGACGCCCGGCTCGCCGGTGTAGTCGGGCACCGGCCGGCCCTCGACGCTCCCGGCCGTGTAGCGCGCGCGGCGCGAGTGGCGGACGGGGTCGACGACGCGCGCGGCGCGCAGCACGGTCGAGACGGCGTCGCGCAGGTCGCGCTCGCCGACGGTCGCGACGGGCTCCATCGCGATGAGCGCCATGATCTGCAGCAGGTGCGACTGGATCATGTCGCGCAGCGCCCCGTTGCGGTCGTAGTAGCCCGCGCGGTCCTCGAGCGTGACGGTCTCGTCGTAGAGCACCTCGACGCGCTCGATGCTGCCCCGATCCCACGAGCCCTGCAGCAGCCGGTTCGCGAACCGCAGGCCGAGGAGGTTGAGCACCGTGTGGAGCCCGAGGAAGTGGTCGATGCGGAAGACCCGCTGCTCGGGCACGATGCGCGTCACGAGCGCGTTGAGCTCGCGCGCGCTGGCGAGGCTGTCGCCGAACGGCTTCTCGATCGCGAGGATCGTGCCGCTCGGCACGCCGATGCGCTCGAGCGTCTCGCAGACGAGCCGTGTCACGTGGGGCGGCAGGGCGAAGTAGATGACGAGCCGCTCGCACTCGAGCGACGCGATGAGCGCTCGGAGCGCGTCGCCGTCGGTCGCGTCGGCGGCGACGTAGCGGGTGTGCTCGAGCACGGCGGCCGCCGCCGCGGGGCTCACCTCGGCGGCGTCGAGCGCCGTCTGCACGCGGCCGCGCCAATCCGCGGCGTCGAGCTCGCGCACGTCGGCGCCGACCACGCGGAGCCGTCGCTCGGGTTCGGCCCGCAGGAGCGTCGAGACGCCGGGCAGCAGCAGCCTCGCGGTGAGGTCGCCGGAGGCGCCGAGGATGAGCAGGGTCGTGGTCGGCTGCGGGGCCATGCCCCGATCCTGGCACCCGGGCGCGAGCGGCGGCTGGACGGCGCCCGCAGGACGGCGGCGGCGTACCGTGGAGGCATGCTCGCCCGCGCCGCCCGACTCGTGCTGCCCGCCGTGTGGCTCGGTCTCATCGTGGGCATCTCCCTCATCGAGGCGCCGCTCAAGTTCCAGGCGCCGGGCATCACCGTGCCGCTCGGCCTCGGCATCGGCCGGCTCGTCTTCGCGGCGATGAACGTCGCGGAGGCGGCGCTCGCGGTGCTGCTCGTCACCGCGGCCTTCGCGTCCCGAGCGCCGCGCGCCGAGCGCATCCTCTCGCTCGTGCTCACCGCCGTGCTCGCCGTGAAGGCGCTCGCGATCCGCCCGATGATGCACGCGACGACCGACGCCGTCATCGCGGGGGAGAGCGAGGGCGGCTCGGGACTGCACTACCTCTACATCGCCGCCGACGGGCTGCTCGTCGTCGGCCTCGTCGCGCTGCTGTCGCTCTCGGCGCGCAGCCTGCTCCGGCGGACCGATGCCGTGGGCGTGGGAGCCGAGCGCTCGCGCGTCGGCTGATCGGCCCGCGAGCGGGCGTCACCAGATGACGCCGCCGCCGATCGAGATGCCGCCGTAGGTGAGCAGCACGAAGACGATCGCCACGACCGCCGGTGCGATGCCGCGGCCGCCCGCGTGGCGCGACTTGAACAGCCCGATGACCGCGAGGATCGCCGCGATCGCCGCGAGCCCGCCGCCCAGGATGAGCCCGACGAAGAGCGGGATGGGCATGAGCACGAGGCCGAGGAGGCCGATCCAGAACGCCCACCAGGACCACGGGTTGCTGCGCTTCATGCGCCCATCATCTCAGGCGCGCGTGCGAGCGGACTGAGCCGCCGCTCGGCAGCGGCGACGCAACCTGAAGATGCGATCAAGGAATGCGAACACTGTTGCGGAACGGTGTCGCGGGGGCTTTGCTGTCCTCAGGCGCACGACCGGTTCCCCGAGTCGGCCGGGCGCCCACGATCACCGCGTCCCCGCCTGTCGTGACCAGGCGGGGGCGCGGCTCGTCGTCGCGGGACGAGCATCGCACGCCGGGGCCGTGCCAGGCTGGAGCCATGACTCGCGAGCTGCACATCACGGGCGACGAGGCCGCCGACCGCCTCCTCTCCGACGACGACTTCGCGCTGCTCGTCGGCATGCTGCTCGACCAGCAGGTGCCGATGGAGACGGCCTTCGCGGGGCCCGCGAAGCTGCGCGACCGGCTCGGCGCGCTCGACGCAGCCGCCATCGCGCGCATGGACCCCGACGCGTTCCAGGCCGCGTTCGCCGAGAAGCCCGCGGTGCACCGGTTCCCCGGCTCGATGGCGAAGCGCGTGCAGCAGCTGGCCGCCGTCGTCGCCGACGAGTGGGGCGGCGACGCGGGCGCGATCTGGCGGCGGGGCGAGCCCGACGGCCCCGAGGTGCTGCGGCGGCTGCAGTCGCTGCCGGGCTTCGGCGACCAGAAGGCGCGCATCTTCCTCGCGCTGCTCGGCAAGCGCGCCGGCTTCGACGGCGCGGGGTGGGTGGATGCGTCGGCCCCCTACGGCGAGGAGGGCGCGAAGCGCTCGGTCGCCGACATCGTCGACGCGGCGTCGCTCGCCGAGGTGCGGGCGACGAAGCAAGCGGCGAAGCGCGCCGCGAAGGGCTGACCTCCCGCTCGTCGAGCAGCCCGCGAAGCGCTGACTTCCTGTTCGTCGAGCAGCCCGCGGAGCGGGCGTATCGAGACGGAGCCGCGTCGACCGCGCTCCTCATCGGCGCCCGTCGCTCCTGCTGACGCTCGCGGCGAGTCGGGGCCTTGTCGGTGCCGACGCGCGGGTCTACCGTCGCCCCATGCCGCAGGTCGAGATCCGCCCCGCGACGCCCGATCGCTTCGACGACGCCCAGCGGGCGCTCGGCGGCGGGGGCGACGGGCGATCGTGCCAGTGCCAGTGGTGGACGATCACGAACGCCGACTTCCAGCGCTCGAGCACGGAGGAGCGTCGCGAGCTGCTGCGCGCCGAGCTGCAGGACGGGCTCCCGCCGGCGCTCATCGCCTACGTCGACGGCGAGGCGGCCGGCTGGGTGCGGGTCGGCCCGCGGACGCGGCAGGTGCGGCTGCAGCGCACGAAGCAGCTGGTCTCGGCGACGCAGGAGCCGTGGGACGACGAGTCGGTGTGGGCGGTGTCGTGCTTCGTCGTGCGCCGCGAGCACCGGGGCGCCGGGCTCACCGATCGCCTGCTCGCCGCGGCGATCGACTTCGCCCGCTCGCGCGGCGCCCGCCTCGTCGAGGGGTACCCGGTCGATCCGGCCGAGGGGCGGCGGAAGGCCGCGAACGAGCTCTACCGCGGCGTCGTCTCGACGTTCGAGCGCGCCGGCTTCCGGGAGGTGGCGCGGCCGACGCCCGACCGCGCGGTCGTCGCGCTCGAGCTCAGCGCCTGACGCGGGCCAGGTTCAGCCGCGCCGCTTCGCGCGCCCGCGCGGCAGCAGCTCGACCGACGGGAGCCGCGGGCTCGGCAGCGGCGGGGTCGCGTCGTCGACGACCGAGCCGAAGCGCGGCCGCGCGTCCGTGCCCGCCGCGCGCTCGCGCATCCACTGCTCCCGCGCCGCCGCGACCTCGTCGTGGTCGGTGCCGACGAAGTTCCAGAACATCACGACCTCCTCCTCGAACGGCTCCCCGCCGAGGAGGATCGCGATCGCGTCGCGCTCGGCCGAGACGACGAGCGCCTCGCGCCCCGGTGCCGCGTAGGCCATCGCGCCGCGCTCGACCTGCACGTCGTCGACGCGCACGCCGTCGGTGAGGGCGAGCACTCCGTGCTCGAAGCCCGCGCGCAGCTCGAGCACCGCCTCGGTGCCGGCGAGCAGCCGCAGCTCGGCCCCGAGCAGCGGCGAGTAGGCGCCGACGCCGCTCGAGGCGCCGGCGAAGTCGCCGACGAAGACGCTCGCCGTCACGCCGCCGCCGAGCGAGGCCGTCGGCACGACGTCGAGCCCGTCGAACCACGGCTCGCGCCCGCGCTCGTGGCTCGGCAGCACCGTCCACAGCTGCACGCCGTGCAGCACGTCGGTGTCGGCGCTCGAGTACTCGCTGTGCGAGATGCCGCGACCCGCGGTCATGATGTTGAGCCCGCCGGGGCGCACGGTGTGGATGAAGCCGGCCGAGTCGCGGTGCTCGATCGCCCCGTCGACGAGCCAGCTCCAGGTCTGCAGGCCCGTGTGCGGATGCGGTGGCACGTCCATGCCCGGACCCCCGCGCAGCGACGTGGGCCCGAAGGCATCGGCGAAGCACCACGCGCCGACGAAGTGGCGGTGCTTGTTGGGCAGCACGCGCAGCACCGGCATCGCGCGCGGCCCGCCGAGCGGCACCTCGCGAGGCAGCAGCAGCTCGAGCCCCGCGGCGCGCGCCTCGTCGATGCACGCCTGCGCGCTCTCGAGCAGCAGGGCCTCGTCGTTGCTCATGCGGCCACGCTACGCAGCGCGCCTCAGATGCCGAAGAGCTGCTTGCCGAAGACGATCACGACGATGCCCGCGAGCGCGAGCAGCACGCACAGGCCGAGCAGCGATCGGCCGAGCAGGGTCGAGCCGGGTCGCTCGCTCTCGAGCGAGCGGATGCCCACCCCGTAGATGAGCGGGATGCCGGCGCCCAGCAGCAGCCCGACGCCGAGCACGGAGGCGATCGCGATCGCGAGCGCGCCGAAGTCGATGCCCATCAGGCCGTCCCTCCCTCGCGGCGGTGCTTGCGCTTCTTCCGCTTGCGCGGCCGCGAGACGGGCGCGACGTGCGAGGCGACGGCGCTGAGCTCGCGGTCGATCTCGCGCTTGCGCTCCTTCTTGGGCTGCTCCCACTCCTCGGTGACGTTGTGCGAGCCGACGTGGCTCATGCGCGAGCGCAGCCACATCGCGGCGCACGCGGCGATGAGCAGCGCCGTCACGACGATCGAGCCCCACAGGTGGCCGAAGAGCCCGGCGATGACGAAGCACAGCGCGCCGATCGCGCCCGACGCCGGCAGCGTGATGAGCCACGCGATGAGCATGCGGCGGGCGACCGACCAGCGCACCTTCGCGTCGGTGCGGGCGAGGCCCGAGCCGATGACCGACCCCGAGGCGACGTGGGTCGTCGAGAGGGGCAGGCCGAGGTGGCTCGAGGTGAGGATGATGGATGCGCTCGAGAAGTCGGCCGACATGCCCTGCCGCGGCGAGATGTCGACGATGCCCTTGCCGAGCGTGCGGATGACGCGCCAGCCGCCCATGTAGGTGCCCGCGGCGATCGCGACGGCGCACACGACGCGCACCCACAGGGGCATGTCGGCGTCGGGGTCGAGGGAGCCGTGCGCGACGAGCGCGAGGAAGATGACGCCCATCGTCTTCTGCGCGTCGTTCGTGCCGTGCGCGAGCGACATGAGCGAGGCCGCGCCGATCTGGCCCATGCGGAAGCCGCGCTTCTCGCCGCGCTCGCTGAGGTTCGCGGTGACGCGCTGCACGAGCCACGTGCCGCAGAAGGCGACGAGGCCCGCGATGACGGGCGCGAGCAGCGCGGGGATGAGGATCTTCTGCGCGACGCCGCCCCACAGCACGCCCGTGACCCCGAGCGCCGCGATCGTCGCGCCGATGAGCCCGCCGAAGAGCGCGTGGCTCGAAGACGACGGCAGCCCGAACAGCCACGTGAGCACGTTCCAGACGATCGCGCCCGTGAGGCCGCACAGCACGATGAGCATGAGGCTCTCGCCGTCGACGCCGGTGAGGTCGACGATCCCCGATCCGACGGTCTTCGCGACCTCGATCGAGAGGAAGGCGCCGACGAGGTTGAGCACCGCCGAGAGCGCGACCGCGGGCTTCGGCTTGAGCGCACCGGTCGCGACCGACGGCGCCATGGCGTTGGCGGTGTCGTGGAAGCCGTTGGTGAAGTCGAACGCGAGGGCGACGATGACGACGATCGCGAGGATCGCGAGTTCCTGCATCGTGCCAGTCTCCACCACAGGGGCCGTGCGCTCCAAGACGAGCTCGCGGCGCGCCCGCCTCCGCCGTGCGGCGCCCCTCGGTCGGGGGATGCGTCGACCGGCGTCGCGACGTAGCGTCGCGGCATGGAGATCACCATCCCCGAAGCGGTCCTGCTGCTCGCGCTCGACGACGAGCGCGGCACCGCGCTCATCGACGACTCGGCGCTCGGCGCGGCGCTCGCGGGCGGCGCGGTCGCGCAGCTGCTGCTCGACGGCCGCGTGCGGATCGCGGGCGAGGGCGAGGAGGGCGCGAAGCCCGGTCGGCTCGTCGCTGCCGGCGGCTCGACGGACGAGCGCCTCGAGCCGCTCGTCGCGCGCATCGAGGGCAAGAAGTCCAAGGACGCGCTCTCGACGATCGCGGGCCTCGGCGGCGACAGCGGCAAGCTCAAGCGGCAGCTGCTCGACGACCTCGCGGCCGCGGGCGTCGTCGCTCGCGACGAGGACCGCTTCCTCGGCCTCACGTGGCGCACGCGCTGGGAGCGCGGCGAGCGGCGCGAGCTCGAGGACGCGCTGCAGCAGCGCGCGCGGGCGCTCGTGACGAGCGACGGCGAGGCGGCAGCGGAGGACCTCGAGGTCGAGGCGGCGCTCGCCATCCTGCACGGCGCCGGTGCGCTGCCGCAGGTCTTCCCGGACCTGCCGAGGGATGCGCTCAAGCGCCGCGGCGACGCGCTCGCCGAGGCGTCGTGGGGGAGCCGCGAGGTGCGCGAGGCGATCGCGTCGGTGCAGGCGGCGATGACGGCGGTGCTCATCGCGACCGTCATCGTGCCGTCGTCGACGAGCGGCTGACGCCGCCGACGGGTGCGCGCGGCGGGCGGACGGCGTACCGTGGGCGCCATGGCGCTGACGATCCCGGAGGCGGTGCTGCTGCTCGCCATCGACGACGACGAGGGCTCGCCCCTCATCGAGGACTCGTCGCTGGGGATCGCGATCGCAGGGGCCGCCCTCGCGCAGCTCGTGGTGGACGGGCGGATGCGCGTGGTCGCGCACGGCGAGCCCGGGAGCGAGCCGGGCGTGCTCGTCGCGGCGAGCGGCACGACGAACCCGCACCTCGAGCCGCTCGTCGACCGGATCGACGGCGCGACGCCGTCGCAGGCGCTGAGCGTCGTCGCCGGCTGGGGCGGCCGCAGCGCACCGACGAGCCGCGTGCGCCGCGAGCTGCTCGAGGACTTCGCCGCGGCGGGCGTGCTCGCGCGGGAGGAGGACCGCTTCCTCGGCATCCGCTGGCGCGAGCGCTGGGAGCGTGGCGAGCGCCGCGACGTCGAGGACGCGCTGCAGGCACGCGCGATCGAGGTGCTCGAGGGCGCCGACGACCCGACCGTCGGCGCGGCGCTCGCGATCCTGCACGGGGCCGAGGCGCTGCCGCCGATCTTCCCGGGCCTCCCGCGCGAGCGGCTGCTCGCCCGGGGCGCCGAGCTCGCGGAGCGATCCTGGGCGAGCCGCGAG
The DNA here is from genome assembly GCF_000400485.1 of Agrococcus pavilionensis RW1. Lineage (GTDB taxonomy): Bacteria > Actinomycetota > Actinomycetes > Actinomycetales > Microbacteriaceae > Agrococcus > Agrococcus pavilionensis. The sequence continues at coordinate 104,792 of NZ_ASHR01000025.1, forward strand.
GTGCACCGCTCGATCGAGGCCGTGCAGGCTGCGATGGTCAGCCTCATGATGTCGTCGACGTGAGCGCTCCGTCGACGTCGCGGCCCGGGTCGGCGCCCGAGGCGGCCGCGGCGACGATCGCCGGGGTCGCCGGCCGCGCGCTCGGCGCGGCCTTCGCGACGCTCGCGCTCGTGCGACGACCGCACCCCGTGCACCCGCACGGCGTCGTGCTGCACGGCGAGCTCCGCCGCGCGGGCAGCCCGCTCCGCACCGGCATCGGCTGGATCGACGAGGCGGAGCCGGTGCCGCTGCCCGTCCTCGCCCGCGCCTCCCGCTCGGCGGGCGTGCCTGCGCCGCTGCCCGACGTCATCGGCCTCGCGGTGCGCTTCGACGGACCGGAGGGGCCCGCGGACCTCGAGCTCGCCTCGACCGGCGACGGCTGGCCGTGGCGCTTCGTCCTCCGCGCGCACCGCTCGCCGTCGCGGGCCCACCTGCACGCGATCCTGCCGTACCGCTCGCCGAGCGGGCCCGTGCTGCTCGCCGCCCGCACGATCGCACCGGCGGACCTCCCGCCCTACCCGGACGAGCTCGCCGATCGGCTCGCCGCCGAGCCGTGGCGGCTCGAGCTGCTCGTCGCCCGGCCGCGCGGCGCGTGGCGGCGCTTCGGCGAGCTCGAGCTGCGGCGCCGCCCGGGTCCGCTCGACCCGCTGCTGCGCTTCGACGCCGGCCGCCGGCTGCTGCCGGGTGCGCGCGAGTACGGGCGGGCGCACCGGCTGCGGCAGCCGGCCTACGACCGCGTGCAGGGGGAGTAGCGCCGAAGCGTCAGCTCGGCGGGGCGGTGGACGACCGCACGACGAGCACGGGCGCGTAGGCCGTGTGGCTCCGGTCGGGCTCGTCGTCGGGGTCGTCGAGCGCCGCCATGATCCACGCGACGACGTCCTCGCCGTGCTGCGCCGGGTCCTGCCGGATCGTCGTGAGGCCGAACGCGGCCGCGGCCGGCACGTCGTCGACGCCGATGACCGAGAGCTCCTCGGGCACGCGGATGCCGAGCTGGTGCGCGGCGAGCAGCGCGGCCATCGCGACCTCGTCGGTGCCGGCGACGATGCCCGTCGGGCGGTCGGCGCGATCGATGATCTCGCGCACGACGGCGTGCGCGCCCTCGAGCGTGGTCGGCACCGTCTGGACCGGTCGAATCCGCAGCCCGTGCCGAGCCGAGACGCGCTCGAACGCCCGCTTCCGCCGATCGGAGGAGGATGCCTCGAACGGCTGCACCTCGGGCTCGGCGGCGAGGTGCAGGAGGTCGGTGTGGCCGAGCCGCACGAGGTGCTCGGCGGCCTGCTCACCCGCCGCGTCGTCGTCGAGCGCGAACGAGCGCGTGTGCTGCGTGGGCTCGCCGACGGTCGCGACCGGGATGCCGAGGTCGGCGAGGCGCGTGAGGTCTCCGCCGACGAGGCTCCACGTGATCGTCACGAGGCCGTCGACCTCCCCGCGCGTCATGAATCGCTCGAACTTCTCGTGCCCGCCCCGCCCGAACGCGCCGAGGTCGTAGAGCAGCACGTCGTGGTCGTGCGCGTCGGCGGCGTGCGCGATGCCGTGGAGCACGCTGCCGAAGTACCAGCGGTTGACGGACGGGGTGAGCACGCCGATCGTGCGGGTCATGCCCGTCGCGAGCCGACGCGCGGCGCCGGACACCCGGAACCCGAGCTCGTCGGCGGTGCGCTGCACCCGCTCGCGCGTGCTCGCGGCGACACCGGATGCGCCCGAGAGCGCGCGGGACGCGGTCGCCTTCGAGACGCCCGCGGCACGGGCGACGTCGTCGAGCCTCGGCACGGCCGCCTCCTCGCGCCCGGGCGGATGACCGCCTCCCAATCATCGGAACCGGTTCCGACCATAGCCGTGCCGAGCGCATCCGCCAACGACCGCCCGCGCGGATCGTTGCCGAATCGAAACATCGTTGCTGAGTGCATCCTGTGGCAGGGTGCGCTACGGTCGCTCGAAGTGGAACCGGTTCCGGTTTCGAGCACGCCGCCGTGCGCGACGTTCGCGGCACGTGCTCATCCGCTGAGTTTGAGCGAAGGAGTTCACGTGAAGCACGCACGCAGGATCGCGGTGCCGCTCGGCATCGCGGGCGTCGCGGCACTCGCCCTCACCGGGTGTGTCGGCGACGCAGAGCCCGGCGCATCGGAGGCGCCCGGCAGCACCGGCGCTGCCGCCGAGGGCTGCGAGGCCTACGCCGACTACGGCACCTTCGACGGCGCCGAGGTCAGCGTCTACGGCACGATCCTCGACGAGGAGGCGAACCGCCTCAACGAGTCGTGGGCCGAGTTCGAGGAGTGCACCGGCATCGACGTGGTCTACGAGGGCTCCGCCGAGTTCGAGGCGCAGATCAACGTCCGCGTCCAGGGCGGCAACCCGCCGGACCTCGCCATCTTCCCGCAGCCCGGCCTGCTCGCCTCGATCGCCGGCACCGGCAGCCTGCTGCCCGCGCCCGAGGCCGTCGCCGCGAACGCCGAGGAGTTCTGGACCGAGGACTGGCGCAACTACGGCACGGTCGACGGCACCTTCTACGCGGCGCCGCTCATGGCGTCGGTCAAGGGCTACGTCTGGTACCAGCCGGCCCTCTGGGAGGAGAACGGCTGGGAGGTGCCGACGACGCTCGACGAGGTCGACGAGCTCACCGCGACGATCGCCGAATCGGGCACGACCCCGTGGTGCGTGGGCTTCGGCTCCGGCGAGGCGACCGGCTGGCCGGGCACCGACTGGATCGAGGACTACGTCCTGCGCCTGCACGGCCCCGACGTGTACGACCAGTGGGTCGCGCACGAGATCCCCTTCGACGACCCTCAGATCGCTGAGGCGGTGGATCGGGTCGGCGACCTGATCAAGAACCCCGAGTACGTCAACGGCGGCATCGGCGACGTGTCGACGATCGCGACGACCGACTTCGGCGAGGCCGGCCTGCCGGTGCTCGACGGCGAGTGCGCGATGCACCACCAGGCCTCGTTCTACGAGGGCTTCTGGAGCGACGACAACTCGGTCACCGTCGCGGAGGACGGCGACGTCTGGGCCTTCGTGCTCCCCGGCACCGAGGCCGACGCGGCCGCGGTCACGGGCGGCGGCGAGTTCGTCGGCGCGTTCAGCGACGACGAGGAGGTCGTGGCGGTGCAGACGTTCCTCTCGAGCGACACGTGGGCCAACAGCCGCGTCTCGCTCGGCGGCGTCATCTCCGCGAACTCGGGCCTCGACCCCGCCAACGCGAGCAGCCCGCTGCTGCAGTCCGCGGTCGAGACGCTGCAGGACCCGGAGACGACGTTCCGGTTCGACGGCTCCGATCTGATGCCGGGCGCAGTCGGCGCCGGCACGTTCTGGAGCGGCCTGGTCGACTGGGTCTCGGGCGCCGACACGGCGACCGTGCTCTCGCAGATCGAGCAGAGCTGGCCGCAGTAGTCGCATGACGCGCGTGCGGGGGTCGCGAGACGGCCCCCGCACCGCATCATCGGCACGTCTCACGAACGGATGGGGTGCGCATGACCTCGATGGATCTCGTCGGCAAGCTGCTGCAGGTGCTCGTCGGCCTCGTGGCCTTCGGTGCCGTGGTGGCGCTGCTGCTGGCCTTCCTCGACCGGCCCGAGGACAAGCCGCGGGCGGCGAGCTGGCGCTCGGGGCTGCGACCCCGCATCATCCTCGTCGCGGCGTTCGCGCTCCTCGCGCTGCTCGCCCGCCTGCTCTACGGCCTGGTCCCGTGGATGACGCAAGCGCTCACGAACGCGGCGATCGCCGTCGGCGTCGCGGGCATCGCGATCGTCGTCCTCCAGTGGCTGCTCGACCGCCTGCTGCAGCCGGCGAGCCCCGCCGTGCGCAGCGCCGTGCTGCGCGGCGTCGGCGCCGCCATCGTCGTCGCGATCGTGCTCGTCGCCCAGTCGGCCGAGCGCATCCCGGCGCTCGACTGGGTCACGCCCGCCCTCGTGCTCGCGGCGGCGATCGTGGGCTGGCCGCTCGTCGGCGCGCTCGTCGCGACGGCCGCCATCGCCTTCCTGCCCGACCGCATCCGCCGCAGCGCCCGGCTCCTCGCGTGGCTGCTCGCCGCCGTCGCGGTCGTGGTCGTCGCGCTCGTGCTCGAGGCGGGCCAGGAGCAGCCGGTGGGCGTGTGGCCGTGGGCCGCTGCCGCCGCGCTCAGCATCATCGGGCTGCTCGGCTACCTCGCCGACCGGGACGACGACTCGAAGCCGATGCTCGTCTTCCTGCTGCCCTCGGCCCTGCTGCTCACGATCGGCCTCGTCTACCCGGCGATCCGCACGACGCTGCTCGCCTTCACCGACAAGACCGGCGCGTTCAACGGGCTCGACAACTTCATCTGGATGTTCACGCAGCCCGAGGCGCTCGTGACGCTCGCCAACACGGTCGTGTGGGTCATCCTCGTGCCGCTGCTGTCGACCGCGATCGGCCTCGCCTACGCGGTCTTCATCGACAAGAGCCGCGGCGAGCGCGTCTACAAGATGCTGGTCTTCATGCCGATGGCCATCTCGATGGTCGGCGCGAGCATCATCTGGCGCTTCATGTACGCCTACCGCGGCCCGGAGCAGGAGCAGATCGGCCTCGTGAACCAGATCCTCGTCTGGTTCGGCGGCGAGCCGCAGCAGATCCTGCAGAACAGCCCGTGGAACACCCTCGCGCTCATCGTCGTGATGATCTGGATCCAGACCGGCTTCGCGATGGTGGTGCTCTCGGCGGCGATCAAGGGCGTGCCGACCGAGCAGCTCGAGGCGGCCGAGATCGACGGCGCGAACCCGTGGCAGCGCTTCGCGAACGTCACGGTGCCCGGCATCCGCACGTCGCTCGTCGTCGTCGTCACGACGATCTCGATCGCGACGCTCAAGGTCTTCGACATCGTCCGCACCATGACCGCGGGCAACTTCAACACATCCGTCGTGGCCAACGAGATGTACACGCAGGCGTTCCGCTCGGGCGAGCCGGGCCGAGGCGCGGCGCTCGCGCTCATCCTGTTCATCATGGTGATGCCGATCGTCATCTACAACATCCGCGTCCTGAACCAGCAGAAGGCGATCCGATGAGCTCCGTCGCATTCACCCCGGACCCCGAGGTCACCCCCGACGAGGTCGCGCCGGCGGTGCGGACCCGCGCCGATCGCGTGAAGCGCCGCCTGACGAGCCCGTGGGCGACGATCGCCGCGCTCGTCATCGCGGTCGTCTGGACGATCCCCACGTTCGGCCTGCTGCTGTCGTCGTTCCGCCCCGCCGATCAGATCCAGACGACCGGCTGGTGGACGTTCTTCTCCGACCCGCAGCTGACGCTCGCCAACTACAGCGAGGTGCTGTTCTCGTCGTCGGCGTCGTCTCCGCAGCTCGGCGAGTACTTCGTCAACTCGCTCGCGATCGCGATCCCAGGCACCCTCATCCCGCTCGTGCTCGCGTGCCTCGCCGCCTACGCGTTCGCGTGGGTGAAGTTCAAGGGCTCGTCGACGCTGTTCGTGATCGTCTTCGCGCTCCAGATCGTGCCGCTGCAGATGGCGCTCATCCCGCTGCTGCAGCTGTTCGTGACGTTCCTGCAGCCGTTCCAGACGGCGCTGCACGAGGCCGTGCCGTTCATCAGCGAGCGGCAGTACCTGCCGGTGTGGATCGCGCACGCGATCTTCGGCCTGCCGCTCGCGATCTTCCTGCTGCACAACTTCATCTCGGCGATCCCCGCCGACGTCATCGAGGCGGCGCGCGTCGACGGCGCGGGCCACGGGCAGATCTTCTTCCGCATCATCCTGCCGCTCGCGATGCCGGCGATCGCGTCGTTCGCGATCTTCCAGTTCCTCTGGGTCTGGAACGACCTGCTCGTCGCGCTCGTGTTCTCGACCGGCACGCCGGATACCGCGCCATTGACGCAACGATTGGCGGAGCTCGCGGGGTCTCGAGGCGAGAACTGGGAGCGGCTCACCGCGGGAGCGTTCGTCTCGCTCATCATCCCGCTCATCGTGTTCTTCAGCCTGCAGCGCTACTTCGTCAGAGGCTTGCTGGCGGGGTCGGCCAAGGGCTGAGCGCGCAGCACGCGATGCGGCTCCGGCGCGTTGCGTGCGAAGCGCTCAAGATCGAACTGCGGAGGGGCGGCCGGTGGCCGCCCCTCCGCGTATCGGGATCTCCTCGCTCGGCAGCTGTCGTGCGGGGCCCCGCCGTCAGATCGACGGCGGCCAGCCGCCGTCGATGAGCCGCACGTGCGCGCGGCGCGGCGACGCGCCGCCGGTGCTGGCGAAGCGGGCCTCACCCGCGGTCGCCTCCCTCGGGACGTCGACGGTCAGCGTCTCGACAGCGCGCAGATGGCGCTCGCGGCGCGCGGCGGGCGCGGCCCGCCGGGCGCCGAGCGCCTGCCAGGCGGGCACGACCGCTGCGGCGCTCCGGGCGTGGGGGGCGCCCGCGTCCGGCAGCGGCACGGGCGCGCTCGCGTCGGCGAGTCCGTAGCCCGCGTAGCGCTCGGGGAGTGAGCCGTGGAACGCCTCCGCCGCCCGCTCGAGCTGCTCGGCGAGGCGGCGAGCCGCGTCGTCGAGCCCTGCGCGCAGCAGGCCCTCGATCGCGACGGCCGTGTCGTGGGGTCGGATCGCGCCGCCGTTCCACGCGAGCGGCCAGTAGCCGGGCGCGTCGACCGCGATCGAGCGCAGGCCGAACCCCGACGAGAGGCGCTCGTCGAGCAGCAGCTCGGCGACGGTGCGCTCCTCGTCGCGCGAGAGCAGGGTCGAGCCGACGAGGTGCGCGAGGTCGGCCGAGAGCCAGTCGAGCCGCCCGCCGGTTCCGTCGATCGCCATCGCGGGATGGCGATCGTCGCCGCGAACCACCCAGAACGCGGCACGGAACCGGCGGCGGAGTCTCTCGGCCCAATCGAGCCAGGGCGCGCCGTCATCGCCGAGCGCCTCGAGCAGCGCGGCGCCGCCGACGGCCGCGCGGCACGCGAGGGCCTGCAGCCGGGCGGTCGCGACGGGACCGGCGACCGGCGCCCCCTCGGCGTCGCGCGGCAGCTCGGGCCCGTCGCCGACGGCGACGTCGCCGCCCGGCAGGGTGAGGAAGCCCTCGCCCACCTGCTGCCCCAGCCAGCCGAGCGCGGCGTGGAGGGCGGTGCGCAGCTCGCGCACCGCCTCGAGCGGCAGGCCCGCGCGCCACGCGTCGTGCAGCAGCACGATCCACAGCGGCGTCGCGTCGACCGAGTCGGTGAACGTGGGCGGCAGCTCGGCGCCCGCGCGAGCGCCGGCGGGGCGGTGCGGCGAGAGCTCGTGCAGCATGCGGCCCGGCTGCTCGCCCGTGCTGCCGTCGTGCTGCACGCCCTGCCGCGCGGCGAGCGTGCGGAGCGTGCTCTCGGCGACCGTCGTGCCGCGCGGTAGCAGCAGCCGCGCGGCGCTCAGCGCGTCGCGGGCGACCATGGTCAGCCGCCACGGCGCGCCGGCGGCGAGCACGGCGCCGCTGCCGACGTCGAGCAGGAGGTCCTCGAGGTCGGCGACGGCGCGCTCGCCCCAATGGTCGAGCGCGGGGCGACCGGTCGGCTCGAGGCCGCGGCTCGGCGCGTCGACGATCGCGCCCTCGACCGCGAGCGAGGCGTCGTCGAGCAGCAGCTCGACCGAGAGCCCGGCCCAGTCGTTGGGCTGCACGATCGCGCGCTGGCGCACGACGACCCGCCCATCGACGACCTCGACCTCGCCCGCGCGGCTGCGGACGCGGAGGGTGCGGATGCCGTCGGTCGCGACCGCGTCGGCGCCCTCGATCCCGACGTGCACCGGGTCGGGGTCGGCGCGGCCGTCGCGCACGCGCTCCATGGGGCTGAAGGCGACGTCGATCGCGAGCTCGATGCGCACGTCGATCGGCAGGTCGCGGCCGTTCACGACCGTCGCCCGCTCGAGCACCGCGCCCGGGGTGACCTCGCGCATCCGCTCGACCGCGATGCGCGCGTCACCCAGCTCCGAGTCGAGCGCCGGGGCGATCCCGCGGATGAGCGCCCAGTCGCCCGCGCTCGACGTGGCGAGGTGCTCGATCGGCGCGCCGTCGACGCGCAGCTCGACGGCGCGCACGAAGCGCCAGTCGCCGTGGAAGAGGCCGTGGATCGGGTGCTCGTCCATCGAGCCGTCGCGGCGCGACCAGGCCTGCGTCGGCGCGGACACCGATGTGAGCTGATCGTGGAGCAGGGGCGGCGGCTCGACCTGCTGAGCCTGCTCGTGACGCATGGGACCCCGACCTCGTGAATGCCCTTCGCGGTCACGGTAACGCTGTCCGCAACGGTCGGGACGCAAGGCCGCCTGAGCCTTCGCGCATCCCTGCCTCAGCCTCCGGGTGTCGCGCCGAGCGGCGCCCCGACCGTCCCTATGGCGTGGGCCGGCGCGCGTCGTAGGCGAGGAACGAGCGCTGCGAGCGCGTCACGACCGCGATGAGCACGACGATGAGCAGCCCGCCGAACAGGGGCGGCGCCCAGAGCGCGACGAGGCTCGCGACCGCGCCGGCGTAGAGGTCGCCGAGGCGCGGGCCGCCCGCGACGACGACCTGGAAGAGGCCCTGCGTGCGCCCGCGCATGTCGTCGGGCGTCGCCGTGAGCATCATCGTCGAGCGGAAGATCGCGCTGATCTCGTCGCTCGCGCCCATGCCGGCCATGCCGACCCCGGCGACGATGAGCGCGGGCCACGACACCTGCGACCAGTCGGGGCCGACCTCGCCGCCCGCCCCGAGCGTCATCGCGAGGATGACGGCGCCGACGAGCGCGACGAAGCATCCGTAGACCGTGATCGCGCGCGAGATCGCGATGCCGTGCCGGTGCACGTGCGCGACGGGGCCGGAGAAGAGGCTCGCGAGCAGGGTGCCGATCGCGGCCGCGGCCGTGAGCACGCCGACCGTGACGGGACCGCCGCCGATCGCGAGCGCGCCGACCGCCGGCAGCAGCGCGAAGGGGCGGCCGAGCGTCATCGCGATGATGTCGACGAGGAACGACATGCGGATGTTGGGCGCGTGCTTGAGGAAGCGCCAGCCCTCGCGCAGCGACTCGAGGCCCGGCTTCGACACCGCGCCGAGCGGGGGCAGCTTCGGCAGCCCGATGATGCCGAGGAAGCCGGCGGTGAAGAGCACCGCGTCGATCGCGAAGGTGATCGGCAGCCCGACGGTCGCGACGAGCACGCCCGCCGCGGCCGGTCCGACCGTGAGCATCGTGCCGAACGAGATGCCGTTGAGCGCCGCCGCGCGCGAGATGAGGTGGGAGGGCAGGATGCGCGGGGTCACGGCCGAGCGCGTCGCACCCGAGATCGTGGCCGCGACCGTGTTGATCGTCGTCAGCACGTAGAACGGCCAGACGAGCGCGCGCTCGCCGTCCGCGATGAGGGCCGCGTCCCACGCCGAGAGCGCGACGAGGCCGAGCACGGCGGTCCAGCCGGTGAGGCTCGAGGCGATGAGCAGCGCGCGGCGGTCGAAGGCGTCGGCGAGCATGCCGCCCCACAGGCCCGCGACGATCATCGGCACGAGCGCGATGCCGCCGACGAGCGCGACCATCATCGTGCTGCCGGTCATGTCGAAGATCTGCAGGCCGACGGCGACGATCGTCATCTGCGCACCGATGCCGCTGATCGCGGTGCCGATCCACAGCCGGGCGAAGGCGGGGCTCGCCTTGAGCGGCGCGAGGTCGACCATGCGCCGGCGACGCTCGGGCGCCTCGCCCGCGGTGTCCCGCGGGTCGGTCTCGACGCCGGCGGGAGGCAGGATGCCGTGCGAGCCGGTCGTCGGCTCGTCGCCCGACTCCAGGCGAGGGCCGCTCACGCGGCGGAGTCGTCGCCGAGCAGCGCGTCGATCGCCGAGAGGAGGTCGTCGTGGCGGCCCTCGGCCGCGAGCCGGCGGGCGCGCACGGTCGGCTTGTGCAGCACGACGCCGGCGAAGTGCCGCAGCGCCTGCTCGGCGAGCTTGCGCTCGGCCTCGGTGCCGCGCTTGCCGATGCGCGCGAGCTCGGCCTCGAGCGCGTCCTCGACGTGCTCGCGGAGCGTCGCGATCGCCGAGCCCACCTGGTGCTCGGCGGTGCCGCGCTCGAACCGGCGCGCGGCCTTGCGCACGAGGTCGCGCGCATCCTCGGTCGCCGTGAGGTGCTCGAGCGGCGCGTGGATGCGGATCGTCTCGAGGTCGAGCACCTCGACGCCCGGCACGGTCGCGACGTCGGGATCCACGTTGCGCGGCATGCCCATGTCGACGACGAGCTGCGCGGCGCGGCCGTGCTCGACGGGGCACTCGTGCGCCGCACCCGCGCCGGCCGAGTGCAGCGGGCACGTCGCGGGGGAGTCGTGCCCGACGGGGCAGACGGATGCGTCGTGCACGTCGGCCTCGGCGCCCGGGAAGGCGTGGGTCGCGGCGAGGCGCTCGCGGCCCGCGCGCAGCAGGGCGGCGTCGACGACGTGCTGGTCGGAGCTCGTGCAGGTCACGATGACGTCGGCGCTCGCGGCGGCGAGCGCGGCGTCGCGCGGGTCGACGTAGCCGATCGCGTGGCTGCGGGCGAAGCCCTCGCCGCGGTTCGAGGGGCTCCACACCTCGATGTGCTTCGCGCCACGGCGGCGCAGCTCGGCGAGCGAGACGCCCGCGAAGCGGCCGGTGCCGACGAGCAGCACGCGGGCGCCGGCGAGGTCGACGCGAGCGCTCGCGAGGTCGAGCGCGAGGCGCACGATCGAGCGGCCCGCCTCGCCGATGCCGGTGCGGTTCTTGATGCTGCGCTGCGTCTCGGAGGCGCGCTGGAAGAGCCGCTCGAGGTGCGTGGAGGTCGTGCCGGCCTCCTGCGCCGAGGCGAGCGCGCGGCGCACCTGGCCGGCGATCTCGCCCTCGCCGATGACGACCGACTCGAGGCCCGCCGCGACCGAGAAGAGGTGCTCGGCGGCGCGCGTGTCGACGAGCGGCTCGAGCGTCTCGGGGCGATGGAAGCCGAGCGCGTCGGCGGCGGCGCCCTGCGCGATGCCGGCCGCCTCCTCGTACTCATCGGCGTCGACGTCGAGGTAGACCTCGAAGCGATTGCACGTCGAGACGACGACGGCGCCGTCGACCGCGGGGTGGGCGGCGAAGGAGCTGGGGAGGGCGGAGGCGTCGGCGGACGACAGCGCCTCGAGGGCGTTGAAGTCGGCGTTCTTGTGACTCGCCGTCAGGCAGATGAGCACCAGAGCATCCTACCGCGCCCGTGTACCCCGTTCCGATCCCTCGCCGTCCGCCGTCAGTGATCGCACAGCGCACCGCGAGGCGCGGCGGCCACGCTGGCCGCATGCGCGAGCTCGACCTCATCCTCTACGGCGCGACCGGCTTCGTCGGCCGGCTCGTCGCCGAGCACCTCGCGGCCGCCGCGCCCGCCGACCTGCGCGTCGGCCTCGCGGGCCGCTCGATCGAGCGGCTCGAGCGCGTGCGGGCGGGCCTCGGCCCCGCGGGCTCGGAGTGGCTGCTCGCGCTCGCCGACAGCGGCGACCCCGCGAGCCTCCGCTCGCTCGCGGAGCGCTCGCGCGTCGTCGTGAGCACCGTCGGCCCCTACCTCCGGCACGGGCTGCCGCTCGCGGAGGCCTGCGCCGATGCCGGCACCGACTACCTCGACCTCACGGGCGAGGTGCTCTTCGTGCGCGAGCTCGTCGAGCGCTGCCACGAGCGCGCCGAGGCGAGCGGCGCCCGGCTCGTCGTCTCGAGCGGCTTCGACTCGGTGCCCTCCGACCTCTCGGTGCACGTGCTCGCCGCGCTCGCGGCCGAGCTCGGCGCGGGTGGCCTCACCGACACGACGCTGCGGGTGCGCGAGCTCTCGGGCGGCATCAGCGGCGGCACGATCGACTCGCTCCGCGCGCAGCTCGAGCGCGCGCAAGGCGAGCCGCGGCTGCGCGCGATCCTCGCCGACCCCGCCGCGCTCACGGGCGGCGTGCCGGTGCGCGCGTCGGCGGATGCGTCGCGGCACTTCCGCGACGCCGAGACCGGGGAGTGGGCGGCGCCGTTCGTGATGGCCTCGTACAACACGCGCCTCGTGCTGCGCTCGCACGCGCTGCGCGGCCGCGGCTACGGCGATCGCTTCCGCTACCGCGAGATCGTGCCGACCGGTCGCGGCGTCGGGGGCAAGCTGCGCGCCGCGGGCCTCGCGGCCGGCGTCACGGCGCTCGCCGCCGCGATGGCGACGCCGGGCCTCCGGCACCTCGTCGACGCCGCGCTCCCCGCGCCGGGCGAGGGGCCTTCGGAGGAGGTGCGCGAGCGCGGGCGCTTCCGCATGGTCACCTCCGCCCGCACCGAGCGCGGCGACCGCCTCGAGGCGACCTTCGCCGCGCAGGGCGACCCCGGCTACGCCGCGACCTCCGTCATGCTCGGGGAGGCGGCGCTCGCGCTCGCGGTCGACGGCGAGCGCTGCAGCCCGACGGGCGGTGTGCTCACCCCCGCGACCGCGATGGGCGACGTGCTCGTCGAGCGCTTGCAGGCGCAGGGCTTCACGATCGACGCGCGTGCGCTCGGCGGGTAGTCGGGCCCGCGTCGGCGGCGCACGCTCATGGCTGGCGCACAGCCAGCGCCAGGTCGGCCAGCCGCCCGCGTGGGACAATGGAGCAGTGACCGCCCTGCCCGAGAACCACCCGCTCAACACGCGCACCGGCGCCTCGCCGCTCGTGCGCGCGTACCGCGGCGACCGCCCCGAGACGACCCCGGTGTGGTTCATGCGGCAAGCGGGCCGCTCGCTCCCCGAGTACCGCGAGCTGCGCCAGCGCACCGACGGCCCCGACCGCGACATGCTCGACACGTGCCTCGTGCCCGAGCTCGCAAGCGAGATCACGCTCCAGCCCGTCCGCCGCCACGGGGTCGACGCGGCGATCTTCTTCAGCGACATCATGGTGCCGCTCAAGCTCGCGGGCGTCGACGTGAAGATCGCGCCGGGCGTCGGCCCGGTCGTCGCCGAGCCCATCCGCACCCCCGACGACGTCGCCCGGCTCGTCGCGAACGACCCGGCGATGCTCGAGACCGCGCTCGAGCCCGTGCGCGAAGGCGTGCGGCAGACGATCGCCGGGCTCGCCGAGATCGGCGACGGCTCGACCCCGCTCATCGGCTTCGCCGGCGCCCCCTTCACGCTCGCCGCCTACCTCGTCGCCGGTCGCCCCTCGAAGGACCACCTCGAGGCCCGCACCCTCATGCGCGCGCACCCCGACGCCTGGGACGCGCTCACCCGCTGGGCCGCCGACGTCACCGGCCGCTTCCTCCGCGCCCAGGTCGAGGAGGGCGCGAGCGCCGCGCAGCTGTTCGACTCGTGGGCGGGCTCGCTGCCGCTCGAGCAGTACCGCGAGCACGTCGCCCCCGCCTCGCGCCTCGCGCTCGACCGCGTGCGCGACCTGACCGACGCGACCGGCGCCCGCGTGCCGCTCGTGCACTTCGGCGTCGGCGCGGGCGAGCTCTACTCGGCGATGGACCTCGACGTCGACGCCGTCGGGGTCGACTGGCGCGTGCCGCTCGACGTCGCGCTCGAGCGCATCGGCACCGATGTCACGGTGCAGGGCAACCTCGACCCGGCCGTGCTCGGCGCGCCGTGGGAGATCATCGTCGCCGCGATCGACCACGTGATGCTCGCGGGCTCGGTCGCGCGCGCACACGTGTTCAACCTCGGCCACGGCGTCCCGCCGACGACCGACCCCGAGGTGCTCACGCGCATCGTGCAGGCGGTGCACGCTCGGTGACCGACGACCTCGCTCAGCCCTCGTCGGCGGCGGATGCGTCCGCCGGCCGGAGCGCGCCGACCCACGACGCGATCGTGCTCGGCGCAGGCGTCGCGGGCCTCACGGTCGCGCACGACCTCGCGGGCCGCGGCTACCGCGTGCTCGTGCTCGAGGCGAGCGAGCGGCTCGGCGGCGTCGCGAGCGGCATCGAGGTCGACGGGCTCGCGCTCGACGCGGGCGCCGAGTCGTTCGCGACCCGCGGCGGCGCGGTCGCCGAGCTCGCGGCGGAGCTCGGCCTCGCCGACGACATCGTCGACCCGAACCCCGCCGGCGCGTGGCTGCAGCTGCCGGGCCGCGCGGTGCCGCTGCCGAAGCAGACGCTGCTCGGCATCCCCGCCGTGCCGCTCGCGCGCGACGTCATCGACGCGCTCGGCTGGGGCGGGGCGCTGCGCGCCTACGGCGACCGGCTCATGCCCGTGCTCAAGATCGGCAAGGACGAGGCGCTCGGCCCGCTCGTGCGCCGCCGCATGGGGCAGAAGGCGCTCGACCGGCTCGTCGCGCCGCTCGCGGGCGGCGTCTACTCGACCGACCCCGACCTGCTCGACGTCGCGGTCGTCGCACCCGGCCTCAACAACGCCATCACGCGCGCCGGCTCGCTCTCGGGCGCCGTCGCGCTCGTGCTCGAGGAGCGCGCCGGCGCCGCGAAGCAGGTCGGCAGGCCAGGCTCTGCCGTGCAGGGCATCCGCGGCGGCATCCACCGCATCACCGCCGCCCTCGCCGAGCGCGCGCGCGAGCACCGCGCGGAGCTGCGCACCGGCGTGCGCGCCGTCTCCGCCGCGAAGACCGCGACCGGCTGGCGCGTGCAGACGGATGCGGGCAGCTTCGACGCGTCGTCGCTCGTCGTCGCGCTCCCCGAGCGCGAGGCGCGCCGCGTGCTCGGCGACGCGATCGGCCCGGCGGCGCGCGCCGACGAGCCTGGCGTGACCGTCGAGCTCGTCACGCTCGTGCTCCCCGCGGGCGCGGTCTCGGGCGATCCGCGCGGCACGGGCGTGCTCGTCGCGGCCGACGCGACGGGCGTGCGCGCGAAGGCGATGACGCACTCGAGCGCGAAGTGGTCGTGGCTGCGCGAGGCCGCCGCGGGCCGCGAGGTCGTGCGCCTCTCCTACGGCTCGGGCATCGCCGCGCCCGCGACCGAGGGGCTCGACGACGCGGCGGCCGCGGCGCTCGCGCTCGAGGACGCGAAGGCGATCCTCGGCATCGACTTGCCGCAGCCGCTCGCGAGCGCCCGCGTGCGCTGGGAGCAGGGCCAGCCCTCGTCGATCGTCGGCGCGAAGCGCCGCCAGCAGGCGCTCCGCGACGCCGCGGCCGAGCACGAGAACCTCGAGGTCGTCGGCGCGGCCGTCGCCGGCACGGGCCTCGCGCAGGTCGTGCCCGACGCGCGCGAGGCGGCCCTGCGCATCCGCCGCGAGCGCTTCGCGATCGCCGGCACCCCCTGGACCGAGGACCTCGACGACGAGGCCGCCGCGACCGAGCCGGAGGACGCATCCGGCACCCCAGTGACAGACGGACGAGGAGAGGCATGAGCGAGCAGTCATCGCCCCAGGCAGGAGCGCTGGGCGACGGGTTCACCATCTGGAGCGTGCACCGCCGCGGCGGCGCGGGCGCTGCGGGATCGAGCACCGGCGGAGCGCCGCTCGCCGACGAGCTCGCGGCGCTCGAGGCCGAGGGCGTCACGACGCGCGGCATCTACGACGTCTCGGGCATGCGCGCCGACGCCGACGTGCTCGTGTGGATGCACGGCACGGCCGGCGCCGCCACGAGCCCCGAGGCGCTCCAGGCGGCCGTGCGCCGCGTGCGCCGCTCGCGCGAGCTCGCCGGCACGACGATCACCTGGAGCGCGATGGGCGTGCACCGCGACGCGGAGTTCAACAAGTCCCACGTGCCCGGGTTCCTCCGCGGCATCGAGCCGAAGCAGTGGGTGACGGTCTACCCGTTCAACCGCTCCTACGAGTGGTACCTGCTCGACCCCGCCGAGCGCTCCCGCATGCTCGCCGAGCACGGCCGCGCGGGCGCCGCCTACCGCGGCGTGGTCGCGAACACCGTCGCGGCGTTCGCCCTCGGCGACTACGAGTGGATCCTGCCGCTCGAATCCGACGAGCTCGTCGAGCTCGTCGACATGATGCGCGAGCTGCGGGCCGTGGATGCGCGCCTGCACGTGCGCGAGGAGATCCCGTTCTTCACGGGCCGACGGATCACGATCGACGAGATCGAGGAGGTGCTCGCATGAGCGAGTCGACACAGGCAGGATCGAGCCAGGCGCAGGGCGGCTGCTGCGGCGGCGGGTGCTGCGGAGGCGCGGCCGTGCAGGCCCAGCCGGAGCAGCAGCAGGCGGCGCAGCAGGGCCGCCGCGAGACGAAGGCGCCCGCCGCGACCGGCGTGCACCTCGAGCCCGGCGCCGCGGTGCCGAGCGCGACCGAGGCCGCGCAGGCCGGGCCCGAGCACGTCGAGGAGCCCGTCGCCTACGACGGCATCCTGCTGTCGGGCTTCGGCGGGCCGGAGGGGCAGGACGACGTGCTGCCGTTCCTCCGCAACGTCACGCGCGGCCGCGGCATCCCGGACGAGCGGCTCGAGGAGGTCGCGACCCACTACCGCCACTTCGGCGGCGTGAGCCCCATCAACGACCAGAACCGCGAGCTCAAGGCCGCGCTCGAGGCGGCGCTCGCCGAGGCGGGCCTCGACCTGCCCGTCTACTGGGGCAACCGCAACTGGGCGCCCTACCTCGACGAGGCGCTGCAGCAGGCGGCCGACGCGGGCGCCTCGAAGCTCCTCGCCATCCCGACCTCCGCCTACTCGTCGTACTCCTCGTGCCGCCAGTACCGCGAGGACTGGGCCGACGCGCTCGAGGCGACGGGACTGCAGGCGTCGATGCAGATCGACAAGGTGCGCCAGTTCTTCAACCACCCGGGCTTCCTCGCGCCGTTCGTCGACGGGGTGCGCGCGAGCGTCGCCGAGGCGCGCGAGGCGGGCTTCGCCGAGGCTGACGTCGAGGTGCTCTTCGCGACCCACAGCATCCCCACCGCCGACGCGGAGCGCTCGGGCGCACCCGACCTGCACGAGTGGGGGCCGGGCGGCGGCTACGAGGCGCAGCACCTCGCCGCTGCCGAGCACGTGATGGGCGAGGCGGCGCCGGGTGTCGCGTGGCAGCTCGTCTACCAGTCGCGCTCGGGGCCTGCCTCGCAGCCGTGGCTCGAGCCCGACATCAACGATGCGATCGAGGCGCTGGAGGGCCGGAAGGCCGTCGTGATCGTGCCGCTCGGCTTCGTGAGCGACCACATGGAGGTCATGTGGGACCTCGACGAGGAGGCGATCGAGACGGCGACCGAGGCGGGCCTGTGGGTGCGCCGCGCGCCGACGCCCGGCGTCGACCCGCAGTACGTCGGCGCGCTCGTCGACCTCGTGCAGGAGCGGCTCGAGGGCCGGCCGGTCGCCGAGCGGAAGGCCGTCACCTCGATCCACCCCTGGTACGACGTGTGCCGCCCCGGCTGCTGCGAGAACCCGCGGCTCGGGTTCCGGCCCGCGGTCGCCGGGCTGCAGCCGTGAGCGCGCTCAAGGTCGGCACGCGCGGCTCCGAGCTCGCGATGGCGCAGTGCGCGGCGCTCGCCGAGCGCTTCGACGCCGAGGTCGAGCTCGTGCCGATCACGACGCAGGGCGACACCGACCGCTCGTCGCTGCAGCAGATCGGCGGCACGGGCGTGTTCGTCTCGGCGCTGCGGGATGCGCTGCTCGAGGGCCGCGTCGACGTCGCGGTGCACTCGATGAAGGATCTCCCGACGGCACCCGCCGAGGGCATCGAGCTCGCCGCGGTCTCGAAGCGCGAGGACGCCCGCGACGCGCTGTGCGCGCGCGACGGGCTCACCTTCGCCGAGCTGCCCGAGGGCGCGAAGGTCGGCACCGGATCGCCGCGCCGCATGGCGCAGCTCCGGCTCGCGCGGCCCGACCTCGACGTCGTCGACCTGCGCGGCAACGTGCCGACGCGCCTCGCTCGCGCGCAGGGCCCCGACGCCGACCTCGACGCGGTCGTGCTCGCGCTCGCGGGCCTCAAGCGGCTCGGGCTCGAGGACCGCGCGACCGAGGTGCTCGACGTGATCGACTTCCCGACCGCGCCCGCGCAGGGCGCGCTCGCCGTCGAGGTGCGCGCGGGCGACGAGGCAGCGCGGAAGGCCGTCGCGCCGACCGACCACGCCTCGACCCGTGCCGCGGCCGACGCCGAGCGGCGCGTGCTCGCCGGTCTCGAGGCCGGCTGCGCGGCACCGCTCGCCGCGCACGCGGAAGTCGCCGACGGGATGCTCTTCCTCACTGCGTCGGCGTACGCGACCGACGGCTCGCGGAAGCTCACGGCATCCCACGCCTACACGCTCGACTCGACGAAGCCCGCCGAGCTCGCCGAGGCGGCGCGCGACGTCGCCGAGCGCGCGGTCGCCGAGCTGCTCGAGGGCGGCGCGGCAGACCTCGTCCACGAGGCGCGCTCGAGCGGCTGAGCCGACGATGCGCGTCCTGATCCCGCGCGGCGGCCGCTGGGGCGACGAGGTCGCCCGGCTCGCGTCGGCGGCGGGCTTCGAGCCGCTCGTGCTGCCGCTCGTGCGGACCGAGCCGGCCGAGGATCAGGATGCGCTCGGCCGCGCGCTCGCGCGGCTCGCGGACGGCGGCTTCGACTGGCTCGTCGTGACGAGCCGGTCGACCGTGCCGGTGCTGCCGTCGGTGCCGGGCTCCGTGCGCGTCGCGGCCGTCGGCGTCGCGACCGCCGCGGCGCTGCGGGAGCGCGGCGTGCCGGTCGACTTCGTGCCGGCGCGGCAGTCGGCGGCCGGGCTCGTCGACGAGTGGCCGCACCGAGAGGGGAGCGCGCTCTGGCCGCGCGCGCTCGACGCGCGGCCGACGGTCGCCGACGGGCTCCGCCAGCACGGCATGCGCGTGACCGACGTCGTCGCCTATCGCACCGTGCCGGCATTCGAGTCGCGGGACCGGCTCCTGGCGGCGGTCGGCGATGCGCCGGTCGACGCCGTGCTCGTCACCTCCGGCTCGATCGCGCGGGAGGTCGCGCGGCTCGAGCTGCCGCTCGACGCGCGCGTCGTCGCGATCGGGGACCAGACCGCCGAGGACTGCCGGGCGCTCGGCCTGCGCGTCGCGGGCATCGCGGCGCATCCGAGCGCCGCATCGCTCGTCGAGGCGCTCACGGCGAGCGCCGGCTCCGCTCCCGCCTGACCGCGCTTGCTCGGCGCCAGCGGGTGCGGAACCGCCCGATCGGTGCGGGCATACCAGCACCCCGGAGGCGGTAGCGCACCGGTCGCGATTCGATGGATGCTCGGGGCCGGCTCGCGACCTCGGCCGCGTAGCCTTGGGGCATGGCCGAGTCGAACCCCGCCCTCGACGCGCTCGCCGCCTCGGGGCTCGAGCACGAGATCACGCGGCACGGCAGGGTCGGCTCGCTCGCCGAGGCCGCGGCCGCGCGCGGGGTCGAGCCCGCAGCCATCGTGAAGACGATGGTCGTGCGGCGCGGCGAGGGCGACCACTTGCTCGTGCTCGTGCCCGGGGACCGCGCGATCGCGTGGCCGAAGCTGCGCGAGCTACTCGGCGTCAACCGGCTCTCGATGCCCGACGCCGACGTCGCGTTCGAGGTCACCGGCTTCCGCCGCGGCACCATCACGCCGTTCGGCACGACGACGCCGCTCCCGGTGATCGCCGACGAGCGGATCCTCGGCCGCCGGGTCTCGATCGGCGCGGGCGCCCACGGCGTCGCCGCGACGGTCGACGGCGACGCCCTCGTCGCGCACCTGGGCGCCCAGGTCGCCGACGTGACCGATCCCGAGCCGCCGCGCTGACACATCCGCCCTGTCCGCAGCGGCAGGTCAGCGCTCGTCGCGCTCCGGCAGCGCGCGCAGCACCGCGAGCACCTGCTCGGCGGGCATCTCGCACGGCTTGAGCCGCGTGCCGCCGCTCGTGCGCCACACGTTCGCGCTCATGCGCGCCCGGCCGCCGAGCTCCTCGCCGTCGATCGTGCTCGAGCGACCGCCCGCGCGGTCGACACGAGTGATGCTCCACGCGCGGCCGTCGATCTCGAAGCGGCTCTCGCCGAGCGGGACGCGGTCGACGAGGGCGTCGAGCTCCTCGTCCGCGGCCATGGCGACCAGGGTAGCCCCGCGAGCCCGACCGTTGCCGATGCGCGGAGGTTCCGGTACCGTCGCCTGCGCAATCGTCGGCGGTGTCAGCGCCGGCGCACTTCGCTCGAGGAGACCAGAGCATGACCGACAGCACGGGAGCCGCGACTCCGCGCTGACCCGACGGCACACGCACCGTCGACGCATCCGTCAGCGCATCCACGCTCTCGGAGGTCTCCGCTTGGCACACACCGCCATCGCGCTCGCGCGCGTCTCCTTCGCCTGGCCCGACGGCACGGTCGCGCTCGACGCGGTGACCGGCGCGCTCGGCCACGGCCGCACGGGCCTCGTCGGCCGCAACGGCTCCGGCAAGTCCACGCTGCTGCGGCTCATCGCCGGCGAGCTCTCGCCCGCGTCGGGTGCGCTCACGGTGCACGGCACGGTCGCGACGCTGCCGCAGCAGCTCGCGGTCAGAGCCGGTCCAGGATGAACTGCACCCGCTCGTCGGCGCTGAGGACCGGAACCCGCACGACCGGCAAGGGCAGCGCTTCGTACACCTGGGTCAGCAGTTCGTGGATGCGCTGCTGGGCGGCGGTGTCCTCGGTGCGGGCGTAGTCGGCGGCCAGGGGCAGCAGGTCGAGGATGAACGTCGTGCGGTAGTCGACGTGCTCGAGCGCGGTGAGCAGGGCGGGGTCGGGCTCGAGATCGAGGAAGCGGTAGTAGGCGAGGGAGTCGGGGACGGCCCGGTCGAGGAACACGGTGGCGTCCGGGTCGAGGGCAGCTTCCTCCGCGAGCTGCATGTCCAGGACGCCGCGCTGGAACTGCCGCTGCTTCGCCCGGACCTCCTCGACGGTGCGGCCGGCGATGCGCTGCAGGTCGAGATAGTGCCGGGCATGCTCGATGGTGGTGGTGTAGCCGCGGTCCCGCAGCAGGTTCACGGTGGTGGTCTTGCCCGAGCTGGGCCCCCCGGTGATGACGTACCAGTTGGTCACGTTCGCCCTTTCGCTCTGCCCGCTCCGGGAATATCCTCTTCACGAAGTGCCTTATACCCCTAGAGGGTATCCGATCGACGTCGGAGGTGGCTGAGATGGCACACGGATACGTGGATGACAAGCAGACGCTGCTGGCGCGGTTGCGTCGGGCGGAGGGGCAGGTGCGCGGGATCGCGCGGATGGTCGACGAGGACGTGTACTGCATCGACATCCTGACCCAGGTCTCGGCGGCGACGAAGGCGCTGGAGTCGGTCGCGCTGACGCTGCTGGAGGACCATCTCGGGCATTGCGTCGCGCAGGCGACCGCGCAGGGCGGCCCGGTCGCGGAGGAGAAGCTCCGCGAGGCGAACGCCGCGATCGCGCGGCTGGTCCGCTCCTAGAACGTTCACACCACACGCATCGACACGCTCACGAAAGGAGCACAACATGACCGGACAAGGATTCCAGGACCTCGGCCTGCAGGCGACGAACGGCGGTGGCTGCGCCTGTTGCGCCCCCACCTCCCACGCCGCCACGGCCAACACCACCGCCTCCGCGACGGCGCAACCGGCATCGGGCGAGGTGTCGGCGCAGTTCCTGGTGGAGGGGATGACGTGCTCGCACTGCGTGCGCAGCGTCACCGAGGAGGTCTCCGCGATCGACGGGGTCTCCGGCGTCGAGGTCGACCTGCACGCCGGCGGCGTGTCCACGGTGACCGTGTCCAGCACCGCCCCGGTGGACGCGGAGCGGGTGCGGGAGGCGGTCGAGGAGGCCGGGTACAGCCTCGCCGCAGCCTCATGAGCACGCTGGACGTCGATCTCGACATCACCGGGATGACCTGCGCGTCGTGCGCGACGCGGGTCGAGCGGAAACTGAACAAGCTGCCCGGGGTGGAGGCGACGGTCAACTTCGCCACCGAGAAGGCCCGCGTGCACTCGGAGGCCCCGGTGCCGGTGGAGGAGCTGATCGCGGCGGTCGAGCAGGCGGGGTACGGAGCGAGCCTCCCAGCCCCGCCTGTGCCCGACACGGCTGAGCAGACCATCCCGCGGGACGATGAGCTGGCGTCGCTGCGGCAGCGGCTGATCGTCTCGGCGGTGCTGGCGGTGCCGGTCGCGGTGCTGTCGATGATCCCCGCCCTGCAGTTCACCTACTGGCAGTGGCTCACGCTCACCCTGGCCGCGCCGGTGGTGGTGTGGGGGGCGTGGCCGTTCCACCGCGCCGCGGCGATCAATGCCCGGCACGGGGCGGCGACGATGGACACTCTGATCAGCGTCGGGGTGCTGGCCGCGTTCGGCTGGTCGCTGTACGCGCTGTTCTTCGGCGGTGCGGGGATGCCGGGAATGCGGATGAGCGTCACCTTCGTCGGCACCCCGCAGGCCGGTGGCCACGAGGTGTACCTGGAGGTCGCCGCGCTGGTGACCGTGTTCATCCTCCTCGGCCGCTACCTCGAGGTTCGTGCCAAGCGGCAGTCCGGCGAGGCCCTGCGCGCCCTGCTGGAGCTCGGCGCCAAGGACGCAGTGATCCTCCGCGAAGGCACTGAGCAGCGCGTCCCCGTCGCACAGCTCGTTCCGGGTGATGTCGTGGTGGTGCGGCCGGGTGAGAAGATCCCCGCCGACGGCCTCGTCACCGAGGGAATGTCCGCGGTGGACGAGTCGATGCTGACCGGCGAGTCCGTGCCGGTCGAGGTCGCCCCCGGCTCCCGCGTGGTCGGCGCGACTGTGAACACCGGCGGGCGCCTGCTCGTGCAGATCACCCGCGTCGGCGCCGACACCGAGCTGGCCCGGATGGCGCGGCTGGTCGAGGAGGCGCAGACCGGCAAGGCCCAGGTGCAGCGCCTCGCCGACCGGGTGTCGGCCGTCTTCGTCCCCATCGTCATTGTCCTCGCCCTGGCCGCGTTCGCCGGGTGGCTGATCGCGGGGGCGCCCTTGGAGGTCGCCTTCACCGCCGCGGTGACCACCCTGATCATCGCCTGCCCGTGCGCGCTGGGGCTGGCGACGCCGACCGCTCTGCTGGTCGGCACCGGCCGCGGCGCCCAGCTGGGCATCCTCATCCGCGGACCCCAGGTGCTCGAGCAGACCCGCCGCATCGACACCGTCGTGCTCGACAAGACCGGCACCATCACCGCCGGCACCATGACCGTCACCGGCATCCACCCCGCTCCCGGCACCGATGAGGCGGAGCTGATCCGGTTCGCCGCGGCGCTCGAGCACGGCTCCGAGCACCCCATCGGCCGCGCCATCACCGCCGCAGCCGACGGCCCGACGGATGCCGTGGAGTCATTCGCCGCCGAGGCCGGTCAAGGCGTGCAGGGCATCGTCGACGGCCGCATGGTCGCCGCCGGCCGCGCCACCTGGATCACCGGGCAATGGGCGATCGCGATCCCCGACGAGCTCGCCGCGACGATCACGGCCGACGAGGCCGCGGGCGCCACCGTGACCGTCGTGGCGTGGGACGGGCAGGCGCGCGGCGCGATCAGCGTCGCCGACACCATCAAGCCCACCAGCCGTGAGGCCATCGCCCGACTGCGCGGGCTCGGGCTGACCCCGATCCTGCTTACCGGCGACAACCCCGGCGCCGCCCGCACCATCGCCGACGACGCCGGCATCGAGGACGTCCGCGCCGGAGTCACCCCGCAGGGCAAACTCGACACCATCCGCGAGCTGCAGGCATCCGGACGGGTGGTCGCGATGGTCGGCGACGGCGTGAACGACGCCGCCGCCCTCGCCCAAGCGGACCTCGGCATCGCAATGGGCACCGGCACCGACGCGGCCATCACCGCCGCGGACCTGACCATCGTCTCCGGCGACCTGCTCCTGGTCCCGGACGCGATCCGGCTCGCCCGCCGCACCCTGGGCACCATCAAGGGCAACCTGTTCTGGGCGTTCGCGTACAACGTCGCCGCGATCCCGGTCGCGATGCTCGCCCTGCTCAACCCCATCCTCGCCGCCGCCGCGATGGCGTTCAGCAGCGTGTTCGTCGTCACCAACAGCCTCCGACTGCGCCGCTTCCGCCTCCTGCCCGCCCCGACGCCCACCGTCCTGACGCCCAGCCGCGACACCACCCCCGTCCACGCCTGACACCCACGCAAGGAGACCGCCATGACGCACGACCACGAGCACCACACCGGCCACGAGCACGCCGCGCACGATCACGGATCCCACGAGCACCATCACCATGAGCCCCCGGCCGGGGCGACCAACCTCGTCACCTGCCCGGTCATGCCCGGCAATCAGGTCGACCCGGCGTGGGCAGAGAAGCGCGGCCTGTTCCGTGACTACGAAGGCGCGCGGTACTGGTTCTGCTGCCCCGAGTGCGGGCCGCTGTTCGACGGCGACCCCGCCCGCTACGCCAACGCCGCCTGACCCACGACGGCAGGGAAAGGGGGCGCGGGATGGATACAGCGGTCGGTCTGGTGCAGGCCTACCTGCGGGTGAACGGGTACTTCACCGTCGCCGAGTACCCGGTGCTGGACGCGACCGGTCCGGACGGGCCGCGCACCGTCACCGACCTGGACATCCTCGCGATCCGACTGCACCACATCCCCGGCGACGACCCCGACCCGGCCCTCGGCGCCCGCCCCGGGGCGCCGGACATGATCGTCGGCGAGGTCAAGGAGGGCGCCCCGAAGCTAAACCCCGCGATGCGCGACCCCGCGGTGCTGGAGGCCGCGTTCGCTCGGTTCGGCTGCTGCACCCCCGCCGACGCGCCCGCCCTCGTCCAGGAGCTGCTGACGGCCGGGCAGGTCCTCGCCCCGGAGGGCCACCTGATCCGCACGGTCGCGTTCGGCAACACCGCCCGCCCCCATCGGTCCGGCTCCTGGCACACCGTCCCCCTCGAGCACATCCTCGACTATCTCCGCGATCACCTCGCCCGCAACTGGGCCGTCGTCGGTCGCACCCAGATCAAGGACGACACCCTCGGGCTGCTGGCTCTGATGGAGAAGGCCCACCGTGCCGGAACGGGCCGCCGATGAGCCGGTTGCCGCGCACCGGTCCCCATCCGGGACCATCGCCCCTGGTCAGGCGTCGGTCGGGCGACCAGGCTGGGCAGGACCGCCGTGCGCCCGATCGGCGCCGGCGGGGATCCGGGCACACCGGGGTACGCTGGACGCGGGAAGGAGGTCGGCGGTGAACCACATCCGAACCCTGGTGCACGCCCCATCCGGGCTGCACCGGCTGCTGCTGACCTTCGCGACCGCGCTCCTGCTGATCGCCGGCCTGCTGGCCATGCACACCCTCACCGGCACGCTCACCAGCGGGCACGCCGACACCCCCGCAGCGGCCTCTGAAGCCGTCCATGCCGCGCCCGACTCTGACCTGGGCGGCACCGTCGCGACCGGGAGCATGCTCGAGAACACCATCGGGACAGGCACCGAGGCTTCGGGCGGGCACTGCGAGGGCGACTGCGACAGCTCGGGCGGAATGCCGGACCATTCGATGCTGATGATGGCGTGCGTGCTGGCGCTGCTGGCCGCCACCATCGTGCTGCTCGCCCCGGCGCTGCTGGCCCCCCTGGGCACCGTCCTCGCCCTGCTACACCTGCACGGGCGGAATGTGCTCACCGCGTTACCGCACCCCCGACCACCTTCCCTCATCGTCCTGTCGATCAGTCGAACCTGATTCCCCGCCCTCCCGTCGCCGCTGTGCCGGGAGATGCTGCGCCGTGCCCGCATACGGCTCGGGAATCAACTCACCATTCGACTGACTAGACAAGGACACCCACCCATGCGTTTCCGCATTCTCGCGCTGAGCACCGCCGCGCTCGCCGCCGCGCTCGTGCTCGCCGGCTGCGCGCCCACCGACGGATCCATGCCCGGCATGGACCACGGCCCCGGCGGCATGACCAGCAGCACCCCCGCCCCCTCCGAGCAGGCATCGTTCAACTCCGCTGACGAGATGTTCGTCACGATGATGATCCCGCACCACGAACAGGCCATCGAGATGGCCGATCAGATCCTGGCCAAGGACGGCATCGACGAGCGGGTCGTGACCCTCGCCGAGCAGATCAAAGCCGCCCAAGGCCCCGAGATCCAGACCATGAAGGGCTGGCTCGAGGACTGGGGAATCCCCTACGACGACTCCATGTCCGACATGGGCGGGATGGGCGGGATGGGCGGCATGGACCACGGCGACGGGATGATGTCCGACGACGACATGGCCGCCCTGGACGCCGCCACCGGGGTCGAGGCGACCCGGCTGTTCCTCGAGGGCATGGTCGGCCACCACCAGGGCGCCGTCACCATGGCCCAGATGGTGCTGAACAACGGCGAGAACCCGGACGTGGCCGCGCTCGCCCAGCAGATCATCGACGGACAGACCGCCGAGATCACCACCATGCAGGACATCCTCGCCACCCTCTGACCCGAACCCCTCGGGCGGGGCCGACCACCCCTGACCTGGACAGCGCCGGCCCGTCGAAAGGCCCATCATGACTTCCCGGACTCTGGCCGCGTGCTTCGTGGGCATCATCCTCGCCCTGATCATCCTGTCCGCGGCGACCATCCTCTTCATCCAGGCGATCGCATGAGCAGCAACGCCACCACGATCACGGCCGCTGCCGTCGCCGCTGCCGCGGGGCTGCTGCTGACCGGCTGCACCTCCACGCCGACCGCCATCTCGGCACCCGCCCCGGACACGGGTCTCGGTCATGTGCACGGCATCGTCGACCTCGGCGGGAGCACCGTGCTGCTGGGCACCCACATCGGCCTCTACACCCTCACCGACACCGGCGACATCTCCGGCCCCCTGGGAGGCGCGGACTTCGACGCGATGGGCCTGACCGCCGACGGCGACGTCCTCTACGCCTCCGGGCACCCCGGACCGAACACCCCGGCGGAGCTCGGCAAGCACAACCTGGGACTCATCCGAAGCACCGACGCCGGGACCACCTGGGAGCCGGTCGCGTTTACCGGGCAGGAGGACTTCCACGTCCTCACCGCCGGAGACCGTGCGATCCACGGGATCGGGTCCAGCTCGATCACCATCCGCACCAGCACCGACGGCGGGACCACCTGGATCGACGGCGCCGAGCTCCCCGCCGCCGACCTGACCGTCACCACCGACGGCATCCTCTACGCCGCGACGCGGCAGGGCCTGCAGGAGAGCCGGGATGCGGGCGCCACCTTCGACCTCGTCGCGGATGCGCCGCCGCTCTACCTGGTGGAGGCGGACTCCACGGGCGGGCTGGTCGGCGTCGACACCGACGGCACCCTCTGGCGACTCACCGGCACCGGATCCTGGGACAGCGTCGGTGCCGCCACGGGCACCGTCCAGGCGCTCGGGAACGCAGATGGGGCGGTCGTGCTCGTCGACGACCGCGGCGTCGTCTGGATCCACGGCACCGAGACCACCGTCGTCCTCCCGACAGGGACCGCACAATGACCGCTATCACCATGACCACATTCGGCGGCCTCGGCCGCGAACCGCGAGGAGTCCTGCCATGAGCACCGCAGCGGCCCGTTGGGCCCACCGCACCACCGACGTCACCCTGGACCGACTGGAGGAGGTGGATGCGTGGTGGCGGGCGGCGAACTACCTGAGCATCGGGCAGATCTACCTGCTCGACAACCCGCTGCTGCGCGACCCGCTCACCGCGGAGCACATCAAGCCGCGGCTGCTGGGGCACTGGGGCACCACCCCGGGTCTGAACTTCCTGTACGCCCACCTCAACCGGGCGATCACCGATCGGGACCTGAACACCCTGTACGTGACCGGGCCGGGGCACGGCGGGCCGGGCATGGTCGCCAACGCCTACCTGGACGGCACGTACACGGAGCTGTACCCGCGGATCGACCGCACCGAGGAGGGACTGCGGGCGCTGTTCCGGCAGTTCTCCTTTCCCGGCGGCATCCCCTCGCACGCGTCCCCGGACACGCCGGGGTCGATCAACGAGGGCGGCGAGCTCGGCTATTCCCTTGTCCACGCCTATGGCGCCGCGTTCGACAACCCGGATCTGCTGGTCGCCTGTGTGATCGGCGACGGGGAGGCGGAGACCGGGCCGCTGGCGACCGCGTGGCACGGCAACAAGTTCCTCAACCCCGCCGCGGACGGGGTGGTGCTGCCGATCCTGCACCTGAACGGGTACAAGATCGCCAACCCGACGGTGCTGTCCCGCATCCCCGAGGACGAGCTGGTCGCGCTGCTGCGCGGCTACGGCCACGAGCCGTTCGTGGTCACCGTCGGCTTCGACGGCGAGGACCCGCAGGAGTCCCACGCCCGGTTCGCCGGCGTGCTGGACGAGGTGCTGGACCGGATCGCGGACATCAAGACCGCCGCGGCGGCCGGCACCCTGGAGGGCCGGCCTGCGTGGCCAGCGATCGTGCTGCGCAGCCCGAAAGGCTGGACCTGCCCGCCGGTGATCGACGGGCTCCCCGTGGAGGGCACCTGGCGGTCCCACCAGGTGCCGCTCGCCGAGGTCCGCGACACCCCCGAGCACCTGCAGATCCTCCAGGACTGGCTGGCCTCCTACCGGCCCGACGAGCTCTTCGACGCCGACGGCGCCCCGTTCCCCGCCACGGTCGCGGTCGCCCCGGCGGGAGTGCGGCGGATGAGCGCGAGCCCGGTCGCGAACGGCGGGCAGCTGACCGTCCCGCTGCGCCTGGGCGATTTCCGGGACCACGCCCACCCGGTCGACCCCGAGGCGCGAGGCGCGGAAACCGGGGAGGCGACCCGGGTGCTCGGCGAATGGCTCGCCGACGTGATCCGGCACAACCCGGACAACTTCCGCATCTTCGGCCCCGACGAGACCGCCTCCAACCGGCTCGCCCCGCCCGTGTTCGAGGCCACCGGCAAGCAGTGGAACGCGGCCGTGCTGCCGGTGGACGAGCATCTGGCGCCGACCGGGCGGGTGATGGAGGTGCTCAGCGAGCACCAGTGCCAGGGCTGGCTCGAAGGGTACGTCCTGACCGGCCGGCACGGCCTGTTCAACTGCTACGAGGCGTTCACGCACATCGTCGACTCGATGTTCAACCAGCACGCCAAATGGCTCGAAGCCGCCAGCGAGGTGCCCTGGCGGGAACCGGTGCCGAGCTTCAACTACCTGCTCTCCAGCCACGTCTGGCGGCAGGACCACAACGGGTTCAGCCACCAGGATCCCGGGTTCATCGACCTCGCCCTGAACAAGAGCCCCGACATCGTCCGCGTCTACCTCCCGTTCGACGCGAACACCCTGCTATCCACCTACGACCACTGCCTGCGCTCCACCGGCTACATCAACGTCGTCGTCGCCGGAAAGCAGCCCGCCCCGCAGTGGCTCACCATGGACGAGGCGATCGAGCACTGCACCCGGGGCCTGGGCATCCTGCCCTGGGCCGGCACCGAGACCGAGGGGAACGAGCCGGACGTGGTGCTCGCCGCCGCCGGCGACGTGCCCACCCTCGAGGTGCTCGCCGCGGCCGCGCTGCTGCGCGAGCACATCCCGGGCCTGTCCGTGCGGGTCGTGAACGTGGTCGACCTGACCCGTCTGCAATCCGAGGACCAGCACCCGCACGGGCTTCCGGACCGGGAGTTCGACGCGATCTTCACCCCCGACAAGCCGGTGATCTTCGCCTACCACGGCTACCCGTGGCTGATCCACCGTCTCACCTACAAGCGCGCCGGGCACCAGAACCTGCACGTGCACGGCTTCGTGGAGAAGGGCACCACCACGACCCCGTTCGACATGGTCATGCTCAACGACCTCGACCGCTACCGGCTCGCGATCGACGTCCTCGACCACGTCCCGGGCCTTGCTGCGACCCACGCGCAGCTGCGGCAGGAACTCGTCGACGCCCGCCTGCGCGCCCGCGCCCACACCCGCGAGCATGGCACCGACATCCCCGCCGTCGCCGACTGGCGCTGGCCCCACCCCGACACCGACCTGAACCGCCCCTCCACCGCGAAGGAAATCCGATGACCGACACCAGGACCGTGACCCTGCAGGTCAGCGGCATGATCCGCGCGACCTCCAAGAACGTCACCGAAGCCCACCTCGCCCGCCAGCCGGGCGTCCTGTCCGTCGACGCGAACCCGGTCTCCCAGACCGCGACCGTCACCTACGACCCGCAGACCACCTCGGTCGCGCACCTGCAGAAGTGGGTGATCGAATGCGGCTACCACTGCGCCGGGCGATCCGTCCCGGACCACATCTGCGACCCCGCCCACGAACCTCACGAGCACGCCGACCACCACGACCACGCCGAGCACGAGGGACGCGCGGTCTCCACCGGTCATGACACCCCGGCGGGGCACGAGCACCCGCACCCGGCAGCGGACCACGCGGACCACTCCGCCATGGACGCCGGCGCGCATGCCGGTCACGCTCCGGCCACCGAGGGCGGACACGATCACGGGGCTCAGCCGGCCGGCCGCAGCGCGCAGGATGTGATGGGCCACGGCGGGCATCACGGCGGCATGTCGATGGACGCGATGATCCGGGACATGCGCAACCGGTTCCTGGTCGCGTTGATCCTGTCGATCCCGATCACCCTCTGGTCCCCGATCGGCCGGGAGGTGATCGGCTTCGAAGTGCCGGCCCCGTTCGGGCTGCGCGACGACGTGTTCATGCTGATCGTGTCGCTGCCGGTGATCTTCTACTCGGCCTGGATCTTCTTCGACGGCGCCTACCGAGCCCTGCGGGCCCGCACCCTCGACATGATGGTGCTGGTCGCGGTCGGCGTCGGCACCGGCTGGATCTACAGCCTGATCATCACCCTCACCGGCGGCGGCGAGGTCTTCTACGAGGCGGCGACCGTGCTGGCCACCTTCGTGCTCCTCGGCCACTGGGTCGAGATGCGCGCCAGGGGCGGCGCGAACGACGCCATCCGACGGCTGCTGGAGCTCGCTCCCGCCCGCGCGGTCGTCCTCCGCGACGGCGAGGAGGTCGAGATCCCCACCTCCGAGGTCGTCCCCGGGGACCTCATGCTCATCCGCCCCGGCGCGAAGGTCCCCACCGACGGCGTCGTCGAGGACGGCGAGTCCGAGATCGACGAGTCGATGGTCACTGGCGAATCCATGCCGGTCGAGAAGGCGCCCGGCTCGGAGGTGATCGGCGCGACCGTGAATACCGTCGGCACCCTCCGGGTGCGCGCCACGAAGGTTGGCGCCGACACGGCGCTGGCGCAGATCGTGAAGCTGGTGCAGGAGGCGCAGAACTCCAAGGCCCCTGGGCAGCGTCTCGCCGACCGGGCCGCGTTCTGGCTCGTCCTGCTCGCCCTCGTCGGAGGCACTCTGACCTTCCTGGTGTGGTTCCTCGCCGGGGCGGATGTGCCGATGGCGATCCTGTTCGCGATCACCGTCGTCGTTATCACCTGCCCCGACGCCCTCGGGCTCGCCACCCCGACCGCGATCATGGTCGGCACCGGCCTGGGCGCCAAGCGTGGTGTCCTGTTCAAGAACGCCACCGGCATCGAGACCGCCGCGCATATCGACACCGTCGTGCTGGACAAGACCGGCACTCTCACCAAGGGCGAGCCCGAGGTCACCGACTACATCCCCATCGGCATGGACGACCTCGAGCTACTCGCCCTCGCCGCGGCGCTCGAGCGGGAGTCGGAGCACCCGCTGGCCAAGGCGATCGTCACATACGCCGAGAGCCGGAACATCCCGCGTCGCACCGCGTCCGCGTTCCGCAACGTCACCGGGCAGGGCGCGATCGCCACCGTCGACGGAAGGCAGGTGGTGCTCGGCAACGCCCGGCTGATGGCCGCGCAGGGCATCGACACCGGCCCGGTCGTCTCGCAGCAGCAGGCCCTCGCAGACGGCGGCCGCACCGCGATCATGTTCGCCGTCGACGGGCAGATCGCCGGCGTGATCGCCCTCGCCGACGCCCCCCGCGACACCGCGAAAGCCGCGATCGACGCACTCCACGAGCAGGGCATCGAGGTGGCGATGCTCACCGGCGACAACAAGCCCACCGCCGAGCGCATCGCCTCGCTGCTGGGCATCGACACCGTGATCGCCGACGTGCTCCCCGAGGACAAGTCCGCCAAGATCGCCGAGCTCCAGGCATCCGGCAAGAAGGTCGCGATGGTCGGCGACGGCGTCAACGACGCCCCCGCCCTCGCCCAGGCGGACCTCGGCATCGCGATCGGCGCCGGCACCGACGTCGCCATCGAGACCGCAGACGTCGTCCTGATGCGCTCCGACCCGCTCGATGTCGCGATCGCGCTGAAGATCGGGAAGGGCACGCTGCGGAAGATGCGGCAGAACCTCGGCTGGGCCATCGGCTACAACGCCATCGCGCTGCCCATCGCCGCCGGCGTGTTCTACCCCGCGTTCGGGATCATGCTCACCCCCGAGATCGCCGCCATCAGCATGTCCGGCTCCAGCGTGATCGTCGCCGTCAACGCGCTCCTGCTCAAGCGGCTCCGGCTGCCCGCCCAGCAGGCCCCCGCGGCCCCGGCAGAGGCGAGCAGCCTCGCCCCGGCGTCGACGCCCGGCGGCGCCTCATGACCGGACGCGAGGCGCCGCGATGACTCCGCGGTCGGCAGAGCACGGGACTCACCACCTCGATGCCGTCTACGACGCGGTGCTGTTCGACATGGACGGCGTGGTCACGAACACCGCCGCGATCCATGCCGCCGCGTGGAAGCAGCTGTTCGACGAGGTGCTGCGAGACCCGCGTGTGCAGGTGGACGACCCCGAGACGACCTTCGACCCGGTCGCCGACTACCGCCGCTATGTGGACGGGCGAACCCGCGAGGACGGGGTATCGGCGTACCTGGCGACCCGTGGGATCGCCCTGGACGCCGGAGATCCCGACGACCCACCAACGGCGTGGACGATCGCGGGGCTCGCGGCGCGCAAGAACGAGCTGTTCCTGGCGGAGCTGGGCACCCGTGGGCTGCGCGTCTATCCGGGCACCGCGGCGCTGCTGCATCGCCTGCGGGACGCGGCCGTGCCGGTCGGGCTGGTCACCGCGAGCCGGAACGCGCAGCAGATGCTCGCCGCCGCAGGACTGGCCGGCTGCTTCGACACCGTGGTGGACGGCCGGATCGCGCTCACGCATCACCTGAAAGGCAAGCCGGATCCCGCCATGTTCGTGGAGGCGGCCCGGCGACTGGGTGTCGCCGCGGCCCGCACCGCGGTCGTCGAGGACTCGGTCGCCGGCGTAGCGGCCGCGAGGCGCGGAGGCTTCGGCTTCGTCGTCGGCATCGACCGCGCCGGAGCGCGGGAGCAGCTCGAGGCCGCGGGCGCCGACCTCGTCCTGGCCGATGTCGCCGAGCTCGACCTGGGCGTCTCCACCACGGATCCGTGGCAGCTGGTCTACGACGGCTTCGACCCCGCGCACGAAGGGCACCGGGAGGCGCTCACCGCGCTGGGGAACGGCTACATGGCCACCCGTGGCGCCCGGCCCGAGCACCACGACGACGGCATCCACTATCCCGGCACCTACCTCGCCGGCGTGTACAACCGACTGGCGAGCACCATCCACGGGCGCGAGCTCGAGGAGGAGCATCTCGTCAACACGCCCAACTGGCTTCCGGTGGACCTCCGCATCGGAGGCGGGCCGTGGCTGTCCACCGGCCAGGTCGTCGCGCACAGCGAACGACGCGAGCTCGACCTGCGCCGCGGCCTGGTCGTCCGCCGCGCGGTCCTCACCGCTCCGAACGGGGATCGACTCGACTTCGTGCAGACGACGTTCACCTCCCTGGACGAACCTCACCTTGCCGTGCTGGAAACCACGCTCACCGCCCCCGACTGGAGCGGCACGGTCACCCTTCGCGCCGGGATCGACGCCGGCGTGCGCAACAGCAACGTGGCCGCGTACCTCGGATCGGACGCCACCCACCTCACGCAGCCGACGTTCCGCCACGTCGGCGACACCACCCTCTGCGAGGTGCGGACCCGACAGAGCCGGGTCCACATCGCCACCGCCGTCCGCACGACCCTCACCGGAACCGACAGCGCGACCGATCACCGCATCGACACGCCATCGCAGCCCACCCGGGAGCTGCGCATCCCTCTGGAGCAGGGTCGACCGGTCACCCTCACCAAGACGGCCGCGATCTACACCTCCCACGATCGGGCCATCAGCGAGCCGGGTGGTGCCGCCCTGACCCTGCTCACCGAACGCGGTGGCGACGTCGAGGCGCTGCGGGAACGCCACGCGGCGGCGTGGCGGCGACTCTGGGAACGCTTCGCGGTCACCCTGGACGCCGACACGCACAGCCGACTCATCCTGAACCTGCACGTCTTCCACCTGCTCCAGACCCTCTCGCCGCACACCGTCGAGCTCGACGCCGGGGTGCCCGCCCGCGGCCTGCACGGCGAGGGGTATCGGGGGCACGTCTTCTGGGACGAGGTGTTCGTCCTGCCCGTGATCGCTCTGCGCACGCCCGAGATCAGCCGGGCGCTGATCGACTACCGCTGGCGGCGACTGGACGCCGCCCGCGCCGCGGCGACCGCCGCCGGACTCCGCGGAGCCCTCTTCCCCTGGCAGAGCGGCAGCGACGGTCGCGAGGAGACGCCCGAGGCGCTCTACAACCCGCGCTCCGGTCGGTGGATGCCGGACAACTCCCACCGTCAACGCCACGTCGGCCTCGCCATCGCCTACAACGCCTGGCAGCACTACCAGGCCACCGGCGACCTCGAGTGGCTCGCCGAACGCGGCGGCGAGCTCATCATCGAGGTCACCCGCCTGTTCGCCTCGCTCGCCGAGCACGACACTGCCACCGACCGCTTCCACATCGCCGGGGTGATGGGACCCGACGAGTTCCACGACGGCGCCCCGGACGCTCCCGGCAGCGGCCTGCGCGACAACACGTACACCAACGTCCTCGCCTCTTGGGTCGCCACGCGAGCGGCCCGGACACTCGCCCTGCTCCACGGGCACCGCGGCGAGGGCCTCCGCGACCGGCTCCGCGTCACCGACGAGGAGATCGCGGGATGGGCCCGGCTCAGCACACGACTGGCGGTGGGGTTCCACCGCGACGGCATCCTCACCCAGTTCGACGGCTACGAGAGCCTGCAGGAGCTGGACTGGGACCACTACCGCGAGGAGTACGGGAACATCGGCCGGCTCGATCTCATCCTCGAGTCCGAGAACGACAGCACCAACTGGTACAAGCTCGCCAAGCAGCCCGACGTCGTCATGCTGGTCTACCTGCTCGGTCACGACGGGCTCCGGGCGCAGCTCGCCACGCTCGGCTACCCGTTCTCCGAGCAGGACCTGACCCGCACGGTCGAGTACTACCTCGCCCGCACCGCCAACGGGTCGACGCTCAGCCGAGTCGTGAACGCCTCCGTCCTGGCCGGCATCGACCCGTCCCGCTCCTGGATCGCGTTCCGCGAGGCGCTGATCGCCGATCTCGACGACTCCCAGGGCGGCACCACCCGCGAAGGGATCCACCTCGGCGCGATGGCCGGCACCA
Organism: Agrococcus pavilionensis RW1; assembly: GCF_000400485.1. GTDB lineage: Bacteria > Actinomycetota > Actinomycetes > Actinomycetales > Microbacteriaceae > Agrococcus > Agrococcus pavilionensis. The sequence goes on from NZ_ASHR01000025.1 coordinate 139,886, forward strand.
TCGACCTGCCCGTCCGCTCGTTCGCCGGCATGGCCCTCGGTGACGACGAGCTCGTCTTCGCCCCCCGACTGCCGCCGAACCTCACCCGGGTCGGGTTCCAGATCCGATACCGCGGCCACCTCGTCGACGTGATGCTCCGTGACCGCAGCCTGGAGCTTCGCGTGCACGCCGGCTCAGCACCCGCGATCCACGTGCGCGTCGGCGCGGTCGCCGTGCCGCTCTCGGCCGGACAGACCAAGACGTTCGCGATCGGCCCGGACACCTCGGTCCGCGACGCGACCAACCGCGAAGGAGGCCTCGACTGATGAGCACGCATCGGAGCCGGTATCGGCGCATCGCCACCATCCTCGAGCACCACGGACTCGGGCTCGGCCTCGGGCTGCTCGGACTGGAGAAGTGGATTCCCTTCAACAAAGGCGTTCTCGGGCATGCGCGCCGGGACGAGCCCTACGCCAGTCCGGAACACCTCCGACTCGCCCTCGAGGAGCTCGGACCGACCTTCATCAAACTCGGCCAGCTGCTGTCCACCCGCAACGACCTGCTGCCCGCCGCTTACCTCGCCGAGTTGGTCAAGCTTCAGGACGCCGCGCAGCCCGAGGCCTGGGAGCCGATGAAGGCGGTGATCCGCGAGGAGCTCGGCGCGGACCCCGAACAGCTCTTCGCACAGTTCGACCCGCAACCGCTGGCCGCCGCGTCGATCGGGCAGGCATACGCCGCGACCCTTCACGACGGCACCCAGGTCGTCGTGAAGGTCCGCCGACCCGGCGCGGTCGCCCAGATCCACGAAGACCTGGAGATCCTGCAGAACCTCGCCGAGCGCGCCGACAAGCGGTGGGATGCCGCCCGCCAGTACAACCTGCCGGGCATCGTCGAGGAGTTCTCCCGCACGCTGCGCGCCGAGCTCGACTATCTGCAGGAGGGCCGGAACGCGGAGCGGTTCGCCGCCGACTTCGCCGACTCACCCGACGTCGCCGTCCCCCAGGTGTTCTGGGAGACGACCACGTCACGCGTGCTGACCCTGGAACGGATGCACGGCATCCGAGTCGACGACCTGCCCGCCCTGGACGCGGCCGGCATCGACCGGAACCAGCTGGCCAGGCGAGGCGCAGACCTCATCCTCACCATGGTGTTCGAGAACCGCTTCTTCCACGCCGACCCGCACCCGGGCAACCTGTTCATCCAAACCGACGGATCCATCGCCCTCATCGACTTCGGCATGGTCGGCCAACTCGACGAAGAGGTCACCGAGCAGCTTTCCGACGTGCTGCTCGCCTTCACCCGCGGAGACTCCAACGCGCTCGCCACCGCCCTGCTCGCGCTCTCGATCACCAAGAACACCTCCGACCGCGGCGAGCTCGGCCGCTCCCTGGACGTCTTCGTGTCGCGGTATCTCGGACGCCCCCTGTCCGACATTAACCTCAGCCACCTGCTCGGAGAGCTGCTCGCCCTGCTGCGACACCACCACCTCCAGCTGCCGCAGCAGACCGCTCTGCTGTTCAAGGTCCTGATGATGGGCGAGGCACTGGCGGCACGGCTCGACCCCGAGTTCGAGATGCTGCAGGCGCTCACCCCCTTCTCGGAGCGGATCGTGCAGCGACAGTTCTCCCTCCCCGCCCTGGCGAAACGCTGGGCACAGGCATCCGCGGATGCCGGAGCACTGCTGCTCGAGCTGCCCGGAACACTCAAGCAGCTCCGGCGGGTGCTGGAGAACGGCGGCCTCGAGGTGCACCTGCGCGCGGCCGAACTGGAACCGCTCGTGGGACGGGCTGAACGGATCGGCAATCGCCTGATCGCCGGCATGATCACCGCCGCCCTGATCAACGGCATCGGCGAACTCGTCAGCGGGAACACGAGATGGCGCTCGCGGGAAGGCGTCATGATCGGCGCCGGCGCGAGCGTGGTCACCGCACTCGGCGGCTACCTGCTCTGGACCACGCGGCGACGGCGATGACCGCCGCGGCTCCCATCCCTCATCAGAAAGGCACGCACATGAACACCATTCGAGTCGGCGTCAACGGCTACGGCGTCATCGGCAAGCGCGTCGCCGACGCGGTCCTGCTGCAGTCGGACATGGACTTGGTCGGCGTCGCGGACATCGCCACCGACTGGCGGATCAAGTCCGCAGCGAACCGCCTGCCCGTGTTCGCCTCCACCATCGAGGCGCAGCAGGCCATGCGGGGCGCCGACGTGCCCGCACAGGGAGTGCTCGACGACCTTCTCGCGCAGTGCGACGTCGTCGTCGACACCACCCCCAAGCATGTGGCAGCGGGAAACCTGGAGCGCTACCGCGCCCTCGGCGTCAAGGCAGTGTTCCAAGGCGGCGAGTCCCACTCCACCACCGGCCACTCCTTCGTCGCCCAAGCCAACTACGCCAGCGCCATCGGCAGGGACAGCACCCGGGTGGTCTCCTGCAACACCACCAGCATCGTGCGGATCCTCGGCGCGCTGGATGCGGCCGGACTCCTGCTGCGCGCCCGTGGGGTGCTCATCCGCCGCGCCACCGACCCGTGGGAATCGCACCTCGGCGGGATCATGAACACGATGGTCCCAGAACCGACCATCCCCTCTCATCAGGGCCCCGACGCACAGACCGTGCTCCCCGGACTCGATGTCGTCACCATCGCCGCCAAAGGCGCCCACACGCAGACCCACAGCCACTACTGGACGCTGCAACTGACCCGGGAGGCGACCCGCGACGAGGTGCTGGACGCCCTGCGCGCCGCGCCCCGCATCGCGTTCATCCGGATGTCCGACGGCCTGGTCGCCCTCAACTCCACCGTCGAGCTGATGCGCGATCTCGGCCGCCCCCGGGGAGACATGTGGGAGGTCGCCGTGTGGGAGGACCTGGTCACCGTGAACGGCAGCGAGGCCTACCTCGCCTACCAGGTCTACAACGAGGCCATCGTCGTGCCCGAGACGATCGACGCGATCCGCGCGCTGACGGGCACCGTCCCCGACGCCGCGACCTCGATCCGCCTCACCGACGAGAGCCTCGGCATGCGCCAGGACTTCCTCACACCGGCGGAGGAGCCCGACCATGACCGGTGACCACCAACCGCCCGCCGACCATCCCGGCGAAGGCGACCCGCGGCGACGGATGCCTGTGACGGCGTGGCTGATCATCGGGATCTCCGTGCTCGGGATCGCGATCTACCTGTTCATCGACCACCTTCCCCACGTCGTCGCAGTGCTGCCCTACGTCGCGATCATCGGCATGGCCGCCATGCACCTGTTCGGCCACCGCCACCACACCGGCGCCCACGACTCGAATCATCGACGCCACGGGGGCGACAGCGGGACCGACACGCGAGAGTCGTCGTGAACACCGTCGTCCGCCCCCTCGCGGACGCCAGCCGGCACGGGCACCCCCGACCGCTGCGGATGCTGTGGGTCACGCTCGCCTGGGGGTCGTGCTTCGTCGCGATCACCGTCGGCCTGCAAGACGCCCCGCCGCTGTGGCTCGCGGCACTGAGAGCCCTCATCGCCGGGGTCGCGCTCGCAACCGTCGCCGGCATCCAGCGGGCACCTCTTCCCCGCGACCCGAAGACATGGGCACTGATCGGCTGCCTCGGACTGGTGAACATCGCCCTGGCATTCGCGACGATGGTCGTCGCCGCGACCGGACTGTCGACCGGGATCGCCTCGGTGCTCGCCAACGCGCAGCCAATCCTGATCCTGCTGCCCGCGTGGTGGCTCTACCGCGAGCGTCCCACCCCCGCCGCGATCGCCGCGATCGGCCTGGGCTTCACCGGCCTACTCATCATCGTCCTTCCCTCCGGGCTCGGCACCGGAGCGTGGCTCTCACTGACCTCCGCCGCCGCGATCACCGCCGGCACCCTCATCGGCCGGATCGTGCACGCAGACGTCCGAATCGTGGCGGCAGCTCAGCTGCTCATCGGAGGTGCGATCCTCGCCGGCACCGCAGCCGTCACAGAAGGGCCGCCCACGATCGACTGGAACATCCGGTTCATCCTCACCCTGCTGTTCCTATCACTGGTCGGCACCGCCGCCACCACGGTCGCCTGGTTCACCGAGATCGGACGTGCCCGGCTCGACCTCCTCGCCGCGTGGACGCTGCTCGTGCCGGTCTTCGGGATCCTGCTGTCGCTGCTGATCCTGCGCGAGGACCCGGGCCTGTGGGGCTGGATCGGGACCGTGATCGTGCTGATCGCAATGGCGTTGCTCGCCATCGGATCCAGGCGCTCAGAGCCCTCGGCCGTCACGGCAACCGGCAATCGTGCCCCACGAGCCTCCGCCGATCATGCGACGTCCGACCCGGACGGCCTCCCTGACGAAAACCACGGCCCGCGCTCCCGGCCGGAAAGGAAACAACGATGAACCCGTCGCCCGCCCCACGCCCCCGCTTCCTCCTAACTCGGCGAGGGTTCCTCGGCGTCAGCATTGGCGCCGTCGCGACGGTCGCGCTGGCAGCCTGCGCGCCGGCGGCGAACTGGGTGCAGCCCGACGGCGCCCAGGTCCAAGGCGCCGAGCGGCGCCGCGGCGGCACCGGGAAGGTCACCACCGCGACCCTCACCGCCGCCCCGACCGTGCTGGACCTAGCCGGGGCGACCGCGCCGACCTGGGCGTTCGGGTCTGTTCCGGCGCCCGTGATCCGTCTCGGCGCCGGAGACACTCTGAAGGCCACCGTCCGGAACCAGCTCGAGGCGGACACCTCCGTGCACTGGCACGGGCTCGCGCTGCGCAACGACATGGACGGCGTCCCGCCGGTCACCCAGCAGCCCATCAAGGCCGGGGCCAGTTTCGACTACGAGTTCATCGCGCCCGATCCCGGCACCTACTGGTTCCACCCCCACGTCGGGGTGCAGCTGGACCGTGGCCTGTACGGGGCGCTGATCGTCGAGGACCCCGCCGAGCCCGGCGGCTACGAGGACGAGTGGGTCATCATCCTCGACGACTGGCTCGACGGCGTCACCGCCACCCCCGACGACGTCCTTGACGAGCTGTCCGCCGGGATGGGCGACATGGGCGGGATGGGCGACATGTTCATGCGGATGGGCAACACCCTCATGGGCGCCACCTCCGACCTGCTCGGCGGCGACGCCGGCGACGTCTACTATCCCCTCTACCTCGTCAACGGGAAGCCCCCCGCCGACCCGACCCAGTTCACCGGGCGGGCCGGCGAGAAGGTGCGGCTGCGGATCATCAACGCCGGCAGCGACACCGCGTTCCGCCTCGCCATCGGCGGTCACACGCTCACCATCACCAATACCGACGGATTCCCGTGGAACCGGTCGAAGTCGACAGCATCCTCATCGGCATGGGCGAACGCTACGACGCGATCATTACCCTGGATGACGGCGCGTTCCCCCTCATCGCTCAGGCCGAGGGCAAACGCGATCGCGGTTTCGCCGTCATCCGCACCGGCAGCGCCGCGGCAGCACCGACGGCCGATGTGAGCATCCCGGAGCTCACTAGCAGCCGGATCGGGACCGCACAGCTGCTGACGTCAGATAGCAGCGTTGCGCTGTCCTCACGGCAGCCTGATCGGACCGTGGCGATCACTCTCACCGGAGGTATGGCCGAATACGACTGGGGCATCGACGGGCGACGGTTCGATATGAATCAGCCCCTCGACGGCGCGCACGAGATCCGCGAAGGCGAACGCGTCCGGTTCACGATCACTAATGACACCGAGATGTGGCACCCATTCCATCTACACGGTCACACCTACCAGCATGAAGGTGGCGGCCCGCGGAAAGACACGTCGATCATCCTGCCCAAGCAGGCCCTCACCGTCGACTTCGACGCTGACAACCCAGGTCTCTGGGTCGCCCACTGCCACAACATCTACCACGCCGAAACCGGCATGACCACTGTCATCGGCTATCGGGCGTGACCACGGCGCAACCTTCCGGAGGCCACGGAACTGGTCGTGTCGATGAACGCGTGACGGCGCCATTGATCGGACGGGATGCGGTCCCACCCCTGCGGGATCGTGACGATACCGGCCGCGGCTACGTTATTGGCCGGCCGGTCCGCCGTTGTCGGCTGTGGAGAGCGTGCGCGCCGAACGCATCCACCGCGCCGTGTTTGGGCACGCCAAGATCGTCCACGTCCTCGAGGGCGCCGCACACATTGAGACAGCCACAGGCATCCACGAGTTGACACCGGGCTACGCGATGGCTCTCGGGGCCGGCATGTGGTGCTCAGGGCGCCCAGACCCGACTGTGCGGCTATGGACGCTCTACTTCGACGAGTCCTTCCTCCGCTCCCACATGCGATGGGTGCTCGCCGACACCACGCGCGTCCGTCCGGGCGTGCATCCTGACGCCTGGGACGGCTCGGCACTCGTGCTGCAGCCTGGCGTGGACATCCTGCACCGCATCGAACCGCTGTGGCGCCAGATCAGCCTCGTGAACGAGACCGCGCCACCGGAGGTCGCGACCACCCGACTGATCTCTCTGTTCTCCCGCGCCGTCGAGATTGCCCTACCGACGCTGCTCGCCGACGACGGCGCCGTGCCCGAGAGGTTCGTCCTCCCGGTGCGCGGCCGGCTCGCGCAGCCGCCAATCGCTCGCCCCGTGCGCCGCTCGGTCGTCCTGCTGCGCTCGCGCATGACCGAGCCGTGGACGGTCGGCAGGCTCGCCGCGGAGGTGGCCGTCTCCCGCGCCCATCTCACACGCGTTTTCACCCAGCAGGTCGGTGTCGCCCCCATGCGGTTCCTCATCGAGACCCGCCTGACGGAGTTCACGCGACTGATCGAGGAAACCGACCTGCCGATCGCCGATGCATCCCGGCAAGTCGGATGGAACGACGCGCGAGTTGCGGCAGTATGGTTCCGCAAGCGCTTCGGAATCACCCCCACGCAGTACCGGCGGCATCCGCACCCTTCTTGCACCGGCGCCATGCCGTGCGAGTCGTGCCGTGGTGTGTGCGCCCTCACTCCGGTCCTTGAGCCCGTAACTCGTGCGGTGTCGCGTGATTCGCGCCGCGACGCGCACATTCGGCGGCTTTCCTAGACGATCTCCGCGCCCTCCCGGTAGGCCGGGTTGATACGTCAGGTCCACCGCTGCGCCTGACGGGCGTACTGGCTGATCGTCCGTCTGCCTGCTGCGTGGTGAACCTCGCGCACCTCATGGTCGCAAGCCATGAAGCGAGCCCTGGTATCGGGGGCGTAGGGAGGAGGCCGGCTATGGACATCGGCGCCGTGCTACGCGCCGCCGCGGCGATGCCGCTGTCGGATGCGGCGAGGTCGTTCGCCCAGGCCGGCGTCCCCGTCTTCCCGTGCCGGCGTCTGGGGAAGGAGCCGCGCACCGAGCACGGGTTCCATGACGCGAGCGCCGAGTTGCGACAGGTGGCCGCGTGGTGGCGGCGCTGGCCGACCGCGAACATCGGCGTGCCGACCGGCGCGGTCTCGGGCTTCGAGGTGGTCGACGTCGACGTCCACCCGGCCGGAACCGGATACGCCGCGTTCGGGCGAGCGCAGCGCGAGGGCCTGGTCGACGGATGGGCCGCGCTCGTGCGCACCCCGTCCGGCCGGCTGCACGCCTACTACCCGGCAAGCCCGGACGATCCGCACCGCCGCCGGTGCCGTACCCGAACTTTGCTGCGCCGTGCCAGTCGCCACGTTCGGCCTTCTGCCGGTTCGCGCGGCGAATGCGGTCAGCCTTGTGTCCGGACTCGTAGGCCGCCATCGCGACGAGTTGTCGGGCCATCAGCCGACCCTCGTGGGTGTTCAAGTCGAACGCACCGCCCATGATCGCCTCAATGCGGATCGGATGCGTCTCCACGAGGTCGATCAAGTCCTCGAGCTCACGGGGTCGCCGGTAGAGGCGATCGACGTGCCACACGACGACCCGCGAAGGACCTGAACCGTCCCCGGTTTGATGCCGGTTCCTTTCGAGTCTGGAAGGAAGATAGTCATCATGCCGAAGCAGATCCCGGAGGAGACGAAGCAGCGAGCGATCCGGCTCGTGCTCGACCATCTCGATGAGTACCCGAACCTGACGACCGCGTGCGAGACGGTCTCGAAACGGCTCGGCTTCGGGGCCGAGTCGCTGCGCCGATGGGTGCGGCAGGCTCAGATCGACGCCGGCGAACGGCAGGGCGCCTCGACGAGCGAGTCGGAGCGGGTGCGGCGGCTTGAGCGGGAGAACCGTGAGCTGCGTGAGGCGAACGCGATCCTGCGCGACGCGGCGGTTTTCTTCGCCGGGGAACTCGACCCCCGACGCCGCTGATCGTCGGCTTCATCGACGAGCAGCGGGCCAAGGGCCGCGCGGTCGAGTCGGTCTGCCAGGTCCTGCGGGAGCAGGGCGTGGAGGTCGCCGCGCGAACCTACCGGGCGTGGAAGCGCGCCCAGCCCAGCAACCGCGCTGTGGATGACGCGGTGATCATCGACGCGCTGCTGGCGACCGTCGGCACGCCGGAGGGCATGTACGGGCGGC
>NZ_ASHR01000026.1 GCF_000400485.1 Agrococcus pavilionensis RW1
CTCGCGCTCACTTCTCAGTGAGGCACCTCGGGCCGCGACGGGCCGTCGCGCGACGGGCGTGCGCTGTCTGCGCCCCACCTGGAGCGAGCGTCGGCCAGCAGTGCGCGACGGCGTCGACCTCGCGGGCACTCCTGCATGCGGCACCGCGATCCGCTCGCGGGCACTGCACGCGAGTCTCGTCGCGGCCTTGCGTTCCTGTTACCGATTCGTTACATTCGTATCGCGAAACGTGCTCCATCGCATTCGCTCGAAGTGCACCGCCAGCGGTCGCCGAACGGATGTGGGCGCGCTGTGCTCCCCCGCCCGTCTACACCCTGAGGATGACTCCCCGCGTGATGCAGTACCCGAGCCGAGCAACCGGTTCGCCCGACGGCAGTGAGGGAGGAGCACCCGGCCCGCAGCCCGGCACACGGCGGGCAGCCCGCGAAGCCGAGCGTGCCGCCGCCTCGATCGCTCGAACGGCGGTCGACGCTCGGGGCAGCTTCACGCGAGTGACGGAAGGGTCGCCTCCCATCTACACGACCCGCCGCAGCATGCGCGAGGATGCGACCCGCAAGGCGCAGCAGCTCGAGGTCACCCTGGCAGCGGCGGGTCCCTCGGCTGCGACGCTCACCGTCGATGCACCCGCGCTCGGGAGCGGCGGCGAGCACGTGCCCCGGCGCCGCGCTCAGGAACCGCCTCGCAGCGGGCCGCCCTCGCGCACCGCCCGACCGCCCCGGAAGGCCGAGCGCGTCGCGCGGCGCGTTGCGCGCAAGGTCACGGCGGCAGCGTCGCTGCTGTTCATCGGCTCGCTGCTCGTCGTGACGTCGCTGCCCGCTCAAGCGGTGCAGGTCCCCAACGGGCTCGACCCCGCCATCGCCCAGCTCGAGCCCGAAGCGCAATCCCTCGGGACGGTCGCCGCCGAGCCCTCAGCCCTGCTTGCCCGCGACGACGTCGCCGTGCGAGATCCGCTGGCGTCCGCCCGGTTGACACCCGCGGAGCTCGCCGAGCTGCAAGCGGTCGCAGACTCCGAGCGGCCCGGCCCCGCCTACGGCGGCCAGCCGGCCTTCCCGCGGGTGTGGAGCATGCTCGACACCGGCTTCGTGCAGACACCGTTCCCCGGCGTCGCGCAGATGCCGATCTCGAGCGGCTTCGGATTCCGCCCGGGCGGCTTCCACGGCGGTACCGACATCCCGTTCCCTCCCGGCCAAGAGATCCGGCCGATCGCCAACGGAGTGGTGTCAGCGGTCTACCAGGGCGACACCCCCGGCGGTGGAGGCTACGCGGTCTGGATCGATCACAACATCAACGGGCAGTTCGTGCAGTCGTGGTATCCCCACATGACGGCCGGCTCGATCCGCGTCGAGGTCGGCCAGGTCGTCGACATCAACACCGTGGTCGGCCAGGTGGGCAGCACCGGCCGCTCGACCGGGCCGCACCTGCACCTCGAGCTGAAGAACAGCGACTACGTCTCCTTCGACCCGATCCTCTGGCTGAAGAGTCGGGAGATGGATCTCGAGAGCCGGTACTGAGCGGATCCCTGCCGCCTCCTCGAGCATCCGCCGCCTGGGATCGCAGCCGTCAGCCCACGAGAGGATCGCGTGCAGCCCGTCGCGGGCGAGGCTCAGACCTGTCCCGCCGGGATCTCCAGCGGGACGACGCACTCGATCCGCGCGGCCGGTCGACGACTCGGCGCCCATGCCCGCCCGCGTCGGGTCGCACCTTCACCCGAGCGTGGCGAGCAGATCGGCGCACGCGCGCTCGCAGCGCCTGCACGCCTCGGCGCACACGCGGCAGTGCTCATGCATCTCGGCGTGCCGCTCGCACTCCTCCGCGCAAGCCTGGCACGCCGCCCGGCAGGCCTCCAGGAGCGCGCGGATGACGGCTGCGTCGGAACCGGTCTGACGCGAGAGCACTCGGCCCGTCGTCTCGCACACGTCCGCGCAGTCGAGGTTGGTGCGGATGCACTTGGTGAGCTCAGCGACCATGTCCTCTGCCAAGCACGCGTCAGCACACGCCGTGCAGGTCTGTGCGCACTCGAAGCAGGCCTCGATGCAAGCCGCGAGCGCCTGCTTGTCGACACCACCCAGATCCTTCGGGTAGGTGTCGAGCATCGTTTCGACGTGATGAGTCATGGTTCCCTCTCCCTTGAGCATCCTGAGCTGTGTCCCCATCCAACCCTCGACTCGGGGCGATCGCACTCTGTCAGCTCTCAGGCTCGAGTCCCTGCACGGCACCGCTGCGCATCGCGTGCGCTGCGCTCACGCGCCGGGGGCCGACCGTTCGGCATCGAGCTCCTCGCGGTTTCGTCGCGTGGCGCGGCGCAGCTCGAGCTCGATCGGGAGGTCGGCGACCCCCGGCCCTCCTGCGCGCACGTACTCGCAGAGCGCCGCGTTGACATCGGAGTCGTTCACGTCGCCGACCCACACCGGCTCGCCCTCCGGTGCCGCGGCTGCAGGGACGACGACCACGACGTTCGAGTGCTCGCAGGCATCCAGGCACCTGCTCGGCACGACCTGCGCCGCCCCCGCGACCAGCTCCCTGGTCTCGCGCAGGAGCCCGACGTGGTCGACGCCGGGATGCTTCGCTCGACTCCCGCAGTCGCCGCCCCTGCACACCACCACGGTGGGCGCCTGGGCGTCGACTGCACGCTGTCGCCGCTTGTCCCTCGCGCGTGCCATGACGACACGGTAGTGGTCGTGGCCGGTCATCGGCGCGCTGACAAGGCTCATAGGATCGTTCGGTAGCCTCGCCCGTGCAGATCGCAGGAGGTGACCGTGGATGCACTGCGTCGCGTGATCGGGCCCGCTCCGATCCGTGCCCGTGCGGTGCTCGTCATGGCGGTCGCTGTGGCGGCAGTCATCGCGGGCCTCTTGGCGATGCACGTGCTCAGCAGCGCATCGCATCCCTCCTCGCACGACAGCGCGCCGACCGCCGTGCACGCGGCAGCGGCAGCAGAGCGACCGGCTCCCGTTGCGCTCGGATGCGGCGTGGTGGGATGCGACGAGCTCGGCCTGATGGTGGTGGCTTGCGCCCTCGCGCTGCTGGCCGTCGCGGCGATCGTCCCCCTGGTCCGTGGTCGATGGACGATCCGCGCGATCGCGCCGCCTCTGCTCGCGATCACTGCGGCGCCTCGCGCGGTCCCGCGACCGTCCCTCATCCGGCTCTCGATCAGTCGGACATGATCGCGCGGCTCGGCTGCCTCGTGCACCCGAGCCCCGAGGCCGATCATGTTCCGGGTGACCGACGGCCAGGACGCCGGGGCGATCGAGATGGCCGAGCGGATCATCGCGACCGGTCCTCGGAGATCGCCGAGCCTCCCGCGCTCGGGCGATGGCGGACGCTCCTGGCGGGCGCTGCAGTCCTGACCCCTCGGATCGACCGATAGGCTGGTCCAATACCCCCTAGGGGTATCGATTGAACGAGAGGAATCATCCATGTGCGAAGCACACTCGAGCCACACCGACCCTGACCACGGCGACGGCCACGCCGCCCAGCACCCGACGACCGGGCATGCGCACGCGGCCACCGGCTCGCCCGACGAGGGTGTCGCGGAGTGCCCGGTGATGCCGGGCAGCACCATCCGCAAGGCGGACGCTGAGCACGCCGGGCTGATCCGAGACTTCGAGGGCCAGCGCTACTACCTGTGCTGCGCCGCCTGCGGACCGATGTTCGACGCGGATCCGGCCAAGTACGCGTCGCTCCGCTGATGTGAGGGGAGCGATCATGCTGGGTTCTACTCGACGCGGGCTTCTCGCCGCGGCCGTCGTCGGCGCTCTGCTGCTCAGCGGTTGCGCGAGTGCCGGGGGGTCTGCTGGACAGGTCGGGGACGCTGGCTACATCGCGGGCGACGGCATCGTCACCGAGATCCCGCTCGACGACCGCACGAAGCCCGGATCGTTCAGCGGGCCGACCGCGACCGGCGGTGAGTTCGATTCGGCGGAGCTCGACGGGGTGGCGCTCGTGAACTTCTGGTACGCCGCGTGTCCGCCCTGTCGGGTGGAGGCTCCCGTGCTGGCTGAGCTCTACGCCGAGTTCGGCGACCGGGTGGACTTCATCGGCATCAACGTCCGGGACGGCGGTGCGCAGGCGAGGGCGTTCGAGGAGGAGTTCGCGATCGAGTACCCGTCGGTCCTCGACGACGTCTCTGCGCAGGGCCAGCTCGCGTTCGCGGGCGTCGTGGCCCCCAACGCGGTGCCGACGACGATCGTCCTCGACGCCGAGGGGCGCGTCGCCGCGCGCGTCTCCGGCGCGGTCACCGACACCAGCATCCTGTCGACGCTGCTGCAGGAGGAGCTCGAGCGATGATCCGGGTGCTCGCGCAGGGGGCGCTCGACCCCGCCGCCGCGGTCCTGAGCGGTGAGCTGCTGTTCTCGGTGCCCGTCGCCCTGCTGGCCGGCATCGTGTCGTTCGCGAGCCCGTGCATCCTCCCGCTCGTGCCGGGCTACCTCGGCCTGATGGGATCGCTCGTCGGGGAGGACGGCGGGCGCGGTCGGCTCATCGCCGGTGTGGCGCTGTTCGTCGGCGGCTTCACCGCGGTGTTCGTGCTCGGTACCGCACTCGTCGGGGCGGTGAGCTCGTTCCTCCTCGTGTGGTCCTCGGTGCTCATCCGCGTGCTCGGCGTGCTGCTGATCGTGCTGGGGCTCGTCTTCGTCGGCCAGATGCGCTTCCTGCAGCGCGTCTGGAAGCCGCAGCAGCTGAAGGCGGGCGGCATGTGGACAGCGCCGCTCGTGGGCGTGATCTTCGCGCTCGGGTGGACCCCCTGCTCCGGCCCGACACTCGCGGCGATCAGTGCCCTGACGGTCACGACGGGCAGCGCTGGGCAGGGCGCCGTGCTGGGACTCGCGTACGCGCTCGGCCTCGGCATCCCGTTCCTGCTCCTCGCGGCCGGACTCGGGTGGATGGGCTCCACCATCGCGTGGATGCGACGCCACGTGCGCGCGATCAACATCGCCGGGGGTGCCATGCTGATCCTCATCGGACTGCTGATGGTCACGGGGGTCTGGAACCTCATCATGAACGAGATGCAAGGGTGGGTCGCGTCATATGTCACGATCGTCTGAGTCGGACCCGCTGCGGCCGCGCGATCACATCGAGGCACCCCGTCGTGCCGAGCCGCTCGGCGAGGGGCCCCGCCTCGGGATCGCTGGCTGGGCGCGCTTCCTCTGGCGCCAGCTCACCTCGATGCGCACCGCGATCGTGCTGCTGCTGCTGCTCGCCCTCGCCGCGATCCCGGGCAGCTTGGTGCCCCAGCGATCGAGCGACCCGAACGGCGTCATCCAGGTCCGCTCCGCCAATCCGGATCTCGTCTGGCTGTACGATGCGCTCTCGCTGCACGACGTCTACACGAGCCCGTGGTTCTCGGCGATCTACATCCTGCTGTTCACGTCCTTGGTGGGATGCGTCATCCCTCGTCTCGCGCACCACTGGAAGGCCATGCGGGCGGCACCGCCGAAGACGCCGGCCCGCCTGTCTCGCCTCGTCGGCTTCCAGACCGTGCCAGGGGACGCATCCGACCTCGACCGCGCCGAGCGGATGCTGCGGCGCCTCGGGTATCGCACCGCGCGATACGGCCAGAGCATCTCCGCCGAGCGAGGCTACCTCCGCGAGAGCGGCAACCTGCTGTTCCACACGTCGCTCCTGGCGATGATCCTCGTCGTGGGGATCGGCTCGGGCTTCGGCTATCAGGGACAGCGGCTCCTCGTCGAGGGTCGTGGCTTCGCGAACACGCTCTCGAGCTACGACACCTTCACGGCCGGCCAGTGGTTCGACGACGGCTCCCTGGAGCCCTTCGCCGTCCGCCTCGACGACCTCGAGGTGGAGTACGAGACAGAGAATCGCTATGCGATGGGCGCGCCGCTCGACTTCACCGCCCGTGTCGCCGTCAGTGAGCCGAGCGGCGAGCGGTCGGCACAGATCAAGGTCAACGAGCCGCTCTCCGTCGCGGGCGCCGACCTCTACCTGATCTCGAACGGGTATGCACCCCGCATCTCGGTGCGCGACCCGGAGGGCAACGTCGTCTACGACGAGTACACACCGTTCCTCGCACAGGACGACCTCATGACGAGCCTCGGCGTGATGAAGCTGCCCGACGGACTGTCGCAGCAGCTGGGCCTGCGCGGCTTCTTCTACCCGACCGCCGTGGAGCTCGGCAGCGGCGCGCTCGCCTCCGGCTACACCGACGTGCTGAACCCGGTGCTGTCGCTGCAGGCGTTCACGGGAGACCTGGGGCTCGACGCGGGCATCCCGCGCTCGGTCTACTCGCTCGCGACGGACGAGATGACGCAGATCGCCGGTGGCGACTCGGGAGCGGAATCCCTGACCCTCGCACCGGGACAATCGGTCGAGATCCCAGGCGGGCTCGGCACGATCGCGTTCGAGGATGTGCTGCGATACGGGGTCATCGAGGTCCACGTCGACTACACGCAGACGCTGGTGCTCTGGATCACGATCGCGCTGATCCTCTCGCTGCTCGCGTCGCTCCTCATCCCGCGTCGCCGACTCTGGGTGAAGGCGACCGGCACCGGACTCGAGGTCGCAGGCCTCGCGCGAGGCGAGGATCCGACGCTCGAGCGAGCCGTCGACGCGCTCGCGCGACAGCTTCGTGCCGGTGCGGCACCGAGTCATGCAACAGGAGAGAGGGTCACGACGTGACGATGGATCAATTGGACGCGGCCGGACTGCTGGCCGTCTACTCGGCGATGGCGGTCTACACGCTCGCCTTCGCGGCGTTCGCCATCGATGTGGCGAAGCGATCGGCTGCCAGGTCCACGGTTCCCCGCGAGCTGGTGAGCGTCGGCGGCGACTCCCCGGCAGGAGGGCAGTCTCCGCCCGCCATCGCTCCCGCCGAGGCGGGCCGCGGCGCCCGCATCGGCTTCGTCCTGACGGTGATCGGCTGGGTGGTCCTCGTCGCCGGTGCCGTCTTCCGCGGGCTGGCCGCGGGCCGGGTCCCGTGGGCGAACATGTACGAGTTCGCGCTCACGGGCGTCGCGATCATCGTCGGCGTCTTCGTCCTCTCGAGGCTGTGGCGAGACCTCACGTTCCTCGGTGTGTTCATCACCGGCCTCGCGGTGGTGTCGCTCGGCACGGCGACGCTGAACTTCTACGTCCCACCGACGCCCCTCCCTCCGGCGCTGCAGACGTACTGGCTCGTCATCCACGTCTTCGTCGCGACCCTGGCGACCGGGTTCTTCGCGCTCGGCGCGGGACTGAGCGTCGTCCAGCTCGTGAAGGAGCGGCGGACCAACGGCTTCCTCCGATCGCTGCCGAGCGCCGAGCAGCTCGAGGACCTCGGCTACCGCGTCGGGGTGATCGGGTTCATCTTCTGGACCTTCACCCTGGTGGCGGGCGCGATCTGGGCGGAGCACGCGTGGGGACGCTACTGGGGTTGGGACACGAAGGAGGTGTGGACCTTCATCATCTGGGTGCTGTACGCGGGGTACATCCACGCGCGGGCGACTCGCGGCTGGCGCGGCTCGCGCTCCGCATGGCTGCAGATCATCGGCTTCGCCGCCGTGGTGTTCAACTTCACGGTGGTCAACCTCTTCTTCAAGGGCCTGCACGCCTATTCGGGGTTGTCGAGCGAGTGAGCCGCACCGCGGCTTCGAACGGGCATCCGGCCGCTAGCCGGGAAGGGCCGCCTGCTGCCGCTGCCGCGCGGTGAGGGAGAGCCGATGCGCGGTGATGACGACCGCGAGCCACCCGACGCCGAGCATCCATGCCACCAGCACGTCGGTGAACCAGTGGTGACCGAGGTAGACGCGGCTGATGCCGATGCTGACCGCGAATACGACGGCCACGGCGATGGTGGCGACCTGCGCGACGCGCCTCGACTGGCGCAGGAGCAGCATGTAGGCGATCGCGCCCGCAATGGCCGTCGCGTTGAGCGTGTGCCCGCTGGGGAACGAGGGCGATTGCTCGAACGGTGGCACGGCGTGGTCGAAGCCGGGCCGCACCCGCCCGACGAGTCCCTTGCCGACGACCGTCATGAGCAGCGACCCCGCGCCCGCTGCGCCGATGATGAGCGCCGGCGCCCAGGTGCGGCGACGCAGCGTCAGGATGACGATGGCGAGCACGGCGATGATCGGCATCACGATCGCGCCGCCGACGTTCGTGTACCAGGTGACCGCCGTGTCGAGCCACGGCGATCTGACCGCTTCGAACGCGGTGAGCACCGGTCGGTCGAGCCCCGCGACCCCATCCGACTCCGTCACGGCGTCGTACACCCACGCTGCAGCGAGGGTCGCGAGCGCCGCGACCACCGCGCCTGCTGCCAGGATGAGGATGAGCGCCGCGTGCGGACCGAGCAAGGCGCTCAGGCGGTGCGTCAGTGCAGCGAGAGTCCTGCCCCCGCGCGTCGACCAGCTCGTCGGGCCCTTCCCGCCCAGGTGCCGCTCGACCTCGAGCTCGGCGTCGGCGCCCGTCGGCTTCGGCTCTTCGCGACCCCGTTGCATCGACACTCCTCTCGCGGCGGTGGAGCGATCTTGGCACACCTCCCGCATCCACCCGCTCGCACCTGAGAGGGCTCTCAGTCGGTCTCAGACTCGCCGCAGTGCCCGCCCGGGAGTCTCGTCACATCGACTCGACCAGCGGGTCGGCCAGGACCGGCAACGGTTCGGGAACCGAACAGGAGCACATCATGAAGAACCTCAAGCAGAAGGCAGCCGTCACCGGCGTCATCGCCACGACGCTCGCCTTCGGTGGAGCCGGCATCGCCATGGCGGCGAACCCCGACGACGCGCAGCCGTCGTCCTCGGCGACCGACGAGCAGGATCCGTCGTACACGGGCTCGGTGCAGGCACCGCAGGATGCGACCGCCCCGGACGGGTCGGACACGGAGCTGTCCGAGACCGAGGAGGCCGCGGCGCTGCAGGGCCTCGCGACCGTCACGCCAGAGGAGGCGACGGCAGCGGCCCTCGCCGCGGTGCCCGGCACCGCCGGCGAAGCGGTGCTCGAGGACGAGAACGGGTACGTCGTCTACGAGGTGCAGGTGACCGCGGCCGACGGCTCCGCGATCGACGTCGAGGTCGACGCGGGCGATGCGAGCGTGCTCGCACAGGAGGCCGACGAGCCCGAGGGCGCCGACGAGGCCACCGAGAACGGCAGCGAGCAGGACGAGACCGGCGAGAACGGCGCCGAGGACCCCAACAGCTGACACGCGACCACCGCCGGCGGAGCAGCGCGCTCCGCCGGCGGTGCAGCGCGGCGCTACGGCCGCAGGCTCTTCGCGCCTGAGGCGCGCATCCTCGAGGCGTCGCGGTCGTCGCGGTCTCGGTCGTCCCGATCGTGGCGGAGGTGGCGCGCGCCCGCCGAGCCGCGCCCGCGAGTGCCGCGCACTGAGCCGAGCCAGCCGTGCCCTCGAGCGGAACGCCGGCTGCACGCGGGCTCACCCCTGCGCCGGTCACAATGGACCGCATGCGCGTGCTGCTCGTGGAGGACGAACGACGGTTGGCCGAGGCCGTTCGGCACGGACTGGCCGCCGAAGGGTTCAACGTCGACTGGGCCGACAACGGCGTCGACGGGCTGTGGAAGGCGAAGGAGCAGCAGTACGACGTCGTCGTGCTGGACATCATGCTCCCCGGCCTCAACGGCTACAAGGTCTGCGAGGGCATGCGCGCAGCGGGCATCTGGACGCCGGTGCTGATGCTCACCGCGAAGGACGGCGAGTACGACCAGGCGGATGCGTTCGACCTCGGCGCTGACGACTACCTGATCAAGCCGTTCTCGTTCATCGTGCTCGTCGCGAGGCTCCGGGCTCTCGTGCGCCGCGGCGCACCCGAGCGGCCGGTCGCGCTGAGCGTCGGCGACCTCTCGCTCGATCCGGTGCGCCACCGGGTCGATCGAGGCGGCACCCAGATCGCGCTCACGCCGCGGGAGTTCGGGCTCCTCGAGTTCCTGATGCGACACCCCGACGAGGTCGTCACCAAGACGCAGATCGTGGACGCGGTCTGGGACGCGGCATTCGAGGGCGACCACAACGTCGTGGAGGTCTACATCGGCTACTTGAGGAAGAAGATCGATCAGCCGTTCGGGCGCACGTCGATCAGGACCGTGCGAGGCGTCGGCTACCGCCTCGTCGGTCGCGAGTGACCCGCGACACCGACGCTCGGGCCTTCACGCAGGGCGCCGCGGCAGCGTGACGCGGAGCTGGGCTCCGCTGCGACTGTCGACGACCTCGACGCTGCCCCCGTGCGCGCGCACGATCTCCGTGACGATCGCGAGCCCGAGCCCGGTGCCGCCCTCGTCGCGGGCCCTGCTCTCATCGAGCCGGACGAAGCGGTCGAACACCCGCTCGCGGTCAGCGGCGGGGATCCCCTCGCCATCGTCGCCGATCTCGACGATGGCGGCGTCGTCCCCGGCTCGCACGCTGAGCGCGACCGACCGGTGCGCGTGCCGCACGGCGTTGTCGACGAGGTTCCGGATGGCTTGGGCGAGCTGCGACCGAGACCCGGAGACGCGCACCGCCTCGATCCTCGACTCGACCGTCAAGGAGGTCGTGGACCGCACTCGGTCCCGCTCGGCCGCGAGCAGATCGTCGAGGTCGACGTCATGCCGCTCGCCGGAGAGCCCTCGCTCGTCGGCTCGGGCGAGCAGCAGCAGCCCGTTGACGAGCCGCTCCATCCGCGACGCCTCTTCGACGAAGGCGTGAGCAGCCGTCGCTGAGAGCGCGCCGTCGGGATGGGCGACGACGGTCTCACCCATCGCCTTGATCGTGGCGATCGGGCTGCGCAGCTCGTGACTGGCGTCGGCGACGAACCGCCGCTGCGAGAGCTGGGCGCTCTCCAGCCGCGCGAGCATCTCGTTCATGGTCGAGGCGAGTCGGGCGATCTCGTCCTTCGCCGCGGGGACGGGCACGCGCTCGGTCAGCTGCCGTCCGCCGATCGCGGCCACCGTCGCGCGGATGGCCTCGACCGGCCGCAGCGAGCGCCCCACGAGCCAGTACGTCGATGCGGCCACGACGAGCACGAGGATGGGGTAGCCGATGCCCAGCAACGGCAGCACTGCGGCAGTGCTCTCACCCACCGACTCGAGCGACTGCGCGACGATCACGGTGTAGATGCCGGTCGGGGCGGCGAAGCCGGCTCGCGCGACGCGGTACGCATCTTCCTCGTCCACCGGCAGCCGCGCATCCGCCCAGACGATCCCGTCGAGGGGGTCGACGGGTCGACCGAGCGCGGCCTCGCCCTCGATCTCCGCCGACTGGCCTGCGACGTCGCCGTCCGCGGCGAGGATCTGCACGACGGTGCCCTGTCGCGACGCCGTCTGGGCGATCGACCCGAGCGAGCGGGTGAGCGCGTCCGAGTCGGTTGCAGCCGGCATCGCCTCGAGCGCGGCCACGACCTCCTCGACCCGGTCCTGGACCGACGCCTCGACGCTCATGCTCAACGACCGCTGCAGCAGCAGCACGAGCGCCGCCGAGCCGAGCGCGAGCGCGACCGCGACGATCACGGTGGCCGCCAGCGCTGCCCTGGCTCGCACTCCGATGACGCCGCGCTTCGGCGCGGACGACGAGCTCGTCGCCGCGCCGTGGCTCATCGGTCCGCTTCCATGCCCGAACGCTATCCCAGCTGATGCACCGATGCGCTCGCACCCTGAGGACGTTCTCAGACGCCCGTGCCGAGCCCTTCGCGCCGGTTCGGCTGGTCCGACGACACCGTGCCCGCCTGCCCGGCTCGTCGCGGGCTGCCGCCGTCGCGACCGGGAAGCCCGCGAGCGGGGTGCAGTCGTTCACGATGCCGTGGGACATCACACGGTGCCCCTGGAGGGACTCGAACCCCCAACCAGCTCCTTAGGACGGAGATGCTCTTCCATTGAGCTACAGAGGCCAGGCTCACCGATCCTACCGTGAGGGCTCGCCGACACCTGCCTCGTCGTGATGCGATCCTGATCCGCGGGCATGCACGACGTACGCCAGTCGCGACCTCAGCCTCGTTGCCGCAGGATCTCGATCTCGCAGCTCGAGCTCGACGAGCGAGGATCGCGGGAGCTCGGCGCACGCGTCGTGATGCGCGGCCGAGTGCTGGGAGTCGAGCGGCAGCGGTCCGCTTCCAGTGAGCCGATCGCCCCCGCTGGGTGCAGCGAAGCGCCCATCCTGACCGGACGGGCGCTCCGCTGCTCTGAGGATCAGGTGATGTCGATGAACACCGGGGCCGAACCGCCGATGTCGACGCCGGCCACGACCGTGTTGAACCCGGACCAGCCGCCATGCACCGCGCGGCCCCCACCGATGTAGATGCCGATGTGCGCGCGACCCGTGCCGCCGTCCGCGTAGTAGATGACATCGCCGGGCGAAGCCTGCGACCTCGGGATGGTCGGACCGAGGTTGAAGAGCGACTGCATGCCCGAGTACGGAAGGCCGACGGCAGCGATCGAGCGACGCACGAGCTGCACGCAGTCCTGCGAGACACCGACCTGCGCGAGCGCCGCGTCGGCGATCACGCTGCCGGTCGCGCCGGCCGGCGCTGCCGCAGGAGCCGGCGCCGACGCGCCGCCCGCGGTACCGCCTGCACCCGCGGTACCGGCATTCGCCGCGGCGCGCTCCTGGCGCTCCGCGGTCGCACGCTCAGCCGCCGCAGCCTGCTCGCGACGCTCAGCCTCAGCGGCGGCCTCCAGCTCCGCACGGATCTGCTCGAGCTCTGCGGCCGTCGTCGCGGAGACGTCGAGTCGAGCGCCGCCCGCCTGGCTCTCGCCTGCGGTCACGACCCCGGCGACGGACTGCGCATCCTGCGCCACGAGCGTCGAGTACGACTGATCTGCGGCATTGTCGCTGCTCGAGGCGAAGGCGGGCAGCGCCAACGGGGTTGCGAGCGCGGCCGCCACGGCGATCACGCCGACGCGTCGGGCATTGCGCGCGACAGACGCGCGGTCGATGCGCTTCTTGCCGGGCTGGTCGGCCGACTTCTCGGTAGGACTCGTCACAGGCTGATACTCCAAAACTTCCGTGAGAAACGATGCGCCGCCGGGCGGCACCCAGGCAACGTTACCAAACCGTTACTTCTCTTGCCACCTTCTGCGGAACAACTCGCGCGAGCTGCTCAGAACCGCCGCACCTGGGGAGTGCCGAACGCGGCGACCATCGCCGAGTAGACCGAGTACTTCACGGGCTTGCCGCTCGTGGCCGAGTGGATGATCTGGTCGTTCCCCGCGTAGACGGCGACATGGCCGTTCCAGACGAGCAGGTCGCCCGGAGCGATGGCCGATGCCGACACCGGCGTGCCGTAGCCCGCTTGCGCGTTCGAGGAGTGCGGCAGGAAGTGACCGGCTTGACCGTAGACCCACTTCGTGAAGCCGGAGCAGTCGAAGCCCGTCGACGGGCTGGCACCGCCCCACACGTACGGCACACCGAGCTGGGACTGCGCGGTCGCGACGATGGAGCTGTTGGCCGGCGGCAGGCTGCCGGGCGCCGCAGCGGCCGCCGGAGCCGGGCCGCCGGAGGTGGAGCCGCTCGCTGCCGCAGTCGCGGTGAGCTGGGCGCGCGCAGCTGCGAGCTCGGCCTGACGGGCCTCCTCCGCGGCTCGCGCGGCGCTGCGGATCTCGTCGAGCTCGGCGGCCGTCGTACCCGAGATGCCGTCGCGGGCGATCAGGTCGACGCGCGCATCCTCTGCGACGGTCACGCTCTGCGAGTTCTCGGCGATGATGCTCGCGAGCTCGGCCTGGCTGTACGGCTCCGGCTGCGGCGCGAAGGCGGCGGCCGGGAGCGAGAGCGCGCCGACGAGACCGGCGGCGAGGCAGACGACGCCGAAGCTCTTCGCTCCCTTGCGG
Source organism: Agrococcus pavilionensis RW1 (assembly GCF_000400485.1). Taxonomy (GTDB): domain Bacteria; phylum Actinomycetota; class Actinomycetes; order Actinomycetales; family Microbacteriaceae; genus Agrococcus; species Agrococcus pavilionensis. Next base: position 13,741 of record NZ_ASHR01000026.1, read on the forward strand.
AGCGAGTGCGTCATCGTCGACGTGGGCGCTCCGCGGTCGGCCATCGGTGAGACGGCGATGGCCGTCGTCGAGTGCTGTCCCATGCGTTCGTGTTCCCCCAAGCGGTGCAGTTCCCGCTCGCGAGGAGCGGGGCTGACCGTGCGAGAGTACCCGAGCGTTACCGAATCGTCACAATCGTCCACGAGCTACCGGCGAGCCTCCGAACGGCCTGGACGAAGCCTGGAAGCGAGGAGTCCGCAGGCTGTGAGGCACGCCTGCCGATGCGAGCTCCGGGGCTCGGCGCTCGTTGAGAGTTTGCGTCCGAGTGCAGGGCAACTCGGACGCAAACCCTCCACAGCGCGCGAGCGGCCGGGGACCGGTTGAGAGTTTGCGTCCGAGTGCAGGGCCACTCGGACGCAAACCCTCTACGGATGCGCGGGCGTGGGCGGGTGGCGCAGCGGGTCAGGCGGCGGGAGCCGTGAGGTAGATGTGGCGGGCGAGCTCGACCGGCAGCTCGATCGCCTCTCCGCCCGCGACCTCGAGGCGGATCCGGCCGACGGCGACGCTCACGACGACGCGCGCGCCGGGCACGAGCCCCGCGGCCTGCAGCTCGCCGAGCCCCTCGACGTCCGACTGGATCGGCTCCCCGAGCCTGCGCACCACGTGCTCGCCCCGCGCATCCGTCGCCATCACGACGCCGTCGAGGAACGGCTCGGCCGGCGGCAGCCCGAGCTCGTCGAGACCCGGGATCGGCGTGCCGTAGGGCGACTCGGTCGGATTGCCGAGCAGCGTCAGCAGCCGCCGCTCGACCTGCTCGCTCATCACGTGCTCCCACCGGCACGCCTCGTCGTGGACGAGGCTCCAGTCGAGGCCGATGACGTCGGCGAGCAGCCGCTCGGCGAGCCGGTGCTTGCGCAGCACGCGCGTCGCGAGCGCGCGGCCCTCCTCGGTGAGCTCGAGGTGGCGGTCGGCGCCGACGATCACGAGGCCGTCGCGCGACATGCGGTTGATGGTCTGCGACACGGTCGGGCCGGAGTGGTTGAGCCGCTCGGAGATGCGGGCGCGCAGTGGCGCGATGCCCTCCTCCTCGAGATCGAGGATCGTGCGGAGGTACATCTCTGTCGTATCGACGAGATCCGCCACGCTCGGTACCGCTCCCTCTGCTCCGCCATCCCTGGCGCACTCCAACCCATCCCACCCTATGCTTCAGCCGCTCGTAGGATCATCGGTGTGAACGATCTGCGCATCCCCGCCGACCTGCTGCCCGCCGACGGGAGGTTCGGGTGCGGTCCCTCGAAGGTGCGCCCCGAGCAGGTCGCGCACCTCGAGGCGAACATGGCGCTGCTCGGCACGAGCCACCGGCAGGCGCCCGTCAAGGGGCTCGTGCGCTCGGTGCGCGAGCAGCTCGCGCAGCTCTTCTCGCTCCCCGAGGGACACGAGGTGCTGCTCGGCAACGGCGGCTCGACCGCGTTCTGGGACGCCGCCGCGTTCTCGCTCATCCAGCACCGCTCGCACCACCTCGTCTTCGGCGAGTTCGGCGGCAAGTTCGCGAAGGCCGCCGCGGCGCCGTGGCTCGAGGTGCCGAGCGTCGCCTCGGCCGAGCCCGGCTCGCGACCCGTGCTCGAGCCCGTCGAGGGCGTCGACGTCGTCGCCTACCCCCACAACGAGACCTCGACCGGCGTCTTCCACCCGGTGATCGGGGCCCAGGCGGATGCGCTCGCGGTCGTCGACGCGACGAGCGCGGCGGGCGGGCTCGACGTCGACGTCTCGGCAGCCGACCTCTACTACTTCGCACCGCAGAAGAACTTCGCCTCCGACGGCGGCGTGTGGTTCGCGATCGCCTCCCCCGCCGCGATCGAGCGGATCGAGCGCGTCGCGGCGTCGGGCCGCTACATCCCCGAGTTCCTCTCGCTGCAGCAGGCGGTCGCGAACTCGCGGCTCGACCAGACGCTCAACACCCCAGCGCTCACGACCCTCCTGCTGCTGCAGGAGCAGCTGCGCTGGATGCTCGAGCAGGGCGGGCTGCCCGCGATGGCGGCGCGCACGGCAGAGTCGGCCGGCTCGCTCTACGCGTGGGCCGAGGCGCGGCCGGAGGCGACGCCGTTCGTCGCCGACCCCGCCCACCGCTCGAACGTCGTCGTGACGATCGACTTCGACGAGTCGGTCGACGCGACCGCGCTCGCGAAGGCGCTGCGGGCGAACGGCGTCGTCGACACCGAGCCGTACCGCAAGCTCGGCCGCAACCAGCTGCGCGTCGCGACCTTCGCGGCGATCGAGCCGGCCGACGTCGTGCAGCTCACGCGCTGCCTCGACTTCCTGCTCGACGTGCGGTAGCCGCCGGCCGGCTACTCCTCGTCGTCCGCGAGGTCGTCGGCCAGCTCGTCGACGTGGTCGCCGCGCCCGTCGCCGTCGTCGTCGACGTCCTCGAAGTCGTCGTCGAAGTCGTCGTCGAGGTCGGATTCGAGATCCGACTCGAGCTCCTCGTCGTCGCCGTCCTCGGCGGCCGCCTCGCGCGCCGCGAGGTAGTCGGCGAGCCGCTCGGACCACGGCACCCAGGCGGGCGCGAGCAGCGAGCCCTCGCCCGGCAGCAGCGCGACCTCGAGCACGGTCGGGCCGCCCTCGATGCCGCGCGAGAGCAGCACGGTCCACGACCAGTCGGGGTAGCCGGGCAGCCGCGAAGCGTGCCGGATGGCGACGACGTGATCGCCCTCGCCGAGCGCGTCCTGCACCTCGCCGACCGCGCCCTTGGGCGCGACGTCGTCGAGCGCCGAGAGGGCGAGCTCGAGCTCCTGCATCGTCGGCACCGTGGGGGTCGGCACCGTGGGGGTCGGCACCGTGGGGGTCGGCTCGGGTGCGGCGGGCCGCTCGTCCGACTCGTCGGTGGCTTCGTCGGCCGCCTCGACGGGCTCGTCGGCGCTCGCGTCGTCAGCCGTCGTGGGCTCGTCGACCTCGGCGGCCGGGGCCGGCTCGGCGCCCGCGGGCGCCGCGGCAGGCTCGACCGACCCGTCGTAGACGGGCACGATGTCGAGCGGCGCGTCCTCGGCGGGCACGCCGTCGGCGGTCTCAGGCGTCGAGGTCATCAGCGACCCTCCGGAGCATCTGCGCGACGGTCGAGCCGTGCGCGGCGCTCGGGTAGCGGCCGCGTCGCAGGTCGTTGCCGATCGTGTCGAGCAGCCGCACGAGGTCCTCGACGATGATCGCCATGTCCACGGTGTCGCGCCGCGCGGCCTTGACGCTCGCGCCGCCCAGCACGCGCAGCGAGAGCGCCTGGGGGCCGCGACGGCCCTCGGCGATGCCGTACTCCACCTTCGAGCCCGGCTTCACCTGCACGCCCTCCGGCACCGCCGACGCGTGCAGGAACACCTCGACGCCGTCGTCGCCGGCGATGAAGCCGAAGCCCTTGGCCTCGTCGAAGAACTTCACCCTGCCCGTCGGCATGGCACCCTCCCGCACCCGATCGACGTGCGGCACCCCGCCGCACGGCACCCAGCGTAGTGGGCGCGCCGAGCGCCCTCCGCGGCGGTACCCTGGTGGGATGCCGAAGGCCAGCAGCAATCCGACGCAGCGCCCGCGCAAGCGGGCGCCGCAGCCGCAGGCGCCCGCGCCCCGGTCGCCGCGCGACACGGTCGAGCGCGTGCTCGCGTTCCTCGTCGTCGCCTTCGCCGTCATCGCGGTGCTCGGCTTCGCCGGCTCGATGCTCCACGTCGGGCTCCGCGACAGCGTCGAGCTCTTCGCCGGGGTGGCGTGGCAGTACGCGTACTGGCTGCCGCTCATCGCGCTCCCGCTCGCGATCGTCTGCCTCGTGACGCTCGTGATCGTGAGCGCCGCGGGCAAGGCCCGCGGGCGCTGATGGACGTCGTCGAGCTCGCCGCTCGCATCCAGGCGATGCCCGACGACGCGCTCGACCTGCTCGTCACCGCGCGGCAGGCGCCCCCGCAGCTCTCGTCGACGTTCGACCTCGCCGAGCACCTGCTGACGGATGCGTCGATCGCGCAGGCGCTCCGGTGGCGGTCGGGTGCAGAGCTCGCCGCGCTCGCCGCGGGCGCGTCGTCGCCGCGGCTCGACGCGCTGCTGCTCGGCGTCGACGGCGCGGCCCTCGCGCCGGTCGCTGCGCTCGCCGCGGCCGCCGCCGGCGCGCGCCCCTCCCGCGATGCCGAGCCGGTCGACTCCCCCACCGCGCCGCAGCTCGCGATCGACGAGGCGATCAAGGTGGCCGAGCTCGTGCACCGCATCGCCGACCACCCGATCACGCTCCGCTCGCGCGCGCAGCTGCCCGCCGCCGTCGTGCGCGACCTCGCTGCCTCGATCGACGCGGAGCCCGGGCAGCTCGACGAGCGGCTCGAGCTCGCGAGCGCCGCGGGCCTCGTCGACAAGCACGACGGCCGGCTCCGCGCGACCGTCGACGCCGACGAGTGGCTCGCCTCCCCCGTGCCCGACCGCTGGCTCCGGGTCGCGACCGCCTGGCTCGAGGCGACCGACGACCTCTCGGCCGTCGCGACCGGTGACTTCCCGCTCGCCGACGACGCCGTGCGGGCCGTCCGCGAGCGCCAGGCGCGACAGGCCCGCCGGCTCGGGCTCGTCGACGGCAGGCTCCCGACGACGCTCGCCGCCGCGCTCGCCCACGACCCGGGTGCCGCGCGCGAGACGCTCGCCGCCCACGTGCCGCCCGCCACCGCATCCGTCTACCTGCAGCCCGACCTCTCGGCCGTCGCCCCCGGGCCGCTCCGCGCCGCCGTCGACGCGCGCCTGCGCGGCATCGCCCGCATCGAGCGCGCCGGCATCGCCTCGCAGTGGCGCATCACGGCGCAGAGCGTCGCCGCTGGGCTCGCGAGCGGCGAGAGCGCCGACGGGGTGCTCGAGTTCCTCGCGGGCATCTCGCTCACCGGCGTGCCGCAACCGGTCGCCTACCTCGTGCGCGACACCGCCGCGCGCTTCGGCAGCCTGCGCGTGCGCTCCGTCGACCCGACGGCCGAGGGCGGCGCCCGCGCGCAGGTGCGCAGCGACGACGAGCAGCTCATCCGCACGATCGCGGTGGATCGCGCGCTCGTCACCGCGGGCCCCGTGCAGACCGGCCCGCACCGCCTGACCTTCCGGCTGAGCGCCGAGGAGGTGCTCGAGGCGCTGCTCGAGGAGCGCTACCCCGCGGTGCTCGAGGACGAGGAGGGCGAGCTCGTGCTGCGCCGGCCCGAGCGCGCGCCGCGCCGGGAGCGCGAGCGGCACCGGCTCGTCGCGCGGCTCCGCGACGCGGGCTTCGAGGTCGGCGAGCACGAGCGCGCGTGGCTCGAGCGGCAGCTGCAGTCGGCCGTCCGCGAGCGCATGCCCGTGCGGCTCACCGTGACGACCTCGAGCGAGCCGGTCGACATCGAGCTCGTGCCGCTCGCGGTCGCGAACGGCCGGCTCCGCGCGCGTGACGCCAACCGCGACGTCGAGCGCACGCTGCCGCTCAGCGCGATCACGAAGGTCGCGGGGCTCGGCGTCGCGAGCTAGCCCGGCACGCCTCGCCCGGCCCGGGCGATCGGGCGGCCTACTCCAGCGTCGCCTGGATCGCGGTCTCGATGTCGCCGATCGCCTGCAGATCCAGCCGCTCCCCGTCGATGAAGATGCTCGGGGTGCGATCGACGCCCAGCGCCACGCCGGCCTGGAAGTCCTGCTCGACGCGCGCCAGCGTCGCGGGGTCGGCGATCGCGGCATCGTACGCCGCCATGTCGAGCCCGAGCTCTTGCGCATAGCCTCGGAACACGTCGGCCGCAGACGTCTGCGCCTCTCCCCACGCAGGCTGCGTCTCGAACATCCGCTGGTACATCGCCTCGAAGGCACCCTGCTGCGCTGCCGCCTCGACGGCGACCGCCGCATTGCCGGAGTTGAAGTGCCCCGGCAGCGGGAAGTAGCGCACCGCGAACGTCACCTCGCCGTCGTACTTCTGGCGGAGCTCCTCCATGGTGGGGTACACGGCACCGCACGCCTCGCACTCGAAGTCGAGGAACTCCACCACGACGGGCGCGTCCGCGCCGGCGTCGTTCAGCAGGTGAGTCGTCTCGTCCACGAGCGGCGGCAGCGCGGCTTCAGCGGTCGCGCTCTCGCTCGGCGCCTCTCGGACGACCGCGGCGCCATCTGCCTCCCACGGGCGGACGACGAGCAGCACCACGATCGCGACGATCGCGACGGCACCGAGGATGATCGAGACAGCAGTGAGAGAGCGGGTACGCACCGTCCCACTCTACCCTCGAGCCGCTCTGCCTCACGACGCCCCGGCATCGGAGGCATGCCGGAACAGGAGCACGAGCGAGGCAGCAGAGGCGGCGAGGCGCCGCCTGGCTCGACCGGCTGCGGCGCGTGCCTCACGGCTCGAGGACGACGAGCAGCAGGAGCAGCACGTTGAGCGCCGTGAGCACAGCGGCGGCCAGCCAGCCCGAGAGCGTCGTCCAGGCCTTGTTGACGAAGGCTCCCATGAGCGCGCGATCGGCGGTGAGGCGCACGAGCGGGATGAGTGCGAAGGGGATGCCGAACGACAGCACGACCTGGCTCAGCACGAGCGCGAGCGTGGGGTCCACGCCGACCGCGAGGACGGCGAGCGCGGGGACGAGGGTGATCAGCCGACGAGTGAGCAGCGGCACGCGAGTGCGCAGCAGTCCCTGCATGATCTCGGCGCCCGCGTACGCTCCTACCGAGGTCGACGCCAGCCCGGAGGCGAGGAGCCCCACCGCGAAGAGCATCGCGACCACCGGCCCCAGCGCCGCGCTGAGCGCCGCGTGCGCCCCCTCGAGCGTGTCCGTGCCCTCCACCCCGGCGAGGTTCGTCGCGGCGAGGAGCATCATCGCGACGTTGACGCTGCCTGCGATGAGCATCGCGACCGAGACATCGATGCGCGTCGCTCGCAGCAGCGTCGGCGTGGTGAATCCCGAGCGCTCGCGGAAGCGGTCGCGCGCAAGGCTCGAGTGCGCGTAGATGGCGTGCGGCATGATCGTCGCGCCGAGCACGCTCACGGCGAGCAGCACGGAGTCAGTGCCGTCGAATCGCGGCACGAGGCCCGCGGCGATGGCCGCTCCGTCCGGCGGGGAGACGACCACGCCCCATCCGAACCCCACGACGATCACGGCGAGCAGTGCGATCACGACCCCTTCGAACGCCCGCGGCCCGCGAGTCGACTGCACGGCCAGCAGCATCATCGACACCGCGCCTGTGACGATGCCGCCGACGAGCAGCGGCATGTCGAACAGCAGCCAGAGCGCCACCGCACCGCCGATGACCTCCGCCAGGTCGGTCGCCATGGCGACGCCCTCGGCCTGCACCCAGTAGGCGATGCGTCCGGTGCGCGAGCCGATCCTCTCGCCGCACAGCTGCGGCAGGCTCTTGCCGGTGACGACCCCGAGCTTCGCCGAGAGGTACTGGATGAGCCAGGCGACGAGGTTCGCGCTCACGACGACCCAGATGAGCAGGTAGCCGTACCGCGCCCCGGAGGTCACGTTCGCGGCGACGTTGCCGGGGTCGAGATAGGCCACGCCCGCGACGAGCGCGGGCCCGAGCAGCAGGAGCCAGTGGGACTGGCGCCGCACCCTGGCGGCCACGGCTGCACCGGCTTCCATGCCACGAGCGTAGCCAAGGTTTCGGCGCACCGAAACACAGTCGTGCGGAACACCGAATGTGCGCGCCGCGCGACGCTACGGGTGCCGCACGGCGCGGGACTCCTCAGCACTGATCTGCGCCGTCTCGATCTGGAACGTCGAGTGGTGCACGGCCACGCTGAAGTGCTCGGCGACGCACCGCTGCACGTCGCGCAGCACTTCCGCGGCGTGGCCGTCGGTGAAGCAGCCGTCATCCACGACCACGTGCGCGCTGATCGTCGGCAGACCGGTCGCCACGGTGGAGGCGTGCAGGTCATGCACGTCCTCGACGTGCTCGAGCTCCCGGATGTGTCGGCGCACGTCGTCGAGGTCGAGCCCTTCGGGCGCGAACTCCATCAGGACCCTCGTCGTCTCCTTCATCAGCATGACGGCGCGAGGGGCGATGAGCGCGGCGATGAACAGGCCCGCGATCGCGTCGGCCTGCTGGAAGCCGGTCGTGCTGATGACGATCGCGGCGACGATCACGCCGAGCGAGCCCAGGGCATCGTTGAGCACCTCCAGGAAGGCGGCGCGCATGTTGAAGTTCGCCCCGCGGCTCGACGAGAGCACGAGGATCGCGACGATGTTCACGGTCAGTCCGATCACACCGAACACGATGAGCTCGGACCCGGGGATCTCCGGCGGATCGAACAGCCGGCGCACGCCTTCGACAGCCGCGTAGACCCCGACGGCGAGCAGCAGCGTCGCCTGGCCGAGCGCCGCGATCACCTCGATGCGACGGAAGCCCCACGTCCGCTTCGCAGTGGTCGGGCGGTGCATGAGCGTCGCGGCGATCAGTGCGACGAGCAGGCCCGCCGCGTCGGTGATCGCGTGCGCGGTGTCGGTCAGCAGCGCGAGGCTGCCCGTCATGACCGAGCCGATCAGCTGGGCGACGACGATGCTCGCGGTGAGCGTGAACGCGATGGCGAGCCGCACGCGGAAGCCGCGCGCCGGCGCCTCTTCGCCCGCCGGCCCCGCGTGGCTATGCCCGGCGCCCATCGGCACCCTCCTCGATCGTCGTCCCGCTCGGGTGGCCCGCGCCGGCAGTCAGGTGCACGCACAGCGAGTGTCGGGAGCCCGTGCTCTCGAGCAGCTGCTCCGCGGCGAGGATCAGCGCTGCCAGCGGCGCGGGCCGCGCCAGCGCGTACCAGGTGGAGCGGCCTTCGACGCGCGCCTCGACGAGTCCGCACTCCGCCAGGAACGACACATGGGCGCTGACGGTCGACTGCGCGAGACCCAAGTGCTCGACGAGGTCGCGCACGCGGTGCTCACCCGAGGCCAGGTGCTGCAGCACCGCCAGGCGCGAGCCGTCACCCAGCGCCTGGAACAGGTGCGCGAAGGCGTTGGTGGCGACCGGATCCAGCCCCGTCGCCGCATATATCGTCATAAGGCGATGATATCGCCATCTACCGCTGAGTCAACTGCGAGCGCGCGGGGGTCGAGACCTCCTGCTGTCCCGATCGAGGGACTAGGCTGGAACGCTATGACTCTCGGCCCCCTCATCGTCCAGTCCGACCGGACGGTGCTGCTCGAGGTCGCGCACCCCGACGCGGCCGCGGCGCGGCAGGCGCTGCAGGTGTTCGCCGAGCTCGAGCGGGCCCCCGAGCACATCCACACCTACCGCGTCACGCGGCTCGGGCTGTGGAACGCGCGCGCCGCGGGCCACTCGGCCGACGAGATCATCGGCACGCTCGACCGCTACGCGAAGTTCCCCGTGCCCGCGGGCGTCGCGCATGACATCCGCGAGACGATCGGCCGCTACGGGCGGCTCGTGATCGAGCGCGACGACGAGGGCCTCGTGCTCCGCAGCCAGGACCGCCCCGTGCTCGAGGAGGTGCGGCGCTCGAAGAAGATCGCCCCGCTGCTCGCGGGCCCCGTCGACGGCGGCATCCGGGTGGTCGACTGGGCGCGCGGCGAGCTCAAGCAGGAGCTCGTCAAGCTCGGCTGGCCCGCCGAGGACCTCGCGGGCTACACGCCCGGCACCCCGCTCGAGATCGAGCTGGTCGAGGACGGCTGGACCCTGCGCCCCTACCAGGCGGATGCCGTGACGCAGTTCGCCGACGCCGGCTCAGGCGTCGTCGTGCTCCCGTGCGGCGCCGGCAAGACGATCGTCGGGGCGGCGGCGATGGCCGCGACCGACACGACGACGCTCATCCTCGTCACGAACACCGTCTCGGCGCGGCAGTGGCGGGCCGAGCTGCTCGCGCGCACGAGCCTCACCGAGGACGAGATCGGCGAGTACTCCGGCGCGTCGAAGGAGATCAAGCCCGTCACGATCGCGACCTACCAGATCCTCACCGTCAAGCGCGGGGGCGAGTACGCGCACCTCGGCGTGCTCGACGCGCTCGACTGGGGCCTCATCGTCTACGACGAGGTGCACCTGCTGCCCGCGCCGGTGTTCAAGCTCACCGCCGACCTGCAGGCGCGGCGCCGGCTCGGGCTCACCGCGACGCTCGTGCGCGAGGACGGCCGCGAGTCGGACGTCTTCAGCCTCATCGGGCCCAAGCGCTTCGACGCGCCGTGGAAGGAGATCGAGGCGCAGGGCTTCATCGCGCCCGCCGAGTGCTTCGAGGTGCGCATCGACCTCGACGAGGACGAGCGGCTCGAGTACGCCGCCTCCGGCGATCGCGACCGCTACCGCATCGCCGCCTCGAGCCCGCGCAAGATCGACACCGTGCGCCGCGTGCTCGCGCAGCACCCCGAGGAGCCGACGCTCGTCATCGGGCAGTACCTCGACCAGCTGCACGAGCTCGCCGCCGCGCTCGACGCGCCGCTCATCACCGGCGAGACGCCCGTCTCCGAGCGCGAGGAGCTCTTCCAGGCGTTCCGCACCGGCGAGGAGCGCGTGCTCGTGGTCTCGAAGGTCGCGAACTTCTCCGTCGACCTGCCCGACGCATCCCTCGCCGTCCAGGTCTCGGGCTCGTTCGGCTCGCGGCAGGAGGAGGCGCAGCGGCTCGGTCGGCTGCTGCGGCCGAAGGGCGGCCGCACGGCGAGCTTCTACACGATCGTCGCGCGCGACACGGTCGACCAGGAGTTCGCACTCGGCCGCCAGCGCTTCCTCGCCGAGCAGGGCTACGCCTACACGATCCTCGACGAGCACGAGCTCGGCATCGCCGATCGCGCCGCCGTCTGAAGCGTTCCGGCGACTCCCAGACTCTTCTCAGGCAATCACCAGAGACTGTGCGCATGACCGAGCCGAACGCCAAAGTCCTCGTCGTCGACGACGAGCCGCACATCCGTGACCTGCTGACGACGAGCCTGCGCTTTGCGGGCTTCGACGTGCGCGCCGTCGGCGCGGGAGCCGCCGCCATCTCCGCCGTCCTCGAGGACGAGCCCGACCTCATCCTGCTCGACGTCATGCTCCCCGACATCAACGGCTTCGGCGTGACCAAGCGGCTGCGCGCATCCGGCTTCACCTCGCCCATCCTCTTCCTCACCGCCAAGGACGACACCGAGGACAAGATCAACGGCCTCACCGTCGGCGGCGACGACTACGTCACGAAGCCCTTCTCGCTCGACGAGATCATCGCCCGCATCAAGGCGATCCTGCGCCGCACGATGGCCGAGACCGACGACGCGACCATCCACGTCGGCGACCTCGCGATGAACCAGGACACGCACGAGGTGACCGTGCGCGGCGAGGAGATCGAGCTCTCCCCCACCGAGTTCAAGCTGCTGCGCTACCTCATGCTCAACGCCAACCGCGTGCTCTCTAAGGCGCAGATCCTCGACCACGTCTGGGAGTACGACTTCAACGGCGACGTCGGCATCGTCGAGTCGTACATCTCCTACCTGCGGCGCAAGATCGACGACGGCGCGAGCGAGCCGATGATCGTCACCAAGCGCGGCTTCGGCTACATGCTGAAGTCCCCGAAGGCGTAGGTGCGACGGGCGCTGACCCGCCTGCTCGGCCGCACGTCGCTGGCCGGGCGGATCAGTGCACTCATCGTCGTGGTGATGACCTTCGGGCTCGTGCTCGCGGGCATCGGCACGCTCAGCATCATCCGCGACGCGCAGGTCGCCGACATCGACGTCGAGATCCAGGAGGCGCTGACGGCGTTCACGAGCGAGCCCGTCACGCGCCGCGACACCCCCGAGCAGTGCGACCTCGCGCAGCGGATGCCGAACACCTACTACCTGGGCGTCGCCGGGCCCGACGGCGTCATCGTCTGCGACAACAAGCTGCCCGACCCCGAGAACCCCGACCTGTCGGGGCTCTCGCTCGCGACGCTCGTCGAGCAGCCGAAGGCGTTCACGATCCCCTCGATCGACGGGCAGTCGACGTGGCGCACGCTCGTCGCGCCCACGACGGTCGAGGGCACCGGCGAGCTGCTCATCTCGGTCGTCGCGGTCAACACCGACCAGCTCGAGGCGACGACCGGCACCTTCATGCTCGTGTTCGCCGGCTTCTCGGTGCTCGCGGTCGTGCTCGGGGCCGCCCTCACGCGCATCCTCGCCGTCTCGACGCTCCGCGGCCTGCGGCGCACGGCGAAGCAGGCCGAGCGCTTCGCCGACGGCGACTACGAGACCCGCCTGTCGACCGAGCACCCGCGCACCGAGGTCGGCTCGCTGCAGCGCTCGCTCAACGGCATGCTCGATCGCATCGAGGCCGCGATCGAGCAGCGCGACGAGTCGGTGAAGCAGATGCGGCAGTTCGTCGGCGACGCGAGCCACGAGCTGCGCACGCCGCTCGTGTCGGTGCGCGGCTACGCCGAGCTCTACCGGATGGGCGCGATCTCGCGGCCCGAGGACGTCGCGAGCGCGATGGAGCGCATCGAGGGCGAGGCCAAGCGCATGGCGCGGCTCGTCGAGGACCTGCTGCAGCTCGCGCGGCTCGACGAGCGCCGCCCGATGGACCTGCAGCCGCTCGACCTCGTGCCGCTCGTCAACGACGCCGCCTCCGACACCCGCGCCGGCTCGCCCGACCGGCAGGTGCACGTGCTCCCGATCGACGCGGATGCGATGGGTCCCGTCGAGGACGACGTCGACGACGCGCTCCCCGACGCGATCTTCACGCCGCCGCCGCTCACGCCGCCCGCGATCGTGCTCGGCGACGAGCACGCGCTGCGCCAGGTGATCTCGAACCTCATCGGCAACGCGCTGCGCTACACGCCGGAGGGCTCGCCGATCGAGCTCGCGGTCGGGGTCACCGCGCGCCGTCGCCGCGCGGTCGTGATGGTCGTCGACCACGGGCCGGGCGTGCCGGCCGATCAGCGCGGCAAGGTCTTCGAGCGCTTCTTCCGCACCGACGAGTCGCGCGCCCGCGAGACGGGCGGCTCGGGCCTCGGCCTCGCGATCGTGCGCGGCATCGTGCGCGCGCACGGCGGCCGGATCGACGTCGTCGAGACGCCCGGCGGCGGCGCGACCTTCCGCATGGCGATCCCGCTCGCGCCCGACGAGGCCGTCATGGCGCTGAGCCACAAGCTGCGCCCCGCCGACACCCCCAACACGATCACGGGCGACCATCCACAGGCCCGCGCCGCCGCCGGGCGCTGACCCGACGCATCCCCCTACCGTCTGCCCCGAGCGCGGATGCTCCGCGCGGGATCGAGGGGATCATGAGCAGGTACGTCGTCGACGGCGACGCCATCCACGGCGCGCACCTCGCGGTGCGGTCGACCGCGTCGCGGCTGCAGTCGGAGTCCGCGGCGATGCTCGCGCAGCTGCAAGCGCTGCAGGACTCCTGGACGGGCCAGGCGTCGATCGCGTTCCAGGGCGTCGTGCAGGACTGGCGCGTGACCCAGCTGCGGGTCGAGGATTCGCTCGCGAGCATCAACGAGGCGCTCGCGATCGCGGGCCGCCAGTACGACGAGGTCGAGCAGGGCAACACGCGGCTGTTCGCGGGCTGAGACGACGAAGGGCCCCAGCATCGCTGGGGCCCTCCGATCGGTGGATCTCCTGGGTCTCGATACGGCGGCTGCGCCGCCTACTCGACCCTGATGCCTCCGCGCTCAGGTCCGCTGCGCGGACCTGAGCGCTGCGGCATCAGAAGTCCATGCCACCCGTGGGGTCGGCCGGCATCGCCGGTTGCTTCTCGGGCTTGTCGGCGACGACGGCCTCGGTCGTGAGGAAGAGGCCGGCGATCGACGCGGCGTTGGCGAGCGCCGAGCGCGTCACCTTCACCGGGTCGGCGATGCCCGCGGCGAGCATGTCGACGTACTCGCCGGTCGCGGCGTTGAGGCCGTGGCCGACCTCGAGGCCGCGCACCTTCTCGGCGACGACGCCCGGCTCGAGGCCGGCGTTCGTGGCGATCTGCTTGAGCGGCGCGTCGACGGCCACGCGCACGATGTTCGCGCCCGTCGCCTCGTCGCCCTCGAGCTCGAGGCCCTCGAACGCGGTCTTCGCGGCCTGGATGAGCGCGACGCCACCACCGGCGACGATGCCCTCCTCGACGGCGGCCTTCGCGTTGCGGACGGCGTCCTCGATGCGGTGCTTGCGCTCCTTGAGCTCGACCTCGGTCGCGGCACCCGCCTTGATGACGGCGACGCCGCCGGCGAGCTTCGCGAGGCGCTCCTGGAGCTTCTCGCGGTCGTAGTCGCTGTCGGTGTTCTCGATCTCCGAGCGGATCTGGCGCACGCGGCCCGCGATGGCCTCGGCCTCGCCGGCGCCCTCGACGATCGTCGTCTCGTCCTTCGTGATGACGACCTTGCGCGCGCGGCCGAGCAGGTCGAGCGTCGCGCTCTCGAGCTTGAGGCCGACCTCCTCCGAGATGACCTGGCCGCCCGTGAGGATCGCCATGTCGGCGAGCATCGCCTTGCGGCGGTCGCCGAAGCCGGGGGCCTTGACCGCGACCGACTTGAAGATGCCGCGGATCTTGTTGACGACGAGCGTCGCGAGCGCCTCGCCCTCGACGTCCTCGGCGATGATGACGAGCTGCTTGCCCGCCTGGATCACCTTGTCGACGATCGGGAGCAGGTCCTTGATGTTCGAGATCTTCGAGTTGACGATCAGGATGTACGGGTCCTCGAAGACCGTCTCCTGGCGCTCGGGGTCCGTCACGAAGTACTGCGACAGGAAGCCCTTGTCGAAGCGCATGCCCTCGGTGAGCTCGAGCTCGGTGCCGAAGGTGTTCGACTCCTCGACGGTGACGACGCCCTCCTTGCCGACCTTGTCGATGGCCTCGGCGATGAGCGCGCCGATCTCCTCGTCGGCGGCCGAGATCGAAGCCGTGGCGGCGATCTCCTCCTTGGTCTCGACCTCCTTGGCGTTGGCGAGCAGCTGCTCGCTCACCGCGGCGGTGGCCTTCTCGATGCCGCGCTTGAGGCTGATGGGGTCGGCGCCCGCTGCGACGTTGCGGAGGCCCTCGCGGACCAGCGCCTGCGCGAGCACGGTCGCCGTCGTCGTGCCGTCACCGGCGACGTCGTCGGTCTTCTTCGCGACCTCCTTGACGAGCTCGGCGCCGATCTTCTCGTAGGGGTCCTCGAGCTCGATCTCCTTGGCGATCGAGACGCCGTCGTTCGTGATCGTGGGGGCGCCCCACTTCTTCTCCAGCACGACGTTGCGGCCGCGCGGGCCGAGGGTCACCTTCACCGCGTCGGCGAGCGTGTTGAGTCCACGCTCCAGCCCGCGACGGGCCTCCTCGTTGAATGCGATCATCTTTGCCATTGCAGTTCGTCCCTCCTGGACGCTGTGGACGTTCATCTGGCACTCCGACGATAGGAGTGCCAGTACCCGAGTCTGGCACTCTCCCCTGTCGAGTGCAAGCCGCGGCGGAGGGCGCGTCAGGGCGCGGTCGGCGTGGGCGAGTGCGTGACCGCTCCGCCCTCCTGCGGCTCGGCGCTCGGGGCCGTGCCCACCGCATCCGCACCCAGCACGATCGTGATCGGGGTGCCCGTGACGCGGCCGTCCGAGAGCCGTGCCTCGCCGACGCCGAGGCCCTGCGCGAGGCCGCGCGCGATGGGCGCGAGCGACTCGTCGTCGTACCAGACGACCGTGCGCTCGACGTCGCCGCCCGTCGAGCCGCCGGTCGCGAGCACGTTCCAGCCCGCGTCCGAGAGCGCTTGCCCGACGCCCGCCGCGAGCTCGTGCTCGCCCGACTGGTCGAGGACGGTGATGGATGCGTCGACGCCGGGATCGATCTGGCCCGGGTCGGAGACGACCTCGGCGACCTCGCTCGCGACGGGCGCGGGCGGCGCCGACTGCGGGCGGAGCCGGTCGAGCAGGAAGAGGCCGATCGCGATGAGCACGATCGTCACGCCGAGCGCGCACAGCAGGATCACCCAGCGCGGCGTGCGCCGCGACGAGCTCGAGCGGTGGGCGCCGACGCGCTGCGTGCGGCTCATCGGCCCTCGCGCACGCGCAGCAGCCGCCGCACGAGCATCGGGTCGTGGTGGAGCGCCTCCGGCGTCTCGAGCAGCCCGTCGAGCACCTGGTAGTAGCGGGTCGTGGTCCAGCCGAACTCGGCGCGGATCGCGCGGGCCTTCGCACCGCCGTGGCTCGTCCAGCGGCCCTCGAAGTCGAGCACCCGCCGGATGCGCTGCTCGCGCGCCGACTGCAGGTCGTGCGCCGACGCATCCGTCGACGACGCGTGCGCGACCGGCTCGACGACGGAGTCGGCGGCCGCGAAGGCCACGGCGGCGGCGTCCAGCGCGGCCGAGTCGAGCGCCGCGGCGTCGTCGGCGGCCGGCGCGCTGGCGGGTCGCGGCTCGGTCGGCATACTGCCGATCCTACGGGCGTCGCGGGGTTCCGCCCGCCGCGAAACACAGTCGGCGCAATGGTGCCGCGCGTACGCTTGCGGCATGACCGATTCGATCGAACGCTCCGACTCCGAGTGGCGCGAGGCCCTCTCGCCCGACGCCTACCGCGTGCTGCGCGAGGCCGGCACGGAGCGCCCCTGGACGGGCGCGCTGCTCGACGAGTCGCGCCAGGGCGTCTACTCGTGCGGCGCGTGCGGCAACGAGCTCTTCGACGACGAGACGAAGTTCGACTCCGGCTGCGGCTGGCCGAGCTTCTTCGACGCGCGCGAGGACGCGGTCGAGCTCGTCGAGGACCGCTCGCTCGGCATGGTGCGCACCGAGGTGCGCTGCGCGAAGTGCCACAGCCACCTCGGCCACGTCTTCAAGGACGCGCCGCAGACGCCGACGGGTGACCGCTTCTGCATGAACTCCGTCGCGATGAGCTTCACGCCCGAGTCCTGAGGCGCGCGTCACGTCGCCGCTAGCGTGGCGGCGTGATGACGCTCGAGGAGATCTGGCCGCTGCTCGGCCTGCGGCTGACGACCCCGCGGCTCGAGCTGCGGCCGCTCGCCGACGACGACATCCCGCACTACGTCGCCGCGGCGGCCTCGGGCATCCACGACCACGCGCCGCGCACGCCGTTCGGCAGGCCGTGGGACGAGGCGCCCGACATGGCCGCGCGCTCGGCGCGCTGGATCTGGCAGTCGCGCGTGCGCGCCGACCGCGACGACTGGGTCGTCATGCTCGGCGTGTGGGCCGACGGCGCGCTCATCGGCGCGCAGGACGTCGCCGCGCGCCGCTTCCCCGCCGAGCGCACGGTCGGCACGGGCTCGTGGCTGCGCCGCGACGCGCAGGGCCGCGGCTACGGCACGGAGATGCGGCTCGCGGCGCTGCTGTGGGCGTTCGACTCGCTCGGCGCCGAGGTGGCCGAGACGACCGCGTACGACTGGAACGCCGCGTCGCTCGGCGTGAGCCGCGCGCTCGGCTACCAGCCGAACGGCGAGAGCCGCCACTCGCCGCGCGAGGGCGTCGTCGAGCGCGAGCTGAACCTGCGGCTGACGGCGGATGCGCTGCGGCGCCCCGAGTGGACGCTCGGCATCGAGGGCGGCGAGGCCGCGGCCCGCTTCCTCGGCGCGCGCTGACGGCGGCCCGCTCGCCACGCGGGCGTCGGCGGCGCGACGCCCGCATCGCGCACGCTCGATCGCGGAGAGCGCTCCGTCGAGCCCGCATGCGGCTCGGCGCCCGGCCAAGCCCGATCGAGCTCTTCGCCGGAGCCCGCCGACCGGAGACTCGATCGGGCGGAGCGCGTCGTCGAGTTCGCATGCGGCTCGGCGCCCCGCTCCGCCCGATCGAACTCGCAGGCCCGTCGACCGCGCTGCCCGCGCGCCCCTCGGCTCAAGCCGATCGAGCCACCCGGACGGGCCGGCGCATCGACGACACCGCGACCGCGACGATCGTGAGGCCCGCGCCGAGGAGCGACCACGCGGTGACGGGGTGGCCGGCCGGGAAGAGCCAGTCGAGCAGCAGCGAGGCGACGACCTGCCCGCAGATGACGCCGAGGCCCATCGTCAGCACGCCGAGGTGGTGCACCGCGACCGACATGAGCGCGATGAACACGATGCCGAGGATGCCGCCCGCGTAGAGCCACGGCTCCGGCGGCAGCGGCCGGGCGGTGACGCCCGCGAGCGACTGGATGCCGACGAACACCGCGAGCGCGAGGGTGCCGACGAGGAAGTTCGACACCGTCTGCGCAATCGCCGAGCGCGAGTGCCGCTGCACGAGACCGCCGAACGCCTGCTGGAACGACTGCAGCAGGCCCGCGATGAAGGGCAGCACGACGAGCCACGCGCCCTGCAGCTCCCCCGCGCCCACGAGCGCGATGCCGACCGCGACGAGCGCGAGCAGCGCCCCGATGACGCGCGGCGCGGTGATGGGCTTCCGCGCGAGGCCGCCGAAGCCCGCGCGATCGACCGCGAGCGCGCTCGTCGTCTGCCCCGCGACGACGCCGACCGTGTAGAGCGCGACGCCGGTCGTGCCGACGACGACGCCCTGCGTCGCGACGAGGAAGGCGCCGAGCAGCCCCGTCGTCGCGTACCACCACGGCATCGAGCCGTCGCGGATGACGCCGACGAGCCGGCGCACGCCCGCGCGGGCGCCGGGCGAGACGAGCAGCAGCACGGCGAGCAGCGCGAGCCCGACCGAGAACGAGACGAGGGCGGCGAGCATGCCGTGGTCGAGCCGGGCGCCGAGCTCGCCGTTGATGCGGCTCTGCACCGCGAGCCCCGCGCCGGCGGCGATCGACGCGAGCAGCCACAGCAGGTGGATCATGCGCCCTCCAGCGGCTCGAGCGCTGGTGCCGGGTCGGTCGCGAGGCGGGCGAAGCGCACGACGTCGAAGCGCGTCGCCGTGCCGTCGGCGTCCACGTAGCGCAGCCGCTCGCGCTCGACGCCCTCGCGCACGTAGCCGGCGCGCTCGGCGACCGCGATCGATGCGGGGTTGTTCGCGCGGGCGCCGAGCTCGAGCCGGTGGAGGCCGTGGGCGAAGAGCCGCCGCGAGAGCGCGTCGAGCGCGCGGCTCGCGAGGCCGCGGCCGCGCGCGGCGGGTGCGAGCCAGTACGACATCCAGGCGGTGCCGTGGCGAGGTTCGCGGTCGGCGGCCATGACGCATCCGACCGCCTCGCCGTCGAGCTCGATCGCGAGCGCCTCGGCGGCGATCGCCTCGAGGTAGTCGCGTGCGTCGGCGAGCGCCTCGATCGGCGGCGCCTGCCGGTGGAGGTCGGGCGAGCCGAGGAAGGCGGCGAGCACCGCGGCGGCGTCGCGCTCGGGATCCCAGGGGCGCAAGCGGCTCACCGGGCAAGCCTAGAATGGCTGGGCGCCGCGGGCGAACCCGCGCCGCGCCTCCTTAGCTCAGTGGTAGAGCAACGCTCTTGTAAAGCGTAGGTCGTCAGTTCGATCCTGACAGGGGGCTCTTGACACCGGAGCGCTCGATGCGGCTCCGCCGCGTTGAGTGCGGAGGTGTCAAGGTCGAGTAGCCCGGCCGCAGGCCGGGCGTACCGAGACCTACCGGCCCTCCGCGATGAACGCCGCGAGCGCATCCGCATCGCTCACGTCGCCCGCGAACGTCACCCCGTCGACGACCACGGTCGGCACGCCGCGCAGCGGCTCGACGCCCTGCAGCGGCTCCTCGATCGCGCGCACCGTCGCCTGCCGCACCCACCACGCGAAGCGGCCCTCGGCGATGCAGTCGCCGACCTCCGCGCCGTGCTCGGCCGCGAGCGCCGACGCCGACGCGGCGTCGAACGGCTGCCGCTGCAGCATCGACAGCAGGGCCGTCTGGAACTCGCGGTACGCGGCGGGCTCCGCATCCGCGACGCACGCGAGCGCGTTGGCGCCGAGCGTCGACGCGTAGCCGTTGCCGATCGAGTCGCCGAGCGAGACGGGCAGGTAGGCGACGCGCGCCTCGCCCGCATCGGCGAGCTCGGCGAGCCGATCGCCGCTCGCCTCGAGCAGCCGGTCGCAGTACTCGCATGCAGGGTCGACCACGACGAGCACGTCGGGCACGGCGGATGCGTCGGGCAGCGCCTCGGGCGCACCCTCGGCGGGCACGGGGTCGCGCTCGATCGCGCCGTCGGCGTCGAACGCGATCGCGTCGGCCATGTTCGCGGGCCCGTCGGCGGGCGCGAGCGTGACGATCTGGCCGCCGAGCTCCTGCTGGATCGTCTCGAGGTCGGGATCGCGGATCACCCAGCGGTCGAAGACGAGCACGGTCTGCTCCTGCAGCTGCCGCTCGGTCGCGACCGCGAGCGCCTCATCGGCGCTGCCGGCGAGGATGAGCTCGGTGTCGGCGCCGCACGTCGCGACGACCGGGTCGTCGTCGCTCTCGCGGTACTGCTCGACGAGGTCGTCGCACTGCCCGCCCGCGTCGAGGTAGGCGGCACCGAGCTCGCCGATCGTCGTGATCGGCGCCGGCGGAGTCGCCGCGCACCCTGCCAGCACGGCGAGCGCGACGAGCGCGCCACCGGCCGACAGGGTGCGCACGCGCTCAGCCCTCGCTCGGTGCGGGCGACTCCGTCGGCTCGGGCGACTCGCTGAGCGAGCCGGCCGTGGCCGTGACGAACGCCTGGAAGCCGGCCGCGTCGCCGGGCGCGCCCTGGTAGCGCTCACCGTTCACGATGACCGTCGGCGTGCGGTCGGCGACCTCGCCGTCGGTGCCCGGCAGCGGCTCGGTGCCGGCGCGCACGGTGGCGTCCTCGACCCAGCTCATGAAGCGGCCCTCGGTGATGCACTCGGCGAGCCCGCCGGTGGTGTCGATGCCGGCCGACTCGGCGACGCCGACGATCTCGTCGTTCGTGAGGCCTGGCGTGCCCTCCTCGGGGCGGTTGTCGAACATCGCGGAGTTGAACGCCCAGAACTGGTCGGGCGCGTGCTCGGCGACGCACGCGGCGGCGGAGGCGGAGCGCGTCGAGTACTTCGTGCCGAGCGACGTGCGGTCGAGGATCGAGATCGGGTGCACCTCGACGGTCGCGGCGCCGGTCTCGAGCAGCTGCTCGAGCGTCGCGCGGTTGGCCTCGTCGAAGGCGCCGCACGCGGGGCACATGTAGTCCTGGTAGATCTGGATCTGGATCTGGTCGTCGCGGGGCTCGGTCGGCGTCGGCTCGCCCTCCGGCGGCGTCGCGGGCGTGCGCTCCGCCTCGAAGCCGGCGCCGATCACGATGCCGTTGCTCGCCATGTTCTCGGGGCCCGGGCCCGCGGGGCGGATGCTGTTGACGATCACGACCGCCACGATCGCGACGATCGCCACGGCAGCCACGATGATGCCGCCGATCGTCAGGCCCTTCTTGAGTCGCTCCTTCTTGCGGCGCTCCTCCTGCATCCGGCGGGCCTGCTCGCGGGCCTGCGCACGACGCTCGTTCTTCGTCAGCTTCTCGCTCATGCGTCCTTGTCCTGGGTCGGCCGTGGTCACGGCGGTTGGCGCCGCTGGGGAAGCGCGCCGTCTTCTAGGGTACCGGCAGGCCGACGTGCCAGGATGAGCACGCGGGCGACGGCGCCCGTCCTCACCACGACGGATCGTCCGGCACGTACCTGCCGGTGGAAAGGGAGTATCGACAATGGCGTCTGTGACGTTCGACAAGGCCACCCGGGTCTATCCCGGCGGCACCCGCCCCGCGGTCGACGCGATCGACCTCGAGATCGGCGACGGGGAGTTCCTCGTGCTGGTCGGCCCCTCGGGCTGCGGCAAGTCCACGACCCTCCGCATGCTCGCGGGCCTCGAGGAGGTCAACGACGGCCGCATCCTGATCGGCGACCGCGAGGTCACCGACATGCCGCCGAAGGACCGCGACATCGCGATGGTGTTCCAGAACTACGCGCTCTACCCGCACATGACGGTCGCCGAGAACATGGGCTTCGCGCTCAAGATCGCCGGCGTCGCCAAGGAGGAGCGCGCGAAGCGCGTCGAGGAGGCGGCGAAGCTGCTCGACCTCGAGCCCTACCTGAGCCGCAAGCCGAAGGCACTCTCGGGCGGTCAGCGCCAGCGCGTCGCGATGGGCCGCGCGATCGTGCGCCAGCCGCAGGTGTTCCTCATGGACGAGCCGCTGTCGAACCTCGACGCGAAGCTGCGCGTGCAGACGCGCACGCAGATCGCCTCGCTCCAGCGCCGCCTCGGCGTCACGACGGTCTACGTCACGCACGACCAGACCGAGGCGCTCACGATGGGCGACCGCATCGCGGTGCTCAAGGATGGCGTGCTGCAGCAGGTGGGCACGCCGCGCGAGCTCTACGGCCAGCCCGCGAACCAGTTCGTCGCCGGCTTCATCGGCAGCCCCGCCATGAACCTCATGGAGCTGCCCGTCACCGAGCGCGGCGTCGAGTTCGGCACGCACGTGACGCCCGTCGCGCGCGAGCAGCTCGCGGCGGCGAAGGGCCACGTCGTCGTCGGCGTGCGCCCCGAGGACATCTCGGTCGCCGAGTCGGGCGGCGACGGACTGCCGGTGCTCGTCGACCTCGTCGAGGAGCTCGGCGCCGACGGCTACCTCTACGGCCACGCCGACGTCGAGGGCAAGCGCGTCGACATCGTCGCGCGCGTCGACGGGCGCACGCACGCCTCGCTCGGCGACACCGTGTACATCACGCCCGACCCGGAGCACATGCACCTGTTCGACTCCGACAGCGGCAACCGCCTCTGACCGGCACCGAGCGACGGCCCCGTCCTGGCGACGGGGCCGTCGTCGTCGACGGATGCGTGCGATCGGCCCGAGCGCGCACGCCCGGTCGCGCCTACCATGGCGGCATGCGGTCCGACCTGCGCATCACCTCCGCCGTGATGGACGCGACGCTGCTCGACCTGCCGTGGGACGAGCCGCTCGAGCAGTGGACCGACGCCGACGTCGTGCAGCTGCCGAAGGGCATCTCGCGGCACCTCGTGCGCTTCGCGCGGCTCGGCGGCCGCGTCGTGGCGATCAAGGAGACGACGCCCGAGATGGCGACCCGGGAGTACGGGATGCTCCGCACGCTGCAGCGGCTCGAGGTGCCGTGCGTCGAGCCGCTCGCGGTGATCGCCGACCGGGTCGACGCCGACGGCAACCCGCTCGCCGCGGCGCTCGTCACCCGACACCTGCGCTTCTCGCTCCCCTACCGCGCCCTCTACTCCTCCGCGCTCAAGGAGCCGACCGCGCAGCGCCTCGTCGACGCGCTCGCGGGGCTGCTCGTGCGGCTCCACCTCGTCGGCTTCTACTGGGGCGACGTCTCGCTCTCGAACACGCTCTTCCGCCGCGACGCCGGCGCCTTCGCCGCTTACCTCGTCGACGCCGAGACCGGCACGCTGCTGCGCGACGGCCTCTCGGACGGCCGCCGCGAGGACGACCTCGAGATCGCGCGCGTCAACATCGCGGGCGAGCTGCTCGACCTCGCCGCGGGCGACCGGCTCGACGAGTCGATCGATCCGGTGCAGGTCGCCGGCTCGATCGTCGACCAGTACCGCTCGCTCTGGCACGAGCTCCACAGCGACGAGGTGCTGCCCGCCGACGAGCGCTGGCGCATCTCCGCTCGCATCGAGCGCCTCAACGCGCTCGGCTACGACATCGGCGAGCTCGCGATCCGCACGGGCGACGGCGGCACGACCGTGCGCATCCAGCCCAAGGTCGTCGACCCGGGCCACCACCACCGCCGCCTGCAGTCGCTCACCGGCATCGACGCGCAGGAGAACCAGGCGCGGCGGCTGCTCAACGACCTCGACGAGTACGTCGCGACGCAGCACGACCTGCGGCCGTACGTCGGCGACGAGGCGCTCGCCCACGAGTGGCTCGAGCAGGTGTTCCAGCCGATCGTGCAGTCGGTGCCGATCGAGCTGCGCGGCAAGCTCGAGCCCGCCGAGATCTTCCACGAGGTGCTCGAGCACCGCTGGTTCCTCTCCGAGCGCGAGCAGCGCGAGGTGCCGCTCGCCGAGGCGGCCGAGCAGTACATCGCGACGCAGCTCGCCTTCCGGCGCGACGAGGCGGCGCTGCTCGACCTGCCGCTCACGATGACGATGCCGATCGTGACGGTGCAGGGCCTCCTCGACGAGGAGGACGACGAGGGCGACTGGCGCGACCGGGTCTGACACTCCCGCCGGGACCTCCCCGCCCACCGGGGCGCATCCGCCCGAGCGGGGCTGGCGCGCCCGCCCCGGTCAGGCGGATGCGCACCGGTCGCCGCGCGGGTTCGTCGCGCTCAGCGAGCCCTGCGCTTCGCGACCTCGTAGAGCGTGACGGATGCGGCGATGCCGGCGTTGAGCGACTCGGTCGCCGACGAGATGGGGATCGAGACGATCGCGTCGCACGTCTCGGCCACGAGCCGCGACAGGCCCTTGCCCTCGCTGCCGACGACGATCACGAGCGGGCCCTCGGCGAGCTCGAGCTCGTGGAGCGGCACGTCGCCGTCGCCGTCGAGCCCGATGACGAACACGCCCTGCGACTTCAGCTCCTTGAGCGTCGTCGTGAGGTTCGTCGCCATCGCGACCGGCACGCGCGCCGCGGCGCCGGCGCTCGTCTTCCACGCCGAGGCCGTCACGCCCACCGAGCGGCGCTGCGGCACGATGACGCCCTGCGCGCCGAACGCGGCGGCCGAGCGGATGATCGCGCCGAGGTTGCGCGGGTCCGTGACGCCGTCGAGCGCGACGAGCAGCGGCGTCTGCTGCCGGTCGACGATCTGCTCGAGCAGCTCGATCGGGTGCGCGTACTGGTACGGCGGCACCTTGAGCGCGACGCCCTGGTGCACGGCGTCGTGGCCCGAGAGCCGGTCGAGCTCGGGCCGCATGACCTCGAGCACCGGCAGTCCGCGCTTGTTGGCGATCGAGAGGATCTCCTTCACGCGCTCGTCCATCTCGAGCCGGGCGGCGAGGATGAGCGTCGTCGCGGGCGTCTTCGTGCGGAGCGCCTCGAGCACGCTGTTGCGGCCGGTGACGAGCTCGGAGTCGTCCTTCGCCGACGAGGGCTTGCGGTGGCGGGGCGGCTCGGGGCGGCGGCCCTTCTGCGCGGCCGCCTCGAAGCGCTCGCGCGCCGACTTGCGCTTGCCCGCGACGTGCCACGAGCGGTCCTCGGCCTTGGGCGTGGGGCCCTTGCCCTCGAGCGCCTTCCTGCCGTGGCCGCCGGTGCCCTTCTGCGGGCCCTTCTTCCGCGGCGATCGCTGCGACTTGCTCATGAGATGCTCCAGGTGGTGGTGTCCTTGCCGTCCTCGACGGCGATGCCGGCGGCGGCGAGCGCATCGCGGATGCGGTCGGAGGCGGCGAAGTCCTTCTTCGCGCGCGCCTCGCGGCGCTCTGCCAGCAGCGACTCGACGAGGCTCGAGAGCGCCCCGGTCGCGGCCGACGTTCCAGGATGCCACACCTCGTCGGCCGGGTCGAGGCCCAGCACGCGCAGCATCGCCCGCACCTCCCCCGCCCGCGCGAGCGCCGCATCCGTCTCGCCCGCGTCGAGCGCGGCGTTCGCGGCGCGCGTCGACTCGTGCAGCACCGCGACCGCCTGCGGGGTCGAGAGGTCGTCGTCCATCGCCGCGCCGAACGCATCCGGCACGTCGGCGTCGGGCAGCGCGCCGACGCGCGCGACCCGCTCGAGCATCGACTCGATGCGGCCGAACGCCGCCTCGGCCTCGCCGAGCGAGCCGCCCTCGAGGTCGCCTCCCGCGGTGCGGAGGTCGATCGTCGAGCGGTAGTGCGGGGCGAGCAGGAAGTAGCGCACGACGATCGGGCGCACCGCCGCGACGAGATCGGCGGCGAAGATCGAGTTGCCGAGCGACTTCGACATCTTCTCGCCGTCGACGTGCACGAGGCCGTTGTGGCTCCAGACGCTCGCGAACGGCAGGCCCGCGGCGCTCGACTGCGCGAGCTCGTTCTCGTGGTGCGGGAACCGCAGGTCGAGCCCGCCGCCGTGGATGTCGAACGCGTCGCCGAGGTAGCGGCGCGACATCGCCGAGCACTCGATGTGCCAACCCGGCCGCCCGCGGCCCCACGGCGAATCCCACGACGCCGACGCGGGCTCCTCGGGCTTCTGCGCCTTCCAGAGCGCGAAGTCGCGCGGGTCGCGCTTGCCGCGCGGGTCGGCGTCGGCGGCCGGCTCCATCTTGTCGATCGACTGCCGGGTGAGCGCGCCGTACTCGGGCCACGAGCGCACGTCGAAGTAGACGTCGGCCGAGCCGTCGAGCGCCGGGTAGGCGTGGCCGCGCTCGATGAGCTCGGCGATGAGCGCGTGCATCTCGGGCACGGATGCCGTGGCTCGCGGCTCGTAGGTCGGCGCGGCGACGCCGACGGCGCGGTAGGCCGCGGAGAACTCGAGCTCGACGCGGTAGGCGAGCGCCCACCACGGCTCGTCGACGGCGTTGACGAGCACCTTGTCGTCGATGTCGGTGACGTTGCGCACGAACGTGACGCGGTGGCCGCGGTGCTCGAGCCAGCGGCGCCACACGTCGTAGGCGACGGCGCTGCGCACGTGGCCGATGTGCGGCGACGACTGCACGGTCGGGCCGCAGACGTACATCGAGACCTCACCGGGCCTGATCGGCTGCAGGTCGACGATCGCCTGCTGCTTCGAGTCGTAGATGCGCACGGTCACGATGCCCAAGGCTACTGGCGCTTGCGCAGGCCGGGTCAGCGGCGACGGATGAGGGCGGTCGCGATCGCCTGCACGCCCTCGCCGCGGCCGATCGCGCCGAGGCCGTCGGTCGTCGTACCGCTCACGCTCACCGGTGCGCCGACCATCGCGGTGAGCGCCGCTTGCGCCTCGTCGCGGCGGGCGCCGATCCGAGGGCGCACGCCGAGCACCTGCACGGCGACGTTCACCGGCTGCCAGCCGTCCTCGGCCAGCCGGTCGACGGCGGCGCGCACGAAGACCTCGCCGCGCGCGCCGGCGTACTGCGGGTCGTCGACGCCGACGAGCCCGCCGATGTCGCCGAGCCCCGCGGCGCCGAGCAGCGCGTCGACGATCGCGTGGCACACCGCATCACCGTCGGAGTGGCCGGCGAGGCCCTGCCCCTCCCACTCGAGCCCCGCGAGCATGAGCGGCCCGTCGCCGCCGAAGGCGTGCACGTCGACCCCGATCCCGGTGCGCAGCTCGTCCACGCGACTCCCCTCCGGCGCGAGCAGCGCCTCCGCGCGGTCGGCGTCCGCCGCCGTCGTGATCTTGAACGCGAGCTCGTCGCCCGGCACCGACGCGACCGGCTCGCCGAGCGCCTGCACGAGCTGGGCGTCGTCGGTCGAGTCGGCGCGCGCGAGCGCCTCGGCGTAGGCGGCGCGCAGCAGCTGCGCGTCGAAGCCCTGCGGCGTCTGCATCGCGCGGAGCGTCGAGCGGTCGACGATGCGGCCGAGCCCCGCGGCGCCCGACTCGCGGATCGTGTCGACGACGGGCAGCACCGGCACGACGGCACGCTCCCCGCTCCGCAGCGCCTCGACGACGCGCTCGACGAGCGAGCGAGGGGCGAGCGCCCGCGCGGCGTCGTGCACGAGCACAAAGCGCTCCTCGCCGACCCGCTCGAGCCCCGCGGCGACCGAGTCGGCTCGCGTCGCGCCGCCGACGACCACCGACGCCACGACGCCCGCTCGCTCGGCCGCCGCCGACGCATCCGCCTCGAACCCGACCGGCACGACGACGACGATCGACACGTCGACGCCCGCGAGGCCGCGCAGCGCGTGCTCGAGGATCGTCGCGCCCGCGAGCTCGGCGAAGGCCTTGGGCACGCCGCGCCCGAGGCGCGTGCCGCTGCCCGCGGCGACGACGATGATGGCGGTGTCGGTCACGCGCTCGAGCCTAGATGGCCCCCGACCGGCCCCGGACGTGGAACGAGGCACCCGATCGAGAGATCGGATGCCTCGCCCGTGGGGGTCTGCGTTCAGCTCGCGGGGGCGAGCGCCTCGTCGAGGCGCGCCGCGGCGGCGTCCTCATCGGTGTGCTCGGCGAGCGCGAGCTCGGAGACGAGGATCTGCCGCGCCTTCGCGAGCATGCGCTTCTCGCCGGCCGAGAGGCCGCGGTCCTGGTCGCGGCGGCTGAGGTCGCGGACGACCTCGCTCACCTTGATGACGTCGCCGGACGCGAGCTTCTCGACGTTGGCCTTGTAGCGGCGGGCCCAGTTCGTGGGCTCCTCGGTGAAGTCGGCGCGCAGCACCTCGAAGACCTTGTCGAGGCCCTCCTCGCCGATGACGTCGCGGACGCCCACCATGTCGACGTTCTGCGCCGGCACCTCGATCGTCAGCCCGCCCTGCGCGACGTTGAGCTTGAGGTAGGTGGTCTCGACGCCCTTGATCTTGCGCACCTTGACCTCGGTGATCGTCGCGGCACCGTGGTGGGGGTAGACGACCGTCTCTCCGACCTCAAAGTTCATCGAATGCTCCTCGTCATAGCCAGAACCTCGATTTTATCACAGCGTGTCGCTCGCCCTGTCCCGCGCGGCGTGGTTGGATCACGCCCCTCGGGCCCGCGTGGAGCGCTCATCGGGCGGGTATTAGAGTGGTCGTGACCGCGGTCGCGCACTCTGCGCCCGCGGCCATCGTCGAAAGGGATCCCGTGCAGCACCGCCCCCTCGCCGCAGCCGCCGCAGCCGCCGTCGTCGTCCTGGCAGCCACCGGCTGCAACCTGCTGACCCCGCAGGCGACGACGATCCAGTACGACCCCTCCGACGGCGTCTCGGGCTCCACCGGCACGGTCGAGTGGCACAACGCGCTGCTCGTGGGCGACCCCGACGGCGACACCCTCAACCTGCTCGTCACCTTCACGAACCCCGGCGAGGCGACCTTCGTCGAGGTGCGCGTCGACGACGAGGCCGAGGAGGTCCGCGTCGGCCAGGGCACGACGACCTTCGGCTTCCCCGACGGCGAGCAGCTGCTCTTCGAGGTCGGCGAGATCGAGTTCGGCGGGCTCCGCAACGTCTCGTTCCAGGCCGACGGCGCCGAGCCCACGGGCGTCGGCGTGCCGGTGCACTCGACCGAGTTCCCCGACTACGCGGACTTCGGCCCGGCCGAGTAGTCCTTCAGGCTCCAGCCCGCTCGAAGCGGTAGCCGAGCCCCCGCAGCGTCACGAGCTGCGTCGGGTTCGAGGGCTCCTCCTCGATCTTCGCCCGCAGGCGCTTGATGTGCACGTCGAGCGTCTTCGTGTCGCCGAAGTAGTCGCTCCCCCACACGCGGTCGATGAGCTGGCCGCGCGTGAGCACCCGGCCGGCGTTGCGCATGAGGTACTCGAGCAGCTCGAACTCGCGCAGCGGCATCGCCACCTCCGCGCCGTCGACCGTGACGGTGTGGCTGTCGGCGTCGAGCCGCACGCGCCCGACCTCGACGACCGAGTCGTCGACCTCGTCCTCCTCCTCCGCGGCGCGGCGGCGGAGCACGGCACGGATGCGCGCCACGAGCTCGCGGGTCGAGTACGGCTTCGTGACGTAGTCGTCGGCGCCGAGCTCGAGCCCGACGATCGTGTCGACCTCCGAGTCCTTCGCGGTCAGCATGATGATCGGCACCTTCGACGAGCGGCGGATGTGCCGGCACACGTCGGTGCCGCTGCGGCGCGGCAGCATCACGTCGAGCAGGATGAGGTCGGCGCCCTCGCGCTCGAAGCGCTCGACCGCCGCGTCGCCGTCGGCCGCGTGCGCGGTCTCGTACCCCTCGAGCTCGAGCAGGTAGGCGAGCGGCTCGGCGAGCGCGAGCTCGTCCTCGACGATCAGGATGCGCGTCATGCAGTCTCCTCGCGGGCAGGCGTCTCGGCGACGGGCAGTCGCAGGGTGAACGTCGAGCCCTGACCCGGGCGCGACCAGAGGGTGACCTCGCCGCCGTGGCTCACGGCGACGTGCTTCACGATACTGAGGCCGAGGCCCGTGCCGCCCGTCACGCGGCTGCGGGCGGGGTCGACGCGGTAGAAGCGCTCGAACACGCGCTCCCGGTCCTCCGGCGCGATGCCGACGCCCTTGTCGGTCACCGCGATCTCGACGACGCCGTCGACCACGCGCACGCCGATGCCCACGTGCGTCGCGTCCGGCGAGTACTGCACGGCGTTCGCCACGAGGTTCTGCACCGCCATCGTGATGAGCTCGGCCGAGCCGAGCACCTCGGCGTCCTCGAGCACGCGCGTGACCACGCGCATCCGCTTGGCATCCGCGAGCACGCGCGTGCGGTCGACGGCGACGTCGACGACGTCGGTGATGCCGACCCGCTCCGGCTGGTCGAGCGGGTCGTCGGCCTGGATGCGCGAGAGGTCGATGAGCTCCTTGGTCATGCGGCCGAGCCGATCGGACTCGACCTGCATGCGCTGCGCGAAGGCTCGCACTCGATCCGGGTCGTCGGCGGCCGCCTCGATCGCCTCGGCGAGCACGGCGACGGCGCCGATGGGGGTCTTGAGCTCGTGGCTGACGTTCGCGACGAAGTCGCGCCGCACGCCCGCGAGCCGCAGCTCCTCGGTGCGGTCGGCGGCGAGCACGAGCATGAAGCGGTTGCCGAGCGGCGCGACCCGCACACGCAGGTGGAGCTCGGTGCCGGCGCCGATGCGGCCGCGGCGGTGCACGAGGTCGAGCACCTCCTCGCGCCCGGTGCGCCACACGCGCCGCACGGCCTCGAGGATGTCGTGGCTGCGCAGCGCCCGGCCGTCGACGAGGTCGAGCGTCACCGCGCCCGGCGACGACAGCAGCACCTGGTTGGAGCCGTCGAGCACGACGCCGGCCGACTCGAGCACGTCGACCATCGCGGCGATGCCGTCGGGGATGGGCTCGCTCGCGATCGCCATCACCTGGCGTCCGCGCTGGGCGGCGACGCCGAGCAGATGCACCGACAGCGCCCCCAGACCGAAGCCCAGCAGGAGCGCCAGGAGCACGTACCAGGACGCATCCACGCTCCCATCGTAGCCAGCGCGACGCGCGGCTCCCGCGGTTCAGCGGCCGGACACCGCCCGGTAACCTGGCCCGAGGACACTGGCAGTCCGTACCGTGCCGCTGCCGCTCGACGCCGTCGAGCGGCGACGCACCGAAGGAGCAGGAGCAATGCGCGACGTCTTCCAGCAGGAGCTCGCCGAGGTGCAGGAGCGCCTCGTCGACATCGCCAACCACGTCGTGGTCTCGATCGAGTCGGCCGTGCGCGCCTTCGGCGAGTCGAACGTGCAGCTCGCCGAGCAGGTGATCGCGACCGACCCGATCATCGACGACAAGGCCTCGGCGCTCGACGAGCTCGCGATCAACATCATCGCCCGCCAGTCGCCCGTCGCCCGCGACCTGCGCATCGTCGTCTCGGCGCTGCGCATGTCGGCGTCGCTCGAGCGCATGGGCGACCTCGCGCGCCACATCGCGCTGCTCGCCCGCTACCGCTTCCCGATGAACGTCGTGCCGGACTCGCTCGCGCCGACGTTCGCCGAGATGGGCGCGAAGGACATCGAGATCGCGAAGCTGCTGCGCGACCTGCTGCAGACGCAGGACCTCGCGATCGGCGAGCAGATCGAGCAGGCCGACGAGGTCGTCGACGAGCTGCACCGCGACGTCTTCGCGCACGTGCTCGGCACGGAGTGGCAGGGCGCGGCGCACACGACGGTGGATGCGACGCTCGCGAGCCGGTACCACGAGCGCTTCGCAGACCACGGCGTGAGCATCGCGAAGAAGGTCAAGTACCTCGCGACCGGCGACTGGGTCGGCGACGAGGACGCGCACTCCGACTTGGCGCCCGAGCCGGTGCAGCCGGCGGCGCCGACCGCCGACGCCTGAGGCCGTCGACGAGAAGAGCCCCGACCGGCTGGTCGGGGCTCTTCCGTTCGCTCGGGACTAGCGCTTGCCCTGCGCCGCCACCGCGGCAGCACCGGCCGCCGCCGCCTCGGGGTCGAGGTACTCGCCCGGCGCGACGGGCATGTTGTCGTCGCCGAGGCGGTAGAGCAGCGGGATGCCCGTGGGGATGTTGAGCGCCGCGATGTCGTCGTCGGAGATCTTGTCGAGGTGCTTCACGAGCGCGCGCAGCGAGTTGCCGTGCGCGGTGACGAGCACCGTGCGGCCGGCCTCGAGGTCCTTCGTGATCGTCGACTCCCAGTAGGGCAGGAAGCGCTCGATGACGTCCTTGAGGCACTCGGTGCGCGGCATCTCGCCGTCGATGTCGGCGTAGCGCGGGTCGCCGGCCTGCGAGTACTCGTTGTCATCGGCGATCGCGGGCGGCGGCGTGTCGAACGAGCGGCGCCAGGTCATGAACTTCTCCTCGCCGTACTGCTCGAGGGTCTCGGCCTTGTCCTTGCCCTGCAGGTCGCCGTAGTGGCGCTCGTTGAGGCGCCACGAGCGGTGCACGGGGATCCAGGAGCGGTCGGCCGCGTCGAGGGCGATGTTCGCCGTCTGGATCGCGCGCGTCAGGAGCGACGTGTAGAGCACGTCGGGCAGCACGTCGTGCTCGCGCAGCAGCTCGCCGCCGCGCTTCGCCTCCTCCTCGCCCTTCGGCGTGAGCCGCACGTCGACCCAGCCGGTGAAGAGGTTCTTCTCGTTCCAGGTGGATTGGCCGTGCCGGAGCAGGATGAGGGTGCGCTCGGTCATGCCGCCAGCCTAACCCGGCCGCGCTGCCCGCCCGGCGATCCGCTCGCGGGCGACCGGGGCTGCTGCGCCCGAGCGGGGCCGGCGCGCCGTGCCCGGTCGGGCGCGAAGGCCCCGGTCGCGCGCGAACGCGCGATGCGCGGTCACCTCCGCGCGCGATGCCCGAACCGGGCGATGAGGTGCCAGACGCGCTTGACCGCTTGCGGGTCATGCCCCTCGGCCGCCTCGCCGAGGATGCGCGCGTCGATGCGGCCGTCGACCGCGAGCTCGATCGCGAGCGCGAGCGCGTCGATGCCGCGGTAGGCCTCGAGCTCCTCGATGCGGTCGACCTCGAGCTCGAGCCCCGGGTGCCACGCGACCGGCACGCCGAGCTCGGCGGCGACCCGCTCGATCTCCGTGCCGCGGAACGAGGGGTCGAGCACGAGCCGCTCGACGTCGCGGGCGATCTCGAGCCCGCCGTGCACGTGCGCCTCGACGTAGTCGTCGAGCGGGTCGACCGCCGACGCGTCCGCGAGCGCGAGCAGGTCGCCCGCGCACTCGGCGGTGCCGAACCGCTCGGGCTCGGCGACCGAGTCGGGCCAGCAGAGCGTCACGCGCGGCCAGGCGCCGCGCGCGACCTCGAGCCACGACGAGCCGAAGCGGATCGCGCCGCCCGTCTCGCGCCGCCGATGCTCGACCGCGCCGTAGACCGGGCGCTCGTCGGGCGCCTCGTCGTCGTAGGCGCCGCCGAAGATGCGCGACTCCCAGCGCCAGCGGTCACCGCCCGGATGCGCGGTGAGGCCGCCGTTGGAGATGCCGGTGGAGAACTGCGAGCGGTAGGCGCCCTCGGCCGCGATGCGCTCGAGCACGCTCTCGCCGCCGATCCGGCGATCGGGGTGGAAGTGCACGGTGATCCGCGCGTCGGCGGGGAGCGGCCCGCCCGTCGAGCGCGACGCGACGTGGTCGACCGCCCGGCGCCACGCATCCATGCCCGTCACCGTACCCACGCCCCGACGGGCGAGACAATGGTGGGGTGGCGAAGCCGACCGGACGCATCACGCGCGGCACGACCGGCGTGAACCGGCTGCGGCGCGTCGACCGCTGGATCGCCGCGCAGCCGGCCGCGCGCGTGCCGGGCTGCCTCGTCGTCGACCTCGGCTACGGCGCGAGCGCGACGACGAGCCTCGAGCTGCACGAGCGGCTCTCGCGCGGCAACCCGGCCGTCGAGGTGCTCGGGCTCGAGATCGACCCGGCGCGCGTCGCGCTCGCGACCGCCGAGCTCGAGGCGGCGCGCGCGGCGGGACCGGAGCGCTACGGGCGCGCGATCGCCGCGGATGCGCGCGTGTCGTTCGCGATCGGCGGCTTCGAGGTGCCGGCGCCGCGGCCGCCGCACGTCATCCGCGCGATGAACGTGCTGCGGCAGTACGACGAGCACGAGGTGGCCGGCCACTGGGCGGCGATGCTCGGCCGGCTCGCGCCCGGCGGGCTGCTCGTCGAGGGCACGTCGAACGAGGTCGGCCGGGTGTGCTCGTGGGTCGCGCTCGATGCCGCAGGCCCGCGCTCGCTCTCGATCGCGCTCAAGGTCGACGAGCTCGGCTCCGACGCGATGGAGGCGCCCTCGGTCGTCGCCGAGCGGCTGCCGAAGGCGCTCATCCACCGCAACGTGCCCGGCGAGCGCGTGCACGCGCTGCTGACGGAGCTCGACCGCGCGTGGGCCTCGCTCGCGCCGCTCGCCGACTTCGGGGCGACGCAGCGGTGGGTCGCGACGGTCGGGCGGATGCGCGACACCGGCTGGCCGGTCCACGCGGGCCCCGCGCGGTGGCGGCTCGGGGAGCTGACGGTCGCGTGGGAGGCGGTCGCGCCGCGCCCGTGATCCTGCGGCGCCGGAGCGGCATGTCTCAGGACATCGGTGACACTTCTGGGTCAGGACATCGGTGACGGTTCCGCGGATATCGCTGGGACGTCTCGTTGGAGCGGCCCTGCCGCCACGACGCGACCCGTACTCGCCGAGCGGAGCCGTTGCAGCGGGTCAAGTCGGCGGGAGCGGGTCGACTCGCTGCTGGAAGCGGTCGAGTCGGCGAGGACGGGTCGAGTCGCTGCTGGGAGCGGTCGAGACGGCGGGAGCGGGTCGACTCGCTGCGTCGCACGCCGCCGAGCGCGAACGCGACAACTGCTGACGGGCCGATTCGCGAGGCGGACCCCATCTCGGCTCGCGGACCCGATATTCGGGGTCCGCGCGCCGAGGACGGGTCCGTTCGGCTGGGCGCAGCAGACGCGCTCGGCGGGAGGCGACGCGGGCGGGCGCGCTACGCGGGCGGAGCGTCGGGGCGCGTCGGGCGCTTCACCGCGCCGAGCCGCGGCAGCCGCGGCGGCCGGTTCGCGTGGCCCGCGCTCGGCGGCACGAGCACCTGCTGGCCCGCCGCGACGTCGATGCCCTCCGCGGAGCGCACGATGAGGTCGCCGTCGGCGGGTGCCGAGCGCTTCACGACCGCGAGCGCGATCGGGCCGAGCTCGTCGTGGATCGCCGCGGACGTCACCGCACCGACCTCCCTGTCGCCCGCGAGCACGGCGTCGCCGGCCGCGACCGGCGCGTTCTGCGAGCCGTCGAGGTGCAGCAGCACCACGCGGCGCGGCGGGGCGCCGAGGTTGTGCACCTTCGCGATCGTCTCCTGCCCGCGGTAGCAGCCCTTCTGCAGGTGCACCGCGGTCGCGAGCCAGTCGAGCTCGTGCGGGATCGAGCGCTCGTCGACCTCCGCGAGGCCCGGCCGGCCCGCGGCGATGCGGAGCGCCTCCGCGGCGAGCGTGCCGACGAAGCGCTCCGGCTCGAGCGCCTCGGCCTCAGCGGGGGTCAGCACCGACTCCGACCAGCTCCACGGCTCGCCCGTCGCCTCGCCGTAGCGCACGCCGCCGGGCGCGACCTCGGGCCAACCGTCGCGCCACGCGACCGGGCCGGCCGGCTCGCCCGCGGTGCCCACGACGACCGCCTCGGGACGCTCGATCTCGACCTGCTTGAAGAACCGCATCCGCGTGAGCCACGCCTCGAGCGCGTCGCCGCTGCCGGCGTCGACGATCACCCAGAGCGCGTCGCCGTCGCGCCGCAGCCGCAGCGCGTGCTCGATGCGACCCTCGGGCGAGAGCACGAGCGACTCGGTCGAGGCGCCGTCGGCGAGCGCGGCGATCGCCTGGCTCGAGATCGAGTCGAGCCACGGCAGCGCGTCGGGCCCCGAGAGCCGCAGCACGTCGCGCGGCAGCAGCACGAGCGCGCCGGCCCGGAGCCGCCGCTGCTCGGCCATGGGGTTGCCGACGTGCAGCGGCAGGCCGCTCGTCTCGTCGAGCACCGCGCCGGGGATGCGCGAGGCGAGGGCCGCGAGCGCGCTCACGCCTCGTCGCCGCCCGCGGGCGTCACGCGCCCGAGCCGCGCCGAGGCGTGGCTCTCGAGCCCGCGGCCGAGCGCCGCGAGGTCCCACGCCCACAGCAGGTGGCCCTCGACGAGCCCGAGCATGCGAGTGGATGCGGTGTGCTCCTTCGCGCTCGCGCCGCGCAGCACCGCGTCGGTCGCGAGGTCGATGCGGGGGCCGGCGATCGTGCCGAGGTAGAGCTCGGCGACGCCCGCGGGGTGGGCGATGAGCGCCTGGATGTCGAAGGCGCCGTCGGGGCGGCGGAGCGACTCGACCGCGTCGAGCGAGCCGAAGGCCGGCTCACCCTCGGGCGGCAGCATGCCGGGGCCGGGATCGGCCGCCTCAGCCGGGCGGGCGAGGCGCCAGAAGCCCGACTCGGCCGCGAGCGGCGTCAGCTCGTCGTCGAGCAGCCACGCGTAGGCCTCGTAGGAGAGGTAGGGATGCCCGTGGTGGGCGAAGGAGACGCGCTGGCCGAACTCGTGCTCCACCGTGCGGTCGCCGACCGGGAAGGAGAGCACGCCGGTGCCCTCCCAGTCGCCGACGAGCCACTGGAGCGGGCCGAGCTCCGCGGGCAGCGTGGGATCGAGCTCGAGCACCGCGCTAGCGCTGGCCCTTGAAGAGGTTGCGGATGACCACGTAGGAGACGCCGAGGATCGCGATCATGGCGAGCCCGAGCAGACCGAGGTAGAAGATCTCGAAGGCGATGATGGGGATGGCGTCCATGGCTCGATCCTACCCCCGCACCCCGAGCCCGCGCGGGCGCCGGGCGCTACAGCAGGTGCGTGAGCGGCACGAGCACCGCGGAGGCGATCGCGAGCACCACGACCGAGCCGAAGACCGCCGCTGCGAGCCGCGCGACGACGCCGGGCTCCGTGGGCCCGCCGAGCTGGATCGCGAAGGCGACGAGCGTGCAGACGCCGAGCACGATCGGCAGCCACACGATGCCGTCGGAGGGCTGCAGCACCCCGACCGCGATCGCGCCGATGGCCGCGAGCAGCCACACGGGCCACACGCTCCCCCATCGCCACGACGTGGCCCTGCTCGCCATGGCCTCATCATGCCGCAGTCCCCTCGGACGGTCGAACCGGGTCGCGCGCCATGCCGCCCGCCGTCGAGCGCACCGGCGCCGTCAGGACGCCCTCTGCGCAGACCGTAGGATCGGAATCGGCAGGAGGCTTGATGGCGCACGTCGTGATCTTCACCCGCCGCGATCGGGGAGCGCTGCCCAGTCTCGAGCTGCTGGAGCACCGCGTGACGACGCTCCCCGGCACGGCGGAGGCCGTCGCGCACGCCCCCGCCGGCGACGTGCTCGTCGTCGACGGCGCCGTCGAGCTCGCGAGCGCGAAGGCGCTGTGCCGGCTGCTCGACCGCGACGCGACGCCGGTGCTGCTCGTGCTCTCCGAGGGCGGCTTCGCGGCCGTGAGCGCCGAGTGGGGCGTGACCGACATCGTGCTCGACTCGGCCGGTCCCGCCGAGCTCGAGGCACGCATCCGCCTCGCCGCCAGCGCGCGCACCGAGGCCAAGCCGATCGTCGCGAGCGGCCTCAGCATCGACGAGGCGAGCTACCAGGCGAGGGTCGACGGCCGACCGGTCGACCTGACCTACAAGGAGTTCGAGCTGCTGCGGTTCCTCGCCGCGCACCCCTTGCGCGTCTTCACGCGCGAGCAGTTGCTGAGCGAGGTGTGGGGCTACGACTACTTCGGCGGCACCCGCACCGTCGACGTGCACGTGCGGCGCCTGCGCGCGAAGCTCGGCGACCTCGAGGGCCTCATCGGCACCGTGCGCGGCGTCGGCTACCGCTTCGACCTGGAGACCGCATGATCGACACCGCTCGCGCCCTCGGCGCCGCGTGCGCCGCGCACGACGGCATGCCGCCCTTCAACGACCAGGCGCTCGTCGAGCTCGCCCGCGGGCAGCGGCGCGCGATCGGCGACGAGACGGCGCTCGCGATCGTGAGCGACGCCGACCGGGAGGTCGAGCTCGCCGTGCACCCCGACCACCGCGGCCGCGGGCGCGGGCTCGCGCTCGCCGAGCGCGTCGCCGCCGAGCTCGGCGCGTTCGACGCGTGGGCGCACGGCGACCTGCCCGCGGCGCGCGCGATCGCCGAGCGGCTCGGGATGCGGCGCGTGCGCGAGCTGCTGCAGCTGCGCGCCCCCGTGCCGGCCGCCGCCGACGGCGCGGATCCCGACCGCCTGCCCGACGGGGTGCGCGCGTTCGAGCCCGACGACGCATCCGCCCTGCTCGCCCTCAACGCCGCCGCGTTCGCCGACCACCCCGAGCAGGGCCGCATGAGCGCGAGCGACCTCGCCGCGCGCCTGGCCGAGCCGTGGCACGACGACGCCAACCTCGTCGTGCTGCCGGGCGAGGCGGGCCTGGACGGCTTCGCGTGGGTCAAGCCGGGCGGCGACGTCGCCGAGCTCTACGTGCTGGGCGTCGCGCCCGGCCGGCAGGGCGCGGGCATCGGGCGACGGATGCTCGAGGCCGCGTTCGCGCGGATGCGCACGGTGGGCGCGACGACCGCGCACCTGTACGTCGAGGGCGACAACGAGGCTGCGCTCGGGCTCTACCGACGGGCAGGATTCTCGCAGTGGGCGATCGACGTGCGATGGAGGCACGGGACGATCACCCAGGACGATGGCACCTCGGATTGAGAGGATGGCGTCATGACTGACGGCACCGCCACCAGCGCTCCCGCGAGCTCGGAGACGCTCCGCGAGCGCCCGGCTCGCACCCTCGGCGAGGAGCGCAGCTTCCACGACGCCAACGAGGCCGACTTCGACGACTACGACGACGAGTCGAGCTGGTCGGCCGAGCTGCAGGGCACCGCGACCGAGGACGGCCTGCCCGCCGACCGCTTCCTCGACCGCGAGCTCTCCTGGCTCGCCTTCAACGAGCGCGTGCTCGAGATGGGCGAGGACCCGCGCGTGCCGCTGCTCGAGCGCGCCAACTTCCTCGCGATCTTCGCCTCGAACCTCGACGAGTTCTTCATGGTGCGGGTCGCGGGCCTCAAGCGCCGCATCGCGACGGGGCTCGCCGTGCCGACGAACGTGGGCCGCTCGCCGCAGGAGCTGCTGCACGCCGTCGTGCAGCGCGCGCACGACCTGCAGCTGCGGCACGCGCTCGCGGCGCGCGAGTCGTTCCAGGTCGACCTGGGTGAGGCCGGCATCCACGTCGTCACGTGGCACGACCTCACCGACGAGGAGCGCGAGGCGATGTCGGCGCGCTTCGAGGCCGAGATCTTCCCCGTCCTGATGCCGCTCGCGGTCGACCCCGCGCATCCGTTCCCCTACATCTCCGGCCTCTCGCTCAACCTCGCCGTGCGCGTGCAGGTGCCCGGCGAGGAGGAGCCGCAGTTCGCGCGCCTCAAGGTGCCGGCGGTGCTGCCGCGCTTCATCGAGCTCCCCCGCGCGGCCGACGGTGCGCAGCGGTTCCTGCCGCTCGAGGCGCTCATCGCGAACAACCTCGACGAGGTGTTCTCCGGGATGGGCATCATCGACCACCACGTCTTCCGCGTCACGCGCAACGAGGACGTCTCGATCGACGAGGACGACACCGAGAACCTCATCAGCGCGCTCGAGGAGGAGCTCTCGCGGCGCAAGTTCGGGCCGCCCATCCGGCTCGAGGTCGCGGAGGACATCGACGCCGACACGCTCGACCTGCTCGTCGACGAGCTCGGCATCACCGAGCACGAGGTCTACCGGCTGCCGGGGCTGCTCGACCTCACCGGGCTCTTCCAGATCGCGGGCATCGACCGGCCCGACCTGCGCTACACGAAGCGCGTGCCGGTCACCGCGACGCCGTTCCTGCCCGGCGACCAGGACGAGAAGCCCGACCTCTTCGCGGCGATCACGCGCAAGGACGTGCTCGTGCACCACCCGTACGAGTCGTTCGCGACGAGCGTGCAGGCACTGCTCGAGCAAGCGGCCGACGACCCCGACGTGCTCGCGATCAAGCAGACGCTCTACCGCACCTCGGGCGACTCGCCCGTCGTCGCGGCGCTCATCCGCGCGGCCGCGGCCGGCAAGCAAGTGCTGGCGCTCGTGGAGGTGAAGGCCCGCTTCGACGAGCAGGCGAACATCCGCTGGGCCAAGCAGCTCGAGCGCGCGGGCGTGCACGTCGTCTACGGCATCGTCGGCCTCAAGACGCACTGCAAGCTCATGCTCATCGTGCGCCGCGAGCAGGGGCGGCTGCGCCACTACTGCCACATCGGCACGGGCAACTACAACCCGAAGACGAGCCGCATCTACGAGGACTTCGGGCTCTTCACCGACAACGACCAAGTGGGT
Source organism: Agrococcus pavilionensis RW1 (assembly GCF_000400485.1). Lineage (GTDB taxonomy): Bacteria > Actinomycetota > Actinomycetes > Actinomycetales > Microbacteriaceae > Agrococcus > Agrococcus pavilionensis. Next base: position 53,648 of record NZ_ASHR01000026.1, read on the forward strand.
CGCGACATCACGCGGCTCTTCAACGAGCTCTCCGGCTATGCGAAGGAGAAGTCGTACCAGCGGCTGCTCGTCGCCCCGCGCCACTTGCGGAAGGGGCTGCTCGACCGCATCGAGCGCGAGACGGAGGCCGCCAGGGCCGGCCGGAGGGCGCGCATCCGCTTCAAGATCAACGCGATCGTCGACGAGCAGCTCATCGACGCGCTCTACCGCGCGAGCCGCGCGGGCGTCGAGGTGCAGATCTGGGTGCGTGGCATCTGCTCGATCAAGCCGGGCGTGCCGGGGCTGAGCGAGAACATCACGGTGCGCTCGATCGTCGGCCGCTACCTCGAGCACTCGCGCGTGTTCGCGTTCTGGAACGACGGCGCCGAGGAGGTCTTCATCGGCTCGGCCGACATGATGCACCGCAACCTCGACCGCCGCGTCGAGGCGCTCATCCAGCTCACCTCGACCGAGCACATGCGCGACATCTCGCAGCACTTCGATCGCGCGATGTCGCCGCAGACGGCGTCGTGGTGGGCGGAGCCCGACGGCACCTGGACGCGCCGCTTCTACGACGACGAGGGCGCGCCGCTCGACGACCTGCACCGCGACCGGATGATCCAGATCCAGCGCCGCAAGCGCGCGGGCGGCCGGTGACCGCCGCGGCCGCGCCCGTGCTCGCCGCGGGCGCGCTCGTGTGGCGCCGCGGGAAGCGCGGCGTCGAAGCCCTGCTCGTCGAGCGCACGCAGCACCGCGACCTGTCGCTGCCGAAGGGCAAGCTCGACCCGGGCGAGTCGCTGCCCGAGTGCGCCGCGCGCGAGATCGAGGAGGAGACCGGCTGCGCCGTGACGCTCGGGGCGCCGCTCGGCACGAGCGAGTACCGACTGCCCGACGGCCGCGACAAGGTCGTCTACTACTGGCAGGCGCCGCTCGGCGATGCGGGTCCTGGCCCGTTCGAGCCGAACGACGAGATCATGGCGCTGCACTGGCTGCCGCTCGACGAGGCGCGGCGGCGCGTGAGCTACGAGCACGACGCGGCGATCATCGCGCGCTTCGAGGAGCGCCTCGCGCGCGGCCAGGAGCGCACGTTCCCGATCGTCGCGCTGCGGCACGGGAAGGCCGCGGATCCCTACTCGTTCGACGGCGAGGATGCCGCGCGTCCGCTCACGTCGCGCGGCGAGCGCCAGTCGGCGTCGATCGCGCGCGGGATCGCCGCCTTCGGACCGGATCGCATCCTCTCGTCCGACGCGCTCCGGTGCCTGCAGACCGTCGAGCCGCTCGAGGCGCTGCTCGGGGTCGAGGCGAAGGCGCGGCACGAGCTGAGCCAGGAGTGGCCCGTCGGCCAGCGCGAGGAGATCGAGCGACGCATCGCGAAGGCGGTGCGCAAGCGCCGCGGCACCGTGCTCTGCAGCCACGCGCCGGTGATCGGCGACATCGTCTCGGCGGTCGTGCACGTGACGGATGCGGCGGAGACGGAGCGCACGCACCGCGCGTCGATGCTGCACACGGCCGAGTTCACGGTGCTGCACGTGAGCGCCGGCACCGAGCCCTCGCTCGTCGCCCTCGAGACGCACGGCCCGCCAGCGTAGCCCCGCTCGTCTAGCAGGCGCCTCCCCGCTCGTCGAGTAGGCGCCGCAGGCGCCGTATCGAGACGCCTCTCCACAGCGACGCCCGAGCAGCGACTCCAGGCCCGACACCTCGGGCACCATCCCCGCATGCCCTGGGTCTACCTCCTCCGCTGCTCCGACGGTTCTCTCTACGCAGGCAGCACGTGGGACATGGAGCGGCGCCTCGACCAGCACCAACGCGGCGAGGGCGCGCAGTACACAAAGCGGCGCCGTCCCGTCGAGCTGGCCTTCGCGCACTACGACGACTCGATCGCTGCGTGCTTCGCGCTCGAGAAGCAGATCCAGGGCTGGAGCCGGGCGAAGCGCGAGGCGCTCATCCGTGGTGACTTCGACGCGATCTCGGCCGCGGCGAAGAAGCGCGACTGGGCGGGGTACCGGAAGCGTCGAGCTGAGACGGGGAACGACCCGACGGACACGGAGGCACCACCGCTCGTCGAGCACGCGCCGCAACCATCGCTCGTCGAGCAGGCGCCGCAACCACCGGCCGTCGAGCACGCGCCGCAGCCACCGCTCGTCGAGTAGGCGCCGCAGGCGGCGTATCGAGACGCAGCAGGCCGGGTCTCGATACGTCGTCCTGCGGACGACTACTCGACCAACGTGGGGACGGACGACTACTCGACCAACGCGTGGAGCGAGTCCCGCTCGCCGGGTACGCGCCGCAGGCGCCGTGTCCAGACGCAGCAAGCCGGGTCTCGATACGTCGTCCTGCGGACGACTACTCGACCAACGGAGGAACGGACGACTACCGACCAACGGAGGGACAGACGGCGGGGCGGCGCCCGAGTCGATCAGCCGAAGCGGCCCGAGACGTAGTCCTCGGTCGACTGCACCGACGGGTTCGAGAAGATGCGGGTCGTCTCGTCGTACTCGATGAGCTTCCCCGGCTTGCCCGTGCCGGCGATGTTGAAGAACGCCGTCTTGTCGGAGACGCGGCTCGCCTGCTGCATGTTGTGGGTCACGATCACGATCGTGTACTCCTGCTTGAGCTCCTCGATGAGGTCCTCGATCGCGAGCGTCGAGATCGGGTCGAGCGCCGAGCACGGCTCGTCCATCAGCAGCACGTCGGGGCTCACTGCGATCGCGCGAGCGATGCAGAGGCGCTGCTGCTGACCGCCCGAGAGGCCCGAACCCGGGATGCCGAGGCGGTCCTTCACCTCGTTCCAGAGGTTCGCGCCGCGCAGCGAGCGCTCGACGAGGTCGTCCTGGTCGCCCTTGGACATCCGGCGGTTGTTGAGCAGCACGCCGGCGAGCACGTTCTCGCGGATCGTCATCGTCGGGAACGGGTTCGGGCGCTGGAAGACCATCCCGATCTGGCGGCGCACGTTGACCGGGTCGACGCCCGAGCCGTAGAGGTTGGCGCCGTCGAGCAGGATCTCGCCGTCGACGTAGGCGCCGGCGATCACCTCGTGCATGCGGTTGATCGTGCGCAGCACGGTCGACTTGCCGCAGCCCGAGGGGCCGATGAACGCGGTGACCGAGCGGGGCTCGATCTCGAGCGAGACGCCCTCGACGGCCTTGAAGGCGCCGTAGTAGACGTCGAGGTCGTTGATCTCGATGCGCTTGGACATGTGCGGGCTACCTTCCGGCCTTCGGGGCGAAGAAGTGGGCGATGAGTCGCGCCACGATGTTGAGGATCATCACGATGAGGATGAGGATGAGCGCCGCCGCCCACGCGCGGTCGAAGTACGCCTGCTCCTGGACACCCGGACTGACGTACTGGTTGTAGGCGAACACCGGCAGCGTCATCATGCGGCCATCGAACACGTTGTAGTTCATGTTCGTCGTGAAGCCGGCGATGATGAGCAGCGGCGCCGTCTCGCCGATGACGCGGGCGACGGCGAGCGTCACGCCCGTGACGATGCCGGCGAGGGCGGTGGGCAGCACGACCTTCGCAATCGTCAGCCACTTCGGCACGCCGAGGGCGAGGGATGCCTCCCGCAAGTCGTTCGGGACGAGCTTCAGCATCTCCTCGGTCGAGCGCACGACGGTCGGGATCATGAGCAGGCTGAGGGCGACCGCGCCGCCGATGCCCGAGCGCACGCCCTCGCCGAAGAAGAGCGCGAAGAGCGCGTAGGCGAAGAGCCCCGCGACGATCGAGGGGATGCCCGTCATGACGTCGACGAAGAACGTGATCGCCTTCGCGAGCTTGCCCTTGCCGTACTCGACGAGGTAGATCGCGGTGAAGATGCCGACCGGCACCGAGATGATCGCCGCCCACAGCGTCACGAGCAGCGTGCCGACGATCGCGTGCAGCACGCCGCCGCCCTCGCCGACGACGTTGCGCATCGAGTAGGTGAAGAACTCGAGGTCGAAGCGCGCCAGTCCGTTCGCGACGACGGTGACGACGAGTGAGACGAGCGGGATGAGCGCGAGCAGGAAGGCGCCGGTCACGAGCCCGGTGACGAAGCGGTCGGTGGCCTTGCGCCCGCCCTCGATGAGCTGGCTCACGACGGTGATGGCGACGAGGTAGAGCACGAAGCCGATCACGGCGGTCGTGACGATGCTGAACTGGGCGCCCGATGCGCCCGCGATGAGGCCCGCGACGGCGGCGCCGACGAGGAGCGCGGCGAGCAGGGTCGCCCACGGGCTCCATCGCGGCAGCTGGCCGGCGGTGAGCGGGTTCTGCGCCTGGCGCGGCGCGCTGATGGTGGTGGTCATGGTCTAGCGACCTCCGTCGACGGTCGTCTTGGCGATGATCCAGCGCGAGATCGCGTTGACCAGCAGCGTGATCGCGAAGAGCACGAGGCCCGAGCCGATGAGCATGTTGACGGTGATGCCGTGCGCCTCGGGGAAGCGCAGCGCGATGTTCGCCGCGATCGTCGAGGGGTTCTGGGAGCCGACCACGACGAAGGTCACGGCGCCCGCCGAGGCGAGCACCATCGCGACCGCCATCGTCTCGCCGAGCGCACGCCCGAGGCCGAGGATCGAGGAGGCGATGATGCCGGAGCGGCCGTGCGGCAGCACCGCCATGCGGATCATCTCCCAGCGCGTCGCGCCGAGCGCGAGCGACGCCTCCTCGTTCAGGCGCGGCGTCTGGAGGAAGATCTCGCGGCACAGCGCGGTGATGATCGGCAGCACCATGACCGCGAGCACGATCGCCGCGGTGAGGATCGTGCGACCCGTGCCGGAGGCGGGCGGCGAGAACAGCGGGATCCAGCCGAGGTTCTCGGCGAGCCACGCGTAGGCCGGCTGCATGAAGGGCGCGAGCACCGCGATGCCCCACAGCCCGTAGATGACCGAGGGGATGGCGGCGAGCAGGTCGATCGCGTAGCCGAGGATCGAGGCGAGGCGACGGGGCGCGAAGTGGGTGATGAACAGCGCGATCGCGATCGCCATGGGCACGGCCATGACCATCGCGAGGAACGCCGACCACAGGGTGCCGAACGTGAGCGGCCACACCCAGGCCCAGAAGCTGTCGTCATCCGGGAGCGGCCCGATGATCGCGGGCACGGCCTGCGCGACGAGGAAGATCGCGACGCCGGCGAGGGCGATGAGGATGAGCACGCCGGCGGTCGTCGAGACCGCCTTGAAGATGACGTCGGCCGGACGGTTCGGAGCCGAGGCTCTCGTCGTCGCGGCCGGTGCTGCGGTGGTCATGGGGCTCCAGCGAATTCGGGTGGGCCGGTCATGGCGACCGGCCGGGGCGACGAGCGCCCCAGCCGGTCGGTGCGGCGAGGTGCCGCGGGGTCTCAGACCAGTATGACTACTGGATCGAGTCGACGACCGCGAGGATCTCGTCGCGCAGCTCGTCCGAGATGGGCGCGTTGCCGGCGTTCTCCTGGCCGGCGGCCTGGCCCTCCTCCGACGCGACGTAGCTCAGGTAGGCCTTGACGAGCTCGCCCGCCTCGGCGTCCTGGTACTCGCTGCACGCGATCGCGTACGAGATGAGCACGAGCGGGTAGACGCCCGCCTCGGTCGTCGTGCGGTCGAGCTCGACGGCGATGTCGCCCTCGTGGCGGCCCTCGACGCGCGGCGACGCGTCGACCGCCGCGGCGGCGGCGTCGGCCGTGAACGGCACGTACTCCTCGCCGACCTTGAGCGCGACCGTGCCGAGGTCGCCCGCGCGCGAGGCGTCGGCGTAGCCGATCGTGCCGGTGCCGTTCGAGACGGCGTCGACGACGCCCGAGGTGCCCTGGGCGCCCTCGCTCGTGCTGTAGACCGACGACGGCCACGTCTCGAACACGCCCTCGGTCCAGTCGGCGGCTGCGGTCGCGGCGAGGTACTCGGTGAAGTTCTCGGTCGTGCCGGAGTCGTCCGAGCGGTGGACGGGCTGGATCGGGGTCGCGGGCAGCTCGACGCCCTCGTTCTGCTCGGCGATCGCCGGGTCGTCCCAGCTCGTGATCTGGCCCGAGAAGATCTTCGCGATCGTCGAGGCGTCCATGTTGAGCGAGTCGACGCCCTCGACGTTGAAGATGACGGCGATCGGCGAGATGTAGACGGGCAGGTCGACCGGGAGGGTGTCGGGCACGCACGCGCCGAACTCGCCCTCGAGCTCCTCGTCCTTCAGGTAGGCGTCGGAGCCGGCGAACGAGACGCCGCCGGCGATGAACTGCTCGCGGCCCGCGCCGGAGCCGGCCGGGTCGTAGGTGACGTTGACGTCGGGGTTCTCGGTCTGGAAGCCGGCGATCCAGGCCTCCTGGGCCGCACCCATCGACGAAGCGCCGGCGCCCGCGAGGTCGCCGGAGAGCGACGAGCCTGCGGCCTGCGAACCCTCGGGAGCGGCCTCGTCGGCTCCGGACTCGTTGGCGGCGCAGGAGCTGAGCAGGAGCGCGCCTGCTGCGGCGACGACCGCAGCGCGGCCGAGCTTCGTGAACTTCACGGTGTTCCCTTCGGAAGGTCGGTGCAGGGCTGGGGACCCTGGGTCGGCACGCATCCGCGCGCCTCGACCACGGTAGGAAGGCCGGGTGGCGCGAAGCCGCCCTCGAGGTGAACAGCCGGTGAACTCGGCCGCAGCGCGCGAAGGCGCCGGGGAACGATGGAGCCGGGCCGCGAACGCCTCTCGGCGGAAGGCCGCTCGAAGCGGCGAATATTGGAGCCCGGGGTTACGCGGCCCGGCTGTTCCAGGGTAGCGAGCGCGATGCCGACACGCCTGGGCGTGCGCTCAGCGCGAACGCGATGGGCGGATGCGTCAGCGCACGTCGACGACGACGTCGTCGACCGCGGGGTACCCGTAGGCGGAGCGGAGCACCACGAGCTCGGGGTCCACGCCCTCCGGCAGCTGGATGAGCGCCCTCGCGCCGGTGAACGCGTCGTCCATCGCGAAGAAGATGTCGTTCTCGGCGGTCGCGTGCAGCGTATCCTCCCAGGCGTACCGCTCGCCGTCGCTGCCGATCACCGACATCTCGAACAGCGACGAGAAGTCGACGCCTCCCTCGACCCGCTCGCCATCGACGAGGAACGCGATGAAGCGCGTCCCGCTCTCGGGCGAGCCCGCCTCCATGGGCGGGTTCTCCTCGATGCCGGTCACGGCGAACGACCACGTGTCGCCCGCGTTGTCGTCGACCGTCACGGTCTCGCCGAGCGCCGCGTTCGCCTCGCCGGCGGGGGCGCCGGCATCCGGGTCGGCGGGCTGCACGGGCGAGGCCGGGATCGCCGGCGGCTCGGGGATGCACCCGGTGAGCACGAGCGCGCCGGCGGCCAGGACGAGTGCGGCTGCGAGCGGACGGCGTGCCATGGCGATCTCCGATTCCGACCGCGACCCGTGCGCGGACCGCTTCAGCCTACGGCGTCGATCGGATGCGTCGGGCGAGCCGGGCGGGTCAGGCGAGCGAGTCGTCGCGCCACAGGCGCGCGCACACGCGCAGGTCATCGGCGACGTCGGTGAGCGCGGCGGCGAGCCGCGTGCGCTCGCGCGCCCGCTCCGGGTTCGTCGGCTCGTCGACGTGGGCCGACTCGACCGCTCCCGCGGCCGTCACGACCGCGAAGGCCGCCGCGCGGTCGAGGGCGAGCGCGAAGTCGCCGGTGAAGACGCCGCGGAGGATCGTCTCGGAGAGCGAGCGCAGCTCCTCGGGGCTCGCCGGGGCCGGCACGCCCGCGACGACGGGCGCGGCCGTCTGCAGCGCATCCGCCCCCTGCTGGTAGAGCACCGCCGCTTCGGCCGAGCGCTGCGTCACGAGCGCGTGCAGCAGGTTGACGCGCCAGAGCGCGCCGGGCAGCGAGTGCGGTCGCGCGTGCGACCAGAGCTCCGCGACCGTGTCGATGCCGTCCTCGCGCGCGAGCTCGAGGATGCGCTCGACCACCTCGGGGTCGGCGCCGCCGCGCACGCGCGAGAGCAGCGCCTGCGCGGTGTCGGCCGCGAGCTGCAGCCGCAGCACCGGGTCGACGTCGCCCTCGACCCGCTCGAACCAGTCGTTCGAGAAGCGGGTGGGGCGGTGGAAGTCGTCGGCCATCGCCCACCATCATCGCGGATGCCGCCTGTGCGCGGCAGGTCCGCCTAGGTCGAGCGCACGATCGCGGGCGGCAGCTTCGGGGCGAGCCGGTGCCACACCTCGATGAGCGCGCTCGCGGCGAGGCCGATCGCGATCGACCACGCGATGATGGGCGTCGGCGGCAGCTGGAACTCGAAGAAGTCGCGCACGATCGGCACCGTCACGGCCGCGACGAGGCCCGCGATCATGACCGCGACGATGAGTGCGCGCACCGCGGTGAAGGGGCGGCACGCGATGCCGAGCACCCACAGCCCGCCGACCGTGAGCGTGAAGACCGCGGCCGTCTGCACCTGCCGCTCGTCGAGCCCCGCCTCGCGACCGAGCATCGTCGCGGCGACGACCGAGAGCGCGATCGTGATGCCGGAGGGCACCGTGAACCGGAGGCTGCGGAAGAGGAAGCCCGGCACGTAGCGCGTCGCCGCGGGCATGAGGGCGAGGAAGAAGGCGGGGATGCCGATCGTGAGCCCGTCGGTCGCCGAGAGCTGCCGTGGCAGGAACGGGTACTGCATGAGCAGCGCGCCGAACACGAGCGCCATCGTGAACGCGTAGGTCGTCTTCGTGAGGAAGATGCGCGAGACGCGCTCGATGTTCGCGATCACCTGCCGGCCTTCGTCGACGACGCGCGGCAGGTGCGAGAAGCGGCCGTCGAGCAGCACGAGCCGAGCGACGGCCTTCGTCGCCGCGGCGCCCTCCCCCATCGCGATGCCGAGGTCGGCAGTCTTGAGCGCGAGCGCGTCGTTCACGCCATCGCCCGTCATCGCGACCGTGCGGCCCTGCGCCTGCAGCGCCTCGACGATGCCGCGCTTCTGCCCAGGGGTGACGCGGCCGAGCACGTGGTGCTCGGCGAGCACCGCCGCGAGCGCTTCCCCATCGCTGGGCAGCTGCCGCGCGTCGAACGCGTCGCCCTCGAGCGGCACGCCGACCTGGCGCGCGACCGCCCCGACGGTGCGCGGGTGGTCGCCCGAGAGGATGCGCACCTCGACGCCCTGCTCGCGGAAGTAGTCGAGCGTCGCGGGCGCGTCGTCGCGCACGTGCTCGCCGAACGCGAGCACAGCGACCGGCGTCAGCGGCGGCAGCTCGAGCCGCTCGGCCTCGTCGGGGTCGATGGGATGCGCCGCGCGGCCGAGCACGAGGGCGCGGCGACCGAGGGCGGCGATCTCGAGCGCCCGCCGGGCGGCCGGGCTCTCGCCGTCGTCGCCGAGCACCGACTCGGGAGCGCCGAGCACCCACGTGCCGCGCACGGCTCCGCCGTCGAACGCGACGGCGCTCATGCGGCGCGCCGAGGAGAAGCCGATCACGGCGCTCGGTCGCAGCGCCGGGTCGGGCAGCAGCGGCCGGATCGCGGCGGCGGTCGCATTGGCGTTCTCGTCGTGGCCGAACCAGGCGAGCGCGAGCGGCCACGCGCCCGAGGCGCGCTCGAGCGCGGTCGCCGGGACGGCATCCGTCACCGACCCGTCGGCGCCGATCGGCGTCGCCTCGAGCAGCTCGATGTCGCCCTCGGTGAGCGTGCCCGTCTTGTCGAGGCAGATGACGTCGACGCGCGCGAGGCCCTCGACGGCCGCGAGCTCCTGCACGAGCACCTGGCTGCGGGCGAGCTTGACGGCGGCGACGGCGAAGGCGATCGACGTCATGAGGATGAGGCCCTGCGGCACCGAGGCGGAGATCGCCGCGATCGCGAGCACGACCGCGTCCTCCCACTCGCCGCTCGCGATCGCCGCCTCCCAGCCGCCGCGCGCCTGCATCTGGCCGTTGAGCACGATCGCGATGAGCGGCACGAGCGCGATCGAGATCCACTTGACGACCCGGTTGAGGGCGCTGCGCAGCTCGGAGTGCACGAGCGAGAAGCGGCGCGCCTCGGCGGTGAGCTTCGCGGCGAAGGAGTCGCCGCCGACGCTCGTGAGCTGCACCGCGGCCGAGCCGGAGGAGACGGCCGAACCCGAGAGGACGCCGTCGCCGGCGTGCTTGAGCTGCGGCTCCGACTCGCCCGTCAGCAGCGACTCGTCGAGGTCGATGCCTTCGGTCGCGACGATGACGCCGTCGGCGGGCACCTGGTCGCCGCGGCGCAGCAGCAGGATGTCGTCCTGCACGAGCTCCTCCATCGCGACGTCGTGCTCCTCGCCGTCGCGCAGCACGGTGCTGCGGGCGACGTGGAGCAGCGCGAGGTCGTCGAGCTTGCGCTTGGCGCTGTACTCCTGCACGACGCCGATGAGCACGTTCGAGATCGCCGCGAACGAGAAGAGCGCGTCCTGCCAGCGGCCGAGCACGAGCAGCACGGCGGTGCACACCGCGATGACGAGGTTGAAGAGCGTGAAGAGGTTGGCCCGCAGGATCGAGGCGAGCGAGCGGCTCGAGGCGTTCGCGAGCCGGTTGACGCGGCCGTCGGCGACGCGCTCGGCGACATCGGCCGCGGTGAGCCCTCGCGCGGGATCGGTCGTCGAGAGCAGCCGCTGCCGGTCGGGGTCGCCGACGAGCGTGCCGGCGCCCTCGTCGGGCTCGTCGGCGATGCGGGTCGCGGTGCGCGCGGGCGTGTTCACAGGCTGCGGCTTCCATCGGTTGCGGGGACGCGACAAGCCTGACGGATGGTCGGCCCGCTCGACAGGGTGCAGGCCCGAAGATCCGCCTAGCGGTTGACCCTCCCTTCGCGCACCTATCCTGGAGCGACGGGCCTGTAGCTCAGTCGGTAGAGCATCGGACTTTTAATCCGCTGGTCGTGGGTTCGAGCCCCACCGGGCCCACTGCCGATCGCGAGGAGCGCGATGACCGCGAAGATCGACCTCAAGCGGCAGCTGGATGCCTACCGCGCGAAGCAGGGCGAGGTGCGCTTCGTCGACGTGCCGCCGCTGTCGTACCTCGCGATCGACGGGCACGGCGACCCGAACGGCCCCGCTTTCGCCGAGGCGGTCGCGGCGCTCTACCCGCTCGCGTACGCGCTGAAGATGGCGAGCAGGCGCGAGCTCGGCCGCGACTTCACCGTCATGCCGCTCGAGGGGCTCTGGTCTGCCGACGACTGGTCGTCGTTCACGGATGCGCGCGACAAGACCCGGTGGGACTGGATCCTGCTCATCCTGCAGCCCGACTGGATCGACGAGGCGATGCTCGAGGCGGCGCGCGAGCGGGTCGCCGCGAAGGGCGCGCCGGAGGGTTCCTCCGCGGCCCGGCTCGCCGACGTCCGCCTCGAGCGGCTCGAGGAGGGCCGCTGCGTGCAGACGCTCCACGTCGGAGCGTTCGACGACGAGGGTCCGGTGCTCGCACGCATCCACGACGAGATCCTGCCCGCCCACGGCCTCCGCCCCCGCGGGCGCCACCACGAGATCTACCTCAGCGACGCCCGCAGGGTCGAGCCGGCCAGGCGGCGGACCATCCTCCGCCAGCCGGTCGAACCCGCGTGAGGCCTAGAACGCGACCTCGATCGTCTCGTTCGACTCGATCACCTCGCGCACCTCGTCGCTCGTGAAGGCCTCGATGAGCGCGGCGGTCGCCTCGGAGTCGGCGTCCTCCTCGCGCACGACGACGTGCAGGGCGAAGGTGTCGTCGAGCTCGGTGATGAGGCCGTCGTCCTCCGGGTTGAGCCCGAGCGCCGAGATGTGCGAGGGCCACTGGAAGACGAGGTCGGCCTCCTCGTAGGCGGTGTTGAGCGAGCTGATCGGGATCTGCAGGAACTCGAGCTCCTTCGGGTTCGAGGCGATGTCGTCGACCGTCGCCTCGTAGGGGTCGACCGCCGGGTCGAGCTCGATGACGCCCTCGCTCGCGAGCAGCTTGAGCGCGCGGCCGGTGTTGGATGCGTCGTCGGGGATCGCGACCGTGCCGCCCGTCGGGAGGTCGGCGATGTCGTCGAGGGTCTTCGAGTAGAAGGCGATGACGAAGTTGTAGACCGGCTGCACGCCGGTGAGCGTGCCGTCGTTCGCGGCGTTGAAACCCTCCATGTAGGGCACGTGCTGCGAGAAGTTCGCGTCGATCTCGCCGTCGTTGAGCAGCGTGTTCGCGGTGACGTAGTCGGAGACCTCGACGAGCTCGATCTCGAAGCCGTCGCCGATCGCCTCCCCCGCAGCCTCGACGACGTCGGTCATGGGCGACGTGACCGCCGCGACCTGGATGGTCGTCGGCTCGGCGGCCGCGCCGTCGCTGGCGCCGGGGGCGTCCGCCTGCTGGGCGCCGCAGCCGGCGAGGAGGAGGGCGGATGCGGTCGCGGCGGCGAGGAGGGCGGCGGAGCGCTTCGTGGTGGAGGGCACGGTGTTGGAACGCACGGTGATCCTGCTTTCTTCGGTGGTTGGAGGTCGGGCGGCTCAGCGGCGGTCGAGCCGCACGGAGATGCGATGGCCGATGCCCTGCAGCGCGAGCACGCACACGACGATGACGGCGATGGTGATGTACATGAGCGCGTCGTTGTACTCCTGGTAGCCGTAGCGCATCGCGAAGTCGCCGATGCCGCCGCCGCCGACGACGCCGAGCACCGTCGAGTACGAGAGCAGGCTGATCGACGCCGACGTGAGCGCGTAGACGAGCCCGGAGCGCGCCTCGGGCAGCAGCACGCGCAGCACGGCCTGCGGCACGGTCGCGCCCATCGTGCGCGCGACGAGCGAGATGCCCGGCGGGATCTCGCGCAGGATCTGCTCGACGAGCCGCGCGTAGATCGCGACCGCGACGAAGCACAGCGGCAGGGTCGCGGCCTGCGTGCCGAAGCTCGTGCCCATCACGGCTCGCGTGAACGGGATGAGGAAGACGACGAGCAGCAGGAACGGGAAGGAGCGGACGATGTTGATGTACATGTTCGCGACCGACCACACCGGGCGGTGCTCGGCGAGGCCCCCGCGGGCAGTGAGGAAGACGGTCATGCCGAGCGGGAGCCCGACGAGCACGGCGGCGAGGAGCGAGACGACGAGCATGTAGCCGGTCTCGGCGAGCGCCTCGAGCATCGCGTCGCCGTGCTGGGCGAGCAGCTCCGTGATCCACTCCACCTACATCAGCTCCCGGCGGACCTGCTCGCGGTAGCTCGGCATCGACCGGTAGTCGCTGCGGGCCACGGTGAAGAGCTCGCGCACCGCGCCGCGCTCGAGCAGGGCCGCGCGATCGCACAGCGCCTTCACGACGTCGAGGTCGTGGGTGATGACGATGACGGTCGAGCCGAGCTCGTCGCGCGCCCTCGCGAGCACGCGCAGCACGTCGGCGGTCGTGGTGGTGTCGAGCGACGAGGTCGGCTCGTCGCACAGCAGCAGCGCCGGCCGCGCGACGAGCGCTCGCGCGAGGCCGACGCGCTGCCGCTCGCCGCCGCTCAGCTGCGCCGGATAGTGGCCGCCGCGATGGCCGAGGCCCACGAACTCGAGCATCTCGTCGACAGCCGGGGCCTGCGCCGCTCGCGAGGGCCGCTCGCTCCGAGGCGAGAGCTGGAGCGCGAGGCGGACGTTGTCGCGCACCGTGCGGCTGCTGAGCAGGTGGATGCCCTGGAAGACGACGCCGATGTCGCGCCGGAGCTCGCGGAGCCCGCGCCTGCCGAGGGCCCCGACGTCGCGGCCGGCGACGGTGACGCGGCCGGCGTCCGGCACGACGAGCCCGCTGAGCACCTGCAGCAGCGTCGACTTGCCCGCGCCGCTCTCGCCGATGACGCCGAAGATCTCGCCGCGGTGGATCGTCAGGTCGACGTCGTCGAGCGCCGGGCGGGGGTCGTCAGCGCCGCGGTAGCGCTTCGAGACGGCGGCGAGCTCGACGATCGGCGCGCCGCTCGCTTGCATGGTCCGCCTGCTCCCCGTCGCCGGCGGCGCCCGCCGATCGCTATTTCTGTACCGGGATCAACTATAGCGCCGCCGGCATGCGAAGGCCGCCCCGCGCCGTGCGGGGCGGCCTCGCGCGAGCGTCAGATGCCGTCGACGCGGAGGATCGAGCCGTCCGCGATCGAGACGAAGACCTCGCCGCCGTCCTCGAACGAGACCTGCCACGCCTGCGCGTCGCCCTCGTCCTCGAGCGAGGCGTCGTCGAAGGCGCTGCCCTCGCCGATCTCGTCGGCCGCCGCCTCGAGGGCCTCCACGAGGGTGATGCCGGCCGCGTCGAGCGCGGCGCGGTCGTCGGCGTCGACCTCCTCAGCGTCGTCGGAGGTCGAGACGATCGACGAGCCGTCGCCGCTCACGATCACCGTGATCTGGCGCGTGCCGTCAGCGATGTCGATCTCCCAAGCGCGGTCCTGGTCCTCGTTGTCGATCTCGTAGGCGACGCCGCCGGTCTCCTCCTCGGCGCGCTCGATCGCGGCGATCGCCGACTCGATGCCCTCGATCCCGCGACCGGACTCGCTCGGCTCGGCGCTCGAGCCGCTGCCGCTCTCGCTCGCGTCGGGCACGGCGCTCGTCGCGACGGGCTCGGGTGAGCGCTGCGGCTGCTGGTTGCCGGCCTCGCCGCTGCACGATGCGAGGGCGAGCGTGCCGGTCGCTGCGACGGCGATGAGCAGAGGGGCGCGGAGCTTCGTGTCGATGGCCATGCGGTCGACGCTAGCCACGGCGGGTGGGAGGCGAGTGGGAGCCGACTGGGAGCCCGGATGCCGCCGACTCAGATGCCGACCGGCGCGATCCCCCAGCGGCCGCGCCACGACTCCCCCGGCTCGAGCCACACGAGCCCGTGCCCCGAGTTGAGCGCGTTCGCGGGCGCGCTCATCGGTTCGACGGCGACCGCGTGCCGGGGGCCGTCCGGCGCGGGGAACTCGCGCGGCGTGAAGACGACCGTGTACGGGAAGGCGTCGTCCTGCCACAGCTCGACGCCGCGCCCGCGCTCGTCGAGCAGCGTCGAGGTCGCGACGCCGTCGATGAAGTCGAGCCCGCCGTAGTTGTGGTCGATGTCGAGCTCCGACAGCCGGCGGCCTGTCCGCAGGTCGGGCGCCGACGCATCCATCGCGTCGACGAGCGTCTCCTCGGTCGGGATGAGGTCGACGGCGTTGAACACCCGCTCGGCCGGCACGGTGAGGGTCAGCTCGTCGGCCGGCGTGCCGCCGACGGCGAGGAACGGATGCGCGCCGCACGCCCACGGGGCGCGCCCGGCGCCGCCGTTGATCGCCTCATGCGTGACGACGAGCCCGTCGTCGGTGAGCTCGTACGCGACGAAGGTGTCGATGAGGAACGGGAAACCGGCCTGCGGGTAGATCGTCGCCTGCAGCAGCACGCGCGACGCCGACTGCTCGAGCAGCCGGTAGGGCGCGAAGCGCAGCAGCCCGTGGCTCGCGTTGCCCTTGTCGCGCTCGGTGATCGGCAGCCGCTGCACCTCGCCGTGCAGCCGCCAGTCGCCGCCCGCGACGCGCCCGCCCCACGGGGCGAGCACGATGCCCTGCGCCTTCGCGGGCCGGGCGTCCTCCGGGAACGGCTCGACGAGGTCGAGCCCCTCGATCGTGAGCTCGCGCAGACCCGCCGCGACCTCGGTGATGGTCGCGCGCATCCGCTTGCCCTCGACGTCGTGCGCGATCGTGAACTGCTGTCCGGTGGGAGGCCGCATGCCGCGAGCATAGGAGATGCCGCGCACTTCTCGGCTGTCCCCCACTTCTCCCGGGGAGCCGGTGTATGTTCCGTCCAACGAGCGGCCCGGCAAGGGTGCCGGACCGCCCCCTTCGCGGGATCGGTCGAAAGGCATGAGATGACGAGCAGAAGGTTGGGTGCGGGCGCTGCGGCGCTCGCCGCGACACTGGCGCTGACGGCGTGCGGCGGCGGAGGCGGCGACGATGCCGCGGCCGCGGAGTTCTCGACCGAGTACTCCGGCACCGTGAGCGCGTGGGGCTTCGAGAACGCCGACGACGTCGGCCAGTCGCGGCTGGACCACGCCGAGGGGGTGCTCGGCGCCTCCGACACCACGATCGAGATCGACGCGACGGCGTTCGACGCGCAGAAGTTCACCACTCTCGCGGCCTCGGGACAGGTGCCCGACGTCGTGCAGATGGACCGCAACTTCGTCGCGACGTACGCGGCGCAAGGGCTCATCACGCCGCTCGACGCGTGCTTCGAGGTCCACGGCGTCGAGCCCGACGACCGCTGGTACGAGCAGGTCGTCGACGACGTCGAGTGGAACGACCAGGTCTGGGGCGTGCCGCAGTTCTACCAGCCGCCGGCCGTGCTGCTGAACATGCGCGTGCTGAACGACGCGGGCGTCACCGAGGAGGAGATCGACCCGTCGAACCCCGACGCGCTGCTCGCCGCGGCCGAGCGGATGACGGTGCTCGAGGGCACCAACCCCACCCGCATCGGCTTCGACCCGCAGGGCGTCTCGAAGGCCGCGCTCTGGATGATGAGCTTCGGCGGCGGCATCGTCGACGACGAGGGCCGGCCGAGCCTCGACCGCCCGGAGAACGTCGAGGCCGTCGAGTTCCTGCAGGAGCTCTACGACGCGCAGGGCGGCTACGCGAACGTCAAGAGCTTCGTCGACTCCTTCGACGTCTTCGGCGATGGCAACACGTTCGTGAACGACACGGTCGGCGCCGCGATCTGGGACCAGTGGTACCCGAACGTGCTGACCCCGTACGCGGGCGAGATCGAGATCGCCGCCGTGCCGATGATGGCGCAGGACGGCGAGCCGATCACCGCCGCCTCGGGCCAGGCGTTCGTCATCCCGGCGAACGCGCAGAACCCGTCCGCGGGGTGCGCGTGGGCGCTCGAGCTCACCTCTCCCGAAGCCTGGCAGGCGGCGGGCGAGGCGCGCGCCGAGACGACCGCGTCGAACCCGGAGCGCCAGGGCATCAACACCGGCCTGTTCACCGGATCGCCCGACGTCGACCAGGACCTGCGCGAGCAGTTCGCCGACGCGGCCGGCTTCGCCGGCTTCGACGACGTCATCTCGACCTACTACGAGGTGGCCGAGGACGGCGAGTCGTTCGGGGCATCGCCCGCCGGCCAGCAGATCCAGTCGGAGCTGCAGAACGCCGTGACGTCGGCGCTCCTCGGTGAGTCGAGCCCCGAGGAGGCGCTCGGCCAGGCGCAGGAGGCCGCGCTGCGCGCGCACGACCAGGTGGTCGGCGGCCAGTAGGCCGCCCGCACCGCGAGAGGGGCGCTCGACCTGCGGGTCGGGCGCCCCTCTCGCGTGCTGTCCGGGCTGCTCAGTCCTCGGCGCGCAGCGCGGGCATGACGCCCGTGCCGATCGACTCGAACGCGTGCGGTCGGCGGTGGCGCGCGTGGATCGCGATGGCGACGCCGACGACCGCGGCGATCACGAGCAGGCCCGGCAGGACGAACGTGAGCGGCGTCGACTCCTCCTGCCCGAGCAGCAGGTTCCAGTTCATGAGCGTGAGCACCGACACGGTCGCGAAGAACACCGCGGCGATGGCCGGGGCCACGAGCCTCGACCACGTCGTGGTGTCGCGCCGATCGCGGCGGAAGAAGCCGATCACCGCGATCGACACGACCGCCATGAGCGTGATGAGCCCGAGCGCGCCCAGGTTGGTGAGCCAGGTGAAGAGCGTGAGCACCGGGTAGAGCGGACCCAGCTCGCTCCCGGTGCCGGCGATCGCGAACCCGACGACGACGGCCGCGGCGAGCAGCGACTGCCCGATCGAGCCGAGCGCGGGCGCGCCGCGACGGTTCGCGCGACCGAGCGCCCGCGGCAGCATGTGCTCGCGACCGAGGGCGAACGCGTAGCGGGCGACCGCGTGGTGGAACGAGATGAGCGCTGCGAGCAGGCTCGAGATGAACAGCACCTGGCCGATGTCGGCGATGAGCGTCCCCGCGCGCTCGCCGAGCTCGACGAAGATGAGGTCGGGCCCGTTCGCCTGCGCGCTCGCGACGACCTCGCTCGGGCCGCTGCTCATCTGCATCGCCCACGCGCTGAACGCGTAGAAGAGGCCGATGACGATGACGGCGGTGTAGGTCGCGCGGGGCACCGTGCGCGCCGGGTCGCGCGCCTCCTCGGTGTAGATGGCACCCGACTCGAAGCCCATGAAGGCGGCGATGCCCATCACGAGCACGACGCCGATGCCGGTCGCGAAGAGGTCGCCGGGCAGGAAGCCCGCCGCCGAGATGCCCTCGGGCGCGGTGGCGAGCGCGAGCAGGTCGTACACGAGCACGACGAGGAACTCGAGCGCGACGAGCACGCCGACGACCTTCACCGAGAGGTCGACGCGGTTGACGCCGAGCACCGCGATGAGGGCGATCGTGACGAGCACGAAGATCCACCACGGGATCTCGAGGCCCGTCTTCGCGGCCACGAAGCTCGACGTGGCGAAGCCGAGCATGCCGTAGATGCCGATCTGCATCGCGTTGTACGCCACGAGCGCGACCCAGGCGCCGGCCACCCCCGCTTCCGGGCCGAGGCCTCGAGCGATGTAGGCGTAGAACGCGCCGGCGTTGCGGACGTGCCGGCTCATCGCGACGTAGCCGGCGGCGTAGACGAGCAGCCCGCACGCGAGCAGCAGCATGCCGAGCGGCACGCCGGTGATGCCGGAGACCGCGTAGTTCGTCGTCACGCCGCCTGCGACGACCGTGAGCGGCGCCGACGCGGCGATGATCATGAGGACGATCCCCGGCACGCCGAGGCGGGCGACGCCGCCGCCGAGGGCGGTGCCGGACGGCGAGCCGACGCCCGCCTGCTGAGATGCGATGGCCATGGCAGCTCCTTTGCTGTCATCGGAAGGTGGCTCGATCGTCGCTCGGTCGACGTAGTCAACGGGGGCCGCACGCTTGACGTCGCGCGCACGATCCTGCATCCCGGCTGAGCGCTATCCTCTGGGCAGCCGCGCGCTGGAGCGCGGCGCAGGAGGAGCGTTGACCGGCATGTTCGACTTCCCGCCGCTCGAAGGCGCGGCCTTCGGGATCGCGGCGTGGCGGCGCGAGGTCGCGGCGAGCTTCGTGCCGCTCGACGTGCATCCGCTCGGCGACGGCCCGTTCTGGGCCCGCAGCTCGCGCACCGACGTCGGCGAGGTGTCGGTCTTCCGCATCGAGCACAGCGCGAGCATCGTCGCGCGCACCCCGAAGCTCGTGCGGCGGAGCCCGAGCGACCTCATCAAGGTGAGCCTGCAGCTCGAGGGTGAGGAGCTGGTCGAGCAGGACGGCCGGGCCGCGCTGCTGCACCCCGGCGACCTCGCGATCTACGACACCTCGCGCCCCTACTCGCTCCGCTTCGAGGGGAGCACGAGCCTGCTGGTGTTCACCTTCCCGCGCGGCTACCTCGACATCCCGCGCGACGAGCTGGCCGCGGTGACGGCGACGGCGTTCCCACTCGAGTCGCCGCTCGGCCGCGTCGTGAACCCGTTCTTCGTCGGGCTCGCGCACAGCCTCACGGAGCTGCCGGGGGCGAACGGGCAGCGGCTCGCGCGCACGGGACTCGACCTGCTCATGACGCTCCTCTCCACGCAGCTGCAGCAGGGCGTGCCGCGCGATCCGCGCCGGCAGCTGCTGCACGAGATGCTCGACTCCATCGACGGCCGGCTCGAGGATCCGGAGCTCTCCCCCGCGACGATCGCGAGCGCCCACTTCATCTCGACGCGGCACCTGCACGCGGTCTTCGCCGAGCACGGCATCACCGTCGCCGGCTGGATCCGAGAGCGCCGCCTCGAGCACATCCGTCGGGACCTCGCCGACGCCGCGCTCGCCGACGTGCCGATCGCCCGCATCGCCGCGCGCTGGGGCCTCGTGAACCCCGCCCACTTCTCCCGGCTCTTCCGCACGACGTTCGGGCAGAGCCCGAGCGAGTACCGGTCGGCGACGGCGCTCGAGCCGGCGTCGAGCGCCCCACGCCCTCCCGTGCTGGCCGACGAGCGGCGGACGGCAAGCAGCCTGCGCTGACGGGCAAGCCGCCGCGGCCCGCCCGGCCTACCGTGGGCGTGACGCTCGACGAGGAGGTCCCATGCCCGACGCAACCCACACGCACGGCGCGCGCGATTCGCACGTGCTCGAGGCGACGCATCCGCTCGACGGCCTGACGCCATCCGAGATCGACCGCGTGCGCGCCGCGCTCGACGCGGCCGGCGAGCTCGCCCCCGACACGCGGTTCCCGCTGCAGGTGCTGCTCGAGCCGTCGAAGGCGGCGCTCGCGGCCTGGCGGCCGGGCGCGCCGCTCGGGCGGCGGGTGCTCTCGACGCTCCTCGACACCGGCTCCGGCCGGGTGCGCGAAGCGGTCGTCTCGCTCGACGACGACCGGGTCGAGTCGGTCGAGGTGCTCCCCACCGGCGAGCACCCCTACGGCCAGCCGCCCTACCTGTTCGAGGAGTACGAGCTCGTCGACGAGGTCGTGAAGGCGGATGCGGGCTGGCGGCGGGCGATGGAGGCGCGCGGCCTGACCGAGATGGATCGCGCGCTCGTCGTGCCGCTCGCGCCCGGCCAGTTCGGCGAGGTCGACGAGGTCGGCCGGCGCATGATGCGCTCGCTGACCTTCATGCCGCCGGCGGAGGGCGACAACCCCTGGTCGTTCCCCGTGGAGGGCCTCGTGCTCATGGTCGACGTGACGGCGCGGAAGGTCGTCAAGCTCGTCGACGAGCGCCAGGTGCCGCTGCCCCAGCTCGACGCGAACTACGACGACGCGGCGGTCGGCGAGCGGCGCAGCTCGCTCAAGCCGCTCGAGATCACGATGCCGGAGGGTCCGAGCTTCAGCGTCGACGGCGCCGCCGTCACCTGGGAGCAGTGGCGGTTCCGCGTCGGGTTCTCGATGCGCGAGGGCCTCGTGCTGCACGAGCTCGGCTGGCAGGACGGCGACGAGCTGCGCAGCGTGCTGCACCGGGCGAGCGTGCCCGAGATGGTCGTGCCCTACGGCGACACGACCGAGACCCGGCGCTGGATCAGCTACTTCGACGCGGGCGAGTACAACCTCGGCAAGAACGCCAACGCGCTGCAGCTCGGCTGCGACTGCCTCGGCGCCATCCACTACTTCGACGCGCACCTCGCCGCCGACACCGGGGAGTCGATCACGATCCCCCGCGCGGTCTGCATGCACGAGGAGGACTACGGCGTGCTGTGGAAGCATCGCGAGCTCGACGGCGAGACGGTGCACGGGCGCCGCTCGCGGCGGCTCGTAATCTCCTACTTCGCGACGGTCGGCAACTACGACTACGGCTTCTTCTGGTACCTCTACCTCGACGGCTCGATCCAGTTCGAGGCGAAGGCGACCGGCATCGTCTTCTGCGGCGCCGATGCGCCGGGTCTCGACCTGCCGCACGCGACCGAGATCGCGCCCGCCCTCTACGCGCCGATCCACCAGCACATCTTCTGCGCGCGGCTCGACTTCGACGTCGACGGCACCGACAACTACGTCGAGCAGGTCGACCTCGAGCGCATCCCGATGGGCGAGCGGAACCCGTGGGGCAACGCCTTCGGCTACCGCCGCGAGCGGATCGCGGAGCCCGCCGGGCTGGTCGGCGACGGAGCCCTCGGCCGCACGTGGCACATCGGCTCGTCGAGCCGCACGAACGCCGTCGGCCGCCCGACGGAGTACCAGCTCATCCCCGAGGCGCGCGCGACGCTCATGGCCGACCCGGCTTCGACGGTGTGGGGCCGGGCGACGTTCGCGACGCGGCACCTGTGGGTCACGGCGCATCGCGACGACGACCTCTTCCCCGCGGGCCGCTATCCCAACCAGCACGCGGGCGGCGCGGGGCTGCCCGAGGCGATCGAGGCCGGCGGCGCCGTCGACGGCGGCGACCTCGTCGTGTGGCACGCCTTCGGCCTCACCCACATCCCCCGGCCCGAGGACTGGCCCATCATGCCGGTCGACTACTCCGGCTTCTGGCTCAAGCCCTACGGCTTCCTCGACCGCAACCCCGCGCTCGACGTGCCCGACGCGATGCGCGGGTGCGGCTGCGGCGACGCGTGCCAGTGCGGTCATGGGCACGGCGGCGGCGACGATCGCGGCGGCCACGAGGGCCATCACGGCCATGACGGCGAGGACCGCGTCGCGATCCGCTGACCGGCCGACGACGACGGGGGCCCGAGCGCTCGCTCGGGCCCCCGTCGTCGGATCGATCAGCCGTGGATGACCTGCGGCACGCCCATCGCCTTGAGCCCCTCGACACCGAACTCGAGGCCGTAGCCCGAGCCCTTCACCCCGCCGAACGGCGCCATCGGGTGGATCGTGCCGTGCGAGTTGATCCAGACCGAGCCGGCCTGGATGCGCGCGGCCACCTCGCGGGCGCGCTCCGGGTCGGACGACCAGACGCTCGCGCCGAGCCCGGCGTCGCCGCGATTGGCCCGCTCGATCGCCTCCTCCACGTCGGAGTACTTCAGGATCGGCAGCGCCGGCCCGAACTGCTCCTCGCGCACGAGGTCGGCCTCGTCGTCGAGCCCCTCGACGAGCGTCGCGGGGTAGAACCAGCCCGGCGCCGCGCGGTCGGGCTCGCCCCCGACCACGACTCGGCCCCCGCGCGCCTTCGCGTCCTCGACGAGGCGGTCGACCACGCCGAACTGCTGCTCGGTCGTGAGCGGGCCGAGCACGTTCTGCTCGTCGGTGCCGGGGCCCATCGGCATGGCGCTCGCGATCGCCGCGAGCTCGCGGACGACGTCGTCGTGGACGTCCTCGTGCACGTAGAGCCGCTTGAGGGCGGCGCACGTCTGCCCCGTGTTGATGAACGCGCCCCAGAAGAGCCCCTCGGCGATCGCCTTCGGGTCGACGTCCGGCAGCACGATGCCCGGATCGTTGCCGCCGAGCTCGAGCGTGAGCCGGGTGAGGTTGTCGGCCGAGGCCCGCATGATCGCTTGGCCGGTGCGCGCGGAACCGGTGAAGGTGACCTTGCCGAACGCGGGGTGCTTGCCGATCGCCTCGCCGAGCTCGCGGTCGCCCGCGAGCACCGTGAAGAGTCCCTCGGGCAGGTGCCGGTTCACGAGGTGCGCCGTGGCGAGCACGCTCAGCGGCGTGTACTCGCTCGGCTTCATGACGACGGCGTTCCCCATCCGCAGCGCGGGCGCGAACTGCCACGTCGCGATCATCGCGGGCCAGTTCCACGGCCCGATCGCGCCGACGAGGCCGATCGGGCGGTAGTAGACGGTCGCCTTCGCCTGCCCGTCGTCGACGACGACCTCGGGCTCGAGCTCGGTCGCGATCGTCGCGCGCAGCCACGCGACGACGGCGCCTGCCTCGAACCGGGCTCCCGGACCGCTGAGCGGCTTGCCCTGCTCGCGCGCGATGAGCTGAGCGAGCGCCTCGGAGCTCGCCTCGATCTCGTCGGCGGCCGCGGAGAGCGCCGCGCGGCGCTCGTCGTCGCTCAGCGCCGCCCACGCGGGCTGCGCCGCGCGCGCCGCGTCGATCGCGCGGTCGAGGTCGTCGAGCGTCGCGCTCGGGGCGTAGGCGAACGCCTGCCCGGTCGCGGGGTCGATCACCGGCGTCCCGTCCTCGACGGTCACCGCCGCCAGCAGGCTCTCGTAGGTCTCCATCGTTCCTCCTCCGGGCCGCTCCACGTCGAGCGGCTGCGACCATGCTCGCCGATGCGCCTAGCCGGTGGCCGCGACGGGGTTGCCGATCCGCGCACGAGGCGCGCCTCGGCTGTGCGTCACCCCCTCTGCTCAGGCTGGGTGGTACCGATTCGTCGCCCGCGGACCGCGCGAGCGACCAAGCGGTACCACCCCGCGCGCTGGGTGGTACCGAAGTGTCGCCCGCGGACCGCGCGAGCGACCAAGCGGTACCACCCCCGGCGGGCCGCTCGGACCGGCCTCGCGGGAGCCGCGCGCCGGCCCGACTCGGCTCAGCCCTTCCGCCCGGTCGTCGCGATGCCCGTGATGAACGACCGCTGCCCGAAGGCGAAGAGGATGAGCATCGGGATGGTGACGAGCACCGCGGCCACCATCACGTACTGGTAGTCGCCCTGGCCGCCGGCGGTCGGGCTGTACTTCGTCATCGCGCTCGCGATGCCGAGCGGCACGGTGTACCCCTCCTGGGAGCCCGTGTTGAGGTAGATGAGCGCCGCCTGCAGGTTGTTCCAGCTCGCCTGGAACTCGAACAGCAGGATGATGACGAACGACGGCACCGACAGCGGCATCGCGATGCGCCAGAACTGGCCCCACGCGCTCAGGCCGTCGAGCTTCGCCGCCTCGAACAGCTCTCGCGGCAAGCCGAGGAAGAACTGCCGCTGCAGGAAGATGTAGAACGCCGAGCCGAAGAGGTTCGCGCCCCACAGCGGCACGTGCGTGCCGACGAAGCCGAGCTGGTTCCAGATGAGGTACTGCGGCACGAGCGTGACCGCGCCCGGCAGCATCATCGTCGCGAGCACGATGCCGAAGAGCACGCCGCGGCCCGGGAAGCGGTAGTAGGCGAAGCCGAAGGCGACGAGCGAGCTCGAGACGGCCACGAGCGCCGCCGCGAGCACGGCGATGAAGATGCTGTTGCCGATCCAGTTGGCGAGCGGCATCTCGTCGAAGGCGACGAGGTAGTTCTCGGGCACGAACGTGTTGGGGATGAGCCGGTTGTCGAAGACCTCGCCGCGCGGCTTGAGGCTCGCGGCGAGCAGCCACGCGAGCGGGTACATGAACAGCGCCGCGAACAGGAGCAGCAGCACCCAGCGCACGATCTGGCCGACCCAGCCCATGGGCGTGAGCGACTGGCCCCGCGCATCCCCGAACCACTTCCTGCGCCGGCGCACCTGCACGTCCTCGGGCGGCACCTCCGCGACCGCGGCGGCCGCCTGCACCGTCTTGATGGGCGTCTGCGAAGCCATCTCAGCGCTCGCTCTCGTAGTAGACGAACCGGTTGCCGACCCGCACCTGGATGAGCGAGATCGCGACGATGATGACGAAGAGCAGCCACGCCATCGCCGAGGCGAAGCCGAAGTCGAACTGCCGGAACGCCTGCTGGAACAGGTAGATCGCGTAGAAGAGCGACGCATCCGATGCCCCCTGCACCTGATCTCGGTGGAAGAGCAGGAACGCCTGGTCGAACACCTGGAACGCCGCGATCGTCAGCACGAGCACGTTGAAGAACACCGCGCCCGAGATCATCGGCAGCGTGATGTTCCAGAAGCGTCGCAAGGGCCCCGCGCCGTCGACCTCGGCGACCTCGTAGAGCTCGGTCGGCACGTTCTGCAGCGCAGCGAGGAAGATCACCATCGTGCCGGCGACGCCCCACAGCGTCATGAGCACGATCGACGGCTTCACCCAGTCCGGGTCGAGCAACCACTGCGGCCCCTGGATGCCGATGGCCGCGAGCCCGCGGTTGATCGCGCCCTGGTTGCCGTTGAGGAGCAGCAGGAACATGGATGCAGTGGCGACCGTCGGCGTCATCTTCGGCAGGTAGAAGACGGTGCGGAAGAAGCCCGCGCCCCGGCGCACGCTGTTGAGCAGCATCGCGAGGCCGAGCGCGAGCACGATCTCGAACGGCACAGCGAGCACGGCGTAGAAGAGCGTGTTGCCGAGCGAGCCCATGACCTTCGGGTCCTCGAGGAGGCGCTCGTAGTTCGCGAAGCCGGCCGGCCGCGCGGTGTTGGTCGCGAGCTGATAGTAGCTGAACGAGATGACGAGGCTGTAGACCATCGCGCCGAGCGTGAAGATGAGGAAGCCGATGATCCAGGGCGAGATGAAGAGGTAGCCGGCGACCGCCTCCTTGCGGCGGAGCGACCCCAGCTTCTGCTTCGGAGGCTTCGGCGGGCGCGCCTTGCGCTTGCCCGAGCCGGCGGCGGCGATGGTCGACATCGATCCCCTTCCTCCGGGTCGACCTCAGCACCGAGGCCGTCCCCCTGAGAAGCGGTTCTACTTCACTTCTCTGGGAGGAGCAACGTTCTGGGAGCACGGTGCGGCGAGCGACGCTCAGGTCTGTGAGCACTTCTCCAGGCATGACCGCCGAGGATGCTGACTGTGCAGGAGATCGGGATGGCCCAGGCGACGCCGGTGCGGACGCGAGGTCGAGGGCGATGACGGGCTCGACCGCGACCCGGGAGGTCGCGACCGGGATCGATGCCGATCGCCGGACGATCCGCGTCGCCTCGGTGCCCGCGTCGCACGTGTACGTGCACCACCTCGCCCCCGTGCACGACGCGGAGGACGAGCCGCGCATCGAGCGGCTCGACGATCCGGATCCCGACGACCCCGCGAGACCCGCGGGCGCCAAGTGGTGGCCGCCGACGATGCTCGAGCCCGCATGGGTGCGGGCGAACCCGGGCTTCGACCTCATGCACCTGCAGTTCGGCTTCGACGCCCGCACGCCGGCGCAGCTCGAGCAGCTCGTCGAGGCGCTGCGCGAGACCGGCCGCCCGCTCGTCTACACCGTGCACGACCTCCGCAACCCGCACCACGAGACCCGCGACGCGCACGACGCGCAGCTCGACGTGCTCATCCCCGCTGCCGACGCGCTCGTGACGCTCACGCCCGGCGCCGCTGCCGAGATCCGGCGCCGGTGGGGCGTCGAGGCGCGCGTGCTGCCGCATCCCCACGTCGTCGACCTCGAGACGATGCGCAGGGCATCCGCTCGCCCGCCGCGCGGGCCCGGCGACCCGTTCCGCATCGGCGTGCACGTCAAGAGCCTGCGCGCGAGCATGAACCCGCTGCCGGTCGTGCGCGCGCTGAGCGAGATCGTGCGCGACCTGCCCGGCGCGGTGCTGCAGGTCAACGGCCACACCGACGTGCTGCGGCCGGGCGAGCGGCACGACCGCCCGCTCGCCGAGCTGCTCGAGCGGCAGGCCGCCGCGGGGCTGCTCGAGCTGCACGTGCACGACTTCCTCGACGACGCGGCGCTGTGGGCCTACCTCTCGTCGCTCGACGTGTCGGTGCTGCCCTACCGGTTCGGCACGCACTCGGGCTGGCTCGAGGCGTGCCGCGACCTCGGCACGGCGGTCATCGCGCCCGATTGCGGCTACTACCGCGAGCAGGGACCGGTCTTCGAGTACCGCAACCGCGACGACGACTTCGACCCCGAGTCGCTCCGCTCCGCCGTGCTCGCGGCCTACGCCGCCGGTTCGCCCGCGCCGGCGAGCATCGCCGAGCGCATCGCCGAGCGCGACGCGGTCGCCCGCGCGCACGCGCAGCTCTACGGAGAGCTCGTGCGGTGAGCGGGCTGCGCATCTGCCTCATCGCCTCGAGCCGCTTCCCGGTCGCCGAGCCCTTCGTCGGCGGGCTCGAGGCGCACACGCACGCGCTCGCGCGCGCGCTCATCGAGCGCGGGCACTCGGTGACGCTCTTCGCGGGCGAGGGCTCCGACCCGGCGCTCGGCGCCCGCACGCTCGTCGCCGAGCGCTTCGAGCCCTCCCCCGGCGCGCGCCGCGACGTCGGCGCCCCACCGCTGCAGTGGATGCAGGAGCACCACGCCTACCTCGCGCTGTGCCTCGAGCTCGCGGCCACCGGCGCGGATCGCTTCGACGTCATCCACAACAACTCGCTCCACCACCTGCCGGTGGCGATGTCGAGCGCGATCGAGGTGCCGATGCTCACGACGCTCCACACGCCCCCGACGCCGTGGCTCGAGTCGGCGCTGCCCTACGCGTCCGAGCGCTCGCGCTTCGTCGCCGTGAGCGGCTTCACCGCGCGCCAGTGGCAGGACTCGGTGCGCGCCTCGGTCGTGCTCAACGGCGTCGACACCGCTCGCTGGCGACCGGGACCGGGCGGCGGACCGGCGATCTGGTTCGGCCGGCTCGTGCCCGAGAAGGCGCCGCACCTCGCGATCCGCGCGGCGCAGCTCGCGGGCATGCCGCTCGACCTCGCCGGGCCCGTGCTCGACGACGCGTACTTCGAGGCCGAGGTCGCCCCGCACCTCGGCTCGCGCGAGGGGAGCCCGCGCATCCGCTATCTCGGGCACCTCGGCTCCGTCGAGCTCGCCGAGCGGGTCGGCGAGGCCTCGGTGACGGTCGTGACCCCGTCGTGGGACGAGCCCTACGGGCTCGTCGCCGCCGAGTCGATGGCGGCGGGCACGCCGGTCGCGGCGCTCGCGCGCGGCGGCCTGACCGAGGTCATCTCGCCCGAGAGCGGCCGCTTGTGCCACTCGGAGGACTCCGCCGAGCTCGCGCGCGCGATGCGGGAGGCGAGCGCCCTGTCGCGCGCCGAGACGCGCGCGCACGCGGTTGCCCACTGCTCGATCGAGGCGATGGTCGAGGCCTACGAGCGCTGCTACGCCTCGCTCGCCGACGATCGGCGGGCGGCGTGATCGGCTACTACGTCCACCACCACGGGCGCGGGCACCGCTCGCGCGCGACGGCCATCGCGGCGGCGCTCGACCGACCCGTCACCGGGCTCTCGAGCCTGCCCGCGCCGCCCGACTGGCCCGGCGACTGGGTGCAGCTGTCTGCCGACGACGCGGGTCAGCCGCCCGTCGACGCCGACGCGCGCGGGCGGCTGCACTGGGTGCCGCTCGGCCACCCGGGCCTGCGCGCGCGCATGGCGCGCATCGCGCGGTGGATCGACGAGCACCGGCCCGCCGCGATCGTCGTCGACGTGTCGGTCGAGGTCGCGCTGCTCGCGCGCCTGCACGGCGTGCCGGTGGTGACGGTCGCGATGCCCGGGCATCGCACCGACCCGGCGCACGAGCTCGGCTTCGCGATCGCCGACGAGCTCATCGGCGCCTGGCCGCGGGAGGCCGAGCCGCTCGGCGATGCGGCGCTCAGCTCGCGCGTGCACGCGGTCGGAGCGATCTCGCGCTTCGCGCCGACCGAGACGAGCGCGGCCGCTCGCGAGCGCCGCAGCGTCGTCGTGCTCGGCGGCGCCGGCGGCGACACGTTCACGGCGGATGCGGTGGCTCGCGCCCGCGGGGAGACGCCCGACTGGGAGTGGACCCACCTCGGGGCCAACGGGTCGTGGACGGACGATCCGTGGTCGGCGCTCCTCGACGCATCCGTCGTCGTCACGCACGCGGGCGAGAGCGCGATCGCCGAGGTCGCCGCGGCGCGGCGCCCCGCGATCGTCATCCCGCAGCCGCGGCCGCACGACGAGCAGCGGTGCACGGCCGCGGTGCTCGCCGACGAGCGCTGGCCCGCGCTCGTGGAGGCCGAGTGGCCGACGACGGGGTGGCCGGCCCTGCTCGAGCGCGCGGCCTCGCTCGACGCCGGCTCGTGGCGCGCTTGGAACGACGGGCGCGGCGCCGAGCGCGCCGCCGCGGTCATCGCGACCGTGGCCGATCGGAGCGGCACCCGGTGACGCGCGTCGCCGTCATCACGATCGCCCACGGCCGGCACGAGCACTGGGCGCTGCAGGAGGCCGCGCTCGCGCGCTCCGAGCGGCGGCCCGACGAGCGCATCCTCGTCACGATGGACGACCCGGCGCTCGCGAGCGCCGCGCGCGAGCGCGGCGACGTGCGCGTCGTCGAGACCGGCGGCGACGAGCGCGGGCTGCCGCTCGCGCGGGCCCGGAACCTCGGCGCCCGGGCCGCCCTCGAGGCGGGAGCCGACGTGCTCGTGCTGCTCGACGTCGACTGCCTGCCCGCGCCCGCGCTCGTCGACGCGTACGCGCGGGCCGCGGAGGCGCCCGAGACGCGCGAGAGCCTGCTCTCCGGCCCCGTCACCTACCTCGATCCCCCGCCGCCCGAGGGCTACGACCTCGGTGCGCTCCCCTCGCTCGACCGACCGCATCCGGCCCGGCCGGCTCCCGCGCCCGGCGAGGTCGAGCTCGGCGGCTCGCACGACCTCTTCTGGTCGCTGTCGTTCGCGCTGCGCGCGGAGCTGTGGCACCGCATCGGCGGCTTCCACGAGGGCTACGTCGGCTACGGCGGGGAGGACACCGACTTCGCCTGGCGAGCGCGCGAGCTCGGCATCCCGATGGCGTGGATCGGCGGGGCGCGGGCCTTCCACCAGCACCACCCGATCGAGGATCCGCCGCGACGCCACCTCGACGCGATCCTGCGCAACGGCGCGCTCTTCCGCGACCGCTGGGGCACGTGGCCCATGCGCGGCTGGCTCGACGCGTTCGCCCAGGAGGGACTCGTCGAGCGCACCGCGAGCGGCGACTACCGGCGCCGGCAGCAGCGCTGACGCGGCCGCGGCGGCCGGTGCCCCCGCTGGGACTCGAACCCAGACTGCGCGGAGTTTAAGTCCGCTGCCTCTGCCGATTGGGCTACGGGGGCGCGGGCGTCGCGCGCCCGCTCCAACGCTAGTCGGCGCCCCGCACGAGCACGGCCGCGAAGCGCTCCGGCAGGAGCACGTTGTCGCCCGCGCCGCGGAAGAGCGGCGCGATCTCGGCCGGTGTGAAGCCCGCGATTCCGCACCCGATCTCGGTGACGAGGAACTCGAGCTCGGGATGCTCGGCCGCGAAGGCGAGGAACGCCCCGACCTCGCGCTCGATGACCCCGAGCCCGCTCATCGTGTCGATCGCGTACGACTGCCCGTGCAGGCCGTGCCCCTCGCCCCGCACCGCGCCGAAGCGCTCCATCGCCGTGCGCGCGGCACCGGCCCCGTGCATCCCCTCGGCGTTCGAGCCGAAGACGAACACCTGCTGCGGCTCGAGGGACTCGACCCTCGTCGGCGACGTGCGCATGCCCCTACCGTACGCGCGTACCCTGGCGCCATGACCGTCCACGAGCGCGCCACGATCATCCCGCTGCCCGACCGCGTGCCCCATGTGCCCAAGAGCGCGCTCGTCATGCCGGGCGCGGTCATCGCCGGCGCCGTCTCGCTCGGCGAGCGCGTGGGCATCTGGCCCGGCGCATCGCTGCGCGCCGAGGAGGAGGCCGTCGCGATCGGCGACGACTCGAACGTGCAGGACAGCTGCTCGCTGCACGTCGACAAGGGCTCGCCGCTCACGATCGGCGCGCGCGTGTCGATCGGCCACAACGCGGTCGTGCACGGCTGCACGGTCGAGGACGACGTGCTCATCGGCATGCACGCGACCGTCATGAACGGCGCGGTGATCGGCTCCGGCACGATCGTCGCCGCGGGCGCGCTCGTCACCGAGGGCACGTTCGTGCCGCCGAACTCGCTCGTCGCGGGCGTGCCGGGCAAGGTGCGCCGCGAGACGACGGAGGACGAGCGGCGCGCGATCGCGAGGAACGCCGCGACCTACTCCGAGCGCATCCGCCTCTACGTCGACGCCTTCGCGCGGTAGCCGCTCTGGCGCGCGGCGCGGGCGGATGCGTAGGCTCGGCCCAGAGCGGAGGGAGCCGCATGGCGATCGAGGCGACGGGCACCGTGATCGAGCACGGCGAGACGGCGGAGCTCGTGCTCGAGCGCCGCGTGCCGCATGACGCGATCGCCGTCTGGCCCTACTTCGCGGAATCGCGCGAGCTCGGGATGTGGTTCGGCGGCTACGCGGGCGACCCCGACTCGGGCGAGGTGGTCGTCGCGATGAGCGCCGAGGAGGGCGACGCGACGATCGCGGTCGAGATCATCGACTGCGCCGCGCCCGAGCACCTCGCGGTCGTCACGAACGACGACCACGGCTCGTGGAGCCTCGAGGTCGAGCTCATCGACGGTGGCCACGAGCAGGGCTCCGGCACGACGGTGCGCTTCACCCACCACGACGTCGCGCTCGCGGCGCTGCCCGACATCGGGCCGGGCTGGGAGTGGTACCTCGACCGGCTCGTCGCCGCGCTCGACGGGCAGCCGATGCCCGAGTGGGACGACTACTACCCCGCGCTGCGGGAGGCGTACACGCGCTGAGCGGGTCGCGCAGCCCGGCCGCTCCGCCCACGCTGGTCGAGCAGCCGGCCGCTCCTCCTCCGCTGGTCGAGTAGCCCGGCCGTAGGCCGGGCGTATCGAGACCACGTCGCACCCGTCTCGATACGTGCCTGCGGCCCTACTCGACGAGCGGAGGCGGAGGGGCTAGCGCGACCGCACCGCCTTCTCCGCCATCTGCACGACGTTGTCGAGCAGCATGACGCGCGTCATCGGGCCGACGCCGCCGGGCACGGGCGAGATCCAGCCGGCGACCTCGCGCACACCCGGGTCGACGTCGCCGAGCAGCTTGACCTTGCCGGTCTCGGCCGAGAGCCCGCGCGTGATGCCGACGTCGAGCACGGCCGCGCCGGGCTTGACCCAGTCGGCCTTGATGAGCCCCGGCACGCCGACCGCCGCGACGACGATGTCGGCCTCGCGCACCTGCGCCGCGAGATCCGGCGTGCGCGAGTGGCACAGCGTCACGGTCGCGTCGATGCCCTTGCGCGTCAGCAGCAGCCCGAGCGGCCGGCCGACCGTGAGGCCGCGGCCGACGATCGCGACCGTCGCTCCCGCGATCTCGATGTCGTGGCGCCGCAGCATCTGCACGATGCCGGCGGGCGTGCACGGCAGCGGCGAGTCGATCGGGCCGTCGACGCCGAGCACGAGCCGCCCGAGGTTCTCGGGGTGCAGGCCGTCGGCATCCTTCGCCGGGTCCATGAGCTCGAGCATCGCGTGCTCGTCGTGCCCGGCCGGGAGCGGCAGCTGGATGATGTAGCCGGTCACCTCGCGCGCGCTGTTGAGGTCGCGGATCGCGGCCTGCACGTCGGCGATCGACGCGCTCGAGGGCAGGTCGACGCGGATCGACTCGATGCCGACCTCGGCGCAGTCGCGGTGCTTGCCCTTGACGTACGACTGGCTGCCCGGGTCGTCGCCGACGAGCAGCGTGCCGAGCCCGGGCACGAGCCCCTTGCCGCGGAGGGCGTCGACGCGATCGCGCAGCTCGTCCTTGATCGCGGCGGCGGTGCGGTTGCCGTCGAGCAGCTGCGCGGTCATCGGTCGACGCTCGAGCCGAGCTCGTGCACCGCCTCCGGCTGGCCCGAGGGGCCCACGCCCGGGTAGAGCGGGAACGCGTCGGCGAGCTTCGCCACCCGCGCGCGGAGCGCATCCAGGTCTGCCCCAGGCAGCAGCGCGAGCGCGATGATGTCGGCGATCTCGGTGAACTCCTCGTCGCCGAAGCCGCGCGTCGCGAGCGCGGGCGTGCCGATGCGGAGGCCGCTCGTCACCATCGGCGGGCGCGGGTCGTTCGGCACCGCGTTGCGGTTGACGGTGATGCGGATCTCGTGCAGGAGGTCCTCGGCCTGCTTGCCGTCGATCGCCGCGTCGCGGAGGTCGACGAGCACGAGGTGCACGTCGGTGCCGTCCGAGCGCACGGTGATGCCCGCATCCCGCACGTCGTCCTGCATGAGGCGGTCGGCGAGGATGCGCGCGCCGCGCAGGGTGCGCTCCTGGCGCTCCTTGAACTCCTCCGAGCCCGCGAGCTTGAACGCGGTCGCCTTCGCGGCGATGACGTGCATGAGCGGGCCGCCCTGCTGGCCCGGGAAGACCGCGGAGTTGAGCTTCTTCGCGATGTCGGCCTCGTTCGTGACGATGAAGCCCGAGCGGGGGCCGCCGATCGTCTTGTGCACGGTCGAGGAGACGACGTGCGCGTGCGGCACGGGGTTGGGGTGGAGGCCCGCGGCGACGAGGCCAGCGAAGTGCGCCATGTCGACCCACAGGAGCGCGCCGACCTCATCGGCGATCTCGCGGAAGGCGGCGAAGTCGAGCTGGCGGGGGTAGGCCGACCAGCCGGCGATGATGACCTTGGGCTTGTGCTCCTGCGCGAGGCGGCGCACCTCGTCCATGTCGACGCGGCTCGTGGCCTCGTCGACGCCGTAGGCGACGATGTCGTAGAGGCGGCCCGAGAAGTTGATCTTCATGCCGTGCGTGAGGTGGCCGCCGTGGTCGAGCGAGAGGCCGAGGATCGTGTCGCCGGGGCGAGCGATCGCGTGCAGCACCGCGGCGTTGGCGGTCGCGCCCGAGTGCGGCTGCACGTTGGCGTACTCGGCGCCGAAGAGCGCCTTCGCGCGCTCGATCGCGAGCGACTCGGCGACGTCGACGTGCTCGCAGCCGCCGTAGTAGCGGCGGCCCGGGTAGCCCTCGGCGTACTTGTTCGTGAGCACGGATCCGGCGGCCTCGAGCACGGCGACGGGCACGAAGTTCTCGCTCGCGATCATCTCGAGGTAGTCGCGCTGGCGGTCGAGCTCGAGCTGCAGCACCGCGGCGATCTCGGGATCGACCTCCGTGAGCGGCGAGTTGAACGTGGAGGGCAGGCGGTCGGTCACGGTTGCTCCTTCGCTGGGGGCGCTGGCGCGCGTCGCTGGTTCGGATGCCCAGGCGCGCGGCGGCTGCTCGGCCGCTCCCCGGTGGTGCTCCACCATTGCGCCAGTCACGGCCGCTCCCATCGTAGCCCGCGCGAGGAGGGCGACGACGGATGCGTCGGGTCGAGCGAACCTCATTGACACGGCCGTGCGCGTGGCCGGATGCTGGCGATCGATCACTTCGACGAAGAAGGAGCACTGCATGAGCGTCATCGACCTGACCGGCAAGGTCGCGATCATCACCGGCGGCGGCAGCGGCATCGGCCGCGCGAGCGCCCAACTGTTCACCGAGCTCGGCGCGAACGTCGTCGTGAGCGACATCGCCCAGACCGCCGACGAGACCGTCGCGAGCATCGAGGCATCCGGTGGCACCGCATCCGCCATGGTGGGCGACATCGGCGACGTCGCCGTCGCCGATGCGGTCGTCGCGGCGGCGGTCGAGCGCTACGGCCGCCTCGACGTGCTCGTCAACAACGCCGGCATCATGGACCACTTCGCGGGCGCCGCGAACGTCGACGACGCGCTGTGGGAGCGCATCATGCGCGTGAACCTCGACGCGCCGTTCTACCTCACGCGCGCGGCGCTCAAGGTGATGCTGCCGCAGGGCTCGGGCTCGATCGTGAACGTCTCGAGCGCGGCGGGCATCCGCGGGGCCGCCGCGGGAGCGGCCTACACCGCCTCGAAGCACGGGCTCGTCGGCCTCACCCGCAACACCGCCTACATGTACGGCAAGCAGGGCATCCGCGCGAACGCGATCTGCCCCGGCGGCGTCGCGACGAACGTCATGACCGAAGACGTGCAGCGCGGCATCGACCACGAGGGGCTCGCGGCGCTCGGCCCCGTGCACCAGGGCGCGCTGCGGAACGCCGAGCCGATCGAGCAGGCGAACCTCGCGGCGTTCCTGGCCTCGGATGCGGCGGTCAACGTCAACGGCGCGATCATCCCGAACGACGGCGGCTGGGCCGCGGGCTGAGCCCGGCCTGGCCGGCCGCGGCGCCCCGCGGCCGGCGGCGCTCCGCGGATCCCGTCCCGGCGGCGGGACCCGAGATCTCGGGTCCCGCCGCCGAGATGGGGTCCGTGCCTGCTCGCGACGACCGCGCCAGTCGGCGCGGGCGGCTGCGCGGGCGGATGCGCTGGCGTGCTTGGATCGGCGCATGGACGACGGCGCCCGCTCCCGCTCGCTGTTGCTCGGCGCGCTCGATGCGCAGCGGCAGCACGTGCTCGCCGCGGTCGACGGCCTGAGGGACGCGCAGCTGCGGGCGGCCGTGCTGCCGTCGGGCTGGTCGCCGATCGGGCTCGTGCGCCACCTGACGCTCGGCGGCGAGCGCTATTGGTTCCACACCGTGATGGCGGGCGAGCCGCTCGACTACTGGCCCGCCGATCGGCCGGAGCTCGACAAGGGCCGCCCTGCCGATTGGCGCGTCGAGCCGCTCGAGGGGACGGATGCCGTGCTCGCCGAGTACCGCGACGCGATCGCGCGCTCCGACGAGATCCTCGCGGCGCTGCCGCTCGACGCCGCGCCCCGGCACCGCGAGCCCGACTGGCCGGCGGAGCGGTTCGCCGACCTCGAGGCGGTGCTGCTCCACGTCATCCTCGACGCCGCGACGCACGCGGGCCACCTCGACGCGGCCCGCGAGCTCATCGACGGCCGTCGGCACCTCGTGCTCTGACGGGGCTGCTCGCCACAGCCGCGAAGCCCTCGCGCGACTCGACCGCTTCTCGTCGACCGGACCTGCTGCGACGGGTCGAGTCGGCGAGAACCGGTCGAGTCGCCGCGGGAACCGGTCGAGTCGCCGAGACCGGGTCGAGTCGCCGGAAGCGGGTCGAGTCGAGTCGCTGCGGACCCGAGATCGGCAGCGGGACCCGAGTTCTCGGGTCCCGCTGCCGATGTGGGGTCCGGGTTGGCCGTCAGCAGTGCGCGAGCCCGCGCACGCCGCTGACCCGGGCGCCTAGATCAGGTGGTCGGTCAGGTGGTTGGGCGTGCCGAAGCGGTGCGCCGTGATCGCGATCGCCTGCTCGCGCAGGAACGGCAGCAGCTCGACGCGGCCCGCCTCGGTCACGGGGTGCGACACGATCGCGAGGTCGGGGCGGCCCTCGACCGCCTCGGCGAGCGCCCGCGCGCCGGCCGCGACCGCGTCGTCGGCCGCGAGGTAGCGGATGCGGCCCTGCTCGAGCCGCTGCGCCGAGCGGCGGAAGGCCGCGTCGTCCTCGACCGTCACGGGCACGCCCGCCGCCGCGAGCGCCGCCCGCACCGCGGGCGCCGACTCGATCGCGGTCGAGACCCGCACCTCGGCACCCGCGCGGAGCGCGGCGACGACCGAGCGCGCGAGCTGCGCGACGCGGCCGCCCTCCGCGAGCCGGATCGTCACGCCCGGCATCGGCAGGTGGCGCAGGATGTCGCGCTCGGCCGAGAGCCCCTGCACGTCCTTCGCGACGCCGAGCTCGGTGGCCCACACGTGCTGGTCGGAGCCGGCCGCGCGCGCGAGCGCCGCCGCCTCGGCCGCCGTGACCGACGCATCCGTCGCCTTGACGAGCGACTCGACCGCGTCGACGATCGCCTGCACCGCGGGCAGCTCGATCGGGGCGGTCGCGCGCGCCTCGGCCGAGCGCCAGTCGACGAGCGGGAAGAGGTAGCTCGGGCCGCCCGCCTTCGTCGTCGGGCCGACGACCGAGCGCTTCCAGCCGCCGAAGGGCTGGCGCTCGACGATCGCGCCCGTGATGCCACGGTTGACGTAGAGGTTGCCCGCCTGCACGGTCTCGAGCCACAGCCCGATCTCGTCGGGGTCGAGCGAGTGGATGCCGGAGGTGAGTCCGTAGTCGACGTCGTTGACGAGCTCGATCGCCTCCTCGAGCGTCTCGACGCGCATGATGCCGAGGATCGGGCCGAAGTACTCGGTGCGGTGGTACTCGCTCCCCCGCTGCACGCCGGCGCGCAGGCCCGGGCTCCACAGCTTGCCGCTGTCGTCGAGCTGCTTCGGCTCGACGATCCACGACTCGCCGGGCCCGAGCGTCGTCAGCCCCTCGAGCAGCTTGCCCTCCGCGGGCGCGATGATCGGCCCCATCTGGCTGTCGGCGTCCCACGGGTAGCCGACGTCGAGCGAGCGCACGCCGTCGACGATCTGGCTGTGCAGGCGCTTCGAGCGCCCCGCCTGGCCGACGAGGATCGCGAGCGACGCCGCCGAGCACTTCTGCCCCGCGTGGCCGAACGCGCTCGCGACGATGTCCTTCGCCGCGAGGTCGAAGTCGGCCGAGGGCGTGACGATGATCGCGTTCTTGCCGCTCGTCTCGGCGAGCAGGTCGAGGTCGGGACGGATGCGTCGGAAGGCCTGGGCGGTCTCGAAGCCGCCCGTGAGGATCACGCGGTCGACGCGCGCGTCGCCGATGAGCCGGTCGCCGAGGCCGCGGTCGGCGAACTGCACGAAGTGCAGCACCTCGCGCGGCACTCCCGCCGCCCACAGCGCGTCGAGCATCACGGCGCCGGTGCGGGCGGTCGCGCGCGCGGGCTTGACGATGACGGATGCGCCCGAGGCGAGCGCCGCGAGCGTCGAGCCCGCGGGGATCGCGATCGGGAAGTTCCACGGCGGGGTGACGGCGATGAGCCGCGAGGGCACCGCGACGGCCCCGTCGACGCGGTCGAGGTCGCGCGCCCGCTCGGCGTAGTAGTGGGCGAAGTCGATCGCCTCGGAGACCTCGGGGTCGGACTGGTCGAGCGTCTTGCCCGCCTCGGCGGCGGCGACCTCCATGAGCTCGGCGCGGCGCGCCTCGAGCTCGCGGCCCGCGCGGTGCAGGATCGCGGCGCGCTCGTCGCCGGACAGCGCGCGCCACGCGGCGTTCGCCTCGATCGCGGCCTCGATCGTGGCGTCGAGCTCCGCCGCCTCGCGCAGCGTCGCCACCTCGACGAGGTCGACGCCGAGCCGCGACGACCGCGCGCGCTCGCGGATGCCCGCGGCCCACGCCTGGTTGGCCGGCAGCGACGGGTCGGAGTCGGGGGCGCTGCGGAAGCCGTCCTCGGGGGCGTCGACCGCATCCGCCGTCGTCACCGCCCGGCGGTCCTGCGTGCGGTGCGACGCGGGCGCGGGTGCCGCGAGCGCGTCGAGCGAGGCGAGGAAGCGGTCGCGCTCGCGCTCGAAGAGCGTCTCGTCGCGCGCGAGCTCGAACACGGCCGACATGAAGTTCTCGCGGCTCGCGCCCTCCTCGAGGCGGCGGATGAGGTACGCGATCGCGACGTCGAACTCGCTCGGGTGCACGACGGGCGTGTAGAGCAGCAGCCCGCCGACGTCGCGGCGCACGACCTCTGCCTGGCCCTGCGCCATGCCGAGCAGCATCTCGAAGTCGAGCCCGCGCTCGATGCCGCGCTCCTTCGAGAGCAGCCACGCGAAGGCGACGTCGAAGAGGTTGTGGCCCGCGACGCCGAGCTCGACGTTCGCGATGCGCTCGGGCGTGAGCGACCACGCGAGCACGCGCTTGTAGTGCGTGTCGCTGTCCTGCTTCGTGTGCCAGGTCGCGAGCGGCCAGCCGTGCAGCGACGCCTCGACCCGCTCCATCGGCAGGTTGGCGCCCTTGACGAGCCGCACCTTGACAGGGGCGCCGCCCGCGGCGACGCGCTCGCCGGCCCACGCCTGCAGGCGCTGCATCGCGGGCAGCGCGTCGGGGAGGTAGGCCTGCAGGACGATGCCGCCGCGGTACTGCTCGAGGCCCGGCGTCTCGAGGATCCGCGTGAAGACCGCCATGGTCATCTCGAGGTCCTTGTACTCCTCCATGTCGAGGTTGATGAAGGTGCCGGTCGCGGCCGCGCGGCGGTAGAGCGGCAGCAGCCGCTCGATGACGTGGTCGACTGCCTCCTGGAACGCCCACGGCTGGTGCGGCGCGGTCGTCGCCGAGACCTTGATCGAGACGTAGTCGACGTCGGGGCGCTCGATGAGCGCGAGGGTGCCGTCGAGGCGGCGCTTCGCCTCGCGGTCGCCGAGCACGGCCTCGCCGAGGAGGTTGACGTTCAGTCGGGCGCCCGTGGCGCGGATGCGCTCGATCGCCTTGCCGAGGCGGGCGTCGGTCGCGTCGATGATGAGGTGACCGACCATCTCGCGCAGCACGCGCCGCGCGATCGGCACGACGACGTGCGGGGCGAGCGGGGCGACGCCGCCGCCGAGCCTGAGCGCCTGCCGCATGGGCCAGGGCAGGAAGCCGGGCGCCATGCCGCCGATCTCGCGCAGCGTCTGCGCGGCGACGTGCACGTCCTCGGGCCGTACGACGCCGTCGACGAAGCGCACGGCGAAGTCGAGGCCCTTGGGGTCGCGCAGCACGCCCGCGAGCTGCTCGGCGCTCGCGTCGGCGGGGATGCGCTCGGCCTCCTCGAGCCACGAGCGCACCTGCGCGACGATCGCCGGCGCGAGCGCGCGCAGGCGCTCGAGCTCCGCCGCGTCGAGGCCGGTGCTCCGCTCGACCGCGTCGTGCCGCTCGGCGGTCGTCTCGGCGGTCGTGGTCGCTGTCGTCCCGGTGGCTGCTGCGCCCATGCGGCTGCCCTCCTCCTGCCGTCGTGCGGCTCGCGTCGTCGTCTGCGTGCGATGGCACGCCGGGGCCAGTATGCGCTCGCGCAACCGTCGCGTACAGTGACGGTTCGCGATGGATATTCGTCGTGATTCGCGATGCTTCTCGGGAGGGCCGAATGCTCGACGTCCGACGTTTGCGGCTGCTGCGGGAGCTGCGCCTGCGCGGCACGATCGCCGCGGTCGCGACCGCGCTCGCCTACGCGCCGAGCGCCGTCTCGCAGCAGCTCTCCGCGCTCGAGCGCGAGGTCGGCGTGCCGCTCACGCGCAAGCAGGGCAGGCGCCTCGCGCTCACCGCGCAGGGCGAGCTCCTCGCCGAGCACGCCGAGGGCATCCTCACCGGTCTCGAGGCGGCCGAGCGCGCCGTCGCCGCGTCGCTCGGGCGGCCGGTCGGCACCGTGCGCATCGCCGTGTTCCAGTCGGCAGCGCTCGGGCTCGTGCCCCACATGCTGCGGATCCTCGCCGACGAGGCGCCCGAGGTGCGGGTCGAGATGGTGCAGCGCGAGCCCGAGACGGCGCTCTACGACACCTTCGTCGGCGACTTCGACCTCGTGGTCGCCGAGCAGTACCCGGGGCACGCCGCGCCGCAGCACGCGGGCCTCGACCGGCAGCTGCTCACGACCGACGCGCTGCGGCTCGCGGTGCCGCCCGACTCGCGCATCGAGCGGCTCGCCGACGCCGCCGCGCACGCGTGGGTCATGGAGCCCGTCGGCGCCGCGTCGCGGCACTTCGGCGAGCAGCAGTGCCGGGTCGCGGGCTTCGAGCCCGACGTGCGCTTCGCGACCGCCGACCTGCAGGCGCAGATGCGGCTCATCGAGACGGGCCACGCGGTCGGCATCGTGAACGACCTCACGTGGGTCGGCACGGAGGTCGGCTTCCGCATCGTCGAGCTGCCGGGCGCACCCCGGCGCGAGGTCTTCACCGCCGCGCGCGCCGCCTCGGAGGACGACCCGGCGATCGCGGCCGTGCGCGCCGCGCTCGCGGCCGCGGTGCCCGCCGACCTGCGCTGACGCGCCCCGTCAGCGCAGCCGCGCGAGGTCGCGCCGGTGCAGCGCGACGTCGCTCGAGACGAGCACGAGCGCGATCCCGAGCCCGACGAGCAGCGCCCAGGGCAGCGCGCCGACGCCGAGCGACTCGAGCACGAACGCGCCGAGCAGCGCGCCCGCGCCGATGCCGACGTTGAAGCCCGTCGTGTACCACGCGGTCGCCTGCTGCAGCATCCGCTCGGGCGTCGCCTGCAGCTGCCGCGTCTGCAGCAGCGCCGGCAGCGCGCCGAGCGAGAACGCCCACAGCATCACCGCCGCGACCGTCAGCACGACGTGCTGCGAGAGCCCGAGCGCGAGCATCGCCGCGATGCCGGCGACGAGCATCGCGAGCGTCGCCGCGGTCGGCCGCTTGCCGAGCCACAGCGCGATCGCGAGCACCGCCGCGATGCCGACGACGCCGTAGCCGAACAGCGCGCCCGAGAGCCACGACTCCGGCACGCCCGCGTGATCGACGAGGAACGGCGAGACGTACGTGTAGAGCGCGTAGTGGCCGAGCATGACGACGGTCGTCGAGAGGATCGCGAGCGCGACGCCGCGCACGCTCTTGCCCGGCTCGGGATCGGGCAGCGCGATCGAGCCCGTCGAGGTCGTGGCGCGGTCGCGCAAGTGGTCGACGGGCGGCAGCAGCCGCCACACGGCCACCGCGACCGCGAGGCACACGGCGCCGAAGAGCGCGAACGACCAGCGCCAGCCGATGAGCTGGCCGAGCAGCGTCGCGAGCGGCAGCCCGAGCACGTAGGCGAACGAGCCTCCCGCCGAGGTGATCGCGACGGCGCGCGCGAGCTGGTGGGGCTTGACGAGGTAGGCGGCATAGGCGCCCACGACCGTCCAGAAGACGCCGTGCACGATGCCGCCCACGACGCGGAAGGCGACCGACCACGCGTAGTCGGGCGCGAGCGCGGAGCCGAAGCAGCTGAGCCCGAACACCACGAGCACCGTGATGACGAGCAGGTGACGGGGGATGCGTCGGGTCAGGCGGACGAGCGTCGTGGACGACGCGACGACGGTGAAGGCGAAGATCGTCACGAGCAGGCCGATCGCGCCCTCGCCCACGCCGAGCTCGCGGCTCATGGGCAGCAGCAGGCCCATCGGGAGCATCTCGACCGAGATGTTCGTGAAGACGGCGAGCGCGAGCACCGCGAGCGCGGCGGTCGGGAAGCGGTCTGCGGCCTCTCCTGCCCGGGTCGTCGACTGCTCGCTCACGACCGGCAAGCCTATGCCGCCGATAGCATCGGGCCGTGCTCACCGCCGACGACGTCATCTCCGCGCGCTTCGCGACGACCCGCTTCGGCCCCGGCTACGACATGGACGCGGTCGACGACTTCCTCGACCGCGTCGCGCGCACGCTGCGCGCCTACGCCGAGCACGACGGCGACGGCATCGAGCTGCTCGCCGCGGACATACCGGCGCAGCGATTCTCGGTCACGACGTTCCGCGAGGGCTACGCGCAGCTCGAGGTCGACGACTTCCTCGACCGCGCCGAGACGGCGCTCCGCGCGCTCGAGGCCGCGGCGCTCCGCGGGCCGGCGGGCGCGTAGCGCGCCCCTACGCTTGCCGTGTGCTGACCACCGAGGCGATCACCGCCCTGCCCCTGCACTCCGCGAGCGCGTGGCAGCCGGGCTACCCCGCGCCCGCCGTCGACGCGTGGCGAGCGCGCGTGCTCGCCTTCGCCGCGGCGCCCGAGTCCGCCGACGGGGAGGCCGCGCTCGCGGACGTGATCGCCGGCGCCGTGTCGCTGCCCTCCACGATCGCGCTGAGCGGCGCGCGCTACCGCACCGCCGACGTCGACGCGCTGCTCGACCTCGTGGCCGGGGCGCTGCCCGAGCCCGAGTGGCCGGAGGGCTCGCGGCCGGAGTGAGGCGTGATCGCTCGTAGGATCGAGCGGATGAGCGCCAACCACTGGATCCTGTCGATCGTCTGCGACGACCGCCCCGGCATCGTCCATGCCATCACGGGCGCGATCGTGGCGTGCGGCGGCAACATCACCGAGTCGCAGCAGTTCTCCTCCGCCGACACCGACCGCTTCTTCATGCGCCTGCAGGTCGAGGCTGAGGCCGAGCGCGGCGACTTCGAGGAGCGGCTCGCGCCGGT
The DNA here is from genome assembly GCF_000400485.1 of Agrococcus pavilionensis RW1. GTDB lineage: Bacteria > Actinomycetota > Actinomycetes > Actinomycetales > Microbacteriaceae > Agrococcus > Agrococcus pavilionensis. The sequence continues at coordinate 96,208 of NZ_ASHR01000026.1, forward strand.
CGTCGAGCGCTACGGCATGCAGTGGCAGCTCGACGACGTCGCGCGGCCGCTCAAGACGCTCGTGCTCGTCTCGAAGGCCGCGCACTGCCTCAACGACATGCTCTTCCGCCAGCGGGCCGGGCAGCTCTCGGTCGACATCCCGCTCGTGATGTCGAACCACCCCGACCTCGCGGGACTCGCGGCGTTCTACGGCGTGCCCTTCGAGCACGCGCCGGTCGTCGACGCCGACTCGAAGGCGGCGTTCGAGCGACGGATGCTCGAGGTCGTCGAGCGCGAGGGCGTCGAGCTCGTCGTGCTCGCCCGCTACATGCAGATCCTCTCCCCCGAGCTGTGCGCGGCGCTCGAGGGCCGGCTCATCAACATCCACCACTCCTTCCTGCCAGGCTTCAAGGGCGCGAACCCCTACCGGCAGGCGCACGCGCGGGGCGTGAAGCTCATCGGCGCGACCGCCCACTTCGTCACGAGCGACCTCGACGAGGGCCCGATCATCGAGCAGAACGTCGAGCGCGTCGACCACACGCAGAGCCCGGCGCAGCTCGTCGCGATCGGCCAGGACGTCGAGTCGCGCACCCTCTCGCGCGCCGTGCAGTGGTTCGCCGAGGACCGCGTGCTGCTCGACGGGCAGCGCACCATCATCTTCCGCTGACGCGTCCGGCACCGCCCGCGGACGCGCCCCGAGCGGCGTGTCACCGGCTGTTCACCGGAAAGCGGTGCGCTTGTCGTCGGCTGCGGCTAGGTTCAGGAGCACCCTGCACCTCAACGGAGTGGATCTATGCGCGCACGCACGATGCTCGGCACTGGAACAGTCGCCGCGCTGGCCCTCACGGGCCTGGTCGCCTCCCCGGCAGTCGCCGCGGAGCACCCAGTCATCAACGAGTTCTCGGCCGACGTCAACGGGACCGACACGAACGCCGAGTTCGTCGAGGTCCACGCGGCACCCGGCTCCGACCTGAGCGATCACATGATCGTGATCGTCGAGGGCGACTCGAACAGCAACCAGGGCAAGGTCATCCGGGCCGACGCTGCGCCCGCGGTCGACGCGAGCGGCTTCGGCGTGCTGCGCTACGCGACCAACGGCATCCAGAACGGCTCTGCCTCGATCCTGCTCGTGCAGGGCACCGCGACCGGCGGCCAGGTCGTCGACGCCGACAAGGACGGCGCGATCGACGAGGGCGTCGGCTTCACCGTCGTCGACGCGGTCGGCGTCCGCGACGCCGACGCGGGCGACCTCGCGTGGGGCACGATCCTCGACCAGGGCTTCGACGGCCGCTCGGCCACCGTCGGCGGCGCGAGCCGCGTGCCCGACGGCACCGACACCGGCAGCGCGAGCGACTGGGTGCGCAACGCCTTCAACGGCGCCGGGATCGCGGGCTTCGAGGGCGCGACCCCCGAGCCCGGCCAGGCGTGGAACAGCCCGGGCGTCGCGAACCGCGTCGTCGAGGTGCAGGAGCCGCCCGCCGACATCACGTGCGAGTCGGATGCGGTGACGATCGGCTCCGTGCAGGGCTCGGGCGACACGACGCCCGTCGCCGGCCAGGTGGTGACCGTGCGCGGCACGGTCGTCGGCGACTGGCAGGAGGGCGGCTTCAACGGCTTCCACCTGCAGGACGCCGGTGACGGCGACGCCGCCACGAGCGACGCCGTCTTCGTCTACGCGCCCGGCGCCGACGCCGTCGCGGAGGGCGACCTCCTGACCGTCACCGGCACCGCCGGCGAGTTCCAGGGCCAGACGCAGCTGACGAACCCGTCGATCCTCGACTGCGGCGCCGGCACGGTGCCGGCGGCCGTCGAGCTCGAGCTGCCGATCGCCGACGAGGAGCGCTTCGAGGGCATGCTCGTCACGCTCCCGCAGGAGCTCTCGATCCTCGAGTACTTCAACTTCGGCCGCTACGGCGAGGTCGTGCTCGGCACCGACCGCCAGATGCAGCCGGCCGCGGTCGCGGCGCCCGGCTCCGCCGAGGCCGCCGCCGTGCGCACCGCGAACGCCGAGCAGCGCATCACGGTCGACGACGGCCGCTCGGTGCAGAACGCCGACCCGGCGATCCACCCCGGCAACCTCGCGGAGTTCACGCTCGAGAACGACTTCCGCGGCGGCGACACGATCGAGGGCCTCACGGGCGTGCTGGAGTTCCGCAACTCCACGTGGAAGCTGCAGCCCACCGAGCCCGGCACCTACACCGCGGTGAACGAGCGCCCTGCGGCGCCCGAGATCGAGGGCGCCTCGCTCGAGGTCGCCTCGTTCAACGTGCTGAACTACTTCACGACGCTCAACGACCGCGGTGCCGTCACGGCCGAGGAGTTCGAGCGCCAGGAGGCGAAGATCGTCGCCGCGATCGACGAGCTCGACTCCGCGATCGTCGGCCTGCTCGAGATCGAGAACAACGACGGGGTCGCGCTCGAGACGCTCGTCGCGGCGCTCAACGAGATCGCGGGCCCGAACGAGGACGGCACCGAGCGCTGGGCCGGCATCGACACCGGCACGCTCGGCACCGACGCCATCACGACGGCGCTCATCTACCAGCCCGCGCTCGTCGCACCGGCGGGCGCCTTCGCGGCGCTCGACGAGTCGATCGACCCGCGCTTCGACACCGCCTACAACCGGCCCGCGCTCGCGCAGTCGTTCCGCGACCTCGAGACCGACCGCATCCTCACCGTCGCGGTCAACCACCTCAAGTCGAAGGGCTCGGCCTGCCCGGGCGATGAGGGCACGCCCGAGCAGGGCAACTGCAACGACGTGCGCACCGCGGCCGCCGCGGCGCTCGCCGACTGGCTCGAGGGCGACCCGACCGGGCAGGGCGCCGAGGGCTCCCTCATCATCGGCGACCTGAACGCCTACGACCACGAGGACCCGATCACGACGCTCGAGGCGGCCGGCTACACCGACCTGCTCGAGGAGTTCCAGGGCGAGGAGGCGTACACGTACGTCTTCGACGGCCAGCTCGGCTACCTCGACTACGGCCTCGCCGACGCCGGGCTCATGCCCTTCGTCGCCGGTGCCGCCGCGTGGCACGCCAACGCCGACGAGGTGAGCCTCATCGACTACTCGATGGCGTTCAAGCAGCCGGCGCAGGACGCGCTCTTCGCGCCCGACCCCTACCGCGCGAGCGACCACGACGCCGTCGTGATCGGCCTCGCGTGGGAGGCGCTGCCGCCCGTCGAGGCGACCGTCGTCGACTACGCGGGCGACGACCGCTACGAGACGAACGCGCTCGTGTCGGCAGACACGTTCGAGCCGGGCACGGATGTCGTGCTCGCCTCGGGCCAGATCTTCGCCGACGCGCTCGCGGCGGGCCCGGCAGCCGCGCGAGCGGGCGAGAGCCTGCTGCTCACGCCCGGCGGCCGGCTGCTCGACGTGACCGCCGAAGAGCTCGAGCGCCTGCAGCCCGAGCGCGTCACGGTGCTCGGCGGCCCCTCGTCGGTGTCGTCGGGCGTCGTGCGGAGCGTGCTCGACATCGTGCCCGGCGCGACCGTCGAGCGCATCGCCGGCGCCGACCGCTACGAGACGGCGGCGCTCGTCGCCGAGCGGTACTTCGGCACCGCCGAGCACGCGTTCATCGCGAGCGGCCAGCTCTTCGCCGACGCCGTCTCGGCGAGCGGCACGGCCTCGGCGATCGGCGACGTGCCGGTGCTGCTGACGCCGCAGGCGTCGGCGAGCCCGTACACGACCGCCGCGCTCGAGTCGCTCGAGGTCGATTCGGCGACCGTGCTCGGCGCGCGTGCCTCGGTGAGCGACGCCGCGGTCGTCGCCTACCGCGCGGTCACGGCGGTCGAGCGCTTCGCGGGCTCCGACCGCTACGCCACGAACGCCATGCTCGTCGAGCGCTTCATCGCGGGCGGTGACGACCAGGCGATCGCGATGGCGACCGGGTTCAACTTCCCCGACGCCCTCTCCGCCTCGATGGTCGCGGGCGCGCACGACGCCCCGGTGCTGCTCGCCGCTCGCTCGTGCGTGACGCTCGACGTCGCGGAGCGCATCGGCGAGCTCGATCCGACGACGGTCTACAACGTGGGCGGCCTGCCCTCGCTGTCGCCGGAGGCGTGGCGCACCGACTGCTGAGCCGCCGCACCCCAGCGGCTGACGACGGGGCCCGCGCTGAGCCGACCGGCTCGGCGCGGGCCCTCGGCGTTCCCGCGCCCCCTACGCTGGCGGAGTGAGCGAGTCGAAGGTGCTGATGCGGGCCGGTCGGGCCCTGCTCGAGGGCGTGCTGGTGCCGGATGCGTGGCTCGAGTTCGAGGGCGGCGTCATCACCGCCGTGGGGCAGGGAGCGCCGCCGCGCGCGGCCGACATCGACCTGCCGCGCGCGACGCTCGCGCCCGGCTTCGTCGACCTCCACTGCCACGGCGCGGTCGGCTCGGCCTTCGACGACGACGCGCCCGACTGGGATGCCGTGCTCGGCTTCCACGCCGCGCACGGCACGACGCGGCAGGCCGTCTCACTCGTCACCGCGCCGCTCGACGCGCTCGTCCCGCGCGTCCGTGCCGCAGCGGCGCGCGCGGCCGCCGATCCGGCGGTGCTCGGCGTGCACCTCGAGGGGCCGTTCCTCGCCGACAGCCACCGCGGCGCCCACGACCCCGCGGCGCTCGCGGCGCCGACCGCCGACGCGGTCGACCGGCTGCTCGAGGCGGGCGACGGGCACGTGCTGCAGGTGACGATCGCGCCGGAGCTCCCGGGCGCGCTCGAGGCGATCGCGCGCTTCTCGGCCGCGGGCGTGCGCGTCGCCGTCGGCCACACGGGCGCCGACGCCGCGACCGCGCGCGCGGCGTTCCACGCGGGCGCCACGCTCCTCACCCACGCGTGCAACGGCATGCCGCCCATGCACCACCGCTCCCCCGGTCCGCTCGCCGCCGCGCTGCTCGACGAGCGCGTGACGCTCGAGGCGATCGCCGACGGCGAGCACGTCGCGGCCGAGATGCTCGGCCTGCTCGCGCGCTCGGCGCCCGGCCGGCTCGCGCTCATCACCGATGCGATGGCCGCCGCGGGCATGCCCGACGGCGCCTACCGGATCGGCAGCCTCGACGTGCGTGTCGAGGACGGCCTCCCGCGGCTCGCCGAGGGCGGCTCGATCGCGGGCTCGACGCTCACGCTCGACCGCGCCGTGCGCGTGCTCGTCGAGGCGGGCGCGCCGCTCGAGGCGGCGCTCGACGCGGCGTCGAGGGCTCCGGCGGACGCGATCGGCCGGGCCGACCTCGGCCGCATCGAGGTCGGCGCGACGGCCGACCTCGTCGCGCTCGACGAGCGGCTCGAGGTCGCCGGCACCTGGCGCGCGGGCGAGCCCGTCGCCTGACGGCGTCAGGAGAAGTCGCGCGAACCGGGGCTCGGCACCTCGAAGCGGTCGAGCCGGTCGGCGAGCACCGCGATGACGCCCTCGGGCGTGCGCTGCAGCATGCCGCGCACGATGAGCGCGGGCGAGTGCCGCGCGACCTGCCGCGAGTGCGCCCACAGCCCCTTCGAGATGATGACGTTGAGCATCCCCGTCTCGTCCTCGAGGTTCATGAAGGTCACGCCCTGCGCCGTGCTCGGCCGCTGCCGGTGCGTGACGATGCCCGCCGTCTGCACGCGCCGGCCGGGCTCGGCGTCGGCGAGCCGCGCGATCGGGAGCACGCCGCGCGCGTCGAGCATCGCCCGCGCGTGCCGCACGGGGTGGTCGTCGGTCGCGACGCCCGTCGACCAGATGTCGAGCGCCACCTGCTCGGAGGCCGAGAGCATCGGCAGCAGCGGCGGCTGGATGACGAGCTGCGAGCCCTCGAGCTGATCCTCCCGCTCGGTCGAGGCGGGGCCCGCGAGCCACAGCCCCTCGCGGCGGCTGACGCCGAGCGCGTCGAGCGCGCCGGCGGTCGCGAGCGCCTCGAGCTCGCCGCGGTCGAGGTCGGCGCGGCGCGCGAGGTCGTGGATGTCGCGCAGCGGCGCGGCCTCGCGCGCCGCGACGATGCGCTCGGCCGCCGCCTCGCCGACGCCCGCGACGCTCGCGAGCCCCATCCGCACCGCGAAGCCCGCGTCGCGGCGATGCCGGTCGCGCATCGCGAGCGACTCCGAGGCCACCGGCGGCACGGGCGGCTGCTCGCGCTCGAGGCACGCATCGAGGCCGGGCCGGCGCTCGCCGTGCCGCTCGAGGCCCGCGACGGCGCCCGAGCGCACCACGCACGGGCGCAGCGTCTCGACCCCGTGCCGCAGCGCATCCTTCACGAGCGTCTGCGGCGACCAGAACCCCATCGGCTGGCTGCGCAGCAGGCCTGCGAGGAACGCCGCCGGGTAGTGCAGCTTGAGCCACGACGAGGCGTAGACGAGCTTGCCGAACGCGAGCGAGTGCGACTCGGCGAAGCCGAAGCCCGCGAACGCCTCGATCTTGCGGTAGATCGACTCGGCCGTCGCGTCGTCGACGCCGTTGGCGGCCATGCCGGCGAAGAGCTTCGCCTTGAGCGCCTCGATGCGCTCGCGCGAGCGCTTCGAGCCGATCGCGCGCCGCAGCTGGTCGGCCTCGGCGGCGTCGAAGCCGCCGACCGCGACCGACATCTGCATGAGCTGCTCCTGGAACAGCGGCACCCCGAGCGTGCGCTCGAGCACGGGGATGAGCAGCTCGTGCGGGTAGCTGATCGGCTCGGCGCCCGTGCGGCGGCGGATGTAGGGGTGCACCGCGCCGCCCTGGATCGGGCCGGGGCGGATGAGCGCGATCTCGATCACGAGGTCGTAGAAGCAGCGCGGCTTGAGGCGCGGGAGGGTCGCCATCTGCGCGCGCGACTCGACCTGGAACACGCCCACCGCATCCGCTTCGCACAGCATGTCGTAGACGCCCGCCTCCTCGGCGGGGATCGACGCGATCGACCACGCCTCGCCGAGGTGGTCGCGCGCGAGCTCGAGCGTGTGCGAGATGGCGCCGAGCATGCCGAGGCCCAGCAGGTCGAACTTCACGAGGCCCATCCACTCGCAGTCGTCCTTGTCCCACTGCAGCACCGTGCGGCCCGGCATGCGCGCGGGCTCGATCGGGCACACCGAGCCGACCGGCTCGTCGGTGAGCACCATGCCGCCCGAGTGGATGCCGAGGTGGCGCGGCGCGTGCAGGAACTCGGCCGCGAGCAGCGCGACGTCCTCGGGCATCCCGTCGACGTCGGGCTTGGAGTACGACTCGACCGACTTCGACCACGCGTTCTGCTGGCCGACGGCGTAGCCGAGCGCCTTCGCCGCGTCGCGCACCGCCGACTTCGGCCGGTAGGTGATGACGTTCGCGACCTGCGCGGCGTTGCGGCGGCCGTAGCGCTCGTAGACGTGCTGGATGACCTCCTCGCGCCGGCCCGCGTCGAAGTCGATGTCGATGTCGGGCTCCTCCTCGCGCATCATCGAGATGAAGCGCTCGAACGGCAGCTTGTAGCGGATCGGGTCGACAGCGGTGATGCCGAGGATGAAGCACACCGCGCTCGCGACCGCGCTGCCGCGGCCCTGGCAGAGGATGCCCTGCCGGTGCGCGAAGTCGGCGATCTCGAAGACGATGAGGAAGTAGCCGGCGAAGCCCTTGTGCTCGATGAGGCCGAGCTCGTGCTCGAGCCGCGCCGCGACCTCCGGGCTCGGGCGGCCGGCGCCGTCGACGTCGTAGACGCGCGGCAGCCGCTCGGCGACGAGCGCGCGCAGCCAGCTCATCGGCGAGTGGCCGTCGGGCACCGGCACGCGGGGCAGGCGAGGGGATGCGGCGCGCAGGTCGAAGGCGAGCTCGCGACCGAGGGCGGCGGCCGTGTCGATCGCGCCCGGGAAGCGGCGGAAGCGGCGGGCCATGACGTCGCCCGCGCGGAGCGACGGGACGCCGCCCGCGGGCAGCCACGCGTCGAGCTCGTCGATCGAGCGGCGCGCGCGCACCGCCGCGACCGCATCGCCGAGCCGCTGCTGCGCGGGGCTCGCGATGTGCGCGTTCGTCGTCGCGATCACCGGCATGCCGCGCGCCTCGCCGAGCGCGGCGAGCGCGCGGTTGCGCTCGAAGTCGCGCGGGTCGCCGATGTCGCTCAGCTCCACCACGACGCGGTCCCGGCCGAAGAGCGACGCGAGCCGGTCGAGCTCGCGGCCCGCCGCATCCGTCCCCTCCGGGTCGGCGTCGCCGAGCGCCTGCCGCACGGCGCCCTTGCGGCAGCCCGAGAGGATCATCCACTCGCCGCCCGCAGTCTCGGCGAGCCGCTCGAGCTCGAAGACGGGCCTGCCCTTCTCGCCCGGCGCGCCCTTCGCGTCGGTCGCGAGGTAGCCGTCGGTGAGCGCGGTCGCGAGCGCCGTGTAGCCGGCCGGGCCGGTCGCGAGCGCGACGAGGTGGCTGCCGCCCGGGTCGGGCACGCCGTTCTGCGGCTCGTCGAGGCCGATCGAGAACTCGGTGCCGAAGACGGTCGGCAGCTCGGCCTCGGCGGCCGCCTCGGCGAAGCGCACCGCGCCGTAGAGCCCGTCGTGGTCGACGAGCGCGAGCGCCTCGAGGCCGAGCCGGCGCGCCTCGGTGACGAGCTCGGCAGGGCTCGCGGCGCCGTCGAGGAACGAGTAGTGCGAGTGCGCGTGCAGCTCGGCGTAGGGCGTGACGGCGCCGGGCTGCGGCACGCGCACGCGGCGGCGCCGCGCCTCGTCGAGGTCGCGCGCGTGCGGCGTGCGGCCAGCGCTGACGTCGCGGTCGGAGAGGATGCCCTCGAGCTCGCGCCACGGCATCGCCGGGTTGTTCCAGCCCATCGGCTCGCCTCCTTCCCGCGTGTCGTCGAGGCGTCGACCTCGTTCGAACGTACATTCGAATGCTACCCGTCCCCGCCCACGAGCGCCACGGGCCGCTCGCGATGCGGCGGGCTCTCGGCAGCGCGACCGTAGGCTGGCTCCGTGTCAACCCCCCGTACCTCCGGTCGCGCCGGAGCCGACCGCGCCGACGACGATCGGCACGGCGCGGATGCCGCGCGCCGCGGGTCGCGCCGGGGCACCGCGCTGCGCGTCGCCGGGCTCGCCGTCGTCGTCGTCGCGCTCATCTGGGTCGCGGCGACGGTGCGCCTGCCCGAGCTCGACGACCTCCGCGAGCGCATCGAGGGCTTCGGCTGGTGGAGCTGGCTCGTCTTCGTCGCCGCCTACGCCGTCGTGGCGCTCACGCCCATCCCGGTGACGATCATGGCGCTGCTGGGCGGGCTGCTGTTCGGCGTCGTCGCGGGCAGCCTGCTCTCGGTCGTCGGCGCCGTCATCGGCAGCGTGGGCGCCTACTGGATCGCCCGCGCGATCGGGCGCACGACCGTCATGCGCCTGCTCGGCCGGCACGCGCGGAAGCTCGAGGATCGGCTCGACGAGAGCAGCGGCTTCGCGGCCGTCTTCACCCTGCGAGTCATGCCGGGCATGCCCTACTGGCCCGTCAACTACGGCGCCGGCGCGCTCGGGGTGCCGAGCCGCGTGTTCTCGATCGCCTCGCTCGTCGCATCCGTGCCCGGGCAGGTCTCGCTCGTCTCGATCGGCGCCTTCATCGCCGCGCCGTCGTTCTGGTCGGGCGCGGTCGTCGTCATCGCGTGGGGCGTGGTGCTCGGCTTCACGATCTGGGCGTGGCGCTCGTGGCGCGGCAAGGCCGAGCACTCGCTGCCGGGCGAGCCGGATCCCTCCGACACCTCCGCTGGGTGAGCCGCGCGCGCCGTCAGGCGTAGCGCCCCTCCGCGAGCCACGACCCGTCGGCATGCAGCAGCACCCACGCTTCCCCCTCGCCGTCGAGGATCTGCACGCGGTGCACGACGTCGCCGAGCTCGCGGCGGCGGATGGGCCACGGCCCCGCCCACGCGACTACGCGACGGCGGGCGGATGCGGGAGGCGAGAAGGCGGCGGGGCTCCCCTGCCGCTCGTCGAGGGCGGTGGCATCGACCGATTCGCCCGCCGCGTCGAGCAGCCGCACGGGCAGCGGCGGCCGGAAGACGACCGCGGGCCGCGGCGGCGGCAGGGCGCCCGGCCACGGACCCGCGGCCTGCGGCGCGGGCGCGTCGCCCCATGGCGTGAGCACGCCGCGCTCGGCGAGCAGCCGCCCGCCGCCGGGCCGCGCGGTGAGCACCGCCTCGCGGCCGAGCATGCCCTGCAGCCGCTCGAGCGCATGCTTCGTGCGGTCGTCGATGTCGCCGCCGCCCCACAGCCCCGGCATGTGCTCGACGTCGGCGTCGAGCCGCTCGGGCAGCGCCTGCACCTCGACGAGCGCCGAACCGAGATCGCTCTCGCCCAGCTGCCACCGCATCCGGTCGACGATGTCGCCCGCGCGCAGGAAGCCCGGCTGCCGCCAGAGCCGCTCGCTCACGCGGCCCTCCTCGCCGCGCATGACGATGCGGATCTCGCTGCACACGAGCCGCTGCTCGGCGAGCTGCCGCACGAAGCGCTCGACCGGCTCGCGCACCGCGAGCGCGAGCTCGTGCACGCCCTCGATGCCCGGCTCGAACGCGAGCCGCAGCACGCGCTCCTCGCCGAGCCCGCTGTCGTCGACGCGCCGGTCGTCGAGGCCGCGCGCCCTCGCGAGCGCCACGAGCCCGGCCTCGCCGAAGCGGTCGCGCACGCTCGCGTCGGGCAGCTGCGAGAAGCCGCCGAGGGTGTGCACGCCGAGCCGGTGCAGCATGCTCGGCAGCTCGTCGTCGCCGAGCACCCCGACGGGCAGGCTGCTGAGGAACTCGCGACTGCGGCCCGGCGGCACGATCGTCTCGCCGCCGGTGCCCGCGGCGAGCTCCGCCGAGAAGCGGTCGTCGGCGACCCCGAAGGCGGCCGTCAGCCCGAGCGGGGCGAGCGCACCGCGCACGGCCTCGATCGCGCGCGACTCGGAGCCGTAGAACCGGCTCGCCCCGCGCATCCGGAACGCGAGCGCCCCGTCGCCGATCGGCTGCGCCGTCGGCACGACCGCGAGCACCGCGCGCACGACGCGCTCGAAGGCGAGCGCCTCCCCCACCGGGTCGGCGGGCGCGAGCGCGAGCATGGGCGACGCGCCCTGGGCGTCGCGCACCCGCATCCCCACTCGCACGCCGTCGGCGCGGGCCTCGGCGTCGCACGCGACGACGCGCAGCGCGTGCACGATCGCGCCGGGCGATCCCTGCTCGCCGCCCGCGGGCAACGCGCCCGTCTGGCGCGCGACGACGACCGACCAGTCGGGCACCTTGAGCACGCCGATGCGGCCGCCGCGCACTCGCGCCCCGGCCTGGCTCATCGTCTCGATCGTCACACCTCATGATCGAACACACGTTCGATCACCGTCAAGCGGATGCGGTGTGTCGCGAGCGCCGACGGGTGCGGGCATGCAGGGGCGCGGGACGCGACTCGCGCGCCCCGCACCCCTGCTCCATTCAGCCCACCGTGCTCGAGCGGCGGCGCAGCAGCAGGAGCGCACCGGCCGCCAGCAGCGCGAGCGCCGGGAGCAGCAGCTCGCCAGCGCCGCCGCCCGTGCGAGGCAGCATCGCGGTCGAGGCGGCCGCGGTCGCATCCGTCACCACCGGCAGGGCACGATCCGTCTTGGCGTCGTCCGCCGGCTCATCGCCCGGGACCTCGCCCTTGTCGATCGGAGCGGGCTCGCCGGGCTGACCGGGCTCGCCGGGCTGACCGGGCTGACCGGGCTCGCCGGGCTGACCGGGCTCGCCGGGCTGACCGGGCTGGCCAGGCTCACCGGGCTGGCCGGGCTGACCAGGCTCGCCGGGCTGCCCGGGCTCGCCAGGCTGACCGGGCTCGCCGGGCTCACCGGGCTCACCGGGCTGCGCCGGGGTCGCCTCGGTGCAGCCGGGCGACACCACCCCGAGCAGCGAGAGGGCGACGCACACGTCGGCATCGATGAGCGGCGGGTTCGACGTGCCGTCGGAGTCCGAGCCGCCCGTCGCGCAGCCGGCAGGGACGGTGCCGAGCAGACCGAGGCCGAGGCACACGTCCGCGTCGATGAGCGACGGCTGCTCCGGGCGATCCGAGCCCTCACCGGCACCCGGCGTCGCCGCCGGAGCGCAGGAACCCGAGGCCGAGCCCAGCACGCCGAGGTCCAGGCAGACGTCCGCGTCGATCAGCGACGGCTGCTCCGGGCGATCCGAGCCCTCGCCGGCACCCGGCGTCGCCGCCGGCGCGCACGAACCCGTCGTCGAGCCCAGCACGCCCAGGTCGAGGCACACATCCGCGTCGATGAGCGACGGCGATCCCGCCTGCTCGCCCTCGCCCTCGCCAGCGCCCGGCGTCACCGCCGGAGCGCACGAGCCCGAGCTCGAGCCGAGCAGCGCCACGTCGGCGCAGACATCCGCGTCGATGAGCGACGGCGAGGTCGGCTGCTCCGACTCCTCGCCCGCACCCGGCGCCGGCGCCGGCGCGCACGCGCCCGAACCGGCGCCGAGCACCGCGACATCGGCGCAGAGATCGGCGTCGATGAGCGTCGGCTCCGTCGGCTGCGCGACACCGGGACCGGCACCGGGCGCGGGGGCCAGGCCGCACGAGGCCGGCTTCGCGCCCAGCACCGCCACGTCGACGCACGCATCCGCGTCGATCAGCGTCGGCTGGTGCGGCCGATCGGCCTCCTCGCCGACGCTCGGCGCCGGCGAGGGAGCCGGCGCGTCGCACGTCGGCGACGTCCCGTCGCGCGAGACGACGACGCACGCATCCGCATCGACGCCGACGAGCTCACCGACGTCCGCGACGACATCCGCGTCGACGACGACATCGGCGCCCTCGGGCACCGCATCGCCGAGCACGTCGCCGACGATGCCGCCGAGGTCGACGACCGCGTCCACATCCGCATCCGCCACTGCCGCGGCGCCGCCCTGCGTGCCATCGCCGAGGTCGACGATCGCGTCTGCATCCGCCACCACCTCGGGAGCGGTGTCGCCGAGGTCGACGACCGCGTCCGCGTCGACGACCGCCTCGGCACCGCCCAGCAGTCCGTCAGCCAGTCCTGCCGTCACGCCGCCGACATCGACGACCGCGTCGGCG
>NZ_ASHR01000027.1 GCF_000400485.1 Agrococcus pavilionensis RW1
CCGGCTTCGCGCCCAGCACCGCCACGTCGACGCACGCATCCGCGTCGATCAGCGTCGGCTGGTGCGGCCGATCGGCCTCCTCGCCGACGCTCGGCGCCGGCGAGGGAGCCGGCGCGTCGCACGTCGGCGACGTCCCGTCGCGCGAGACGACGACGCACGCATCCGCATCGACGCCGACGAGCTCACCGACGTCCGCGACGACATCCGCGTCGACGACGACATCGGCGCCCTCGGGCACCGCATCGCCGAGCACGTCGCCGACGATGCCGCCGAGGTCGACGACCGCGTCCACATCCGCATCCGCCACTGCCGCGGCGCCGCCCTGCGTGCCATCGCCGAGGTCGACGATCGCGTCTGCATCCGCCACCACCTCGGGAGCGGTGTCGCCGAGGTCGACGACCGCGTCCGCGTCGACGACCGCCTCGGCACCGCCCAGCAGTCCGTCAGCCAGTCCTGCCGTCACGCCGCCGACATCGACGACCGCGTCGGCGGTCGTGTCGAGGAGTCCGCCGACGACGGCGGTCGTGTCGAGGAGTCCGCCGACGACGGCGGTCACGTCGGCGTCGGCCGACACGAGCCCGTCGTCGCCCAGCAGGTCGACGTCCGCGATGGCGTCGACCTCGATCCCGGCGAGGTCGATCGGCACGGATGCCGTCGCCACCACGAGGTCTTGCGAGCCGACGCTGATCGTCGCGTCGGCATCCACCGCACTGGCGATGCCAGTGCCTGCGGCCCAGAGGCCGCCCGCGAGCGCTGTGGTTGCCAGCGCTCGCCATGCGAGCTTGCGCATAGTCATCTTGCCCTTCTGATCGAGAGATCCGCCGGCCCGCTCCGGGACGGCTGCGTGCCGCGCGCAGGGCGCGGCCTCGGATCGCTCAATCAGGGCTTGCGGTGTGCTCCTCCACCGGGGCATCGGGGATGCGGTCATCCGCGGCCGCGCGGAGCTCGCCCTGGGCGAGCTGCGGCAGGCGGTGGCTGTCGGTGACGGCGAGCGGCTGGCTGGCGCCGGCGGCGGCAGCGCCGCTCGCTCCGCCGGCCACGACGGCCGACGGCTCG
>NZ_ASHR01000028.1 GCF_000400485.1 Agrococcus pavilionensis RW1
GGCCGACACGAGCCCGTCGTCGCCCAGCAGGTCGACGTCCGCGATGGCGTCGACCTCGATCCCGGCGAGGTCGATCGGCACGGATGCCGTCGCCACCACGAGGTCTTGCGAGCCGACGCTGATCGTCGCGTCGGCATCCACCGCACTGGCGATGCCAGTGCCTGCGGCCCAGAGGCCGCCCGCGAGCGCTGTGGTTGCCAGCGCTCGCCATGCGAGCTTGCGCATAGTCATCTTGCCCTTCTGATCGAGAGATCCGCCGGCCCGCTCCGGGACGGCTGCGTGCCGCGCGCAGGGCGCGGCCTCGGATCGCTCAATCAGGGCTTGCGGTGTGCTCCTCCACCGGGGCATCGGGGATGCGGTCATCCGCGGCCGCGCGGAGCTCGCCCTGGGCGAGCTGCGGCAGGCGGTGGCTGTCGGTGACGGCGAGCGGCTGGCTGGCGCCGGCGGCGGCAGCGCCGCTCGCTCCGCCGGCCACGACGGCCGACGGCTCGGCGCCGATGGGCGCCCGGGACGCGGCCGGCTCGGCCGCGAGCGGCACGGCGGGCACGGCCTCGTCGAGCGCGGCGGCCGGCGCCGGCACGGAGGCGAGCGCATCGGCGACGAGGCGCTCGAGGGTCAAGGGTGCGCGCTCGCCGAGCGGCGCGGGGGCGGATGCGTCGGCACCCTCGAGCGCGCCGCCGAGCGCGGGTGCCTCGGCGACGATCTCGCCGGGCTGCTCGCCGACCGCGGGGCCGGCGCCCGGCGCGGGGGTGGGGCCGGCGCCGGGCGCCGGGGTCGGGACGGGAGCGGGGCTCGCGCCGGGGGCGGGCGCGGTGCCGGGTTCGGGCGACGCGCCGGGCTCGGGCGACGGAGTCGGCACGACGAGGTCGACGACGGTCTCGTCGATCGCCTCGACGACGGGGTCGACGATGCCCGCGACGGGGCGCTCGCCGAGCAGCTCGTCGACGACGGGGAGCTCGGCCACGGTCTCGTCGACCGCGCCGACGACGGGCGCGAGCACCTCGCCGCGCACGCTCTCGACGAGTCGCTCGACGGGCTGCGTGACGGGCGCGAGCGGCTCGAGCACGGGCTGGAGGGCACCGGTGACGGGGGCGACGACGGGACTCGCGGCGCCGACGACCTCGCCGGGGAGGTCGACGACGGCGCCCACGACCGGGGCGACGGGGGCGACGACGGGAGCGACGAGCGCCTCGACCGGATCGGTCACGGGCGCGAGCCCGCCGACGAGCGCGTCGACCGGCTCGGTGACGAGCCCGACGGCGCCGCCGACGAGATCGCCGACATCGCCGAGCAGGCCGGTCGTGGCGCCGCGGTCGTCGTCGACGGCGTGCGCGGCCGAGCCGCCCAGCAGCACGGAGAGGCCGATGGCACCGAGCGATGCGGCACCGGCGGCGAGGGCCAGGCGCAGCACGCGGGGCCGCGCCCCTGCTCTGCTCGCCGCCATGGCTGCCCCTTCGAAGTCGTGACCTTCGGGTCTGCCCGCCACCGTACGGAACGCTTGCGCGAACGGCAAGGATTTCTCAGTGCTTTCCCAGGCGAGAGATCACGCGGCGGGCAGGCGCAGCGACTGCTCCTCCTCGAGCTCGACCGCCGGTCGACCGGCGATCGGGATGCGCGCCCTCCGGGGCGCGCCGCCAGCGGCGGCCTCGACGAGCAGGCTGCCCGCGGCGATCCGTCCATCGCCGTCGGCGAGCCCTTGCCACTCGGCGCGCACGCTCCGCACGACGGTCGCCGCGTTCGGCCACTCGCCGACGACGAGCAGCGTCGAGGAGGCCTGCCGCAGCCGCGCCGCGAGCCGAGCGGCCTCGGTGGGCGTCACGCGCGCGGGCGAGGCGGCGAGCACGACCGGCATCGCCTCGGCGAGGCTCGCGACCGCGTCGAGCCACGCGCGGCCCGGCTGCGGCACGAGCGCGATGCGGTCGATCGGCACCCCGAGGTCGCGGGCCGCCTCGATGCCGAGGTCGGGCATGCCGACGATCGCGCCCCACGCGCCGGCGGGCAGCGCCGCGCCGAGGCACGCGAGCGCGAGGCTGCGCGACTGGATGCTGTGGGCGGCACCGGGGCGGAGAGTGCGGACGACCTCGTCGAGCCCCGCGGGCGCCGCGTCGTCGACCGTCGGCGCGGTCGCGGGCACGGCCTGCTGCATGCCGCGCAGCCGCTCGCGCAGCGCCTCGATCGTCGCGGTGCGCTCCTCGCCCGAGCGGCGCTCGAGCCTCGTGGACGCCATCCTCACCCTCCCATTCTCGAACGTGTGTTCGAACCGGTCAACCGCCTCCGGCGTGTCGGGGACCGCGCGCCGTGCCAAGATCGATCCGAGTCCGCTGAGCCCTGCGATCGCGACGAGGAGGTTGGATGGCGACCGACGCTCCCCGCCCCGACGACGCATCCGACACCCTCGCACCGACCGCCGACACCGGCCGCCCGAGCGGCGCCCACGTGCTGTGCGTCACAACGAACCCCGCGATCGACATCACCTACACGATCGACGACCTGCGGCCCGGCTCGAGCCACCGCGTGCCGACCGGCCTCGCCCGCGCGGGCGGCAAGGGCGTCAACGTCGCGCGCGTGCTGCACCAGCAGCACGGCCGCGCGGTCGTCGTCGCCCCGGTCGGCGGCCCCGTGCAGTCGCTGTTCGTGCACGAGCTCGACCGCTCCGGGATCCCGCACCGGCTCGTCGAGGTCGCCGCGCCCACGCGCCGCACGACCGCGATCGTCACGCCCGCCGGCACCACGAACCTCAACGAGACGGGCGAGCCGATCGACCACCGCGACTGGGCGCGCGTGCTCGAGATCGTGCGCGCGGAGGCGCCCGCCGCGCGGGTCGTCGTCTCGTCGGGCTCGCTCCCGCCGCTGACGCCCGACCGCTTCTGCGCCTCCGTCGTCGACATCGCGCTCGCCGTGCGCCGCCCCGTGATCGTCGACGTCGGCGGCGAGCAGCTGCGGCACGCGATGGCCTCGGGCGCGACGGCCGTCAAGCCGAACCGGCACGAGCTCTTCGACGCGATGGGCGGCACCGACCCGCTCGACGCCGCCCGCCGGCTCGCGGCGCTCGGCACCGGCACCGTCTTCGCGTCGCTCGACATCGAGGGGATGCTCGCGGTGCTCCCCGACGGCCGCGCGTGGCACGCCGTGCTCGACCACGTGCTCGACGGCAACCCGACCGGCGCGGGCGACGCCGCGGTCGCGGCGCTCGCCGAGGCGCTCGGCGAGGGCGCGACGCTCGAGGAGCAGCTCGCCCGCGCGACCGCGTGGTCGGCGGCCGCGGTGCTCGACGCCCAGGCAGGCTCGATCGCCGATCCCGCCGAGCTCGCCGAGCGCATCCGCATCACGCCCATCGGCTGAGCGCGTCCAGCCGGCTCCGAGCGTTCATCCAACGCCCATTCGGCCCCCGGCATCGCGCTGGTACGGTGTGCCCATGACGACACTGCGCCTCGAAGAGCTCAACGCCGCCAACATCGTCGCTGCCAACGGCATGACGCTCAAGCGCGGCCAGGAGGCCTTCCTCGCCGCGAACGCGCGGCTCGAGGAGTTCGTCAACACCCAGAGCGCGTGGCAGCGCGTCGTCTTCGACGGCGACGAGCCCGTCGCGTTCGTGATGGCGAACTTCGACCCCGAGGTCGACCGCGAGGAGTACCGCTCGAGCATCCTGCGCATGTACGTCGCGGGCGACGCGCAGCGCCGCGGCGTCGGCAGCTACACCGTCGAGCAGGTCGCCGAGGAGGCCAAGCGGCTCGGCTTCGAGCACCTCTTCGCGGTGTGGGAGGAGGGCGACCTCGGCCCCGGCAAGTTCTTCCAGGCGGTCGGCTTCGAGGTCATCGGCGAGAACGAGTACGGCGAGGCCATCGGCCGCAAGACGCTCTAGCCCCCGCGAGCGCAGCGTGCGACGCCTGGCCGCCATCGTCGCGACCGCGGCCGTGCTCGCGGTCGCGGGCTGCGCATCCGCCCCGCCGGAGCGCCGCGACGCGGGCGTCGCGATGTTCCAGTGGACGTGGGACGCGATCGCCGCCGAGTGCCCCGCGCTCGGCGACGCCGGCGTCGCGTGGGTGCTGACCTCGCCGCCGCAGGAGCACGTCGACGGCGCGACGGCCGCGCTGCCGGGCGCGGACGGAACCGAGTGGTGGTGGAGCTACCAGCCCGTCTCGTACGCCGTCGAGTCGCGGCTCGGCACGCGCGACGAGTTCGCCGCGATGACCGCCGCGTGCGGTGAGGCGGGCGTCGACGTCTACGCGGATGCGGTGATCAACCACATGGCGGGCGTCGAGTCGGGCTCGGGCTGGGCGGGCACCGCGTTCGAGCACTACGAGTACCCGGGCCTTTACGGCCGCGCCGACTTCCACGACTGCAACCGCACGCCCGATGACGACATCGACGCCTACCGCGAGCCCTTCGTCATCCAGCACTGCGAGCTCGAGAACCTCGCCGACCTCGCGACCGAGTCGGAATCGGTGCGGGCGACGATCGTCGGCTACCTCGAGGACCTGCTCTCGCTCGGGGTGACGGGCTTCCGCGTCGACGCCGCCAAGCACATCGACCCCGACGACGTCGCCGCGATCGTCGGCGCGCTGCCCGAGGGCACGCCCGTCATCAGCGAGGTCATCCGCGGCGCGGGCGAGCCGGTGCTGCCCGAGCAGTACACCGGCTTCTCGACCGTGTGGGAGTTCGGCTGGGCCGAGCGCGTCGGCGCCTTCGTGCGCGGCGGGCAGGCGCGCGCGCTCGCCGACCTCTCCCCCGCCGGTTACGGCCTGCTCGAGGAGGGCCAGCGCACCTTCGTCGCGAACCACGACACCGAGCGCAACAGCCAGACGCTCTCCTACCGCGACGGCGGCGCGTTCGCCGCGGCGACCGCCGTCATGCTCGCGAGCGACTACGGCCCGCCGACGCTCTACTCCGGCTACGCGTTCACCGACCGCGACGCGGGCCCGGTGCTCGAGGCCGACGGCTCGGTGGCGGATGCGTCGTGCGCGGCGGATGCGCGGCCAGACCCCGAGGGTGGCTGGCAGGACGGCGACTGGGTGTGCCAGCACCGCTGGCCCGGCACGCTCGAGCTCGTCTCGTGGCGCTCGCGCGTCGTCGACGCACCGGTGACCGAGCAGTCGTCGATCGACTCGGTCTTCGTCTCGCTCCGCGGCGAGACGGCCGCGTTCGCGGTGCAGCTCGACGACGCGCCGGCCTCGGTCGAGGTGCCCGTCGGCCTGCCCGACGGCGACTACTGCGACGTCGTCGTGCCCGATTGCGCATCCGTCGTCGAGGTCGCCGGCGGCGTCGCCGCGCTCGAGCTCGACCCGTGGCAAGCGGTCGCGCTCGACCGCTCCGCCCGCCCGTAGCCGCCTCGCTCGTCGACCCCACCCGCTCGTCGAGCAGCGGCCGCAGGCCGCGACCCCACCCGCTCGTCGAGTAGCGGCCGCAGGCCGCGTATCGAGACGCACAGTCGATTCGTCTCGATACGGCCGCTCCGCGGCCTACTCGACGAACGGGCTATGTTCCCCCGCTCGTCGAGTAGCGGCCGCAGGCCGCGTATCGAGACGCGCAGTCGGTTCGTCTCGATACGGCCGCTCCGCGGCCTACTCGACGAACGAGGGTCAGCGCTAGACGAGCGACTCCCGCCACGCCCGGTGCAGCGACGCGAACTTCCCGCCCTGCTCGATGAGCTCGGCGGGCGAGCCGTCCTCGATGATCCGGCCGTGCTCCATCACGAGCACCCGGTCGGCGATCGCGACTGTCGAGAGCCGGTGGGCGATGATGATCGCCGTCCGGTCGGCGAGCAGGGTCGTGAGGCCCTCCTGCACGAGCCGCTCCGAGGGGATGTCGAGCGACGCGGTCGCCTCGTCGAGGATGAGCACGCGCGGGTCGGCGAGGAACGCGCGCGCGAACGAGAGCAGCTGCCGCTGGCCCGCGCTCACGCGGCCGCCGCGCTTGTTGACGTCGGTCGCGTAGCCGTCGGGCAGCGCCTCGATGAAGCCGTGGGCGCCGACCGCGCGCGCGGCCGCCTCGATCTCCTCGTCGCTCGCGCCCGGCTTGCCGAGCGCGATGTTGTCGGCGACGGTGCCCGAGAAGAGGTACGCCTCCTGCGTCACCATCACGACCGCACGCCGCAGGTCGTCGTTCGCGAGCTCGCGCAGGTCGACGCCGTCGAGCTTCACCGCTCCCTCGGTCGGGTCGTAGAAGCGCGAGACGAGCTTCGCGAGCGTCGACTTGCCCGCGCCGGTCGTGCCGACGAGCGCGATCGTCTGGCCCGAGGGGATGTGCAGGTCGAAGTCGGGCAGCACGACCTTGCCGTTGCCGTACGCGAAGCGCACCGCGTCGAAGTCGATCTGCCCGCGCGAGGCCGGCAGCGCCTTCGGCTGCACCGGCTCCTTCACCGTCGGCTCCTCCTCGAGCACGCCCGAGATCTTCTCGAGCGCCGCCGATGCCGACTGGTAGCCGTTGAAGAACATGCCGATGCCCTGGATGGGCTGGAAGAAGTTGCGCGCGTAGAGGGCGACGCCGAGCAGCGCCCCGATCTGCATCGAGCCCTCGACGACCCGGAGACCGCCGACGATCACGAGCGTCGCGATCGTGACCGCGCCGATCATCATGATCCCCGGCTCGTAGATGCCGAAGATGTTGATCGTGCGGTAGTTCGCGTCGCGGTAGTCGTCGACGCGCTCGTCGAACTCGCGCTGGTTCGCGGCCTCCTTGCGGAACGCCTTCACGGCGCGGATGCCCGTCATGGTCTCGACGAAGTGCACGATCATGCGCGCGCTCGTCGTGCGGGTCTCGCGGAAGAGCACCGTCGAGCGCACCTGGAACCAGCGGGTGAGGATGATCGCGGGGATGAGCGCGATGCCGATGATCGCGCCCGAGAGCGGATCGAGCAGCGTCATGGCGCCCGCGGTGAAGCCCATGATGAGCACGCCGCGCACGAGCTCGTTGAGCCCCTGGTCGAGCAGGTCGCGGATCGACTCGAGGTCGCTCGTCTGCCGCGCGATGATGCGGCCCGACGTGTAGGACTCGTGGAACTCGAGGCTCAGCCGCTGCGCGTGCGCGAACAGCCGCCGGCGCAGCTCGTAGAGCACCGTCTGGCTGATGCGCGCGATGCCGACGGTGTAGAGGTACATCAGCACGCCCGCGGCGATCGCCGCGACGATGTAGACGAGCGTCGCGACCCACAGCGGCATCCAGTCGCCCTGCTCCATGATCGCCGGCAGGCCGACGTCGATGCCGTAGGCGATGAGCAGCGGCCCCGCGATGTTCGCGGCGGCCGCGATCACGACGAACAGCAGCGTCACGACGACGCGGCCGACGTGCGGCTTCAGCAGCGAGCCGAGCAGGCGCCGCGAGCGCGCTCGGATGGCCTTCGACTCGGCCTTGGTGTAGTCGGTGCGGTCCTCGCCCTGCACGCCCTGCACGCTCATCGGGACACCTCCTCGGACTCGGCGTCGAGCTCGTCGAGGTCGATGACCTCCATTGAGCCGGTGACGGCGGCGATCGACTGGCGGTCGCGCTCGGCCTCCTCGAGGCTCGAGATCACGTAGCGGTAGTGCTCGCTGCGCGCGAGCAGCTCGGAGTGGGTGCCGACGTCGACGATCCGGCCGTCGCGCATGAGCGCGACGCGGTCGGCGAGCTGCACCGTGCTCGGGCGGTGGGCCACGATGAGGGCGGTCGTGCGCTCGAGCACGTGCCGCAGCGCATCCTCGACCTGCGCCTCCGTCTCGACGTCGAGCGCCGAGAGCGGGTCGTCGAGCACGAGCACCGCGGGGTCGGCCGCGACCGCGCGCGCGAGCGCGAGGCGCTGCCGCTGGCCGCCGGAGAGGGAGAGGCCCTCCTCGCCGATCTCGGTGTCGAGCCCGTCCGGCAGGTTGCGCGCGAAGTCGGCCTGGGCGATCGCGAGGGCGCGGTCGAGGGCCTCCTCCGACGCATCCGGCGCGCCCATGAGCACGTTGTCGCGCACCGACGCCGAGAAGAGCGTCGCGTCCTCGAACGCCATCGCGATGTGCGTGCGGAGCTCCTCGAGGGTCAGGTCGCGCACGTCGACGCCGTCGAGCAGCACGCGCCCGCCCGTGACGTCGTAGAGGCGGGTCGGCAGCGCCGTGAGCGTCGTCTTGCCCGAGCCGGTGACGCCGATGAGCGCCATCGTCTCGCCCGGCTCGATCACGAGGTCGGCGCCGTCGACGAGGTCGCGCTCGTGCGGCTGCGCGTCCTGGTAGCGGAAGTGCACGCCCTCGAACACGAGCTTGCCCTTCGGCTCGCGGATCGTCTTCGGCTCGGCCGGGTCGACGATCGTGTTCTCGCTGTCGAGGATCTCGTGGAAGCGGCGGGATGCGTTCGACGCGTCGATGAGGAACGCGAACAGGAAGCCGATCGACTCGATGGGCCAGTTGAGCACCATCGCGACGGCGAAGAACGCGAAGAGCGTGCCGACCGTGATCTGGCCGCTCGCCGCGAGCCAGACGCCGAGGAAGAGGCAGACCGCGTACGAGACGTACGGCACGATCGTCAGCCACATCCACAGGTTGCCGTCCATGCGGGCCTTGTCGATCTCGGTCTCGCGCAGCCGCTTCGCCTGGTCGGTGAAGCCCTCGAGCGCGTGGCGGCCGCGGCCGAAGGCCTTGAGCACGCGGATGCCGTGGATCGACTGCTCGACGGTCGTCGCGAGGTCGCCCGCCTGGTCCTGCGCCGAGCGCGAGATCGAGAAGTAGCGGCGCTCGAAGCGCAGCGCGACGAGCACGATGGGCGCCGAGAGCACGACGAAGACGCCGGCGAGCAGCGGGCTCCAGTAGAAGAGCACGCCGATGCCGACGACGAGCGTGATCGAGTTGACGACGAGCAGCGGCGCGCCGAAGGCGGTGAAGCGGCGGATCATGCCGAGGTCCTGCACGGCGCGGCTGAGCAGCTGCCCCGACTGCCAGCGGTCGTGGAACGCGACGGGGAGGGCCTGCAGCTTCGCGTAGAGCGAGCGGCGCATCGACGCCTCGACCTTCGTCGAGGGCAGCGTCACGAGCAGCCGCCGCATGTAGACGAAGAACGCCTCGCCGAGGCCGAGCGCGAGGATCGCGAGGCCGACCGGCCAGACCGCGGCGGCGTCGGCGGCGGCGAGTGGGCCGTCGACGAGCGCGCGCATCGCGATCGGGGTCGCGAGGCTCAGCAGCGCCGAGAGCAGCGCGGCGAACGTGCCCCACAGCAGCCGCGGCAGCACCGGGCGGAGGAAGGACACGAGCCGCGAGAGCGCGCGCAGGTGGCTGACGGGCTTGGTCTCGGTCTGATCCGGAGACGTCGAGGACATGAGGGGATCCTTCGCGGTCGCAGGCGGGGTGGGCCGGCGATGGTGGGGCGCGACGATGGTCGCTGGGGTCGAGCGGCGTCAGCGGTCGTGACGCGAGGGCGAGCGTGGCTCGCGGCGGGCGATGCCCCGTCTGCTCCTAGGCGGCGACGCGCGCGGGGCGGACGCGGAGGGCGGGGGCGGCAGCGATCGCGGTGGTCGTCGTGCTCATGGCATCCTCCTGGCGTCGGCAGCACCCGGTCGGTGCAGACAGCCTTCAATCCTAAGCAGACTCACAGCGGCGTGTCTACCGCTGATCGGCGTTTCCCGATGACGTCGCGTCGCGCGCACCGGGACCGAGCGCGTCGAGCAGCGCGTCCGCGTCGGCGGGGGTGCTGAGCAGCAGCACGGGCGGCTTCGTCGCGTCGGCATGCCAGGCCCGCATCCGCGCGCGCTTCGAGCGCCACGAGCGGAAGTGCCAGACGAGGATGGAGTCGCGGGAGAGCACGGCGCGGACGGTCTCGACGTTGCCGTTGCACACGAGCTCGCGCGTCCGCACGCGCCGGAGCGTGCGGCGCAGCAGCCGCGCGAGCGACACGAGCCGCGGGTAGTCGAGGCCGACGATCACGTCGACCCGCGCGAGCGCCGCCTCGTTGTGGATGCCGTAGACGGTGTCGGCGACGTACGCCTCGCGCTCGAGCACCGGCAGCACGCGAGCGTCGAGCTCCGGGCGCGGCGGCTGCACCCAGCCCGGATCCCAGCAGAGCTCGTCCATGAGCACGACCGGCAGGCCGAGCCGCTCGCCGAGCGCGGTGGCGAGCGTCGACTTGCCTGAGCCGGTCGCGCCGAAGCACAGCACGCGGCGGGCGCGACGCACGTCGTCGATCGTGCCGGCGCTCATGCGGGCGAGGCTACCGGCACGCGCCGAGCGGTGCGGATGCGCCCGAGCGGGGCGGGCGTGCCGGCCCCGGTCGGGCGCGACCGCCCCCGTCGGCGAGGCGGGCGGCGAGGCCGCGCCTTCAATGCGCGAAGTGGCGCTCGCCCGTGAAGTACATCGTGATGCCGGCGGCGGTCGCCGCGGCGATGACCTCCTCGTCGCGCACGGAGCCGCCCGGCTGCACGACCGCGCGCACGCCCGCGTCGAGCAGCACCTGGAGGCCGTCCGCGAACGGGAAGAACGCATCGGAGGCCGCGACCGAGCCGGCGGCCCGCTCCCCCGCGCGCGAGACGGCGAGCGCGCACGAGTCGACCCGGTTGACCTGACCCATGCCGACGCCGACGGAGGCGAGCCCCGCGGCGAGCAGGATGGCGTTCGACTTCACCGAGCGCACGGCGCGCCAGGCGAACTCGAGGTCGGCGAGCACGTCGTCGGCCACGTGCGAGCCGGCGACCCGTCGCCACGTGTGCGACGAGAAGCCATCGAACGTGTCGGGCTGCTGCACGAGCACGCCGCCCGAGACCTGCCGCAGCTCGGAGCCCTCGCGCGCGTAGCCCTCCGGCAGGCGCAGCAGCCGGATGCTCTTCTTCGCGGTGAGCAGCTCGAGCGCCTCGGGCTCGAAGTCGGGCGCGACGACGACCTCGGTGAAGATGTCCTTCACCGTCTCGGCCATCGCGCGCGTGACGGTGCGGTTCGCGGCGATGACGCCGCCGAAGGCCGAGACCGGGTCGCACGCGTGCGCGCGCTCGTGCGCCGAGGCGATCGCGTCGGCCGCGCCGGGCGCCGCGATCGCGATGCCGCACGGGTTCGCGTGCTTGATGATCGCGACCGCCGGCTCGACGAAGTCGTACGCCGCCCGCAGCGCCGCATCGGCGTCGACGTAGTTGTTGAACGACATCGGCTTGCCGTGCAGCAGCTCGGCCTGCGTGATGCCGCGGCCGCCGGGCAGCGCGAACAGGCCGGCCTGCTGGTGGCTGTTCTCGCCGTAGCGCAGCCCCTGCACGAGGCTCGCGGCGCCGACCGCGCGCAGCAGCCCGCTCGCGCTCGAGGTGTCGGCGGCGGATGCGTCGGCCGGCTCGGGCGCGCCCGTCGCGGCTGCCGGGGCGGCCAGCGCCGCGCTCGCAGCGGGCGCCTCGGCGGCGGAGGCCGCCGCGGGCGCCGCCGCGGCCGGCTCGTCCACCGGCTCGCCCGCGAACCAGCGCGCGACCGCGCGGTCGTAGGCGGCGGTGTGGGCGAACGCGTCGCGCGCGAGCGCGCGCCGCTGCATGAGGTTCAGGCCCGTGCCGGCGGCCTTCGCGATGAGCGGGTAGACGCGCGGGTCGGTCACGATCGCGACGTTCGCGTGGTTCTTCGCCGACGCCCGCACCAGCGCCGGCCCGCCGATGTCGATCTGCTCGACGATGTCGGCATCGGCCGCGCCCGACCGCACGGTCTCGACGAACGGGTAGAGGTTGACGACGACGAGCTCGAACGGCGCGATGCCGAGCTCGGCGAGCTGCGCCTCGTGGTGCTCGAGCCGCAGGTCGGCGAGCAGGCCGGCGTGGATCGCGGGGTGCAGCGTCTTGACGCGGCCGTCGAGCGCCTCGGCGAAGCCGGTGACCGACGCGACCTCCGTCACGGGCAGGCCCGCGCCGGCGAGCAGCTTCGCGGTCGAGCCGGTCGAGACCAGCTCGACGCCCGCCTCCGCGAGCGCCGCGCCGAGCTCGACGATGCCGGTCTTGTCGCTCACCGAGAGCAGCGCGCGCCGGAAGGGCACCGCGTCGCGCTCGCGGTAGAGGCTGGGGTCGTGCTGCGGTCCGCTCACTTGGCTTCCTCCGGTGCGGTGTCGGGCTGGTCGAGCCGGTGCTCGAGGCCGTGGTCGGCGAGGTCGATCGAGCCGTCGGCGATGCCCGCGAGCACCTCGGCGAGCAGCTCGCGCTCGACGAGCTTGATGCGCTCGTGGAGCGTCGCCTCGGTGTCGCCCTCGAGCACGGGCACGCGCTGCTGGGCGAGGATCGGGCCGGTGTCGACGCCGCTGTCGACGATGATGACGCTCGCGCCGGTCTCGGTGACGCCCGCCGCGAGCGCGTCGCGCACGCCGTGCGCGCCGGGGAACTCGGGCAGGAACGCGGGATGCGTGTTGAGCAGCGCCGGCTCGAAGCGCGAGACCGCCTCGGCCGAGAGCAGCCGCATGAAGCCCGAGAGCACCACGAGGTCGGGCTCGAACGCCTCGACGCGCTCGGCGATGCGATCGCTCCAGGCCTCGCGCGGCGGGGCGAACGGCTCGACGAAGGTCGGGATGCCGGCGGCGCGCGCGATCTCGATGCCGCCGCACTCGCGGTCGGCGCCGACGGCGATCACCTCGACAGCGACGCGCCCGGAGCGAGCACGATCGAGCAGGTCGGCGAAGTTGCTGCCGCTCCCGGAGACGAGGACGACGACGCGGAGCACGCCCTCCAGCCTACCGAGGGTGCTCGTCGCCGTCGGCAGTCGGGTCCGGATGCGCTGCGTCGCGCTCGTGCGCCGGCTCGGCGCCGTCGTCGGTCGCCGGGGTGCCCCCCGCGGGCGCCTCGACGGGATCGACGGCTTGCGTCGCCGCCCGGTCCTCCATCGAGACGGCGACGACCGGCGAGGTCTCCTGCGGCGCGTCGGGCACCGGTGCTCCAGCCACCGGCTCGACCCGTCCCGGCTCGACCGGTCCCGGCTCGGCCGGCGCGGGCTCGACGGGCGTCGGCGCTGCGACCGCGGGCTCCGCGACCGGCGCGACCGGCCGGGTCTCCTGCGCGTCGGCGTCCGCGTCGCCCGTGGACGCATCCGCACCGTCGTTGCCCGCGCGGAGGCCGAGCACCTCGCGGATCGTCGAGCCCTCGCCCTCCCGCGCGAGCGAGCCGAGGCCGCGGCCGCCCACCACGAGGCCGATCAGGAGGCCGACGCCCACCTCGAGCGCGCCCCACGCGGCGACGAGCACCGCGTCGGGCCCCGCCTCGGCGAGCCGGCCGGGCCCGATCGAGCCGCTCGAGAGCATCGCGGCGAGGCCGAGCAGCGCGCCGGCGAGCACGCCGCCACCGATGCCGGCGATCGCGAGCTCCCACCAGTGCACGGGGCGCGCGGCGGTGCCTGCGAGGATCGTCTGCCGCGCGAGCGCGCCGACCACGACCGCCGCGACGACCGGGAGCGCGACGACGGCGAGCATCCACGGCGCCGCCTCGGGGTCGATCGCCGACAGCAGCGGCATCGCGGGGATCGGGCCGAGGTCGGTGCTGAGCGGCGAGACGTGCGAGCCGGTGCCGATCATGAAGCCCGGCCCGACCGCCCACGCCGCGGCCCACACGATCGCGACGGGTGCGAGCACGAGCTGCAGCAGGAAGAGCACGAAGGCGCCGAGGTGCGTGACCTGCAGCGACTCCATCACGAGCAGGCCGTCGGCGAAGCGCGCGAAGAGGCCGACGCCGAGCACGAGGCCGCCGACGCCGAGCACCGCGACCGCGCCGCCCGCGCCCGTGCGGAGGGCGGCGCGGATCGGGCGCATCCAGCGGTCCTCGATCGTGAGCGCGCGCGCAGCCGCGTCGAGCCAGTCGTGGCCGTGGACGCGCACGATGGCGGCGACCATGCCGACGAGGGCGACGAGCGCGGGCAGCGCGAAGGCCTGCGCGAGGTCGGGGGATGCGACGGGGTGCTGGGCGCTCACGGCCGCGAGCAGGCCGACGGCACCGGTCGCGAGCGCGCCGCTCGCGGTCGCGATGCCCGCGTCGAGCATCGGCAGCTCGGCGAGCCGGCGGCCGCTGCGCCAGTGGAGCCAGAGCGTGAGGAGGCCGATGCCCCACGCGCCGAGCGTGATCGCGAAGGGCCGGCTCGCCGCCTCGATGCCGACCGCGATGACCGCGTCGCGGCCGAGCTCGAGCGAGAGGTCGACGCCGTGGCCGACGAGCCACGCGTCGGCGGCGATGCGCCAGTGCACGAGCGGGTCGCCGGCGAAGCCCTGGTCGACGCCCCAGACGGCGAGCAGCACGAGCGCGCACAGCACGAGGCCCACCGCTGCGATGGCGGCGGACTCGACTGCCTGGCCGATCCCGGCCCACACGCGACGCACGGCTGGCACCCTACCGACGCATCCGGCCCGAGCCCCGCCGCCGCGCGGCGGACGGGCACGCTCGCGGTAGGTTGGATGCGCACGGCGCGGCCCGCGCACGCTCTCGAGGCCGCCGTCACAATCCGAGACCGCGAGGGGTTCGAGCCGCATGGCCAAGATCATCTACACGTACACCGACGAGGCGCCGATGCTCGCGACGCACTCGTTCCTGCCGATCGTCGAGGCCTTCGCCGCGGCCGCCGACGTCGAGGTCGAGCGCCGCGACATCTCGCTCGCCGGCCGCATCGTCGCCGCCTTCGCCGACCGCCTCCCCGCCGAGCAGCAGGAGGCCGACGCGCTCGCCGAGCTCGGCGAGCTCGCGAAGACGCCCGAGGCCAACATCATCAAGCTGCCGAACATCTCGGCGTCGGTGCCGCAGCTCAAGGCCGCGATCGCCGAGCTGCAGTCGAAGGGCTTCGCGCTGCCCGACTACCCCGACGAGGTCGTCACCGACGACGACCGTGACGCGCGGGCGCGCTACGACTCGGTCAAGGGCTCGGCCGTCAACCCCGTGCTGCGCGAGGGCAACTCCGACCGGCGCGCGCCGCGCTCGGTGAAGGAGTACGCGCGCAAGCACCCGCACTCGATGGGCGCGTGGTCGGCCGACTCGAAGACGGCCGTCGCGACGATGGGCGCCGGCGACTTCCGCTCGAACGAGCAGTCGGTCACGATGCCCGCCGCCGACACGCTGCAGATCTGCCTCGTGAGCGCCGACGGCGAGACGACCGTGCTCAAGGACGCCCTCGCCGTGCTCGAGGGCGAGATCGTCGACGCGACGTTCATGTCGGCGAAGGCGCTCGACGCCTTCCTCGCCGAGCAGGTGCGCCGCGCTCGCGACGAGCACATCCTCTTCTCCGCCCACCTCAAGGCGACGATGATGAAGGTCTCCGACCCGATCATCTTCGGCCACGTCGTGCGCGCGTTCCTCCCCGCGGTGTTCGAGCGGTACGGCGAGCAGCTCGCCGAGGCCGGCCTCTCGCCCGAGAACGGCCTCGCCTCGATCCTCTCCGGCCTCTCGGAGCTCGGCGAGGAGACGGCCGCCGAGGTGCGCGCCGCGATCGAGCAGGGCATCGCCGACGGCCCGCGCCTCGCGATGGTGAACTCCGACCGCGGGATCACGAACCTGCACGTGCCCTCGGACGTCATCGTCGACGCATCCATGCCCGCGATGATCCGCCAGTCGGGCCACATGTGGGGCCCGGACGGCGAGGAGGCCGACACGCTCGCGGTCATCCCCGACTCGTCGTACGCCGGCATCTACCAGGTCGTGATCGAGGACTGCCAGCGCAACGGCGCCTTCGACCCGACGACGATGGGCTCGGTGCCGAACGTCGGCCTCATGGCGCAGAAGGCCGAGGAGTACGGCTCGCACGACAAGACGTTCCGCATCGAGCGCGACGGTCGCGTCGAGGTCGTGAACGCGGCCGGCGAGGTGCTGCTCTCGCACGACGTCGAGGCCGGCGACATCTGGCGCGCGTGCCAGACGAAGGACGTGCCGGTGCGCGACTGGGTGAAGCTCGCGGTGACGCGCGCCCGCGCCTCGTCGACGCCCGCGATCTTCTGGCTCGACGCCGAGCGCGCGCACGACGCCGAGCTCATCAAGAAGGTCGAGGCCGAGCTGCCCAAGCACGACACCGAGGGGCTCGACATCCAGATCCTCAGCCCGGTCGAGGCGACGCGCGTCTCGATCGAGCGCATCCGCCGCGGTGAGGACACCATCTCGGTGACCGGCAACGTGCTGCGCGACTACAACACCGACCTCTTCCCCATCCTCGAGCTCGGCACGAGCGCGAAGATGCTCTCCGTCGTGCCGCTGCTCAACGGCGGCGGCCTGTTCGAGACCGGTGCCGGCGGCTCGGCGCCGAAGCACGTGCAGCAGCTCGTCGAGGAGAACCACCTGCGCTGGGACTCGCTCGGCGAGTTCATGGCGCTCGCGGAGTCGTTCCGCCACCTGTCGGAGTCGACCGGCAACGCCCGCGCGGGCGTGCTCGCCGAGACGCTCGACGCGGCGACCGGCACGTTCCTCAACGAGAACAAGTCGCCCTCGCGCAAGGTCGGCGAGACCGACAACCGCGGCAGCCACTTCTGGCTCGCGCGCTACTGGGCCGAGGAGCTCGCCGCCCAGGGCGACGACGCGCAGCTCGCGGAGGTGTTCGCGCCCGTCGCGCAGCAGCTCGTCGAGCAGACCGACGCGATCGAGCGCGAGCTGCTCGAGGCGCAGGGCTCGCCCGTCGACCTCGGCGGCTACTACCGCGTCGACACCGACCTCGCCGACGCCGCGATGCGGCCGAGCGCGACGCTCAACGGGATCCTCGCGCACCTGCGCTGACGCGAGACCGACGGGGGCGGATGCGCCCGAGCGGGCCGGGCACGCCGGCCCCGCTCGGGCGCATCCGCCCCTCTCGCTCGTGCCCGTCCGGGCGCGCCCTCAGGTCAGGTCGTCGTGCACGCCCGTCACCCAGTCGATGTGGCGCTGGGCGCTGCGGGCGATCGCCTCCGGCCCGTCCTCGACGACCTGCCCGGGGATGTTGCCGTAGACGCGGCGGAACCGCAGCCCGACCGCCTGCTCCGCGAGCCGGCGCACGACGCCCGCTGAGAGCGGGATGTTGTTCGGGTACGAGCGCATGAACGCGACGCTGCGCCGGTCGGGCTTCGGCTGCATCGTGTCGCCCGCGAGCAGCGAGCCCTCGCCGCCGCTCCCCCGCGCCCACTCGATGACGGCGGCGCCGGGGAAGTGACCGCCGAAGCGGATGAGCCGCACGCCCGGCAGCAGCTCGACCTCCCCGTCCCACAGGTCGATGCGCTCGTGGCGGCGGGCGATCCAGGATGCGTCGCGCTCGTTCACGAGCACGCGCGCGTCGAGCGCGTCCGCCCACGCGCACTGCACGCTGAACATGTGCGGGTGGGAGGCGGCGACGAACGCGAGCCCGCCGAGCTCGTGCACCTGCTCGACTGCGTCGTCGGTGATCGTGCCGAGCGGATCCCACAGCACGTTGCCCGCGTCGGTCTGCACGAGGATCGAGCGCTGGCCGATGCCGACGGCGGGATCCGACGTGAGCGCCCACGCGCCGGGCTCGAGCTCGACGACGTCGATGTGCATGCCGTCGGCCAGCTGCTCCTCGACGCTCGTCCAGATCTGCCCGTGCAGCGGCACCCACTGCCGCTCGTCGGCGCAGATGCGGCAGGTCTCGGGCAGCGGCTCGGCGGTCTCGACGCCGCACGTCGCGCAGAGGATCGTCATGCTGACACTCTGCACCGCGTCCGTGCTCGGCGCGAGCGCGGGCCGTCGCGCGCGGGGCGCGAGGCGTCGTCAGTCGACGTCGGGCTTCGCCGCCTGGTCGTCGGCCGCCTCGTCCTCCTCCGGCTCGAACGTCGACTCCTCGTCGGTCGTCGTCGCGCCGAGGCCGTCGGGGTTCGCGGGGATCGTGCCGTCGTCGCCGAGCCCGCCGGGCTTCTTGGTGCCCTCGTCGTCGTGCTCGCTGCTCGCGTCGTGATGCATGGCTGCCTCCTCGAGTCGTGCAGCCACCCTAGACGGCGCGCCCGAGCGGTGCCCGAGAACGCGGAAGCGCCCCGGCCGCAGCCGGGGCGCTCCGCGAGCGCTCACGTCAGAGCGACTCGATGACCTCGCGCATGAGGCGAGCGGTCTCGGAGGGCGTCTTGCCGACCTTGACGCCGGCCGCCTCGAGCGCGACCTGCTTCGCCTCGGCGGTGCCCGACGAGCCCGAGACGATCGCGCCGGCGTGGCCCATCGTCTTGCCCTCGGGAGCCGTGAAGCCGGCGACGTAGCCGACGACGGGCTTCGTCACGTTGGCCTTGATGAAGTCGGCCGCGCGCTCCTCGGCGTCGCCGCCAATCTCGCCGATCATGACGATCGCCTTCGTCTCGGGGTCGGCCTCGAAGGCCTCGAGCGCGTCGATGTGCGTCGTGCCGATGATCGGGTCGCCGCCGATGCCGATGGCGGTCGAGAAGCCGATGTCGCGCAGCTCGAACATCATCTGGTAGGTCAGCGTGCCCGACTTCGAGACGAGGCCGATCGGGCCCTTCCCGGTGATGTTCGCGGGCGTGATGCCCACGAGCGACTCCTCGGGCGTGATGATGCCGGGGCAGTTCGGGCCGATGATGCGCGTCGTGCCCTTGGCCTTCGCGTGCGCCCAGAACTCGGCCGAGTCCTGCACGGGGATGCCCTCGGTGATGACGACGAGCAGGCCGATGCCCGCGTCGACGGCCTCGATGACGGCGTCCTTCGCGAAGGCCGGCGGCACGAAGACGATCGACGTGTCGGCGCCCGTCTCGGCCATCGCCTCGGCGACGGAGCCGAAGACCGGCAGCTCGACGGCGGAGCCGTCCTGCGCCGTGTGCGAGACGGTCGTGCCGGCCTTGCGCGCGTTGACGCCGCCGACGACCTGGGTGCCGGCCGCGAGCATGCGGGCGGTGTGCTTCGAGCCCTCGCCGCCGGTGATGCCCTGGACGATGACCTTGCTGTCCTTGTTGAGGTAGATCGACATCTCTTCTGTATCTCCTAGGCCGCAGCCAGCTCGGCGGCCTTGTCGGCGGCCTCGTCCATCGTCTCGACGACGGTCACGAGCGGGTGGTTGGCGTCGGCGAGGATCCGCCGACCCTCCTCGACGTTGTTGCCGTCGAGCCGCACGACGAGCGGCTTCGAGGCCTCGTCGCCGAGGATCTCGAGCGCCTTGACGATGCCGTTCGCGACCTCGTCGCACGCGGTGATGCCGCCGAAGACGTTGACGAAGACGCTCTTGACGTCCTCGTCGTTCAGGATGACGTCGAGGCCGGCGGCCATGACCTGCGCGGAGGCGCCGCCGCCGATGTCGAGGAAGTTGGCGGGCTTCACGCCGCCGTGGCGCTCGCCCGCGTAGGCGACGACGTCGAGCGTCGACATGACGAGGCCCGCCCCGTTGCCGATGATGCCGACCTGGCCGTCGAGCTTGACGTAGTTGAGGTCGGCCGCCTTGGCCTTCGCCTCGAGCGGGTTCGTCGCGGCCTTGTCCTCGAGCTGCGCGTGCGCCTCGTGCCGGAACTCCGCGTTCTCGTCGAGCGTGATCTTGCCGTCGAGCGCGATGACGTCGCCGCCCTCGGTGAGCACGAGCGGGTTGACCTCGACGAGCGTCGCGTCCTCGCCGGTGAAGACGCCATACAGCTTGACGATGACGGGCGCGACCTTCGCGACGAGCTCCTCGGGGAAGCTCGCGGCGCGCACGATCTCCTCGGCCTTCGCCTGGTCGATGCCGGTCGACGGGTCGACCTCGACCTTCGCGAGCGCCTCGGGGCGCTCCTCGGCGAGCTGCTCGATCTCCATGCCGCCCTCGTACGAGCACATCGCGAGGTACGAGCGGTTGGCGCGGTCGAGCAGCACCGAGAAGTAGTACTCCTCCTTGATGGCGGCGCCCTCGGCGACCATCACGCGGTGCACGGTGTGCCCCTTGATGTCGAGGCCCAGGATCGCCTCCGCGGCGGCCTTCGCCTCCTCGGGGCTCTTCGCGAGCTTGACGCCGCCGGCCTTGCCGCGACCGCCCGTCTTGACCTGCGCCTTCACGACCACGACCCCGCCGCCGAGCTCCGCGGCAGCCGCCTGCGCCTCGTCGGGAGTGTCGGCCGTGATGCCCCGCAGCACGGGGACCCCGTGCTGCTCGAACAGGTCCCTTGCCTGGTACTCGTACAGATCCACGCGTCATCCAATCGGTGTGCTGGTGGCGAATCGCCGCTGTCAAGCCTAACCCCGCCTCACATGCGCCCCCGTCGCTTTCGGCGTGCCGAAGCCGCTCGCTTCGGCGCGCGGGCGCGGTTGGGCCGAGTGCCGCCTTGCTTGCGGCGCACTCGACGGCACCGGACGATGGATGCCCGGGAGGACATCCATGGATCCTGCGCTCCAGCGCCGTCCCGACCTGCCGCCGCCGGTCGGATCGATCGCGTCGAAGCTCAACTGGCTGCGCGCCGGCGTGCTCGGCGCGAACGACGGCATCGTCTCGACGGCAGCGCTCATGGTCGGCGTCGCGAGCGCCGGCACGTCGCCCGCCGGCGTGCTGACCGCGGGGGTCGCGGCGCTCGTCGCCGGCGCGTTCTCGATGGGCGTCGGCGAGTACGTCTCCGTCTCGTCGCAGCGCGACAGCGAGCGAGGTGCCATTCGCCGCGAGCAGCAGCACCTCGCCGACAACCCCGAGGGGCAGATCGACCAGCTCGCCCACATGTTCGAGGAGCGCGGACTCTCGCCCGCGACCGCGCACACCGCGGCGCTCGAGCTGCACGGCAAGGACCCGCTGCGCGCGCACCTCAGCATCGAGTACAACCTCGACCCCGACGACCTCAACAACCCGTGGTCGGCGGCGCTCGCCTCCGCCGTCGCCTTCACGATCGGCTCCTTCATCCCGCTGCTCGCGGCGGTGCTCTCCCCCGGTGCGTGGATGCCGTGGCCGATCGCGATCGCGACCGTCGTCGCCCTGCTCATCACGGGCTTCGTCTCCGCCCGCATCGGCGCCTCGGGCAAGCGCGTCGCGATGTTCCGCGTGCTGATCGGCGGTATCCTCGCGCTCGCGGCGACCTGGGCGATCGGCGCGCTCGTCGGCACGCCCGTGCACTAGCGGCGGCGTCAGCGCCGCGGGCTGTACCGCAGCTCGGGCCGCCCGGTGCCGCCGTACCGCGGCGCGACCTCCGCGCGGCCGTCGAGCACGAGCCGCTCGAGGTAGCGGCGTGCGCTCACGCGCGACATGCCGAGCCGCTCCGCGAGCTCGGCGGCGCTCACCGTCTCGACCGCGCCCTCGAGCGCGGCTGCCACCCGCTCGAGCGTGAGCTGCGAGCCGGGCGGCGCCGGGCGCTGCCGATCGGCCGGCTGCAGCATCGCGTCGACGGCGCGCTGGTCGAGCACCGCGGGCCCGAGCGTCTCGGCCCGCTCGATCTCGGCCCGGATCGCCTCGAGCCGCTCGCGCATGGCCTCGAGGCCGAACGGCTTCACGAGGTAGTGCCGCACGCCGAACGCGCGCGCGGCGCGCACGGTCTCGAGATCCCGCGCCGCCGTGACCGCCACGACCTCGCCGGCGAAGCCGCGCGCCCGGGCGACGCGCAGCACCTCGATCCCGGATGCGTCGGGCAGGTGCACGTCGAGGAGCACGAGGTCGGGGCGGATCGCCTCGATCGCCTCGAGGGCGTCGCGCCCGGTGCCGGCCTGCCCCGCGACCAGGAACGCCCCGTGGCGCTCGATGAACCCTCGCGTGACCATCGCGACGGCCCGATCGTCCTCGACGATGAGAGCCCGCAGCGTCCTCACGCCGGCACCTCGCGGCGAGCGACCGGCAGCGTGGCGGTGAAGCGCGCGCCGCCGAGCGGCGATGCCTCGACGGCCGCGCTGCCGCCGAGCCGGTCGACCACCCGGCGGACGAGGGTGAGCCCGTAGCCGCGAGCGAGTCCGGCCGCGCGCGGCTTGGTCGACTCCTCGAGGTCGAAGATCGCGGCGCGCCGGCCCTCCGGCACGCCGGGCCCGTCGTCGTCCACGACGATCGTCACGACGCGGCCGAGCTCGCCGTCGACGTCGTCGATCGCCACCTCGACCCGGCCGCCTGACGCCGCCTCGATCGCGTTGTCGAGCAGGTTGCCGAGCACCGTGACCCAGTCGCTCGCGTCCCCCGCGGGTGCGGCGGGGCGCAGTCGGGATCGCTCGCGGACGACGAGCTCGACCCCGTGCTCGCGCGCCTGCGCCCGCTTCGCGAGCAGCAGCGCCGCGACCTCGAGCTCGAGGATCCCGCTCGCGGGCTCGAGCGCCGCGAGCGCGCCGCCCGCGCCCGCGCGCTCGATCACCTGCATCGCCGCCTCGGTCTCACCGAGCTCGAGCAGGCCGCCGAGGGTGTGCAGCGTGTTGGCGAACTCGTGCTGCTGCGCGCGCAGCGTCTCGGTCATGCCCTGCGCGCCGGCGAGGTCGCGCAGCGCCGCGTCGAGCTCGGTCCGATCGCGCAGGATGAGCACGGTGCCGACGGTGCGGCCGTCGACGACCACCGGGTCGGCACGCGCCACGAGCATCCGCTCGCCCGCGAGCACGAGCTGCTGCTCGCCCGCGTCGGCCAGCAGCAGCTCGAGCTGCGCGTCGAGCACCTCGGCGATGGGAACGCCCGCGAGGTCGTCGCCCTCCCGCCCGAGCAGCCGCAGGGCGGAGTCGTTGCACAGTGTGATCGTCGCCGAGTCGTCGAGCACGACGAGCCCCTCGCCGATCCCGTGGAGCGTCGCGTTGCGGGTCTCGAGCATCGACTTGATCTCGTCCGGCTCGACGCCGTAGATGCGCTTCCGCACCTGCGCCGCGGCCCAGCCGGCGAGCAGCACGCCGACGATCGCCGCGACCGCGAGGCACAGGCCGAGGATCCAGATGGTGCTGAGCCACTCCGCGTGCAGCTCCGATTCGAGGATGCCCACCGAGACCTGGCCAATGATCGCGCCGTCGGGGCCGAAGACAGGCACCTTCGCTCGCCAGGAGGTGCCGAGCGTGCCGGTCTCGGTCGTCGTGACGAGCTCGCCGCTCCGGGCCGCGTCGGGCGGCGTCGAGACGACCTCGCCGATGCGGTCGGGGTTGGGGTGCGAGTAGCGGATGCCCTCGACGTTCGAGACCACGACGTACGTGACGTCGGATGCCTCCCGCACCGTCTCGGCGATCGGCTGGATGACGGCTGCGGGGTCGGGGTCGTCGAACGCCTCGGTCACCGACGGCAGCTGCGCGACCGAGTAGGCGACCCCGATCATGCGGTCGAGGTAGGCGTCGCGCAACGAGCGCTCCTGCAGCCACGCGGCGGCGACGCCCGAGCCGAGGATGACGACGAGCATGATCGCGCTCTGCAGCAGCACGATCTGCGTGCGCAGCTTCATCGCTCTCCTCACGGCCCCATGGTAGGCGCGATCCCGCGAGGCGGATCGTGACCGAAACGACCGAAACGCACACATCGACCACAACGCGCCGCAGCGCATCCGGCCCGGTTAGCGTCCAGGCAGATCGTGACCCGGCATGGCGCCGGGCGCTCAAGGAGGAGACGGTCCATGCACCCCAGCACCGCGCGCAGCACGCGCTTCTCGACCATCGTCCGAGTCGGCATCGCGGGGACTGCGATGCTCGCCCTCGCGGCCTGCTCGTCGGGCGGCGGCGCGCCCGCGGGCAGCGCGCCCGCCGGTGACGGCGAGGCTGCGGCCATCAGCGCCGTGAACGTCATCGCCCCCGCCGACCCCGGCGGCGGCTGGGACCAGACCGCCCGCGCGCTCTCGCAGGTGCTGACCGACACCGACCTCGTCGGCTCGGCCCCGGTCGAGAACATCGGCGGCGCCGGCGGCACGGTCGGCCTCGCGAGCCTCGCGACCGAGACCGACCCGAACACGCTCATGATCACGGGCTCCGTCATGGTCGGCGCGGTCGAGACGAACGCGTCGAGCACCC
This sequence comes from Agrococcus pavilionensis RW1, assembly GCF_000400485.1. Taxonomy (GTDB): domain Bacteria; phylum Actinomycetota; class Actinomycetes; order Actinomycetales; family Microbacteriaceae; genus Agrococcus; species Agrococcus pavilionensis. The sequence continues at coordinate 23,702 of NZ_ASHR01000028.1, forward strand.
GCATCGAGGACACGACGCCGATCGCGAAGCTCACCGAGGAGCCGCTCGTCATCGTCGTGCCGGCCGACTCGCCCTACGAGTCGCTGCAGGACCTCGTCGACGCGGTGGTCGAGGAGGGCCAGGGCATCGCCGTCACGGGCGGCTCGGCCGGCGGCATCGACCACATCCTCGCGGGGCTGCTGCTCACCGAGGGCGGCGTCGACGCCGCCGACGTGCCCTCGACGCTCAACTACATCGCCAACTCCGGCGGCGGCGAGGCGCTCACGATGCTGCTCGGCGGCACCGTGCAGGCCGGCATCTCGGGCGTCGGCGAGTTCTCGGAGTCGGTGCTCTCGGGCGACCTGCGCGCGCTCGCCGTCTCGAGCGCCGAGCCCGCCGAGGCGCTGCCCGACGTGCCGACCATCCAGGACGAGGGCATCGACGTGACGGTGACCAACTGGCGCGGGGTCATCGCGCCCGGCGACATCACCGCCGATGAGCGCACCGCGCTCATCGACCTCGTCACGCAGCTGCACGAGCAGGACGCGTGGACCGAGATCCTCTCGACCAACGGGTGGACGGATGCGTTCATCGCCGGTGACGAGTTCGACGCGTTCCTCGCCGACGACATCACGCAGACGCAGGAGACCCTCCGCACGATCGGGCTCATCGAATGAGCACCGCGACGTCCGCCGGCGCGACCCCCTCGGGCGCGTCGGCGGCGTCGCGTTCGGCCCGGATCGAGGCGATGGCGTTCGTCGGCCTCATCGCGCTCCTCTCGATCGCCGTGCTGATCGCGACCACGACCATCCGCGAGCCTCCCGGCTCGACGAACACGCTCGGCGCTCGCGTCGTCCCCTACGCCGTCGGCGGGCTCATGCTCGTCAGCGCGATCGCCGTGCTCATCGGCCAGCTGCGCGGCCGCTTCGGCCACGCGGAGGAGGGCGAGGACATCGACCTCGAGCACGGCACCTCGTGGGGCTCCACGGGCGTCGTCGTCCTGAGCTTCCTCTCGCTCATGCTCACGATCCCCCACCTCGGGTGGCCGCTCGGCGTCACCATCCTCTTCACCGGCGCCTCGCTCGCCCTCGGCGCGAAGCGCTGGTGGGTCGCCGTGCTCATCGGGCTCGCGCTCGGCGTCGTCACGCAGGTCGTGTTCGGCACGCTGCTCGGGCTCTCTTTGCCGGCGACCGGCACCCTCACCTCCTGGATCGGCCTCTGATGGACACCTGGACCCTGCTGCTCGAGGGCTTCGCGACCGCGCTGCAGCCGATCTACCTGCTGTGGGCGCTCCTGGGCGTGCTGCTCGGCACGGCCGTCGGCGTGCTGCCGGGCATCGGCCCGGCGATGACGGTCGCGCTGCTGCTGCCGATCACCTACTCGCTCGAGCCCACCGCGGCGTTCATCGTCTTCGCGGGCATCTACTACGGCGGCATGTACGGCGGATCGACGACCTCGATCCTGCTGAACACGCCCGGCGAGTCGGCCTCGATCGTCACGGCGCTCGAGGGCAACCGCATGGCGCGCGCCGGCCGCGGCGCGGCCGCCCTCGCGACCGCGGCGATCGGCTCGTTCATCGCCGGCACGATCGCGACGGTGCTCCTGACGCTGCTCGCGCCCGTGGTCGCGCGATTCGCCGTGAGCCTCGGCCCCGCCGACTACTTCGCGCTCATGGTGATCGCCTTCCTCACCGTCGGCGCGCTGCTCGGCGACAGCGCCTGGCGCGGCATGGTGTCGCTCTCGATCGGCCTCTTCATCGGCCTCATCGGCGTCGACACGCTCACCGGCCAGGCGCGGTTCACGCTCGGCATCCCGCAGCTCGGCGACGGCATCGACGTCGTGCTCGTTGCGGTCGGCCTCTTCGCGCTCGGTGAGGCGCTCTACGTCGGCTCGCGGCTGCGCAACGGCGAGATCCCGATCATCCCCATCACGCGCGGCTGGCGCACGTGGATGCGCCGCTCCGACTGGGCGCGCTCGTGGAAGCCGTGGCTCCGCGGCGCGGGCATCGGCTTCCCGATCGGCTCGATCCCGGCCGGCGGCGCCGACGTCGCGACCTTCCTCTCCTACGCAACCGAGCGGAGCCTCGCGAAGCCGGAGTACCGCAAGCAGTTCGGCAAGGGCGCGATCGAGGGCGTCGCGGGGCCCGAGTCGGCGAACAACGCCGCCGCCGCGGGCGTGCTCGTGCCGCTGCTGACGCTCGGCATCCCGACGACCGCGACGGCCGCGATCATCCTGAGCGCGTTCCAGAGCTACGGCATCCAGCCGGGCCCGCGGCTGTTCGACACGCAGCCGGCCCTCGTGTGGGCGCTCATCGCGAGCCTCTACATCGGCAACACGCTCCTGCTCGTGCTCAATCTCCCGCTCGTCGGCATGTGGGTGAAGCTGCTGCAGATCCCGCGCCCCTACCTCTACGCGGGCATCCTGGTGTTCGCCGGCCTCGGCGCGTACGCGGCGAACTTCACCGTGTTCGACATCGGCGTGCTGCTCGTGCTCGGCGTGCTCGGCTTCTTCATGCGGCGCCTCGGCTTCCCCATCGCGCCGCTCGTGGTGGGCGCGATCCTCGGGCCGATGGCCGAGGAGCAGCTCCGCAAGGCGATGCAGATCGGGCAGGGCGACCCGTCGTACCTCGTGCAGAGCCCGTTCTCGATCGTCGCCTACGTCGCGATGGCGCTCATCATCGTGCTCGCGCTGTGGCTCAAGCGCCGCCGCGCCCGCTTCGAGGCGGCGCTGCCCGCGGCGGACACGACGGCCATCGCGGCGATCGACGAGGAGATCGAGTCGCACGAGCCGCACCCGCAGCCCGACCGCGGCCGGCTCTCGACCACGGCGCTGCCGAGAGTCGACCGGGACCCGGATCGTCCCGAGGACGACCGCCGCGACTGAGGCGCACCAGAAGACGACGGATGCCGTCCCGGACACACCGGGACGGCATCCGTCATCCGTGGGAGGCTGGGCACATGCAGGAGCAGAGCCGCGAGCAGGACCGGGTGCCGCCGGAGCTCGACCCCTACTTCGAGCGCTTCGACGACGACCGGCCGCCGCGCACGATGGCGCGCCGCTTCCGGCCGATCATCGTCGGCGGCGCGGCGCTCACGCTCGTCGCGATGGTGCTGCTCGTAACGCAGTCGCTGTAGCTCGATCGCGCGGAGCGGCGGTCAGCCGATCTTCTCGATCGGGGCGATCTTCACGAGCAGCCGCTTGCGGCCGGCCGCGTCGAAGAGCACCTCGGCGACGCGCTTCTTGTCGGCGCCCGTGATGGCCTGCACGCGGCCCTCGCCGAAGTCCTTGTGGCGGATGCGGTCGCCGGGCGCGAGCTCCATGCCGCTGTTGTCGCGCACCTCGGTGATCGTGTTGGCGAACTCGCGCTTCGGGCCCTTCGGCAGCGCCTTCGGCTCCCGGTAGCCCGTCACGAACGACTCGCGCGGCTCGTCGCGCCAGCGGCCGACCGCGCGCTGCGACGACGCCTGCCGCACCGTCACCGGCGCGGTGCGCCAGTCGATGAGGTCGGCCGGGATCTCCTCGAGGAAGCGGCTCGGCACGGCGGGGTTCACCTCGCCGAACTGCGCGCGCGTCATCGCGAGCGAGAGGTGCAGGCGCTGGCGCGCGCGGGTGATGCCGACGTAGAACAGCCGCCGCTCCTCGGCGGGCCCGCCCGGCTCGTTCGCCGAGATGCGGTGCGGCAGCAGGTCCTCCTCGACGCCCGTGATGAACACCGCGTCGAACTCGAGCCCCTTCGCGGTGTGCAGCGTCATGAGCGAGACCTGCCCGCCCGAGTCGTCGAGCTCGTCGGCGGCCGCGACGAGGGCCGTCTCGGTGAGGAAGTCGACGAGGTTGCCCGTGGGGTTCTGCCGCCGGAACTCGCGCGTGACCGCGATGAGCTCCTCGACGTTCTCGAGCCGCGCGGCGTCCTGCGGGTCGGGCGAGCGGCGCAGCTGGTCGGTGTAGCCCGACCGGCTCATGAGCTCGCGCAGCACCTCGCCCGGGTCGGCCTCGGGCCGGTCGCTCCACTCGTCGAGCAGCGCCGCGAGGTCCTTGATCGCCGCGGCGACCTTGGGGCCGAGGGCGATCTCGTCGACGCGACGCATCGCATCCCGCAGCGTGATCTGCCGCTCGTCGGCGAAGGCCTGCAGCGCCGCCTCGGTCGCCGGGCCGATGCCGCGCTTGGGCACGTTCATGATGCGGCGCAGGCTCAGGGAGTCGGCAGGGTTCGCGACCGTGATGAGGTACGCCATCGCGTCCTTGATCTCGGCCCGCTCGTAGAACTTCGTGCCGCCGATCACCCGGTACGGGATCGCGGTGCGGATGAGCACCTCTTCGAGCGCTCGCGTCTGCGCGTTCGTGCGGTAGAAGACGGCGATGTCGCTGTAGGCCATGCCGCCGGAGGTGAGCTCGACGATCTCGTCGGCGACGAACTGCGCCTCGTCGTGGCCCGAGTAGCCGGTGAAGCCGACGATCTTCTCGCCGTCGCCCGAGTCGGTCCACAGCCGCTTCTCGCGCCGGTCGAAGTTGTTGCCGATCACGGCGTTCGCGGCCGAGAGGATGTTCTGCGTCGAGCGGTAGTTCTGCTCGAGCATGATGACGCGCGCGCCGGCGAAGTCGCGCTCGAAGTCGGTGATGTTGCGGATGTCGGCGCCCCGGAAGGCGTAGATCGACTGATCCGAGTCGCCCACGACCGTGAGGGATGCGCCGGGCAGGTCGGCGCGGAGGTCGGGCAGGTCGGCGCGCGTCACGGGCTGCGTGAGCTCGCGGATGAGCGCGTACTGCGCCGCGTTCGTGTCCTGGTACTCGTCGACGAGGATGTGCCGGAAGCGCTTGCGGTACTGCGCGGCGACGTGCGGGAACGCGCGCAGCAGGAAGACGGTCTGCGAGATGAGGTCGTCGAAGTCGAACGCGTTCGCGCGCCGCAGCTCGACGTCGTAGGCGCGCCAGAGCTCGAGGAAGGCCGCGTCGAGCGGGTTCTCGAGGTTGGCGGTGCGCGCCCAGGAGTCGACGTCGTGCAGCTCGTTCTTCGCCTTCGAGATGCGGGCGGCAACGCCGCCGGGCGTGAGCCCCTGGATGTCGGCGCCGCGCTCCTTGATGAGCCGCTTCACGAGCGCGCGCACGTCGCCCGAGTCGTAGATCGTGAACGACTGCTTGAAGCCGAACTCCTCGGCCTCGCGGCGCAGGATGCGCACGCACGCGGAGTGGAACGTCGAGATCCACATGCCGCGCGACTCCTCGCCGATGAGGCGCTCGACGCGCTCGCGCATCTCGGCGGCGGCCTTGTTCGTGAAGGTGATCGCGAGGATCTGGCTCGGCCATGCCTCGCGGGTCGCGAGCAGGCCGGCGACGCGGTGCGTGAGCACGCGCGTCTTGCCCGAGCCGGCGCCCGCGACGATGAGCAGCGCGGGCCCTCGGTGCTCGACCGCCTCGCGCTGCGGCGGGTTGAGGCCCTCGAGCAGCTCCTCCGGGATCGCCTCGCCGCGCGGTCCGAGGGGCGTCGGCCGCTGCACTTCCCCGAAGCCCTCGTCCCCCAGGCCCCACAGATCCGTCATGTCCCCTCCAGTCTACGAGCCGGGGGTGACACGGCCGACGGTCGTGACGCATCCCTCGTGGACGGCCGGCCTCTCGGCACGCGCGCACGCGCCGTGGCTAGGGTGACCGCACGATCACGGGGAGGGATGCACGATGCCGGACTGGGGAGAGGTCTTCGGCCTCACGGTGCCGGTGCTCGAGATCGTCGCTCGCGGCTCGGTGATGTTCCTCGCGCTCACGGTGCTGCTGCGCGTCGTCGGCCAGCGCGAGGCCGGCGGCCTCGGCATCACCGACATCCTCATCGTCGTGCTCGTCGCGGATGCCGCCGGCGCGGGGATGCGGGGCGAGGCGGGCTCGATCGGCGACAGCCTCGTGCTCGTCGGCACGATCCTCTTCTGGAGCGTCGCGCTCGACGCGCTGGGCTACCGCTGGCCGGCGCTCGGGCGCCTGCTCAAGGCACGGCCGAAGCCGCTCATCGAGGACGGCCGGCTCAACCGCCGCGCGCTGCGGCGCGAGTTCATGAGCCGCGACGAGCTCGAGTCGCAGCTGCGGCTGCACGGACTCACCGACATCTCGCAGGTCAAGCGGGCGTGGCTCGAGCCCAACGGCATGGTCAGCGTGCTGCCGGTGGAGGGCAAGCCGAGCGAGGAGCCGCCGGAGCGTCCCGCGCGGTGACGCGGCGCCAGAGGTCCGGGTGGTCGACGAAGACCGCCTCGAGCCCGAGCGCCGCGAGCATCCCCCACTCGGTCGTCCAGTCGCCCCACGCCGCGTCGTGCTCGCCGAGCCGGTGCTCGGGCTCGAGGAACGCGTTCTCGGGCCGCAGCGTCCAGGCGATCGTGCCGAGCCCGACCGCGCGCGCCCGCTCGACGAGGTCGCTCGTGCCGAGCCGCTCCCCGTCGCGCTCGAAGAGCACCGACTTCGCGACGCTGATCGCGTCGACGCGGCTCGCGAGCGCCGCGAGCGCCGCGTCCTCGCGCTGCTCGGCGTAGGTGGGAGCGGATGCGTCGCCGCCGGCCACGAGGTCGGCGGCGGTGCCGTCGTGCTCCATGAGGTAGACGAGCCGGGCCTCCACGCCCCGCTCCCGCACCGCGTGCAGCACGCTCTCCTCGAAGGACTCGACCACGAGCGCGCCCGGCGCCCGCCAGCGGGTGCCGCGCACCGCATCCGCCACGAGCTCGTCGAGCGGCAGGCCGATGGCGGCATGGTGGGTGGCGTGCTTGAGCTCGGCGACGACGCCGAGGCCGGTCTCGTCGGCGAGCGTGAGCAGCTCGTCGAAGCGCAGCACGCGGTCGCGGCCATCCTGCCGCGCCCCGAGCGGCCGCAGGTGCGGCAGCCGCTCGCGAGCGCGCAGCGTCGCGACCTCCGCCCAGGTGAAGTCCTCGACGAACCAGCCCTCGAGCTCGTGGCCGTCGATCGGCTGCGAGCGACGGCGGTCGGCGAACTCCGCTCGCGCGGCGACGTCGGTCGTCTCGCTCAGCTCGTTGTCGTGCCGCACCACGAGCACGCCGTCGCGCGTCGCGACGAGGTCGGGCTCGACCGCGTCGGCCCCGAGCTCGGCGGCCAGGCGGATCGCGGTCTCGGTGTGCTCGGGCGCCCAGCCCGAGGCGCCGCGGTGGGCGATGAGCGTGGTCGGCTGCACGTGCTCAGGCTATGGGCCGTCTGCCTTGGGCGAACGAGCCGTGCAACACAGCGAAATCCTGGCTCGTTTCGCTACGCTGAGCGCGACCGCCCGTTGAGGCGGCCGCATGCACTCGACAGGAGCAACACCCTTGGCAGGCAACCCCGCGTTCCGCAACTCGCCCGCGTTCACCGAGAACTCGCAGCGCGCGGCTCAGGCCATCCCTGGTGGCCAGGCACCCTACGGTCAAGCACCGTACGGTCAGGCACCGTACGGCCAGGTGCCCTACGGACAGGCACCGAACGGCCAGCAGCAGTTCGGCGGCGCGCCCTACGGCCAGCAGCAGCAGTACGGCGCGCCGTACGGCCAGCAGCCGATCCCGTCGCCCGAGCAGCTCAACCAGCAGTTCAACGCGCCCTCGGCCGGCCCGCTCGAGACCGAGCGCCTCACCTACGACGGCGTCATCACCAAGACGGCGCTGACGCTCGGCGTCACGGCGATCGGCTTCATCATCACGCTGGGGATGCTCTTCCTCACCGGGCCGACGCCGCTCTTCTACGCGCTCACGTGGGGCGGCGCGATCGTCGGCTTCGTGCTCGCGCTCGTCAACATCTTCAAGAAGGAGCCGAGCCCCGCGCTCGTGCTCGCCTACGCCGCCGCGCAGGGCCTCTTCCTCGGCGGCTTCTCGGCCACGGTGGAGTTCGGCATGAACCTGCCGGGCGTGATCTTCCAGGCGCTGCTCGCGACCGCGTGCGTGTTCGGCGTGACCCTCGCCGGCTACGCGTTCCGCGTCTTCCGCACGTCGCCGAAGCTCAACAAGATCTTCTTCATCGTGATCATCGGCTACGGCCTGTTCTCGCTCGTGAACTTCGTGCTCATGCTCACGGGCGTCAACCAGGACCCGTGGGGCCTGCGCTCGGCGGAGGTCTTCGGCATCCCGCTCGGCGTGCTGCTCGGCGGCCTCGCGGTGCTCCTCGGCGCCTACTCGCTCGTGATGGACTTCGAGGGCATCGAGCTCGGCGTGAAGCGCGGCGTGCACAAGAAGTACGGCTGGTCGGCGGCGTTCGGCCTGGTCATGACGATCATCTGGCTCTACGTCGAGATCCTGCGGATCCTCGCGATCCTGCGCAGCAACAACTAGCGCGCTGCGTGCAGCAGCACGAAGGCCCCGGCAGATGCCGGGGCCTTCGTCGTCTCGCCGTCCCGACCGAGCCTGGCAATCGCCGCAATGCGCGGGCTCCGGCTCCGCCGTAGCGTCGGAGGACATCCACGCAACACCACGGGAGGAACATCATGGCCATCGACGGCAAGGTCGCCTTCGTCACCGGAGCGGCGCAGGGCATCGGGCAAGCGATCGCGAAGCGGCTGGCGCACGACGGCGCCGACGTCGCGCTCCTGGATCTGCGAGAGGACTCGCTGCATGAGACGAAGGAGCTCGTGGAGGCCGCCGGCCGGCGCGCGATCACCATCGGCGGCGACGTCTCCGACAAGTCGAGTCTCGAGGCGGCGGTGAACCGCGCGGCGGACGAGCTCGGCGGCTTCGACATCATGATCAACAACGCCGGGATCGCGGGACCCATCACCCCCGTGCGCGGCATCACCGAGCAGGACTTCGACCGGGTGTTCAGCATCAACGTCAAGGGCGTGCTGTTCGGCATCCAGGTGGCCGCCGCCAAGCTCGAGGAGCTCGGGCACGGCGGCAAGATCATCGCGGCGACCTCGATCGCCGCGCACGAGTCGTTCCCGATGCTCGGCCTGTACTCGTCGAGCAAGTTCGCCGTGCGCGCGCTCGTGCAGGCCGCCGCCCAGGAGCTCGCGACGCTCGGCATCACCGTCAACGGCTACTCCCCCGGGATCGTCGGCACCGGCATGTGGGAGGAGATCGACCGCGGCTTCGCCGAGCTCACCGGCGCCGAGATCGGCGCGACCTACAAGAAGTACGTCGAGGGCATCACGCTCGGTCGCGCATCCACCCCGGAGGACGTCGCGCGCTTCGTCTCCTACCTCGCCGGGCCGGACTCCGACTACATGACCGGGCAGACCCCGCTCATCGACGGCGGCATGGTCTACCGCTGACCCGCTCGATCGCCGCGGGGCGCGGTGCACGGCGCCCCGCGGCGAGCCTCACATCTCGCGGCTCGAGAGCACGCAGAACTCGTTGCCGTCGATGTCGGCGAGCACGGTCCACGACACGTCTGGCCCCTGACCCACGTCGATGCGCCTCGCGCCGAGCGCCTCGAGCCGCGCGATCTCGGCCTCGCGGTCATCGCTCGAGTGCGGGGCGAGATCCATGTGCAGGCGGTTCTTCGTCGCCTTCTCGTGGTCGACGCGCACGAACACGAGTCCCGGCGGGAACTGGTGGAAGGTCAGCTTCGCGGCGATCTCCTGGGCCTGCTTCGGGATGACGACCACCTCGTCGTCGGTGTCGTGGATGGTCTCCCAGTCGAGCGCCTCGCGCCACCAGGCGCCGAGCCTCCTCGGGTCGGTCGACTCGATCACGTTCGAATACCAGCGCAGCGCCATCGCAGCCCCTCTCGGTCGGTGCTGGGAAGCGTACGCCCCGCCGCCCACGAGGGGCGACGGGGCGCATCCGCGGTCCAGTCAGCTCGCGACGGGCTGGTCCTCCGCCGCCGCGAGGCGGGCGGCGTCCTTCGGCGGGCGGCGCGACCAGAACGACGCGAGCAGCGAGCCCGAGACGTTGTGCCAGACCGAGAAGATCGCGGCGGGCAGCGCCGACTCGGGCGAGAAGTGGGTGCGCGCGAGGCCCGCGGCGAGGCCGGAGTTCTGCATGCCGACCTCGATCGCGACGGCGCGGCGGGCGCTCTCGTCGAGCCCGACCGCCTTCGCGGCGAGGAAGCCGAGCCCGTAGCCGACGCCGTTGTGCAGGACGACGACGAGCGCGACGAGCAGGCCGACCGACAGGATCGTCGCGGCCGAGCCGGCGACGACGGCGAGCACGACGAGCGTGATGCCGATGACCGAGACGAGCGGGAGCCACGGCAGGATCGCCTGCACGACGCGCGGGAGCAGGATGCGCAGCAGCACGCCCGCGACCACGGGCAGCAGCACGATGAAGATGATCGACTGGAACAGGCCCCACGCGTCGACCGGCAGGTAGGAGCCCGCGAGCCACAGCACGAGCAGCGGCGTGAGCACGGGCGCGAGCAGCGTCGACGCGGTCGTCATCGCGACGGAGAGCGCGGTGTCGCCCTTCGCGAGGTAGACCATGACGTTCGAGGCGGTGCCGCCGGGCGCGGAGCCGACGAGCACGACGCCCACGAGCAGCTCGGGCGGCAGCTGGAACGCGAGCGCGAGGCCGATCGCCGCGAGCGGCATGATGACGTACTGCGCGACGACGCCGACGACGAAGGCCTTGGGCTTCTTCGCGATGACGGTGAAGTCGACCGGCTTCAGCGTGAGCCCCATGCCGAGCATGATGATGCCGAGCAGCGTGTTGACCCACGGCCCGATCGGCAGGAACACCTGCGGGACGACGATCGCGACGGCCGCCGCGGCGAGCACGACGAGCGGGAACCAGGTGCCGGCGACGCGGCCGATCCGCTCGCCGACGGGCGTGGTGCTGGACATGTCAGACCTCCTTGGGGGACATCTCATCCCATCACAGCCGACATGCGCCGCCGGGTCCCGTGACGCTCGGTGACGCCCGCTCAGCGGGCGTCGAGCTCGTCGAGCGCCTCCTCGAGCGCGACCCACGCGAGCATCGCGCACTTCACCCGCATCGGGAACCTCGCGACGCCCGCGAACGCGACGGCGTCGCCGAGCAGCGCCTCGTCCGGCTCGACCGAGCCGCGCGATCGCAGCAGCTCGCGGAGCGCCTCGATGCGCGATCGCGCGCCTGCAGCCGTGAGCCCGGGCACGTCCTCCGCGAGCACGGAGGCGGACGCCTGCGAGATCGAGCATCCCTGCCCCTCCCAGCCGACCGCATCCACCGTCTCCCCGTCGAGCCGCACGCGCAGGCGGATCTCGTCGCCGCACGTGGGGTTCCGCAGGAACCGCTCGGCATCGGCGGGCTCGAGCACGCCCTCCCCCGAGCGGCGCTTCGCGTGCTCGAGGATGAGCTCCTGGTAGAGGCCGGCGAGCGGGTCGCGCGGCGCCTGCCCGCTCATCGCCCGACCCCGAAGTAGGAGCGCACGGTCGAGAGCACGTCGAGGAAGCGGTCGACCTCGGCCTCGGTCGTCGTGAGGTAGGTGGATGCGCGGGTCGTCGCCGCGACGCCGAGGCGGCGGTGGAGCGGCTGGGCGCAGTGGTGGCCGACGCGCGCGGCGATGCCGGCGGCGTCGAGCACCTGGCCGACGTCGTGCGCGTGCACGCCGTCGACGATGACGCTCGCGAGGCCCGCGCGCTCGCTGCCGGGGCGTGGCCCGACGAGCCGGACGCCGTCGATCGCGGCGGCGCCGGCGGCGAGCCGCTCGCCGAGCGCGACCTCGTGCCGCTCGATCGCGCGCATCCCGACCGCCTCGAGGTAGTCGACCGCGGCGGCGAGGCCCACGATCGCGCCGACCGGCTGGGTGCCCGCCTCGAAGCGCTGCGGCGCGGGGAGGTAGTCGCGCTCGGTCATCGTGACCGTCGTGATCATCGAGCCGCCCACGCGCGCGGGCGGCAGCGCGGCACCGAGCTGCGCCGTCAGGTAGAGCACGCCGACACCGCCGGGGCCGAGCATCTTGTGGCTCGAGAACGCCGCCGCGTCGACGCCGAGCGCAGGGAGGTCGACGGGCCGGTGCGGCACCGACTGGCATGCGTCGAGCACGACGAGCGCGTCGACGGCGTGCGCGGCCCGGGCGATCGCCTCGACGGGCGCGATGAGGCCCGTGACGTTCGAGACGTGCGCGATCGCGACGAGCCGCGTGCGCTCGGTGATCGCGGCGAGCGCGTCCTCGAGCGTCCAGACGCCGTCGTCGTCCACTTCGATCCAGCGCAGCGTCGCGCCGGTCTCGTCGGCGAGCCGCTGCCACGGCAGCAGGTTCGCGTGGTGCTCCGCCTCGGTGACGAGGATCTCGTCTCCCTCGCGGATGCGGAGGGCCGGGTCGGTCGCGCCGGCCCGGTTCGCCTCGGCGAGCGAGAGCGCGACGGTGTTGAGCGCATCCGTCGCGTTCATCGCCCAGGAGATCTCGGTCGGCTTCGCGCCCACGAAGCGCGCGATGCGCTCGCGCGCGAGCTCGTAGTCGTCGGTCGCGAGCGCCGCGAGGGTGTGCGCGCCGCGGTGCACGGCGGCGTTCCGCTGGGTGCGGAACACCCACTCGGCCTCGAGCACCTGCCGCGGCTGCTGGCTCGTCGCACCGGAGTCGAGGTAGACGAGCGGCACGCCTCCCGGCTGCTCGGCGAGTATCGGGAAGTCGGCGCGCAGCAGCTCGATCCGCTCCTCGCTCAGGGTCGCCTCGGCACTCGTCGTCGTCACCCACCCAGGGTAGTAGCCCTCCCTGTCGGGGCCATATGCGCGGCTGTCGGCCGCGCTCCCCGCGGCGTAGCGTGTCGGCGGTGGAGACGCTGGGCGCCGGGGCCGTCGACATCGCGTTCGAGCGCGTCGGCGAGGGACCGCCGCTCGTGCTGGCGCACGGCGCTGGCGACGACAGCCGCGCGTGGGGACCTCAGCTCGAAGGCCTCGCGAGCGACTTCACCGTCATCGCGTGGGACGAGCCCGGGCAGGGCCGCTCCTCCGACGTACCGGAGGGCTTCGGTCTCGGCGACTACGCCGATTGCCTCGCCGCGCTCATCGAGGCGGTCGCGGGCGAGCCGGCCGTCGTCTGCGGCATCTCGTGGGGCGGCACCATCGCGCTCGAGCTGCACCGCAGGCATCCGGATCGGGTTCGAGCGCTCATCCTCGCCGACACCTACGCGGGCTGGCGCGGCTCGCTGCCGCCGGACGAGCTGCGCGACCGCGTCGACGCCGCGGCCCGGCAGCTCGACGCAGCCGACTCGGGCATGCCCGAGCTGCCGCCCGGTCTGTTCGCGGCCGATCCTCCTGCTGGGACCGCCCGCCTCGTGCGAGCGATGGCCGCCGCGGCGCGCCCAGCGACGCTGCGCCAGCAGCTCCGCGCGATGGCCGACGCCGACCTCCGCGACGAGCTGCCCCGCATCGCGGTGCCGGCGCTGCTCATCTGGGGCGCGCTCGACGCGCGGTCGCCGCTCCGCGTCGCCAGTGAGTTCGCGAGGGCGATCCCCGGGGCGCAGCTCGTCGTGCTCGAGGGCGCGGGGCACCTCAGCAACCTCGAGCGACCCACCGCGTTCACGGATGCGGTGCGCGAGTTCTGCCTTGCGCTGCCGCCGATGTGACCGATGGGCGGTCAGCGCCCTGCCGCGGCCTTCGCCAGCAGCACCGCCCGCTCGCGCTCGTTCTGCGTCCGCTCGGCCGCGAGCGAGAACGCTTCGCGGGCCTCCTCCGCGCGACCGAGCCGGGCGAGCAGCTCGCCGCGCACGGACGGCAGCAGGTGGCCGATCGCGAGCGCCTTCTCCCCCTCGAGCGCGTCGACGATCGCGAGCGCCGCCGCCGGCCCCTCCGCCAACGACACCGCGACCGCGCGGTTGAGCGCGACGACCGGTGACGGCGCGAGCCGCTCGAGCGCCTCGTAGGCGGCGACGATCCGCGGCCAGTCGGTCGAGTCGACGTCGGCAGCGGCCGCGTGGCACTCGGCGATCGCCGCCTGCAGGCCGTAGTGCCCGAGGCCCCGACCGAAGCCCTCCGCGCGCCGGAGGGCCGACCGGCCGCGCCGGATCGCGCCGCGATCCCACAGCCCGCGATCCTGGTCTGCGAGGAGCACCGGCTCGCCGCGGGCATCGACTCGCGCCGGGAAGCGCGCGGCGGTGAGCTCGAGCAGCGCGAGCAGCCCGTGCACCTCCGGCTCTTCCGGCTGCAGCGCGACCAGGGTGCGCGCGAGCCGGAGGGCCTCCCGCGCGAGGCCGGGACGCATCCAGTCGTCGCCCGCAGTCGCGGCATGGCCCTCCGTGAAGAGGAGGTAGACCGTCTGCAGCACGGCACCGAGCCGCTCGGCGCGCTCCCCCCGGGTCGGCACCTCGAACGGCACGCCCGCGTCGCCGAGCGCCTGCTTCGCGCGCACGATGCGCTGCTGGATCGTCGCGACCGGCACGAGGAAGGCGCGAGCGATCTCGCTCGTCTCGAGGCCCGCGACGACCCGCAGCGTGAGGGCGACGCGCGCGGCCGGCGTCAGCACCGGGTGGCACGCGGTGAACACGAGCCGGAGCACGTCGTCGTCGATCTCGTCGGGATCCCACGGCACCGCATCCGCCGCCTCGTCCTGCTCGCGCTCGAGGTCGTGCGCGATCGCGACGAGCCGGTCGTCGTAGCGCTCCCGGCGCCGCCAGTGGTCGATCGCCTTGCGCTTCGCCACCGCGGTGAGCCACGCGGCGCCGTTGCGGGGCGCCCCGCGCTCGGGCCACTGCGCGAGGGCGTCGGCGAGCGCCTCCTGCGCGAGGTCCTCCGCGAGCGCGAAGTCGCCCGTGAAGCGCGTGAGCGTCGCGACGATGCGAGCCGACTCGATGCGCCACACGGCCGCGACGGAGCGCCGGGCGGACTCGACCGCCCGGCGCTCGTCGCCGGCGGGGGTGCTCAACCGGCGCTGCCGCCCGGCGTGGTCGCGGCGCGCTTCGCAGCCTGCTCCTCGCGCCAGCCCTCCTCCTTCTGGATCCACTCGTTGTCGGCGGGGAAGTCGTCGGGCCCCTGCACGCGGCGCACCTCGAGCTTGGCGCCCGGTCCGAGCGGGCAGCGCTTCGCCCACTCGGCGGCCTCCTCCTTCGACGACACCTCGAGCATCCAGAAGCCGTTGAAGAGCTCCTTCGTCTCGCCGTAGGGGCCGTCGGTCACGAGCGGCGGGTCGCTGCTGAAGTCGACGACGAACCCCTCGCTCGCGTCGCTCAGGCCCTCGCCGCCGATCATGACGCCGGCCTCCATCATCGCCTCGTTGTACTTCCCCATCCGCTCGATGACCTCTTCGAAGGGGATCTCCTTGTATGCGTCGACCGCTTCGTCGTCCGCGCGCATGATGAGCATGTACTGCATGGTCCACTCCTCGTTCCGGTGGGTCGGTCTCGACCCTCTCACTCAAGACGTCGAACGGGAACGGCCTGGATCGACATCGCCGACGATCTGCTTCGGCGCACCCGGCCACGCCGCTGCCGCGAGGTACCAGCCCGCGCCGATCGCGGACGCCGCGACGATGCCGGTCGGCAGCGTGCCGAGGAACGAGATGACCGCGGCGACGAGCAGCAGCGCGAACGCCGGCAGGATCGTGACGAACGCGACGCGGCGCGGGCGGCCGCGGGCGCGCATCCGCAGCCCGGAGCCGGCGAGCACGCCGGCGACGGCCGTCGCGAGCGCCGGGATCATCGCGCTCTCGATCCACATCGCGAGGCGGCTGTCGTCGATGCCCACGTCGGCCGGCTCGTGCGTCGCCGCGTCGAGCAGCAGCACCGCGCACAGGATGAGCGTGGGCAGCACGGCGATGAGCGCGATCCAGCCGAACCGCTCGGCGCGCAGCCGCACGCGATCCCACGTGGCGCGGACGATGAGGGCGATGCCTCCGAGCGCGAGCGTCGAGAGCACGAGGCTGCTCGCCCCGGCCGCGAGCAGGGCCGCGTTGCCGTCGCACACCCACTCCTCCGCCTCGAACGCGCACGCGTAGCGCAGCCGCGCCTGCAGCCAGCTGGTGGGCGAGAGCCCGACGAGCACGCTCGCCCCGAACCCGATCGCGAGCGTCCAGAGAGCGACGACCCGGGCCGCCACGTCCCGCCCCCTCGGCTCCCCCATGCCGCAATCATCCTCCCCAGCGGGCCCCCGCGCCGAGCAGCACCTGGGCGGCGACCTCCTGCCACCCCGCGAGCGCGGCGCGCGTGGTCTGCGGGGTGCGAGTTATGCCGAAGGCCGGGCGCCCCATCGGGGCGTCCGGCCTTCGGCATTGTCTGAGCTGAGGAGCAGACCACGCGCGCCGCGCGCTCTACCCCCTCACTCCCATTCGATCGTCCCCGGCGGCTTCGACGTCACGTCGAGCACGACCCGGTTGACCTCGGGCACCTCGTTCGTGATGCGGTTCGAGATGCGTGCGAGCACGTCGTACGGCAGTCGCGTCCAGTCGGCGGTCATCGCGTCCTCGGAGGAGACGGGGCGCAGCACGATCGGGTGGCCGTAGGTGCGGCCGTCGCCCTGCACGCCCACCGAGCGCACGTCGGCGAGTAGCACGACGGGGCACTGCCAGATCTCCTGGTCGAGCCCTGCGGCGGTGAGCTCGGCGCGCGCGATCGCATCGGCCTTGCGGAGCGTGTCGAGGCGCTCCTGCGTGACCTCGCCGATGATGCGGATGCCGAGGCCGGGCCCGGGGAAGGGCTGGCGGCCGACGATCGCCTCCGGCAGGCCGAGCTCGCGACCGATCGCCCGCACCTCGTCCTTGAACAGCGCGCGCAGCGGCTCGATGAGCTGGAACTGCAGGTCGTCGGGCAGGCCGCCGACGTTGTGGTGGCTCTTGATGTTGGCGGCGCCCGTGCCGCCGCCCGACTCGACGACGTCGGGGTAGAGCGTGCCCTGCACGAGCCAGCGGATGGGCTCGCCCTCGCTCGCGGCCTCGGCGGCGAGGTCGCGCTCGGCCTGCTCGAAGACGCGGATGAACTCGCGGCCGATGATCTTGCGCTTCTGCTCCGGGTCGGTGACGCCCTTGAGCGCACCGAGGAACCGCTCGCGCGCATCCACCGTCACGAGCCGCACGCCCGTGGAGGCGACGTAGTCCTCCTCGACCTGGCGCCGCTCGTCCTGCCGCAGCAGGCCGTGGTCGACGAAGACGCACACGAGCTGGTCGCCGACCGCCTTGTGCACGAGCGCCGCGGCGACGGCCGAGTCGACGCCGCCCGAGAGCGCGCACAGCACCTTGTCGGAGCCGACCTGCTCGCGGATGCGCGCGACCTGCTCGTCGATGACGTTGCCGGTCTGCCAGTCGCCCGGCAGGCCCGCGATCTCGTGCAGGAACGACGAGAGCACGCGCTGACCGTGCTCCGAGTGCTTGACCTCCGGGTGCCACTGCACGCCGGCCATCTTCCGCTCGCGGTGCTCGAAGGCGGCGACCGGGGTGTCGGCGGTCGACGCGAGGACCGTGAAGCCCTCGGGCGCCTCCGCGACCGAGTCGCCGTGGCTCATCCACACCGTCTGCGCGTCGGGCTGGCCGTGCAGGAGCGTGCCGCCGCCGTCGACGCGCACGCTCGTCGAGCCGTACTCGCGATTGCCGGTCTTCGCGACCTTGCCGCCGAGCTGCGCGGCCATCACCTGGAAGCCGTAGCAGATGCCGAAGGTCGGCACCCCGAGCTCGAGGATCTCCTCGTCGAGGCGCGGGGCGCCCTCCTCGTAGACGCTCGAGGGGCCGCCGGAGAGCACGATGGCGGCGGGGTCCTTCGCGCGCACCTCCTCGGCGCTGATCGTCGAGGGCACGATCTCGCTGTAGACGTCGGCCTCGCGCACGCGGCGCGCGATGAGCTGCGCGTACTGGGCGCCGAAGTCGATCACGAGCACGGGCCGCTGAGCGGTGTCGGACATCAAGCCTCCGGAGTGGTTGCAGGGGCGGGAGCGGCGGCGTCCCTCGCGGCCCGCTCAGCCTCGAGGCGGGTCACGTCGGCGACCGCGACGTCGTGCATGCGGCGCTCGACGAAGAAGGAGAGGAAGGGCACGACGCCGCCGGCGGCCATCGCGAGCAGGCGCTTGAAGGGCCAGCGCAGCAGGCTCCAGAGGCGGAAGCACGCGAGCAGGTAGACGACGTAGATCCAGCCGTGCACGATGAGGATCGCGAGCGAGATGTTGAAGCCGTCGCCGAGCGAGGTGATCTCGCAGCCCATGCCGCCGGGCACGAAGAGCGAGTACCACTGGCAGCCGTCGCCGGGCACGACGCGCTGCAGCGAGAGCAGGCCGCCCGAGCCGCCGGCGAAGACCTCGACGTGGGTGGGCGAGTACTTCAGCACCATCTCGGCGACGAGCAGCAGCAGGAACATGCCCGTCACCCACGACATCGCGCGGTAGAAGCGGATGGCGGAGCGGATCTGCGGCAGCTGTTCGATGGGGCGGGGCACGGCTACCAGCCTATCGGCGGGGCTCGGCGGCTTCGGCGGCCGCAGCCTCTGCATCCTCGATGTCCTCGATCTCGCGCTCGAGCGCATCCTTCACGAGCCGGTACCAGAGGTAGAAGGCGAAGAGCATGAACGCGATCCACTCGATCGCGTAGAAGACGTTGAGCCAGTTGAGCTGCGCGTCGACCTCGGGGCGCACCGAGACGATCGGCTCGGCGCCCTCGACGAGGGCGTCGGATGCGGCTGCCGACGGCTCGTCGAGGATCGCGTACGACGCGTAGACCATGCCGTCGTAGTCGTCCCACTCGTTGACGAGCTCGGCGACGCTCATCGCCTCGCGCGTGCCGCCCTGCACGTCGCCCATCGTGGGCGCCTCCGGCGGCATGAGCCGGCCGACGAGCTCGCCGGTCTCGCCCGCCTCGAGCGAGGCTGCGAGCGCCTCGGCAGCGGCGGGGTCGGACAGCCACGAGAGGGCGACGGCGAGCGACGCGGTGCCGCCGGCCGGCTGCTCGACGAGCACGCGGCCGATGACCCAGCTGCCCTGGTCGCCGTGCTGGTCGCGGCCGACGCGGGTGTCGAAGTCGTCGGTCCAGGTGCCCGAGAAGGCGACCATGCGCCCACCCGCCTCGCTCGTGAGCGTCGAGCCGGGCTCGGCGACCTGCTCGAGCGGCACCGCGGTCTCGGTGTCGCGCTCGTCGGCCTGCCCCTGCTCGACGGCCCGCTCGATCTGCCACTGGCCGAGCAGCGCGAAGACGCCGGCGACGACGATGCACAGCACGAGCACGCCGATCCACCGCGGTCGCTTCGCGACGTCGGAGAAGGTGGGGAGAGGGGTGCTCACGGCGCGCCCAGTCTACCGGCGCGCCTGCGCCCGCTGGCTGAGCCGCCGCTCCCCCCCTCCGGCGGCTACTCGACGACCGGCGGGGCACCCGCCCCGCGACCGGCGGGCGACGCCTCCTGCGGGCGGGTGCCGACGGTGTCGGCGGTCGGGAGCGCGCTGAGCGGCACGATCTCGGGCGCCTCCGTGCGAGCCCGGTCGGCCGACTCGTCGTCGGGCAGCTCCTGGCTCGCGATCTCCGCGGCGACGCGCTTGTTGTAGGTGTTGATCTCCTTCTCGACGCGCGCGTCGTCCCAGCCGAGCGCATCCGCCATGATCCGCGCGGCCACGGGGGCCGCCGCGACGCCGCGGTCCCACGACTCGATCGAGATGCGGGTGCGGCGGGCGAGCACGTCGTCGAGGTGCAGCGCGCCCTCGTGCGTGCACGCGTAGCGCACTTCCGCGCCGATGTAGTCGTCGGCGCCGGGGAGCGGCTCGAGCAGCGACGGGTCCTTGCGGATCATGTCGAGGATCTCGTCGGTCAGCACCCCGTAGCGGTTCAGCAGGTGCTCGACGCGGTGCTTGTGGACGCCGAAGGCGCGCGCGATCTTCGCGCGCTTGTTCCACGCGGCGCGGTAGCCGGTCGCGCCGAGCAGCGGGATCTGGTCGGTGCACGACTCCGGCACCTTGCCGTCCATCGCGCTCACGGCCTCGTCGATCGCGTCCTTCGCCATCACGCGGTAGGTCGTCCACTTGCCGCCCGCGATGAGCACGAGGCCCGGCACGGTGTGCGAGACGTGGTGCTCGCGCGAGATGTTCGCGGTCGAGGTGCCGTCGCCGCCGGCCGCGAGCAGCGGGCGCAGGCCCGCGTAGACGCCCTCGACGTCGGCACGCGTGAGCTTCGTCGCGAGCACCTTGTTGACGTTGTCGAGGATGTAGTCGATGTCGGCCGCGGTCGCCGCCGGGTGCGCCTTGTCGAGGTTCCAGTCGGTGTCGGTCGTGCCGATGATCCAGTGCCGACCCCACGGGATGACGAACAGCACGCTCTTCGCGGTCCGCAGCAGCAGCCCCATCTCGGAGTGGAAGCGGTCGCGCGGCACGACGAGGTGCACGCCCTTCGACGCGCGCACCTTGAACTCGCCGCGCTCGCCGACCATCGCCTGCGTCTCGCCCGTCCACACGCCGGTCGCGTTGACGACCTGCTTCGCGCGGATCTCGAACTGCTCGCCCGTCTCGTAGTCGTGCGCCTGCACGCCGACGACGCGCTCCCCCACCTTGAGGAAGCCCTCGGCGCGCACGCGGCTCGCGACGTGCGCGCCGTAGAAGGATGCGGTGCGCGCGAGCTCGGCGACGTAGCGCGCGTCATCGACCTGGGCGTCGTAGTAGGTGAGCCCGCCGACGAAGGCGTTCGGGTCGAGCGACGGGATCTTCTTGAGCACCTGCTTCTTCGTCAGGTGGCGATGCAGCGGCACGCCCGGCTTCATGAAGCCCGTGTAGCTGAAGACGTCGTAGAGCGCCATGCCTGCGCCGATGTAGGCGCGCTCGATGAGCGGCGTCTCGAGCGGGTAGAGGAACCGCACGGGCTTCGCGAGGTGCGGCGCGATGCGCTGCAGCAGCAGGCCGCGCTCGATGAGCGCCTCGCGCACGAGCCCGAAGTTGAGCTGCTCGAGGTAGCGGATGCCGCCGTGGATGAGCTTCGACGAGCGGCTCGAGGTGCCCGAGGCGAAGTCGCGGGCCTCGATGAGGCCCACACGAAGGCCGCGCGTGACGGCGTCGAGCGCCGCCCCGGTGCCGACGATGCCGCCGCCGATGACGAGCACGTCGACCTCGCGCTCGCGCATCGAGGCGATCGCGGCGGCACGCTCCTCGGGGCCGAGCTTCCTCGACCGACTGACGCTGTTGGTGGTCTCAGACATGGATCCTCCTCGTTCGCGCCGCCCGGAGCGGCGCGCTAGCGCTGCGGGTTGGCCTCCAGCACCACGTCGATCCGCTGGAACTCCTTGAGATCCTTATAGCCGGTGGTCGACATGGCCTTCCTGAGGGCGCCCATGATGTTGGCTGTGCCGTCGGCGACGGGCGACGGCCCGTTGAGCACGACGTCGAGCGGGCCGACGCGGTCGACCTGCACCCGGTTGCCGCGCGGCAGCTTCTGGTTGTGCGCCTCCGGGCCCCAGTGCCAGCCGCGACCCGGCGCATCCGTCGCGCGCGCGAGCGCGGTGCCGAGCATGACGGCGTCGGCGCCGCACGCGAGCGCCTTGACGATCTGCCCCGACGTGCCGAGCGAGCCGTCGGCGATGACGTGCACGTAGCGGCCGCCCGACTCGTCGAGGTAGTCGCGGCGCGCTGCCGCGACGTCGCTCACGGCGGTCGCCATGGGTGCGGCGACGCCGAGCACCTTCTCGCTCGTCGAGGCGGCGCCGCCGCCGAAGCCGACGAGCACGCCCGCGGCACCGGTGCGCATGAGGTGCAGCGCCGCCGTGTACGTGACCACGCCGCCCACCACGACCGGCACGTCGAGCTCGTAGATGAAGCGCTTGAGGTTGAGGGGCGCCCCGGCGTCGGCCGACACGTGCTCGGCCGAGACGGTCGCGCCGCGGATGACCATGAGCTCGACGCCCGCCGCGAGCACCGCCTCGTAGTGCTGCTGCACGGCCTGCGGGCTCAGGCTGCCCGCGACCACGACGCCCGCGTCGCGGATCTGCGCGATGCGGTCGCGGATGAGCTCGGGCTTGATCGGCTCGGCGTAGATCTCGCGCATGCGGCTCGTCGCGAGGTCGGCCGGCAGGCCGGCGATCTCGGCGAGCAGCGGCTCGGGGTCGTCGTAGCGGGTCCAGACGCCCTCGAGGTTGAGCACGCCGAGGCCGCCCGCGCGGCCGAGCGCGATCGCCGTCGCGGGGCTCATGACCGAGTCGGTCGGCGCGCCGAGCACCGGGACCTCGAAGCGGAACGCGTCGATCTGCCATTGGAGCGAGACGAGGTCGCTGTCGCGCGTGCGGCGCGACGGCACGATGCTGATGTCGTCGAAGCCGTAGCCCATGCGGGCGCGCTTGCTGCGGCCGATCTCGATGTCCGTCACGACCCCAGCCTATCCCGGGCTCGTCGAGCGAGGCTCAGCCCCCGAGCGCGCTCTTGATGCGCAGCAGCGCCGCCTCGAGCTCGCGCCGCACGGTCGCCGCGCGCTCCGCCGTCATGCGCTCGCCCCGGTCGGCGCGCACCGCCGCCCGCACCTGCTGGCGGAACTCGCCGAGCGCGAGTTCGACGTCGTGCACCGCGATGCGCGACGCGGCGCGCTCGGCCGGGTGCGACGCATCCACCCGCTCGTCGCGCTCCGGCTGCGGCGCGCTCCACGGGTTCGCCGCGCGCTCCTCGGGCGCGTCGGGCGGCGCGGGCACGTGCGGCGCCTCGGGCGCGGGCGGCGCCTCGGGCACGGGGGCGGATGCGTCGGGCCCGGATGCGTCGCGCCCGGGCGCACTCGGTCGCGATCCGTGCGCGGCGCTCCGCGCGTCGCGCTCGGCCGCCGCGAGGTCGGCGCGGAGGGCCTGCATCGCGCTCCGCACGCCCGCCCGGACGTCGGAGGCCATCCGCCGCACCGAGTCGGTGATCTCGCTCTCGAGGTCGCGCAGCTCGGCCTCGCGCGCGTCGAGCTCGGCGCGGCCCGCGTCGGTGATCGAGTAGGTGGTCTTGCGGCCATCGACCGCCTTCGTCAGCAGCCCCTCTTCCTCGAGCTTCGAGAGCCGCGGGTAGATCGTGCCGGCGGAGGGCGAGTAGGTGCCGCCGAAGCGCTGCTCGAGCGCCTGCATCAGCTCGTAGCCGTGGCGGGGCGCCTCGGCGAGGAGGCTCAGCAGGTAGAGCCGCAGCGCGCCGTGGCCGAAGACGGCGGGGCTCACGCGTCCCTCCGCACGACCGTGACGTCGCCCGAGACGGTGTTCGCCACGAAGGAGAAGAGGTTCGAGCCGTCGATCGTCTCGGTGCCACCGCGGCGCGGGAGCGAGTGGCCGGCGATCGAGCCGGCGCCCGAGACGGTGCGCGTCGTCGCCCGCACGCCCTGGCCCGCGTCGAGGCGCAGCGTCACGTCGGCCGAGACGGTGTTGACCGAGATCGAGCGCGGCGAGCCGTGCACGTCGAGCAGCACGTCGCCGCTCACGGTGTCGACGCCGACCTCGTCGAGCGCGCCGCTCGCGGTGACGTCGGCCGAGACGCCGTTGACCGAGAGCCGGCCGCTGCCGCCCGACACCTCGACGTCGCCCGAGACGGTGTTGAGCTCGAGCTCGCCCTCGTGCGACTCGACCTGCAGCTGCCCCGAGACGGTGCTGAGCGTCGCGCTCGAGCGGAGGCCCGAGACGAGGGCGGATGCGCTCACCTGGCCGAGCGAGAGCGTCGCGTCGCGCGGCACGAGGATCGAGAGCTCGACCTTGGCGCGCACGCCCACGAGCGCCTTGACCGACTGCCACACGTCGTCCCAGCTCACGCGCGGGTGCGCGATCGACAGCCGGCCGTGCTCGAGCTTGACCGTGAGGTCGCGCCCCTCGACGCGGTGCACCTCGACGCGGGCGGTCGGCTCGTCGTGCGCGACGATGTCGACGCTGCCGCCGACGATGCCGACGCGCAGCGCCCGCACCTCGTCGAGGTCGATGACGCGGCTCTCGCCCTCGCGCACGACCCACTGCTCGATGATCCGGTCGGCGCCCGACGCCGACGCGCCGGATGCGCTGCGCGGCCTGGTGTCGCCGCTCTCGAACTGCTCGTCCATCTCTGGCTCCTTCGCCTGATCGAAAACGCGATATAGCGCGTCTTACGAGACACGATATATCGCGTCGCCGAGCAGGACAACCCCTCGCGATCGCCTCCGCTCCATCGGGGCCGCTGCGCCCGAGCGGGGCAGGCGCACCGGCCCCGGTCAGGCGCAGGCGCCCCGGTCGCCGAGCATCACCGGCTCGCGCGCGGGCTCGCGTACGATGCGCGAGCGTCGCTCTCCACAGCGCGCTCGCCGAGCCACGCGGTCACTTGCCCCATGCGCCAGGGTGCGGCCGTGACCGTCGACCTCCTCAGACCGGACCCAGGCGAGCCGCAGCGGCTCCGACGAGCACCCGAGCTCCAGCGAATCCGCCGCGGTGCCTACGTCGACGCCGCCGCGTTCACGGCGCTCCCGCAGCACCAGCGCCACGTCGTCCACGTGCGCGCGGTCGCGCTCTCGCGCCCCGGCGCGGTCTTCGCCCGCGAGTCCGCGCTCGCCCTCGCCGACCTCCCGCACGGCCGGCCGGACGCGGTGCACACGATCGGCGACCTCGGCGCGACGGGCCGCCGCAGCGGCGTCGCGAGCACGCGGGTCGCGATCGACGACGACGACGTGCTCGTCGAGGACGACATCGCCCGCTGCACCCCCGCCTACGCGCTCGCGCACCTCGCCCGGGTCGGTCGGCAGGGCGATGCCGTGAGCGCGCTCGACGAGGCGCTCCGGCGCGAGATCGTCACGAAGGAAGCGGTGACGGACGCCCTAGGTCGCCAAGGGCCGCGCGGCCGACGCCGCGCCGAGTGGGTGATCCGCTTCGCCGACCCGCTGTGCCAGTCGGTGGGCGAGTCGTGGAGCCGGGTCGCCATCCACCGACTCGGAGCGCCCCCGCCGCAGCTGCAGGTGCGCATCATGACGAGGCTCGGCCCGCGCTTTCCCGACTTCCTCTGGGAGCGGCCCGGGATGCGGCTGCTCGGCGGCGAGTTCGACGGCGCGTGGAAGTACGGCGTGATCGCTGAGGCGAACGGGATGCAGCCGGTCGATGCCGTGATCGCCGAGAAGCAGCGCGAGGACGCGTTGCGGGAGCACATCGACACGCTGCACTGGATGTGGGAGCAGGCGTTCCGTCCGGCGCTCCTGCGGCCGATGCTCGAGCGCGCGCACATCCCGGTGCGCTCCGCGCTGCCGGGCTGGTGAGGCGCACTCCACGCCGAGCGGTGCGGTTGCGCCTGACCGGGCCGGGCGCGCCGGCCCCGGTCGGGCGCAGCGGCCCCGGTCGAGCGCGAGCGGTCAGCGGCGGTAGTTCGGCGCCTCGACCACCATCTGGATGTCGTGCGGGTGCGACTCCTTGAGGCCCGCCGCGGTGATCTGCACGAAGCGGCCCTTCTCCTTGAGCTCGTCGATCGTGCGCGCTCCGGTGTAGAACATCGACTGCCGCAGCCCGCCGACGAGCTGGTAGGCGACCGAGCCGAGCGGGCCGCGGTAGGGCACCTGCCCCTCGATGCCCTCGGCGATGAGCTGCTCGTCGCTCGGCACGTCGGCCTGGAAGTAGCGGTCGCGCGAGTAGGAGGTCTTCTTGCCGCGCGTCTGCATCGCGCCGAGCGAGCCCATCCCGCGGTAGGTCTTGTACTGCTTGCCGTTGACGAGCACGAGGTCGCCGGGGCTCTCGTTCGTGCCGGCGAGCAGCGAGCCGAGCATGACCGACGAGCCGCCCGCGACGAGCGCCTTCGCGATGTCGCCCGAGTACTGCAGGCCGCCGTCGGCGATGATCGGGATGTCGGTGCCCGCGTCGTGCGCGGCGCGCGCGGCGTCGTAGATGGCCGAGACCTGCGGCACGCCGACGCCGGAGACGACGCGCGTCGTGCAGATCGAGCCGGGCCCGACGCCGACCTTGACCGCGTCGACGCCCGCCGCGATGAGCGCCGCCGCGCCCTCGTAGGTCGCGACGTTGCCGCCGATGATGTCGATGTCGTCGAAGCGGCGGTCGCCCTTGAGCTTCGCGACCATGTCGAGCACGCCCTGGCTCTCGCCGTTCGCGGTGTCGACGACGATGACGTCGACGCCCGCCTCCGCGAGCGCCTCGGCGCGCTCGAACGCGTCGCCGAAGAAGCCGATCGCGGCGCCGACGCGAAGGCGGCCCTGCGGATCCTTCGTCGCGTTCGGGTACTGCTCCACCTTGTCGAAGTCCTTGACGGTGATGAGCCCGCCGAGGCGGCCGTCCTCGTCGACGAGCGGCAGCTTCTCGAGCTTCGTCTGCTGGAAGATCTGGAACGCGTCCTCGCGCGAGATGCCGATCGGCGCGGTCTTGAGCGGCGATGGCGTCATGATGTCGCGCACGAGCGTCGTCGCGAACTCGTCGCGCGGCACGAAGCGCATGTCGCGGTTCGTCACGATGCCGACGAGCACGCCCGCTTCGTCGACCACCGGGAGCCCCGAGACCTTGAACTCGCCGCAGACGCGATCGACCTCCTCGATCGTGGCGTCGGGATGCGTCGTCACGGGATCGGTGATCATGCCCGACTCCGAGCGCTTCACCCGATCGACCATCGCCGCCTGGTCGGCGATCGAGAGGTTGCGGTGTATGATGCCGAGCCCGCCCTGGCGCGCCATCGCGATCGCCATGCGGTCCTCGGTCACGGTGTCCATCGCGCTCGACACGAGCGGGATGCCGAGGCGGATGCGGCGCGAGAGCCGCGTGCCGGTGTCGGCCTCGCTCGGGATCACATCCGTCCGGCCGGGCAGCAGCATGACGTCGTCGTAGGTGAGGCCGATCGGCCCGAACGGGTTGCGCATCTCCATCGCTCTCATCGTATCGATTCGGTTACGGTCCAGCGGCATCTCGGCGAAGTTGCCCCGAGGAGCGCCTCAATTGGACGAGGAGCGGCGCGGCCGCCGCTACTGTGACACCACCGATGTAACGGGCATCCCGCGATCCGCATTCCTGCTGGACTCGTCGCCCCACAGCATGGAGGACATGTGAAGACGTCCAGCAGACCGCAACGGCGCGGGCTGCGGCGAGTGATCGCCGTGGCCTTGGCCGTCATGGGCATGGTGGCTGGTGGTGCGACCGCGGTCGCCGCCGCGCCGCTCCCCGAGACCGAGCAGGCATCCCCCTACAACTTCAACGGCATCATCCGTGACGGGCAGACGCCCGTCGAGGGCGTCGAGATCACCGTCACCGGCAACGGCGTCGATGAGACCGTCGCCACGGGCGCCGACGGACGCTGGCTCATCGGCGTCCCGTCGACCGGCACCTACACGGTGTCGATCGACACGTCGACGCTGCCGGAGGGGCTGACCCTGCGGGACCCCAGCTTCGAGAGCCGGGAGTTCGAGGTCGGCGGCTCGACCGCGGTCGGCGTGCTGTTCCCCTTCGGCCCCGCGACGGGCGGTGGCGGCTCCGGCAGCGACCCCGGCACGGGCAGCAGCGGCGCCCCGAGCGGCAGCGAGGCACCCGCCCCCGGTGGCGAGGGCACGCCCGGTGGCTCCTCCGACACGGGTGCGAGCTCGAACGACTTCGGCTCGCAGCTGCTCGCGCGCGTCATCTCGGGCCTGAGCTTCGGCCTCCTGCTCGCGCTCGCGGCGATCGGCATCACGCTCATCTTCGGCACCACGGGCGTCAACAACTTCGCCCACGGCGAGCTGCTCACCTTCGGCGGCATCGTCTTCTACGCCACCACGACGCTCGTCAACTGGCCCGCGTGGATCGCGGTGATCGTCACGCTCGTCGCATCGGCGGCATTCGGCTGGGCGCACGACTGGGGCATCTTCAAGCCGCTGCGCCGCCGGCGCGTGGGCCTCGTGCAGGTGCTCATCGTGACGATCGGCCTCTCGATCGCGCTGCGCTACTTCTACCAGTTCCTCATCGGCGGCGGCACCGAGGGCCTCTCGGTCGACCGCGGTGCGGTGCTGCAGATCGGCCCGGTGCTCATGCGCACGTCGGGCGTCGTGAGCGCGCTCATCGCGATCGTCGTGCTCGTCGCCGTCGGCCTGTTCCTCACCCGCACGCGCATCGGCAAGGCGACGCGAGCCGTGAGCGACAACGCGGGCCTCGCGGCTGCGTCGGGCATCGACGTCGACCGGGTCATCCGCATCGTCTGGGTGCTCGCCGGCCTCCTCACCGGTGGCGCGGGCATCCTCTACACCTACTTCATCGGCGCCAACATCAAGTGGGACGTCGGCTTCACGATCCTGCTGCTGCTCTTCGCCGCCGTCACCCTCGGCGGGCTCGGCAGCGCGTTCGGCGCGCTCGTGGGCGCCATCATCATCGGCCTCGTGACCGAGATCTCGACGCTCTTCATCGCACCCGACCTGCGCTACGCGATCGCGCTGCTCGTGCTCATCCTGGTGCTGCTGTTCCGACCGCAGGGCATCCTCGGTCGACGGGAAAGGATCGGCTGACATGGACTTCCTCTCCATCATCAACTCCGCCGCCAGCGAGATCCTCTCGCCCACCACCGCCGCCTTCGCGCTCGCGACGATCGGCCTCAACATCCACTTCGGCTACTCCGGCCTGCTGAACTTCGGCCAGGCGGGCTTCATGGCGATCGGCGCCTACGCGTTCGCGATCTTCACGATGATGGTCGACCCGACCGCGACGCTCGGCTGGCCGGTGTGGCTCTCGTTCATCGCGGCGGTGCTCGTCGCGATCGTCGCCGCCGTGGTCTTCGCGCTCATCCTCGGCATCCCGACGCTGCGCCTGCGCGGCGACTACCTCGCGATCGTGACGATCGCGGCGGCCGAGATCATCCGCTTCTCCGTCCGCACGCAGGACCTCACTGCCATCACCGGCGGCTCGCAGGGCCTGCGCGGCGCGGACTACAAGGGCGACTTCGACGCGATGAACCCGCTCACCGGCACGACCTACGGGTTCGGCCCGTGGACGGCGACCGCCTACGACACGTGGGTGCGCATCGTCGCGTGGTCGCTCGTGATCGTCGCGCTCGTGCTCGTGTGGCTCCTCATGCGCAGCCCGTGGGGACGCGTCATCAAGGGCATCCGCGAGGACGAGGATGCGGTGCGCTCGCTCGGCAAGAACGTCTACGGCTACAAGATGCAGGCGCTCGTGCTCGGCGGCGTGCTCGGCGCGGTCGCCGGCGTGATGTTCGTGCTGCCGCGCGCCGTGCAGCCCGACAACTTCGCCACCACGATGACGTTCTACATCTGGACCGCGCTGCTGCTCGGCGGCGCCGCGACGGTCTTCGGGCCGCTGCTCGGCTCGGTGCTGTTCTGGGTGCTGCTCTCGTTCACGGGCGGCGTCATCAACCTGCTCCACGGCATGGGGGTCTTCGGCGACATGTCGGGCTCGCAGGCTGGGCAGATCCGGTTCGTGCTCATCGGCATCGCACTGATGGTCCTGGTGATCTTCAGACCACAGGGCATCCTCGGCAACAAGAAGGAGCTGTCGTTCAATGTCTGACACGACCACGCCTCCCACCACGCACCCGCTCGTCGACGGAGAGGTCGGCCCGGGCTGCAAGAAGGTCGACCCGATCGTCGTCGCCGACGGCGTCGTGCGCCAGTTCGGCGGCCTCACCGCCGTCGACGTCGCGCACGTCGAGATCCCCCGCGGCATGATCACGGCGCTCATCGGTCCGAACGGTGCGGGGAAGACGACGTTCTTCAACCTGCTCACGGGCTTCGACCGGCCCAACAAGGGCTCGTGGTCGTTCGAGGGCCAGTCGCTCGCGCACGTGCCGAGCCACAAGGTCGCCCGGCGCGGCATGGTGCGCACGTTCCAGCTCACGAAGTCGCTCGGCCGCCTGACGGTGCTCCAGAACATGCTGCTCGGCGCGCGCGACCAGCGCGGCGAGGGCATCTTCGCGGCGCTGCTCAAGCCGCTGTGGGCCAAGCAGGAGCAGGCGAACACCGAGCGCGCCGACGCGCTTCTCGCCCGCTTCAAGCTCGACGCGAAGCGCGAGGACTACGCCGCGTCGCTCTCGGGCGGGCAGCGCAAGCTGCTCGAGATGGCGCGCGCGCTCATGAGCGAGCCGAGCCTCGTCATGCTCGACGAGCCGATGGCCGGCGTCAACCCGGCGCTGACGCAGTCGCTGCTCGACCACGTCAAGGGGCTCAAGGCCGAGGGCATGACCGTGCTCTTCGTCGAGCACGACATGCACATGGTGCGCCACATCTCCGACTGGGTGATCGTGATGGCCGAGGGCAAGGTCGTCGCCGAGGGCCCGCCCGAGACGATCATGCAGAACCAGGCCGTCGTCGACGCCTACCTCGGCGCGCACCACGACACCGACCTCGGCACCCTGACGAACCAGCAGGTCGCCCAGATCAACGAAGCGGCCGAGGAGGAGGTGCCGGTCGACCCGGAGGCATCCGCGACCGACTCCGAGACCCGCACGGGCGGCGCGACGCGGATCACGGCCGCCGACGACGAGGAGGGCCAGCGATGACCGCGACCGGTGCCACGACCACCCCGGTGCTCGAGACGAAGGAGCTCGTCGCCGGCTACCTGCCGGGGGTCAACATCCTCAACGGCTGCTCGATCGTCGCCAACCAGGGCGACCTCATCGGCATCATCGGACCGAACGGCGCCGGCAAGTCGACGCTGCTCAAGGCCGTCTTCGGCCAGGTGAGCATCCGCGAGGGGTCGGTGCTCCTCAACGGCGACGACATCACGGGGCTCAAGGCCGACAGGCTCGTGAGCAAGGGCGTCGGCATGGTGCCGCAGAACAACAACGTGTTCCCCTCGCTCACGATCGAGGAGAACCTCGAGATGGGGCTCTTCCAGGAGCCGAAGATGTTCAAGGAGCGCTTCGAGTTCGTCGGCGCACTCTTCCCGGAGCTCGTGAAGCGGCGCAAGCAGCGCGCGGGCAGCCTCTCGGGCGGTGAGCGCCAGATGGTCGCGATGGGCCGCGCGCTCATGATGGACCCCGCGGTGCTGCTGCTCGACGAGCCGAGCGCCGGCCTGAGCCCCGTGCGCCAGGACGAGACGTTCCTGCGGGTCGCCGAGATCAACAGCCACGGGGTCACGATCGTGATGGTGGAGCAGAACGCGCGGCGCTGCCTGCAGATCGCGCACCGCGCCTACGTGCTCGACCAGGGCAAGGACGCCTACACGGGCACCGGCCGCGAGATGCTGAACGACCCCAAGGTCATCCAGCTCTACCTCGGCACGCTCGCGACGGATGTCGAGGAGAAGGCGCGCACGTCGGCGACCGAGACTGTCGGGCCGACGCCCGAGGTGGCGACGACGACCGCTCCCCCGCTCGCGGCGGAGGAGCCGAAGGCGCCGTAGGTCGATCGGCGACGAGGAGCCCGCTGCGCGCAGCGGGCTCCTCTCTCGTGGCGGCATGGTGCGCGCTGGCTTTTCGCCGGAGACCGCGCGGTGCTGGGCAGTGCCCGCCGTCAGCTTCGTCGTCCTCACTCCGCGCAGCTCGGACGAGCGCAAACAACCACAAGGCCAGCGGCCCAGTGGTTGTCTGCGCCGTACATCGGCAGCCGTTCCCGTCGAACTCGATCGGGCCGGAGAGAGCGTGGTGGTTCAACTCCCGCCGACGGCGATCGGCTGCGAGCACTCGGCGGCGCTTGCGTCGGTGCACTTCTCGCCGCTCCTCAAGACCGACCGCGCGCGGTCGCGCATGGTGACGGGGTCGGTGCTGCCGACCCGCGCCGTGCTCACGCGAAGAAATACGTCGTTACTGGAACAAAATGCTCGAGCGCACCCTCGGTTACCTGCTAAGAACGCTTTCAAGCCGCAATGTCGCGGCCCGAAACCACGGAGGTATCAATCATGAGAGTCAAGCGCCAGCGGGCACTAATGATGGGCCCCATCTTGGCCGGAGCATTCATCGGTGCACTAGCCTTCGTTGGCGCAACCCCTGCAATGGCGGGCGGGGAAGGCTGCTGGACTGCAACCAACGGGACGCGGTCGAAGGCACCTGCCGGTACTTGACCGGAGGCGACACTCAGTTCCGAATCGCAGTGGGATGCGAACGGCCAACTGGCCACTTCGTCATCAACTATTCACCTTGGCGGGTGTCGGGGGCAGCCGTCGTCTACTGCCAGGCCGGCTACACCGTGGTGTCCAGGACCTTCCACTTCCGCTGAGAAGTCCGAACGAGAGGCGGGCGCTACATGGGACGACGCCGCGCGTCCCCCTCTCGTACGTCTGGAGCGCCAATCGTTCCGCACGGTGCCGTGACTCTTGGCGGCAGCAGTCGTCGAAGCGCCCAGCTACCTCTTCCTGCGCCGAGCGGGCGCGTTCTTCGCCCCGCACGGCATCGCCTCAATCGAGCGCGTCATGACCGACAACGCCTGGGCTTACCGCCACTCGCTAGGTGAGATCTGTGAGCAGGTCGAGGGCCCGTCAAGCTGTTTGTGTAAGCGGCGCGTTCCGGTGTGGTTAGAGGTGGCGGTTGATGCGCTCGGGGTAGACGAGCGACAGCTGCTACAGAGCTTGCTTCCAGTTCGTGGTCACTTGTCCCTCGACGAGCCTGCCTTCGGCTTTACGCTGCTCTGATCGCCGGCCCTTCTCCTTCGCGCGGTCTCTGGCTCGTTTGCCCTCGATCTCGCAGATCGCCAACCAGAGCAGCTTCGCGACCGGCTGGTCGTCGGGGGAAGTACCCGCGGTTCTTGGTCACCTTCCGCAACTGGAAGTTCAGCGACTCAATCGAGTTGGTCGTGTACATCACCCGCCGCAGCTCAGGCGGGAAGGCGAGGAAGGGCGTGAACCGCGCATACGCGTCCCGGAACGTCTTCACCGCCGACGGATAGCGCTTGCCGAGCTTCGACGCCTCGAACGCGCGCAGCTCCGCCAGCGCGGCGTCCGCGTTCGCGGCCTCGTAGATGAGCTTGAGCGCGGCGGAGACGGCCTTGCGGTCCTTGTAGTTCACGAACTGGTGCGCGGCCCGAATCAGGCGCACGACGCACGTCTGGATGGTCGCTTCCCGCCAGGTCGCCTCACCGCCTCGGGGAAGCCGGTCAGCCCATTGCAGCACTCGATCAGCACGTCGTCCACGCCGCGGTTGACGAGCTCGGCGCAGACGGCCGCCCAGCACTTCGCGCCCTCGGTGTCCTGCACCCAGATGCCTAGCTCATCCTTGATGCCTTCAACGTCCACGCCCACTGCGATATGCGCGGCCTTGTTGCGCACGTGCCCACCGTCGCGGACCTTCACGACCCGAAGGCCCTCACCGGCTCGGTGCTCCACCGCCGTCAGCTCTCGGCAACGGTGTTGAAGGACGGCCTGCCCACACCGCCTTCCGGCCATCCGCCACGCGCGGATGGACGGCAACACTTCCGATCCTTCGTCGCCCGGATGCGAACCCTGGCCGCTGTCACAAGCACACCCCACCCTACGGGCGGCGAAGTCACGTGGGGCCTGCGCATCGCATCGAGATCGCGAATGACCCCAGAGCCAAGGTGGGCACGCCAGGAGCAGAAACGACAACACTCCCCGGAACCTACACGAGCCGGGTTCCGGGGAGCGAGCCTGCCGCAGCAGATCAGTCGAGCGAGCCCTCCTCGACTCGGAGCAGCGAGTACTGGTTGTCGGCGCCGTACTGGTAGATGCCGATGAAGGCTTCCGACGGGTCGCCGTTCTCATCGAACTCCACCGGTCCGGACGGGCCGTCATAGTCAATGTCCTCGCCGTCGGCGATCAGCTGAAGGCACTCGGCGACCTCGGTGCACTTCGTGCCCTCGGTAGAGACCGCCTGCATGTTGTCGCGGATCGTCTCGGCGTCGGCGCTGCCGCCCGTCGCGGCCGCGAGGGCCGCCAGGATGACCGCGTCGTACGACTCGGCGCCGTACGAGAAGTCCTGCAGGTTGGGGTCCTGCTCGAGTAGCCGCTCGCGGAACGTCTCGTTCGTCGGGTCACCGGGGAGCGTGCCCTTCGCGCCGTCGAGCGTGCCCTCGGGGAAGTTGTAGTCGTTCGACAGGTTGCCGTCGACGAGGTACATGCCTGAGGCCGGGAAGCCCTGCGTCACGAGCTCCGGCACGATCTGCGCCGTTTCGGCGAAGGCGATAATGGCGATCGCGTCGGGCTGGCCGGCCATGATCTCTTGCACCTGGGTCGTGAAGTTCGTGTCACCGGGGTTGTAGAGCTGGCTGCCGGTCACGGTACCGCCCGCGGCCTCGACCGCCTCGGTCGCGCTGCTCTCGAGCCCAGTGCCGTAAGGATCGTTGATCGTGATGAACCCTACGCTGGCCGCTCCGTCGCTCGTCATCAGGTTGCCCAGAACGCGACCCTGCATGACGTCGGACGGAGCCGTTCGCCAGTAGAAGCCGTCGTCGGGGTAGTCCGTGAACTGCGGTGATGTGTTGGCCGGGGAGATCTGCACGACGCCCGCATCGACCAGTCGGTCGATGAACGTCAGGGAGACGCCGGACGACGCGGCGCCGACGACGACATCGGCTCCCGCAGAGATGAGCTCGTTCGCCGACTGGGTCGCGATGTCGGTGGTCGTGTCACCGGAGTCGCGGTGTTGCACGTCGACCGTGAACTCGAAGCCAGCGGCCTCGAGGTCGGCCGCCGCGAGGTCGACGCCGGCGAACTCGGGCGGTCCGAGGAACGCGAGGTTGCCGGTCTGGGGCAGGATCGTGCCGACCACGAACTCCGTGTCGACCTCGCCGTTGCCCTCGGGTCCGGCCGAGCCGGATGGCGTGGCGGCGCCGCCGCCGCCGCCGGAACATGCGGCGAGCAGCAGCACGCCAGCGGTCGCGGCGCCGAGCGCCGCGAAGCGCCGGGGCTTCGGCCCCTTGGTGCGAAGGAAGGACTGCATTGTGCTCCTCAATTGCGTGGGACGCGCGCTGGCGCGCGCGTTTGACCCACAGTAAGCGAGCATCGCGACGATTTCGGCGCGATCGCGTTACGTCCTGGTAACGGTCTTGACGCACACAACCGCGCTTGCGCTCGGCCACGGCGATTCCTCGGCCGCCCCTGAGCGGCGATCCGGCCGCGGGCGGTAAGGGGCGTGGCTGCGGTTGTGCGCGTGCGCGCCGGTTCAACGCGGTCGCACGTTGCGGCGGCGGTAAGCCCGAGCGATCGTCGGCCCTCGGCCGAGCTTGGCGCCAACGATCACGCTAGAGGCTTCCTCGAAGCCGGCCGCCAGCTGTAGCTGCTCCGACTTCGGCCGGGGCGTCGCAATCAAGAACCCGCATAGGCTGTGACCTCATCCACGCGTTCAGCGAGGACCGTCCCTGGCTGCACCGCCGATGACCGCGCCGCCCACGCCAACGCATCGTGCAACGCCGACGCACATCGACTCCGCCGCCTACGACGCCAACACATCGAGCGGCGCATGACGACAACACGTACGCCTGCCGATGCGCCCTGCATCACGTCATCGTCGAGTGCGGTCCGGCAAGTCTCTACACGCTCTCACTACCTCCCGATTAGCGACGTGGAGCGTCTCAACAGCGCCCGAACTTGATGAGCGAGGGGGACTTCCACCCTTGAAACCATTGGTGCCGCTGCCCCTCTCTCTCGGAATCCGAGCTACCCCACGCAGTGTCGCATCACGCCGTCGCAGCTGCCCGTATCTCGCACTCTGCTCCAAGGACACGCCCGGATATCGCCGGACCGCACTCAACGCCTGATTAACGAGAGCAGCTATCGGTGCATGCTTGGTCAGCAAGGGGCACGGACCGTTCTCCGACCGTCTCATCTGGCAGACGGTCGGGACGCACGCGGTCGATGAATGGAAGCCTCGGCACGAGGCCAATCTCAAGTGGTGCGTTGATAGGTCACGGACAGAGGCGTGTCCTTGTTCACGCAACGCACTGCCGAGTAGATTGAGCCATCGCTTGAGGGCCCGCGCCAAGGACCGGTCGCCACGTACGTCCCATATGCATACCTGCAGGTCAGCGCCACCCGGTACGAGCCCGTTCCCGAACTGCAGTGCGCGCGTCCTTCGCCGGACACCATGTATGCGGAGCAATTCGACGGGTACGCTTCGGCGGGCTCCTCGCCTGCGGCAAAGAAGACGAGCGATGCACCACCCACAATGAGCATGTAGACGGAAATTCGGTGGAGAAGTCGATTCATGGCCCGAACATAGGCCGTCCCTAGTTCGCCGTCAAGGCCTGTTTCGGCCACCCGACCATCAAGACCATCGACGCGTCTCTGCGGACATTCACCGAGCGCGAATAGCGCGCGCCACTAGAAGGTCGATTGAGACCAGCACGAGCGAGAGCCAGACGAGCGCGAAACCGATCCAGCGCTCGAGCGGCATCGGCTCGTGCATGACGAAGGCGCCGAAGAGGAAGGAGATGATCGGCGCGAGGTACTGCGTGAAGGCGAGCGCGGAGAGCGAGATGCGGCGCGCGGCGGCGGAGAAGGCGAGCAGCGGCAGCGCCGTCACGAGCCCGAGGCCGACCGTGGCCCAGATGCCGGTCGTGCCCGCTGCGCCGACGGTGACGCCGTTGATGCTCACCGCGATGCCGAGCATGATGAGGGACGCCGGGATGACGGCCGTCGTCTCGATCGTGAGGCCGGAGAGCGCATCCACCGATCCCCCGACGCGCTTCTTGATGAGGCCGTAGACGCCGAAGGAGATCGCGACGGTGAGGCCGAACCACGGCACCTCGCCGTAGCCGATGATCATGACGAGCACGCCGACCGCGCCCAGACCGACGGCGACCCACTGGGCCGGGCGCAGCCGCTCGCCGAGGAAGAGCACCGCGAGCACGACCGAGACGAGCGGATTGAGGAAGTAGCCGAGGCTCGTCTCGAGCACCTTGTCGGCGAGGACCGCGACGATGAAGGCCGTCCAGTTGACGAGCACGACGTGGCCTGCGAGCACAAGCGTCCACGTGTCGCGCCGGTTGCGGAGGATCGCGCGCAACCGCACCCATCCGCGCGTCATCGCGACGAGGCCGAACGCGACGACGACCGACGCGAGCACCCGCCAGCCGATGAGCTCGAAGCCGTCGATGCCCTTGGTGAGCTGCAGGTAGACGGGGACGACGCCCCAGAAGGCGTAGGCGAAGACGGCGTACCAGACACCGGTCGTGCGCTGCTCGGGCATCGTCCCCTTCAATCGCGAAGGCGGCGCCCCCGAAGGGGCGCCGCCGCTCTCGTCAGTGCTGGTTCAGCGCTCGACGATCGCGAGCACGTCGCGAGCCGAGAGGACGAGGTACTCGTCGGTGCCGAACTTGACCTCGGTGCCGCCGTACTTCGAGTAGAGCACCTTGTCGCCGACGCTCACGTCGATCGGCACGCGGTTGCCGTTGTCGTCGATGCGGCCGGGGCCGACCGCCACGACCTCGCCCTCCTGGGGCTTCTCCTTGGCGGTGTCAGGGATGACGAGACCGCTTGCAGTGGTCGTCTCTGCCTCGACCTGCTTGATGACGATGCGGTCCTCGAGCGGCTTGATGGAAACCGACACGGTTGCCTCTTTCTTGTCAGACTCTGGGGCGCGCCCGGTCATGCCGGGCGCCGCTCCAAGACTAGGCGGAGAGTTGGCACTCGGTCAACATGAGTGCCAACCACCCGGGACCCGCGGGCGGTGCGTGGTGTTGGATGAGAGCGATGGACGCCGATGCGCTGCGACTCCTGCTGTCGAAGGAGGGCCTCGCGCTGCTCGACCGCGCGGAGGCCGGCCTGGGCGGCGCCGCCGACGTCGTTCGGGAGGTCGCGAGGCTGCGCGCCGAGGGGCACGACCCGCTGCTCGTCGCGACCGTGCTGAGCCAGGCGCGGCTGCGGCGCCGGGCGCGCGCGAAGTTCGGCGAGTTCGCGCAGGGCATGCTCTTCACCGAGGCCGGTCTCGAGCAGGCGACGCGGCTGCGCGTGGCCGCGCACCACGCGGGCCGGATGCGCTCGGCCGGCATCGTCTCGGTGGCCGACCTCGGGTGCGGGATCGGTGCCGACGCGCTCGCGTTCGCGACGCTCGGGCTCGAGGTGACCGCGGTCGAGCGCGACGAGGCGACGGCGGCGATCGCGGCCTTCAACCTCGCCCCGTGGCACGCGACCGTCGTGCACGGCGACGCCCTCGAGACGGCGACCGACGCCGAGGCGCTCTGGTTCGACCCCGCGCGGCGCGACGGCGCGAGCCGGCTGCGCGACCCCGCCGACTGGTCGCCCTCGCTCGACCGCGTCTTCGAGCGCGCCGCCGCGCAGCCCGCGGGCGTCAAGCTCGCGCCGGGCATCGATCGCGCCCTGCTGCCGCCGGACGCCGAGCACCAGTGGGTCACCGACGGCCTCGAGACCGTGGAGGCCGTCGTGTGGACGGGCGCCCTGGCCCGTCCCGCCGCGCCGCGCAGCGCCCTCGTGCTCGGCGACGGCGCAGCGGAGGAGCTCGTCGGTGCGCCGACGCATCCGGAGCCCGGGGAGCTCGGCGAGTGGCTCTTCGAGCCGGCGGGCTCGGTCATCCGCGCCGAGCTCATCGGCACGCTCGCCGAGCGGCTCGGCGCGCGGAGCGTGAGCGAGGGCATCGCCTACCTCACGGGCGACGCGCTCGTCGAGACGCCGCTCGCGCAGGCGTTCCGCGTGCGCGAGGTGCTGCCGCTCGACGAGCGGAGGATCGCGCAGCGGCTCCGGCAGCTCGGCATCGGCGAGCTCGAGATCAAGAAGCGCGGCGCCGATGTCGACCCCGCCGCGCTGCGGAAGCGGCTCAAGCTCAAGGGCGACGAGCGGGCGACGCTCGTCGCGACGCGCGTCGGCGGCCGGCATCGCGCGATCCTCGCCGACCGAGCGTGAGCTCAGCCCAGGAGCATCCCCGGCAGCACCGGCAGCCACTCGACCGCGGTCACGATCGCGAGGATGAGCGCGAGCATCGAGCCGACCGATCCCGCCGCGACCGCGACGTACGGCCACGGGCTGTCGTCGGGGCGCCGGCGGAGGGCGAAGAGCCCGCACACGGTGCCGGCGGCGGCGATCGGGAGCCCGGCCCCGCTCATGAACGCGAGAGCGAGGCCGAGTCCCGAGAGGATGAGCGCGACCCACGTGAGGTCGCTCAGCCGGCGCGCGCCGCGCGCCGACCGGGGCCGAGCCGGCTCGATCAACCGCCCATGATCGAGTAGTACTCGATCCACTGCGCGAGGCGGATGGCGTTCACGACGCCGACGATGATCGAGATCACGGCCGCGACGGCGCCGACGATGCCCGCGACGAGCGGCCACGGCTTGCCCTCGGGGTTCTTGCGGATCGCGACGAAGCCGAGGATCGCGCCCACGAGCGCGGGCAGGAAGCCGAGCCCGAAGACGAACGAGAGCAGCAGGCCGAGGCCCGAGAGCACGAGCGCCCAGACGGTGATGCCCTTGAGCTTCTTCTCGCCGGGCGTGGCGTAGGCGGCGGGCGCATACCCGCCGGCGGCCGCGTCGCCGTAGCCGGGCGCCTGGCCGTAGCCGGCCGAGTCGGCGCCGTACCCGGGCTGCTGACCGTACGACGGCTGCTGGCCGTAGGCGGGCTGCTGGCCGTACGCCGGCGCGCTGCCGTAGGGCTGCTGCTGGCCGTAGCCGGCCTGCTCGCCGTAGGCGGGCGCCTGCTCGCCGTAGGCGGGCGCGGGCTGCCCGTAGGCCGGCTGCGACTGCTGGCCGTAGCCGGGCTGCTCGCCGTAGGGCTGCTGCCCGTAGCCCGATGCCGGAGCCGACTGGCCGTACGCCGCGTCGCCCTGCGGGGCCTGCTGGTCGAAGGCCGGCTGCGAGAAGGGCTGCCCCTGGTCGCCGAACGGCTGCTGCTGCCCGTACGCGGGCGACTGGCCGAAGCCCGGCTCCTGCTGGCCGTACGCCGGGGCGTCGGGCTGCGGGTCGTAGGCCGGCTGCGCCGACTGCTGGCCGAAGTCCGCGGTGGGCTGCTCACCGGCCTGGGGCTCGGCGCCCTCCTGGTCGGGTCGACGGAATCGGTCGTCGGCCTGCGAGAACTGGTCGGTCACGGGGCTCCTCCTTGGCACGCGCGCGGATGCGCGTGATCAACGTATCGCCTAGAGGCCGGGCTGCACCTGCTCGGCGAGCTGCACGATCATCGCGATGCCGGTGATCGTCGCCGAGAGCATCGCGACGATCGTGATGGCGCCGAGGATGATCGCCCAGATCGCGAGCAGCCGGCCGTCCTCGCCGGTGCGCTTGATGCGGCCGAGCGCGATCGCGCCCATGACCATCGCCCCGATCGAGCCGATGATCGGCAGGATCGTCGCGCCGCACACGGCCGCGATGATCGCGAGCACCGCGAGCGTGCTCGTCGTCGGTCCCGGATGCGTCGGCGCGCTCCACGCCGTCGGCTGCGGTCCCGGAGCGGGCTGGCTCGGCGCCGGAGCGCCCCATCCCTGCTGCTGCCACACGGCCTGGCTCATGCTGCGCCTCCTCGGTCTCGGCTCCGATCCTGCCAGCCCCGGCTGTGCGGGCCGTCGGCGACCCGCACCGCGCTCGCACCTGCCCGGCGCACACCTGCCCGGCTCACACCTGCCCGGCTCACACCTGCACCGTGCTCGCGTCGAGCGTCGACTCGGCCGCGAAGCCCGGGTCGCTCGGGGCGTCGCCGCGGGCGACGAGCATCGCGCCGACCGCCGCGATCATCGCGCCGTTGTCGGTGCAGAGCTCGAGCGGCGGGATGCGCAGCTCGACTCCCTGCGCGGCCGCGCGCTCGGCGGCGACCTCGCGCAAGCGGCGGTTCGCGACGACGCCGCCGCCGAGCAGCAGCCGCGGGATGCCGAGCTCGGCGCACGCGTCGAGCGCCTTCGCGACGAGCACGTCGACGACCGCCTCGCGGAAGCTCGCCGCGACGTCGGCGATCGGCAGCTGCTCCCCCGCCGCCTCGGCGCGCTCGACGTGCCGGGCGACGGCGGTCTTGAGGCCCGAGAAGGAGAAGTCGAAGCGGTGCCGCTGCCGGTCCTTCGGCGCCGTGAGGCCGCGCGGGAAGCGGATCGCGTCGGGGTCGCCGCCGACGGCCGCGGCGTCGATCGAGGGCCCGCCGGGATAACCGAGCCCGAGCAGGCGCGCGGTCTTGTCGAACGCCTCGCCCGCGGCGTCGTCGATCGTCTCGCCGAGCAGCTCGACGTCTCCGGCGAGGTCGCGCACGAGCAGCAGCGACGTGTGGCCGCCCGAGACGAGCAGCGC
Organism: Agrococcus pavilionensis RW1; assembly: GCF_000400485.1. Lineage (GTDB taxonomy): Bacteria > Actinomycetota > Actinomycetes > Actinomycetales > Microbacteriaceae > Agrococcus > Agrococcus pavilionensis. The sequence goes on from NZ_ASHR01000028.1 coordinate 64,439, forward strand.
GACGGTCGGCAGCTCGAGCGGCTCGCCCGAGAGCACGTCGGCGGCGACATGGCCGACGAGGTGGTTGACGCCGTAGAGCGGCAGCTCCCGCGCGGTCGCGAGGCCCTTCGCGGCGCCGATGCCGACCATGAGGGCGCCCGCGAGTCCCGGACCGGCGGTGACGGCGATCGCGTCGAGGTCGTCGAGGGTCATGGATGCGTCGTCGAGCGCCGCGAGGATCGTCGGCTGCATCTGCTCGAGGTGCGCGCGCGCCGCGATCTCGGGCACGACGCCGCCGAAGCGCGCGTGCAGCTCCATCGACGACGCGATGCGGTTCGCGAGCAGCTCGGTGCCGCGCACGATGCCGACGCCGGTCTCGTCGCAGCTCGACTCGATCCCGAGCACGACCGGTGCGCGCTCGCTCATCGCGCCTCCCGCTTCATCACCACGGCATCCACGTCCTCCGGCTGGTAGTAGCGCGGCCGCACCCCGATCTCGCGGAAGCCGACCGACTCGTAGAGGCCGCGCGCGACGGGGTTGTCGGCGCGCACCTCGAGGAAGAGCTCCTGCACGCCGCGGCGCTCGGCCTCGGCGAGCAGCTCGGCGAGCAGCGCCCGCCCGATGCCTCGACCGCGGGCGTCGGCCGCGACCGCGATCGTCTGCACGTCGCCCTCGACGCCCACGGCGCGGAGCCCCGCGTAGCCGACGAGCCGCCCCTCGGCGTCGACCGCGGCGAGGTAGCGCCCCCACTCGCTCGCGATCTCGGCCCGCATCGTCTCGGCCTCCCACGCGCTCGGGCCGAAGGATGCGCGCTCGAGCGCCATGATCGCGTCGAGGTCGGCGGCGCCGGCGGTGCGGACGCGCACGCCCGCCTCGGGGAGGTCGGCGCTCACTGCGACACCCGCTTCGGGCCCGCTGACGGCACCGCGTCAGCCTCGCGCAGGTAGAGCGGCTCGGTCACCTCGGCGGCGCCGCGCGCGGCGGCGCGAGCGAGCAGTCCCGCGTCGATCGCCTCGGCGTCGACGCGCGGCAGCCCCGCGTGCTCGCCGGCGGGCTCGGGCACCGCGTCGGCGGGCGCGAGGTGCGGCCCCTCGACGACGGCACCGCCCGCGACGACGCTCCACGCGCGCTCGCGCCGGCGGACGTCGGTCGTGACCTGCGCATCGCCAGTCGCCCCGCCGAGGTGGCTCGCGACGCCGAGGCAGCGCACGCCGAGCCCCATCGCCGTCGCGCGCGCGGCGGCGATGCCGACGCGCAGCCCGGTGAACGCGCCGGGCCCCATGCCCGCGACGACGAGCTCGATCCGGCTCCTGCGCCCCTCGAGCGCGCGCTCGAGCATCGGCCCGAGCCGCTCGGCGTGCCCGCGCCGGTCGTCGGAGCGCTCCTCGAAGACGAGCTCATCGCCGTCGAGCACCGCGACCGCGGTGCCGAGCGAGGTGTCGATCGCGAGGATCATCGCGCCGCCCCCTCGAGCGCGAGCCCGCGCAGCCGCGCCGCGTCCCACCCCGGGCCGTGACCGCTCAGCCGCACGTGCCGCGGCGCATCCGCCTCGTCATCCATGTCGTCCTCTCCCGCGGTCGCCGGCCGCTCGATCTCGACCCGCAGCCACGAGTCGAGCGCGTGCTCGAGCGGCGCGCCCCACTCGGCGACCGTGATGGCGCCGTCGAGGTCGAGGTCGAGGTCGTCGAGCTGCGCCTCGCTGCCCTCGTCGCCGCCGAGCCGGTAGGCGTCGACGTGCTGGAGATCGGGGCCGGCCTCGGTGCGGTGCGTGCGGGCGATCACGAAGGTCGGGCTCTGCACCGTGCCGCGGGCGCCGAGCGCCCTGCCGATGCCGCGCGTGAGGGTCGTCTTGCCGGCGCCGAGCGGCCCGATGAGCAGCACTGCGTCGCCCGCGACGAGGCGGCGCCCGATGCGCTCGCCGAGCAGCTCCATCGCGTCGGCATCGGGCACGGTCCCGGCGACCTCGACCGCGACGCGCGGGCCGACCATGCCGGTGAGCTCGGGGGCGGATGCGTGCTCGATCGCGACGGGGTCGCCGACGGCCGCGAGGCGGTCGCCGATGTCGAGCACGACCTGGTCCATCGCGACGCGCCCGCGGATGGGCTCGACTCCGCCGCGGAGCATGACCGGCCGGCCGCTCGCCGCGCGCGTGACGCCGTCGGCGTAGCCGAGGCCGACGAGCGCGAGCGTCGTCGGCCGCGCCGTCACGTGCTCGCCGCCGTAGGAGACGCCGAGCCCCGCCTCGACGCGCTTGATGCCGACGAGCTCGCCGAGCAGCCGCCGCGGCGCGCCGTCGAGCCCGAGCTCGAGCGCGCGCCGCGGGGCGAGCGCGGGATCGGGGGCCGTGCCGTGCGCGCCGAGCGCGAGCGAGCCCATCCGCGTCACGACCTCGTACGTGATCGTGCCGGCCGCGAGCGCCCACGCGTCGGCGCTCGGCGCGCCCGTCGCGGGGTCGCCGAAGAGCACGCCCTCGCCCGTGAGCGGCGGCTCGATGCGGAGCGCGCCCGCGGCGACCGCCGCGACGCGCGCGAGCTCGTCGCGCACGCGCACCGGGGCGCCGATCGCGGGCAGCAGGCCCGCGTCGAGGCCGCCTTCCGCGAGGCCGTCGCGGAAGGCTGCGGTGACGCGCATCGCAGGCAGGAGCCCGAGCGCGGCCGCGCTCGCGCCGTCGCCGGCGCCCGGCCCGGCGGGGTCGACGCCGTAGGCGGCCATGCCGAGCCGCACGAGGTCGAAGCGCGACTCGGGCAGCGCGAGCGCGGCGGCGGAGGCCGCGAGGTGGCGCACCTCGAGCGCGAGCGGCTCGGCGGCGGCGGCCGCCGCCGCGAAGTCGGCGACCTGCGCGAGGTCGGCCTCGCGGCTCGAGCCGGCGAGGTGCGACATGAGGCCGCGCACGCGCGCGCCGCCGCGCACGAGCTCGACCGCGCGAGCGAGGGCCGCGGCGCGGTCGCCGCGCGCGACGCCGTTGCGGCCAAGCCCCGTGTCGACCTTGAGGTGGATCGTCGCGCCGGCGTCGGCGGCCGCCTCGAGCTGCGCGATCGACGAGACCGCGACCTCGACGCCGCGCCGGGCGGCGATGCGGAAGTCGGTGCGGGGGCCGTGCAGCCAGGCGAGCAGCGGCGCATCGAGCCCTGCGTCGCGCAGCGCGACGGCCTCGGCGAGGTCGACGACCCCGAGCATCACGGCGCCGCCATCGAGCATCGCGCGCGCCGACGCGAGCGCGCCGTGGCCGTAGCCCTCGGCCTTCACGACGCCGAGCACCGGCACGCCGACGCGCGCCCGGAGCGCGCGCACGTTCGCCGCGATCGCCGCGGCGTCGACCTCGACGCGCATCAGTCCTCCGCGATGACGGTCGCGGTCGCGACGCCGCCGTCGTGGCTCATCGAGAGGTGCACCCGCCGGGCGCCTATCGCCACGGCCCGCGTCGCAGCGGTGCCGCGCAGCTCGAGCTCCGGGTCCCCCTCGGGCGAGGGCACGACCACGAGGTCGACCCACCGCATCCCGGCGTGCGCGCCGAGCGCCTTGATCGCTGCCTCCTTCGCGGCGAAGCGGGCCGCGAGCGAGTGGAGGCCGCGCGCCTGCCCGTCGCTGCGCACGAGCTCCTCCGGCGCGAACAGCCGCGGCTTGAGCGCGGGCGTGCGCGTGACGGCGCGCTCGAAGCGGGCGACGTCGACGACGTCGACGCCGAGCCCCACGATCACGAGCCGACCCCGCTCATCCGCGCCCGTTCAGGTCCCGAGCGTCACTCGACCGTGACGGACTTCGCGAGGTTCCGCGGCTGGTCGACGTCGAGGCCCTTCGCGGTCGCGAGCTCGAGCGCGAAGATGTGCAGCGGCACGACCTGCAGCACGGGCTCGAGCATCGGCAGGGTGAGCGGCACGCGCAGCACGACGTCGGCGTACGGCAGCACCGCGGCGTCGCCGGCCTCGGCGACCACGATGACGCGAGCGCCGCGCGCCCGGATCTCCTGGATGTTCGAGACGATCTTCGAGTGCAGCAGCGGCTCGTTGCGCGGGCTCGGCACCACGACGAAGACGACCTGGCCCGGCTCGATGAGCGCGATCGGGCCGTGCTTGAGCTCGCCGCCCGCGAAGCCCTCCGCGTGGATGTAGCTGATCTCCTTGAGCTTGAGCGCGCCCTCGAGCGCGACGGGGTAGCCCACGTGGCGGCCGAGGAAGAGCACCGAGCGGCTGTCGGCCATCCAGTGCGCGAGCTCGTGCACGGCCTCCTGCTCGGCGAGCACCTGCCGCAGCTCGGCGGGCAGCTCGCGCATCTCGGCGACGACCTCGGCGATCGCCTCGTCGGCCATCGTGCCGCGCACGCGCGCGAGGTGCAGGCCGAACAGCAGCTGGCCGATCACCTGCGCGAGGAAGGCCTTCGTCGACGCGACCGCGACCTCGGGGCCGGCGTGCGTGTAGAGCACGGCCTCCGACTCGCGCGGGATCGTCGCGCCCTGCGTGTTGCAGATCGACAGCGTGCGCGCGCCCTGCGCCTTGGCGTGCTGCACGGCCATCTTCGTGTCCATCGTCTCGCCGGACTGCGAGATCGAGATGACGAGCGTGCGCTCGTCGAGCACCGGGTCGCGGTAGCGGAACTCGTGCGCGAGGTCGACCTCGACGGGCACGCGCGCCCAGGTCTCGATCGCGTACTTGCCGACGAGGCCCGAGTAGTTCGCGGTGCCGCACGCGACGATCACGATGCGGTCGATCGAGCGCAGCGCCTCGTCGTCGAGCGCGCCGAGGTCGAGCTCGACGTGCGAGTCGGCGAGGCGGCCGCGCATCGTGTTCTCGACGGCCTCGGGGCCCTCCGAGATCTCCTTCGCCATGAAGGAGTTCCAGCCGCCCTTCTCGGCGGCCGACGCATCCCAGCTCACCTCGAAGCGCTTCGGCTCGACGGCGTTGCCGTCGAAGTCGGTGACGGATGCGCTGTCGCGCGTGATCGTGACGATCTGGTCGTTGTCGAGGGCGGCGGCGTTCGGCGTGAACTTCACGAACGCGCTCACGTCGCTGCCGAGGAAGTGCTCCCCCTCGCCGTAGCCGACGAGCAGCGGCGAGTTGTGGGAGGCGCCGACGACGACGCCCGGCTGCTCGGCGTGCATCGCGAGCAGCGTGAACTGGCCGTGCAGCCGCCCCACGACCTGCCGCATCGCCGCGGTCAGGTCGCCGGTCTCGCGGTAGGCCCGGCCGAGCAGCTTCGCGGCGGCCTCGGTGTCGGTCTCGCTCGCGAAGGCCTCGCCGGCCGCCTCGAGCTCGGCGCGGAGCTCGGCGAAGTTCTCGATGATGCCGTTGTGGATGAGCGAGAGCCGGCCGTCGTCGCCGACGTGCGGGTGCGCGTTCTCGTCGGTCGGGCCGCCGTGCGTCGCCCAGCGCGTGTGGCCGATGCCGGTCGCCGAGGCGGGCAGCGGCGCGTCCTCGAGGCTCGCGCGCAGCACGGCGAGCTTGCCGCCCTTCTTGCGCAGCGCGATGTGGTCGCCGTCGATGACGGACACCCCGGCGCTGTCGTAGCCGCGGTACTCGAGCCGCGACAGCCCTTCGAGCAGCACGTCGACCGTGCCGCGCTCACCCGTGTATCCGACGATTCCACACATGGGGTCGATCCTACCGGCGGTAGAGTCGCGCTCGATGTCGCACCCGATCAGCTCGCCGTTCGTCGAGATCGACCGCGCCGATTGGGCGAGGCTCGCGCCCCACGTGCCCGACCCGCTCACCGAGGCCGAGGTGCGGCGCATCCGCGGCACGGGCGACCGGCTCGAGCTGCGCGAGGTGGCGGAGGTCTACCTGCCGCTGTCGAAGCTCATCAGCCTCTACCGCGACTCGGCCGCCCGCCTGCATCGCGAGACGACCGAGTTCCTGGGCGCCCCGACGCATCCGACCCCCTTCGTGCTCGGCGTCGCCGGCTCCGTCGCGGTCGGCAAGTCGACGACCGCACGCCTGCTCAAGGAGCTCCTCGGCCGGTGGCAGGGCGAGCTGCGCGTCGACCTCGTGACGACCGACGGCTTCCTGCACCCGAACCGCGTGCTCGAGCAGCGCGGCATCATGGGCCGCAAGGGCTTCCCCGAGTCGTACGACCGGCGCGCGCTGCTGCAGTTCGTGACGCGCGTGAAGTCGGGCGAGGCCGAGGTGCGGGCCCCGGTCTACTCGCACCTCTCGTACGACATCGTGCCGGGCGAGGAGATCGTGGTGCGGCGCCCCGACCTCCTCATCGTCGAGGGGCTCAACGTGCTGCAGCCGCCGCCGACGGGCTCGCACCTCGCGGTCTCCGACCTCTTCGACTTCTCGGTCTACGTGGATGCGCGCACGCGCGCGATCCGGGAGTGGTACATCGAGCGCTTCTTCACTCTCAAGGCGACCGCGTTCCAAGACCCGCAGTCGTACTTCCACCGCTTCGCGGACATGACGGATGCGCAGGCGCGCGCGTACTCGTCGGACATCTGGGACTCGATCAACGGCCCGAACCTCGTCGAGCACATCCTGCCGACCCGCTCGCGCGCCGACCTCGTGCTGCGGAAGGACGACGACCACACGATCCGGAGCGTTCTGCTCCGCAAGGTGTAGCCCTGCCCCCGCTGGTCGAGTAGCCGCCGAAGGCGGCGCATCGAGACCCGGCTCCGCCGAGCTGACCGCTCACGCGCCGGCTGACCGCTCACCCGCGGCAGTGACCCGCGCAAGTGACCACTCACCCGCGCAAGTGACCACTCACACGCGGGAGGCGCCACTCACACGCGGAAGGCGCCGCTCACACGCGGGAGGCGCCGCTCAAGTGCGGGAGGCGCCACTCAGATGCGGGCTACGGGGCCGGGACGCCCTCGACGACGTTCGGCGATCGCGCGGCGCGCGTGCGCGGGCTCTGCCCGAGCCGCACGAGCACGACGCCCGCGATGATCGCGGCGGCGCCGAGCAGCTGCGGCGGGGTCGGCAGGATCCACAGCAGCAGCGCGGTCCAGGCGATCGCGAACATCGTCTCGGAGTAGCCGACGAAGCTCGCGAGCGTCGCGCCGAGCCGGCGGCCGCCGAGGATGCCGAGCACGTAGGCGGCGGCGGTCGAGACGAGCACCACGAGCGCGACCGCGACCCACATCGGCACGGTCGAGCCGGCGAGCACGACCGGCTCAGCGGTCGCCTCGAACGGCAGCAGCCCCGAGAGCGACGCGGCGCCGAGCACGACCGCGCCGACGACCATGCCGAGGCCCGCGAGCGCGATGGGGTGCAGCTCGGAGTCGGGCTTCGACGCGACGACCCAGTAGGCGGCGTTGCCGATCGCCGAGCCGAGCGCGAGGAGCACCCCGATCGGGTGCAGCGCGTCGCCGCCGACCCCCGAGATGAGGGCGAGACCGACGAGCGCGACGCCCGCGCCCGCGAGCGTGAGCCACGCCGGCGCGCGGCGCGTGACGGCCCACGTGGCGAAGACGAGGAGCACGGGTCCGAGGAACTCGATGAGCAGCGCGAGCGAGGGCTGGATGTAGGCGACGGCGCTGAAGAACGCGAGCTGGCACAGCGCGATCGCGAGCACGCCGAGCACGAGCACCTCCTTCCACGACCGGGCCACCGCATCCCACCGACCGCGCAGCAGCCACAGCGTCGGGCCGAGCAGCACGAGCGCGCCGCCGCTGATGCGCACGGTCGTGACCGCCCCGGAGGACCATCCCGCGTCGAGGAGCGAGGAGGCGAGGATGCCGGAGATGCCGAACGACGCGGCGCTCGCGAGCGCGAAGGCGAGGCCGATCGATCGACGAGCGTGCATCGGCGGGGCCCCTGTCTCGATAGCATCGTGCTCACGACGGCACGGTGTCACGACCGTCGGGCCTGACAGTCGCGATCCTAACCGAGGTCAACCAGTGTCGCTGCCGTATCCGAAGGAGCTCGTGCAAGTGCTCGAGTTCGCCGCCGACCTGTGCAATCGGCGACGCGATGCAGAGCTCCAGACGGCCGTGAGCCTGCGGCAGACGTGCGCCTCGTGGGGCTTCCCCGGCGCGAGCGGCGCGACGCGCGCCGACCTCGAGGCGACGTGGGGCCGGATCGAGGCGATCGAGCGCATGTGGGACGCGGACCGCGACACCGTCGCGTCGATGGTGAACCGCATCTTCGAGGAGACCGGAGCGAGCCCGCGGCTCGTGCGGCACGACGCCTTCGACTGGCACCTGCACGGGCTGCCGCACGGCGCATCGCTCGCCGACACGATCGCGGTCGACGCCGCGATGGCGCTCGGCGACCTCGTGCGCCTCGACGACCTCGAGCGCTGCCGGCGCTGCGCCGACGTGCGCTGCGAGCGGATGTTCCTCGACCTCTCGCGCAACCGATCGCGCCGGTTCTGCTCGACGCGATGCCAGTCCCGCACGAACGTCGCCGCCTTCCGCGCACGCGCGCTCGAGGGGTAGCCGTCGGACGACCTCCCAGGTTGCCGGGAGGATGCTGTCGCGCATGGCAACGACCACGACCGCGGAGCCTGCGGGTCACTCGACGAAGCTGAAGCGCGGCATCACGACGCTGCTGCTGTTCTTCTTCTTCATCGTCGGCGACACGCTCGGCGCAGGCATCTACACGCTCGTCGGCACGATGGCGGCCGACGTCGGCGGCGTGCTGTGGGTGCCGCTCGTCCTCGCGCTCGTGCTCGCACTGCTGACGGCCGGCACGTACGCCGAGCTCATCACGAAGTACCCGCACGCGGGCGGCGCCGCCCGCTACGCGGAGCGCGCCTTCGACAAGCCGTACGTGACGTTCCTCATCGGCTTCCTCATGCTCGCGGCGGGCATCACGACCGCCGCGGCGCTCGCCAACGCGTTCGCGGGCGACTACCTGCAGGCGCTCGTGCCCGACATCCCGACGATCCCGGTCGCGATCGGCTTCATCGCGCTGCTCGTGCTCGTCAACCTGCGGGGCGTGCGGGAGTCGCTCATCGCGAACGTGGGTGCGACCGTCGTCGAGATGACGGGGCTCATCATCATCGTCGTCGTCGCGGCGATCGTCTTCGGCTCCGGCGGCGGCGAGCCCGCGCGCCTCACGAGCTTCGCCGAGGGCGTGCCGCCGCTCTCCGGCGCCTTCGCGGCTCTGTGCTCGCGCTCAGCGCGTCCGTCGCCCTGCTGACGCAGCAGAGCCTGCAGACGTGGCTCATCGCGGGAGGCTACGTCGTGGTCGGCACGATCCTGTTCCTCGTCGCCCGCGCCGCCCGCCGGCGCGAGCACCGGCAGGGCACGGCGGAGCCGACGCGCGAGCTGCGGCTCGAGCGGCCGATCGTGCGCGACGACGACTGACGCGAAGCGGGCGGAGCCCGCGACCGGCGCTAGGCGCTGACCGCGAGCTCCGCGCGCACGAGCTCCGCGAGCTCGTCGGCGATCGACTGGGCGACGTGGTGCTCCTGCGCCTCGACCATGACGCGCACCATCTTCTCGGTGCCCGAGGGGCGCAGCAGCACGCGGCCGTTCGAGCCGAGCTCCGCCTCGGCGCGCGCGACGGCGTCGGCGATCGGCTGGTTGCCGCGCAGGCCGAGCCGGTCGACGCCCGAGACGTTGACGAGCACTTGCGGGTAGACCTCCATGACCGCGGCGAGCTCGCTGAGCGGCTTGCCGGTGCGCGCCATCTCGGCGGCGATCTGCAGGCCCGTGAGGATGCCGTCGCCGGTCGTGGCGTAGCGGGAGAAGATGATGTGCCCCGACTGCTCGCCGCCGAGCGCGAGCCCGTACTCCCGCAGCGCCTCGAGCACGTAGCGGTCGCCGACGGCGGTCTGCACGAGCTCGATGCCGTGCCGCTCCATCGCCACCCGCAGGCCGAGGTTCGACATGACGGTCGCGACGAGGGTGTCGTCGGTGAGGCGGCCGCGGCGCTTGCCGGAGAGCGCGAGGATCGCCATGATCTGGTCGCCGTCGACGACCTTCCCGTCGGCGTCGATCGCGAGGCAGCGATCGGCGTCGCCGTCGTGGGCGATGCCGAGGTCGGCGCCCGACGAGACGACGAGCTCGCGCAGCTGCTCGAGGTGGGTCGAGCCGACCTCGCGGTTGATGTTGAGCCCGTCGGGGTCGTTGCCCATCACGGTCACGCGCGCGCCCGCATCCGCGAAGGCGCGCGGGCTCACGCCCGCGGCGGCGCCGTGCGCGCAGTCGAGCGCGACGTGCAGCCCCTCGAGGCTCACGTCGAGCGTGCCGAGCAGGTGCACGAGGTAGCGGTCCTCGGCGTCCGAGAAGCGGCGGATCGTGCCGACCTCGGCCCCGATCGGGCGCAGCGGCGCCCCGGCGAGCGCGAGCTCGATCTCGTCCTCGACCGCGTCGGGCAGCTTGCGGCCGCCGCGGGCGAAGAACTTGATGCCGTTGTCGGGCGCCGGGTTGTGCGACGCCGAGACCATGACGCCGAAGTCGGCGTCGATGTCCTGCACGAGGTAGGCCGCGGCGGGGGTCGTGATCACGCCGGCGTCGAGCACGTCGACGCCGCTCGAGGCGAGGCCCGCCGAGACGGCCGCGGCGATGAACTCACCCGAGACGCGCGGATCCCGCGCGACGACGGCGACAGGGCGCCGCGACTCCTGCCGGGCGGTTCGCCCGAGCACGAGTGCGGCGCCCTGTGCCAGCGCCAGCGCCGATTCTGCCGTGATGTCGAGGCCTGCGAGGCCTCGGACGCCATCCGTGCCGAAGAGGCGCGACATCGATCAGCGCTTCGAGTACTGCGGTGCCTTGCGGGCCTTCTTGAGGCCGGCCTTCTTGCGCTCGATGACGCGCGCGTCGCGCGAGAGGAAGCCGGCCTTCTTGAGCTCCGGGCGGTTGTTCTCGACGTCGATCTCGTTGAGCGCGCGGGCGATGCCGAGGCGCAGCGCGCCGGCCTGGCCCGAGGGGCCGCCGCCCGAGATGCGGGCGATCACGTCGTACGAGCCCTGCAGCTCGAGGAGCGTGAACGGGTCGTTGATGAGCTGCTGGTGCAGCTTGTTCGGGAAGTAGTCCTCGAGCGTGCGGCCGTTCACGGTGAACGAGCCGGAGCCGGGGACGAGCCGCACGCGGGCGATGGCCTGCTTGCGACGGCCGACGGCCTGGCCGCCGATGTTGACGACGCGGGGCGCGCGGGGAGCCTCAGCCGCCGGCGTCTCGGTCGAGAAGCTCTCGGGAGCCTCGATGGAGTCTGCGATCTTCGCCATGTCTGGTGTCTCCTCGCGCCCTACTGGGCGACCTGGTCGAACGTGTAGGGGGTCGGCTGCTGCGCCGCGTGCGGGTGCTCGGGGCCGGCGTAGACCTTGAGCTTCTTGATCTGGGCGCGGCCGAGCGAGTTCTTCGGCAGCATGCCGCGGATCGCCTTCTCGACGGTGCGGACGGGGTAGCGCTCGAGCATCTCCTCGTAGCCGACCGCCTTGAGGCCGCCGGGCTGGCCCGAGTGGCGGTAGGCGATCTTCTTCTGGAGCTTCTGGCCCGTGAGGGCCACCTTCTCGGCGTTGACGACGATGACGAAGTCGCCCATGTCCATGTGGGGGGCGAAGGTCGGCTTGTGCTTGCCGCGGAGCACCGCGGCAGCGTGGCTGGCCAGGCGGCCGAGCACCACGTCGGTGGCGTCGATGACGATCCAGTCGTGCTGGACCTCCGCCGCCTTGGGCGAGTACGTGCGAGTCATTGGTTGCCTCACTGATCGAATGGATGGTCGTGAATCCCGCTCCGAGGTGTTGTCGCGGCGATGCCGGGCAACCATCCGGTGGAGGGCTCATTCGGGTGGGCACGGGCGTGCGCACCAAGGATCGAGCATAGCCGCTCGCTCCCGGGCAGGTCAACCGGCGGTCACCGGTCGATCGAGGGGTCGTACTCCTCCTCGTCCTCGTGCCACACGACCTCGACGACCTCCTCGCGCGTCGCGGGCTCCTCGATCGCCTCCGCCTCGATCGGCGAGCCGAGCGCGAGCTCCTCGAGCGGGTCGACGACGGGGGCGGATGCGGTGAAGGCGTCGGGCACGACGGCCCGGTCCTCGGCCGCGACCGTCGGCACCGCCGAGCCGGACGCATCCGCCGTCGAGCCCGACGCATCCGCGGCCCCCGGCGCCTCGGCGCCCGCGCTGCTCCACGTGCGCGGGTCGGCGGCGTCGGCGACGTGCATGAGCGACTGCACCTCGGCCATGAAGCCCGTGAGCTGCGTCTGCTGGTAGCGGAGGCCGCGAGCGCGGTCCTCCGCGTCGCGCAGCACGTCCTTCGTGTGCTTCGTGACGGTGTCGACGATCGCCTGCGAGCGCTGCCGGGCCTCGTCGAGCATCGCGGAGGCGCGCGCCTTCGCGCTCGCCTCGATCTGCGCGGCCTGCGCCTTCGAGAGCTGCTCGTACGCCTCCGACTGCTCGGCGACGTGCTTCGCGTGCGCGAGCGCCGAGGCGACCTTCTCGTTCGCGTCGGCGGTGATGCGCTCGGCGTGCGCGACGGCCTGGTTGTGCAGGCGCAGGAACTCCTGCTGCGCGTCGTCCTGCCGGCGGGTGAGCGCCGCGTCGAGCTCGACCCGGCGCGCCTTGGCCTCGCGGACGATGCGGTCGGCGTCGAGCTTGAGGTCGTCGGTCTCGCGCGTCACCTGCGCGCGCAGCGCGGCGGCGGCGCGCTCGGCCTCGCCGAGCAGGACCTGCGCCTCGCGGTCGGCCTGCGCGACCTTCTCGCCGATCGAGCCGAGCTCGGTCTCGATGCGCGCGCGGTGGGCCGTCTGCTCCGTCTCGCTGCGGCGGCGCACGAGCTCGGCCTCGTGCTGCGCCTCCTGCAGCACGCGCGCGGCCTCCTCCTGCGCGTCGCGGCGGATGCGGTCGCGCTCGGCGTTCGCCTCGTCGAGGATCCGCTGCGCGGCGCTCGAGGCGTTCTCGACGAGCGACGACGCCTGGTCCTCGGCGACGCGCAGGATCTCGGCGAAGCGCACGCGCGTCTGGCGACCCTCCTTCGAGTCGTCCTCGTCGGTCTCCTCGGCGTCGTCGAGCGTCTGCACCTGCTGCGCGAGCCGCAGCATGCGCGCCTCGGCCTGGTCGGCGCGCGCGACGGCCGCGTCGAGGTCCTCGCTCAAGTGCTGCGCGCGCGCCTCGGCCTCGAGGCTGCGCGCCTCGGCCGTGCGCCGCACCTCGTCGAGCTCGGCGCGCAGCGCCGCGAGGGCGCCGTCCACCTGCTCGCGGTCGTACCCGCGGAAGACCTGATCGAACGACGACTGCTCCGTCATCACCACTCCTCGACTGACCGGTGCTGGGGCCCGGCCGCCTCGATCCTACGCCGCGCGCGAACCCGCCTGGCCCGCTCGAGCGCCGCTCTGGGAGCATGGGAGGACATGGCACCCCACGGCATCATCTTCGACCTCGACGGCACGCTCACCGACTCCAAGCCCGGCCTCTTCGCGAGCCTGCGGCACATGCACGCCGCGCTCGACTGGGAGCAGCCCAGCGACGAGGCCCTCCAGGCGTGGCTCGGCCCGCCGGTCGGCCAGAGCCTCAAGGAGGCCGGGCACGACGAGGCGACCGTCGAGCGCGCGCTCGCGGCCTTCCGCGAGCGGCTCGAGACGGGCCTCTTCGAGAGCGAGGTCTACCCGGGCATCGACGCGCTGCTCGCCGACCTCGACGGCGAGGGCACGCCGCTCGCCGTCGCGACGTTCAAGGTGCAGCCCGACGCGGAGCGCGTCATCGACCACTACGGGCTGCGCCACCGCTTCCGCGGCGTGCACGGCCGCAGCCCCGAGCTGCTCGGCCACTCGAAGGCGACCGTGATCGAGCGCGCCGTCGCCTCGATCGGCCGCGACGCGACCGACGTCGTCATGGTCGGCGACCGCGAGCACGACATCGCCTCGGCCGCCGAGCTCGGCATCCGCGCCATCGGCGTCGCCTACGGCTACGGCTCGCGCGCGGGGCTCGAGGCCGCGGGCGCCTGGCGGGTCGTCGACTCCGTCGACGAGCTGGGCGCCGCGCTGCGCTGACCCGGCCGGCCCGGCCTCACTCCTCGAGATCGGATGCGCTCCGTCGCGCCCGGGCGCGCTCGGCCTGCTGCGCGAGCCCTTCGTCGGGCGGGTAGCCGACCCCCACGAGCGTGAGGCCGTGCGCGGGCATGAGCCCCGTGAGAGGCGAGCGGCGACGCTCGTCGAGGAGCGCCACGGCCTGCGCGAGCCCGAGCCGCCCCTCCCCCACCCGCACGCACGCCGCCACGAGCGCCCGCACCATCGAGTGGCAGAACGCATCGGCGGTGAGCGACGCCGTCAGGAGCTGTCCGTGCTGCGCCCACGAGAACTCGCGCAGCTCGCGGATCGTCGTCGCCCCCTCGCGCGGCCGGCAGAACGCGGCGAAGTCGCGCAGCCCCACGAGCGCCGCCGCGGCGCGGCGCATCGCCTCGACGTCGAGCCCGTGCGGCACGTGCGCGGCGGTGCGGCGCTCGAGCGGGTCGGCGGGACCCGTCACGATGCGGTAGCGGTACGAGCGCGAGGTCGCCGAGAACCGCGCGTCGAAGCCCGGCGGTGCGATCGACACCCCGCGCACGACGAGGTCGCCCTCGGGCGCGGCGAGCCGCGAGAGCCGATGCGCGAGACGCTCCGGGCGCCGGCCGGCATCGGCCGCGAGCGCGTCGGGCACGTCGGCGTGCGCGACCTGCCCGCTCGCGTGCACGCCCGCATCCGTGCGACCCGCGACCGTCACCCTGATCGCCTCGCGCGCGACCGTCGAGAGCGCGCGCTCGAGCTCGCCCTGGCACGTGCGCAGCCCCGGCTGCGCGGCCCAGCCGGCGAAGCCGCCGCCGTCGTACGCGAGGTCGAGGCGGAGGCGCGGCATGCGCCCAGCCTATGCAGGCGGGCGGGGGCGGCCGCGCCCACGGGCCGCGGAGGTCACCTCGGTAGCCTCTCGCCATGCGAGTCCAGGAGCCCTTGCCCATCGAGCACTACGCCATGATCGGCGACCGCTCGACCGCCGCGCTCGTCGGGCGCGACGGCTCGATCGACTGGCTGTGCCTGCCGCACTTCGACTCGCACGCGTGCTTCGCCGCGCTGCTCGGCGACCGGCGGAACGGGCACTGGCGCATCGGCCCCGCGGGTCCCGCGACGACGACGCGCCGCTACCTGCCGGGCAGCCTCGTGCTCGAGACGACCCACGAGACCGCGAGCGGCACCGTGCGGGTGACGGATGCGATGCCCACCGGCGACGACCGCGCCGACGTCGTGCGCATCGTCGAGGGCGTCGCGGGCGAGGTCGAGATGGAGCAGGAGCTCGTCGTGCGCTTCGGCTACGGCTCGGTGCCGCCGTGGGTGCGCCGCGTGCGCGATCGCGGCGAGGAGGTGCTCGTGGCGATCGCCGGCCCCGACCGGCTCGTGCTGCGCGGCGCCCCGCTGCCCCGCAGCGCGCAGCACGCGCACCGCGGGACGTTCGCGGTGCGCGCGGGCGAGCGGTTCGTGCTCGACCTCTGCTGGCAGCACTCGTGGCTCCCGATCGCCGAGCCCGTCGGCGAGCCCGAGGTGGTCGCGACGACGGTCGCGGAGTCGGCCGAGTGGCTCGCCGAGCTCGACTACGACGGCCCGTACCTCGAGGCAGTGCAGTCGAGCGTGCTCGTGCTGCGCGCGCTCACCGACGAGGCGACCGGCGGCATCCTCGCCGCACCCACGACGTCGCTGCCCGAGGAACCGGGCGGCGTGCGCAACTGGGACTACCGCTTCACGTGGCTGCGCGACGCATCCCTCACCGTCGACGCGATGCTCGCCGTGCGGCTCGTCGAGCGCGTGGGCCTGTGGCGCGACTGGCTCCTGCGCGCGATCGCCGGCGACCCGCAGGACATGCGCATCATGTACCGCCGCGACGGCGGCCGCGACCTGCTCGAGCGGGAGCTGCCGCACCTGCCGGGCTACGGCGGCGCGCGGCCCGTGCGGATCGGCAACGGCGCCGCCGACCAGCGGCAGCACGACGTGCTCGGGCAGGTCATGCTCACGCTGCAGCGGCTCCGCGAGCTCGGCATCGCCGACAGCCACGACTCCTGGCACATGCAGCGCGCGCTGCTCGACGAGCTCGCGACCCACTGGCGCGAGCCCGATCACGGGCTGTGGGAGATGCGCGGCGAGCCGCAGCTCTTCACGCACTCGCGCGCGATGATGTGGGCGGCGTTCGACTGCGGCGTGCGGGCGGTCGAGGGCGGCTGCGACGGCGATGCGAGCCGCTGGGCGGAGCTGCGGGATGCGCTCCGCGAGGAGGTGCTCACGCGCGGCTTCGACGAGTCCACGGGCTCCTTCCGTCAGCACTACGGCACGAGCGACGTCGACGCCTCGCTCCTCCAGCTGCCGACGATCGGGATCGTCGAGCCGACCGACCCGCGCTTCCTCGGCACGATCGCGCGCATCGAGCAGGAGCTGCTCGTCGACGGCCTGCCGCTGCGCTACCGCACGACCGGGCTCGACGGGCTGCCGGGCGACGAGCACCCCTTCGTGCTGTGCGGCTTCTGGCTGGTGAGCGCCTACGCCCAGGCGGGCCGGATCGACGACGCGACCGCGCTCATGGACCGGCTCGTCGCGCTCCGCAACGACGTGGGGCTGCTGGCCGAGGAGATCGACCCGACGACCGGTCGCCACTGGGGCAACTTCCCGCAGGCCTTCTCGCACCTCGGCCTCGTGCTCGCCGCGACCGACCTCGAGCGGGCGCGGTCGTCGGCCGACGGCGCGTGAGACGACGAAGGGCCCCGCTCGCGCGGGGCCCTTCGATCGTGGAGCGGTGCTACTTGTTCTCGCGCGCCTGCGCCTCGGCCTGCGTCGCGGCGTCCTGCGTCGCGTCCGCGGCGTCCGCAGCAGCGGCGTCGGCGGCCTCGGCGGCGACCTGCTCGCCCTCGACCGTCGACTCCTGCGTCTCCGCGGCGTCGGCCTCGGCGACCTCGGTCTCGGCGTCGGTCGACTCGACCTCGGCCTCGTCCTCGGCTGCCTCGGCGGACTTCGCCTCCGCGGCCTCCTGGTCGGCGGCCGCGGTCGACGCCGCGGCGGCGGCCTTCGACTTCGACGGCTTCTTCGCGACCGGCTCGAGGACGAGCTCGATCTGCGCCATCGGGGCGTTGTCGCCCTTGCGGTAGCCGAGCTTCGTGATGCGGGTGTAGCCGCCCTCGCGCTCGGCGACGAGCGGCGCGATCTCGGTGAAGAGCTCGTGCACGACGCCCTTGTCGCCGATCACGGCGAGCACGCGACGACGCGCGTGCAGGTCGCCGCGCTTGGCGAACGTGATGAGGCGCTCGGCGATCGGGCGGAGGCGCTTGGCCTTCGTCTCGGTCGTCTTGATCGACTTGTGCGTGAACAGCGCGGCCGCGAGGTTCGCGAGCAGCAGGCGCTCGTGCGCCGGACCGCCTCCGAGGCGGGGACCCTTGGTGGGCTTGGGCATGGTTCCTTTATCCCTTGATCGTCAATCGGCCCGCGTCAGCGAGCGTCCTCGTCGTAACCGCTGTAGAAGTGCGCGCCGTCGAAGCCGGGCACCGCATCCTTGAGCGAGAGGCCGAGCTCGGTGAGCTTGTCGCGCACCTCGTCGACCGACTTCTGGCCGAAGTTGCGGATGTTCATGAGCTGCGTCTCGCTGAGCGCGACGAGCTCCGACACCGTGTTGATGCCCTCGCGCTTGAGGCAGTTGTAGGAGCGCACCGACAGGTCGAGCTCCTCGATCGGCGTGGCGAGCTCGCCCGAACCGATGGCCTCGGCGGGCGCCTGGCCGATCTCGATGCCCTCGGCCTCGGCGTTCAGGTCGCGCGTGAGGCCGAACAGCTCGACGAGCGTGCGACCGGCCGACGCGATGGCGTCGCGCGGCGAGATGGCCGGCTTCGTCTCGACGTCGACGACGAGCGAGTCGAAGTCGGTGCGCTCACCGGCACGCGTCGCCTCGACGCGGTAGGTGACCTTGAGCACGGGCGAGTAGATCGAGTCGACCGGGATGACGCCGGCCTCGGCGAACTCGTCGCGGTTCTGCGCTGCCGAGACGTAGCCGCGGCCGCGCTCGACGGTCAGCTCGAGCTGGAGCTTGGCCGAGTCGTTGAGCGTCGCGAGCACGAGCTCGGGGTTGTGGATCTCGACGCCGGCGGGCGTCGTGATGTCGCCGGCCGTCACCGTGCCCGCGCCCTGGCGCGAGAGGTAGGCGACGACGGGCTCGTCGTGCTCCGACGAGACGACGAGCTGCTTGATGTTCAGGATGATCTCGGTGACGTCCTCCTTGACACCGGCGATCGTCGAGAACTCGTGCAGCACGCCGTCGAGGCGGATGCTCGTGACGGCCGCGCCGGGGATCGACGACAGGAGGGTGCGGCGGAGCGAGTTGCCGAGGGTGTAGCCGAAGCCCGGCTCGAGCGGCTCGATCGTGAACCGCGAGCGGTGCTCGGCGATGGACTCCTCGGAGACAGTGGGGCGCTGGGCGATCAGCACGTGTCGGTTCCTTTCGGTCGCGAGTCCGCTATATGACTCGCGTGTTCAGTGACGGCGGAATGCCGGGCAGGCGAGGATCGCCTGCCCGGCAGGAGCGACTAGTTGCGGCGCGGCTTCGGCGGGCGAACGCCGTTGTGCGCCTGCGGCGTCACGTCGTGGATCGCGCCGATCTCGAGGCCGGCGGCCTGGAGCGAGCGGATCGCCGTCTCACGGCCCGAACCGGCGCCCTTGACGAAGACGTCGACCTTCTTCATGCCGTGGTCCTGCGCCTGGCGCGCAGCCGACTCGGCGGCGAGCTGGGCGGCGTAGGGCGTCGACTTGCGCGAGCCCTTCATGCCGACCGCGCCGCCCGAGGCCTGCGTGATGACGGCGCCGGTGGTGTCGGTGATCGAGACGATCGTGTTGTTGAACGTCGACTTGATGTGGGCCTGGCCCACGGCGACGTTCTTCTTGTCCTTCTTGCGCGGCTTGCGGACCGCGGACTTGGGAGCTGCCATGTTTCTCTACCTCCACGCGGCCTAGCGGCCGGCCTTCTTCTTGCCGGCGACCGTCTGCTTCTTGCCCTTGCGGGTGCGCGCGTTCGTCTTGGTGCGCTGACCGCGCACGGGGAGGCCGCGGCGGTGGCGGATGCCCTCGTACGAGCCGATCTCGACCTTGCGGCGGATGTCGGCGGCCACCTCGCGGCGCAGGTCGCCCTCCACCTTGAATGTGCCCTCGATGTGGTCGCGGAGCGCGACGAGCTGGTCGTCGGTCAGGTCCTTGACGCGGGTGTTGCGGTCGATGCCCGTGGCCTCGAGCGTCGCGACCGACCGGGTGCGGCCGACGCCGTAGATGTACGTCAGTGCGATCTCCACGCGCTTCTCGCGCGGGATGTCGACACCTGCGATGCGTGCCATCGTGTGTCTCCTCAGGAGTATGAGAGGTGTGGAGCAGCGGAGGTGCCTGGGCCTCTCCCCAAGGTGTCGCCCCTCGTGGAGCTCTTACCGCTGCTGGGATGTGCACCGCAGCCCCGCTGGTCGAGCAGCCGGCGAAGCCGGCGCCCTCCCGCTGGTCGAGTAGCCGGCGAAGCCGGCGCCCTCCCGCTGGTCGAGTAGCCGGCGAAGCCGGCACCCTCCCGCTGGTCGAGTAGCCGGCGAAGCCGGCACCCTCCCGCTGGTCGAGTAGCCGGCGAAGCCGGCGTATCGAGACCTGGACTCGGTGCTGTTCAGTTGTGGGGTCTTGCTGTGGTGTGGATCTCGATACGCGTGCGCCTGCGGCGCGCGCTACTCGATCCTGATGCCTCCGCGCTCAGATCGGCCCTGCCGATCTGAGCGCTGCGGCATCAGCCCTGCCGCTGCTTGTGGCGGGGGTCCTGGCAGATGACCATCACGCGACCGTGGCGGCGGATGACCTTGCACTTGCCGCAGATGCGCTTGACGCTGGGGTTGACCTTCATGATTGCTTCCTCGCTGGCCTCGTGCTCGCGCGGTCGCGCGAGCCGTTCCTTATCCAGCGACCAGGGGCTACTTGTAGCGGTAGACGATGCGACCACGGGTGAGGTCGTAGGGGCTGAGCTCCACGATCACCCGGTCGCCCTGCAGGATGCGGATGTAGTTCTGCCGCATCTTGCCGGAGATGTGTGCGAGCACGATGTGCCCGTTCGAGAGCTCCACGCGGAACATCGCGTTGGGGAGCGCCTCGCTCACCGAGCCTTCGATCTCGATGACGCCGTCTTTCTTGGCCATATCCTCTTCTACAAGTCCTGGTCGCCAGTCATGCGAGTGACGCGCGCAGAGGGCGCACGACACCAACGATCAAGCCTACGCGCGGCGCAGCGGTTTGTGCAAGCCGGGCGTGTCGCCTCGACGCTACGGCGCTGCGCGTTGCACGACGATCGACCCCCACAGCATCGCGCGGTCGCGACGCGCGCGCTTCGCCGCGTCGTCGTCCATCGTCGTCGCGAACGACCGGGCGATGAGCGGGCCGCCGGGCACGAGCGCGCGCACCGCGGCCTTCCGCACGTCGCGCACCCAGCGCTCGTCGGCACCGTCGACGACGTTCGAGATCGTGATCGCGTCGTAGGCGCCGGGCTCCGCGCGCTCGAGGTGGTCGAGCAGCGGCTCATCGACCCACTCGATCGCATCGGCGCCGACGCGCGGGAGCGCGTGGCCGGGCAGCTCCTCCCCCAGCAGCAGCCGCCACGCGAAGGGGTTGCCGCTCGGCGCGTGCTTGCGCAGCGCGCGGCCGATGCGCCCGCGGATCGCCTCGTCGAAGTGGGGTGGGAGCGGCGTCGAGAAGTCGCGCAGGACGAGGGCCGACAGGCTCCCGGCCGGCCCGAGCATCGTCTTGAGGATCGAGGCGAGCGTGCGGTTGTCGAGCCGCGAGCGCCAGTGCTCGGCCGCGCGGAGCGCATCCTGCTCCTGCAGGAACTGCCGCACGCGGCGACGGCTCCACGCGGGGCTCGCCGCTCGCACCATGCCGCGGCCGATGTCGAACAGGCGCTCCGCGGCGCCCGGCTCGAAGTCGCCGCCCGCGACGCGCCGGCGGGCGTAGTCGAGCTGCGTGCGGTTCGAGGTGATCGCCGAGACCCGGTGCCCGGCGGCGGCGAGCTGCGCGACGACCTCGCCCGCGCCCGCGGAGGCGAGCACGCGGCTGCCGGGGCGCAGCTCGTCGAGCTCGATCCGGGCGTCCGCCCAGTCCCAGCCGTGCAGCAGCCGCTGCCGCGGGTTCGCGCTCGAGCGTCCTCGTCGCCTCGAGGTGCTGGTCACCACCGCCGCCTCCGCTCGATCTCCACCGCCCCATTCTCCCCGACGGCGGCGAGGCCGCGGCTCAGCGGGCCCGAGCCTCCCGCACGACCTCGACGAGCCGCGCGGTGAGCGGGTGCTCCGCCTCGAGCCCCGTGACCCGCGCGACGAACGCCGCCGGATCGAGCGAGCGGAGCAGCTCCTGGAGCTCGAGCGCCTGCTCGTCGCCCGGGGCGTCGAAGCGCAGCGCGGTGCCGAACGCCGCGACGAGCGCGTCGGCGGACTCGCCGCGGTCGACGAGCTGCGCGGCCGGCTCGACGAAGCGCTCGTGGCGCGACAGCTTGCGCAGCGGCTGCCGGCCGATGCGCTCGCACGTGTCGGGCAGCGCCGGGTTCTCGAACCGCGCGATCGCCCGGGCGACGTAGGCGGCGTGCTCGGCCTCGTCGAAGCCGTGCTTCGCCACGAGCAGCCTCGAGGTGTCGGTGAGCGCCGCCTCGACGGCCGCGCGGATCTCGGGCAGCTCGAGCGCGGCCGCGATCGTGCCGGCGCCGGCGACCCAGCCCGCGTAGGCGGTCGTCGCGTGGCCGGTGTTGACCGTGAAGAGCTTGCGCTCGATGTAGGGCCCGAGATCGTCGACGAAGTGCGCGTCGCCGATCTCGGGGGCCGCGATCCCGCCGCGCTCGAAGGCCGCGCGATCGATCGACCACTCGAAGAAGTCCTCCACGACGACGTCGAGGCCGTGCGGGTCCTGCGGCGGGATGATCCGGTCGACGGCCGTGTTCGCGAAGACCGCCCGGTCGGCGAGCTCCGGCGCGCCGTCGAGCACGTGCTCGCGGAGCGTGTCGGAGGCGCCGATGGCGTTCTCGCACGCCATCACCACGACCGGCGCGCCCTCGCGCTGCTCGAGCCCGGCGCGGATCGCGGGCGCGATGAAGCGCATGGCGCTCGGCCCGACGGCGCACGTGACGACGTCCGCCTCCGCGACCGCGCGCGCCGCCGCTTCCGGGTCGGCGCTCGAGTCGATGCCGGAGAAGCCCGTGACCGTGTGGATCCGGGCCTCGGGCCCGACCTCCCGCACCCGGTACGCATCCGCCGACTGCAGCATCCCGATGAGCTCGGCGTTCACGTCGACGAACGTGACCTCGAAGCCCGCGCGATGCAGGATGAGTCCGACGAAGCCGCGGCCGATGTTGCCCGCGCCGAAGTGGACGGCGCGCATCACTCGTTGACGTCGCCGAGCAGTTCGAGGATCGCCGCCGCGTCGGGCGCCGCCTCGAGCTTCGCGACGTCGTCCTCCTCCGAGAAGACGATCGCGATCTTCGAGAGGATCTCGAGGTGGCCGCCGTCCTTGCCGGCGATGCCGATGACGAACTTCACCGGGTTGCCGTCCCAGTCGAGCGGCGTCTCGTAGCGCGCGACCGAGAGCGCCGAGGCGAGGATCGAGTCCTTCGACTCGTTCGTGCCGTGCGGGATCGCCAGCAGGTTGCCCATGTAGGTCGACACGCTCGCCTCGCGAGCGCGCATCGCGTCGGCGTAGTCGGGCGTGACGGCGCCGGCGGCGACGAGCATGTCCGCCGCCTCCTGGATCGCCTCGTCCTTCGTGGTCGCTCGCGGGCTCGTGGTGATCTGCTCGAGGGTCAGGACGGGCATGGGTCTCCTCACGCGGTCGTGTCGCTGCCGTCGCGATTGGCGCGCTGCACCATCTCGACGACCTCGTCGTACTTGGGGCTGTTCATGAAGTTGTCGACCGACACGTGCGTCGCGCCGGGCGTGCGCTGGCGGGCGCGCTCGGTGAGCTCCTGCTGCGTGATGACGAGGTCGACGTCGGTCCCGAGCGCCGCGATCGCGACGTTCTTGACGTCGACGCCCTCGATGCCCGCCTTCTTGATCTTGTTGCGCAGCACGCTCGCGCCCATCGCGCTCGAGCCCATCCCCGCGTCGCACGCGAAGACGATCGAGCGGATCGGCTCGGCCGAGACCGCGGCCCGGCCGTCGGTCGCGCTCGGGGCAGCGGCGGCCGAGCCGGACGCGGCGCCCGCGGCGGCGAGCCCGGCGAGGGCCTCGGAGGACTTGCCCTTGTTGGCCTGCGTCTGCGCCACGGCGGCGCCGAGCGCGTCGTCGCCGGCCGCCTCGCGCTCGAGGTCGCGCTTGCGGCTCAGCCGCAGGATGAGCGCGCCGACCGCGAAGGACACCGCCGCCGAGAGCACGACCGAGAGCACGACGCCGAGGTAGCTGTCGGTCGCCGTCTGCGCGACGATCGCGAAGATCGAGCCCGGCGACGCGGGCGCCCGCAGGCCGGTCGCGAAGAGCGCGTTGGTCGCCACGCCCGTCATGCCGCCGGCGATCACCGCGAGCAGCAGCGCCGGCTTCATGAGCACGTAGGGGAAGTAGACCTCGTGGATGCCGCCGAGGAACTGGATGACGGCGGCGCCCGGCGCGGTCGCGCGCGCGGCGCCGACGCCGAAGAACGTGAAGGCGAGCAGCACGCCGAGGCCCGGGCCCGGGTTCGCCTCGAGCAGGAACAGGATCGACTTGCCCTGCTCCGCCGCCTCGGAGATGCCGAGCGGGGTGAGCACGCCGTGGTTGATGGCGTTGTTGAGGAAGAAGACCTTCGCGGGCTCGATGAGGATCGAGGCGAGCGGCAGCAGGCCGGTCGAGACGAGCCAGCCGACGGCACCGCCGATGACGTCCATGATCCAGTTGACGACCGGTGCGAGCAGGTAGAAGCCGGCGATGCCGAGGATGAACGCGACGATGCCCGCCGAGAACATGTTGACGAGCATCTCGAAGCCCGCCTTGACCTTGCCCTCCCAGAGCGCGTCGAGCTTCTTCATCACCCACGCGGCGAGCGGGCCCATGATCATCGCGCCGATGAACATGTGCACCTGGCCGAGCTCCCCCTGCCCCTCGGCGGGCGGGTTGGCGGCGTTGAACTGCGCGATGAGCCAGTCGGAGCCGGCGATCACGCCGAGCGTCGCGAAGGCGCCGACCACGGCACCGCGCGCCTCGTAGACCATCCGACCGCCGGTCGCGGCGATGAGGATGGGGAGGAGGTAGTGGATCGTCGGCCCCACGATCGACGCGAGCCCCTCGTTGGGGAACGGGCCGTCGGCGATGAAGAGGGCCGTGACGATGCCCCAAGCGATGAGCGCGGGGATGTTGGGCATGATCATGCCCGAGAGGAACGTGCCGAACCGCTGGACGCGGACGCGGGCGCCGCTGCCGGACGCCGTGGCTGCTGTGGTGGTGGTCATCTCGGCTCCTGTGCTCGCTGGCGGATCAGGGCTCGCGGCGCCTACACGTCGTGGTCGGTCGAGAGCAGCTGCTCGAGCTCGTCGAGCGCCGCCTCGTCGTCGGAGGCGATCGTCACGGTGTCGCCCTTGTTCACGCCGAGCGAGATCACCGACAGGATGCTCGCCGCGTTCACCTGCTTGTCGCCGACGGCGACGGTGACGGGGGCGGATGCCTTGGCGGCGGCCTGGGCGAACAGGGAGGCGGGCCGCGCGTGGAGGCCGTGCGACGATTCGACGGTGACGGTGCGCTCGGCCATGCTGCTCCTCTGACTCGGTCCGGCGGGACGCCGGGTGGCGCTCACGGTACCACCGGTTCCCCGACCGTCGGCAGGATCCCGCGGCGTCAGCGGGGGCGGCCGCCGCGCAGCCGCGCCCAGGCCGCGAGCACCGCGACGGCGCTCCAGCCGACGAGCGCCGCGGCGGCCAGTCGCAGCTCGGCGGCACCGATCGGGGCGAGCACGGTGCCGCCCGCGACGATGCCCTCGGAGACCGCGCGGAGCGCCTGGCCGGGCAGCAGCCAGCGGACGCCGTCGAGGCCCGCGAGGGCGAGCGCGCCGGCGATGCCCGGCTCGACGAGCAGCGGCAGCGCGAGACCGACCGCGAGCACGAGCAGCGGCGAGCGGGAGGCGTGCGCGAGCGCGGCCATCCACACGGCCCACGCGGCCGCGGTGCCGAGGTGGATGCTCACGACGACGAGCGCCGCATCGAGGCTCGGGCGCACGAGCGCCGCCGCGCCCGCGAGCGCCGCCGCGCTCGAGAGCGCCGCGAGGAGGAGCGCCGGCACGAGCGTCGACCCGATCGACAGCGCGAGCCGGTGCGCCGGTCTCGGGTGGGCGAGCGCGGCATGCATCCAGCTGCCGTCGCGGTAGGGCGCGGCGACGCCCAGGCTCGCGAGCACGGCGATCGCGGGCTGCGCGGCTGAGCCGCGCGCGATGACGACGGTCGCGGCCTCGAGGTCGGTCGAGGCCGCGGCGTGCGCGAGGAGCGCGCCGGTCGCGAGCCCGCCGAGGCCGGATCCGACGAGCGCGAGCGTCAGGGGGATCCACGGTCGCCGGCCCAGCAGCATCGTCGCGAGCTCGGCCCTCGCTTCGCGCAGCACGGCGCTCACGGGCCGCCCTCGATCGCCGCGGCGAACGCGGCGCTCAGCGAGAGGCGCCGAGGGGAGAGCTCCGTCACGAGCAGTCCCTCCCGTGCCGCGATGCGCGCGATGCGCTCAGGGTCGAGCCCCCGCACCGCGAGCGCGCCCGACGCGCGGCCGTGCACGACGGCGCTCGCCGCGCGCAGCGCTCCCGCGAAGCGGTCGCCCTCCGTCGACCGCACGATGACCACGGGCGCGGCGTGCGCGCGCAGGAACGCATCCACGTCGCCCTCGAACCTCGTGCGTCCGCCGTGGAGGCACACGAGCCGGTCGAGGAGCGGCTCGATCTCGTCGAGCGCGTGCGCCGAGAGCAGCACGGCCCCGCCGCTGTCGGCGTGCGCGCGCAGGAGTGCCGAGAGCCACCGCCGGCCGGCCGGGTCGAGGCCGTCGAAGGGCTCGTCGAGCACGAGGATGCGCGGTGAGGGCAGCAGCGCTCCCGCGATCGCGAGGCGGCGGCGCATGCCGAGCGAGAACGAGCGCACCGGGCCGCGCGCCTCCGCGAGTCCCACCGCCTGCAGCGTGCGGTCGATCGCGTCGCGCGCGACGCCCGCGCGCAGGGCGAGCGGTACGAGGTGCGACCGAGCGCTCGCACCGGGCGCGGCTCCCAGCGCATCGGCGCAGAAGCCGACCGAGCGCAAGGGCGTGCCGAGCGACCGGTAGCGGGCGCCCGCGACGCGAGCGATGCCCTCGTGACGCTCGAGGCCGAGGAGGCAGCGGAGGGTCGTCGTCTTGCCGGCGCCGTTGACGCCGACGAAGCCCGTCACGCTGCCCCACGGCACGAGGAAGGAGACGCCGTCGAGCACGGTGCGACCGCCGTAGCCGCGGCGCAGCGCCGCGACCTCGATCGCCGGCCTCATGCGGGCTCCATGCGCACGACACCGGTGTCGGCGGCGAGTGCGCGCTCGCCGTGGTCGACGAGCACGACGAGCCGCGTCGACGCCCAGCGCTCGACGCTCCCCGCGAGCCGCGCGGCGGCCTCGTCGTCGAGGCCGAGGAACGGCTCGTCGAGGAGCATGACGCCGGCCTCGCGAAGGGTCGTGAGCACGACCCACGCACTGCGCCGCTGGCCGGTGGAGAGGGCGTCGGCGCGCATCGCGAGGCAGCCCTCGAGCCCGGCGGCTGCGAGCGCCGCGATCGCGCGATCGGCGCCGACGCCCGCCGCGCGACCGAACAGGCGCGCGTGCCGCTCGAGGCTCACGGCCGGCAGCAGCGCGGGCTCGCTGCGCGTCACGGTGCGTCCAGCGCGCGCGAGCGGGTCGCTCGCGAGCCTGCCCGCCACGAGCACGCGGCCGCGCGGCGGCCGCGCGGCGCCCGCGAGCAGCTCGACGACCGTGCTCTTCCCGATCCCGTTGCGACCGACGAGGCGCAGCAGTCGCGGCGCGCGCCCCTCGAGGTCGGGGACGCGGACGCGCGAGCGGCCGACCGGCACGATGCCGACGCCCTCCATGAGCACGCTCGTCACCGCCGCCTGCCGAGCGTCGCCGCGACGGCGACCGCGACGAGCGCGGTGCCCGGTAGGAGCAGCCACGCCGCGGCGAGGCCGCCGGTCGCGACGAGGCACGGCGCGGCGAGGAGCATGGCGAAGGCCAGCGCGCGCACCGCGAGGCGCTCGGTGCCGGGCTCGAGCAGCACGACGGTCGACGCCGCCACCGCGACGTACCAGCCGATCGCCGCGGCCTCCCACGACCGCTCGGCGCCGCTCCCCGCGAGCGCCGCGAGCGCACTCGAGAGCGGCGCCGCCGCGAAGCCCACCGCGAGCACGGCTATCGCGAGGGTCGCCGTGACCGCCGCCCTCGGCGCGCCGCACGACACGAGCTCGCGCGCGAGCCGCTCGAGCGGCCGCGCATCCTGCGCCAGGAGCTGCGTGGCGATCCAGAGCGCGGGGGCCGTCGCGATCGCGAGCACGAGCGGCTGCGACGCGGCGATCGCAGCCCAGGCCGCCGCGAGCTCCGCGCTCGGCGCCGCGCGCTCGAGCGAGCCGGCCGCGATCGCGGCCCAGGCCGCGACGCCGGCCGCGAGCACAGCGCCGAGCCGCGCCCCCGCGCCGCGGATTAGCGGCCGTCCCCCGCCGATGGCAGCGACCGCCATCGCCCCGGCGATCCCCGCCGCTGCCGCCGCGAGCACCGCGACCGCGCGGCCGTCGCCCGCGGTCGACAGCGAGACCGCCGCAGCGCCCGCCACGACGCTCGAGCTCAGCAGCAGCGGAGCGACGGCCGCGAGCGCTCCCCACCCTCGCGCGCCGCCGAGGTCGAGGGTGCGCAGCAGTCCGGCGACGGCGTCGAGCGACACGACGAGCGGCGGCGTCGCGCCGACCGCGAGGCGCGAGGCGGGCCCGAGCGCGAGCGCCGCGAGCAGCACCGGCACCGCGACCTCGGGCGACAGGCGCACGGCGAGGTGCACGGCGGCGGCGGCGACCGCCACGACGCCGAGGAGCGCGCTGAGCGACGCCACGAGCAGCGGCAGCCGCAGCGGGCTCGAGAGCGCGGCGAGCATCCATCCCGGCAGCACGTGGTGCGCGACGACCCAGCCGACCTCGGCGGCAGCCGCCGTCGCCCGCCGAGCCCTCGCGCGCCCGTCGCTCATGGCTCGCGCGAGCGACCCGCGGCTCGATGCCCGGAGCCGACGAGGTGGTAGGCGACGGCGAGCATCGAGACGGCGAGCAGCGGCCACCCGAACAGGTGCGCGGGCCAGGTGCGCACGAGCCCGACGAGGGTCATCGCGACGAGCGCCGTCACGGCCGATCCCGCGCCGGCGAGCGCGAAGCGGAAGCGCCCGTCGACCAGCGCGGGCACGCTCGTCGCGAGCGCGCAGGCGGAGGCCGCGAGCGTCAGCCACGTGCTCGCCACCCGGAGCTCCGGCGCGACGTCGGTCGCCGCCGCCGCGCTCAGCACGCCCGTGACGAGCAGCAGCTGCGCGAGCGCGATCCCGCGGACCCCGGTGCGCGAGAGCGGCAGCGCGATGCCGAGCTCGGGGATGCGGAAGGTCGCGCGCGTCACCCGAGGCACAGCAGCACCCCCGTCGCCACTGCCGCCGCGAGCGAGCGCGCGTAGTCCCGCGCCGAGCGGCGTGCCGCGGGGAAGGCGAGCGGCGCGACCGCGGCGACCGCGATCGCCGCGACCCACAGCTGCCAGCCGCGCGGCACGGCGGCGACGCCCATCGCGAGCGCGGCGACCTGCTGGCCGAGCACGAGCACCGCGAGCACGAGGCCCGCGACGCCGAGCCGCACCCTGCCCGCGCCGCGCGCGGGTCGCAGCGCGACCGGCCCGAGCCAGCGCTCGAGCAGCGTCGCGATCACGGCCGCGACGATGAGGACGAGCAGGTGCAGCGCGATGGCGCTCACCGCTCCGACCGTCGTCGCGGCAGCCGCGAGCGCCGCATCGCCGAGCGCGTCCGCAGCCTCCTGCCCTGCAGCCGCGGCGACGTCGACGAACATCGGCAGGCGCACGAGCAGCAGCGCGCTCACGAGCGCGATCACGACGCACCAGACCACCGCCGAGGTCGTCGACCGCTCGAGCGCGGGGCGAGCGACCCCCGCCCGGATGGGCGCATCCATGGCTTCCTCCCTTCACGTGCCGCGAGCGACGCAGAGCGATTCCGTGACGGCCGCGAGCACGACGAGCAGCGCGGCGACGGCCGTGAGGCGCAGACCGTAGCCGAGCCCGATCGCGTACGCAGCGGTCGGGCGTCGACCTGTGCACAGCCATGCCGACGCGACGTGCGCGACGGGCAGCAGGCCCGCTGTCGCCGCGAGCAGCACCGCGGCGACCTCGAAGACGATGTACGGAGCGATGCGCGCGAGCGTCTCCACCGCTCCGAGGGCCGCGACGACCGAAGCGGCCGAGACGCCGATGCCGATCCCGATGAGCGAAATGCCCACGAGGGTGAGCGACCCGAGCACCGGCGCGCCCGACGCGAGCAGCGCGATGGCTGCGAGGTTGCTCGCGGCGATGCCGAGCGCGCTGCCGTCGGCGGCGAGCACGGCCGAGTCGATCGATCCGCCGGCGACGGCCGCCGCGTTGGCGGCAGCGATGTCACCGGAAGCCGCAGCGGTGGCCGCCGAGGCCGCGCCCAGCAGACCGGCAGCGAGCACGGCCGACGACGCGAGCGCGAGCCGGAGCGCGCCCCGCTCGCTCGCGGCGCCGACCGTGCTCCGGCTCATCGGATGGCCAGCGTGCGGAGCTTCCGCTTCAAGTACCACGTGACCGTGGAGATGACGGCCCCGAGGAGGCCGCCCGAGAAGAGCGCGGCGACGACGGCGAGGGCCGCACCGCCGATCTCGATGGCCGCGACGACCTGCGCGGCCGCGATGCCGGACAGCCCGAAGCTGGCCATGAGCCACGACAGCGACACGCCTGCCGCCGCCAGGCCGACGACCGTCACGGCCGCCGATGCCGTCCACACGGCCGCACGGCCGCGCTTCGATTCGATCTGCATGAGTTGACTCCTTCCTCCCACCCGTTCGCCGGGTGCTCGTGCCGCGCGGCACGAGACCGTGGGCGTCGCCCGCGACGCCATCACTCGCCCTCCTCCCGCAGCCGCGCCGCGATGGCCGCCGCCAAGCGCGCCACGAGCGACGCGGGCGGCTCGATCGAGCCGTCCTCCACGCCGACGACCGTCGCGACCGGCGTGCCGGCGCGATCGGCGAGCGCGCGCTGCGTCATGCCGGCGTGCGAGCGCAGGGATGCGAGTGAGGTCCCGATGCGCGATTCGACCGCCATGTCGGAAAGCATGCCAGGTTTTCAACGGTCGCGCAACCACTTCTCGACAACGGGTAGCCGATCTTGCCGCTGCATGTCGAACAACCATCGAATACCGTGATCGGTGTTCGGCACTCGTGCGGATAATGGGGTGACGCAGGAAGCGGGGTCGAGCGATGTCCATCCACCTTCGCGGCGCGAGCGCGAGCGAGCGCGCGCGCTACGCCGAGCTCGTGCGACCCGCCCGCGTGCGCCGCGGCCTCAGCCAGAAGGCGCTCGCGACGCTCGCGGAGGTCGACCGCACGACCGTGAGCAACATCGAGCGCGGTGCCGGCGCTCCGCAGGAGGACGTCCTCCGACGGCTGTTCGCAGCGCTGGGCCTCGCCACCGATGCGCAGCCGCGCGACCCCGAGGTCGAGCTCTGGGTCGCCGTGATGTCCGAGCTGCTCTCGAGCGTGCCCGCCGATCGCAGGCACCTCGCCGCCGACGCCGCGATCGCGACGCTCGCCGCGCACGTGCGGGCGGGCGAGGTGTCAGCGGTCGGCCCTACCCTCACCGCCATCCACGACGAGGGCGGACTCGAGGAGCGCGACATCCATGGACTTGCGGCGCGGCGCGGCATCGCTCGAAGGGACGAGCCCCACGCTGAGTGAGCTCGTCCGGCTGTGCGCGCAAGCGGGGCTCGAGGTGCACGTCGCAGCGCTCCCGGCCGGCTGCCTCGGCGCCTACGAGCACGAGCGCGAGCGCATCCTGCTCGCCCGCGGCCTCACGCCCGTCGAGCAGCGCTGCGTGCTGGCCCACGAGCTCGGGCACGCGCTGCTCTCGCACGTCGGCTCGTCGGCAGCCGACGAGCGCGCCGCGGAGCGGTTCGCCGCGCGCCTGCTCATCGATCCGCGGGCGCTCGCCGAGGCGTGCAGGTGGGCGCGCGACGACGCCGAGCTCGCGGACGAGCTGGGCGTCACGATCGACATCGTGCGGGACTACCGGGAGCATCGCGGCGTGCGCCGCGCCGCGTGAGCCGCCGCGTCAGCGATCCGGGATCGGCACCGGCTCGACGCCGAGCGGCGCGAGCCGGGAGGCGCCGCCGTCGAGCGCGGTCAGCACCCAGATGCCGCCGGAGTGGACCGCGACGGAGTGCTCCCACTGGCATGCGTCGGAGCCGTCGGCGCTGCGCACCGTCCAGCCGTCGGCGTCGACGGTCGTCGCGGTGCCCTTCGCGTGGATGATCGGCTCGATCGCGACGCACAGCCCCGGCTTGACCGCCGGCCCCTTGACGCGCGTGCTGTAGTTGAAGACCGGCGGCTCCTCGTGCATCGCGCGGCCGATGCCGTGGCCGATGTAGTCCTCGCTGATGCCGTAGTCGCTGTGCGCCTCGATGTGCTCCTCGATCGCCGCGCCGACCTCGCCGAGCTGCTTCGCGCCGGCGAGCGCGGCGATCCCGGCCCACAGCGCGTCGTGCGTGACGTCGCTCAGCCGCTGCCGCGCATCCGTCAGCGCGGGGTCGCCGCCCGGCACGACGACCGAGATCGCGGCGTCGCCGTGGAAGCCGCCGATCGTCGCACCGCAGTCGACGGTGACGATGTCGCCCGGCTGCAGCGGCGTGCCGTTCGGGATGCCGTGCACGACCACGTCGTTCACGTTGGTGCACAGCGTGTGCTCGTAGCCGGGCTCGAGCTGGAAGTTCGGCACGGCGCCGTGCTCGCGGATGACGCGCTCGGCGATCGCGTCGAGCTCGAGCGTCGTGACCCCCGGCGCGATGGCGCGCTCGACCGCCTCGAGCGCGAGGGCGGTGATGCGACCGGGCTCCCGCATGCCGGCGAGCTCGCGGCGCGACTTGTAGGGGCCGCGGCCGCGCATCAGGCCTCGATGCCGCGAGCCGCGAGGCCCGCGAGGATGCGCTCGGTCACCTCGTCGACCGCGCCGATGCCGTCGACCTCGACGACGAGGCCGCGCTCCTCGAAGATCGCGATGAGCGGCGCGGTCTCGCGCTCGTAGACGTCGAGGCGGTGGCGGATGACCTCTTCGGTGTCGTCGCTGCGGCCCTGCTCGAGCGCGCGGGCCGAGAGTCGGCGGACGACCTCGTCGGTGTCGGCGATGAGCCGCACGACCGCGTCGAGCTGCTCGCCGCGGCGCAGGTTCACGCCGTCGAGGTACTCGACCTGGCCCGCGGTGCGCGGGTAGCCGTCGAGGAGGTAGCCGCGCTCGGCGTCGGGCTGCGCGAGCCGGTCGTCGACGAGCTCGTTCGTGAGCTCGTCGGGCACGTACTCCCCCGCGTCGAGGATGGCCGTGACCCGCTTGCCGAGCTCGGTCTGCTCCTTGATGTTCTGGCGGAAGATGTCCCCGGTCGAGACCGCTGGCACGCGCAGTGCCGCGGCCAGCCGAGCTGCCTGGGTACCCTTGCCCGCTCCGGGCGGGCCGACGATGAGGAGGTTCGCCATTTAGCGGATGAGCCCTTCGTAGTGGCGCTGCTGCAGCTGCGCGTCGATCTGGCGGACCGTCTCGAGGCCGACGCCGACGATGATGAGGATCGAAGCCCCGCCGAACGGGAAGTTCTGGTTCGCGCCGACCGTGGCGAGCGCGATGAGCGGGATGAGGGCGATGAGCCCCAGGTAGAGCGATCCCGGGAACGTGATGCGCGTGAGCACGTAGTCGAGGTACTCGGCCGTCGGGCGGCCCGCGCGGATGCCGGGGATGAAGCCGCCGTACTTCTTCATGTTGTCGGCGACGTCCTCGGGGTTGAAGGTGATCGCCACGTAGAAGTACGTGAAGCCGACGATGAGCAGGAAGAACACCAGCATGTAGAGCGGGTGGTCGCCCGTCGTGAAGTTCGCCTGCACCCACAGCACCCAGTCAGCGGGGGCGGTGCCGTCCACCGGCATGTTGAACTGCGCGACGAGCGCCGGCAGGTAGAGCAGCGACGAGGCGAAGATGACGGGCACGACGCCGGCCATGTTGACCTTGATGGGGATGTACGTCGACTGCCCGCCGTACATGCGCCGGCCGACCATGCGCTTGGCGTACTGCACGGGGATGCGTCGCTGCGACTGCTCGACGAAGACGACGAGGCCCATGATGAGCACGCCGACGAGCAGCACCATGATGAAGGTGTTGACGCCCTGCGTCTCGAAGATGATGCCGAGGGCGCCGGGGAAGGTCGCCGCGATCGACGTGAAGATGAGCAGCGACATGCCGTTGCCGATGCCGCGCTCGGTGATGAGCTCGCCGAGCCACATGATGAGGCCCGTGCCCGCGGTCATGGTGATGATCATGAGCGCGATCGACCACCACGAGTCGTTCGTCAGCAGGTTCTGGCACTGCGGGAGCGAGGGGCCGCCGGTCGCCGAGAAGAGGGCGCCGGAGCGCGCGACGGTGATGAGCGTCGTCGACTGCAGCACGCCGAGCGCGATCGTGAGGTAGCGCGTGTACTGCGTGAGCTTCGCCTGGCCCTGCTGGCCCTCCTTGTAGAGGGTCTCGAAGTGCGGGATCACCACGCGCAGCAGCTGCACGATGATCGCGGCGGTGATGTAGGGCATGATGCCGAGCGCGAAGATGCTCAGCTGGAGCAGCGCGCCACCCGAGAACAGGTTGACGAGCTGGTAGAGCCCGGTGGCCTGGGAGTTGGCCGCGATGCACTGCTGCACGTTGCTGTAGTCGACGAACGGCGCGGGGATGAACGACCCGAGCCGGAAGATCGCGACGATCGCGAGCGTGAAGAGGATCTTCCGACGCAGGTCGCGCGTCTTGAAGATGCGTGCGATGGCACTGAACACGTGCAGCCTTCCGGGAATGGCAATCGGGGCGGCCCGCGAACGGACCGCCCCTCAGCCTACTTACTTGACGGAGCCGCCTGCGGCCACGATCTTCTGCTCGGCCGCCGACGACACCTTGTCGACGTCGATCGTGAGCGCGACCGTGAGCTCGCCGCCGGCGAGCACCTTCACGAGCTCGTTCTTGCGGACCGCGCCCTTGGCCACCAGGTCGGCGACCGTGACGTCGCCGCCGTTCGGGTAGAGCGACTGCAGCTGCCCGACGTTGACGACCTGGTACTCGGTGCGGAACGGGTTCTTGAACCCGCGCAGCTTCGGGGCGCGCATGACGCTGTTGAGCTGGCCGCCCTCGAAGCCGGCGCGCACGGAGTTGCGGGCCTTCGTGCCCTTGGTGCCGCGACCGGCCGTCTTGCCCTTCGACGCCTCACCGCGGCCGACGCGCGTGCGGGCGGTCTTCGCGCCCGGCGCGGGCCGGAGGTGGTGCACCTTGAGCGACGGCAGCTCGGTCGACTCGTTCTTGTCAGTCATTCTGGATCTCCTCGACCTTGACGAGGTGCCGAACCGTGTTGACGTAACCGCGGTTCTGCTCGTTGTCCTCGCGCTCGACCGACTGGCCGATGCGCTTGAGGCCCAGCGAGCGGAGCGTCTCGCGCTGGTACTGCTTCTCGCTGATCACGGACTTGATCTGCGTGATCTTCAGCTTGCTCACTTCGATGCCGCCTTCGCGATCTCGGCCTCGTGCTTCGTGAACTCGGCCTGGATGCGCGCGAGCTGCTTGGGCAGCACGCGGTCGAGGTCGAGGCCACGGCGAGCGGCGACGGCGCGGGGCTCCTCGAGCATCCGCAGCGCCGCCACGGTGGCGTGCACGATGTTGATGGAGTTCGACGAGCCGAGCGACTTGCTCAGCACGTCGTGGATGCCGGCGCACTCGAGCACGGCGCGCACGGGGCCACCGGCGATGACACCGGTACCGGCGGCTGCGGGGCGCAGCAGCACGACGCCGGCAGCGGCCTCGCCCTGCACGGGGTGCGGGATCGAGCGGCCGATGCGCGGGACGCGGAAGAAGTTCTTCTTCGCCTCCTCGACGCCCTTCGAGATCGCCGTCGGGACCTCGCGGGCCTTGCCGTAGCCGACGCCCACGAGGCCGTCGCCGTCGCCCACGACGACGAGCGCCGTGAAGCTGAAGCGGCGGCCGCCCTTGACGACCTTCGAGACGCGGTTGATCGTGACGACGCGCTCGAGGAACTGGTTCTCCGTGCGGTCGTCGCGGCGGCCGCGCTCGTTGCGGGTGCCGCGGTCGCGGCTCCCCCGGCGCTGCTCGCGCGGCTCGTCGCGGTGGTCGGCCGTCGTCGCGGCCTCAGCAGCAGGCTGCTGCGTGGTGTCCGTCACCTGCGTGTCCTTGTTCTCTTCGCTCACAGTCCCAGCCCTGCCTCTCGTGCGCCGTCGGCGATCGCCGCGACCCGGCCGGCGTAGCGGTTGCCGCCGCGGTCGAAGACGACCGACTCGATGCCGGCAGCCTTGGCGCGCTCGGCGACGAGCTCGCCCACGCGCTTGGCCTTCGCGGTCTTGTCGCCGTCGAAGGCGCGGAGGTCGGCCTCCATCGTCGACGCGGATGCGACCGTGACGCCCTGCGAGTCGTCGACGACCTGCACGAACACGTGGCGTGCCGAGCGGGTGACGACCAGGCGCGGCACCAGCGGGGTGCCGACGATCTTCTTGCGGAGGCGTGCGTGACGACGACCGCGGGCAGCCGACTTGCTCTTGCCTCGGGTACCGATGCCCATCACTTACCAGCCTTTCCAGCCTTGCGGCGGATCTGCTCGCCCGCGTACCGCACGCCCTTGCCCTTGTAGGGCTCCGGCTTGCGCAGCTTGCGGAGGTTCGCAGCCACCTCGCCGACGGCCTGCTTCGAGATGCCGCTGACGGTGACCTTGTTGTTGCCCTCGACCGTGAGCGTGATGCCGGCGGGCGGCTCGACGCTGATCGGGTGCGAGTAGCCGAGCGCGAACTCGACCCCGGTGCCCTTGGCCTGCACGCGGTAGCCCGTGCCGACGACCTCGAGAGCCTTCGAGTAGCCCTCGGTGACGCCGACGATGTCGTTCGCGATGAGGGTGCGGGTGAGGCCGTGCAGCGAGCGCGACTCGCGCTCGTCGTCGGGGCGGGTGACCTGCACCTGGCCGTCGACGACCTCGACCTCGATGGGCTGCGCGACCTGCAGCTGCAGCTCGCCCTTCGGGCCCTTGACGGTGACGACGCCGTCGTTCACCGTGACCTCGACACCCGCGGGGATGTCGATGGGGAGACGTCCGATTCGTGACATGTCAGCTCACCACACGTAGGCGAGGACTTCCCCGCCGACGCCCTTCTGCTCGGCCTCACGGTCCGTGAGGAGGCCCGAGCTCGTGGACAGGATGGCGACGCCGAGGCCGCCGTGCACCTGGGGGATCTCCGTCGAGCGCGCGTAGACGCGCAGGCCCGGCTTCGAGACCCGCTTGATGCCCGAGATCGCGCGCTCGCGGTTGGGGCCGTACTTCAGGCCGAGCGTGAGGGTCTTGCCGACGCGCGCGTCCTCGACCTTCCAGCTCGTGATGTAGCCCTCGCGCTCGAGGATCTCGGCGATGTTCGCCTTGAGGGTCGACGACGGCAGCGTGACCTCGTCGTGCATCGCCGTATTGGCGTTGCGCAGACGCGTCAGCATGTCGGCGACCGGATCGGTCATCGTCATGGGTGTTCTCCGTTCTGGTTTCGCTGCCCGTTCCGCGGACAGCGACCTTGAATCTGCTCGGCGCCGGCGGCGCCGATGGGGTCAGGACTGGAAGGGGAAGCCGAGCGCCTTGAGCAGCGCGCGACCCTCGTCGTCGTTCTTCGCCGTCGTGACGACGGTGATGTCGAAGCCGCGGACGCGGTCGATCTTGTCCTGGTCGATCTCGTGGAACACCGACTGCTCCTGGAGGCCGAACGTGTAGTTGCCGTTGCCGTCGAACTGCTTCGGGCTCAGGCCGCGGAAGTCGCGGATGCGCGGGAGGGCGAGCGTCAGCAGGCGGTCGAGGAACTCCCACATGCGGTCGCCGCGCAGCGTGACGTGCGCGCCGATCGGCATGCCCTCACGCAGCTTGAACTGCGCGATCGACTTGCGGGCGCTCGTGACCATCGGCTTCTGGCCGGTGATCTGCGTGAGGTCGCGGATCGCGCCCTCGATCACCTTCGAGTCGCGCGCGGCCTCGCCGACGCCGGTGTTCACGACGATCTTCGTGAGGCCCGGCACCTGCATGACGTTGGCGTACCCGAACTCCTCGCGGAGCGACGGGATGATCGTCTCGCGGTACTGCTGCTTGAGCCGCGGGAGGCGCACAGCGGTGTCAGTCATTGCTCTTGATCTCCTTGCCCGACTTCGTCGCGACGCGGACCTTCGTCGTGGTCGTGACGCCGTTCTTCTCGACGCTCTTGACCTCGCGGCGCACGCGGGTGGGCTTCTTGGTCTCGGGGTCGACGAGCGCGACGTTCGACACGTGGATCGGGGCCTCGTGGGTCTCGATGCCGCCCGTGCGGGTGCCGCGGTTGGTCTGCCCGACCTTGATGTGCTTGGTGACGAGGTTGACGCCCTCGACGATCACGCGGTTCTGCTCGGGCAGGACCTCGATCACGCGACCGGTCTTCCCCCGGTCGCCGCCGCGCGACTCGCGCGCGCCGGCGATGACGACGACGAGGTCGCCCTTCTTGATGCTGGCCATGGGTCAGATCACCTCCGGTGCGAGCGACACGATCTTCATGAAGCGCTTGTCGCGGAGCTCGCGACCGACGGGTCCGAAGATGCGGGTGCCGCGGGGGTCGCCGTCGTTCTTGAGGATGACCGCTGCGTTCTCGTCGAACTTGATGTACGAGCCGTCGGCGCGGCGCGTCGACTTCACGGTGCGGACGACGACGGCCTTGACCACGTCGCCCTTCTTGACGTTGCCGCCGGGGATGGCGTCCTTGACCGTGGCCACGATGGTGTCACCGAGGCCGGCGTAGCGACGGCCGGAGCCGCCGAGCACGCGGATGGTCAGGAGCTCCTTGGCGCCGGTGTTGTCGGCGACCTTGATGCGGGATTCCTGCTGGATCATTCTGGATCTCCTTCGAGGCCGAGGCCTACTTGGCCTTCTCGAGGATCTCGACGATGCGCCACCGCTTGGTCGCGCTCATCGGGCGGGTCTCTGCGATCAGGACGCGGTCGCCGATGCCGGCTGCGTTCTGCTCGTCGTGCGCCTTGACCTTGGACGACTTGCGGATGACCTTGCCGTACAGCGGGTGCTTCACGCGGTCCTCGACCTCGACGACGACCGTCTTCTCCATCTTGTCGGAGACGACGTAGCCGATGCGCGACTTGCGGTAACCGCGCTGGACGGTCTCGTCCTTCTGCTCGGTGCTAGCCATCAGTTGTCCTCAGCCTTCTCGTCCTTCTCAGAAGCCGGGGCCGCGTCGGCCTTCTTCGACTTCTTCTTGTCCGCCGGCTTCTCGACGGGCGCCGGAGAGGCGCTGATGCCGAGCTCGCGCTCGCGGATCACGGTGTAGAGCCGCGCGATGTCGCGCTTGACGGCGCGCAGGCGGCCGTGCGAGTCCAGCTGGCCGGTGGCCGACTGGAAGCGCAGGTTGAACAGCTCCTCCTTGGCCCGCTTCAGCTCGACGACGAGTCGCTCGTCGTCCATGGTGGCGAGCTCGGCGGGCATGAGCTCCTTGGAACCGATCGCCATTATGCGTCAGCCTCCTCGCGCTTGATGATGCGTGCCTTGAGCGGCAGCTTGTGGATGGCTCGCGTCAGCGCTTCGCGCGCGAGCTGCTCGTCGACACCGGCGACCTCGAAGAGGACGCGGCCCGGCTTGACGTTGGCGACCCACCACTCGGGCGAGCCCTTGCCGGAGCCCATGCGGGTCTCGGCGGGCTTCTTCGTGAGGGGACGGTCGGGGTAGATGTTGATCCACACCTTGCCGCCACGCTTGATGTGGCGGGTCATGGCGATTCGCGCGGACTCGATCTGCCGGTTCGTGACGTACGCAGGCGTGAGCGCCTGGATGCCGAACTCGCCGAAGCTGACCTTCGTGCCACCGGTCGCCTGACCCGAGCGCTTCGGGTGGTGCTGCTTGCGGTGCTTGACTCGACGGGGGATGAGCATGATTACGCCTCGACTCCTGCTGCGGCCGGCGCGTCGCGACGGGGACCCCGACGCTCTCGCTGCGGCTTCTGGTTCGCCTGCTCGCGAGCGAGCTCGCGGTTGGTGAGCTCACCGTTGTAGATCCAGACCTTCACGCCGATGCGGCCGAAGGTCGTGCGGGCCTCGTAGAAGCCGTAGTCGATGTTCGACCGGAGGGTGTGCAGGGGCACGCGGCCCTCGCGGTACGACTCGCTGCGGCTCATCTCGGCGCCGCCGAGGCGGCCCGAGACCTTGATCTTCACGCCCTTGGCGCCGGCGCGCTGCGCCGACTGGAGGCCCTTGCGCATCGCGCGGCGGAACGCCACGCGAGCGCTGAGCTGCTCCGCGATGCCCTGCGCGACGAGCTGCGCCGAGGCCTCGGGGTTCTTGACCTCGAGGATGTTCAGCTGGATCTGCTTGCCGGTGAGCTTCTCGAGGTCGGCGCGGATGCGCTCGGCCTCGGCGCCGCGGCGGCCGATCACGATGCCCGGGCGGGCGGTGTGGATGTCGACGCGGACCCGGTCGCGGGTGCGCTCGATCTCGATGCGGGCGACGCCGGCGCGGTCGAGGCTCGTCTTCAGCATCTTGCGGATGCGGACG
This sequence comes from Agrococcus pavilionensis RW1, assembly GCF_000400485.1. Lineage (GTDB taxonomy): Bacteria > Actinomycetota > Actinomycetes > Actinomycetales > Microbacteriaceae > Agrococcus > Agrococcus pavilionensis. Next base: position 104,110 of record NZ_ASHR01000028.1, read on the forward strand.
TCCTCGGCGACGTAGTCGGCGTAGCGCTGCCCCGGCTTCGTCGACTCGGCGAACCAGCGCGACACGTGGTCGGTGGTGATGCCGAGGCGGAAGCCGTACGGGTTGACCTTCTGTCCCATTACTTCTCGTCCTCCGTGGTCGGCGTCGCGAGCACGACGGTGATGTGGCTCGTCCGCTTGTTGATGCGGAACGCGCGACCCTGTGCACGCGGCTGGAACCGCTTGAGCGTGGTGCCCTCGTCGACGAACGCGCGGGCCACGTAGAGGTCCTGCTCGTCGAGGTACTCGTTCGCCTGGTCCGCCTTGACCCGGGCGTTCGCCATCGCCGAGGCGACGAGCTTGAACACCGGCTCCGAGGCGCCCTGGGGGGCGAACTTCAGGATCGCGAGGGCCTCTTCGGCCTGCTTGCCGCGGATCATGTCGACGACGCGGCGGGCCTTCTGAGGGGTCACGCGGATGTGACGAACGCGAGCGATCGACTCAACCATTGCCTTCTCCTTCTCCGTCGCCGCGTCAGCGGCGACGGCCCTTCTTGTCGTCCTTCACGTGACCGCGGAAGGTGCGGGTGGGCGCGAACTCGCCCAGCTTGTGGCCGACCATCGTCTCGGTGACGAAGACCGGGATGTGCTTGCGACCGTCGTGCACGGCGATCGTGTGGCCGAGCATGGCCGGCACGATCATCGAGCGGCGCGACCACGTCTTGATGACGTTCTTGCTGCCGGCCTCGTTCTGCCGAACCACCTTGGTGAGGAGGTGGTCGTCGACGAACGGACCCTTCTTGAGGCTGCGGGGCATCGGACTCTCCTACTAGCGCTTCTTCTTGCCGGTGGGGCGGCGACGGACGATGAGCTGGTCGCTCGGCTTGTTCGGGCGGCGCGTGCGGCCCTCGGCCTGGCCCCAGGGGCTGACGGGGTGGCGGCCACCGCTCGTCTTGCCCTCGCCACCGCCGTGCGGGTGGTCGACCGGGTTCATCGCGACACCGCGGACCGTCGGGCGGATGCCCTTCCAGCGGTTGCGGCCGGCCTTGCCCCAGTTGATGTTCGACTGCTCGGCGTTGCCGACCTCGCCGATCGTGGCGCGGCAGCGCGCGTCGACGTTGCGGATCTCGCCCGACGGCAGGCGGAGCTGCGCGTAGGGGCCGTCCTTGGCGACGAGGCGCACCGAGGCGCCGGCCGAGCGCGCGAGCTTCGCGCCGCCACCGGGGCGGAGCTCGATCGCGTGCACGACGGTGCCCGTGGGGATGTTGCGCAGCGGCAGGTTGTTGCCCGGCTTGATGTCGGCGCCGGCGCCCGACTCCACGACGTCGCCCTGCGAGAGCTTGTTCGGAGCCAGGATGTAGCGCTTCGTGCCGTCCTCGAAGTGCAGCAGCGCGATGCGCGCCGTGCGGTTGGGGTCGTACTCGATGTGCGCGACGCGGGCGTTCACGCCGTCCTTGTCGTTGCGACGGAAGTCGATGACGCGGTACTGGCGCTTGTGGCCGCCACCGATGTGGCGGGTCGTGATGCGACCGGTGTTGTTGCGGCCGCCGGTCTTGGGCAGCGGGCGCAGCAGCGACTTCTCGGGCGTCGACCGGGTGATCTCAGCGAAGTCGGCGACGGAGGAGCCACGACGACCGGGGGTCGTCGGCTTGTACTTGCGGATTGCCATGCTCTTGTTCCTTCCGTCCTCAGCCGACAGCCGTGAAGATGTCGATCGAGCCGGACTTCAGCTTGACGATGGCGCGCTTGGTGTCCTTGCGCTTGCCGATGCCGAAGCGGGTGCGGCGCGCCTTGCCGACGCGGTTGAGGGTGTTCACGCGGGCGACCTTGACGCCGAAGATCTTCTCGATCGCCAGCTTGATCTCGGTCTTGGACGCGCGGGGGTCGACCTCGAAGGTGTAGCTGCCCATGTCGATGAGCGCGTAGCTCTTCTCGGACACGACGGGTCGGATGATGATGTCGCGAGGGTCCTTGTTGCCGCTCATCGGTTCTCGTCCTTGTCTGCCTCGGCGGCCGCGGCGGCGGGCGCCTCGCCCTTGGTCTTCGCCGCGACGAACGCGTCGAAGGCGGTCTTGGAGAAGACGATGTCGTCGCTCACGAGCACGTCGTACGCGTTGAGCTGGTCCCACGCGAGCACGTGCACCTCGGCGAGGTTGCGCACCGACAGGAACGCGTTCTCCTCCGAGCGGTCGAGCACGACCAGCACGTTCTTCGCGACGCCGAGCGCCTTGAGCGTCTCGACGGCGACGCGCGTCTTCGGGGCCTCGGCGGCGCCGAAGGCCTCGACGATGTGCAGGCGGCCGCCGCGAGCGCGGTCGGAGAGCGCGCCGAGCAGGGCTGCGGCGATCATCTTCTTGGGGGTGCGCTGCGCGTAGTCGCGCGGCACGGGGCCGTGGACGATGCCGCCGCCGCGGTGCTGCGGCATGCGGATCGAGCCCTGGCGGGCGCGGCCGGTGCCCTTCTGCTTGAAGGGCTTCGTGCCGGAGCCGGAGACCTCGCCGCGGCCCTTGGCCGAGTGCGTGCCCTGGCGCGCGGCGGCGAGCTGCGCGACGACGACCTGGTGGATCAGCGGAACGTTCGTCTGGACGTCGAAGATGCTCGCGGGCAGCTCGACGGAGCCGGCCTGCTGGCCCTCGGCGTTGACGATGGCGACCTGTGCGGTCATGCTCAGGCTCCCTTCACAGCGTTGCGGACGAACACGAGTCGGCCGCGAGCGCCGGGGACGGCGCCCTTGACGAGCATGAGGCCCTGCTCGACGTCGATCGAGTGGACCGTGAGGTTCAGCACCGACACGCGGGCGCCGCCCATGCGGCCGGCCATGCGCGTGCCGCGGAAGACGCGGCTCGGCGTGGCCGAGGCGCCGATGGAGCCCGGCTTGCGGTGGTTGCGGTGCGCACCGTGCGATGCGGAGACGCCGGCGAAGTTGTGGCGCTTCATCACACCGGCGAAGCCCTTGCCCTTGGAGGTGCCGACGACGTCGATCTTCTGCCCGGGGGCGAAGAGGTCGACGCTCAGCTCCTGGCCGAGCTCGTACTCGCCGGCGTTGTCCGTGCGGACCTCGGCGAGGTGGCGGCGCGGCGTGACGCCGGCAGCGGTGAAGTGACCGGCCGACGGCTGGTTGACCTTGCGCGGGTCGATCTGGCCCGCGGCGATCTGGATCGCGGCGTAGCCGTCCTTCTCGGGCGTGCGGATCTGCGTGACCACGTTCGGCGTGATCTCGAGCACCGTGACGGGGACGAGCTTGTTCTGCTCATCCCACACCTGGGTCATCCCGAGCTTCGTGCCGAGCAGGCCCCGCGTCGTCATGATCTTCGACATGGCGTTCCTTAGAGCTTGATCTCGATGTTGACGTCAGCAGGCAGGTCGAGGCGCATGAGCGAGTCGACGGCCTTCGGCGTCGGGTCGATGATGTCGATGAGACGCTTGTGCGTGCGCTTCTCGAAGTGCTCGCGGCTGTCCTTGTACTTGTGCGGCGAACGGATCACGACGACCACGTTCTTCTCGGTCGGCAGCGGCACGGGGCCCACCACCGTCGCGCCCGCACGGGTCACGGTGTCGACGATCTTCCGCGCCGACGAGTCGATGACCTCGTGGTCGTACGACTTCAGTCGGATGCGGATCTTCTGTCCCGCCATGGCTGACTCTCTTCCTGTCGACGCAGCGTTCTACGGCTGCTCGCAACGCACCTGTCAGTGCACCGCTGTTCTTCTGTCAATGCCCCTCGCGGAGCGCGCACCGCCGCGGAGCATGGACGAGCCCTGCTCTGCATCGGCGAAGTTCTTGTTGGCTGCCCGCGGCCCAGGATCGTGATCGTCCAGTGCACTGCAGGGCAGTGAGCGGCGGAGAGCGCCGCGTTTGCAACCTGACGATTCTCGCACGGATGCGAATGTCCGTGCAACCCGGGCGTGTCGCGGCTTGGACCGCGGAACGACGCGGGGATCCGGGGCATGACGACGGGGGCGGGCCGCAGCCCGCCCCCGTCGCGCAGCGACTACTGCTGCTGTTCCTGCCGCGCCTGCTGGTCGCCCTGGCCGACGGCGCCGTCGACGTGCTCCTGCACGCGATCCGTGTGCTCGGCGAAGCGGCCGCCCGACATCGAGTCGAACGCGTCGCCCGCGCCCGCGATGCCCTTGTCGCTCGCCTGCTCGCCGTGCTCGCTGTTCATGGCGGCCTTGCCCTTGTCCACGAGGTCGTCGAGACCCATGCGCACCTCCTGTCCACTCCGCGCGCCGCCGGCGGCGGCGCTGCCCGACCACAGAAGCACGATCCGCGGCCGCGCGGCTGGGAGTGCGGTGCGACTTGCTAGCGTCGCGGGCATGCCCCCGCCGTCGACGCTCCCCCACGACCCGAGCTGGCCCCGCGCGGGGGGCTGGCCCGCGCTCGATGCGGTCGACGGCCCGCTCGACGCTGCCCTCGTCGGCATCGGCACGCACGCGACCTCGATCAGCCCGACCGCGGCGCACGGCACTCCGGGCGCCGTGCGCTCGGCGCTCCGCCGCAGCTCGCCGCACGCCGAGGGCGCAGACGTCGCGGCGCTGCGCATCGCCGACGCGGGTGACGCCCCGGATCCCGACGGCGACGAGCCGGCAGCGGCGCGCCTCGTCGCGCGTGCCGCGGCGCGCGCTCGGCTCGTGCTCGCGCTCGGCGGCGACAACGCCGCGACCGTGCCGGCGGCGCTCGGCGCGTGGGGCGAGCGCATCGGCACCGCGGGCCTCATCACGATCGATGCCCACCACGACCTGCGCGACGGCCGCAGCAACGGCTCGCCGGTGCGGCGGCTGCTCGAGGCGGGCCTCGACGGCCGGCGCGTCGTGCAGATCGGCATCCAGGACTTCGCGAACTCGGATGCGTACGCGCGCCGGGCGGCGGAGGCCGGCATCTCGGTCATCGGGCGGGACGCGTGCGAGGAGGCGCCGATGCGCGAGATCGCCGCTCGGGCGCTCGCGATCGCGGGCGCGGCCGGCGGCCCGGTGCACGTCGACGTCGACGTCGACGCGTGCGACCGGGCGGTCGCGCCCGGCTGCCCGGCCTCCCTGCCCGGGGGCCTCTCCGCGTGGCAGCTGCGGCAGCTCGTGCGGGCGCTCGCGTCGTCGCCCGCGGTGACGTCGATCGACTTCACCGAGGTCGACGCATCCGCCGACGCCCCCGACGGCCGCACGGTGCGGCTCGTCGCCGTGTGCGTGCTCGAGGCGCTCGCGGGCCTCGCCTCGCGGCCCCCGGCGAGCGCGGCCTAGAGCCCGCGCATCGTGAACGCGGCGGCGAGCGCGCCGCGGGCGGGCGGGAGCCCGAGCGCTCGCGCGAGCGCGAGGCGCGCGGCGCGACCCGCGGGCTGCACGGGCGCGCCCATGCCCATGTTCCACGCCGCGCGCCGCATGGCACGCAGGGCGGCGCGCCGCCGCGCCGCCGCGTAGGCGGCGAAGGGATCGGGGCCGGCCGCGGCCGCGATCGCACGATCGAGCTCGAGCGCGTCGAGCCAGCCGAGGCTCATGCCCTGCCCGCCGATCGGGCTCACCTCGTGGGCCGCGTCGCCGATGAGTGCGATCGGGCCGCGCGCGAACGTCGTCGCGAGCCGCTGCCGCGCGACGAACGCGCTCGCGGGGGCATCGGACGGCAGTCGGGGCGGCTCGGCGAGCCGCGCGGCGAGGATGGCCTGCAGTCGCTCGGCGGTCATGGCCGGCTCGGGCTCGCGCAGCCGCGCGACCCACCGGCGGGCGCCGCCGGGGAGCGGGAACGACTCGACGATGCCGTCGCGCTCGAGGTGGAGCAGGGCGATGCCGCGCGCGCCCGTGCCGTCGGGGCCGTCCGCCATCGCGTAGGGGCCCGTGCCGCGGTGCGCGCGGACGCCGATGCCGGCGAGCTCGCGCACGGTGCTGCGGACGCCGTCGGCGCCGACGACCCAGCGGGCGTCGACGCGGCCCTCCGCCGTCTCGAGCGCGACGCCGTCGGCCGCGGCGCGGACCCCGGTGGCCTCCGTGCCCTGCCGCAGCGCCCCGGGGGCGAGCGCCGCGAGCCGCTCGCGCAGCAGCGCCTCGGTGCGGTGCTGCGGCAGCGTGTGGATGAGGTCGTCGAAGCGCAGCCGCGCGAGCTGCCGGCCGCCGGCCAGCGCGATCCCGCCCCGCACCCGGTGCCCCTCGGCTCGCACGGCGGCGCCGACGCCCGCGGCGTCGAGGGCGCGGAGGCCGGGCGGGTGGATGCCGATCGCGCGCGAGCTGCGCGACGGCGACGCCCGGCGCTCGAGCACGACGACGTCGATGCCCCGCTGCGCGAGCAGGCAGCCGAGCAGCAGGCCGGCGGCGCCGCCGCCGACGATCGCGACGTCGCGGCGCTCGGTCACGGCACTCGCCGGACGAGCTCGAGCCGGTACGGGATGCCGCGGCGCACGCACCAGCCGGGCGGCGCGGCGGCGGCGAGCTCGCGCGCCGTGTGGCTGCGGCGGATGGAGGCGAGCCCGTCGGCGCGGATGAAGGTGCCGCGCAGGAGCGTCGGCTGGAACGGCGCGGTGCCCGCGGCGAACGCGGCGTAGGCGAGCGCCGAGCGCGCGATGTCGCCGTGCACCGCGACGCCGCCGGGCCGCAGGAGTGCCTCGGAGTCGGCGAGGATCGCGCCGAGCTCGGCGCCCGAGAGGTGGTGGAGCACGTGGTTCGAGAGCACGACGTCGAAGCGCTCGCCCGCGCGCGCGAGGTCGAGCGTCGTCGCTTGCCGCAGCTCGAGTCCCGGCACCGGCGGGAGCGAGCGCGCGTACGCGATCGAGCGCGCGTCGGGGTCGATCGCGACGACCCGGAGGTCGCCGTCGGCGGCGGCCCAGCGCAGCAGCCGGCGCGGGAGGTCGGCGCCGCCCGTGCCGATGTCGAGCAGCCGCACCGTCCCGCCTGCGCGGAGCCGCGGCCGCACCCACTCGCGGTAGACGGCGCGGGGCGCCGAGACGACGGCGTTGACGATGCCGAAGCGCGCGTAGGTGCGCTCGAGCGCCCGCGGGTCGCACGCGGGGTCGTCCATCTCCTCCCGCACGTCGGGGTCGCGCGAGCGCAGCTGCGGCAGCACGCCTCAGCCCTCGACGGTCAGGAGCGCCGACTCGACGGTGAGGCCCGGCCCGAAGGCCATCGCCGCGACCCGGTCGCCGTCTTGCGCGGCGCCGCCCTCGAGGATGCGCTGCAGCACGAACAGCACGGTCGCGCTCGACATGTTGCCGAAGTCGCGGAGCGTGTCGCGCGCGGGCTCGAGCTGCGCCTCGGAGAGCGAGAGCGTCGACTCGACGTGGTCGAGGATGCTGCGGCCGCCGGGGTGGATCGCCCAGTGCTCGATCGGGCTGCCGACGGCGCCGCCGCGGAGCGCCTCGACGAGCGACGGCTCGGGCTCGAGCAGCGGCTCGATCGCGCCGGTCACGTGCTCGCCGATGAGCGAGGGCACCGCGTTCGAGAGCACCATCTCGAAGCCGTGGTCGCCGATGCGCCACGCCATGTCGCCTTCGCCCTCGGGCGTCGTGCGGGTCGCGAAGCGGTCGAGGCGCAGCGCGCGCTCCCCCGGCTCGAGCGGCCTCGCCGTGACGATGCCGGCGCCGGCGCCGTCGCCGAAGAGGGAGGTCGCGACGATCGTGTCGGGGTCGTTGGAGGTGCGCAGGTGCAGGGTGCACAGCTCGACGCTCACGACGAGCACGACCGCCGACGCATCCGCCTCGCACAGCTGCGCCGCGAGCCGCAGCGCGGGCATCGACGCGTAGCAGCCCATGAAGCCGAGGTGGTAGCGCTGGACGCCGGCGGGCAGGCCGAGGTCGCGCGCGAGGACGAAGTCGGGCCCGGGCGCGTAGAAGCCCGTGCACGAGACGGTGATGACGTGCGTGACGTCGCCCGCCTCGATGCCGGGCGTCGCCGCGAGCGCCGCCCGGCCGGCCTCGACGTAGAGGCGCGTCGCGTGCTCGGCGTAGCGGTCGTTGCGCAGCCGCGTGCCGGGGTCGAGGATGAGCCCGCTCGAGCGGTCGTAGAACTCGGGCTGCGCGACCTCGGGGCCGCTCGTCGAGAGCTCCTCGAGCACGGTGTAGCGGCGCCCGATGCCCGAGAGGCCGAAGGAGGTCGAGACGATGCGCTGGGCGAGGCGGCTCAGCCCCGGCTGGCCGCCGAAGACCTCCGCGACCTCGGTCTGCTGGAGCTGCGTCGGCGGCACTGCCGTCGACAGGCCGCGAAGTCGCACCGTCATAGCGCGAGACTACGGCGCGCGTCCCTGAGGAACCTAGGAGCGCGGGCGGAGGACCGCTTCGCCGCGGCGCCACACCGCGTGCACGAGGGGCACGCCCGGTCGGTAGGCGAGGTGCGTCGCCGAGGGGGCGTCGAGCACCTGCAGGTCGGCGCGCGCGCCGGGGCGGAGGCGGCCGAGCGGCGGGAGCGGCTGCCCGTGCCGGTCGAAGCGCGGCGCGTCGCGATCGAGCGCGACGGCGCCGCCGAGGGTCGCGGCGCGCACGGCCTCCTCGACCGAGAGCCCCATCTGCAGCACGGCGGTCGCGACGCAGTACGCCATCGAGGTCGTGTAGCTCGAGCCGGGGTTGCAGTTGCTCGCGATCGCGACGACGGCGCCGGCGTCGAGGAGCCGCCGCGCGGGCGCGAGCGGCATGCGCGTCGAGAGGTCGCACGCGGGCAGCACCGTCGCGACCGTGCCGCGGCCGCCGTGCCACGAGTCGGCGAGCAGCGCGACCTCGTCGTCGTCGAGGAACGCGACGTGGTCGACGCTCAGCGCGCCGAGCTCGACCGCGAGCCGCACGCCCGGGCCCGGGCCCAGCTGGTTGCCGTGCACGCGCATCGCGAGGCCGCGCTCCTTCGCCGCCTCGAGCACGCGGCGCGATTGCGCCTCGTCGAACGCGCCGCGCTCGCAGAACACGTCGACGGCGTCGACGAGCGGCGCGACGGCCTCGAGCATCTCGCCCGCGACGAGGTCGACGTAGCCGTCCGCATCCGCCCCCTCGGGCACGAGGTGCGCGCCGAGGAACGTGACCGCGTCGGCGCGGCCGCGGGCGATGCGCGCCGAGCGGGCCTCGTCGGCGATCGTGAGGCCGTAGCCGGTCTTGACCTCGATCGCGGTCGTGCCGCCGCGCAGCGCCTCGTCGGCGAGCCGGTCGAGGGTCGCCGCGAGCTCGGGGTCGCTCGCCTCGCGCGTCGCGGCGACCGTCGCTGCGATGCCACCGGCGGCGTAGGGCTCGCCGGCCATCCGCGCCTCGAACTCCGCGGTGCGGTCGCCCGCGAAGACGAGGTGCGTGTGGCTGTCGACCCAGCCGGGCAGCACCGCGCGGCCGCCGACGTCGACGGCGTCGTCGGCCGCGGGCGCCTCGGCGGCCGGGCCGACCCACGCCACGAGCTCGCCCTCGAGCACGAGCGCCGCGTCGCGCATCCGGCCCAGCTCGTCGTCGTTCGTCGTGAGCTCGCCGATGCCGGTCACGAGGGTCGCCATCGTCACGCCCCTCGCCGCATGGGGATCGGGATGCCCTGCAGCTGCGCGAAGCGCTCGGCCTCGTCGTAGCCCGCGTCGACGTGGCGGATGACGCCCATCGCCGGGTCGTTCGAGAGCACGCGCTCGAGCTTCTCTGCTGCGAGCGGCGAGCCGTCGGCGACCGTCACCTGCCCCGCGTGGATCGAGCGGCCGATGCCGACGCCGCCGCCGTGGTGGATCGAGACCCAGCTCGCGCCCGAGGCGGTGTTGACGAGCGCGTTGAGCAGCGGCCAGTCGGCGATCGCGTCGGAGCCGTCGCGCATCGCCTCGGTCTCGCGGTAGGGGCTCGCGACCGAGCCGGAGTCGAGGTGGTCGCGGCCGATGACGATCGGCGCCGAGAGCGTGCCGTCGGCGACCATCTCGTTGAAGCGCAGCCCCGCGCGGTGGCGCTCGCCGGCGCCGAGCCAGCAGATGCGCGCGGGGAGCCCCTGGAAGTGCACCCGCTCCTGCGCCATGCGGATCCAGCGGTGCAGGTGCGCGTCGTCGGGGAAGAGCTCGAGGATCGCCTCGTCGGTGCGGCGGATGTCCTCGGGGTCGCCCGAGAGCGCCGCCCAGCGGAAGGGGCCCTTGCCCTCGCAGAAGAGCGGCCGGATGTAGGCGGGCACGAAGCCGGGGAACGCGAACGCGTCGGCGAAGCCGCCGAGCTGCGCCTCGGCGCGGATCGAGTTGCCGTAGTCGAAGACCTCCGCGCCCGCGCGCTGGAAGCCGACCATCGCCTCGACGTGGCGCGCCATCGAGGCGCGGGCGCGCTCGGTGAAGGCCGCGGGGTCGCGCTCGCGCTCGGCCGCCCAGTCGTCGAACGCGACGCCGCTCGGGAGGTACGCGAGCGGGTCGTGCGCGCTCGTCTGATCGGTGACGACGTCGATCGGCGCGCCCATCGCGAGCAGCGCCGGCACGACGTCGGCGGCGTTCGCGTGGAGGCCGATCGAGAGCGCCCGCCCGGCGTCCCTCGCCTCGATCGCGCGAGCGAGCGCATCCGCCACGTCCTCCGCCTCGACGTCGAGGTAGCGGTGCTCGATGCGGCGCGCGATGCGCGAGCGATCCACCTCGACGCAGATCGCGACGCCGTCGTTCATCGTCACCGCGAGCGGCTGGGCGCCGCCCATGCCGCCGAGCCCCGCGGTGAGCGTGATGGTGCCCGCGAGCGACTCGCGCCCGAGCTTCTGCGCGACGGCCGCGAAGGTCTCGAACGTGCCCTGCAGGATGCCCTGGGTGCCGATGTAGATCCAGCTGCCGGCCGTCATCTGGCCGTACATCGTGAGCCCCTCGGCCTCGAGCCGGCGGAACTCGGGCCACGTCGCCCAGTCGCCGACGAGGTTGGAGTTGGCGATGAGCACGCGCGGCGCCCACTCGTGGGTGCGCATGACGCCCACGGGGCGCCCCGACTGCACGAGCAGCGTCTCGTCGGCCTCGAGCGACTCGAGCTCGCGCACGATCGCGTCGAACGAGCGCCAGTCGCGCGCCGCGCGCCCCGTGCCGCCGTAGACGACGAGCTCGTCGGGGTGCTCGGCGACCTCGGGGTCGAGGTTGTTCTGCAGCATCCGCAGCGCCGCCTCCTGCGGCCAGCCCTTCGCGTGCAGCTCGCTGCCGCGGTGCGCCCTCACCTCGCGTGCGCCCTCCATGGCGTCCTCCTGTCCCTGTCGATCGTTCCGTCTCCGTCGTGCAAGCGCGTCATCGCGCGGCGGCGGCAGCGGGCGCCCAGGCGTCGGCCGAGCCGAGCAGGTCCGCCGCCACGAGCGCCCTGCCGCCGACGACGAAGGCGACAGATGCCTCGATGTCGCGGGCGAGGAAGCGGTCGGGCCCGATGCCCGGCACGCTCCTGCGCAGGTGCTCGACGACGCGGCCGGTCCGGGGCCCGGGCGCGTCGTCGCGCAGCTCGATGCCGCGCGCCGCCGTCATGATCTCGATCGCGAGCACGCGCCCGAGCCCGTCGATCGCGCGGCGCAGCTTGCGCGCGGCGCCCCAGCCCATCGAGACGTGGTCCTCCTGCATCGCGCTCGAGGGGATCGAGTCGACCGAGGCGGGCGCCGCGAGCCGTTTGAGCTCGGAGACGATGCCGGCCTGCGTGTACTGCGCGATCATGAGGCCCGAGTCGACGCCCGGGTCGTCGGCGAGGAACGGCGGCAGGCCGAAGGAGCGCGCGGGATCGAGGAAGCGGTCGGAGCGGCGCTCGCTCATCGAGGCGACGTCGGCGATCGCGATCGCGAGGAAGTCGAGCACCGCCGCGATCGGCGCGCCGTGGAAGTTGCCGTTCGAGACGACCCGGCCGTCGGGCAGCACGACCGGGTTGTCGATCGCGCTCGCGAGCTCGATCTCGGCGACGCGCGCGGCATGGGCGGCGGTGTCGCGCGCGGTGCCGTGCACCTGGGGCGCGCAGCGCAGCGAGTAGGCGTCCTGCACGCGCGTGTCCTCGGGGCCCTTGTGGCTCGCGACGATCGGGCTGCCCTCGAGCAGCGCCGCGATGTTCGCCGCGCTCGCCGCCTGCCCGGGGTGCGGGCGCAGCGCCATGAGCTCGGGCGCGAACGGCGCGTCGGTGCCGAGCAGCCCCTCGACGCTCATCGCCGCGGCGAGGTCGGCCGCGTCGAGCAGCTTGTCGAGGTCGGCGAGCGCGAGGCACAGCATCGCGAGCATGCCGTCGGTGCCGTTGACGAGCGCGAGCCCCTCCTTCTCGGCGAGCACGACGGGAGCGAGCCCGGCGCGCTCGAGCGCGGTCGACGCATCCATCACCTCGCCGCCCAGCTCCACGACCCCCTCCCCCATCGCCGCGAGCGCGACGTGCGAGAGCGGCGCGAGGTCGCCCGAGCAGCCGAGCGAGCCGTACTCGCCGACGACCGGCGTGATGCCGGCGTTGAGCATGCCGGCGTAGCGCTCGGCGGTCGCTCGGCGGACGCCCGTGCGGCCCGTCGCGAGCGTCTGGAGCCGCAGGAGCATGAGGCCGCGCACGACCTCGCGCTCGACCGCCTCGCCGCTCGAGGCGGCGTGCGAGCGGATGAGCGACTGCTGCAAGCGCGTGCGGTCGCCGGGCGCGATCGCCGTGTTCGCGAGCGCCCCGAAGCCGGTCGAGATGCCGTAGTGGGGCCGCTCGTCGGCCGCGAGCGCGTCGATCACGTCGCGCGCCGCGTCGATGCGCGCGAGCGCCGCGTCGCTGAGCGCCACGGGGGCGTCGAAGCGCGCGACCTGCACGACCTCGCGTCGGGTGAGGGGGTTGTCGCCGATGACCACTGCCACGACCCCATCCCAGCGCGCTCGACCGCTCGGCGCACCCGCTCGCCGCATACTGGTGTCTGAGATCTCAGACTCTGTTGCGGGAGGCGGCACGGTGGGAGCCCCGAGGATGCCGGCGGCGCGCAGCGCGCTGCGCGTGCTCGCGCTGCTCGCCGAGCAGCCCGGCCCCGTGCGCGCGGCGACGATCGCGCGCGAGCTCGGACTGCCGCGCTCGAGCGCCTACCAGCTGCTGCAGGTCATGCGCGACGAGGGCTTCCTCGTGCACTACCCCGAGCTCGGCGCGTGGGGAGCGAGCGCCCGCGTGCAGCAGCTCGGCTCGCGCGTCGCGGCTGCGACGCGGCTCGAGCGGCTCGCGCAGCCCATCCTCGACCGGCTCGTCGCCGCCGCGGGCCTCCCGGCGACGAGCCACCTCGCCGTGCTCGCGGGCCGCGACGTCGCTTACGCGGGCCGCGGCGAGGGCCGGCGCTCGCCCGCGACGGTCTCGCGCGTGGGCGTGCGGCTGCCTGCGGTGCGCACCGCGACGGGACGCGCGATGCTCGCGGCGCTCGGTCCCGACCAGGTGCGGGCGCTGCTGCCGCACGACCGCGACCTCGAGGGCGAGCGACCGGCGACGCGCGCGGCGCTCACGGCGATGCTCGCGGCCGTGCGTCGGCGGGGCTTCGCGATCGAGGAGGGCGAGGTGGATGCGTCCTACGGCTCGGTCGCGGCCGCCGCGCGCGATGCCGCGGGGCACCCCGCGGCCGCGGTGGGGCTGACGTTCCGGCTCGCCGACGCGCACGCCGCCGACTGGGCCGCGCTCGGCGCGCGCTGCGCCGACGCCGCCGCCGAGCTCACGCGGAGGCTCGGCGGCGGCTGAGCCGGCGGCCCAGGCTCACGCGAGGCGCGTCTCGATCGGCGTCGGGTTCGAGAACAGGTCGTGCACGGGGCAGTGGGCGTCGACGACGCGCCGCAGCTCCTCGAAGCGCTCGCGCTCGTGCGGTCCGTCGATGTCGACGACGACGCGCACGCCCGCGAACCCGGGCCGCACGTCGTCGGCGCCGAAGAGCCCGCGCACGTCGAGCTCGCCCTCGGCGCGCAGCTCGAGCCGGTCGATCGTCACCCCGAGCCGCTGCGCGTAGAGGCGATAGACGACCGTCTGGCACGCGAGCAGGGCACCGAGCGCCGCCTCGACGGGGCTCGCGCCGGCGTCGTCGCCCGCGAGCCCGGCGGGCTCGTCGATGAGCCACGAGTGGCGGCCCGCGGTGATGCGGGTCGCGACGGACCCCTCGGCGTCACCCGCGACGGCGACCGCGAGGCGCGCGCTCCCGGGGTCGGCGGCGAGCCGGTCGCCCCACGCGCGCTCGGCGCGCTCGAGGCGGCCCGCGCGATCGGCGGCGGTGACGGTGACGGCGGATGCGGTGGTGACGGGCATGCGGTGCTCCTTCGGTTCGGGATCCACACGCTCGCACGCGCGCGGCGGGCCGTGCAGCCCGCCGCGTCACGCGCCGTCATGCCGGGTCACGCGACGTCACGCGGCGCCGCTCGAGGCCGAGCGTCAGACCGGCCGCTCGTCCGCATCGGGCCCCGGGGGCTCGGAGCCCTCCACGACCGCCGCGGCCGCGTCGTCGGGCTCGAGCTCGGCGTTGGCCGTCGCATCGTCGCGCTCGATCGCCGCTCGGGCGAGGTCCGAGAGCTCGTCGTACGAGCGGCCCGAGAGGTCGCCCGAGATGCCGTCCGGGACGTCGGCGTCGAGCGCGAGCTCCGGCGCCTCGTCGTCGTCGCGGGAGCGCTCGGGCTCCTCGATGTCCTCGATGCCGTCGATGGGCTCGATGTCGTCGTGCTGCACGTCTCCCCCTCTCAGGACTGCGCCCTGTCGATGTCGTCGAGCGCGCTCGCGTCGCCCGCCGGGTCGCCGACCGGCGCGGCGGGGTCGAGCGTGCCCGGGCCCCGCGGCGCCGTGGGCGCCGTGGGCGCGCCGGGCGCGGTCGGGTCGGGAGCGGCCGGGTCGGGCTCGGCGACGCCGGCGTCGCCGGAGCCGACGGGGCCGCCCGGCACGTCGGGCGCGCCCGGGCCGGCCGGCAGCGACGAGCCGGAGGAGCCGACGGCCGCACCCGGCTGCTCGGCCTCGAGCTCCTCGATGCGCGCGCGGTGCTCGTCGATGCGCTCGAGCCCCTCGTCGACGGTGCGCTCGTAGCGCTCGCCGGTCGCGTCGGCGACGAAGTCCGACTGCCCGTCGCGATCCGCGTTCGGGTACGGCAGACCAGGCTCGCCGCCCGCGGGCAGCTGCCGGTCGTCCTCCGGCGGGTGGTCGCCGGCTCGGCGCACGGGCACCGTGTCGAGCGGGTCGGTGCCGTCGGGGCGCTTCGGCTCGTCGTCGAGGGGCTGGTCGCCGCCGTCGCGGATGGGGCTGTCTGCCATGCTCGCACCTCCAGGTCAGGGCCGGCACCGGTGCGCCGGCTCCGCTCCCAGCCAAGCACCGCCGGCTGGGAGCGGCATCAGTCAGTCGCCGCGCACGTCGACGGCGCCGCCGTCGAAGGGGTCGCCGAAGCCGCTCGCGTCGATGTCGGCGTCGCCGGGCTCGCCCGTGCCCATCGCGTCGGGCTCGGTCGCGGGCGAGCGGGTGCCCTCGGGCCCGAAGCCGTCGCCGCCCTCCTCCGAGCCGGTGTGGTCTGCCGCGGCCCAGGCGCCGCTCGTCGCCTCGGTGTCGGCGCTCGGCACGTTCGGGTCGGTGCTCGACTCGTCCGATCCGGCGCCGTCGGCGCCGATGAGCTCGTTCGCGGGCGATCGCGTGCCGGGCATCTCGTCGTCGCGCGGCTCGCGCGCCTCGTCGGCGAGGTCCTCGAATCCAGCCATGCTGCAGCTCTCCTCTCGCGCGGCCGCGGTCGCGACCGCTGCGACCAGCCAAGCGGATGCGGCTGGGAGCGCGCTCCCCGGGCTCGGGACGCCGGCCGTGCTCAGGAGACGGCGAGCCACCAGATGCCGGCGACGGCCTGCGCGATCGCGATGACGATCGCGATCGCGACGAGGGTCACGTGCACGGTGAGGAACCTCGTCGGCCGCCCCGCCGAGTCGCGGGCGCGCTCATCGCGCGCGACGCGCCGGAGGAAGGCGGGCCAGACGATGACGCTGAACGCGGCGCCGACGAGCAGCAGCATCGCGCCGAGCGTGCCGACCGCCTCAGGCATCGCGCGTCCCGTCGTCCTCGCGCTGCCACGCGATGCGCACGAGCCTGCGCAGCACGTCCTCGTCGATCGCCTCGAGCCGCTTGACGTAGACGCACCCCGCGCCCTCGGTGTACTCGCCGAGCTCGGGGAGCAGCGCCGCGCCCTCGGGGAGGTCCTTGAGCCCGTAGAGCGTGAGCGCAGCCCTCCGCGGCGACAGCGCGACCTTGGGCCAGTCGCCGGTCGAGGAGCCGGAGGGGGAGACGTAGCGGAACGAGCCGAAGCCGACCATCGACGGCCCCCACATGACGGGCTCGGCGCCCGTCTCCTCGCGGATGAGCGCCACGAGCCGCTTCGCGTCCTCCGCGCGCCGCGCGGGCTGCGCGGCGTCCAGGAAGTCGGCGACGCTCGCGTCGGTCGGCTTCGTCTTCGCCTCTGCCATGCCGACAGGCTAGTCGCCCCACGCGCGGGCGCGCGCTCCTCACAGCCCGGCAGCGAGCCGATCGCGCACGGCGGTCGCGAGCGACGCGGGCCACCAGGGCGCAGACCCGGCGACGCGCGCGGCGAGGTCGGCGATCGCCACCGCGGCGCCGAGGTCGGACCTGGCGAGGGCCGCCTCGAGCTCGGCGGCGATCGCCGGTTGCGCTGCCTCGGCGCGCCGCCACGGATCGTGCGGATCGCGAGGGCCGAGCGCGTCGGCGTCCGTGCCGCTCGCGGGCAGCGCTCCCGCGAGCTCGAGGAGCGCGCCGGCGGCGTCGAGCAGGTGCCTGCGCGCCGCGAGCCGCTCGCCGCGCGCGCCACGGCCGCCGCCGACGAGGAGCGCGCGGTGCAGCCGGGTCGCGGCGGTACGCGCGTCTCGGCGCGGCGGCTCGAGCGAGTGGCGCAGCCGCGACTCGAGGCCGCCGATGCGGTCGACGGCGATCCGGTACGCGTCAGCGCGGGCGAGGGCGAGCTCCTCGGGCGTGAAGACGGCGTACTCGAGCAGGTGCCCGTCATCGAAGACGACCCACGCGCCGTGCTCGGTGTCGCGCTCGTGCAGCACGATCCGGGTGCCGCGCGGCGGCAACCACGCGCTGCTCGCCCGGAGCTGCTCGGCCGCCCCCGGTGCGGCGACGACGAAGAAGTCGTGGTCGCTCCAGGCGTCGGGTGAGCGGGCGCCGTCGGCGGTGCTGCCGACGAGCACGAGGCCCAGCACGCCGTCCGCCTGAGCGGCCCACCCGGTCAGCGCCTCCGAGAGCGCGGCGTAGTCGTTCGGCTGCATCCGTGCACGATATCGATGCGCGGTGGTCTCCGCCGCAGACCCGGAGCAGCACGCTGCACGACGAGAACGGGGGCCCCTGCGAATGCAGGAGCCCCCGTTGGGCAGTCCGAAGACTACTTGATGATCTTCGTCACCGTGCCGGCGCCGACCGTGCGGCCGCCCTCGCGGATCGCGAAGCCGAGGCCCTCCTCCATGGCGATCGGCTGGATGAGCTCGACCGTCATGTCGGTGGTGTCACCGGGCATGACCATCTCGGTGCCCTCGGGCAGCGAGATGACGCCCGTGACGTCGGTGGTGCGGAAGTAGAACTGCGGGCGGTAGTTCGTGAAGAACGGGTTGTGGCGGCCGCCCTCGTCCTTGGCGAGGATGTACGCCGTGCCCTCGAAGTTCGTGTGCGGCGTGACCGAGCCCGGCTTCACGACGACCTGGCCGCGCTCGACGTCCTCGCGCTTGGTGCCGCGGAGCAGGAGACCGCAGTTCTCGCCGGCCCATGCCTCGTCGAGCTGCTTGTGGAACATCTCGATGCCCGTGACCGTGGTCTTCTGCGTCGGGCGGATGCCGACGATCTCGACCTCGGAGTTGATCGCGAGCGTGCCGCGCTCGGCGCGACCCGTCACGACCGTGCCACGGCCGGTGATGGTGAAGACGTCCTCGATCGGCATGAGGAACGGCTTGTCGCGGTCACGCACCGGGTCGGGGATGTTGTCGTCCGCGGCCTGCATGAGGTCGAGGATCGCCTGCGTCCACTTCTCCTCGCCCTCGAGCGCCTTGAGCGCCGAGACGCGGATGACGGGCGCGTTGTCGCCGTCGAAGTCCTGGCTCGAGAGCAGCTCGCGGACCTCGAGCTCGACGAGCTCGAGGATCTCCTCGTCGTCGACCATGTCCGACTTGTTGAGCGCGACCATCAGGTACGGCACGCCGACCTGCTTCGCGAGCAGCACGTGCTCGCGGGTCTGCGCCATCGGGCCGTCGGTGGCGGCGACCACGAGGATCGCGCCGTCCATCTGCGCCGCACCCGTGATCATGTTCTTGATGTAGTCGGCGTGACCCGGCGCGTCGACGTGCGCGTAGTGGCGCTTCGGCGTCTCGTACTCGATGTGCGAGATGTTGATCGTGATGCCGCGCTGGCGCTCCTCGGGAGCCGAGTCGATCGAGGCGAAGTCGCGCTGCACGTTGGTCGCCGACGGGTACTTGTCCGCCAGGACCTTGGAGATCGCAGCCGACAGCGTCGTCTTGCCGTGGTCGACGTGACCGATCGTTCCGATGTTGACGTGCGGCTTGGTCCGCTCGAACTTGGCCTTAGCCACTATGTCCTCCTAGGACTGTTCTCATGAGTGCACCGCCGCTTCGCGGCAGAGCGTTCGGTGGTGTTGAACTATGGTACTTGCGCCGCGGGCTCAGAGAAACCGCGGCAGGTCGGTGGGGCCGGGGCGGCGCTCGCCGCCCCGGGCACTCACTCTCCCTTGCTCTTCTGGACGATCTCGTCCGAGACGGCCTTCGGCACCTCGGCGTAGGTCGAGAACTCCATCGAGTAGACGGCACGGCCGGACGTCTTCGACCGCAGGTCGCCGACGTAGCCGAACATCTCCGACAGCGGCACGAGGGCCTTGACGACCTTCACGCCCTGGGCGTCCTCCATCGACTGGATCTGCCCGCGACGCGAGTTCAGATCGCCGATGACGTCGCCCATGTACTCCTCGGGCGTGCGCACCTCGACCGCCATGAGCGGCTCGAGGAGCACCGGCTGCGCCTTGCGCGCGGCCTCCTTGTACGCCATCGAGCCGGCGATCTTGAACGCCATCTCCGACGAGTCGACGTCGTGCGCGGCGCCGTCGAGCAGCGTCGCCTTCACGCCGACCGTCGGGAAGCCGGCGAGCACGCCGACCTGCATCGCGTCCTGCATGCCCGCGTCGACCGAGGGGATGTACTCGCGGGGCACGCGACCGCCGGTGACGGCGTTCACGAACTCGTACGTCTGCTCCGCGGTGATCTCGAGCGGCTCGAGCTTGATCTGCACCTTGGCGAACTGGCCGGAGCCACCCGTCTGCTTCTTGTGGGTGTAGTCGTACTTGTCGACCGTGCCCTTGATCGTCTCGCGGTAGGCCACCTGGGGCTTGCCCACGTTGGCCTCGACCTTGAACTCGCGCTTCATGCGGTCGACGAGGATGTCGAGGTGCAGCTCGCCCATGCCCTTGATGACGGTCTGGCCCGTCTCGGGGTTGTTCTCGGTGCGGAAGGTCGGGTCCTCCTCGGCGAGCTTCTGGATGGCCGTGGAGAGCTTCTCCTGGTCGGCCTTCGTCTTCGGCTCGATCGCGACCTCGATCACGGGCGCGGGGAACGTCATCGACTCGAGCACGACCTGGTTCGACGGGTCGCTCAGCGTGTCGCCGGTCGTCGTGTCCTTGAGGCCGATCACCGCGTAGATGTGGCCCGCGGTCATCGAGTCGACCGGGTTCTCCTTGTTGGCGTGCATCTGGAAGATCTTCCCGATGCGCTCCTTCTTGCCCTTCGTGGAGTTCGCGACTGCGGCGCCCGACTCCACGTGGCCCGAGTAGACGCGCACGTAGGTGAGGCGGCCGAAGAACGGGTGCACGGCGACCTTGAACGCGAGCGCGGCGAACGGCTCGTCGCGGTCGGCGTGGCGCTCGATGACGACCTCCTCGTCGCGCACGTCGCGGCCGGGGATGGCCGGCACGTCGACGGGCGAGGGGAGGTAGTCGACGACCGCGTCGAGCATCGGCTGCACGCCGCGGTTCTTGAACGCCGAGCCGCACAGCACGGGGTAGAGCTCGGAGTTGATCGTCATCTTGCGGATGGCGGCCTTGATCTCGGCGACCGAGATCTCCTCGCCCTCGAAGAACTTCTCCATGAGCGCGTCGTCGCTCTCGGCGATCGTCTCGATGAGGGCTGCGCGGTACTCCTCGGCCTTCTCCTTGAGGTCGGCCGGGATCTCCTCGACGGCGTACTCGGCGCCCATCTTCACGTCACCCTTGGCGTCGCCGCGCCAGGTCTTCGCGTTCATCTCGACCAGGTCGACGATGCCCTCGAAGCTGCTCTCCGCGCCGATCGGCAGCTGGATGACGAGCGGGCGCGCGCCGAGGCGGTTCACGATCGTGTCGACCGTGAAGTAGAAGTCGGCACCGAGCTTGTCCATCTTGTTGACGAAGCAGATGCGCGGCACGTCGTACTTGTCGGCCTGGCGCCACACCGTCTCGGACTGGGGCTCGACGCCCTCCTTGCCGTCGAAGACGGCGACCGCGCCGTCGAGCACGCGGAGCGAGCGCTCGACCTCGACCGTGAAGTCGACGTGACCGGGGGTGTCGATGATGTTGATCTGGTTCTTGTCCCAGAAGCAGGTCACGGCGGCCGACGTGATCGTGATGCCGCGCTCCTGCTCCTGCTCCATCCAGTCGGTGGTCGCTCCGCCGTCGTGCGTCTCGCCCATCTTGTGGTTGACGCCCGTGTAGAACAGGATGCGCTCGGTCGTGGTGGTCTTGCCGGCATCGATGTGGGCCATGATGCCGATGTTGCGGACCTTGTTCAGGTCGGTGAGCACGTCCTGTGCCACAGGGTTCCTCCGATGGTGGATGGAGCGGGTGAGTTGGTGAGGTGAGGGCGGCGCCGGTGGGCTCCGCCCTCACCAGTGCTGGATTACCAGCGGTAGTGCGCGAAGGCCTTGTTCGACTCGGCCATCTTGTGCGTGTCCTCGCGACGCTTCACGGCGGCGCCGAGGCCGTTCGAGGCGTCGAGGATCTCGTTCATGAGGCGCTCGGTCATCGTCTTCTCGCGACGCGCCTTGGCGTACGAGACGAGCCAGCGCAGCGCGAGCGTGTTCGCGCGGTGCGGCTTGACCTCGACGGGCACCTGGTAGGTCGAGCCGCCGACGCGGCGCGACTTCACCTCGAGGGTGGGGCGGATGTTGTCGAGCGCCTTCTTGAGCACGGTCACGGCGTCCTGGCCCGACTTGGTGCCGACGCCGGCGAGCGCGCCGTAGACGATGCGCTCGGCGAGGCCCTTCTTGCCGTCGAGGAGGATCTTGTTGACGAGCTGCGAGACGATCGGTGCGCCGTAGACGGGGTCAGCAACGACCGGGCGCTTGGGAGCGGGACCCTTGCGAGGCATTACTTCTTCTCCATCTTCGCGCCGTAGCGGCTGCGAGCCTGCTTGCGGTTCTTCACGGCCTGGGTGTCGAGCGCGCCGCGCACGATCTTGTAGCGCACGCCGGGGAGGTCCTTCACTCGACCGCCGCGCACGAGCACCATCGAGTGCTCCTGGAGGTTGTGGCCCTCACCGGGGATGTAGGCGGTGACCTCGGTGCCGTTCGAGAGCTTCACGCGCGCGACCTTGCGGAGCGCCGAGTTCGGCTTCTTGGGAGTGGTGGTGTAGACGCGGGTGCAGACGCCGCGCTGCTGGGGGTT
Organism: Agrococcus pavilionensis RW1; assembly: GCF_000400485.1. Taxonomy (GTDB): domain Bacteria; phylum Actinomycetota; class Actinomycetes; order Actinomycetales; family Microbacteriaceae; genus Agrococcus; species Agrococcus pavilionensis. Next base: position 125,602 of record NZ_ASHR01000028.1, read on the forward strand.
CGCCTTGAGCGCCGGCGCCTTGGTCTTCGAGACCTTCGGCGACCGGCCCTTGCGGACCAGCTGCTGGATGGTGGGCACGTTGCTTCTTCCTGCTGCACGGTGACAGCGATTTCGATGTGGTTCGCCGGCTCGGCCGGCTCCATCGGTGATCCACCGCACGCGCTCTCGCGCGCTCTTCTCAGGTGGTGGATATGCCGTGGGGGCTCGCGGACCGGTGTCCGCTGCCCGAGTGCTGCCCGCCCGCTCCCCGCGCATGACGCAGGGCGCGCGTGTGCGCACACCCGGTCAATGGTAGGGCCACCGCCCATGCACGGTCAAGCGTCGGCCGCGACTCGATCCGGAGCCTCGAATCGGGCGGCGGTCGCGATCGCGTCGCACAGCGCGAGCAGCAGCGCGGCGGGCGCGATGAGCGGCACGTCGACGTGCAGGAGCGCGGCGCGCCGCTCGCCGGGCACCGTCACCCAGTAGTCGACCGCGAGCGCGGGGGTGGCGCCCTCCCCGAGCGGCACGTCGCGCACGCCCGGTCGGCGCAGGATGCGCGAGCGACCCGCGTCGAGCACCCGGTCGTCGGGGCCGGGCGCCGCGGTGCCGCCCGCGCCCTCGTGCGCGGCGCGCAGCACGAGCGGCACGAGCGCCGCCATCACCGCGTCGGGCTCGGTGGAGGCGGCGGTCGGCACCGGCACCCCGCGGTAGACGGATGCGACGGCGGGCAGGGGCACGTCGGCCTCGAGGGCGATCCCCACGTGCACCTCCGCCGCGCCCGCCGCCTCGGAGCGCTCGAGCGCCGCCTCGAGCCGCTGCCGCAGGGCGATGCGGAGCGGCGCCCGCTCGTCGCCGGCCCCGAGCAGTCGGGCCGCGAGCTCGCGGATGCGCTCGCGCGCGCCCGCCTCGCCGACCGGCAGCCGCACCCACTCCCCCGGCAGCCGCAGCGCGAGCCTCACGAGCCGCTCCCCGCGAGCAGCAGGATCTCGCCGCCCGCGGCGACCGCTCCCTCGACCGAGGCCGCGCCGAGCGCGGCGCGCGCGTCGAGCGGATGCCGGACGCCGCCGTCGAGCCGCTCGAGCGCGAGGCTCGCGGGCACGCCCGGCATCGTCGCGCGCAGCGCGTCGACCGCCGCGCGCACGACGCGGCCCGCCGCATCCGCCCCCTCGTCGTCGACGAGCAGCGAGACCCGCACCGACCGGCTGCCGGGCAGCCCGTCGACCGCGACCGCGGCGCGCGCCGCGGCGACGCCCTCGATCGACTCGAGCAGCCGCTCGAGCTCGGGCTCCCTCCCCGTCGCGCCCACGTCACCGGCCCCGCTCGAAGATCGACGCGTGGGCCCGCTCGACGCCGACGAAGAAGCGGTCGAGGTCGTGGAGCGCCATCCAGGTGGCGGCCGGCCCGGGCGCATCGCCCTGTCGCTGCATCGTCACCTGGTAGGCGAGGCCCTCGTGGGGCACGAGCCCGGCGCCGGGCGGTGGCGGCACGCGCACGCTCAGCCGGTTCGGGTCGCCGCTCAGGTCGAGCTTGCCGGGCGCCTCGGCGAGCGGCACGGGGTCGGGCAGTCCGCCGCCCGCGTGCTCGATCGAGAGCACCGGGATGTGCGTCGGGATGGGCGCGTCGTCGATCGGGGCGCCGGCCACGATGACGGCGTCGACGTCGTACACGGCGGTGAAGGCGGGGTCGGCGGCGAGGTTCGCGGCGGTGATGCCGCCGAGGCTCCATCCCGAGAGCAGCACGCTCGAGCCGGGTGGCACGCCCGCTTCGGCCATCGCGAGCGCGACGGCCTGCTCGAGCTGCGTGGGCGCGGTGCCGAGCTTCGCGGCGACGTCGGAGTGCACGTCGTCGATCGACGACGAGCCGGGCCGCCACACCTGCGTGCTCGGGATGCTCACGCGGTAGGCCGTCGAGCCGTCGGCGCCCGTCACCGCCGTCACGGTCACCATCGTGGATGCATCGGGGTCGGGCAGGGCCGCGTCGTCCGGCGCGCCCGCGTGCGCGTCGACCGCGCGGTTGTCGGCCTGCAGCCGCGCGAGCAGGTCGCCGGCGCTGCCCGCGATCCCGGTGCGCGGCTCGAGCGGGCCGCTCCACAGCAGCACGGGAGCGCCCGCGTCGCCGGCGATGAGCCAGTCGACGACGCCGGGCAGCGTGCCGTGGAGCCACGCGATCGTGCCGCTCACGAGCGCCGCATCGATCGAGCCGGTGCGCGCGAGCGTGCCGACGAAGGCGGCGGCGCCGCCGTTCGCGACCCACGTCGCGACGAGCGCGAGCGCGACGCCGGCGAGCAGCGCGCCGACGAGGCCCGTCGCCGCGAGCGCGATCGCGAGCGCCGCGGCGACGAGCGCCCCGATCGCCGCGAGCACCGCCGCGCCGAGCCACGCGAGGGCGTCGACGACCGCGTCGCGGATCGCGTCGAGGAGGCCGGAGACGGCGCCGCGCACGTCGTCCCACCACGAGTCGCCGATCGCCGAGCGCTCGATCTCTGCGCGGATGCGCGCCGATGCCTCCTCGGCCGCCCGCCGCTTGCGCTCGGCCGCGGCGCGCCAGTCGGCCTCCGCCTCGGCGCGGCGGCGATCGTGCAGCTCGGCGAGCGACTGCTGCTCGGCCGCGGCGCGCTCGAGCGCGGCCGCCGCATCGGCACCGCTCGCGAGCGCCGCGAGCCGGTCGCGCTCCGCGAGCGCCTCCGCCCTCGCCGCTTCGGCGATCCGCCACTCGTCGATCGCCGCGTCGGCGCTCTGCTGCGCCGCGCGCAGCTCCTCGGCGTAGTCGACGAGCGCCTGCCCCGTGACGCGATAGCGGGAGGTCGCCGAGCCGAGCTGGCCCGACACCTCCGCCGCGTCCTCGCGCACGCGGTCGAACGCCCGGGCGACGGTCGCGTCCTCGTCGCGGATGGCGAGCAGGTGCTCGATCGCCTGCTCGATCGCCGCGGCGGTGCGGAGGTAGGCGTCGCCGTGCCCCTCGACCGCTTGCCACTCCCCGCTGAGCTGCTCGAGGGTCATCCCGCCGCCAGCTGCCGGTCGGTCTCGCGGAAGCCGGTCGCGATGCCCGCGATGCGCTCGGCGAGCGCGTGGGCCGCCTCGCGGTACCGCTCGCGGTTGTCGTCCCACGTGTCGGCGAACGCGAGCACGCTCGAGGCGAGCCCGTCGTGCCCGACGGCGTCCGCGGCCGCGGCGCTCGAGCGGTCGGAGCCCCCGAGCTGGCGCGCGACGAAGCCGAGCTCGGCGACCGCGGCGTCCAGGTCGCCGTAGGTGATGCGGATGTCGGCCACTGCGCCTCCTCGTGGAGCCGACGCTACGCATCCCCCGCCGCGGCAGTGAATGGGCAGGAGTGCCCATGGACAGCGGTCGCGGCGCGGGCCACGGAGGTCAGGCTCGCGGACGCCGCCAGCGCAGCGTCGAGACGCACGCGTCGAGCAGGAGTCGCTGGCCGTCGACGAGCGGATCCTCGACATCCATGTCGACCGGCCGGTTGATGGTCGCGGTCAGCTGCAGCGCCCGGCGGCGCTGCGTGCCGGGCACGGGCGTGAGGTAGACGACCGTGAGCACCCGCAGCGACTCGCCCTGCACGGTCTCGAGCCGGTCGCGCTCGAAGCGCACGATGCGCTTCGACTCGTCGAGCGGCGCCGCGTCGTACTCGAGGATCGCGTGGCGCACGACCTCGTCGAGCGTCACGTCCGGTTGGGCGCGGCGGATGGAGGCGAGGATCGACGACGAGAGCCACAGCGTGTCGTCGCCCTCCTCGGTCGGCGTGAAGAACGCGACGACGTCGCCGCGCTGCATCGCCTCGAACGAGTCCTGCAGCATGCGCTGCGCCTGGGCGTAGAGGTCGGGCCGGTGGGCGCGCAGCATGCGCTCCCGGATGCCCGCCGCCATCGCGTCCTGCGTGGCGCGGTCGGGCGCGTGCCTCGCCCAGCCGGGCGGCAGCTCGAGCTCGAACTCGGGGTCGGGCGCGGCTCCGAGCTCCGCGCGCAGGTCGGGCTGCTCGCTCATGCGTCCTCCTCGATCGTGGATGCGTCGTGCCGGCCCGCGCCCGGAGCCCCTGACCGCGCGGTCACTGCGCGCGCAGCTCGGCGTCGATGCGGTGCAGCGTCCCGAGCTCTGCCCGCCGGGCGCGGTCGGCGATCTCGGGCGCGAGCCGGCCGCGCTCGGCGAGCAGCGCGATCGCGGCGTCGCGATCGTCGCGGATGCGCCGCAGCTCGTCGTCGGGCACGGCCGCGAGCGCAGCCGCGAGCGCGTCGCGGTCGGCGGGAGCGCCGTGCGGAGCAGCGGCGGTCGCGTCGCCGCGACCGAGCGCGAGCACGAGCGCGGCGAGCACGAGGCCGAGCGCGCCGGCGACGAGCACGGCGGCGCGCCAGCCGCCGGCGCCGGCGACGGACGCGAGCGAGGCGGCCGAGCCCATGACCCACCAGCTGAGCGCGGCGAAGACCGCGGTGCCGAGGCCGAGCAGCAGCAGCTGCCGATCGCGCGGGCGCGGCCCGCGCAGCCACCGCATGGCGGCGACGACCTGCACGATCGCGGCGACGGCGAAGCACAAGCCCGCGATCGGCACCGAGGCGTCGCCGTCGAGGCGGTGGTAGCCGAGCGGGTCGCCGAGCAGCGCCGCGAAGCCGATGACGGGCGCGACGACCGCGAGCAGGAGCGGCAGCAGCAGCCACAGGCCCGCCATGCCGCCGCCCTTCGCGCCCGCGACGCGCGCGAGCCCGGCACCGTCGTCGCCCATGTGCTCGAGCGCGGCCGGGTGCCGCTGCAGCGCGTAGGCCTCGAGGATGCCGAGCCGCGGCTCGGCCGCGGCCGAGAGGTCGTCGGCCCACGCGAGGGCGCTGTCGTGGCGGAGGCTCACGCGGCGCCCCCCAGGCTCCAGCCGGGCTCGTCGACGACGAGGCCCGCGGGCGGCGCGGCGCGGAACGCCGAGCCGTCGGGGCGCTCGAGGTCGATGCGGCCGGCGAGGTCGAGCAGCGCGGGCGCCGAGAGGTCGACGACCTCGGCGACCGTCGGGTCGATCGAGAGCGCGAGGGCGTGCTCGCCGTCGTCGAAGGCGAGCACGGCGAGCGCCGCGGAGGCGTCGGCCTCCTCGAGCCGCACGCGCGCGGTCACCTGCACGCCGGGCCCGAGGCTCGCGCTCTCGATGGGCTGCACGGCGGCCCCGGCGGCATGGAAGTCGGGCAGTGCCGCGCTGCCGACGACGCGCGCCCGGACGATCGAGAAGAGCGGCAGCGCGACGGGCCACAGCTGCCACGAGAGCAGGTCGTCGGCCTCGCGCCGGTCGAGCCCCGCCCGCAGCAGCGCGGGCACGGCGCGGTCGAGCTCGTCGTTCCAGCGCTCGCCGAACGCGGCGCGGAGGGCGGTCGTGCTCTCGGCGACCCACGCCGCGTCATCGCCGCCGAGCGGCGGCATGCCGAGCCAGCCGGGGGCGGCCGAGCTCGCGGAGATCCGCCACGTGGCCGTCACCGATCACACCCCTCGTCGCCCGAGCGCGGCCCGCTCACCAGACGACGTCCAGCACGGGCACCTTCTTCTTGATCGTCTCATGCCCCGTGAACATCGAGATCCAGCCGTCGTACTTGAGCGGCACGGCGAAGAGGCCGTGCAGGAGGTCGGATGCGGTGGCGAGCGCGGGCAGCACCCCGGTCGTCACGTCGCCGAGCTTCTCGTAGGCCGCGACGTCCTTGCCGGTCAGCAAGCGCAGGAACACGTCGCCGAAGCCGTTGGGGTTGTTGCCGGTCGCGAGCTGGCGCAGGCTCCCGAGCGCGCCGGTCGCGCCGCGGCCGTGGAAGAGGTAGGCGAAGCCGAGCTCCCTCGCCTGCGAGCCGGCGTTGCGCCAGGCGGTCGCGCCGAGCACGCCGCCGAACATGTCGTCGGCGAAGCTGAACTTGCCTCCCGCGATCTTGCCGAGCTTCCCCCACGGCAGCACGCCGGCGATCGCGAGTCCGAGCTGCAGCCACCCGGCGTCCCCGCGGATCTTCTGGTAGATCGTCAGCCCGAGGGCGACGAGTCCGATGATCCCGCCGATGAGCGCGAGGATCGGGCCGCCGAAGATGATCGCGAGGATGCCGACGGCGAGGCCCGCCCAGCTGAGGGCCTTCTGCAGTCCCGCGACGAAGCCGTCGACGTTGTCCCAGAAGCCGTCCTTGACCTTGCCCTCGAGCACGTCGCCGATGTCGGTCGCGGCCGTCTCGAAGGCCTCCTCCCACGTGTCGTAGTCGGCGTCCCAGTAGCCGGCCTCGTCCTCCCACGCGCGGTAGGCGGCGAGCTTCGCGGCATCCTCCTCCGCCTGCTGCTCGGCCTCGGGGCTGTCGGGCTCGGGCTGGAGCCAGCCGCCCGTGCCGCGCGGCTCGACCGAGCCGGGGAGCGCGGCGAACGTCGCCCACAGCTCGGCGCACCTGTCGGCGTGCGCCTTAATCTTCGGCTGCACGCCGGCGAGCGCCTCGCCGTAGGCGACGAGCACCGGGCCGGTCGGCTCGTAGAGCTCTCCCGCTTGCCGCAGCAGCCCGTGCGAGTCGCCGACGACCTCGCGCAGCTTCTCGACCGCGAGGCCCTTCTGCCCGTCGGCGCCGTCCTTGACCTGCTCGAGCGTCGTCGCGCTCGCCTGCATGACCCGCCCGAGCGATTCGATCGACCGACCGCGCGCGACGATCCCCTCGGGGTCGCCCTCCACGTACTCGATCCAGCGGCCCTTCGGCGACTGCGCTCCCGTGTGCATCGTCGTCTCCTCGTCGTCCTGGGTCAGCCCTCGGCGGAGGCGGCCTCGAGCTTGAGGGAGGCCTCCTCGTCGAACTCCGCGAAGCCCTCGAGCACGCCCTGCACGTGGTCGCGCACCTTCGTCATGTCGCGCGCGAGGTCGACGCGCTTGTCGTTCCAGCGGCGCTCGAAGTCGCCCGCGCCCGAGCGCAGCTCCCAGCGTCCGTAGGGCGTGCCGATGGCCGCCTCGAGCTCGTTCGACCGGTCGCCCGCGCTCTCGAGCTCGACGATGATCCCGTCGAGCTGCTGCCGCAGCGCGAGCAGCTCGTCGAACGTGATGAGCACGTCGTCCATGTCTCTCCCCGGTTCCCTCGGCGGCGGCGCCGCTCCTGCTCCTCAACGTAGGCGGCGGATGCGTCGGGGACGATGGGGAGGACTCCCCACCGCCCGCTCGGCTCGCGTCCGCGGACGCCGAGAGGGGCCGGCCTCGCGGCCGGCCCCTCTCGATCGGTGGTTCAGCTGCCGGCGAGCTGCTCGTCGAGCGACTGGATCGCCTGCATCATGCCCCGCAGCGCCTCGCCCATCTCGGAGATGCCCTCGATCGCCTTCTCGAGACCCGACGTGAGCTCCTCGTAGCCCTCGCCGAACTTGCCCGACGCGTGCTGCGTCTTGAAGTCCTCACCCAGCAGGGTGTCGACCTGGCTCTTCAGGTCCTTCAGGACACCCGAGATGTCCTCCTTGCCCGTGTCGAGCTTGCCCGCCACGGACTCCATCTCTGCATACGATGCGCCGAAATCGCTCATGGATCTGATCCTCTCGAGGTCTGGTTCGCGGGCCCGCTGCGGGCCGCCCTGGAGCCAAGGTACGAAAGCGAGCCTGGGGACTCAATGGGGAGGAGTCCCCATGGCCTCAGCCCTCCGCGCCCACCGACGCGGCCTCGGGCTCCGCGGCCGGCGCCGACGACGCATCCGCCCCGACGGGCGCCGGGGGCCGGGCCGCGTCGTCGGGCACGAGCGGCAGCTGCACCGTGACCGCGCGCCCCTGCTGCACGAAGATGCCGCGCCCCTCGGGGAAGTCGGCGCGCTTGACCTTCGGGAACGGCACCTTGAAGACCGCGTCGCCGTCGTACGCATCCGGCTTGAGGACGATGCCCTTGCGACCCGCCTTGAAGTCGCCGATGAAGCCGAAGCCGCCGGTGACCTGCGTGACGTCGGCGTCGCCGATGAGCAGGTGGTCGCTGCGGTTGATCGCCTGGAAGAGGCCCTTGAGCGCGCGCTCCGCGTCGGAGTCGGCGAACTGCGGCACGTTCTCCATCACGATCATGATGCGGCCGGGGATCGACTCGTCGGCGACGATCTCGGCGAGCTCGGTCGCGAGCGCCTTCGCGTCGTCGGGTCGCGTCGCGCTGCGCACCCACGGGCGGAAGCCCGCGAGCACCGAGCGGCGGCCCGCGAAGTGGAAGAGCTTGACCTCGGGGTCGAACCGCTCCATCGCGATGACGAGCGCCTTCATCGCGTTGGTCTTGCCCGAGCCCGGCGGGCCCGCGACGACGAAGGTGCCGATGGGGTCGAAGTCGCGCGCGGCGAGCGTGTCCTCGGCGACGCCGAGCACCGGGAAGTCGTCGACCCGCGCGGGGAGCTGCCCGAGCTCGAGCCGCGTCGGCAGCGCGCCGATCTCCTCGACGTCGCGCACGCCCTGCGCGCGCAGCGCGTCGGCGAGCTGGCCCATGAGCTTCGTCTGCTCGGCGACGTTCGGCGTGCCGCCGAGGGTCGCGACCTGCATCTCGAGGCCGTCGATGATCGCGCGGCCGGGCGCCGACTGGTCGTCGAGCACGTCCTTCGGCGCGCCGACGAGCGTGTAGCCCGACTCGTCCGAGAGCCGCAGCACGACGCGGCGCGAGATGTTCGAGCTCACCGCGGTCGGCACGGCGCCCGAGCGGTCGGCGGTCGCGATCGCGTGGATGCCGAGCGGCCGCCCCTCGCCGAGGATGCGCATGAAGACCTGGTAGAACGGCGAGCGCGCGCTCGTCACCTCCCAATCGGCCTTGAACTGCGGGTAGTTGTCGAGCAGCAGGAAGATGCGGGTCGCCTTCGGGTCGACGAGGTCGCGGTACTCGGTGAGGCTCGCGGCGCTCGCCTCGGCGAAGGCCTTGCCGCGCCGGTCGAGCTCGCGGCCGAGCGAGCGCAGCAGCCGCTGCACGCGCTCGGCGTCGTCGCCGGCGATGATCGAGCCCACGTGCGGGAGCTGCTCCATCGACTTGAGCGCCCCGGAGGCGAAGTCGAGCCCGTAGACCTCGGCGCCGCCGAGCTCGGGCCGCATGCCCGCCGCGATGCCGATCGTCTTGAGCAGCGTCGACTTGCCCGAGCCGGAGGTGCCGTAGACGAGCAGCGAGCCATCGCGGTCGGGGTGGAAGTAGACGGGGTCCTGCCGCTGCCGCTCGGGGATGTCGGCCTTGCCGAGCACGATGCGGCTGTCGCCCTCGATCGCGAGGTCGCGCAGGTCGACCGTCGTCTCGAGGTCGTCGAGCCACGGCCGCCGCGGGGCGGGGATGCCGGCGCGCTCGGTCGCCCGGATGAGCGTCGCGACGATGCGCTTCTGGTCGTTGGGGCCGAGGTCCTCGTCGTGCGAGTCCGACTCGGGCGCCGCCTCGGGCTCCCAGCGCTGCACGGAGCCGAAGCGGAGCTCGGCGACCTTGACGTCGGCGACCTTGACCTCGTCGCGGCGGGTCCAGCCGCCCGCGTACGCCGACTGGAACGGCACGAGGCGGCCGGGGCCCGTCTTCGCGATGCCTCGGCCGGGGATCGAGGGCGGGAACGACGCCGCGATGGGATCGTCGACGACGTCCTTCGAGTCGGATTCGTCGGCCATCCGGAGCGCGACGCGCAGGTTGGTGTTGGCGCGCAGGTTGTCCTTGATGACGCCGGCGGGGCGCTGCGTCGCCATGATGAGGTGGATGCCGAGCGAGCGGCCGCGCTGCGCGATGTCGACGACGCCGTCGACGAACTCGGGCACCTCGCCCGCGAGCGCCGCGAACTCGTCGATCACGAGCACGAGCGCGGGCGGCGTCTCGGGGTCCTGGCGCTTCTCGAGCTCGAGCAGGTCCTTCGCCTTCTTGCGGTTGAAGAGGTGCTCGCGGTGGTGGAGCTCGGCGCGCAGGCTCGTGAGCGCGCGGCGCACGAGGTGGGGACTGAGGTCGGTGACGAGGCCGACGCAGTGCGGCAGCTCGACGCAGTCGGCGAAGGCGGAGCCGCCCTTGTAGTCGACGAAGAGGAACGTGACGCGGTCGGGGCTGTGCGCGCTCGCCATCCCGAGCACCCACGCCTGCAGGAACTCCGACTTGCCGGCGCCGGTCGTGCCGCCGACGAGCGCGTGCGGGCCCTGCGTGCGCAGGTCGAGCGTCATCGCGTCGCTCGCGCCCTGGCCCATGATCGCGCGGAGGTTCCCGGCCTTCTTGAGCCTCGGCTTCGGCTCGCCGGAGCGGTCGAGGATCGTGTTGTTCTGCCGCCAGCGGTCGATGACCGCGTTCGGGTCCTCCGCGAGCTCCGGGCCGACGAGCGAGAGGAACATGACGCTGTCGGGGATGTCGGAGGAGTCGTTGATGACGATGCTCGCGTCGACGACGGGCGCGAGGCGCTTCGCGAGCATGTCCATGTACTCGCTCGAGACGCCCTCGACCTTGACGCCCTCGTACTCGACGCCCGAGCGCACGGTGCCGACCCGAGCATCCTCGAGCCCGCCCGAGACGTCGATGTAGCTGCGGCACACCGCGGGCAGCGACTCGACCGTGGGCGCGACGAAGACGCCGTAGACGCCGACCGCGGCGCCGCGCTCGAGGATCTGCGTGAGCCGCGGCCGGTCGACGGGCGCGTCGTTCGTGACGACGAGCACGACCGAGGTCTGCACGCTCGTGACGGTGTCCTTCGCGGCGCGCTCGACGTCGGAGCCGTAGCGCATGGGGTGCCAGTCCTCGTCGAACGGCGTCTTGCGGTCGGCCGCGGCCTGCTTCGAGCGGCCGAGCACGAGCTCCTCGAGCGCGCTCAGGAGCGCGGCGCCCGCGGTCGCCGAGTCGGCGAGCGGCATCTCCTTGAACGGGCTCGTCTCGCTCGTCGTGTGGGGCAGCCACTTCATCCACTCGAGCTCGCCCGTCCACTCCGCGTCGCAGATCGCGACCGTGACGACCTCGTTGGGCGCGTGCAGGCCGTAGAGCTGCACGGCCATGCCGCGCAGCGCGTCCGACGCGAGCGACTTCGGGCCCGCGATGCCGATCGAGCCGACGGTCGCGAACGACTCGACGATCGGCACGTCGTCGACGTAGCGGTAGCGCTCGCGCAGCCGCTCGACGCGCTCGATGTACTCCGGCAGCCCGTCCTGCGACTCCTCGTCCTTGATGGAGTTCCGCGACTCGGCGCGGCACGTGCCGAGCCGCACCGAGAGGAAGTTCCAGTGCTCGGGCCTGCGGGTCCAGAGCATGGGGCCGAGCCGCATCGCGTGCTCGAAGACCTCCGCGACGGGCGGCACCTCGAGGCCGCGGATCCGCTCCTCGATCGGCTTCTCGCGGTAGAGCGTCTCCTCGAGCTCCTCGTAGCGCGTCTCGAACAGCTGCGTCTCGAGCTTGCGCTTCTGCCCGTTCTGGGTGCGCATGTTGATGAAGTTGCCGAGCAGCATGAGCGGCGTCATGAGCGCGATGAGGATCGAGCGCGGGTTGTTCGTCATCGCGAACATCGCGCCCGCGAGCAGGATCGGCGTGACGAGCATCGGCCACGGGAAGATGCGCTCGACCATCTCCTTCGGCAGCCGCGGGCCCTTGTAGGCGGTGCCGGGGTAGCGCGCCTCGACGCGCGGCGAGCGGTTGAACATGAGCGCGCCCCCGCGCTCGAGCACGGGGTCGGGCCCGGAGGCGTCGAAGGCGCCCACGAGCCAGACGGCGAGCGTCGAGTCGCCGAGCGTGAACGGCGCGCCCGGCACCACGCGCAGCCGCGAGACAGGAGAGCCGTCGACGACGACGCCGTTCGCCGAGCCCCGGTCGACGACCTCGATGTGGGTGCCGACCTCGATGCGGGCGTGCCGCTTCGAGACGAGCGGGTCGGCGAGCACGATGTCGTTCGCCGCGTCGCGCCCGATCGAGGCATGGCCGCGGCCGAGCTGGAACTCCTGGCCCGCGAGCGGGCCGCCGATGACCCGCAGCACCGCGATCGCCTCGAGCGCGCTCCCGGCGGGCCCGCCGCGGCGCCGGGCGTCGGCGCCGAGGTTGACGACCTGGGTGTGGAAGCCGCTGCCGATCGGCGCCTCGGCGATGAGCGCGTCGGGTTGCAGCTGCACGAGCTGCTGCTCGGTCGGCGGGGCGACCGCGAGCGAGAGGGTGTCGCCGTCGGCGAAGGGGATCGAGCGCGCGGGGTCGGCGAGCGCGATCTGCCGCGCGACGTCCTCGACGGTCGCGGTCGAGTCGGCCGTGATGACGACGTCGGTCGCCTCGGTCGTCGGGCGGTGCAGGGTGAGCTTGACCTTCATGCGTCGTCCTCAGTCCTCGTCGGTCTCGCGCAGCGCCGCGTCGTCGAGCAGGGCGAGGTCGGCCCGGGTGACGAGCTGCGACGAGACGGCGTACTCGACGAGCCGAGCTCGGCGGTTGCTCGCGAGCTTCCCGACGCCGCCCCGCAGGCCCTGCACGCCCATCCGGTCGAGCTTGTCGCACACGTTGTCGAGCTTGCGGTTGAAGCGGCTCATCGTCCAGCCGAGCCGGTCGGCGGCCGCGGCGCTCGAGGGCAGCTCGCTCACGCCCACGCCGTCGCGGCGCAGCATCGGCTCGGCGAGCGCGACGATGAGCAGCTTCTGCAGCTCGGTGAGGCCGACGGGCATGACGGTCGTCTCGCCCGACGAGCGGCGCCGGTGCTCGGTCGAGAGCGAGAACGACGCGTCGTCGATGTGCGCGCCGATCTCGTAGGTCGTGGGGCCCGCGGTGAAGACGATGGATGCGTCGGAGAAGACGATCGGCAGGCGCGCGCCGGGCGAGAGCCACGACTGCACCGCCCCGCCGGCGCTCGAGACGGTCGCCGAGAGCCGCGAGCCGACGTTCGCGAGCCACCACAGGCCGTCGCGGTGGTGCACCTCGAGGAACGCGCGGTGCAGGTACTGGTTGTCGTCGACCGTGAGATCGCCCTCGCGGCCGATGACGAACGGCCGCGAGGGGTCGAGCGTGAACCACTCCCCCGCGAACTCGAGCTGCAGCCTGGGCGCCTGGCCGGCCCGTGCCTGCTCAACCATCGACACATCCCTTCGCATCGTTCGACTGCCGACCGTCCGAGCGCACGAGCGTGACGAGGATGCACGACTCGCCGTCGCTGTCGCGCTGCACGGTGACCGTCTCGCCCGCGGCGGTCGCGATCGTCGGGTCGGCGTCGCTCGGCTCGTAGCGGTAGCGGAAGCTGTCGCCCGCTTGCGGCTGCGCGTTGACCCACGTGAACGTGACGGAGTCGCCCTCGACGGTGCCCGTGACGTTGATGGGCGCCGGCGGCCGCTGCGGGGCGGCGGGCGCCGCGATCGTCTGGCTCGGGTTCGCGGGCGGCTGGCTCGGCGCGCTGCCGGCGACCGCCAACCACACGATGCCCCCGCCGACGAGCACGACGAGGCCGGCGCCGACGGCCGACGCGATCGTGCGGCGACGGCGATCGGGCGCGGGGGCCTCCGGCTCCGGGACGGCCGCCGGGGCCGGCGCGCCCGCGGCCTGGCCGGGCCTCGGCCGCCGGATCGTCGCGTCGGGCGCCACGGCGCCCGCGGGCATCGCGGGAGCCGGCTCGCCCGCGTGCGGGTCGATCGAGACGACGCCCCGGATGCGGGTCGCGCCGCCGTCCTCCTCGTCGACGGCGCCGGCGTCGAGGGAGTCGTCGAGCACGTCGAGCGGCGTGACGGGCAGCGCCATCTCGGCCTCGACCTGCTGCAGCGCGCGGCCGAACGCCATCGCTGTCGCGTAGCGGCGCGAGGGGTCGGGGTCCATCGCCGAGGCGAGCACGGCCTCGAGCCGCGGCGGCACGTCGTGGCGCGCGAGCGGCGAGATCTCGCCGCGCTGGATCCGGTCGATGAGGTCGACGCTCGTGTTGCTGCCGCCGGGCAGCTCGAAGGGCGTCCTGCCCGCGAGGAGCGTCGAGAGCGTCGCGGCGAGCGAGAAGACGTCGGATGCGGGGGTCGACCTCGGCGGGTCCTGGAACGCCTCGGGCGGCGACCACGGGATCGACATGCCGCTCGCGTCGTCGGCGCCGCCCGAGCTCGTCGCGATGCCGAAGTCGGTGAGCGCCGGCCGGTTGTAGGCGGTGACGAGGATGTTCGCGGGCTTGATGTCGCGGTGCAGGATCCCGGCGCGGTGGGCGGTCTCGACCGCGCCTGCGATCTGCACGCCGAGCGAGAGCACCTCGGGCACCGCGAAGCGGTCGCGGCGGTAGCGCACGCCGAGGTTGGGCTTCGAGCAGTACTCCATCGCGAGGTACGGGCGCCCGTCGGGAGCGACGGCCGCGCCGTAGATCGTCACGATCGAGGGATGCGTCGAGAGCTGCGCCATGACGTTCGCCTCGTGGCGGAAGTTCTCGATGAGCTCTCGGTTGACCGCGTCGGGCAGCAGCACCTTGATCGCCACCTGCCGCGACGGCAGCAGCTGCTGGTAGAGGAACACGTCCGCGAAGCCGCCGGAGCCGAGCAGCGAGACGTACTCGTAGCCGGGCAGCTCGGGCGGGGCGGAGGGGGCGCGCTTCGGGCTCACTGCGCGTCCTCCGCGCGAGCGGGCTCGATCGCCACGACGACGCTGTCGCCGAGGTCGAGCCGGTCGCCGAGCTGCAGGATCGTCGCCGCCTCGGGCCGCAGCCGCTGGGGCGCCGAGCCCTCGCGCAGCAGGAGCGTGCCGTTCGTCGACGAGAGGTCGACGGCCACGAGGTTCCAGTCGTCGACGCGCAGCTCGAGGTGGCTGCGCGAGATGTCCTCGCTCGGGCTCTCGACCGTCACGAGCCGCGGCACGCGGCCGTCCTCGACGCGGCGCGATCGCGGCCTGCGGCCGAGCACGACGCCGCGGCCGAGCGGCACGCGCTCGCCCGAGGGCAGCACGACGACGGCGACCTCGGGTCGGCGGCGCTGGGCGGCGCTGCGGTCGTCGACCGGCGCGCCGCACGTCGTGCACGCCGTCGTGCCCGGCGCGTTGACGTGGCCCGAGGCGCACAGCGTCGAGAGCACGAGCGGACCCGTCGCGGGCGGCCCGGCGTGCTGCGCCGGGGCTGCCGGCGGCTGCGCGGCCGCCGCGCGCTCGGCCTGCAGCCGGCGCGCCTGCTCGGCGGTGATCGTCATGCCGTCGTGGTCGCCCATGTCGAGGGCACCGGGGGCGGATGCGGCGGGCTCGGCGACCGGGACGGGCCGCGTCGCGCCGGCGTCCGGTCGCTGCGACGCCTCGGCCGCCTCGCGCGAGGGGGCGGCGGCGCGCGGCGCCGGCGCGATCTCGCTCACGTCGATCGCGGGCTTGATGAACCCCGGCACCGAGTCGATGAGCCCGCCGATCGGGCCGTCCGGCTCCGGCTCCCGAGCGGGAGGGCTCGCGGGCTCCGGAGCGCTCGGCGCGACCTGCTCGGCAGGCGCGCTCGGCGCGGCGGGCGCTTCGGCGGGCGCCCCGCCGGCCTCCGCCTCGGCGCGCTCGGCGGCGACCGCGCGGGGCGGCAGGGTCTGGCCGAAGGCGCCGAAGCGCGCCTCGTCGTCGGGAGCCTCGGCGACCGGCGCGGGCGGAGCCGGCTCGCTCGCCGCATCCGCGCTCCCGGGCGCGATGCGCACGGCGGCGACGCGCGCGACGCCGCCCTCGAGCGGCAGGGTCTGACCCGCGAGCGCGGCGAGCCCGCCGGCGTCGACGACCGCGTCGGGCGCGGTCTCGTCGAGTGCCCACTCCTCGCCGAAGCGATCGGGCAGCGTCGCGTCGTCGGCCGTCGCGGGCACGCCGTGGCGGCGCAGCAGCACGCGCGCGCCCGGGGTGTCGACGAGCCCGATGAGCGCCGTCGGCTCGAGCCCGAGGATCGTCCGCAGCCCCTCGGCGTCGCGCACGGTCGCGGCGGCGTCGTAGAGCGCTCGTGCCCGCACGGGCGGCAAGTCGCGCTCGCACACGACGACCGCGGCGCCCGCCGCGACGCACCAGGCCTCGCCGGGCGCGTACTCCAGGCGTGCGCTCATCGCAGGGCCTCCCTCGGGATGGTGTCGTCGATCGTGTGCGCGTGCGTGTCGTGCAGCTCCTCGTCGGCGAGCGCCACGGCGTCCACGTCGACGACGACGACCGTGACGTTGTCGGGCGCGCCCGCGTCGAGCGCGCGGCGGAGCAGGAGCGCCGCGACGGCCGCGGGCGACGAGACGTCGCCGAGCAGCTCGGCGATCTCGTGGTCGTCGACCTCGCCCGTGAGGCCGTCGGAGCAGACGACGAGCCGCTGGCCCCGCTCGGCCGGGCGCAGCCACACGTCGGCGGGCTGGCGCTCGCCGGCGCCGAGCGCGCGCGTGATGACGTTGCGGTTCGGGTGCCGGCGCGCGTCGGCGCGGCGCAGGGCACCGGTCTCGACCAGCTCCTGCACCATCGAGTGGTCGACGGTCACCTGCTCGAGCCGGCCCTGCTCGTACAGGTAGGTGCGGGAGTCGCCGACGTTGAGGATGAGCCAGTGCGCGACGCCGTCGACGTCGACGAGCACGGTGCCCGAGAGGGTCGAGCCGCCCGCCGGCTCGCCGACCGCGTTCGCGTGCACGCTCTCGAAGGCGTGCTCCACGGCCGTCTCGACGCACGCGACGTCGGCGAGCGTGCGTCCCTTCAAGCCGCGGAACGCCTCGATCGCGAGCGCGCTTGCGACGTCGCCCGAGGCGTGGCCGCCCATCCCGTCGGCGACGACGAAGACGGGGAAGGATGCGAAGACCGAGTCCTCGTTGACGCTCCGGCGCATCCCGGGGTGCGTCGTCGCCGCCCAGCGCAGCGCGATCGACGGGTGGCTGTAGCGGAACTCGCCGATCGCGCTCACGACGCGGCCTCGACCGTGAGCGAGCGGTCGCCGAAGCGCACGACGTCGCCCGGCTGCAGCGGGAACGCGCGGCCCGGCTCGAGCGGCGTCTCGGCGCCCGCGCGCACGACGCTCGAGCCGTTCGTCGAGGCGCGGTCGACCGCGGCGAGCGGCGAGGCGGTCAGGAGCAGGTGCGTCTTCGAGATGGAGCGGGTGTCGTCGGCGATCGGCAGCAGGTGGTCGACGACCTCCCCGGCGCTCGGAGCCGGGTTGCGGCCGATGAGCGCCGCGCCGGTGATCGCGAAGCGGTCGCCGGTGTCGAACGCGAGCGTCGCGACCGGGGCGCGCGACGACGGGCGCGCGCGGGTCGCCTCGAGGTCCTCCTCCGGCTCGGCGACCTCGATGCGGCGCACGGTGCGATCGTCGATCTCGCCCGCGTCGTCGAGGCCCGCGTCCGGGCCGTGCTCGAGATCGGGCTCGATGATCGTCTGCTCGTCGATCGGCGCGACGTGCGCGACCGGTTGCGCGGGCGTCCGACCGGGCACGCTGTCGACGATGCCGCCGGTGATCGGCGGGGCGTAGCGCGGCGCCGCGGGCTGCTGCGGCTCGGGGGCTTCGGGCGCGCTCGGTCGCGGCGCCGACCGCGCGGGGGCGGAGCCGCTCAGCTCGCCCGGGCGGTAGCCGCCGAGGCGCGCGCCGCCCGCGGGCATGCCGGGGACGGTGTGGGTCGGCGTCGGCTCCGACGCCGAGGAGGCGAGGCCGATCTGCGGCGCTCCCGGCGCTTGCGGCCTCGCCGCACCGACGACGCCGGAGCTCGTGCGAGCGCCGGGGCGGTACGCGGCGGCCGCGGCCTCGGCGGGCGTCGCGAGCGAGGGCAGCGGCGCCTTCGCGGCCTCCGGCTCGGCCTGCACCGTCTTGCGCGCGATGCGCATCTTCTTCTCGTGGTACGGGTCGAGGCCGTCGCGAACGTCGACGAACCAGGTGCGAGCGGCCTTGTCGAGCCAGCTGCGGCCGCGCTTCTCGCTGTCGAACCAGACCGAGCAGAACACGAGCGCGGGCCCGACGATCGGCACGAGGAAGAACGCGTAGAGCAGCAGCGCACGACCGAGCGAGCGCTTGATCCCCGGTCGCTCGAGCGTCGCGACGTGGATCGACCGGATGCCCGTGAAGGCCTTGCCGAGCGTGACGCCCCGGCGGCCGTGCAGCACGATCTGCACGATCACGAACGCGGTCGAGAGCACGAACGAGACCGCGGTCGCGACGATCATCCAGACGAGGTCCGGATGCGTCGCGAGGCCGTAGGGCTGCAGCGCGCCGGTCGCGAGCCGCACGAGCGAGGGCAGGGCGACGAGCCAGTACGGCAGCTGCAGCAGCGCGTAGAGCGAGAGCTCGATGATCGACGCGAGCGCGCGACGGCCGAGCGGCGCGGGGCGGAGCCCGAGCGCGGCCGCGTAGGCGGGGTCGGGGCGACCGGCCTCGTCGAGGCCCTCGATGCGCTTCTGCCCCTCGTCGATCTCCCAGATCACCGTCGTCTCCGCTCTCGCCTCCGCCGGGCGAACGACCGCATCGAGAGCCTGCCGAGCAGGCGCTCCCGCGTCGTGGCCTCGGCGCGCATGCCCTGCACGCTCCGCTCGACGTCGAGCCAGAAGGCATCGACGTCCGCCGGATCCGGCTCGCCGGGCCCGAACACGCCCTCGTCGACGAAGTCGCCGATGTCGGTCGCTCTCGATCGAGGGTAGCGATCCGCCACCGCGCGGGCGACCTCGCGCCGCGTCACGCCCGCGGGCACCGGCAGCCCGAGGTCGACGGCCTCGTCGACGACCTCGTGCCAGCCGCCCGAGAGCCGGTCGCTCTCGCGCTCCGCCCTGCGGCGCCGCTTCCGCCGCGCGGCCTTGAGCGCACCGACGACGATGAACGGGAGCAGCAGCAGGAGCAGCAGGAGCAGCACGCCGCCCGCGACCCACAGCCAGACGACCCACGAGCGGTCCTCGGGCTCCTCGTCGTCCTCCTCCTGACCCTCGTCGGCGACGGTGTCGGGCGACATCTCGGCCGGCTCCTCCGGCGGCTGCGGCGGCTGCAGCACCTGCGGCTTCGGCTCGGGCTGCGGCTCCGGCTCGGGCTGGATCTCGTCGTTGTCCTCGGGCGGCGTCGGATCGAACCGCACCCATCCGTAGCCCTCGAACGGCACCTCGACCCACGCGTGCACGTCGCTGCCCGTCAGCTCGACGGGCTCCGAGCCGCCGCTGAAGCCGTCGTCGGGATAGAGGCCCATCACGACCCGCGAGGGCACGTTGATGCGCGAGAGCGCGAGCGCGAACGCGGTCGCGTACTGCTCGTCGTCGCCGAGCAGCACCTCCTGGTCGAACATGTCCTGGATGCGCGCGGCCCCGTGCCCCGCGAGTGAGGGGATGTCCCCCTCGAGCCCGTGGCTGAAGCTGCCGTTGTTCATGAGGCGCAGCATCGTCTCGAGGTTCTCGAACGCGCTCTGCCCGCCCGCGCCGTGCTCCGAGACCCACGCCTGCAGCAGGTCGGGCACCACCGCGGGCTCCGGCACCTGCACGCGAGTGATCGGCACGCCCTCGAGCTCCTCGTGCGAGGGCTGCCGCGGCACGATCGCCTGCAGCTCGTAGGCGTCGCCCGCGCCGAGCCCGTCGAGCGCGATCGCGGTGCCGGTCTGGCCGTTGTAGTGCAGGGATCCCTGCAGGCCCGCGGCGCGCTCCCCCTCGAAGGCGAGCGACTGCAGGTAGCCGACGTCGGGCACCCAGATGCCGGAGTAGTCCTGCACCTCGACGCGCACGGTCGCGGGCTCGCCCGACTGCGCGACGAGCACCTCGTCACCGATGCGCGCGAACGAGCCCGAGCCGCTCGACTGCTGGGAGCCGGCGACCGCGAAGACGGTGCCGTCGTAGTGGTCGAAGGTCGCGAGCCGCAGCCGCGACCCCTCCGGCATGCCGCTCACCGTGAGGAGCGTGTCGTCCTCGAAGCTCTTGTGCCAGCTGCGGAAGCCCGCGAGGGGGCTCGGGTACTCGGCGAGCTCGATCGGCGGTTCCACCGCATCGCGGAGCACGGCGCGGCTCGCCGGCTGCACCGGGATGCTCACGAGCCCGGCGACGAGCATGGCGCCCGCGATCATCGCGATCGCTCCGCGGGCGCGCTGCTTGCGCGCCTTGACGCGGAAGCGGCTGTCGTTCGTGACCTCGACCTCTTCGTTGAGCCCCGTGCGCCACGTCGCCCGCCGCCACGCGCACCACGCGAGGATGACGCCCGCGACGAGCGCGCCGAGCAGGGCCGGCCAGAAGGCGATCTTCGTGCCGAAGGCGATGCCGACGAGCAGGGCGACGACGCCGGGCACCATCGCGAATGGGGCGCCGCGGTCGAGGCGCAGCGCGAGCACCGTGGCGATCGTCGCGCAGAGCAGCGTCGTGAGGAAGGGCACGACGAGCAGGCTCGGGAAGCCCTCGGCGGGCGGCTCGGCGGTCAGCAGGCCCTTCCACGAGAAGACGACGCCGAGCAGCAGCTCGCGCCATCCCTCGAGCGTCGGGAGGACGCCGGCGATCGTCCGCCGCGGCACCGCGAGCGCCGGGCCGAAGACGACGAGCGCGAGCACGAATCCCGCTGCCGTCATGAGCCAGCCGCGCAGCGGGCGCAGCGAGGTCACGACGCCGACCGCGATCCCGAGGATCGCGCCGCCGAGGCCCGCGACGAGGTAGGCGGTGCCGCCGAAGACGGGCCCGAACGAGAGGGTCGCCGCGAGCATGACGGCGAAGACGGCCGCGCAGTCGATCGCGGCCTGCCGCGGGGTGCGCGGCAGCATGCGCTCGTCGCTCATTGCAGCGCCACCCCTCGCATGACGCGCGGGAGGTCGCTCACCGAGCCGATCGTCGCGAGCGCGACGTCGCCGATCGGCTGCAGCCTCGGGCTCGCGCCCTGCACGACCGAGAAGACGATGACGCGCGCTTGCGGCGGCAGCAGGGTGCGCGCGCGGCGCACGAGCGCGGCGTCGATCGGGGCACCCGCGTGGAGCATGATGACGGATGCGCCGGCGTGGTCGCGCGCGATCGTCGCGGCGAGGTCGAGGAAGCGGTCGTCGCGCGGCGACCACTCGACGCCCGAGAGCGCGTCGAGCAGCCGCTTGCCCGTGCTCGCGGGCACGGTCCTGCGCGAGGTCTGCACCGCGACGTCCATCTCGTCGCGGATCGCCTGCAGGCCGAGCGAGCCGAGGATCGAGATGGCCGTCTCGAACTCCGCTGGGTCGGCGTAGTCGTCGGGCGAGGTCGACAGGCCGAGCGCGAGCACGCTGCGCCGGGTCTGCTCGAACTGCCGCACCATGAGCTGGCCGGTGCGCGCCGACGACTTCCAGTGGATGTAGCGCCGGTCGTCGCCCGCGACGTAGTCGCGCAGCGCGTGGAAGGCGATGTCGCTGTTCGTGAGGTCACGGGTCGTGATGCCCTCGAGGTCGCGGATGAGGCCCGGCGCCGTCTCGTCGAGCTGCACCGTCTTGGGGTGCACGTAGAGCTCGACGGGATCCGTCCACCGCACCTGGCGGCGCAGGAGTCCCACGGGGTCGCCCCGCACCGAGCGCACGGGCCCGACCTGCAGGATCGTGCGGCGGCTCGTGGGGATCGCGAAGACGTCCTCGTGGACGTCGCCCGGCTGCATGCGCGGCAGGTGGAACGACGCGAGCGCCTTGCCGACGGGCACCTCGATCGTCGCGGGCAGCAGCGGCTTCGTCGAGGCGGCGTGGATCTCGATCCGGCCGAGCGCGCGCTCCCCCGCCACGACGCGCGTGTAGGCGAGGTCGAGCTCGATCCGGTAGCGGTTGCGCCCGACGATGAAGGCGATCGCGGCGCCGAGCAGGAGCGCGCCGGCGATGCCCATGACGATGAGCTCCTTCCAGCCGAGCGCGATCCCGGTCGCGAGCGCGAACGCGGTCCCGACGAGCACGGCCCAGCCGAAGCCCGTGATGGGCTCGATCGCCGGCCACACCCGCTCGCGCGCGATGCGCCCCGCTCGGCGCAGCCCCTCGGCCGTCGCCGACTCGTCGCCGACGACGCGCGCGACGAGGCGCTGCCACGGCGTGCGCTCGCGCTCGACGGCACGGCGCAGCCGCGTCGTCTCCGACGCGGCGCCGGTCGTCGAACCGGTGTCTGGGTCAGGTGCGGGGGTCGACGTCGCCCGCTCGGGCGCCGTGGTCACGCAGCGTGCTGCCGGTCCTGCGGAGCCGCGATGTCGGCGATGGCGCGGTCGATGATGCGGTCGCCCGTGACGCCCGAGAACTCCGCCTCGGGGTCGATCACGACGCGGTGCGCCCACACCGGCTGCGCGAGCTCCTTGACGTCGTCGGGCAGCACGAACGCGCGGCCCTTCGACGCCGCCCACACCTTCACAGCGCGCATGAGCGCCATCGCGCCGCGCACCGAGACGCCCAGGCGCGTGTCCTTCGAGTCGCGCGTGTGCTCCGAGAGCTGCGCGACGTAGTCGAGCACCGCGTCGTCGACGTGCACGGTCGCCGCGAGGTCGATCATCTCGGCGATCGCGCTCGTCGTGATGACGGGCTGCACGGTCGAGGAGGCGTTGCGGTTCGACGCGCCCGCGAGGATCCGCACCGTCTGCTCGCGGCCGGGGTAGCCGATCGACGTCTTCATGAGGAAGCGGTCGAGCTGCGCCTCGGGCAGCCGGTAGGTGCCCGCCTGCTCGATCGGGTTCTGCGTCGCGATGACCATGAACGGCCGGCCGACCGAGTAGGGCGAGCCGTCGACCGTCACGCGGCCCTCCTCCATGACCTCGAGCAGCGCCGACTGCGTCTTCGGGCTCGCGCGGTTGATCTCGTCGGCGAGCACGATCGAGGCGAAGATCGGTCCCTTGTGGAACTCGAACTCGCCCGTCTTCTGGTCGTAGACCGTGACGCCGGTGACGTCGGAGGGCAGCAGGTCGGGCGTGAACTGGATGCGGTGGTTCGTGCCCTGCACCGTCGCACCCATCGACTTCGCGAGCTGCGTCTTGCCGGTGCCGGGCGCGTCCTCGAGCAGCAGGTGGCCCTCCGAGAGCATCGCGGTGAAGGCGAGCCGGATGACGTCCGCCTTGCCGAGGACGACGCTGCCGACGTTGTCGACGAGGCGCGTGAACGTCTCGGCGAACCAGGCGGCCTGCTCGCGGGTCATGGTGCTGCTCATGCTTCTGCTCCTGTCATCACGGCCATCCGACGCGTGGGGTGCTGAGGTTGACGTTGTCCGGCCCGCCGGAGATCTGCATCCATGCCTGCCCGGCGAAGCCGGAGTAGCACATCTTGTCGCCGTTCGGCCGGTTCTGGGTCGCGCCGCTGGCGCTGCCGATCCGCACCTGGCCCGACTGGAAGGACGCGCCGCCGTTCGAGGCGGTGTTGTGGCACGAGAAGCTGTAGGTGCCGGGCGTCATCTCGCTCCAGTTGAGCTGGAAGTAGCGGCACTGCTCGCCGTTCGCGCCCTGGCAGCGGTTCGCGCCCGAGGGGTACGCCACATCGCCCTTGCTCAGCGTGATCGAGGGGTTCGGCCGACGCTCAGCCGTCGCGCTCGCGGTCGCGGTCGTGGTCTGGCGGCCGTGCCCCGCCTCCGCGGCGCCCGTCGACGACTCGACCGTGATCGTGACCGTCTGCCCGCCGTTGGCGGCCTGCGTCACCGCGCCGCCCGACCACGTCACCCAGCCGCCGTTGCCGATCCGGTAGCGCGTCGTGATGTCGCGGCCGTTGCGGCCGGGCGCGCTGATCGTGAAGCGCACCTGCTCGACCTGGCCCGTGCCGCTCACCTGCGGCGCGCCGATCGGCCCGTAGGGCGCGGCGCGGTTGCTCGACGTCGTCCAGCCGCTCGCGTAGGTCGTGCCGTCGATCACGGCGACGGCGCGCACCTGGAACGTGTAGGGCCCGCCGTTGTTGTTGAGGCCCGTGTACGTGCCGCCCGGACCGAACGACTGCACGCTGCCGCCGCCCTGCACCTCGAAGCGCACCTCGTTCGCGCGGAGGCCGTTGGGGTCGCCCGGGGTCCAGTTCACGACCGCGTTCGTGTCGCCCTCGACGGTGCTCACCGCGCTCGGCGCGTCGGGAGCCGTGAAGGTGCGCACAGCCGTCGACGCAGCGGAGGGCTGGCTCGTGCCGGCGCGGTTCGTCGCGGTGACGGTGAAGCTGACGTTCTCGCCGGCCGCGTCGAAGCGGAAGCTCGCGGTCGTGCCGGTCGCCGGCACCGCCGCGGCGCCGTTGGACGGCGTCACGGTGTAGCCGGTGATCGGCGCGCCGTTCTCGTTCGGGGCATCCCACGTCACGCGCACCTGCACCTCGCCCGGGATCGAGCGGTCGGGCGTCGCCTGCACGTTCGTGACCTGCATCGGCGGGCCGGCGGGCGTCACGGCGCGCGAGTAGGCGGAGAAGTCGCTCGGCTCGTCGGCCAAGTTCACCGCCTGGATGCGGAAGGTGTACGACGTGCCGTTGACGAGGCCCGTCCACGTGTAGCTCGAGGCGCCGCCGCTCACGGTCTGCTGCACGACACCGCCCGGCGCCGGCGGCGAGATCTCGATCCGGTACTCCTGGATGGGCGAGCCTCGGTTCACCGGCGGCTCCCACGTGAGCGCGACCTGCGTGTCGCCGTCGACGGCTGAGGGCGGCGCCGGCTGCTCGGGGCGCACGTCGGGGCGCGCTTCGTTCGACGCCGCCGAGGGGTCGGAGTCGCCCACCTCGTTCTGCGCGACGACCTGGAAGCGGTAGGTGACGTTGTTCGTGAGGCCCGTGACCGTGCACGTCGTGGCCGGGCACGGGAAGCTGATGGCGCCGTCGGTCGACTGCACGACGTAGCCGGTGATGGGCGCGCCGTTCGACGGCGGCGCGCCCCACGTGAGGGTGACCTCGGAGTCGCCCGTCGCATCGACGTTCGGTCGGGGCGGCGCGTCGGGACGGCCCTTGACGTTGAGCGTGAGGGTGCCCGTGACCTGGCGCGCGGTCAGCTCCGTCGCATCCTCGACCGTGTAGCGCACCGTGAGCACGCCGTTGAAGTCGGCGCCCGGGGTGACGGTCACCTCGCGGTCGTTGTGCGAGACGTCGCCCTGCCCCGCGACCGTCTCGGCGGAGATCACGCGCAGCGGCTCGCCGCGGTCGGCGAAGGGGTTGAAGTCGTTCGCGATGACATCGGTCGTGAGCGCGATGCCCTGCGTCGCCTCGCCGCTGTCGGGGCGCGCCTCTGCGAGCGGCCTCGTCGTCGCGACGACCTCGACGACGACCGTGCCCGGCGCCTCGTTGCCGTGCGGGTCGATCGCGACGATCTGGAACGAGCCGCTCGAGCCGGGCGGCGTCGTGAGGTCGGCCGTCGCGCTGAACACGCCGTCCCGCAGCGACACCGAGACGCCGGCCATCGAGCCACCGCGCTGCTCGAAGACCATCGCCTCGAGGTCGCCGGGGTCGGGGTCGCGCGTCGCGTCGCGGAGGTCGAAGGTCGCGGCCTGCTCTCCCGCCTCGGGGCGCAGGATCGCGCCCGCGAAGGTCGGCGCGACGACGCTCGAGGGCGTCACCTCGATCGCGATCGTGAGCACGGCGGTGTTGCCGTCGGGGTCGTCGGGGCCTGTGCCGTCGGTGACCTCGAACGTGATGGATGCGGGACCGACGTAGCCCTGCGGGGATCGGAAGAGCAGCGTGCCCTCGTCCTTGATCGTCTCGGAGCCGTCGTGGTTGACGGCCGAGACGCTGTCGCCGGTCGTGATGCGCGGCGCCGCGCCGTTCGAGGTCGTGACGTAGTCGCGCAGGGGCAGCTCGAGCGGGAGCCCCGAGCCGATCTGCGCCGGCTCGGTCTTCGAGAGGAAGGGCGCGCGGTCGCGCACCGGCGGCACCGCGACGAACGCCTCGGCGGTGAGCCCGTCGATGTCGGTCACGCGGTACGTGATGACCTGGAACGACTCGGTCGGGATCACCTGCACGGCGCCCCGCACGACATCCGCCTCTCCCGTCACGATCGAGAGCTCGAGCTCGCTCGGGTCGCCGTCGAGGTCGAGGTCGTTGTCGAGCACCGGCACGTCGAACGCCTGGCCGAGCTCCACCTGGTCGCGCGGCAGCGGGTCGTCCCGCGCGATCGGCGCCAGCAGCTCCGCGTCCTCGGTGACCGCCAGCATGACCGAGCCCGTCGCGCGCGCGCCGCGCGCATCCATGACCGAGTAGGTGAACTGGTAGGTGCCCGGCTCGGACGGCGAGCGCAGGTCGACGGTGTCGCGCTCGGTGTTGACCTCGGCGTCGGGAAGCTGTTCGATGCCCTCGAGGCCGTCGGCGACGAGCGTCAGCGCATCCTGATCCGGATCGGAGTCGTTCTCGAGCACCGGGATCGCGATCTGCCGGTCGGGGCGCACGTCGACGTAGTCGGGCTGGGCGAAGGGCGTCTGGTTGATGTCGGCGGCCTGGGCGATGCCGATGATCGCGGTCGCCGTGCCCTCGGCGCCCCAGCGGTCGCGCACGCGGTAGGTGAACTCGACGGTGCCGGCGCTGTCGGGGAACGCCTCGAAGTCGAAGTAGTCGGGGCCGACGGTCGGCAGGATGCGGCCGCCCTCGGGAGCCGTGTCGTAGCCGACGAGCTCGACGCCGTCGCCGTCGGGATCGATGCCGTCGAGCGGGATCGGGATGCGCACGGTCGAGCCCGCCAGCACGCGGGACGTGACGGTCTGCGGCGCGGGCGAGGAGTTCGACTCCGCGTCGCGCGGCACGATCGTCACGGCGACCGTCGCGGAGTCGCGGTTCCCGAGGTCGTCCTCGACCTCGTAGACCACCGTCGCGCGCGTCGGTCCGCCCTCGAGCGCGTGCACGCGCAGCCGGCCCTCGGAGATGAAGGCGACACCCTCCGCCTCAGAGGCGAAGCTCGTCGACACGACGCGCTCGGCGACCCGGAACGGCGTGCCGTCGGGCGAGAAGTCGTTGTCGATGACGTCGAGGGTGCCGTAGTCGCCCGCGCGCACGGTCATCGCGTCGTCGACCGCCTTCGGTGCGCGCGGCTGCGCGGGCGGCACGACGGGGATGACCTCGACGGTGCCGGTCTCGGAGAAGCGCCCGTTCGAGACGGTGTACGTGAACTGGAAGGGCGACTCGAGCCCGCGGTTGTCGGTGATGCTGACGATCCGACGGTCGCGCAGCTCGACGCTGATCGGCGCGCCGTTCTCGATCTCGAACTGCTGCACGACGAGCACGCCGCCCGCCGGATCGACGTCGTTCGCGAGCAGGTCGACGAGCGCCGTGCCCTGCTGCGGCACGAGCGCGATGTCGCGCACCGCGACAGGCCGCGACTCCTCATCGGGGGTGCGGATGTCGACGCGCACCCGGCCTTGGCTCGAGAGCGCGCCGTCGGCGACGAGGTAGGTGAAGTAGTGCGTGCCGACCGGCCCGCCCTGCACCTTGACCGTGCCGGTGGTCGCGTCCCACGTCATGTCGAGGCTCGCGGCGGGCTCGACCGACGCGAGGCGCAGCGGCCGCCCCGACGGCGAGAAGTCGTTGAGCATCGGTCGGATCGTCGCCTCGCGGCCCTCGATCGTCGTGACGAAGTCGGCGTTCGCGAGCGGGTTCGCCGTGCCGCGCTCCCGCACGTCGACCGTGATCTCGCCCGTCGTCTCCGCGCGACCGTCGGAGACGGTGATCGAGACGCTCTGGAGGCCGACCTCACCCGTGGCCGTGTAGACGAGGCGGCCGGACGGGTCGGTCTGGATGGTGTCGCCCGAGTCGGTCGTGGCGCTCACGAGGTACATGTCGTCGCCGTCGGGGTCGACCCAGTCGGCGAGCACCTGGTACTCGTACTCCCCGCCCTGCTCGACGGCGAATGCCTGGGCCCGGAGCGGCTCCGGCACCGCGTTCTCGCCCTCGCCGCGCACGGTGAGCGTGACCGTCGCCTGGTCGCGGCCCTCGCGGCCGTCGTGGATCTCGTAGCCGAACGTGAACGTGCCGGCCGCCTGGTCCGGGGGCAGCTCGACCTGCAGCTGCGAGTCGTTCGCGACCGGCGCGACCGAGACGCCCGTCGGCAGGTCGCCCACGACGCGCGCGGTGAGCACGTCGCCGTCGGCGTCGACGTCGTTCCAGAGCACCGGCAGGAGCGTCGAGGTGCCGGGGCGCGCGCCGAAGCGGTCGTCCTCGGCGCTCGGCTCGGTGTTCTCCTCGTTGATGGGCGGCGGCTGGTTCGTCAGCAGGTCGTCGGTCGACTCCGAGTCCTCCTCGTCGGAGCGGCTCTCGTCCTGCGGCGGCACGAGGTCCTCCCAGTTGTCGACGAGGATGAGCGTGTCCGAGAGCAGCCACGACGCGCCCTCGACGAACTGGTTGAGCACGACCGCATCGCGGTTGACGCGGAACGTCGCGGGCGAGCCGTCCATCTCGGGCACCTGCGCGCGGAGGTCGCGCGCGTCGTCGTCGCAATCGCGCACGAACTGGGCGCTCCCCGGCCACACGCCGTAGACGCATCCGCCGAGCTGCACGGGGCGCACCGCCTCGCCGCCGCCCGCGATCTCCTCGACCTCGGCGTCGCCGCCGCCGAGCGGCTGGCGGATGAGGCTGTCGGGAGTCGCGAGGATGACGCGGTCGGAGCGATCGCCGTCGAGCTGCACCGCGGCCCCCTCGGGGGTCGGCACCGCGCCGCCCGGGAGCAGCAGCGTCGAGGTGGCCTCGTCGTGCACGACCGCGCGGTCGCCCACGGTCGTGACGATCGGCTCCTCCATCGCGCCGAGCTCCTCGCGCCCGCGCAGCTCGGGCTCGCCGAGCGCGCCGTCGACGAGCGGCAGCGTGAGCTCCTGCGCATCGGCGATCGAGACCGCGTGCACCGTGCCGTCGCGCCCGACCGTGACGGCCGCACCGGCGCCGAGCTCCGCGACCGGGTCGGTGTGCTCGGGCGAGAAGCCGCCGATGTCGGCGAACCGCATCGCCCACAGCGCCCCGTCGGCGGGGTCGACGATCGCGACGATGCCGCCGCCGAGGGCGATGCCGGCTTGCGGCGGCAGCTGCACGGCGGTGCCGGTGACGACCTGCGTCGGGTCGACGAGCAGGGCGACGGATGCCTCCTGGTTGTGGAGGATGACGTCGTCGCCGTCCTGCAGCACGTCGAAGGTCGCGGTGGGCGAGATCAGGCCGGCGTCGAGCTCCTCGGCCTGGACGTTGATGCGGCCGAGCTGCTGGGACGACTGCTTCGTGACCCAGACGCCGCCGTCGTTGAGGTCGACGTCGGTCGTCGTGAATCCCTCGTGCGTGAACGCGACGATGCCCAGTGCGACGGAGACGGCGGTGATGAGGGCTCCGGCGGCCGTCGACTTGCGATGGCGCGAGAGAGACCTGAGCACAGGACTGCCCCTTCCGACGGCACGGGTAGCCGCACCCGGCTGGGGAACGGCGGCCCCATTGTGTCAGACCTGAGCAAACGCCAATCGCCTGATGAGGGTCGCGACGGTGTCGACTTGCTGGGAATCCGCTGGAGATCGACGCGGGAGACGAGCGAGGGGCGACCGATCGGGCCGCCCCTCAGCGCCGCACGACTCAGCCGCGTGCGCGCTCGTACGCGGCGAGCTGCTCGGCGTGCTCGCTGTTGAAATCGTCCATCGCCTGGCGGTTCCGCTCCCGCGCCCGTCGGCCGCGGCGCGACTGGATGCCGCCGACCCAGATGGGCACCTCGCGCGCGAGGACGAACGCGAGCACCGAGAGCGGCGCGAGCAGCAGCTGCCCGAGCGACGCGGCATCGATGCCAGGGACGGCGGCGAAGCTGCCCCAGCCGCCCTCGGCCTCCATGTAGGCGCCGGCGATGTGCGCGGCGTACGCGAGCAGCGCGACGACGAACCCGCCGAGCACGTGGGCCCACCAGCCGGCGCGGTTGGCGATGAGGCTCAGCAGCAGGTAGCCGACGAAGAAGACGACGACGGGGAGCAGGTACGAGGGGCGCAGCCACAGCGACTGCAGCGTCTCGGCGGCGTCGAACTGCCGGTCGAAGAGGTAGCCGACGGCGAAGAAGGCCGCGGCGTGCAGGAGGGCGAAGACGAGCGTCGCGAGGAGCACGACGGCGACGCCGACCCCGCGCGCACCCTTGCGGCGCGGAGGCACCGGCTCCTCGACGAGCACGATCGGCGCACCGGCGCCGGTCGTCGTGGCATCCCCGCCGATCGCGGAGTCCGGCACCTCGTCGCGGACGTCGTCGCGCACGATGCCGAAGCGATTGGAGCGGTCGCGCAGCGGCTGCTGGAGCGACTGCGTCGGCTCGTCGGCCTGCGCGTCCATCGCGCGCGTCGGCGCGTCATCGGTCGCGTCGGCGTCGCGGTCGTCGCCGACGGTGTCCATGGCGCGCGTCGCGTCGTCGTCGTCCCGGCGCTGGGCGTCGATCGCCTGGGTCGGCTCGGGCTCGACGAACTCCCGGTCGCGGTCGCCGCTCGCGGCGCCGGGGGCGTCGGCGTCGCCGTGGCGACGCAGGCCGAAGGAGGGGCGGCGGGGCTCGACGAGCGCCGGGGGCTCGGTCAACTCGGCCACCGGCTCGCTCTCGAGCGAGCTGGATGCGGCCTCGCCGTGCACCTGCTCGGCGGAGGGGCGAGCGGCGTCGTCAGGGTGCGCCGCGGAGTGCGAGGGGCCGCGCAGCGACGAGGGCGCGATGACCGTCGGCTCGATCGGGCTGTCGCTCGCGGCCGGTCGCTCGAGCACCGCGGTGTCCGCCTCGGGCTCGTGCTCGACGAGCGGCTGGTGCTCGTCGTGCTCGTCGACCGTCGTCGTCGCGGCCTCCGTCGAGTCGGGCGCGCGCTCCGCGGAGTGCGCCGCCGAGACCTCGGACGCATCGACGTCGGCATCCGCGGGCGCTCCGCCGCGCTCGTCGGGCGTCGCCTCGGCGAGCGGCGCGGTGCCGAAGAAGCGGTCGCGCCACGACGTGGACTGCTGGTCGCTCATGGGTGGAACCTCCTGCGCCGGCACGGTGCCGGGTCGGGGCGATCCTAGGGGCGAGGCGGGGCAGGGATCGGGCGGCGCACCGCGAGCGGGCGAATCGCGCCGGGACGCGACGGAGGGCCGCTCCCTCTCGGGAACGGCCCTCCTCGTGTGGATCTCGGTACGCGTGCGGCTTCGCCGCGCGCTACTCGATCCTGAGTGCTGCGCGCTCAACGCGACTGCGTCGCATTGAGCGCTTCGCACTCAGACGTACCGCCCAGGCTCCTCGCCGAGCTCGCCGCCCGTGAAGGCGTCGAAGTCGAGGTACGACAGGTCGGACTCGTCGACGCCGCCGGCGTCGGCGAACAGGCGGTTCGGGTAGCGCTCCGCCTTCGCCTCCTCGGTGGCCTCGACCGTGACGTCGCGGTAGCGCGCCAGGCCGGTGCCGGCCGGGATGAGCTTTCCGATGATGACGTTCTCCTTGAGGCCGAGCAGCGGGTCGCGCTTGCCGGCGAGGGCCGCCTCGGTGAGCACCTTCGTCGTCTCCTGGAAGGATGCGGCCGAGAGCCACGACTCCGTCGCGAGCGACGCCTTCGTGATGCCCATGACCTCCTGGCGGGCCGAAGCGGTCTTCTTGCCCTCGGTCAGCGCGGCGCGGTTGAGCTCGTTGTACCGCGAGCGGTCGACGAGCTCACCCGGCAGCAGGTCGGTCTCGCCGTGGTCGACGACGGTGACCTTGCGCAGCATCTGCCGCACGATGACCTCGATGTGCTTGTCGTGGATCGGCACACCCTGCGAGCGGTACACGTCCTGGACGCCCGAGACCAGGTGCTTCTGCACCTCGCGGACGCCGCGCACGCGCAGCACCTCCTTGGGGTCGATCGAGCCGACCTGCAGCTGCTGGCCCTGCTCGACGTGGTCGCCGTCGCCGACCTCGAGCGTCGCCCGGCGCAGCACCTGGTAGGTGAGCTCCTCGTCGCCGTTGTCGGGCGTGATGACGACGCGCTTCGACTTCTCGTCCTCCTCGATGCGCACCCGGCCGGCCACCTCTGCGATGGGCGAGGCGTTCTTGGGGGTGCGGGCCTCGAAGAGCTCCGTCACGCGGGGCAGACCCTGCGTGATGTCGCTCGCGCCGACCGAGCCGCCGGTGTGGAACGTGCGCATCGTGAGCTGCGTGCCGGGCTCGCCGATCGACTGGGCGGCGATGATGCCGACCGCCTCGCCGATGTCGACGAGCTTGCCGGTCGCGAGCGAGCGGCCGTAGCAGCGGGCGCAGACGCCCACCGACGACTCGCACGTGAGCACCGAGCGCACCTTGACCGTCTCGACACCGGCGCCGATGAAGGCGCGGATCTCGCGGTCGCCGATGTCGGAGCCGCCCGTGGCGAGCACCGTGCCGTCGGCAGCCACGACGTCGACCGCGAGGTTGCGGGCGAACGCCGCCGACTCGACGTTCTCGTGCAGCACGAGCTGCCCGTCGATCGTCTCGGCGATGGGCACGTCGAGGCCGCGCTCGGTGCCGCAGTCGTCCTCGCGGATGATGACGTCCTGCGACACGTCGACGAGTCGACGCGTGAGGTAGCCCGAGTCGGCGGTGCGGAGCGCGGTGTCGGCCGAGCCCTTGCGCGCGCCGTGCGTCGCGATGAAGTACTCGGCGACCGTCAGCCCCTCGCGGTACGAGGAGATGATCGGGCGCGGGATGACCTCGCCCTTCGGGTTCGTCACGAGACCGCGCATGCCGGTGATGTTGCGCACCTGGATCCAGTTGCCGTTCGCGCCGGCGGTCACCATCCGGTAGATGGAGTTGCCCTCGTCGAACGCCTCCTGGGTGGCCTTCTGCACGTCGTTCGTGGCCTTGGTCCAGAGCTCGGTGAGGTCGCTGCGGCGCTCGGCGTCGGTCAGCAGGCCCTTCTCGAACTTGTCCTGGATCTTCCGGGCCGCCTCCTCCGCGGCGCCGACGATCTCGTCCTTGCGCGCGGGGGTGATGACGTCGGAGAGCGCGACCGTGATGCCGGAGCGGGTCGCCCAGTGGAAGCCCGCGTCCTTGATCTTGTCGAGCGTCGCCGCCACCACGGTCTTCGGGTAGCGCTCGGCGAGCGCGTTCACGATGAGCGAGATGACCGGCTTGGCCGCGACCTCGGCGACGAACGGGAAGTCCTCCGGCAGCAGCTCGTTGAAGAGCGCGCGGCCGAGGGTCGTCTCGAGCAGGAACGGCTCACCGTCGACGAAGCCCTCCGGACGGTCCTGGTCCCGGAAGACGAGGCCCGTCAGGCGGATGCGCACGACGGCGTTGAGGTCGAGCGTGCCCTGGTCCATGGCCATGATGGCCTCGGCGACCGAGGAGAACGCGCGGCCCGTGCCCACCGCATCCGCCTTGACGGACGTGAGGTGGTGGAGGCCCGAGACGATCTCGTGGGTCGGGAGCGTCACCGGTCGGCCGTCGGACGGCTTCAGGATGTTGTTCGACGCGAGCATGAGCACGCGGGCCTCGGCCTGCGCCTCGACCGAGAGCGGCAGGTGCACGGCCATCTGGTCGCCGTCGAAGTCGGCGTTGAACGCCGAGCACACGAGCGGGTGCAGCTGGATGGCCTTGCCCTCGACGAGCAGCGGCTCGAAGGCCTGGATGCCGAGGCGGTGCAACGTGGGCGCGCGGTTCAGCAGCACGGGGCGCTCGCGGATGATCTCCTCGAGCACGTCCCACACCTGCGGCTTCGACCGCTCGACCATGCGCTTCGCGTGCTTGATGTTCTGCGAGTGGCCCAGGTCGATGAGGCGCTTGATGACGAACGGCTTGAACAGCTCGAGCGCCATCTGCTTCGGCAGGCCGCACTGGTGCAGCTGCAGCTGCGGGCCGACGACGATGACCGAGCGGCCCGAGTAGTCGACGCGCTTGCCGAGCAGGTTCTGGCGGAACCGGCCCTGCTTGCCCTTGAGCATGTCCGAGAGCGACTTGAGCGCGCGGTTGCCGGTGCCCGTGACGGGGCGGCCGCGGCGGCCGTTGTCGAACAGGGCGTCGACCGCCTCCTGCAGCATGCGCTTCTCGTTGTTCACGATGATCTCGGGAGCACCGAGGTCGAGCAGGCGGCGGAGTCGGTTGTTGCGGTTGATGACCCGGCGGTACAGGTCGTTCAGGTCGCTCGTCGCGAAGCGGCCACCGTCGAGCTGCACCATCGGGCGCAGCTCCGGCGGGATGACCGGGACGACGTCGAGCACCATCGCGGCCGGGCTGTTGCCCGTCTGCAGGAACGAGTTGACGACCTTCAGTCGCTTGATCGCGCGGATCTTGCGCTGACCCTTGCCCTCGGCGATCTGCTGGTGCAGGTCCTCGGACTCGGCCGCGAGGTCGAACGAGAGCAGGCGCAGCTTGATCGCCTCGGCGCCCATGTGGCCCTCGAAGAACTCGCCGTAGAGGTCGACGAGGTCGTGGTAGACCGCGTCCTCGGCCTTCAAGTCGCCGACCTTGAGCGAGCGGAAGTCGTCGAAGACCCGCTCCATGTGGGCGATCTGGTCGTCGGCGATCTTGCGCAGCTGCGCCATCTCGCGCTCGCCCGCGTCGCGGACCTTGCGCTTCTGGTCGGCCTTCGCGCCCTCCTGCTCGAGCTCGGCGACATCCGCCTCGAGCTGCGCGAGGCGCTCGGCGATGTCGGCGTCGCGACGCTTCTCGATCTCGCCGATCTTGAGGCGGAGCTCCTGCTCGAGCGCCGGCAGGCGCTCGTGGCGAGCCTCCTCGTCGACCCGGATGATCATGTACGCGGCGAAGTAGATGACCTTCTCGAGGTCCTTCGGCGCCATGTCGAGCAGGTAGCCGAGGCGGCTGGGCACGCCCTTGAAGTACCAGATGTGCGTCACCGGGGCGGCGAGCTCGATGTGGCCCATGCGCTCGCGGCGCACCGACGACTTCGTGACCTCGACACCGCAGCGCTCGCAGACGATGCCCTTGAAGCGCACGCGCTTGTACTTGCCGCACGCGCACTCCCAGTCGCGGCTGGGGCCGAAGATCTGCTCGCCGAACAGGCCGTCCTTCTCGGGCTTCAGCGTGCGGTAGTTGATGGTCTCCGGCTTCTTCACCTCGCCGTAGGACCATGCACGGATGTCGTCGGCCGTGGCGAGGCCGATCCGCAGCTCATCGAACGTGGTTGCGTCGATCAATGCTTTTCCTCTTGTCTTCGAGTTCTGTTCTGCGGCTGCCGGATCAGATGTCGTCGATCGACGACATCTCGGGGCGCGAGAGGTTGATGCCGAGCTCCTCGGCCGTGCGGAGCGCCTCGTCCTCGTCGTCGCGCAGGGTGACGACGTCACCCGCGGCGTTGAGCACCTCGACGTTCAGGCACAGCGACTGCATCTCCTTCATGAGCACCTTGAAGGACTCGGGGATGCCGGGCTCCTGGATGTTCTCGCCCTTGACGATCGCCTCGTACACCTTCACGCGGCCGACGATGTCGTCCGACTTGATGGTGAGCAGCTCCTGCAGGGTGTAGGCGGCGCCGTACGCCTCGAGCGCCCAGACCTCCATCTCGCCGAACCGCTGGCCGCCGAACTGGGCCTTCCCGCCCAGGGGCTGCTGCGTGATCATCGAGTAGGGGCCGGTCGAGCGCGCGTGGATCTTGTCGTCGACCAGGTGGTGGAGCTTGAGGATGTACATGTAGCCGACCGAGATCGGGTACGGGAAGGGCTCGCCCGAGCGGCCGTCGAACAGGTCGGCCTTGCCGGAGCCGTCGACGAGCCGCTGGCCGTCGCGCGTCGGGAGCGTCGCGTCGAGCAGGCCGATGATGGCCTCCTCGGTCGCGCCGTCGAACACCGGGGTCGCGACCTTCGTGTTCGCGGGCGCCTCGAGCGTGCGCGGGTCGAGGCCCTCGGCCCAGTCGGGGGTGCCCTCGACCTTCCAGCCCGTCTTCGCGATCCAGCCGAGGTGCGTCTCGAGCACCTGGCCGAAGTTCATGCGCTTCGGGATGCCGAGCGGGTTGAGCACGATGTCGACCGGCGTGCCGTCGGCGAGGAACGGCATGTCCTCCTCGGGCAGGATCTTGGCGATCACGCCCTTGTTGCCGTGGCGGCCGGCGAGCTTGTCGCCCTCGGTGATCTTGCGCTTCTGCGCGATGTAGACCACGACCTTCTCGTGCACGCCCGAGCCGAGCTCGTCGTCGCCGTCCTCAGCGCGGAACTGCTTGACCGCGATGACCGTGCCCTGCTCGCCGTGCGGCACCTTGAGGGACGTGTCGCGCACCTCGCGGCTCTTCTCGTTGAAGATCGCGCGCAGCAGGCGCTCCTCGGCGCTCAGCTCGGTCTCGCCCTTCGGCGTGACCTTGCCGACGAGGATGTCGCCCGGCACGACCTCGGCGCCGATGCGGATGATGCCGCGCTCGTCGAGGTCGGCGAGCAGGTCGGGACCGACGTTGGGGAGGTCACGGGTGATCTCCTCCTTGCCCAGCTTCGTGTCGCGGGCGTCGACCTCGTACTCCTCGATGTGGATCGACGAGAGCACGTCCTCCTTCACCAGGTTCTGGCTCAGGATGATGGCGTCCTCGTAGTTGTGGCCCTCCCACGGCATGAACGCCACGAGCAGGTTGCGGCCGAGGGCGAGCTCGCCCTGGTCGGTCGCGGGGCCGTCGGCGATGACCTCGCCGGCCTCGATGCGGTCGCCCGCCGAGACGATGACGCGGTGGTTGTACGACGTCCCCTGGTTCGAGCGGTCGAACTTGCGCAGGAAGTACTGCTGCGTGCCGCCCTCGTCGAGCTGCACCGTGACCAGGTCGGCCGAGACCTCGGCGACCACGCCCGACGCATCCGCCGTGATGACGTCGCCGGAGTCGATCGCGGCGAAGCCCTCCATGCCGGTGCCGACGAACGGCGACTCGGAGCGGACGAGCGGCACGGCCTGGCGCTGCATGTTCGCACCCATGAGGGCGCGGTTCGCGTCGTCGTGCTCGAGGAACGGGATGAGGCTCGTCGCGACCGACACCATCTGGCGCGGCGAGACGTCCATGTAGTCGACCTCGGTCGGCACGACGAGCTCGACCTCCTCGCCCTTGCGACGGGCGACGACGCGGTCCTCGACGAAGCGCTGGCTCGAGTCGAGTCGGTTGTTCGCGTGCGCGACGACGAACTCGTCCTCCTCGGAGGCGGTGAGGTAGTCGATCTTCTCGCTCACGACGCCGTTCTCGACCCGGCGGTACGGGGTCTCGATGAAGCCGAACGAGTTGATGCGCGCGAAGGTCGCGAGCGAGCCGATGAGGCCGATGTTCGGGCCCTCAGGGGTCTCGATCGGGCACATGCGGCCGTAGTGCGAGGGGTGCACGTCGCGCACCTCGACGCCCGCCCGCTCGCGCGAGAGGCCGCCGGGGCCGAGCGCCGAGAGGCGGCGCTTGTGGGTCAGGCCCGCGAGCGGGTTGTTCTGATCCATGAACTGCGACAGCTGCGAGGTGCCGAAGAACTCCTTGATCGCCGCCGAGACCGGACGCACGTTGATGAGCGTCTGGGGCGTGATCGCCTCGATGTCCTGCGTCGACATGCGCTCGCGCACGACGCGCTCCATGCGAGCCAGGCCCGTGCGGACCTGGTTCTGGATGAGCTCGCCGACCGCGCGGATGCGGCGGTTGCCGAAGTGGTCGATGTCGTCGACGTCGAGGCGGATCTCGACCGGCTCGCCCTTGCGGACGCCCGGGAGGGTCGAGTCGCCGTTGTGGAGCGCGACGAGGTACTTGATCGTCGCGACGATGTCCTCGACCGAGAGCACCGAGTCGCTCATGGGCACGTCGATGCCGAGCTTGCGGTTGATCTTGTAGCGGCCGACCTTCGCGAGGTCGTAGCGCTTCGGGTTGAAGTAGAAGTTGTCGAGCAGCGCGCGAGCGGCCTCGGCGGCCACCTGCTCGCCCGGACGCAGCTTGCGGTAGATGTCGCGGAGGGCGTCCTCCTTCGTCATCGGCGCGTCCTTCTCGAGCGTCGCGAGGATCGACTCGTAGCCGGCGAACTCGCGCGCGATGTCCTCGGCGGTGAGGCCGAGCGCCTTGAGGAAGACGGTGACCGACTGCTTGCGCTTGCGGTCGATGCGCACGCCGACGGCGTCGCGCTTGTCGACCTCGAACTCGAGCCACGCGCCGCGGCTCGGAATGACGCGCGCCGAGTAGACGTCCTTGTCGGAGTTCTTCTCGGGGGTGCGCTCGAAGTAGACGCCGGGGCTGCGCACGAGCTGCGACACGACGACGCGCTCGGTGCCGTTCACGATGAACGTGCCCTTCTCGGTCATGAGCGGGAAGTCGCCCATGAAGACGGTCTGCGACTTGATCTCGCCCGTCTCGTGGTTCATGAACTCGGCCGAGACGTAGAGGGGGGCGGCGTAGGTCTTGCCGCGCTCCTTGCACTCGTCGATCGTGTACTTCGGCACGTCGAGCACGGGCTCCGAGAACGAGAGCTGCATCTTCTCGCTCAGGTCCTCGATCGGGGAGATCTCCTCGAAGATCTCCTCGAGCCCCGACTGGGCGGGGATGTCGTCGCGGCCGGCGGCCGTCGCCTCGTCGAGGCGGGCCTTCCATGCGTCGTCGCCGATGAGCCATTCGAAGCTCTCGGTCTGCAGCGCCAGCAGGTCGGGGACGGTGAGCGTCTCCGGGATTCGGGAGAAGCTCAGTCGGCTTGCGTTCCGACCGGTCTTGGGGCTCAGTTCAGCCAAGGCAGATACCTCCGGGCCGGGAAGGGTTGCGGGTCTTCCCGGGATCGTGTCGTCGGTGAGAGACTCGTCAACACCCTTGAAGCGCCCGGTCTCCGGGCGCGCGCCGACCGCAATATGAAGGCAGAGGGGATGTCTGTGAGCGCAAAGAATCACTGTACGCCTCACGACCGCGCGTGTCCAGTCACCGCGGCGTGTCGGCTGGCGCTCCCTCGGGCGTCGATGCTAGCGCGGCGCGCGGGCGGCAGGCGGTAGCGGCAGGATGGCTGCGTGGAGACCCCGAGCCGCCGCCTCTCGAGCGGCATGCACGCCGAGATGCGCTACGCCTCCGCGGGCGGCTGGCAGCTCGTCGTCGACGGCACGCCGCAGTCGCACGTCGACCCCGAGCGGCCGCAGCTGCTCGTCTACGAGTACGTGCAGCAGATCGGCCACGTCATCGACGCGCTCGAGCCGGGACCCATCAGCGCGGTGCACCTCGGCGCCGGCGCGCTGACGCTCCCCCGCTACGTCGACGCGACCCGCCCGGGCTCGCGGCAGCAGGTCATCGAGCTCGAGCCTGCGCTCGTCGAGCTCGTGCGCGAGGTCGCGCCGCTCCCCCGCGGCGCGAGCGTGCGGCTGCGCTACGGCGATGCCCGCGAGCAGCTCGCCCGCTTGCCCAAGGGGCTCGTCGGCGCCGCCGACCTCGTGGTCGTGGATGTGTTCTCCGGCTCGCAGACGCCGGCGCACGTCACGACCGTGGAGTTCCACGCGCTCGTGCGCGAGCTGCTCGCCCCGACCGGGGTCGTCGCAGTGAACATCGCCGACGACCGGCAGCTCGCGTTCGCGAAGCGCCAGCTCGCGGCGCTGCTCGAGGTGCACGCCGAAGCGGCTGCCCTCGCCGATCCGGGCATGCTGAAGGGCCGCCGCTTCGGGAACGTCGTCGCGATCGCGGGCGCCGCGCTGCCCGACCTCGATGCGATCGGCCGGGCGCTGCGGCGCGATCCGCTGCCGGGGAAGGTCGTCGCCGGCGACGAGCTGCGCCGCTTCCTCGGCGGGGCGCTCCCCGCGCGCGACGCCGACGCGACGCCGAGCCCGGCGCCGAGCCGCGGCATCTTCGGCTGACCGCCCGCTCCGCTCGCCCCTCCGCCCGCCCCATCCACGCGCCGAGCGAGTCGGAGCGGCTCGCGGCGCGGCCTCCCTGCGGATCAGCGAACCTGCGGCACGATGTCGGGATGAGCGAGTCGATCGGCTACGACCAGACCGCGCTGCGCAACGCGGTCGACGTGGCGGCCGCCGCCCGCCGGCTGCGCGAGCTCGGGCGCGAGCGCTCGCTCGCCGCCGTCTCGGAGCGCGCGTGGCTGCTCGAGAGCATCGGCCGCCTCGACGAGGCGCTCGCCGCCGCGAGCGAGGCCGTGACGCTCGCTCGCGCCTCGGGCTCGCGCGACCGCGCCGCCGAGGCGCGGCTGCTGCGCGCCTCCGTCGTGCAGACGCGCGGCGACCTCTCGACCGCGCTCCGCGAGTGCACTGCGATCATCGCCGAGGCGCGCTCGAACGACTGGGTCGAGCTGTGGGCGCACGCGCTCCAGCAGCGGGGCACCGTGCACTTCGCGCTCGGCCGCTGGCAGGAGGCGTGCGTCGACTTCACCGTCGCCGTCGAGCTGTGCCGCGAGGCCGACCTGCCGCCAGAGCAGCTCGAGGCGGCCGAGATCGCGCTGCTCGTCGCGACCGACCGCGCGCAGACCGAGGCGATCCGCGCCGAGCAGGACGTGCCGCGCGCGAGCCACCCGATCTGGGGCGGGCGCTGACCCTCCACAGGCGCGCCTCGCCGGTTCGCGCCGCGCGGCCGGCTGCTGGCATGCTCGCTGCCGGCGGGAGGTGACGGATGGCGGAGCTCGATCGGGTGCGGGTGTGGGCGGAGGCCCTCATCCGGCTGCACCTCGACGCGTCGTGGAGCTTCGAGTTCGACCGCGCCGTCAAGCGCGCAGGGCTCACCGACTTCCGCGCCAAGCGCATCTCCGTCTCGAAGCACCTCGCCGCCCGTTGGGACGACGACGACGTGCACCAGACGCTGCTGCACGAGATCGCGCACGCGATGGTCGGCCCCGGCGCGGGCCACGGTCCCGAGTGGCGACGCGCGGCGCGCGAGCTCGGCTACATCGGCGGGCGCACCCATCAGGGCGAGATCGCCGCCGAGCGGGCGGGCTGGCTCGGCGAGTGCCCCGGCGGCCACGAGCACGTGCGCTTCCGCGCGCCGCGGGGGCGCTACGCGTGCAAGGCGTGCTCGCGCTCGGCACGTCGGGTCGTCGAGATCCGCTGGCGCCGCCGGCAGGCGGCGGCGTGACGACGGCGCGGCTCTCGAGCGGCCGCGAGGCCCGGCTCGAGCCCGCCGACGACGGCCTCGTGCTCGTGATCGACGGCATCGAGCAGTCGCACATCGGCGCGCCCGGCGCGGCCCCGCGGCACGCGTCGGCGCGCTGGATGCTCGCGGCGGCGCTCGAGTGCCTCGCGGGCGGCGGCCGGCGCGCGCTGCACCTCGGCGGCGGAGCGGCCACCCTGCCGCGACTCCTGCAGCACGCGCTCCCCCACCTCGACCAGCGGGTCGTCGAGCTCGAGCCGGCGCTCGCCGAGCTCGTCCTCGCCGAGGCGCCGCTGCCCCACGGCGTCGAGCTCGAGGTCGGCGACGGCCGCGCGGTGCTCGAGGCGCAGGCAGAGCCCGTCTCGATCGTGCTCTCGGATGTCTTCGGCGGCGGCAGCGTGCCGGCACCGTTCACGTCGATCGAGTTCTACGCCGCCGCGCGCGCGGCGCTCGAGCCGGGCGGCGCGCTGCTCGTCAACTCCGCCGACGGACCGCCGCTCGCGTTCGTTCGCGCGCAGCTCGCCACCG
Organism: Agrococcus pavilionensis RW1; assembly: GCF_000400485.1. Taxonomy (GTDB): domain Bacteria; phylum Actinomycetota; class Actinomycetes; order Actinomycetales; family Microbacteriaceae; genus Agrococcus; species Agrococcus pavilionensis. The sequence continues at coordinate 166,628 of NZ_ASHR01000028.1, forward strand.
TGCGCGCCGTCTTCGCGCACGTCGCGCTCATCTCGACCGGCTCGACGCTCGCGGGTGCGCGCTTCGGCAACGTCGTGCTGCTCGCGAGCGACGCACCGCTGCCCCTCGAGGCGATTCGCGAGCGGCTCCGTGGCGAGGCGCCGCCCGCCGCCGTGCTGCCGTGGTCGCGGCTCGAGCGCTTCGTCGCCGACACCGCGCCCGAGCCGGTCACCGACGCGACGGCGATCGACTCCGCGCCGCCGACGCGCGCCGCCTACCTCGGCCCGGGAGCCCTGCCGCCGTCGCTGCTCGAGCGCGACGGCGACTGATCCCGCTCGGTGCGAGCCGACGCATCCGGGCCCACACCCTCGGCCGGCACCGCGCCGACCGCGCGCGGGTCGCCCGTCGGCACGGCCGCCGCTGACGCGTCGTCGAGCTGGGCGTCGTCGGGCGGCGCGGCCGCGTCGTAGGAGGCGCTGATCTGCCGGTACGACTTCGTGAGCATCGCGAGCGCCGCGGCGACGACCATCACGACGCCGCCGATGAGGAAGACGAGCGCGATGCCGCGCGCGACCCCGGTGCCGAGCAGCGGCTCGAGCGCCGCCGAGCCCTCGCTCGAGCGCGCCCACGGCAGGATCCAGAACTCGGCGAGCGGCGCGATGAGGAACGCGGTGACGGGCGCGGCGGCCGCCTCGAACGCCATCGCGAAGCCGAACACCCTGCCTTGCCGCGAGAGCGGCACGACGCGCTGGATGATCGTCTGCTCGGCGGCTTCCGCGGCCGGGATGAGGCACATGTAGAGCCAGATGCCGCCCGCGTAGAGCCACCACCACTCGCGGATCGTGAAGAGCGCGCCGAGCGCGCCCATCACCATCACGACGATGAGCAGCGTGCGGATCGGGCGCTTGCCGAGCCCGAAGCGCGCGATCGCGAGGCCGCCGACGATGAAGCCCGTCGAGGCGACCCCGAACACGACGCCCCACATCTCGACCGTGAAGAGCTCGAGCCCGTAGGGGTCCATGAGCGCCATGTAGAGGCCGCCGATGAGGTTGTTGAACGTCGAGAACAGGATGAGCGCGAAGAGCCCCCCGGTCGCGAGCACCGCGCGCAGCGAGCCGCGCAGGTCGACGCCGCGAGCGGTGTCGTCGGCGTCGAGCTCGACGACGTCCTGCGGGATGCGGAGCGTCAGCAGGTGCGCGAGGCTCACGGCGGTGAGGGCGATGGCGATCGCGATGGTCCAGCCCATGCCGAGCCGCCCGATCGCGAGGCCCGAGAGCACGCTCGTGACGATGAAGGCGAGGCCCTGCACGGTGCCGACGAGGCCGTTCGCGTTGGCGTGCCGCTCGTCGGGCACGAGCATCGTGACGGTCGTCGAGAGCGCGATGTTGCGCATCTGCTCGACGACCGCGCCGACGAGCACGATCGTGCCGAAGAGCCAGAACCAGGGCGCGCCGAGGTCGAGCAGCGTCCGCTCGGGCAGCAGCAGGTACATGACGCCCGCGGCCGAGAACGCGACGAGCGTGACAGTGCCCGAGAGCAGCATGACGCGCAGCTTGCGGTTGTGGTCGACGATCGTGCCGAAGAGCATGCTGCCGAACGCGACGAGCAGCATGTAGGCGCCGCCGATGATGCCGGTCGCGAGCACGGAGCGGGTCTCGAGGTAGACCCAGAACGTCAGCGCGAACCAGAGGAAGCTCGTGGTCAGGTTGGCGAGGGCGGTGTTGATCAGCACGTGGAGGAACGTGCGCTCGCCCTGCGTCCTCGTCATCGAGGTCATGCGGGCACGCTAGACCAGGCCACCCACATGCCGACACCCGCGAGTCGCGAGCGGCGTCACGCATCCGGATCCATGCTCTCGCGGCTCCCGGCGGCAGTGGGCCGCGAGAGCGTGCACATCGCTCGTCGCGCTGGCGCCGGCGCGCCGGTCGTGGAAGCTCGCGCTCTCCACAGGCGGCCCGCCTGCTGCCCGGGCGCCGACCCGCGGCGAGGCAGAGTGCGCGCATGCCGCCGCTGCCCGCACCGCTCCCCGAGCCGTTCGCCGGCCGGCCGTTCCTGGTCGGCGACGCCCTGCGCGCCGGCGTCAGTCCCGCGCGCGTCCGCGCTCGGGACCTCGTCGCGCCGTTCCGCGGCGTGCGCGCGAGCGCCGTCGACGACCTGCACGCGCTCGCCGCGGCCTACGCGACGCGCATGCCGCCGCACCACTCGTACGGCGGCACGACCGCGGCGCGCCTGTGGGGGCTCCCGCTCCCCGACGACTGGTCGGCCGACGAGCCGCTCGTGATCGCGCGACCCAACGGCAGCACCCGCGGTCGCGCGGTCGGCACGCGGCACATCGCCATCGACCCGGATCGGCTGCAGAGCATGTCGCACCGCGGCCTGCGACTCCTCGCTCCCGGGGCGACCGCGCTCACCCTCGCGCGCGAGCTGCCGCACGAGCGGCTCGTGCACGTCGTCGACGCGCTCCTGACCGGCTCGAAGCGCTACCCCGACCTCGACCTCCCGAAGCGTCCGTACGCGACGCTGCAGGCGCTGCTCGACTTCCTCGAGGGCTGCCAGGGCCTCCGCGGCGCGCGCGCCCTGCGGGCGGCCGCCGACGATGCGCGCGCTGGCGTCGACTCCCGCTTCGAGAGCATCACCCGCCGCGTCATCGTGCTCGCGGGGCTGCCGGAGCCCGAGGTGCATCCGCTCGTGGTCATCGACGCTGTCGAGCTGCACCCGGACCTCGGCTATCCCGCGCTCAAGATCGCGGTCGAGTACGAGGGCGAAGGACACCTCGACCCGAAGCGCTGGGCCGACGACATCCTGCGCTACGAGATGCTCGAGGCGGCCGGCTGGATCGTGGTCCGCATCACGAAGGCCGACGTCGCGGGCGCAGGGGATCGCTGCGCGCGGCGCGTGCGCGCCGCACTGGCCCGTCGCTCGTAGCGCCGGCCCCACCCGCTCGTGGCCGTGCGCATGTGCACGCTCTTGCGGCTCGCGCTGCCGCCGCACCGCACGAGCGTGCACATCGCAGCCAGGGAGGACATGACGCGTGCGGGCATGTGCTCGCTGCTTGCGGCTCGCGCTGCCGCCGCACCGCAAGAGCGTGCACATGGAAGCCAGGGAGGACATGACGCGTGTGGGCGTGTGCACGCTGCTGCGGCTCGACAGGCCGCCGTGCCGCAAGAGCGTGCACATCGCTCCGGGCGCGCGCAGGCATGTGCACGCTGCTGCGGCTCGCGCTGCCGCCGCACCGCAAGAGCGTGCACATGGCAGTCGCGACCACGGAGTCGCGTGTGGGCATGTGCACGCTGCTGCGGCTCGCGCTGCCGCCGCACCGCAAGAGCGTGCACATCGCGGCCGAGCGCTCCCCGCCGGCGGGTGTCGTCAGTCGCGCGAGTCGCGCGCTCCTGCCCACAGGTCGACGCCCGGCTCGTCGCGCGCGAGCTCGTCGATCGCCGTGAGCTCGTCGGCGCTGAACGAGAGGCCGCCGAGCGCCGCGATGTTCTGCTCGAGCTGCTCGAACTGCGACGCGCCGATCGTGAGCGACGTCATGCGCTCGTCGCGCAGCGCCCACGCGAGCGCGAGCTGCGCGAGCGACTGCCCGCGCGACTCGGCGATGCGGGCGAGTCCTCGGAGGCGCTCGGCCGCCTCGGGCGAGAGGCTCGCGTCGAGCGATCCACGCGCGCTGCCGAGCGCGGCCCGCGACCCCTCGGGCACCCCGTCGAGGTACTTGCCGGTCAGGAGCCCCTGCGCGAGCGCGGTGAAGCCGATGACCCCGATGCCGAGCTCGCCCGCGGCGTCGAGCAGCCCATCCGTCTCGATCCAGCGGTTGAGCATCGAGTACGACGGCTGGTGGATCGTGAGCGGCGTGCCGAGCGAGTCGAGGATCGCGTGCGCGCGCCGCGTCTCGTCGGCCGAGTAGCTCGAGACGCCGACGTAGAGCGCGCGGCCCGAGCGCACGATGTGGTCGAGCGCCGCCATCGTCTCCTCGAGCGGCGTCTCGGGGTCGGGACGGTGGTGGTAGAAGATGTCGACGTAGTCGAGCCCCATGCGCCGCAGCGACTGGTCGAGGCTCGCGACGAGGTACTTGCGGGTGCCGCCGAAGCCGTAGGGGCCGGGCCACATGTCCCAGCCGGCCTTCGTCGTCACGAGCACCTCGTCGCGGTGCGCGCCGAGGTCGCTCGCGAGCACGCGGCCGAAGTTCGACTCCGCCGCGCCGTAGGGCGGGCCGTAGTTGTTGGCGAGGTCGAAGTGCGTGACGCCGCGGTCGAAGGCGCCGAGGATGAGCTCGCGCTGCCGCTCGAGCGGCACGTCGTCGCCGAAGTTGTGCCAGAGGCCGAGCGTGAGCAGCGGCAGCTTGAGGCCCGAGGCGCCGGCGCGGCGGTACTGCATCGCGCCGGGCCGGTCGGCGTCGTAGCGGGCGGGGTCGGGCTGCCAGCTCATCGTGCGGCTCCTTCGGGCTCGGCGTGCGCGGCGCGCGCGGCGGTCTCGGCCGCGACGAGGGCGTTCGTCGCGCCGCGCAGGCCCACGGCCGCCGCGCACGCCGCGGCGCACGCGGGGCTGTGGAAGTCGATGCCGAGCTCGGCGAGCTCGTCGACGACGCGGCCGGCGACGAGCAGGTCGGCCGCGTTGGGGCGCAGGGTCCCGTCGCGCCAGCGGTCGCCGGCCGCGACGATCGCGATCGAGGCGCGGTCGCCGAGCCGCTCCTGCTCGTCGAGCGCGGCGCGGGCGATGTCGGATGCGTTGGCGAGCGTCGCGTCGAGCACGAGCGTCGTGCGGGGCGCGCGGTCCTGCAGCTCGGCCGACTCGGGGCCCCGGTCGGCGTCCGCGATCACGATGACGTCGGCCGCGGCCGCGTCGATCCCGGCGGTGCCCCACTCGAGGGTCACCTGGTAGTGCGCGCTCATGCGCCCAGCCTACGGAGCGCGACCCTGCGCATCCGCTCGGAGTCGCCCGGAGTCAGCGCAGCGCGCCGCAGTGCGCGAGGGCGGCGCGCACGAGGCTGCCGCGGCCGCCCTCCATCTCGCTCGTGACGAGCTCGGAGGCGGCGGCCTCGGGGCTCAGCCACGTGAGCTCGAGCGCGTCCTGCCGCGGGTCGCACGTGCCGGTGACGGGCACGATGTAGCAGAGCGAGACGGCGTGCTGGCGGTCGTCCGAGAAGATGCCGTCGCCGGGGAGCGGGAAGTACTCGGCGATGTGGAACGGCACGGGGCTCGCGGGCAGCTGCGGGAACGCCATCGGCCCGAGGTCCTTCTCGAGGTGCCGGTAGAGCGCGTCGCGCACGCGCTCGCCGCGCATGACGCGGCCCGAGACGACCGTGCGGGTCATGACGGCCTGCTCGTTCATGCGCAGCAGCAGCCCCACCTCGGTGACTTGCCCCATGCCGTCGAGCCGCACGGGGATCGCCTCGACGTAGAGGATCGGCAGGCGCTCGCGGGCCTGCTGCAGCTCCTCGTCGCTGAGCCATCCGGGGTTGGGGTCGGGGGTGCGCACGGCCATGCGCCCATTCTGCCCGCACGACCCTCGAGCCGCTCGGAGGGGCGGATGCGTCGGCGGGCTACGGGCGCAGGCGCCGGCCCGAGCGGTCGGCCCAGAGCGCGAGCGCGAGCCACGCCGCGACGACGACGAGCGCGAGCACGACCGAGGGGATGTCGCCGAGCCGCGCGAAGGCGCCGACCGGGTCGGGGTCGGGCAGCGCCTCGAGCAGCGAGCGGAGCGCAAGCGTCGTCGCGACCGCGAGCAGGCTGATGCGGCCGACGGCGGCGAAGGGCTCGGCGAGGGCGCCGAGGGTCGAGGTGCCGCCGCGCAGGTCGGTGTCGATGACCGGATGCGCGACGGTCGCGAGCACGGCGGCGAGCGTCGCGACGCCGAGGGTGAGCGGCGGCGTCCAGATGGCGGCCGCCGGCTCGAGCGCCTGCTGCCCCCACATCGTCGGCGTGAAGTAGGCGATGACGCCGAGCACCGCGAAGAGGGTCGCGGCGAGCAGCCCGAAGCCGATGACGCGCGGCCGCTGCCGGCCGGTGACGCTCCGCGCGCGGAGGAAGCCGTGCACGAGCGCCGCGCCGGCCGCGGCGGGCACCGCGAGCCCGAGGCCCGCGACGACCGTCGAGACCGCGAGCACCACGAGCGGGTCGGTGGGCGCGCCCGCGGCGTCCGCGATGCCGCCGACGAGCAGCGTCGCGGGGCTGCACACGTCGCTCAGCGCCCCGCACAGGCCGCTCGAGAGCCACAGCGCGCCCGAGCCGACGAGCGCGGCGATCGCGAGCGCCGCGACCCACGCCGACCAGCTGCGCGCGAGCAGCCCGAGGAAGCCGAGCGCCGCGATCGCGACCGCGAGCTGCACGAGCGGGCCGGCCACGGGCATCCGCTCGAGTCCGCCGAAGGTGCCCGTGCCCGGGTCGAACGGCACCCCGGCGGTCGCGCCCGCGATGAGCGCGACGAGCGCCGAGAGCAGCAGGCCGAGCCCGAGCAGCAGCAGCGAGCGCAGCGCGACGCGGCCGCCGGAGGTCCAGTCGCGGTGCTGCGCCATCGCGAACGCGCAGCCGGCGACGAGTGCGAACGCTGGCATCGCGAGCGCGTCGATGCCGATCGCGCCCCACGGCTCGGAGGCGGGCACCGGGCGCCGGGGCGCGGCGAGCCACGCGACGGTCGCGAGCACGAGCAGGCCGCGGGCGGCGTCGAGCGAGACGACGCGGCCGATCCGCTTGCCGCGCGCAGGCCGGCGGGGCGCGCGGCGAGCACCGCGGCCGCCGGCAGCCGGCATGACGCGCGTGGTCGCCGATGTGCTCGTCACGGGTGCGCCTCCATGCTTCGAGGCTACTGTCGAGGGGAGCGGCGCGGCGGGCGCCCGGGAGGAGCGCGAGATGCAGCAGATCGACGCGGATGCGGTGCAGTGGCGGGACGGCTCGGGCGACGAGCTGCTCGTGGTCATGCACGGCATCGGCTCCCACGAGGGCGACCTGTTCGGGCTCGCGCCGCACCTGCCGGCCGAGCTGACGATCGCGTCGCTGCGCGCGCCGATCCCCTACGGCGGCGGCTTCGCGTGGTTCGACTTCTCGCCGATCGACAGCGACGACGACGCGCTCATCAACGCGACCGCCCAGGGCGTGCTCGCGTGGCTCGACGGGCTCGAGCGGCGCTACTCGCGCGTGCATCTGCTCGGCTTCTCGCAAGGCGGCGCCATGGCGGTGCAGCTCGCGAGGCTCGCGCCGGATCGGTTCGCGTCGATCGCCCACCTGTCGTCGTTCGTGCACGCGGGCGAGCTGCCCGGTGACGCCGAGCTCGCCGCCCGCGAGCCGCGGCTGCCGCTGCTCGCGACGATCGGCGAGCTCGACGACGTCATCCACAAGGACAAGATCGTCCGCTCGGCGCCGTGGCTCGACGCGCACTTCGACGTCGACCGGCGCACCTACCGGCGCGCGCACACGATCGTCGGCGAGGAGCTCGCCGACGTCGTGGCCTTCCTGCAGCGGGTCTGAGCGCTCCCTCGCCGCGCGCGGGCGGCAGGATGGACCCATGGAACGGTTCCGGCTGGGTGGCGTGCCGGGCGTGACGCCCGCGAAGTGGATGCGCGTGTGGGCGCAGCGCGTGCCGGACGTGCCGATCGAGCTCGTCGCGCTCGAGGAGGCCGACGCGATCGCCGCGCTGCGCGAGGGTCGCGCCGATGCCGTGCTCGCCCGGCTGCCGATCGAGGCGGAGGGCATGCACCGCGTGCCGCTCTACGACGAGCTCGCGGTCGTCGTCGCGGCCGTCGGCCATCCGATCGTGGCGTTCGAGACCGTGACGCTCGCCGACCTCGAGGGCGAGCAGCTGCTCGAGTCGGGCGACCTCTCCCCCGCGCAGCTGCTCGAGGTGGTCGCGACCGGCGCCGGGCTCGCGATCGTGCCGATGTCGGTCGCGCGCGCGGTCGGCGGCCCGAGCACGCGCCACCGGGTGGTGACGGATGCGCCCACCACGACGATCGCGCTCGTCTGGCCCGAGCACGCGGACTCCGCGCTGCACCAGGAGCTCATCGGCATCGCGAAGGGCCGGCGCGCGGGATCGTCGCGCGGCCGCGAGCGCGAGCACCGCGTCGAGGCCGGCAACGCGGCGACCGGCGCGAAGCCCCGCCCCTCGAAGCCGAAGCCCTCGCCGGCCCAGCGCCCGCGCAAGCGCGGCGGCCACGGCCGCGGCGGCCGTCCCGGCCCCGGCGGCCGCCGCTGACTGGAGCGGCGCGACCGTCGCCCGGCGCAGAGCGCGACGTGGGACCGGGCGCAGAGTCGCGGCACTCTGCGATCTCGCAGCCGCCGGGCAGCAGAGTGTCGGCACTCTGCGATCTAGCAGCCGCCGGGCAGCAGAGTGCCGGCACTCTGCGGCCGCACGGGCGCGGCACGCGCCGCCGGAACGGCGAAGGCCCCGCGCTCTCGCTGAGCGCGGGGCCTCCCGCTGGCGGTGACGGTGGGATTTGAACCCACGGTGGAGGGTTACTCCACACGACTTTTCGAGAGTCGCACCTTCGGCCGCTCGGACACGTCACCAAGGGGATAGCGTACACGCGCTCGGAGCCGCTCGCGAACCGGCGCCGACGATCAGGGCTGCAGCACCTTCACGCGGCGCACCTCGTGCAGCCCCTCCTCGACCTTCTCGCCGCCGTCGAGGTGCCAGCCGTGCGCGTCGTAGAACGCTGCGGCGCGCGCGTTGCCGTCCAGCATCCACAGGTAGGCGCGTCGGTGGCCGTCGGCGATGAGCCGCCGCTCCGCCTCCGCGAGCAGCGCCTTGCCGACGCCCCGCGACCAGCGCTCGCTGTGCGCGTAGATGGCGTAGAGCTCGCCCGTGATGCCGTCCAGCTCCTCGCGCGCCCGGCCGGCGAACGCCCACCCGACCACCTCGCTGTCGGCCACCGCGACGAGGTCGTGGCTGCCCGCATCCGCGTGGTGCTCGTCCCACCGCTCGACGCGGTGGGCGGTCTCGCGCTGCACGTCGAGGCGGTCGAGCACCTCCTTGGGCACGAGGCCGGAGTAGGCGGCCCGCCAGGTCTCGACGCGCACGCGCGCGATGCCTGCGGCGTCGCCGATCGTGGCGTCGCGGACGTGCGCGGTCATGCGGCCTCCTCCGGTGCGGCGTCGATGACGCAGAAGCGGTTGCCCTCGGGGTCCTCCATGATCACGTAGTCGGCGTCGGGCGGCCGCTTCGACCACTCGACGCGACGCGCGCCGAGCGACTCGAGCCGCTCGACCTCGGCGCGCTGATCGTCGGCGTACAGGTCGAGGTGGATGCGCGGGGGCAGGATGCGCTCGCTCGGCACCGCGTCGAGGGAGACGTTCGGGCCGGCACCCGACCGCGGCCGCAGCAGCACGAAGTCAGGCTCGACCGGCTCGCGCGGCTCGTAGTCGAGCGCCGCGGCCCAGAATCGCCGCTGGCGCTCCAGGTCGCTGCACCGGATCACGATCGAGCCGACGGTCAGCATGTCCGCGAGCGTAGTGGGTGAACGGCGCTCATGAGCGGCGATCTCGCACACTCGCGCTCGCGCCGCCGAGCCGGTGTCGGCGGCGGCCGATAGCGTCGAGCGCATGGCCAAGTCCCCCGCGTTCCGCTGCTCCGAGTGCGGCTGGACGACCCTCAAGTGGGTCGGGCGCTGCGGCGAGTGCCAGCAGTGGGGCACCGTCGAGGAGGTCGGCGTGCCCGCGAAGGGCGTCGCCGCGGCTTCGGTGCCCGCGTCGCGCGCGGCCCGGCCTATCACCGAGCTCGAGACCGCCGACGCCCCGCGCTGGCCGACGGGCATCGCCGAGTTCGACCGCGTGCTCGGCGGCGGCATCGTGCCGGGCGCCGTCGTGCTGTGCTCGGGCGAGCCGGGCGTGGGCAAGTCGACGCTGCTGCTCGCCGTCGCCGCGCGTGCGGCCTCGACCGGCCGCCGCGTCCTCTACGTCTCGGGCGAGGAGTCGCTCGCCCAGGTGCGGCTGCGCGCCGAGCGCACGGGAGCGCTCGAGCCGCAGCTCTACCTCGCGAGCGAGACCGACCTCGCGACGATCCTCGGCCAGCTGCGCGACACCGCGCCGGCGCTCGTGATCGTCGACTCCGTGCAGACGGTCGCGAACGCCGCGAACGAGTCGCTCGCGGGCGGGCCGAGCCAGGTGCGCGACGTCGCCGCCGCGCTCACGAGGGCCGCGAAGGATGCGGGCGTGCCGCTCCTGCTCGTCGGCCACGTCACGAAGGACGGCTCGGTCGCCGGTCCCCGCGTGCTCGAGCACCTCGTCGACGTCGTCGCGCACTTCGACGGCGACCGGCAGACGGCGCTGCGCTTCGTGCGCACGTCGAAGAACCGCTTCGGACCGACGGATGAGGTGGGCTGCTTCGAGATGACCGGCGACGGCATCCTCGAGGTGCCCGACCCCTCCGGACTCTTCCTCTCGCGCTCGGCGACGCCGCTCGCCGGCACGTGCGTGACGATCGCGCTCGAGGGCCGCCGCGCGCTCCCGGTCGAGATGCAGGCGCTCGTCGTGCCCGCGTCGACGGCCCAGCCGCGCCGCGTCGTGAACGGCGTCGACTCCTCGCGCGTCGCGATGGTCATCGCCGTGCTCGAGCGGCACGCGGGCATCGCGCTGGGCAACCAGGACGTCTACGTCTCGACCGTCGGCGGCATCCGCGTGACCGAGCCCGGCGCCGACCTCGCGATCGCGCTCGCGATCGCGAGCGCGTTCCGCAGCACCGCCCTCCCCCGCGAGCTCGCCGCGGTCGGCGAGATCTCGCTCGCGGGCGAGATCCGGGCCGCCTCGGCGGCGAAGCGCCGAGCGGCCGAGGCGCGCAGGCTCGGCTACGCGCGGGTCGTCGACGAGGGCGTCGCGCTCGTGCGCAGCGCCGTCACCGAGACGCTCGCGGCTGGCCGCCGCGAGCGGCAGCGCGACCCGCTCGAAGCGGTCCCCGGCTTCTGAGCCGCCGCGGGCGTCACTCGAGGATGAACTGCCGGCTCTCGGCGCTCGCGTAGTCGCCCACCCGCACGCTCAGGCTGTAGGCGGCACCGCCCGCCGTCACCTGCGGGCGCTCGGCCGTGCACGTCTCGATCGACGACGGGGTGCGGTCCCACTCGATCGGCACGGTCGACTGCGGCGTCGCGGGCTCGAGCTGCACCATGTTGTCCTGCACGTCGGCGGCGCAGTCGGTGTAGCGGTAGACGACCTCATCGCCCGTGCGGATCTCGTACTCCTGCACGGCGGTGCCGGCGTTGAGCGAGCACGCGCTCTCCCCGGTGTTCTCGATCGTGAACGACAGCAGCACGGGCTCGCCGGCCGCGTACGTCGAGTGATCGGTCGTCGGCGTGATGCGCACGGCCTCGGGCGCGCACGGCTCACCCGGCGCGGCGCTCGGGCTCCCGCCGATGGGTGTGAACGGCGTCGTCGGGGTCGGCGTGGGCGTCGCCGACTCGACGGGCGCGGCGCTCGCGCTCTCGCTCGGCGCGGTCGCGGGCGGCGGTGCCTCGCCCGGCTCCCACGGCCGCCAGACGAGCAGCGCGGCAGCGGCGACCGCGATGACGAGCACGAGGCCGAGCAGCGTGCGACGCCGACGCACCGCGGCGCGGCGCTTGGCTGTCATAGGCGTGCTCACCGATCCAGGGTAGGCGTCGGACGCGGGCTCACAGCCGCTTGAGCATGCGTGTGTTGCCGAGCGTGTTGGGCTTCACGTGCGCGAGGTCGAGGAACTCGGCGACGCCGCCGTCGGCCGAGCGCAGCAGCTCGACGAAGACCTCGGGCTCGACGACCTGCTCGGCGACCTCCTCGTAGCCGTGGCGGCCGAAGAAGTCGGTCTCGAACGTGAGGCAGAACAGCCGCGTGAGCCCCAGCTGCCGCGCGCGCTCCTCGAGGTCGACGAGCATGGCGTGGCCGACGCCCTTGCCGAGCGCACCCTCCGCGACGGCGATGGTGCGCACCTCGCCGAGGTCCTCCCACATGACGTGGAGCGCGCCGCAGCCGACCACCTGCCCGTCGCGCTCAGCGACGACGAACTCCTGCACGGCCTCGAAGAGCGTCACGAGCTCCTTGCCGAGCAGGATGCGTCGGCGCACGTAGGGCTCGATGAGGTCGCGCATCGCGCGCACGTCGCTCGTGCGCGCGGCCCGCACGGTGAGCTCGGAGCGATCGGGGGCAGGAGCGGGTGCGTCGGCCATAGGGATCGAGCCTACGCCCCTACCCGTCCGAGCCCACCCTGTAGACGAGCCGCGCGAACTGCCCCACCCGACGCACCTCGACGAGCGTGAGCCGGTCGGACTCGACTCGGCGCGGCATGAGCGGCGCGCCGCTCGGCAGCGCGACGGGCGCGACCGAGATCGCGACCTCGTCGAGCGCGCCCGCGTCGAGGAACTGGCCGGCGAGGTCGCCGCCGCCCACGACCCAGATGTCGCCGTCGCCGGCCGCCGCCCGCAGCTCCGGCAGCGCGTCGGCGACCGAGCCCCGGAGGAAGCGGATGTCGGAACCCTCCGGCGCGGGGAGCTCGCGGGTCGTGAAGACGAACGCCGGCCGCTCGCCCGCGAAGTCGCGCCACGCCTGATCCCGCCCCGTCGCGTGCCTCTCGCGGAGCATCCACTCGTAGGTGTGTGAGCCGAGCACCATCACCGTCGCGTCGGCCGGCAGCAGGGTCTCGTCGGGATCGGTGCCGCCGTCGACGGCGAAGAGCCACGCGAGCGAGTGCTCGTCGTCGGCGAGGAAGCCGTTGATGGTCGTCGCGGTGTCGAAGATGATGCGTGCCATGCGCGGGACGCTAGGGCACACCGCCCACACGCGGGCGGACGACGGAGGGGCGGAGCCGCAGCCCCGCCCCTCCGCGATCGATCGATCAGCCGATCAGTCGCAGCTGCCGAGCCACGCAACCGTGGCCGAGAGCGACGGCTCGCCGCCGAGCAGCGTCACCGAGGTGGGCTGCAGTCGGTCGAGCTCAGCGAGCACGCGCGAAGGCACGCACGCCGAGGTGCTGATCAGCAGGGGCGCACCCTGGGCACCGGCGACCGCGCCGCCCGCGAGGGCGTCGGGGAAGCTGAACCCGGAGGCGAGGTAGGCGCCGTTCGGGGCCGCGTCGAACGCCGAGGCCGTCACGATCGCGCTGGTCGCGAAGCGGTCGACCCCGCCGAGCCGGCGGACGCTGAAGCCGGCGTCGACGAACTGTGCGGCGTTCGACGACGGCACGGCCTTGGTGTCGCCGACGATCCGGACCCGCGCAACGCCGAGGCCCTCGAGCGTCGAGATCGTCGCGGCCGGGACGGCCTCGCGCGTGTCGACGAGGACGAGCGGCAGGTCGAGGTGACCCGCCGCGGCACCCGCGGAGAGGGCGTCGGGGAACCGCAGGCCGGTGGCGACGTATGCGCCGTCGGCCGACTCGAACGCGTACTCCGCGACGAGGCGGCTCGTCTCGAAGCGATCGGCGCCGGCGATCCGGTCGATCGTCGTGACGCCGTCGACCTCGCCGATCGACGCCTCGACCGCGGCGCTGAGCGTCGGCTCGCCGCCGACGATCACGACGCGCTCGGCGCCGAGCCGGTCGATCTCGGCGAGCACGTCGTAGGACACCGAGCCGTGGCGCGCGAGGAGGAGCGGGCCACCCTCGTGCGCGGCGGCCGGGGCTGCCGTGAGCGCGTCGGGCCAGCGCTCGCCGCTCGCGACGTAGACGACCGGAGCGCCCTCGGGGTACGCGGCCCTCGAGATCTCGACCGCGGTCTGGAAGCGGTCCTCGCCCGCGATGCGGGACGTGGGCTCGACGACCTCGAGCTGGAACGGCACCTCGCTCGTAGCGGTGCGCACCGCGTAGGCGGCGGTGACGGGGCCGGCGGCCGTGGCCTCGGGCGTCGAGACCGTGAACGTCACGGTCGCCGACGTCGTGAGCGGGTTGCCGGAGGCATCGGTGTTGACGACGACGTCGCCCGTGCCGACGACGGCACCGGTCTCGTCCACGATCTCGACCGTCTCGGACGCCACGGCGCCGAGCGAGCGGATGCGGTCGAGCTGGCGCACCTCGACGGTGCGCTCAGAGCCCGCGGCGACCGCGCCCTCCGGCAGGCCGACGACGTCGACGTGCCGCACCGAGTAGTCGGGAGCGAGGCCCGGGTTGTCGGCGAGGTACGCGAGCAGCGCGTCGAGGTCGACGAGGCCCGAGTCGCGCTCGTCAGTGCCCTCGGCGAACGCCCAGAAGTTGTCGCCAGGGGTGCCGCCGTTGACGCCCATGAGGAACGAGGCGCTCGCGATGCGGATCTCCTGGTCGGGCGAGACGAACTCGCCGTCGATCGCGATGTCGCTCACGCGGTCGTCGATCGCGCGCGACGGGTCGGAGACGTACGTGACGTTGTCGCTCAGGCCGAGCTGCAGGTAGGTGCGGCCCGTCGCGAGCGGCACGCCTGCGGCGTCGCGCTGCCACTGCTGCTCGAGCAGCAGGTCGAGCTCAGCACCGGTCATCGTGATCGTCCAGAGGTTGTTGCTGAACGGCAGCACGTTGTTCGCCTCGGCGAGGCGCACGACACCGTCCTCGGTCTCGGGCGAGGTCGCGGCGTACAGCAGGCTGTCGCGCACGCCTCCCGGGTTGACGATGCCGATCTCGGCGCCGCCGCGGCCCTCGGGGGCGAGCTGATCGCGGTACATGTTGGCGACCATCTGCGCCGCGGTCGACTCCTCGCCGCGGTTGCCGTTCGAGAGCGCCGGCACCGTGATGGGGCCCGAGATCGTGCCGACCTCGACGTTGCCGATCACCGCGGCCTCGGCGACCGCCGCGTCGACGATCTCCTTGACCGCTGCCACGCGCGGGTACGCGGCCACGAGGTCGGCGGGCGCAGCCGTCGTGCGCGCGTGGTTCGTGAGCACCTCGACGGAGACGTCGAGCGACGCGCGGTCGACCGCGAGGACGACCTGGCCGACGAGGTTGGAGTACTCGTTCGACTGCACGACCGGGCGCGTCTCGCCCGAGGCGCCCGGCACGGGCGCGAGCCACGAGTAGCTGCGGTGCGTGTGGCCGTTGAAGATGACGTCCACGTCGGCGGAGAGGCCGTTGACGATGTCGCCGAAGGGGCCGCCCGCGGCCGCATCGGCGGCGAGCAGCGCCTGCTGGTCGGCCTGCGATGCATCGGCCGGGAGCACGACCTGCGAGCCCTCGTGGAGCTCGGCGACGATGACGTCGGCCTCGCCGTTCGCGGCGTCGCCATCGGTGAGCGCCGCCGCCACCTCGTTCACCGCCGCGACCGGGTCGCCGAACTCGGCGCCCACGATGCCGGAGCCGTCGACGAGCGTCGGTGTCGACTCGGTCACGGCGCCCACGACGCCGACGGTGATGCCGTCGATCTCGAGCAGCTCGTAGGCGGGACCGATCGGCTCGCCGTCGAGCGTGACGTTCGCCGAGAGGTACGGGAAGTCGGTGAGGCCGGCGACGCGACCGGTGAGGTCGTCGACGCCCTTGTCGAACTCGTGGTTGCCGACCGCCGAGGCGTCGACGCCCATCGCGTTGAGCACCTCGATCGTCGGCTCATCGCCCTGCGAGGCGGAGGGGAACGCGGATGCGCCGATGCTGTCGCCGCCCGAGAGCAGCACGGTCGACTCGGGGTAGTCGGCGCGCAGCTGCTCGATGGTGCCGGCGAACTGCACGGTCGTGCTCGAGTCGATGCGACCGTGGAAGTCGTTGAAGTGCAGCAGGTTGACGACCGCCGTGGTCGCGGGGTCGACGGTGATGGGCGCGGCGTTCGCGACCGTCGGGGTGCTCACGAGCAGCCCGACGCTCAGCGCGCAGGCGGCTCCGGCCGCGAGCGAGCGCTTCGCTTTGGTGTTCACAGGATCTCCGAAGGCAAGGTGACAGGGGGCGGTGCGGGGCACCGTGACTGAGCCTATGGAGCGCGCGGCCGCTTGGCGAGCCCTTCGGGTGTCGGATCGGTGAATCCTGCGTGAATCGCGAGAAGGGGACCCCGTTCGGGGTCCCCTCCTCTGCTCCGCGGGTCAGGCGGCGTCGGCCGGCGCGAGCTCCGGCTCGTGCGGCTCCGGCGACGTGTGCGTGAAGACGAACTCGTCGTCGACGAAGTCGACCGTGACGTGCTCCCCCGAGCCCAGCTCGCCGTGCAGGATCTTCTCGCTCAGCACATCCTCGATCTCGTGCTGCACCGCGCGGCGCAGCGGCCGCGCGCCGAGCGCCGGATCGTGCCCGATGTGGATGAGGCGCCGCTTGGCCGCCTCGGTGAGCTCGATCGTCATGTCGCGGTCGAGCAGCCGCTCGGCGAGGCGACCGACGAACAGGTCGACGATCTGCAGCAGTTCCTCGGGGTCGAGCTGCGGGAAGACGATGATCTCGTCGACGCGGTTGAGGAACTCGGGCTTGAAGTTCTTCTTGAGCTCGTCGCGCACCTTCCCGCGCATCCGCTCGTAGTCGTTCTCGCTCGAGCCCTCGAGCACGAAGCCGACGGGTCCGCCCGAGATGTCCTTCGTGCCGAGGTTCGTCGTCATGATGATGACGGTGTTCTTGAAGTCGACCACGCGGCCCTGGCCGTCGGTGAGGCGGCCCTCCTCGAGGATCTGCAGCAGCGAGTTGAAGATGTCGACGTGCGCCTTCTCGATCTCGTCGAACAGCACGACCGAGAACGGCTTGCGCCGCACCTTCTCGGTGAGCTGGCCACCCTCCTCGAAGCCGACGAACCCGGGAGGGGCGCCGAAGAGCCGCGAGACGGTGTGCTTCTCGCTGAACTCCGACATGTCGAGCGAGATGAGGGCGTCCTCGTCGTCGAACAGGAACTCGGCGAGCGCCTTCGCGAGCTCGGTCTTGCCGACGCCCGTGGGTCCGGCGAAGATGAACGAGCCCGAGGGGCGGCGCGGGTCCTTGAGGCCCGCGCGCTGCCGGCGGATGGTCTTCGCGAGCACGCTCACGGCCTCCTCCTGGCCGATGACGCGCTGGTGCAGCGCCTTCTCCATGAAGACGAGGCGAGCCGACTCCTCCTCTGTGAGCTTGAACACCGGGATGCCGGTCGCGTTCGCGAGCACCTCGGCGATGACGCCCTCGTCGAGGATGCCCGTGTGGCCGCCGTTGCCGGAGCGCCAGTGCTTCTCGAGCCGCAGCCGCTCGCCGAGCAGCTCCTTCTCCTCGTCGCGCAAGCGCGCGGCGGCCTCGAAGTCCTGGCCCTCGATCGCACCCTCCTTGCGGGAGCGGACGTCGGCGATGCGCTCGTCGAACTCGCGCAGCTCGGGCGGCGCCGAGAGGATCGACAGGCGCAGGCGGGCCCCGCCCTCATCGATCAGGTCGATCGCCTTGTCGGGCAGGAAGCGGTCCTGCACGTAGCGGTCGGCGAGGTTCGCCGCCGCGACGAGCGCGCCGTCGGTGATCGTCACCTTGTGGTGCGACTCGTAGCGGTCGCGCAGGCCCTTGAGGATGTTGATCGTGTGCGCGACCGACGGCTCGTTGACCTGGATGGGCTGGAAGCGGCGCTCGAGCGCCGCATCCTTCTCGAAGTGCTTGCGGTACTCGTCGAGCGTCGTCGCGCCGATCGTCTGCAGCTCGCCGCGCGCGAGGAGCGGCTTGAGGATGTTGGCCGCGTCGATCGCGCCCTCGGCGGCGCCCGCGCCGACGAGCGTGTGGATCTCGTCGATGAAGGTGATGATGTCGCCGCGCGTGCGGATCTCCTTCGTCACCTTCTTGAGGCGCTCCTCGAAGTCGCCGCGGTAGCGGCTGCCGGCGATGAGGCTGCCGAGGTCGAGCGTGTAGACCTGCTTGTCCTTGAGCGTCTCGGGCACCTCGCCCTTGATGATCGCCTGTGCGAGGCCCTCGACGACGGCGGTCTTGCCGACGCCGGGCTCGCCGATCAGCACGGGGTTGTTCTTCGAGCGGCGCGAGAGGATCTGCATGACCCGCTCGATCTCCTTCTCGCGCCCGATGACGGGGTCGAGCTTGCCGTCGCGCGCGGCCTGCGTCAGGTTGCGGCCGAACTGGTCGAGGATCTGCGAGCCCTTGGCGTCGGACTGCTGCGTCGCGTCGCCGCCGACCGTCGTCGACTCCTTGCCCTGGTAGCCGGCGAGGAGCTGGTTGACCGTCTGGCGCACGCGGTTCAGGTCGGCGCCGAGCTTCACGAGCACCTGGGCGGCGACGCCCTCGCCCTCGCGGATGAGGCCGAGCAGCACGTGCTCCGTGCCGATGTAGTTGTGGCCGAGCTGCAGCGCCTCGCGCAGGCTCAGCTCGAGCACCTTCTTGGCGCGCGGCGTGAACGGGATGTGGCCCGTCGTCTGCTGGCTGCCGGTGCCGATCATGTCCTGCACCTGGGCGCGCACGGCGTCGAGCGAGATGCCGAGCTGCTCGAGGGCCTTGGCTGCGACGCCGTCACCCTCGTGGATGAGGCCGAGCAGGATGTGCTCCGTGCCGATGTAGTTGTGGTTGAGCAGCTTCGCCTCTTCCTGAGCGAGCACCACGACTCGGCGAGCGCGGTCGGTGAACCTCTCGAACATCGCTGCCTCCCTTCCTTGGTTCTCGAGCGTAGCCGCGGGGTGGGGGACGCCGCGGCCGTGTTCGCTGTGGGCGCGAACCCCGGATGCGGTCGGCTCGGAACGCTCCCGGGCTCGGCCGTGCGCGCGCCGCGCGCGCTGTTCGGGGTGCGCGCACACGGAACGCCTGGCTCGCCCCGATAGCCTCGGACGGACGTCGAAGGAGCATGGTGACCGATCAGCCCACCCAGCCCTCGGGCCAGCCGCAGCCCGCACAGCCCGGCTACCCGCAGCCCGGATACTCGCAGCCGCAGGCGGGCCCGCCCGTGCTGCCGCCGACGCCGGTCGGCCAGCCCGGCTACGGCGGCTACGGACAGCCGGCGCCGCAGGGCTACGGACAGGTCGGCTACTCGGGCTACGGCTACGGCCAGCCCGCGGCTGCGCCGCCACCGGCCAAGCCGGCACTGCTGCCCGCCGCGCTCCCGACGCCCGACCAGGCGTACGCGACCGCGCTCCGTCCGCTGACGAAGCGCGTCGGCCGCTGGTTCCTCGCGTGGGCGATCGCGATCGGCTTCTTCGCGGCCGGGCAGATCGTCATGCTCGCGCTCGTCATGCCCGGCCTCGTCGGTGCGCTGCTCGACCTCGACCCCGCCTTGGCGTCGGCGAATCCGGAGGCCGTGACCTTCGACGCGCTCTTCGAGGTGCTCGGCACGCCGCTCGGCATGGCGGGCATCAACCTCTCGTGGGCGTCGATGATCCCCGGGGCGATCGTCGCGACCGCCGCGTTCGGCAAGGGCGCGGGCGGCTACGTCTCGAGCGTCGCGGGCCGCTGGCGCTGGCGCACGACCGGCCGCGCGGCCATCGTGATCCTGCCGATCTTCGCGATCTACATCGGCGTCACGCTCTCGCTCGACCCGAGCGTCGAGTGGCAGTGGAACCCCAACTGGGGGCTCGTCGCGATCATCCTGCTCACGACCCCGCTGCAGGCGACGGGCGAGGAGTTCGCCATCCGTGGCTTCCTCACCCAGATGCTCGGCGGCTGGATAGCGAACCGCTGGGTCGCCTCGATCGGGATCGGCGTGCTCACCGGACTGCTCTTCGGCGCCGCGCACCTGAACCCCTCGATCGCAGCGACGCTGCAGCTCTCGCTCGTCGGCTTCACGTGCTCGATGCTCACGTTCCGCACCGGCGGCCTCGAGGCCGCGTCGGTGCTGCACACCGCCAACAACGTCTTCATCATGGTGCCGCTCGCGCTCACCGGCACGTCGGCGTTCTCGGCCCAGCCGGTCTCGGGCGAGGACTGGCTCTCGCTCGGCATCGCGATCCTCGCGCTCGGCGCGAGCTACCTCGCGGCGCACTTCTTCCTGCGCAAGGAGCAGCGCTGGACGAAGGGCGCGCCGGGCGCGGAGCTCCTCGTGCCGCAGCGGACGCCGCTCGAGCCGCAGATCGCGGCTCCCGTCGTGCGCTGACGTGCTCCGACGTCGGCGATGACCGGCGGCCCGGCTCGCGCGTCAGCGAGCCGGGTCGTCGGGCGACGGTGACGACGCGGATGCCGGCTCGGCCGCCTGCGCGGCCGGAGCCGTGCTCGGTGCGGCCGCGGACGCATCCGCCGATCCCCTGGGCGGCAGACCGGCCTTCGCGCGCTCCTCGGCCTCGATGCGGTCGTACTCGAGCCGGGCGGTGCGGTCGCCGCGGATGATCATCCGCAGCACCATCCAGAAGATGAGCCCGAGCACGATCGTCGGGATGAGCGAGAAGATCGCGTTCCCCCACCAGCTCTCAGGCATGCCGCCATCCTATCGCTCGCTGCGCCGCCCTGCGGTCGCTGCGAGCCGGCGACGCCGTCCGCTTCACTCCGGCTGGCGCGGCGAAGGCGTCAGGAAGTCGCCCGTCATGCCGAGCGTCGCGTCGGTCATCCGCATCGAGGAGGCAGCGTCGGGCGCGCTCCCGGTCAGCGCGCGGATCGCGTCGATCGTCTCCGGCACGACGATCGACTCGTTGTGCACCTGGTAGGTCAAGTACACCTCGTCGTCCTGCACGGTGATCAGGTCCTCCCAGATCGCCACCTCCCACATGTCGCCCCGCGGCCGGCCGAGGTCGCGCATGAGCTCGATCGTGGAGTTCAGCGCCACAAGACCATCGGACATCCGGATGAACGCGACGCGAGGAGCGGCGCGGAACGCGTCGAGCACCTCATCCCGGGTCACCTGCTTCGTCATCCGCAGGGTCCAGTAGTGGTTGTGCGTCTCCGTGTGCGCGCCCTTCGCCGCGATGGTGACGAGGTCGAGCTCGGGCATCACCGTCTGCGCGTCCGGCCCTTGATGCGAGGGGATCCTCGCTTCCGGGACGACGGTGTTCATGATGCCGCCCAGGTGCGATTCCCATGGATCTGTGGCGCGTCGGATCAGCACCCCTCGAGCGCTGGCGAGGAGGCCGGCGTCATGCAGCGCGCCCAGCACGCGGACGATGCTCGTCGTGTTGCACGACACGACCCGGGTGCTCTCGCGGCCCAGCGCGCTCTCGTAGTTCGCCTGCGCGACGAAGGAGTGCCCGGTCGTCTCATGCGACTCCCCACCCTGGAGCACGAACTTGACTCCGGCATCCCGGTACCGCTGGATGTTCCCAGCCGCGACGCGCTTCGGGGTGGTGTCCACCACGATGTCGACCGCGCTGATGAGGTCCCCGAGCGTACCGGCGATGTCCATTCCAGCCGCGCGCATGGCGTGCGCCGCGTCGTCGGTCGCGCCGTAGATCGGCGCCTTGCCCCTCGCGGCCATGATGCGCCAATCGGTCGCGACGTCGGCGATGCCGACGAGGTCCATGTCTGGCTGCAGCATCACCGCGTCGGCGACCCGCTTCCCGATCACGCCGTATCCGTTGACGGCCACCCTGGTCTTGCTCATCGCCCATCCTCCCGGTTGGTTCGGTGTGTTGGATCTTGCGCGCTCGTCGCCGACCGGCCATCCCCGCGCGTCCCTCGTGCCAGTGGGAACCGCTCGCTCTCGCCTCCCGCGAGGAGCGCGAAGCGTCCCGCGACTCCGACCCGGATGGGCGCTGCGCCGCACGGCAGCAGCGAGACCGTCACGAGATCTGGGCTCAGGGACACGTCGACCCGATGGCCCCGGTAGCCGACCTGGAAGCCCGCGTGCTCGAGGTGACCGGGCAGTCGGGGATCGAGGACGAGCGCATCCGCCTCAGTCCGCAGACCCGCGAAGGCACGGATCACGATGTCGACCGTTCCGGACATCGCCCCGAGGTGGATGCCCTCGCGCGTGGTGCCGCCCTGCGTGTCATCCAGGTCTGCGATCAAGGCCGCCCGGAACGTGGACCAAGCCTGCACCTCGTCGAATCGGGACAGGACCGAGGCGTGCACGACACGGCTGAGCGTCGAGCCGTTCGCGGTGCGGGGGAGGTAGTACGCGATCGTGCGCTCGAGGTCCCCCTCCGAGCACTCGTAGCCGAGACGATGCAGCTGCTCGATCACGCCTGCGGGCCCGAGGAGGTAGATCAGCATGAGCACATCCGCCTGCTTCGAGAGCTTGTACCGGTTGGTCATGTCGCCCTCGGCCTCGAGGATGAGGTCGAGCCGCCCGATGTTGCCGTAGGTGCTGCGGTAGCGCTGCCAGTCGAGCTCGAGCAGCTGCTCATAGCCGTCGAACTGGCTGATCACGCCATCGGCGTGGAACGGCACAGCAAGACGGCTGCCGAGCACGGACCACAGGTGGACCTCGTCCCTCGTGATGCGCAGCCGGTCCACGAGGTCGTCACCGGGATGACCTCGCAGCTCCTCCAGCACATCGGCCGAGCGGTCGCAGAGCCACGACACGAGCACGTTCGTGTAGGCGTTGTCGCGCAGGCCCTCGCCCGGCGCGTGCGGGTACCCATCGTGGTACTCGTCGGGCCCCATCACGCCGTCGATGTGGTATCTGCCCGTCTCCGGCTCCCAGCGCGCCGACGACGCGAACATCCGGGTGACCTCGACGATGAGCTCCGCACCGCGCGCTGCCAGCCAGTCCCGGTCGCCGGTGGCCTGGAAGTGCTGCCACGCGTTGAAGGCCACCGCGAGCCCGACATGGCGCTGACGGCTCGAGTTGTCCGGCATCCAGCGCGCCGAGCGCGTGTTGTACAGCTGTCGAGGGGTCTCCTCCCGTCCGTCGCTGCCGCTCTGCCAGGGGAAGAGCGCCCCCTCGAGCCCGTGTGCGCGCGCCGCGGCCCGAGCAGCATCCAGCCGCCGCCAGCGGTACTCCAGCAGCGCCTGACCGACCCGAGGGCATCGCAGCCCGACGACCGGCATGACGAACAGCTCGTCCCAGAAGACGTGCCCCCGGTAGCCCTCGCCGTGGAGGCCGCGAGCGGGCACCCCGGCATCGAGGGCTGCGCTGTGCACGGAGACGGTCTGCAGGAGATGGAAGACATGCAGGTTGAGGAGCAGGCGAGACTGCCGATCGGAATCGAGCGCGATCGCGAATCGACCCCACAAGCGCCGCCACGCCGCCACATGCTCGGTCAGCAGCGCCTCGAAGCCCGGGCGCCGACGGTCCAGCTCGATCAGCGCGGCAGCGCCGGGGGACGCGATGGCACCGTCGCGGGAGGTGACCACGGCGACAGCCTTGTCGATCGTGACCGGCCGGCCGTCCTCGAGCCAGAGGTCGAACTGCCGCCAGTGAGCCGCGCCGTCGCGCTCAGCGGCACGTGGTGTCACGGTCGCGTCGCCCGTGAGCGTGGTCCGAACGGCGAGCGCGATGCCGATCCGGCTCTGCACGGTGCTGACTTCGCACAGCACCGTGTCGATGGCCGCCTCGGTGAACGAGGGGTCGGAGAGGTGCCGGGTGCTGGCATAGGCGCGGACGTTGCCGTTCGCCACGGCCGCATCGATGCCGACCCGAACGCCCACGGCGCCGCTGAAGCCCTCGGCCGTGATGGTGGTCTCCAACCCCGCGAGGTGAGGGTTGTGCATGGCGACCAGCCGCCGCTGGAGGATGCTGAGGCGTTCCCCGGACTCTCCGATCAAGGTGGCTCTGCGCGTGAGGACCCCGCGACGCAGGTCGAGCTCGCTCCGCTCGGCGGCGACTCGGATCCCGCCGCTCGACCACCACGGTCCATCTGCGATGCGGAGGTCGAGCGGCAGCCAGTCGGGGACGTTGACCAGGTGCTCCTCCTCGAGCTCCTGCCCGTGGATCACGCCGGTGGCCCGGTTGTAGACCCCTGTCAGGTACGTGCCGGGATAGTGCACGCCGTCATCGTGATGCTCGGGACGCGCCCCTCGGGTCGCCATGTATCCGTTTCCCAGAGCGGTCAGCGCCTCGCGATGGCCCTCGTGCGCAGGGTCGAAGCCGTCGTAGACCAGGGTCCAGGGGTCGGTCTCGGTGGCGCCCAGGTCGAGCTGAGAGACGTCTCCCAGCACGACATCGGCGCCGGCCAGCTCGAGCTGCTCGCGGTTCCCCGTGCGATCGATGCCGACCACCAGCCCGAAGCCGCCGCGTCGAGCCGCCTCGACACCGGAGACGGCATCCTCCACGACCGCCGCGCGCGCCGGCGGCACGCCGAGCAGGCGCGCCGCCGCGAGGAACATCGCCGGATCCGGCTTGCCCGGCAGCCGCTCCTCCGCGGCGGTCTGCCCGTCGACGATCACGTCGAACTCGACGTCGAGCCCGGCTGCAGCCAGGGAAGCGCGAGCGTTGCGGCTCGCGGTGACGAGACCCACAGGAACCCCTCCCGAGCGCAGGCGCTCCAGCAGGGCGACGGTTCCCGGATAGGCGGCCACGCCGTCGCGGCGCACCGATTCGAGGAACAGCGCGTTCTTCCGCGCGCCGAGCCCGGAGACCGACCACTCGTCGGGCCCGTCCGCTGGACTGCCGTCGGGCAGTCGGATGCCGCGCGACGCGAGGAACGCGACCACTCCATCCTCGCGCTGCCTCCCATCGATGAAGCGCCGGTAGTCCTCACCCTCGTCGAATGGCCGTGCCGCATCGGCGGCCGAGAGCCGAGGATCTCGCAGGACCTCGTCGAAGAGCTGCTTCCACGCCGCCGCGTGCACGACCGCGGTCTGGGTGACCACCCCATCCATGTCGAACAGCACCGCCTCGAAGGGCACCGCGGTCTCGCGGCGCGTCGACTCGGGCTCGGTCGCGCTACCGGCTCGGCTGAACGGGCGCATGCTAGACGGATCGGTCCACGGAGTCGCTCTGCGGCCGGCCTCCCCGATCGGGCGCCCACGACCACTGCCAGTCGGTGATCTCTGGCATGTCCTCGCCGTGGACTCGGATGTACTGGCGGTGCTCGAGCAGCTTGTCCTTGAGCTCCTCGCGCACGTGGGCTGAGCTCTCGCGAAGCCGCGGAACGCGGTCGATCACGTCGATGGCCAGACTGAAGCGGTCGATCTGGTTGAGCACGCACATGTCGAACGGGGTGGTGGTCGTGCCCTCCTCCTTGTATCCGCGCACGTGGAAGTTGTCGTGGTTCGTGCGCCGGTAGGTCAGCCGGTGGATCAGCCAGGGGTAGCCGTGGTAGGCGAAGATCACCGGTGCGCCTGTCGTGAAGAGCGCGTCGAAGTCGCGGTCCGGCAGCCCGTGCGGATTCTCTGCATCGTCCTGCAGCCGCATGAGGTCCACGACGTTGACCACGCGGATGCGCAGGTCGGGGAAGCGAGTGCGCAGGAAGTCGACGGCCGCGAGCGTCTCCATCGTCGGCACGTCGCCGGCGCAAGCCATCACGACGTCGGGCTCGGCACCCGCGTCGGAGCTCGCCCAGTCCCAGATGCCGATCCCCTTGGTGCAGTGCACGACGGCCGATTCCATGTCGAGGTACTGCAGCTGCGGCTGCTTGCCCGCCACGATGACGTTGACGTACTGGCGGCTCCGCAGGCAGTGGTCGGCGACGGACAGCAGCGTGTTCGCGTCCGGCGGCAGG
Source organism: Agrococcus pavilionensis RW1 (assembly GCF_000400485.1). Lineage (GTDB taxonomy): Bacteria > Actinomycetota > Actinomycetes > Actinomycetales > Microbacteriaceae > Agrococcus > Agrococcus pavilionensis. The sequence continues at coordinate 191,887 of NZ_ASHR01000028.1, forward strand.
TAGACGCGGATCACCTCGGGCTTCTTGTTGATCACGTGATCGATGAAGCCCGGGTCCTGGTGCGAGAAGCCGTTGTGATCCTGCCGCCACACGTGCGAGGTCAGCAAGTAGTTCAGCGATGCGATGGGTCTGCGCCACTCGATGCGGTTGGCGGTGTCGAGCCACTTGGCGTGCTGGTTGAACATCGAGTCGACGATGTGCACGAACGCCTCGTAGCACGAGAAGAACCCGTGTCGGCCCGTCAGCAGATAGCCCTCGAGCCAACCCTGGCAGGTGTGCTCGGACAGGATCTCCATCACTCGGCCGTCTCTCGCGAGGCGATCGTCTTCCGGCACCGTGCGCGCGTTCCATGTCCGATCCGTCGCCTCGAGCACTGCGTCGAGTCGGTTGGAGTTGTTCTCGTCCGGGGCGAAGACCCGGAAGGTGTCCGAGTTCATCGCCATCACGTCTCGCAGCATCTCGCCCAGCACTCGCGTGGACTCGACCGCCCCCGTGCCCGGTTCGGCCACCGCAACCGCATAGTCGCGGAACTCCGGCATGCGCAAGGCGCGAAGCAGCACGCCGCCGTTCGCATGGGGATTCGCGCTCATCCGGCGGGCGCCCGTCGGGTGCAGGGTGCGGATCGCCTCGACGGGAGCACCGCTCTCGTCGAACAGCTCCTCGGGACGGTAGCTGCGCAGCCAGTCCTCCAGCACCTCTCGGTGGCCGTCGTCCTCACGAGCGGCACTGAAGGGCACCTGGTGGGAGCGCCAGGAGCCTTCGACCTTCTTCCCGTCCACCTCGGCTGGCCCGGTCCAGCCCTTCGGGGACCTCAGCACGATCATCGGCCAGCGAGGACGCTCGTTCGTGCCGTCCTCGCGGGCTCGCCGCTTGATCTCCGCGATCTGATCGAGGCAGCCGTCCAGAGCTCTCGCGAAGTCCTGGTGCATCTGCCCGGGATCATCGCCCTCGACGTAGTGCGGCGTATGGCCGTAGCCCCGCAGCAGGCCGTCCAGCTCGTCCCGGTCGATCCGGTCCAGCACTGTCGGATTCGCGATCTTGAAGCCGTTCAGGTGGAGGATCGGCAGCACGGTGCCGTCGCGGGCCGGATCGATGAACTTGTTCGAATGCCAGCTCGCGGCAAGGGGACCCGTCTCCGCCTCGCCGTCACCCACCACGGCGGCGACGATCAGCTCCGGGTTGTCGAACGCCGCACCGTAGGCGTGCGAGAGCGCGTAGCCGAGCTCCCCGCCCTCGTGGATCGAGCCGGGAGTCTCCGGCGCGACATGGCTGGGGATCCCACCGGGGAACGAGAACTGGCGGAACAGCCGCTCCATCCCCACGGCGTCCTGCGAGATGTTCGGGTAGGTCTCGCTGTACGTGCCTTCGAGCCACGCCGCCGCCACCGGGCCCGGCCCGCCGTGCCCGGGGCCCATGACGTAGATCGTGTCGAGGTCGCGCTCCATGATCGCTCGGTTGAGGTGCGCGTAGATGAAGTTGAGCCCGGGGGTCGTCCCCCAGTGGCCGAGCAGGCGCGGCTTGACGCGCTCCGGCAGCAGCGGCTCCCGGAGGAGCGGATTGTCCATGAGGTAGATCTGTCCCACCGAGAGGTAGTTGGCCGCTCGCCACCAGGCGTGGATGCGTTCCAGTTGCTGGGGGTCGAGGACGGTTGCCGGCTCGGGCTGGCCCTGCGCGTTCACGGGGTCTCCTGTCTCTCAGACGATTCGGCCTCCACCTGCTGGGACGGCTGCCGGGCGCCGCTCGGCTCCGGGAGCGACCGGTCGCGCTTCGCGCCGGCCGCGGCCTCCACCGGGCCCGGCAAGCGCAAGCGCTTCAGCAGCAGGGCGTTCACGGCGACGATCACGCTCGAACCGGACATGGAGATCGCGGCGATCTCGGGGCTGAGCATGAGCCCGAACGCGGGATAGAAGACTCCGGCTGCGATCGGCAGGGCGATGACGTTGTACCCGATCGCCCACGCCAGGTTCTGACGCATCTTGCGCACGGTGCCCTTGCCGATCGTCAGCGCGATGGGGACATCGAGCGGGTCGGATCGCATCAGCACGACGTCTGCGGTCTCGATGGCCACGTCGGTGCCGGCGCCGATCGCGATGCCCAGGTCTGCCTGGGCCAGCGCGGGCGCGTCGTTCACGCCGTCCCCGACCATCGCAACGCGCTTGCCGGCCTGCTGCAGCTCCCGCATCTTGGCAGCCTTGTCACCGGGCAGGACCTCGGCGATGACGGTGTCGATGCCGAGCTGGGCGGCGATCCGACTGGCGGTCGCCTCGTTGTCTCCGGAGAGCATGACGACCTCGATGCCGGCTTCGTGCAGGGCCGCCACCGCAGGCGCGGCCGTCTCGCGTGCGGCATCGGCGAGGGCGATGACGCCGACAGCCCTGCCGTCCACGGCCACCAGCACGGCGGTCCGGCCCGTCGACGCAAGGGACTCCCGCTCCTGGGCCACGAGGGCCAGGTCGATCCCCTCGCCGACCATCAGCTTGCGGTTCCCGACGAAGATCTTCCGTCCGTCGACGGTCGCGCCGGCGCCGTGCCCGGGCACGTTCCGAAAGGCGCTCGCCGTCGTCGAGCGGACGCCGCGGGCGACGGCGTAGTCCACGACGGCCCCGGCGAGCGGGTGCTCGGACTCGCGCTCGACTGCGGCGACGAGCGCCAGCAGCTCGTCCTCGTCGATGCCGTGGGCGATGAAGTCGGTGACCTCCGGCTCCCCCTTGGTCAAGGTGCCGGTCTTGTCCATCACCACGGTGTCGATGCCGGACGCGGTCTCGAGGGCAGCGGCGTTCTTGAACAGCACGCCGCGCTTGGCCCCCAGACCCGTCCCGACCATGATCGCCGTCGGCGTGGCGAGGCCCAGGGCATCGGGGCAGGTGATGACCACGACGGTGATGGCGAAGAGGATGGCTTGCGGAACGCCAGCGCCCGCGAGCCACCAGGCGAGGAACGTGACCGACCCTCCGATCAGCGCGACGAAGACGAGCCAGAAGGCCGCCCGGTCCGCCAGCCGCTGACCGGGCGCCTTCGAGTTCTGCGCCTCCTGCACGAGGGCGACGATCTGCGCCAGTGCGGTATCGGCGCCGACTCGGGTCGCCCTGACCCGCAGCGTCCCGGTGGTGTTCACCGACGCGCCGATCACGTCGGCCCCGGGCGACTTGGAGACCGGCAGGCTCTCCCCCGTCACCATGGACTCGTCGATCTCCGACTCGCCCGACTCGACCACCCCATCCGTCGGGATCTTCGATCCGGGGCGCACGAGCATCAGGTCGCCCGGCATCACCTCGGCGGTGGGGAGCTCGATGGTCTCTCCGTCGCGGATCACGAGAGCCTTCGGCGGCGCCAGCTCGAGCAGTGTGCGCACCGCGTCATTCGCACCGCCCCTGGCCCGCATCTCGACCCAGTGCCCCAGCAGCACGAAGGTGGCCAGCACGGTGGCCGCTTCGTAGAACACCTCCCCGCCGCCCGTGAGGGTGACGACGAGGCTGTAGATCCACCCCGCTCCCACGCCCACCGCGACGAGGACCATCATGTCGAGCGTCCGCGCCCGCAGCGCGCGGTAGGCGCCGTCGAAGAAGATCCACGCCGCGTAGAAGATCACCGGCAGAGAGAGGATGAGCGCGAAGACGTCGTCGCGCACGCCGAACGGCGCCGGGACGGTGAAGCCGAGCACCTCGCGCCCGATCGGCGACCACAGCGTGATCGGCACCGAGAGGATCGCCGCCACCAGGAAGCGGTTCCGCATGTCGCGGATCATCGATCCCATCGACATGCCGTGGCCGCCGCCGTGACCCATGACGTCCTGCGCCTCGCGGGTGCCGGGCCGGCTGTCGTGAGCCGGCCCGGCGTCGGCATGTGCGGCGTGGGCGATGGGTCCGGCCCTCTGGCTGAGGTCCGAGCCGCCGTCACCCCGAGCCGCGTGATCGCCCATCGGGTCGCAGATGTGGTCGGGCACGGACTGGCCCGAGCAGTGATAGCCGCAGTCGCGGATCCACTCGGTCAGGTCGGCGATCGACGTCACCGTCGGGTCGAACGTGACGGTCGCGGTCTGCGAGACGGGATTGGCTTCGACGCGCGCCACGCCGGGACGGCGCGACAGGCTGGTCTCCGTGACGGCCTTCGAGGACGCCCAGTGCACTCCCACCATCTCCATGACAGCGGTCTGCTCCGTCTCACCCATGGCGCATCGTTCCTCTCAGGAGTGCGTCGTGAGCACCGGCATCAGGGGGATCGACGCGGTGATCCCGACGATGCCAGAAGCCCGTCAGATTGTCGACAGCAGCTGCTGCATCTCGGCGATCTCCGCCTCCTGATCCGCGACGATCTGCTCGGAGAGCGCGAGCGCCTCGGTGTTCTGACCGTCTTCCAGCTCGGCCTGCGCCATCTCGACGGCGCCCTCGTGGTGCGCGATCATGAGCTCGAGGAATCGGCGGTCGAACTCAGCCCCGGAGAGGCCCGCGAGCTCCGCCATGGCCTCCTCCTGGCTCAGGCCGTCCATGTCCATCCCGCCGTGGTCCATGCCGCCCATGCCGCCCATGCCGCCCATGCTCATGGTGTCCTCGCCCCACGCCTCGAGCCACGAGGTCATCTTCTCGATCTCGGGCCCCTGGGCGGCGGAGATCCCCTCCGCGAGGGAACGGACCTCTTCGCTCTCCGCCCGCTCGACGGCGAGGTCAGCCATCTCGATGGCGCCCTCGTGGTGGACGATCATCATCTGGGCGAACATGGTGTCGGCGTCGTTGTGGCTCGCGCCGGCCTCCCCGGTCGAAGACGCGCTCGGTGCAGCGCTCGGAGGTGTCGCATCGGGTGTCGTGGTGCTGCTGGCGCCGCTGCAGGCGGCGAGCGCGAGGGACACCACGATCGCGGTGCCGGCGACGGCACCGAGCTTGCGGATGCTCTTCATCAGGTTCATCTCTCCTCGAGGGTTCGCAGTGCGGGGTCTCCGCTCATCCCGGACCGCGGCCCGGATCGGTGGCGCCGGGACTCAGCTGCCCGGAGCGTCCGCACTCGGTTCACCCTCATGTCTACCGAGGATGCGGAGTCCCGGGTCCGTTCGGGCGCGCGACTTCACGGAACCTTCATGATCCGGTCCCGACACTGCCCGGCCCGTCCGGCGCCAAGGGCAGCTCGACCGCGATCACCGTCCCCTGTCCTGGCCCGCCGCTGGCGGCACTGACGGAGCCGCCGTGGGCCTCCGTGATCGCCCGGACGATGGCCAGCCCTACCCCCGACCCGCCGTGAGCCCGATCGCGCGCGGTATCGACGCGGTAGAAGCGATCGAAGATGTGCGGCACGTGCTCCTGCGGGATGCCCTCCCCGTCGTCCCGCACCGTGATCCGGAGCAGGTCGCCGACGCGAGCAGCGCCGAGGCGCACGTGACCACCGGCCGGGGTGTGCCGCAGCGCGTTGTCCAGCAGGTTCGTGAGGACCTGACCCAGTCGATCGACATCGGCGTCGAGCAGTGCAGCGGCGGCGCTGTGCGGTGCGTCCACGCTGAACGCCACGCCTGCGGCGGCGGTGCGGCCGATGATCTGGGCGGCAGCGTCATCGAGGAGCCGCCCCGCCGGCACACGGGTGCGCCGCATGGCGAGCCGCCCCTCCTCGGCCGTCGTGACGAGCGCGATGTCCTGGCTCAGGCGAGTGAGGCGTGCGCCCTGTGCTCGCAGCATCTCGATGGTCGGTTCGTCGGCACGGGCGACGCCATCGCGAATGGCTTCCAGGTAGGCCTCGAGCACGGCGGCAGGCGTCCGCATCTCGTGAGCGAGCTCGCTCAGCATCCGGGTACGGGCGGCCTCGAGCCCCGCCAGGTCGGCCGCCATGCGGTTGAACGCCCGCGCGAGCTCGTCGAACTCCGACCCCATGCCGAGCAGCGGAGCGCGGGCCGAGTAGTCGCCGACCGCGACTTGCTCCGCCGCGCTGCGGACCGCGGCGAGCCGGCGCTGGATCCGGCGCGCGAGGAAGGCGCTGATGACGATCGACGTGACGGCGGCGGCGACGAGCGCCAGTGAGAGGCTCAACGCCGAGGCGGTGCGGAAGGCTTCTTCCGCGTGCTGGTTGACGGCCGGGTCTGCGGTCCCGGATTGGAGCAGGTGCGCGTGGAAGATGGGCGGCCCCACGGCTGACCCCACGGCCCACGCGGTCAGGGAGCCGACGCCGACCGCGATGGCGATCGCCGCCAGCAGGCGAGCGCGCAACCCCCTCGCCTGCAGCCTCGAGCGACCGACGAGCGCCCACCGACCGTTCACCGACCGGCGCCCATGCGATAGCCGACGCCGCGCACGGTGCGGACGAAGTCGGGGGCGGCCGGGTCATCTCCGAGCTTGCGGCGCACGTGCGCGACGTGGACGTCGACGAGGTGCTCGTCCCCGACCCAGTCCGATCCCCAGACTGCATCGATGATCTCCCTGCGGGAGAGCGCGAGCTCGGGCCGGCTCGCGAGCGCCATCAGGACGTCGAACTCCGTCCTCGTCAAGCGCACCGGCCGGCCATCGACCAGTGCCTCCCTGCCCGCTGCATCCAGCGTGAGGCTGCCGAACGTGAGTGGCGGCTCGGCCGCTCGCCGAGCACGCTCACGCGGCCGTCGCATCATCGTCTTCACGCGTGCGACGAGCTCGCGCGGGCTGAACGGCTTGGTGAGGTAGTCGTCCGCGCCGACCGCGAGGCCGACCAGCTTGTCGACCTCCTCCGCGCGCGCGGTGAGCATCACGACGTAGCAGTCCGAGAACGTCCGGAGCGCGCGGCACACCCGGACTCCGTCCGCGCCCGGCAGACCGAGATCGAGCACCACGACGTCCGGATCCCATTCGCGGGCGACGGCGATCGCATCCGCGCCGTCGCCAGTCGTGCGGACGTCGAACCGCCCTCGCTCGAGGTAGGTCGCGACCAACCGGGCCAGCGGCTCTTCGTCCTCGACCACGAGCACCCGGGGTCCGACGTCGGCCGAGGTCACCATCCCCTCATCCTGCCCGAACCGCGCGATGCGTGCCGGGGCGCGCGCATCGCCGTGCGGTGTCGACGCGCTTCCACCAGGCTGCGCGAGCGGAGCTGCTCGCGGCGGGTCAGGTGAGCAGCTCGCGCACGCGCTCGCGGCCGATCGCGAGCAGCAGCGTCGGGATGCGCGGCCCCGTCTCGCGGTCGACGAGCAGTCGGTAGAGCAGCGCGAAGAACGCGCGCTGGGCGGCCGAGAGCTCCTTGTCGCCCTTCACGATCGCGTCGGGCTCGAGCCCGCGCTGCACCTTCGCGACGCCGTAGGCCTGGTTCGTGAGCCCGTCGAGCGTCCACGCCTCCTCGATCGGCGGCAGGCCCCCACCGCCATCGAGTAGCAGCCGGAGCGCATCCCGCTCCCCCTCGGTGAGCGCGTCGAGCGCCTCGCGGTCGGGCTCGGCGCGCACGATCGTGTGCTCGTCGGCGGGCATGTGGGTCGCGACCCACGCCTCGACCCGGTCGAGCCGCGGGCGCAGCTCGTCGAGGTCGGTGATCGGGTCGTCGGCGTCGAGGCCGCGCAGGATCCGCAGGACCTGCGCCTCGTCGCCGAAGGTGATGTCGACGACGGATGCGAGGGTGCGGTAGGCGACCCGGCGCGGCGTCTCGGGGAGCCGCTCGTGCGCCGTGGAGGTCGCGCGCTCGAGCGCCGCGAGCTCGGCGGGCTGGGCGGTGCCGGCAGCGGCCTTCCGCGCGAGCGCGTCCCACTCGTCGTAGGTGCGCTGCAGCTCGGAGCCGAAGGCGACGTCGAACGACTGGTTCATGCGGCGGCGGGCGTAGAGCCAGCGCAGCACGGGCGCCTCCATGACGGCGAGCGCATCGGCGGGCACGGGCGCGCCGCCGCGCGAGGACGACATCTTCGCGACGCCGCCGAAGCCGACGAACGCGTACATCGGGCCGAGCGGCCGCTGCCAGCCGAACACCGGCGCGAGCTCGAGCCCGACCTGGAACGACGAGCCGGGCGACTGGTGGTCGACGCCGCTCGGCTCGAACACGACGCGCTCGTACGCCCAGCGCATCGGCCAGTCGACCTTCCACACGAGCTTGCCCGAGCGGAAGTCGCGGAGCCTCACCGTCTCGCGGTGCCCGCACCGGCACGCGTAGGTCATCTCGGTCGACTCGTCGTCGTACGCCTCGATCGTCGTGAGGTCCTTGCCGCAGCTCGTGCAGTAGGGCTTGTAGGGGTAGTACTCGGCGCCGCCCGAGCCGTCGCTCTCGCTCGCAGCGCCCGACGAGGCGTCGAGCGCGCGCTGCAGCTCCTCGTCCTCGTCCTTCGCGGCGGGCAGGGTGCGGAACTGCGCGAGGATCGCGTCGATCTCGCGCCGGTGGCGCATCGCGTGCAGGATCTGCTCGGTGTAGGCGCCCGCCCGGTACTGCTCGGTCTGGCTGATGCCGCGGTAGCGGATGCCCGCCTCGGCGAACGAGGCCTCGGCCTGCTCGCGGAAGTGCGCGGCCCACGACTCGTGCTCGCTCCCGGGCGGGGCGGGCACGCTCGTGAGCGGCTTGCCGATGTGCTCGGCCCACGACTCGTCGACGCCGTCGATGCCGGCGGGCACCTTGCGGAAGCGGTCGTAGTCGTCCCAGCTGAAGATGTGCTCGGCCTCGATGCCGCGGCGCTGCAGCTCGTCGACGACGAGGTGCGGGCTCATGACCTCGCGGAAGTTGCCGAGGTGGATGGGGCCGGACGGCGAGATCCCGGATGCGGCGACGGGCTTCGTGCCGCGCGCGGCGGCCTCGGCGACGACCTCGTCGGCGAGCCGCGAGACCCAGTCGGCGCGCTCGTGCTCGGCGGATGCGGCGGGGGCGTTCGTCGTCTCGGTCACGACTCCCGATCCTACCGAGGCCCGCTCGCCCGGCCGAGGGAGCGCATCCGCGCCCTCAAGTGCAGCGCGAGCGCGTCAGGCGATCGCGAAGGTGGCGTTGTCGATGAGGCGCACGCTCCCGACGCGGGCGGCGACGAGCACCTGCGCGGAGCCGCGGTGGTCGTCGGGCGCGAAGCGGAACGTCGCGGGGTCGACGACCGCGAGGTAGTCGAGCTCGACGGCCGGCTCTGCCCCGAGCGCCGCGCGCCCCGCCGCGAGCATCGCCTGCACGCCGTCGGCCGCGGCAGCGCCCGCCGCGTCGAGCGCGCGCGAGAGGGCGAGCGCGTGGGTGCGCTCCGCGGGCCGCAGCAGCCGGTTGCGGCTCGAGAGGGCGAGCCCGTCGGGCTCCCGCACCGTCGGCACGCCGATGACGCGCACCGGCAGGTTGAGGTCGCGCACCATGCGGCGCACGAGGAAGAGCTGCTGCGCGTCCTTCTCGCCGAAGACGGCGACGTCGGGCGCGACGATCGAGAGCAGCTTCGTGACGACGGTGAGCACGCCGTCGAAGTGGCCGGGTCGGCTGCTGCCCTCGAGCACGGTGCCGAGCTGCCCGGCGGTCACGAGCGTCTCGGAGCGGCCGCCGTCGGGGTACATCTCGTCGACCTCGGGCATGAACAGCGCCTCGGCGCCGAGCACGATGAGCTGCGCGGTGTCGGTCTCGGGCGTGCGGGGGTAGCGGTCGAGGTCCTCGTTGGCGCCGAACTGCATCGGGTTGACGAAGACGGAGGCGATCACGGTGTCGGCGTGCTCGCGCGCGGTGCGGACGAGCTCGAGGTGCCCCTCGTGGAGCGCACCCATCGTCGGCACGAGCGCGATGCGGCGGCCGGCGGCGCGCTCGGCGGCGACGAAGTCGCGCGCGTCGTCGACGGTCGTGAGGCTCTGGATGGGCTCGGGCACCAGCCAAGGATAGGCGGCGGCGGGCGCCGGGCCGCCCGACCGGCGGAGTGCGCGAGCACCCGACCGGCTGGGTGCGCGGGCACCCGATCGGCGGAGTGCGCGAGCACCCGACCGGCTGGGTGCGCGGCCGAGCCCCGGGATCCGGTCGGCGGCGCACCCGACCGGTTGAGCGGCGCTCAGGGCTCGAGCGGCGGATCAGGGTAGCGCGCGAGCGCCGTCTCGACCGCCGAGCGCACGACGCCGCCGAGCACGCGCGCGGGCCGCTCGACGCCGAGCTCGTGCAGCTGCCGCAGCGCCTGCGCGACGATGCCCTCGGCGAAGTCGCGGGCGGCGCCGATCGCCTCGGCGTACGCGGGTCGGTCGGCCTCGTCGACGACGATCGACTCGGCGCCCATCTCGACCGCGAGCGCCTGCCCGATCGGCAGCACCGGCCCGGGCGCGGTCACGGCGATCGTCGACTCGAGCAGCCGCCCGAGGTCGAGCGACGTGCCGGTGAACGCCATCGCGGGGTGCAGGGCGATCGGGATCGCGCCCCGCTCGCGCGCGGGGAGCAGCACCTCGACGCCGTGCTCGGCGGCCGTGTGCACGACGAGCTGCCCCGGCTGCCACGCGCCGGTCGCCGCGAGCCCCGCGACGAGGCCCGGCAGCTCGGTGCTCGGCACGGCGAGCAGCACGAGCTCGCTGCGCTCGACGAGCGTCGGGGTGTCGAGCATCGGCACGCCGGGCAGCAGCGCCTCCGCGCGGTCGATCGCGTCGGCGCCGGTCGCGACGATGCCGACGATCGCGTGGCCCGCGCCCGCGAGCGCCGCGCCGAGCACCGGCCCGACGCTGCCCGCGCCGACGATGCCGACGCCGAGCCGGCCGGGCCTGCGCACGGCGTCGGCGGCGCTCACGAGCCGCTCCCGGGCGACCGCTCAGCGCCCATCGCGGGGACGCCTCCAGCGCGCATCGGGGTCGGATGCGTCGGGCGCGCTCGCGGGCGCGTCCGGCTCTGGGCGGAGGGGCGGGGAGGCCGGAGCCGGCTGCTGCTGTGCGCTCGGCGCGGCGTGCTGCTGCGGCCGCTGCCACCCCTGCGCCGCCGGCCACGCCGCGGGCCACGCCGCCGGCCACCCCGCCGGCGCCGCCCCCAGCGCGCTCGGCGGCGCCATGAGGCCGTCCTGCACCGCGGGCGCGATCTCGAGCACGGCGTTGCGCGAGAGCGCGCTCGCCCACGACTCCGACGCATCCCGGTCGATCGCGACCTTGATCGACCGCATCGCGTGCTCGAACAGCGTGCTCGCATCGCCCTGGTCGATCGCGCCGATGCCCGGCGAGAGCACGGTGTCGGGCACGTGGAGCTGCACGCGCGCGAGCCGGGCGAGCCCGTAGATCGGCCCCTGCTGCAGCGCGACCGACTGCACGCGCGCTTGCGGCACGAGGTGCATCGAGCGCCAGATGCGCCCGTGGCGCAGCAGGAACGCCGCGTCGTGCACGTGGAAGCCGTTGCGCTTGAGCGAGAACCAGCGGAACGCCCGCGCGCGCGGCGGGCTGACGACGAACGCGTCTGGCGCCTGCCCGAACAGGCCCGCGTCGATGAGCGGCGAGCGCGCGAGCTCGGGCAGCACGAGCCCCACGACCGTGCGCACGTCGCGCACGTCGCCGACCGGCAGCAGGTAGCTCGCCATCTGGCCGCTCCCGCCCTGCCCCGAGCCGTCGGGCTTCATCTTGCCCGCGCGCGTGAACGTCACCTGCCACCAGCCGAACGGGCGCCACAGCAGCGGCTGCTTGATCTGCAGCGCGAAGATGCGGCCCGGCGGGATGATCTCGGTGGTCGTCGACGCGAGCCCGTAGGCGAGCCGGATGCCGTCGGGCGTCGCCGCGATCGAGTAGCGCAGCTTCGAGCCGAGCGACTTCATGCCCGCGGCGAAGAACGCGATCGCGCCGGGCAGGAGCGCGAACACCGCCCACCACTGCTGGAAGCCGACGATCACGACGACGGTGACGACGAGGTAGAGCACCGCCCACGCGATCGTGCCGTCGAGCAGCGACGAGAGCGCGATGCGCTGCGCCGGGATGCGCACGAGCGAGTCGGGCGCGACGTGCGCGATCTCCGCGTCGGGGCGCAGGAGCTCGTCGACGACCGAGCCGCCGCCGGCGGCCGCCCGCTCGGCGGCGAGCCGCTCGGCGTCGGCGGCGGAGCGGCCGGAGGCGCGGTCCATGATCTGGTACCGCAGCGCATCCGCCACCGACGAGCTCAGGTAGTTGAGGTCGACGTTCGAGTCGTTGCCCGCCTGCTGCACCTCGAACTTGCACGCACCGAGCAGTCGCGCGAACCACGGCTTCTGGATGTTGATCGCCTGGATGCGCGCGAGCGGCGCGCGCCGATGCTTCTTGACGAGGATGCCCTGCTGCACCTCGACCGCGTCGCCCGTGATGCGGAAGCGGTGCACGCGCCACGCGATCCAGAACAGCACGACCGAGAGCGCCACGAGGGCGATGACGCCGAGCAGCACCCACGGGAGCTGCTCGACGATGAAGGCGCCGAACGGGTCGTCGTCGAACTCGTCGAACTCGTCGGGCACGAATGCCCCGAGCACCCGGTCGCGGAACGTCGAGATGAGGATGCCGAGCACGATGATGAGCGCGAGGCCGCCGCGCAGCAGCGGGGTCGCGGGGTGCAGGCGGTGCCATTCGCCGTCGACGAGCTCGACGGCCTTGCGGTGCGCCTGCTGCTGCGCGCTCGGCGGGGTGCCGGGGCCGGGCTGCGGCGGCTGCCACTCGGCCGGCGGCTGGCCGGGGCGCTGCTGCGGGTCGGTCACAGGCCCGCCCGTCGCGATTCGGAGACCGCGACGAGGTGGTCGCGCAGCTCCTCCGCCGTCGAGCCGGGCATCCCGGGGATCGTGATCGCGCTCGAGGCGGCCGCGGTGACGAACTTGAGCGACTTGAGCCCGAACATCCGCTCGATCGGTCCCTGCGTGATGTCGACGATCTGCATGCGGCCGTAGGGCACCGCGACGAATCGGCGGAAGAGCATGCCGCGGCGCACGAGCAGGTCGTCGGCGCGCTGCAGGTAGCCGATGGTGCGGGTGCGCAGGAACGCCCACACGGCGCTGACGATCGAGAGCACGACCGCGGCCGCGATCGGGATCCACCCCCACGGCATCGGCAGCTGCTGGTCGTTCGCGAACCAGATCGGCACGGTCACGCCGATGCCGAGCACCGCCCAGCCGATCACGCTGCCGATCGAGTCGACGAGGGCGTAGCGCATGCTGACGCGCTGCCACTCGCCGGGGACGTCCAGGCGCTCGGCCACAGTTCCTCCTCTGCCGGTTCCCCGGCGATCGATCCAGGCGTGGCCCAGGCTAGCCGCCCCGCGCCCGTCGGTCCGTCTGGGATACTCGTCGGGTGACGATCGATACCGAGCCGCGCAAGCGCCACACCGGCCGATGGATCGCCGTCGGCATCGTCGGGGTCATCGTCCTCGCGCTGCTGGCCGCGATCGGCTGGTACTTCCTGCGCATCAATCCCTCGCTGCAGCAGGTCGAGACGATCGAGACGGCGTTCCCGGAGGAGTCGCTGCGCCCGACGGTCGAGCCGGTCGAGGGCGACGCGCCCGTCAACGTGCTGCTGCTCGGCAGCGACTCGCGCGCGACCGACGGCTCGCTGCTCACGGGCCTCGGCGACCGCGCCGACACGATCCTCGTCGCCCACATCCCGCCCGACCGCGAGACCGTGCAGATCATGTCGATCATGCGCGACTCGTGGGTCGAGATCCCCGGTTACCCGGGCGAGCGCAAGGTCAACGCGGCGCTCGCGCTCGGCGGCGTGCCGCTCATGGTGCAGACCGTCGAGGGCATCATCGACCAGCGCATCGATCACGTCGCGGTGATCGACTTCGAGGGCTTCACGGGTCTCACGACCGCGCTCGGCGGGGTCACGCTGCAGAACGACATCGCGTTCAGCCAGGACGCCTACTCGTTCCCGGCGGGGGAGATCACCGTCGCGGGCGACGAGGCCCTCGCCTATGTGCGCGCCCGCTACCCGTTCAACGACGGCGACTACCAGCGCGCCCACAACCAGCGGGCGCTGCTGCGCGGCGCGATCGAGCAGCTCATGACGCGCGAGAACCTCACGAGCCCCGACCGGCTCGCCGACATCTTCGCGACCGTCTCGCCGTACATGGCGGTCACCGACACGCTCTCGCTGCCGGTCGGCATCCAGCTGGCGACGCAGATGGCGCAGCTCGACTCCTCGCGCGTGCAGACCTTCACGATGCCGACGCTCGGCACCGGCATGGAGGGCTCGCAATCCGTCGTCTACGTCAACTGGGACGGCGTCGAGCAGATCCGCGAGGCGTTCGACGCGGAGTCGATGACGAGCTTCCAGCCCGCCCCGGAGCGTTGAGCCCGGAACCGAAGAGCGTCGCGCCGCGACTGATCCGTCGACCGGTTCCGTGCACAGCCGAGCCGCTCCGATCGCTCGCGGCGCACCAGGCCGGTTGACAGCGCGCGCGGAGAGCGCCGCGAGCGCGGAGAGCGCGGACGGCGCGGGGCAGCGCTCAGGCCGGCTCGGGCGCCGACGCGCTCGGCGCCGCTTCGTCGTCGTCGGGCGGCAGCACGCACCACGACTCGGCGACGATTCCCGCGACGAGCTGCAGCAGCGCCCCGACGAGCACGACCCCGAGCGCGACGAGCGCCTGCTCGGCGATGGCCGGGCGGGTCGAGAAGAAGCCGATCGCGCCGAGCGCGGCTCCCGCGAGCAGCGCTGCGAGCGTCGAGGATGCCTTGGCGAAGCCGAGCACGCCGGTCGCGTGCCGGTAGTCGATGCGCCGCTTGCCACGCCCCGCTTGCCGCACGGGCCACGCGACGATCAGCAGCACCCCGCCGAGCACCGCGAGCGCCGGCCCGAGCGTGAGCGGCGGCACGAGCGCCGCGCGGCCGGTCATCACGAGCACCGCCTCGAGCAGCCAGCCCGCGAGCGCCGCAGCCACGACGAGCAGCCCGACGACGAGCGGGCTCGTGCGAGTCATGGCAGCTTCCACGCGTCGCCGTGCGCGTAGTCCGCGAGCTCGGCGATCGGCCCGTGGCCGGGGATCGACGCGCGCGGCTCGACCTCGAGCCACGGCTGCAGCACGAACTGCCGCTCGTGCGCGCGCGGGTGCGGGATGACGAGCCGGTCCTCCGCGTGCTCCATCTCTCCGATCGCGACGATGTCGATGTCGATCGTGCGGCTCCCCCACCGCTGCGCCCGCTCGCGGCCGAGCGCCGCCTCGACGGCCTGCACGGCGTCGAGCAGGTCGATCGGCTCCATCGTCGCGCCGACGATGACGACGATGTTCACGTAGTCGGGAGAGAGCCCCTCGCCGTCGGGGTGCCACGACGGCGACTCCCACGCGCTCGAGCGGAGCAGGACCCGGATGCCCTCGATCGCGTCGAGGGCGCGCACGGCCGCGTCGATGGTCGCGACCCGGTCGCCCAGGTTGGCGCCGAGCGAGAGGACGGCGCGGCGCTCGAGCTGGAGCCTCATCGGATGCCCTCCCGGTGCCGGAGCCGACCGCGGCCGAGCGAGACCGACACGTCGCCGAACGGCACGTCGATCGGCGCGCTCGGCTTGTGCACCGTGACGTGGGCGTGGTCGACGCGGCGGTCCTCGAGGCACACGCGCGCGATCCGGTCGGCGAGCGTCTCGATGAGGTCGACGGGATCGCGCTCGACCGCGGCGACGATGCGCTCGGCGAGCTCGCCGTAGTGCACGGTGCGGGTGACGTCGTCGCTCGCGACCGCGTCGCGCACGTCGAGGGCCAGCTCGACGTCGATCACGAACTCCTGGCCGTCGCGGCGCTCCTGCGGCAGCACGCCGTGGTGACCGCGGGCGCGGATGCCCCGCAGCGCGATGGTGCCCGCGAGCCGCTCGACGTCGCCGGTCGCGTCGTCCCAGCCAGGGCCGTCGGCGCGCTCGACCGCCGCGAGCGCACGCAGCGCCGACACGGTCGAGGCGACGTCGTGCACGCGCAGCGCGTGCGCGCCGCGCTGAGCCGCGAGCAGCGAGGTCGCGGCCGTGGGCGCGTCGCGCTCCTCGACCGGAGCACCCTCCGGCAGCAGCCCGCCGAGGAAGCGCTTGCGGCTCGTGCCGACGAGCACCGGGAGGCCGAGCTCGATGACGCGGTGGAGGTTCGCGAGCAGCGTCCAGTTGTCGCCCGGCTCCTTCGAGAAGCCGAAGCCGGGATCGACGATGATGCGCTCGCGCGGGATGCCCGCGGCGACCGCTGCGTCCACCCGCCCCGCGAGGTGCTCGACGACGTCTGCGACGACGTCGTCGTAGTGCGTGTCCTGCGTCACGTCGATGCCGCGCGAGTGCATGAGCACGATGCTCGCGCCGCCCTCGGCGACCGCGTCGAGCATCCCCTCGTCGTGCAGGCCCGCCGTGACGTCGTTGACGATCTCGGCGCCAGCGGCGATGACGGCACGGGCGGTGGATGCGTGGATGGTGTCGACCGAGACGCGGATCCCCTCGCGCACGAGCTCCTCGACGACGGGCAGGATGCGCGCGAGCTCCTTGGCGGGATCGATCGGCTCCGCTCCGGGGCGGGTCGACTCGCCGCCGATGTCGATGACGTCGGCGCCCTGCGCGCGGAGCCGGCGCGCGTGCGCGATCGCGGCGCCGGGGTCGACGTAGCGCCCGCCGTCGCTGAACGAGTCGGGCGTGACGTTGAGGATGCCCCACACCTCAGTCATCGCTACCTCCGCTCCCCGATGAGGGCCATGATCTCAGCCCGCTCGATCGGCTCGGCGAGGCGCCCGCGACTCGCCACGGTCACCGTCGACGAGTTGACCTGCCGCGACCCGCGCGCGCCCACGCACCCGTGGACCGCGTCGACGACGACGAGCACGCCCTCCGGCTCGAGGCCCGCGACGAGCGCGTCGGCGATCTCGTCGGTGAGCCGCTCCTGGATCTGCGGCCGCGAGGCGATCGTCTCGACGACGCGCGGGATGCGGCCGAGGCCGACGATGCGGTCGCCGGGCAGGTAGGCGACGTGCGCGATGCCCGTGAACGGCAGCAGGTGGTGCTCGCACATCGAGCGGAACTCGATGTCGCGCAGCAGCACCATCTCGCCCCGCTCGCCCGTCAGGTCGGAGGTGTCGAGGTGCGCCGACGCATCCTCGCCGACGCCCGCGAAGTACTCGGCGTACGCCTCGGCGACCCGGCGCGGCGTCTCGGCGAGGCCGGGCCGCGCGGGGTCGTCGCCGATCGCCGCGAGCAGCTCGCGCACGGCCGCGGCGACGCGCGCCCGGTCGACCGCCATCAGCCCGCGGGCTCGGTGGCGACGTCGGGCTCGACGACCTCGTCGACGTGCTGCGACACCGGCAGCTCGATCGGCGGCCGGTCGCTCACCGGCCGGTCGGGGTGCGAGAGCCACTGCGGCCGCTCGGGCAGCTTCTCGACGTCGGCGAAGATCTCGGCGAGCGCGAGGTGGTCGAGCGTCTCGCGCTCGAGGAGCTCGCCGGCCAGGCGGTCGAGTACGTCGCGGTTCTGGTTGAGCACTTGCCACGCCTCGGTGTGCGCCTGCTCGATGAGCGCGCGCACCTCGCGGTCGACGGTCTCGGAGAGCGACGGCGAGTAGTCGCGGCCGCCGCCCATGTCGCGGCCGAAGAAGGCCTCCGACTGGTTGCTGCCGAGCTTGACGGCGCCGATCGCCGCGGTCATGCCGTACTCGGTCACCATCTTGCGGGCGATGCCGGTCGCCTTCTCGATGTCGTTGCCGGCGCCGGTCGTCGGGTCGTGGAAGACGATCTCCTCGGCGACGCGGCCGCCCATCGCGTAGGTGAGCTGATCGAGCAGCTCGTTGCGGGTGACGGAGTACTTGTCGTTGACGGGCAGCACCATCGTGTAGCCGAGGGCGCGGCCGCGGGGCAGGATCGTCACCTTCGTGACCGGGTCGGAGTGCCGCATCGCCGCCGCCGCGAGCGCGTGGCCGCCCTCGTGGTAGGCGGTGATGAGCCGTTCCTTGTCGTTCATGACGCGCGTGCGGCGCTGGGGGCCCGCCATGACGCGGTCGACCGCCTCGTCGAGCGCCTCGTCGGTGATCTGCGTCGCGTTGCCGCGCGCGGTGAGGAGCGCCGCCTCGTTCAGCACGTTCGCGAGGTCGGCGCCCGTGAAGCCGGGCGTCTTCCGCGCGAGCACCGACAGGTCGACGCCGGCGGCGATCGGCTTGCCCTTCGCGTGCACCTTGAGAATCGTCTCGCGGCCCTTCATGTCGGGGGCGTCGACGCCGATCTGGCGGTCGAAGCGGCCCGGGCGCAGCAGCGCGGGGTCGAGGATGTCGGGGCGGTTCGTCGCGGCGATGAGGATGACGTTCGTCTTGACGTCGAAGCCGTCCATCTCGACGAGCAGCTGGTTGAGCGTCTGCTCGCGCTCGTCGTGCCCGCCGCCGAGGCCCGCGCCGCGCTGGCGGCCGACGGCGTCGATCTCGTCGACGAAGATGATCGCCGGAGCGTTCTCCTTCGCCTGCTCGAAGAGGTCGCGCACGCGGCTCGCGCCGACGCCGACGAACATCTCGACGAAGTCGGAGCCGGAGATCGAGTAGAACGGCACGCCCGCCTCGCCCGCGACCGCGCGCGCGAGGAGCGTCTTGCCCGTGCCGGGAGGGCCGTAGAGCAGCACGCCCTTCGGGATGCGCGCGCCGACCGCCTGGAACTTCGACGGGTCCTGCAGGAACTCCTTGATCTCGCCGAGCTCCTCGACCGCCTCGTCGGCGCCCGCGACGTCGGCGAACTTCACCTGCGGCATGTCCTTCGAGATGAGCTGGGCCTTCGACTTGCCGAACTGCATCACGCCGCGGTTGCCGCCCGAGAGGCGGGTCATGAAGAAGTAGAAGAGCGCGCCGAGCAGCAGCACGGGCAGCAGGATGCTGAACAGCGACAGCAGCCAGTTGGCCTGCGGCACCTCGTCGATGTAGCCGTTCTCGGGATCCGCCGCGGTGATGGCGTCGACGAGCTCCTCGCCGCGCGGCTCGACGTAGTAGAACTGCACCCGCTCGCCGTACTCCTCGTGCGGCTCGGTGAGGATGAGGTCGACGCGCTGCTCGCCGTCGACGATGCGCGCCTGCGCGACGTCGCCGTCGGCGATGAGCTGCATGCCGACGTCGGTCTGCACGGGCCGGTACTGCGGCGTCATGAAGAAGCTGAACGCGATGCCGACGATCAGGAGCGCGATCACGATCCACGGGATCGGTCCGCGCAAGAACCTCTTGAAGCCCTTGTCCTTGTCCTTCTCAGTCGCCATTCGGACAGGCTATCGCCGCAGTCGGTGCGCCCATCCCGTGTTCGCTGTGGGCGGGCTGGCCGCTATCCCTCGAGCAGCTCGAGCGACATGACGATCGCTCGGAGCGTCGCGTACTCGGGGTCGGCGACGTACTGCTGCGCGGCGTCGAGCGAGGCCACAGCCCACGGCGAGCCGTCGCCCGAGCCGCTCGCGACGACCTCGGAGCCGAACGAGACGATGCCCGCGGGCGTCTCGATCGCGTTCACGAGCGGGCACTGCGGCCGCTGCGCGGCGTCGGCGGGCAGCAGGCCCATGCTGAAGACCCATTGGTCGCCCAGCTGCAGGGCCGCGGCGCCGAACGCGGCGCCGGCGGCGCCGTCGATCGCGACCTCCTGGCGGTCGAGGCCGAGCGTGCGCCACCCGACCGGCGTGCCGGAGCCGTCGACGCACGTGCCGTCGCCCGTGTCGGGGTCCTCGGCGTAGCCGAGCTGCCGCTCCCCGTCGGCGCTGAGGACGTCGAGCCCCCCGGGCGCCTCGGCGACGGTCCACTCGGCGGGGATGCGGAAGGTCGCGGTGCCGCTCGGCACGAGGATCTGCTGCCAACCCGTCGTGTCGACGCCGGCGATCTCGGCGGGCAGCGACGACTCGACCTCTGGCGGCGCCTCGGCCGCGGGCGCGGTCGGCGGCGGCGCGGTGATGCCGGGCGGGATGGAGGGCCCGGCGTCGGGATCCGGCGACGGCGCGCCCGAGCAGCCGACGAGCACGAGGGCCGCTCCGAGGAGGGCGAGGGGCGCGAGCGGACGGCGGAGCGGCTTCACGCGACCATCGTCCCAGACGCTCGCGCGAGCGCCGCTGTGAGCGCGCCGCCCTGCGGCGATCGCGACGAGCGCGCGAGCGCGACCCACGGCATCCGGCCTACTCCCCGGAGTAGACGTGCGGCGCCAGCACGCCGATGCCGCGCAGGTTGCGGTACTTCTCGGCGTAGTCGAGGCCGTAGCCGATGACGAACTCGTTGGGGATGTCGAAGCCGCAGTACTTCACGTCGACCTGCACCTTGAGCGCGTCGGGCTTGCGGAGCATCGTGCAGATCTCGACGGATGCGGCGCCGCGCGACTCGAGGTTGGCGCGCAGCCACGAGAGGGTCAGGCCCGAGTCGATGATGTCCTCGACGATGAGCACGTTGCGGCCGGTGAGGTCGCTGTCGAGGTCCTTCAGGATGCGGACGACGCCCGACGAGACAGTGCCCGAGCCGTAGGACGAGACCGCCATCCAGTCCATCTCGATGTGGCGCTGCAGCGCGCGGGCGAGATCGGCCATCACCATGACCGCGCCGCGCAGCACGCCGACGAGCAGGAGGTCCTTGCCCTCGTAGTCGGCCTCGATCTCGCGCGCGAGCTCTTGGAGCTTCGCGTGGAGCTCCTCCTCGGTGATGAGTGTCTTGGCGAGGTCGGCCTCGACGTGGCTGAAGTCCATCTGCGCTCCTGGCGGTCGGCGTGGGTGAGACAAACCTACCGGCGCGCACCGCTCCTCCGGCCGTCGCGCGTCAGCTCGTCTCGAAGGAGCGCAGGATCTCGATGATGATCGCGTACTCGTCCGTCTCCATGTAGGCGCGGGCGTCGTTGAGCGAGTCGACGGTCCAGAGCGGGTCGTCGCCGGCGCTGCTCAGCTGGAAGTGCGTGCCGAAGCTCACACCGCCGTCGGAGGAGCTGCCGACGAAGTACACGTGGCACGCCTCGGCGCGCTCGATCGATCCGGATGACGTGATGCCGACTCCGACGCGCCAGCGGTCGTCATCGGTGCCGAGTGCGACCGTGGCGATGACCGGATCGCCGTCGTCGGTCGTCAGCGGCTCCGCGCGCGCGAGTCCCGTCGCGAGCACCTCCAACGGGAATGTGAAGCCGCCGCAGGAGCCGCCGATGTCGACGAAGTCGTGCATCGCGAGCAGCTGCTGCCCGTTCGGGGCGGTGAGCGTCGCCGAGTCCACCCAGCGCTCGGGAGACTGCGGGTCGGCGCTGCCACCGGGCGAGAACGGCTCCGAGTCCGCCTCGAGCGTCCAGGTCGGCGGGTAGCGGAACGAGACGCTGCCGTCGCTCGAGGCGTGCTCGAGCCAGTCGTCCGTCATGACGAGGGGGGCTGCGCTCGCGCTCGGCTCGGCCGACGGATCTGTCGGGGCACTCGCGGAGGGTGCAGCCGTGAAGGACGCCGCGGGCTCACTCGGCGCGGGGGCGGCTGCGCCGGCGCAGCCGGTGAGCGCGAGCAGCGCGGCGACGGCGGCGGTGATCGCGAGGGGGCGTGACATGGGGGTCCTCTCGGCGGTGCCAGAAGACATCCTCACCCTGTCAGGTTCCCCCGTTGCCGACGGATCGCGCCGAAGAGGTCACGATTCCGCAACGACCGCCGAGGAGGCGTCAGGCGGCGACGAAGACGAGCCTGCGGCCCTCGCGCGAGACGCGGATGCCGGGGAGGTGGATCGGCCCCTGGCCGTGCCAGTCCGTGACGAGGCGCGAGACCTCGAGCGTCTGCTGGCGCGTGAGCGCGGTGTGGAACTCGCTCTGCACCGCGAGGCGGATGATGCGCTGCCGCAACGCCGGCGGGTTCGCGCCGAGACCGCCGACATCGAGCGAGAGCCCGCCCTCGGCGTGCTCGACGAGGTCGCCGATCTGCTCCTGCGCGAAGTGGGCGAGCGCTTCGGCGTCCTCTCGCAGCGTGTCGGCCGTGCGGGTGAGCGCGAGCGCCACTCCCCCGCCGAGCACCTCGTCGAGCATCGGCAGCACGCGATGCCGCACGCGCACGCGCAGGAATCGCTCGTCGTCGTTGTGCGGGTCGCTCCACGGCTCGAGGCCCGCATCGCGGCACGCCTGGTGCGTCGTCGCCCGGCGCACCGACAGCAGCGGGCGGCGGAGGAAGCCGATGCGCGGGTGCATGCCCCACAGGCTCTCGGCGCCTGAGCCGCGGGCGAGGCCGATGAGCACGGTCTCGGCCTGGTCGTCGAGCGTGTGCCCGAGCAGCACGGCGGATGCGCCGGCATCCTTCCGCGCCTTGAGGAGCGCCGCGTAGCGGGCCTGCCGGGCGGCGGCCTCTGGACTGCCGTCGGGCGCGACCTGGACCGGCACGATGCGCACGGGCTCGAGGCCGAGCTCGCTCGCCTGCGCGGCCGCGCGCTCGGCGACGTCGGCGCTGCCCGGCTGCAGCTGGTGGTCGACGATCACGGCGCCGGCTCGCAGCCCTGCGCGCTGCGCCTCGAAGGCCGTCGCTCCCGCGAGCGCGAGCGAGTCGGCGCCGCCCGAGAGCGCGACGAGCACGAGGGCGCCCGCCGGCAGGTCGGCGATCGCCTCGCGCACGGCCCGGCGGACGTCGGCGACGGCAGGCGTCAGCCGCGGGCGACGGTCGCTTTCGGGCATGAAGTAACCTTATGCCGATTCCGCACCCCCACGAGAAGGAGCCGCTCTTGGCCGCCTACGACGTCGTCATCGAGATCCCCAAGGGGAGCCGCAACAAGTACGAGGTCGATCACGAGACGGGCCGCGTCTACCTCGACCGAGTGCTGTTCACGACCTTCGTGTACCCGACCGACTACGGCTTCTTCGAGGGCACGCTCGGCCTCGACGGCGACCCCGTCGACGCGCTCGTGCTGCTCGAGTACCCGGTGCCGCCGGGCGTCTTCGTGCGCGTGCGCCCCGTCGGCCAGCTGAACATGGAGGACGACGGCGGCATCGACACGAAGGTCATCTGCGTGCTCGAGAAGGACCCCCGCTGGAGCCACATCCAGGACATCGCCGACGTGCCGAAGCAGACGCGCGACGAGATCGAGCACTTCTTCCTGCACTACAAGGACCTCGAGCCGGGCAAGTGGGCGAAGCTCGGCGACTGGGAGGGCGCGGAGGCCGCGGAGGCGACCGTCCGGGCCGGCTTCGCCGCGTTCGACGCCGAGCACGGCGACCAGAGCGGCGAGGGCGTCGAGAAGCCCGAGGGCGGGCGCGACGTCACCGACTGACGCACGGCGGATGACGAAGGGCGCACCGTGAGGTGCGCCCTTCGTCATCGCAGCCGCCGGCTGCGCGGTCGACCCGTCAGCGGAGGTAGACGCCCCGCGCGTTGAGGAACGACTCGGGGTTCACGAGCGAGCCGTTCACGCGCACCTGGTAGTGCAGGTGGCAACCGGTGACATAGCCGGTCTTCCCCTCATAGCCGATGACCTGCCCCGCGCTCACTCGCTGACCCGGTCCGACGGTCGCCGGGTACGCCATGTGCGCGTACTCGGTCTGCACTCCACCGGCGTGCCGGATGTACAGGATGTTGGCGCCATAGACGTCGCGGCCGCGCAACGAGACGGTACCGTCCGCGGCGGCGTAGATGGGTGTCAGACAGCCCGCTGCGATGTCGACCCCGGCGTGCAGCTTCGTCCCGAGCCCGCTCACCGGATCGCGGCGCATGCCGTAGCCGGAAGTGACCCTGCCGTACATCGGCGTCTGCCAACCGCTCGTGGCCGGAGGCGCGACAGGGACGGCACTCCCTCCCCCGCTGCCGGGGCGGCTCGCGGCGGCGCGCTCCTCGGCGAGCCGTCGAGCCTCTGCCTCCGCGGCCGCGCGGGCGGCTGCGGCACGGCGCTCCTCCTCGAGGCGGCGCAGGCGCTCCTGCTCGGCGAGCCACGCCCGGTGGCGCTGCCCGGCCTGGTAGTCGGCCTCGGTCGCGGCGCGGTCCTCGACGAGCACGGCGAGCTGCGCCTCGAGCTGCACCCGGTTCTCCTGCTCGCGGACGACGGCGGCCTCCGCCGCCGCAGCGGCTTGCGCGGCAGCTTCGAGGGCCGCGTCCGCAGCCTCCTTGAGCGCCTGCAGCGCGTCGCGGGCGACGACCGCCTGCGCCTGGAGCGCCGAGGCGGTGTTCGCGTCCTGCTGCGCCTGTTCGTAGAGCGAGTCGGCGGTGCCGGCGACCCGGTCCATGAGGTCGAGGCGGTAGAGCCACGTGTCGGCCGACCCGGGGTTGGCGAAGAGCTCGGCGCTCATGTCGCCCGTGCCGCCCGTGCGGGCGAGCTGCGCGGCGAGCTGGCCGGCGGCGAGCTCCGACTCGCTCGCGCGGGCGAAGGCTTCGTCCGCCTGCTGCTGCAGCCGGTCCGCGACCGCGACGGCTTGATCGTAGACGCCCTGCGCCTCGATCGCCTCGGTGGCCTTCTGGTCTGCGAGGGCGCGAGCGCTCGCGAGGTCGCTCTCGAGCTGACCGATGAGCGCCCGGATGTCGGCGATCTGCTGGTTCTTCGCGGCCTCGTTGCCGCGCGCCTGCTCGACCTCCGCCCAGGTGGGGAAGCCGTACTCGTCGACCGCTTCGGCCGATGGCGCGCCGGGCACGACGAAGCCGACCACGAGGGCCGCGACCGCGAGCGTGGTCGCGATCGCTCGGCGGGCGTCGCGCGAGCTGGTGCGGTGCTGCGCGCGCCGGGCTGACCGGTCAGGCTGATGCATCTGGCTCCTGTCGCAGCGCTGGGCTGCTGCGGTGACTTCATCGTGCACTCCGCGGGAGCCACGACACAACGGGGGCAACCCTAGCAACTATCATGTTCGACCTGAAGGTTGGATCTCGGCGGATGCCACCCGGCGTGTCGCGCTCGGTCATCGCCGGCGAGGTGCCTCACTGAGAAGTGAG
>NZ_ASHR01000029.1 GCF_000400485.1 Agrococcus pavilionensis RW1
GCTCAAAGAAGCTGAGGCACGTCGGTCGGCAGCGGCCTGGCGGAGCACGTGCGCTAGACTTCCCGCAGCGTCCGACGGGCGCTCGCACAGGTTTTCCGGGCGGCACCGCCGACCCGGGTCGTCCCCGCGAGGGGGCGGAAGGAAGGATTCGCGCCGGGGCGCGCCCCGTTCGCGACAGAGATGACGACCGGCGGCGCCGGTCGTGGCAGGAGCGCGCCAGCGATGGTGGACAACGACACGACCCTCCCCGAAGAGCCGACGACGGCGACGGGGGCAGCAGAGACGAGCGAGCCCGAGGCGCAGAAGGCGCCCCGCAAGCGCGCCACGACGCGCCGCAAGGCGGCCGCGTCCCCGGAGACGGCGGATGCGTCGACGGACACGGCGGATGCGTCGCCCGAGCAGGCGGTCGCGTCGCCCGAGCAGACGGCGGTCGCCGAGCCCGCGCAGCAGCCCGAGGCGCCGGCCCCAGACTCGCTCACCGAGTCGGGGGAGCAGGAGCCCGGCCACGAGCCCGGCCTCGCCGACCCCGGGAAGCCTGCGGACGCATCCGGCTCGGAGGAGGCGACCCAGGTCGCGCCGAGCGAGGACGACCCCATCGCCGCCGCACGCACGCTGCCCGAGCTGCCCGCCGGGCCCTTCGGCCTGCTCTTCCACGCCCCCGACCTCGAGCGGCTCCCGACGCTGCCGCCGCTGCGCGCGGAGCTCGACGACGAGGACGACGAGGGCGACGACCAGCAGGACGGCCGGCGCTCGCGCCGCTCGCGCTCGCGGTCGCGCTCGCGCCGCAGCGAGGACGAGAAGCCGCTCATCACCGAGCCGCAGAAGGTGCGCGGCTCGACCCGGCTCGAGGCGAAGCGCCAGCGCCGGCGCGAGGGCCGCGACGCCGGTCGTCGCCGCACGGTCGTGACCGAGACCGAGTTCCTCGCTCGCCGCGAGGCCGTCGAGCGGCAGATGATCGTGCGCTCGAAGCACGACCGCGTGCAGCTCGCGGTGCTCGAGGACGGCGTGCTCGTCGAGCACTACGTCGCGAAGGCGAGCGAGTCGAGCCTCATCGGCAACGTCTACCTCGGCCGCGTGCAGAACGTGCTGCCGAGCATGGAGGCCGCCTTCGTCGACATCGGCCGCGGCCGCAACGCCGTGCTCTACTCGGGCGAGGTCGACTGGGACGCCGCCGAGCTCGAGGGCCAGCCGCGCAAGATCGAGCTCGCGCTCAAGCCCGGCGACACCGTGCTCGTGCAGGTCACGAAGGATCCGGTCGGCCACAAGGGCGCCCGGCTCACGAGCCAGATCTCGCTGCCCGGCCGCTACCTCGTGTCGGTGCCCGGCGGCTCGATGAACGGCATCTCGCGCAAGCTGCCCGACACGGAGCGCGCGCGCCTCAAGAAGATCCTCAAGCAGGTGCTGCCCGAGGGCGTCGGCGTCATCGTGCGCACCGCCGCCGAGGGCGCGACCGAGGAGCAGCTCACGCGCGACGTCGAGCGCCTCACACGCCAGTGGGAGCGCATCCAGCAGC
The DNA here is from genome assembly GCF_000400485.1 of Agrococcus pavilionensis RW1. GTDB lineage: Bacteria > Actinomycetota > Actinomycetes > Actinomycetales > Microbacteriaceae > Agrococcus > Agrococcus pavilionensis. The sequence continues at coordinate 1,514 of NZ_ASHR01000029.1, forward strand.
TCCGGAACGGCTCCGCGCCGCAGCGACTGCACGCCGAGCCCGACCTGCTCGTGAAGATCGTCCGCGACGTCTTCAACGAGGACTTCTCGAAGCTCATCATCCAGGGCTCGGAGGCGCTCACCACGATCCGGGAGTACCTCGAGGCCATCGCGCCCGACCTGCTCGACCGGGTCGAGGCCTACGACGGCACCGACGACCCCTTCGACCACTTCCGCATCGCGGAGCAGATCGACAAGGCGCTCGACCGCAAGGTGTGGCTGCCCTCCGGCGGCTCGCTCGTCATCGACCGCACCGAGGCGATGACCGTCGTCGACGTCAACACCGGCCGCTTCGTCGGCGCGGGCGGCAACCTCGAGGAGACGGTCACCAAGAACAACCTCGAGGCGGCCGAGGAGATCGTGCGCCAGCTGCGGCTGCGCGACATCGGCGGCATCATCGTGATCGACTTCATCGACATGGTGCTCGAGTCGAACCGCGACCTCGTGCAGCGGCGCCTCATCGAGTGCTTGAGCCGCGACCGCACGAAGCACCAGGTGGCGGAGGTCACGAGCCTCGGCCTCGTGCAGATGACGCGCAAGAAGCTCGGCCTCGGCCTGCTCGAGACCTACTCGGAGCCGTGCGAGATCTGCGCCGGCCGCGGCGTCATCGTGCACCACGAGCCCGTCTCGAAGCCGCAGCGCCAGCAGCAGGAGAACGGCGGCCAGGGCGGCGGTCGCCGACGCGGCCGCGGCAAGCAGGGCGAGCAGCAGCCCGAGCAGCACCAGCAGCAGCAGGGCGGCGGCAACGGCGGCGGCACGCACGCGATCACCGACGACATGCGCAAGGGGCTGTCGCAGATCGCGGCCGCCGCGAAGGGCAAGCCGGTCGACGCCGAGCAGCCGGTCGTCGAGCAGCCGGTCGTCGAGCAGCCTGTCGTCGAGCAGCCCAAGGGCGAGCAGGGCCGGCGCGAGCGCCCCTCCGGCAAGGTGCAGCCCTCGAAGGCCGCGGTCGAGGCCGTCGCCGCCGAGCCGGTCGTGACGATCCTCGACATCCCCGTCGAGGCGAAGCAGGAGCCCGTGGCCGAGAAGGCGACGGAGCGCGACCTCGACGGGCTGCTCGGCGGGGCGCTCGACGCACTCGCGGCGCCCGCGCCCGGCACCGGCAAGGCCGCGCGCCGCTCGCGCCGCGCCTCCTCGGGCGTCATCACGGCGAAGCCCGACGACGACCGCTGATCGAGCAGGCCGCCCCTGCGTCGATCGAAGAGGCGCGCAGCGCCGCATCGAGATCCGTCTCGATGCGGCGCTGCGCGCCTACTCGACGAGCGGAGGCCGCCGGTCGCGCTCCTTCACGCGCAGCCCGCTCGCGATGAGGCGCTTCACGAGCACCTTCGGCGCCACCTGCTCGGCGCCCATCGCCACGAGCTCGGCGATCCGCTCGGCGGGCACGTCGTAGTGGTCGTGGTCGAACCCGCGCCGAGGGATGCCCGCCGCGCGCGCGAACCCGTGCAGCTCGTCGAGCGACGAGTCGCTCACGAGGTGCGCCCACATCGTGCCGTGATTGGGCCAGAGCGGCTCGTCCACCAGGATCGCCATGCGCCCCACGGTAGCGGCGGCACGCGGGGCGGCGCTGTTGACCGGCATGGCTCGCGGCGTGTATCGTTGTTCGCTGGCGCTCGTCGCAATTCCTTGCGCGCGCTACAAGCTTCGTCCCGGCCCCGCCGGGAGTCGTTCCAACAGTGAGGATCCAACGTGGTGTACGCAATCGTGCGCGCCGGCGGCCGGCAGGAGAAGGTCGAGGTCGGCACCGTGCTCGTCGTCGACCGCATCGCCGGTGACGACAACGGCAACGTCGAGCTGGCCCCCGTGCTGCTCGTCGACGGCGACAAGGTCACGACCGACGCCGACGCGCTCGCCAAGGTCAAGGTGACGGCCGAGGTCGTCACCGACCTGCGCGGCCCGAAGATCCGCATCCAGCACTACCGCAACAAGACCGGCTACAAGCGCCGCATGGGCCACCGCTCGGAGCTCACGCGCCTCAAGGTCACCGGCATCAAGTAAGGGAGCCGCAGACATGGCACACAAGAAGGGCGCATCGTCCACCCGCAACGGCCGTGACTCGAACGCGCAGCGCCTCGGCGTGAAGCGCTTCGGCGGCCAGGTCGTCAAGGCCGGCGAGATCATCGTCCGCCAGCGCGGCACCCACTTCCACCCCGGCGCCGGCGTCGGCCGTGGCGGCGACGACACGCTGTTCGCCCTCGAGGCGGGCGCGGTCGAGTTCGGTACGAAGGGCGGCCGCAAGGTCGTCAACATCGTCGCCGCGGGCTGACACCAGACACACCCGATGAACGGGGCGGGCTTCGGCTCGCCCCGTTCTCGCATCGAGAGGAGGCCTCCGTGGCGACATTCGTCGACCAGGTGACGCTGCACCTGCGCGCAGGGAACGGCGGCCACGGCTGCGTCTCCGTCAAGCGCGAGAAGTTCAAGCCGCTCGCCGGCCCCGACGGCGGCAACGGCGGCGACGGCGGCGACATCGTGCTCGTCGCCGACAACCAGGTGACGACGCTGCTCGGCTACCACCGCAACCCGCACCGCGCGAGCGAGAACGGGCAGCCGGGCATGGGCGACCACCGCTCCGGCACGACGGGCGCCGACCTCGTGCTGCCCGTGCCGGTCGGCACGGTGGTGTCGGATGCGTCGGGCGAGCAGCTCGCGGACCTCTCGCAAGCGGGCATGCGGGTCGTCGTCGCCGAGGGCGGCCAGGGCGGGCTCGGCAACGCCGCGCTCTCCAACCAGAAGCGCCGCGCGCCCGGCTTCGCGCTCCTCGGCACGCCGGGCTTCGAGGGCGACGTCACGCTCGAGCTCAAGACCGTCGCCGACGTCGCGCTCGTGGGCTTCCCGAGCGCCGGCAAGTCGAGCCTCGTCGCCGCGATGTCGGCCGCGCGGCCGAAGATCGCCGACTACCCGTTCACGACGCTGCACCCGAACCTCGGCGTCGTCGAGTCCGGCCAGACGCGCTACACGATCGCCGACGTGCCGGGCCTCATCGAGGGCGCGAGCGAGGGCAAGGGCCTCGGGCTCGAGTTCCTCCGCCACGTCGAGCGCTGCTCGGCGCTCCTGCATGTCATCGACTGCGCGACGCTCGAGCCGGGCCGCGACCCGGTGAGCGACCTGCAGGTCATCCTCGCGGAGCTCGCCGCCTACCCGGTGCCCGAGGGCCAGACGCCGCTGCTCGAGCGCCAGCAGCTCGTCGCGCTCAACAAGATCGACGTGCCCGAGGCCGCCGAGCTCGCCGCGTTCGTGCGCGAGGACATCGAGGCGATGGGCTTCCGGGTCTTCGAGATCTCGACCGTCGCGCACAAGGGCCTGCGCGAGCTCTCGTTCGCGCTCGCCGAGATCGTCGAGGCCGACCGCGCGGCGAAGGCCGCCGAGCCGGTGCCCGAGCGCATCGTGCTGCGGCCGCGCGCGATCGACGACGCCGGCTTCACCATCAAGGTCGAGGGCTCGCACGCCGGACCGGTGTACCGCATCCTCGGTGCGAAGCCCGAGCGCTGGGTGCAGCAGACCGACTTCCAGAACGACGAGGCGGTCGGCTACCTCGCCGACCGGCTCGCGAAGCTCGGCACGGAGGAGGCGCTGCTCAAGGCCGGCGCCGTCCCGGGCGCGACCGTCGTCATCGGGCCCGGCGCGGGCATCGTCTTCGACTGGGAGCCGACGATCGTCTCGGCCGCCGAGCTCGTCGGCAACCGCGGCACCGACCCGCGGCTCGACCGGAACGACCGCCGCACGACCGCGGAGCGGCGCGACGAGTACCACCGCCGCATGGACGCGAAGCAGGCCGCGCGCGACGAGCTCGGCACCGAGCGCGAGGCGGGCCTGTGGACCGACGACGAGGGCTTCGAGGTGCAGCGCTGGGAAGACGAGGGATGACGCGGCTCGACCTCACCGCCGGCGAGCGAGTCGTCGTCAAGGTCGGCTCCTCGTCGATCTCGGGCGAGCGGCGCGGCCAGATCGAGCCGCTCGTCGACGCCCTCGCCCGGCTGCACCGCTCAGCCGAGGTCATCCTCGTGTCCTCCGGCGCGATCTCGACCGGCATGCCGTACCTCGGCCTCGAGTCGCGGCCCGTCGACCTGCCGATGCAGCAGGCCGCGGCCGCGGTCGGGCAGAACGTGCTCATGAACCGCTACCAGCGGAGCCTCTCGCGGCACGAGGTCGTCGCGGCGCAGATCCTCTTGACCGCCTCCGACATGGAGCTCGGCTCGCACCGCATCAACGCGAGGAACGCGCTCGAGCGGCTGCTCGAGCTGCGGATGCTGCCGATCGTCAACGAGAACGACACGGTCGCGACCCATGAGATCCGCTTCGGCGACAACGACCGGCTCGCGGCGCTCGTCGCGCGGCTCGTGGGCGCCGACCGGCTCATCCTGCTCTCGGACATCGAGGCGCTCCGCACCGCGCCGCCGGACGAGCCCGGCTCCGAGCCGATCGAGCGCGTGCCCTTCGGCGACCCGCTCGAGGGCGTGCGCCTCGGCGCCTCCGGCTCGCACATCGGCTCGGGCGGCGCGATGACGAAGGTCGACGCGGCCCGGCTCGCGGCCGACGCGGGCGTCACGGTCACCGTCACCGCGACGCCGCTGCTCGACCGGCTGCTCTCGGGCGAGCGGCTCGGCACCGAGTTCGAGCCGAATCCCGCGGTCCGCGCGCCCGTCGCCGGATGAGCGTCGTCGAGCTCGGCCCGGCCGACGCTCCAGCGGCGATCGCGCTCTGGGAGGCCACCGCGCTCACGCGCCCGTGGAACCCGCCGCGCGCCGACTTCGACCGCGCGATCTCCGACAGCGCATCCGCCGTGCTCGGCATCCGCGACGGCGACGCGCTCGTCGCGACCGCGATGGTCGGCCACGACGGCCACCGCGGCTGGCTCTACTACCTCGCCGTCGCGCCCGACCAGCAGCGCCGCGGGCTCGGCGCGGCGCTCGTGCGCGCGGCCGAGGCCTGGATCGTCGCGCGCGGCGGCGTGAAGCTGCAGCTCATGGTGCGGGGCGAGAACGACGCGGTCGCGGCGTTCTACCGCGCGCTCGGCTACGACGAGCAGCCCGTCGTGGTGCACGGGCGCCGCCTCGAGGCATCCGGCGGCTCCTAGGATCGAGGCATGGCCGATGACCTCGACGCGCTGCTGACCGACTCGAAGCGGGCCTCCCGCGCCCTCGGCGTCGCGCCGGCGGGCCAGCGGCACGAGGCGATCCGCGCGATCGCGACCGCGATCGAGCGCGCGACCGACCGCATCCTCGCCGCGAACGCCGAGGACCTCGAGCGCGGGCGCGAGAGCGGCCTCGCCGAGGGCATGCTCGACCGGCTGCTGCTCGACGAGCGCCGCATCGCGGGCCTCGCCGCGGCCGCCCGCGCGCTCGCCGAGCTGCCCGACCCCATCGGCGAGGTGCTGCGCGAGCGCACGCTGCCGAACGGGCTCGAGCTCACCGAGGTGCGCGTGCCGTTCGGCGTCGTCGGCGTCATCTACGAGGCGCGCCCCAACGTCACGGTCGACCTCGCGTGCATCGGGCTCGGCTCCGGCAACGCGGTCGTGCTGCGCGGCGGCTCGGCCGCCGAGCGCACGAACGCCGCGCTCGTCGAGGCGATCCAGGATGCGGTGGAGGGCGAGGGCCTGCCGCGCGAGGTCGTGCAGACGATCGACCGCTTCGGCCGCGACGGCGCCGGCCGGCTCATGCGCGCCCGCGGCCTCATCGACCTGCTCGTGCCGCGGGGGAGCGCCGCGCTCATCGACCGCGTCGTGACCGAGTCGACCGTGCCCGTCATCGAGACCGGCGCGGGCGTCGTGCACGCGTTCGTCGACCGCGCCGCCGACCTCCCAATGGCGCTCGACATCGTGCTCAACGCCAAGACGCAGCGCACGAGCGTCTGCAACGCGCTCGAGACGTTGCTCGTGCACCGCGACATCGCCGAGACCGCCGTGCCGACCATCGCGGTCGCGCTGCAGCAGGCGGGCGTCACGATCCACGCCGACGGCGCGCTGCCCGGCGTCGACGCGGCCGCGCCGCTCGGCGACGGCGGCTGGGCGACCGAGCACCTCTCGATGGACGTCGCGATCGGCGTCGTCGACGACCTCGACGCCGCGATCGAGCACGTCAACGCCTTCGGCACCCACCACACCGACACGATCATCACCGACGACGAGGATGCGGCGGCGCGGTTCCTCGCGGAGGTCGACTCCGCCGTCGTCATGCACAACGCATCCACCCGGTTCACCGACGGCGGCGAGTTCGGCTTCGGCGCCGAGGTGGGCATCTCGACCCAGAAGGCGCACGCGCGCGGCCCGATGGGGCTGCCCGAGCTCACGAGCACGAAGTGGATCGTGCGGGGCACCGGCCAGGTGCGGGCCTGACCGATCCGACCGCGATAGGCTTGCACCCATGACGCTGATCACGCTGACCTCGGCCCTGCTCGAGGCCTCGCTCGAGGCCGAGGGCGACGCCGCTGCGGGCTTCGGCCCCTACATCGCCGCGGGCATCACCGCCGCCGTCTTCATCATCTCGGCGGTCGTGCTGCGATCGTTCCGCGACGTCGCGCACCGCTCCGAGCGGCACGACGTGCACGGCAACGCCTGATCCGCCTCCGTGGCTGAGCGCCGCCGACGCCTCGGCATCATGGGCGGCACGTTCGATCCCGTCCACAACGGCCACCTCGTCGCCGCGAGCGAGGTCGCGCACCACTTCGCGCTCGACGAGGTCGTGTTCGTGCCGACGGGCGAGCCGTACCAGAAGCGCAACGTCTCGCCGAGCGAGGACCGCTACCTCATGACGGTCATCGCGACGGCGTCGAACCCGCGCTTCCGCGTCAGCCGCATCGACATCGACCGCGGCGGGCCGACCTACACGATCGACACCCTCCGCGACGTGCGGGCGGCGCACCCCGACGCCGAGCTCTTCTTCATCACCGGGGCGGATGCGTTCACCTCGATCGTGGAGTGGAAGGACGCCGACGAGCTCTGGGAGCTCGCGCACTTCGTCGCGGTCACCCGCCCGGGCCACCACCTCTCGGTGCAGGACTATCCGAGGGAGCGTGTCTCGGAGCTGGAGATCCCCGCCCTTGCGATATCCTCGACCGATTGCCGAGCGCGCGTTCGCGCCGGCTATCCCGTCTGGTACCTCGTGCCCGACGGGGTGGTTCAATACATCAGCAAGCACGACCTGTACCGGAGACTGACAGCATGACCGATGCGAACGAGGGGCGCCCGCTCACCCGGCGTCAGCTTCGCGAGCTCGAGCGCGCTGCAGAGCTGGCCCGCACCGGCGGCGTCCCGCCGGTCCCCGATGCAGCCGAGCGCGAGCAGCTGAGCGACGAGCCCGAGCGGCTCGGCCGCCACTCCACCCCGAGCGTCCCCGCGGCGCCGGCCGAGACCCAGCCCATCGAGCCGCTCGAAGCGCAGCTCGCGGTCGACGCGCCCGAGCCCGCCGCCGACGATGCGACCGAGCTCGCGCCGCAGCCGGAGCTCGCGCCCGAGCCCGCGCCGCAGCCCTCGAAGCCGCTCGGCCGCTTCTTCGGTCGCAAGAAGGCCGCCGAGGCGCCCCAGGCGCCGATCGACCTGCCCGAGACCGTCGCGATGGATCGCGTCGACGCCGTCGAGGCTGAGCGCTCCGAGGTCATCGAGGCCGAGGTCGAGCCGGCCCCGCCCGCCCAGCAGCCCACCGCATCCGTGCCCGCGCCCTCGTCGGCGCGCCGCTCGAGCGTGCAGGTCGACGACGTGCAGGGCCTCGACACCGTCGACGACCACGAGCTCGACAGCCTCGAGATCGACGAGGTCGTCGTCGAGCAGCCGCGCGTCTCAGCGCACCGCGTCGCCGAGTCGACGCCCGCGCAGCTCGAGGACAAGCGGGCCGCCGAGGCCGAGGAGGAGCCGACCCCGACGGGGCCGAGCCGCGGCCAGTCGCAGCGCCTGCCCGTCATCGTCAACGTCGTCTCCGACACCTCCGAGCACCACATCGCCGACCTCCGCGACCAGGGCGTCGCGACGAGCGGCAGCGGCTCGTCGACGTCGTCGTTCACGGCGAACGCGCTCGTGCTGCCGGCCGGCACCGACAGCCCCGACTTCCAGCTCGAGGGCGAGGACGGACTGCTCGTCACCGGCTCGATCGACGTGCCCGAGGGCTTCGCCTCGTCGGGCCGCGGCAGCGCCTCGATCGACGGCAGCGACGTCGACGCCGAGGTCGCCGAGGGCGAGGTGACGAGCCCCGAGACCGCGCCCGTGCGCGCCTCGAAGGCCGTCTCGTCGTACGCGAACGCCCGCGTGCAGATCGCGCCGCAGAAGCAGCGCACGAACGTCGTCCCGGTCGCCATCGGCGCGGGCGCGGGCGTGTTCGTCGCGGGCGTCGTCGGCGTCATCTTCTGGGCCCTCTCGCAGGGGATCCTCTGAACATCAGGAGTGCACGATGAGTGCCGATCAGCGGGCGATCGAACTCGCCCGAGCCGCGGCGCGCGCCGCCGACAAGGCGCTCGCCGTCGACCAGGTGGCGCTCGACGTCTCGGGGCAGCTGCCGCTCACCGACGTCTTCCTCATCGCGACGGGCCGCAACGAGCGGCAGGTGAGCGCGATCGCGCGCGAGATCGAGGACGCGCTCATCGTCGACGGCGCGAAGCCCATCCGGCGCGAGGGCCGGGCGGACGGGCGCTGGGTGCTGCTCGACTTCTCCGACATCGTCGTGCACGTCTTCCACGAGGAGGAGCGCACCTACTACCAGCTCGAGCGGCTCTGGCGCGATGCGCCGGTCGTCGACCTGCAGCTGCCCGAGCAGGCGGCGCCCGCGGGCGAGTAGCCGGACGGCACCGCGCCGCAGCCTCAGGCCCGCGCGAACGCTCCCGCGTCGCCGCCGCGAGTGCGCACGAGCGCGACGACCATGCTGCCGGGCCCGCGGGCGGTGAAGCGCTCGCCCTCGAGCGTCGGCTCCAGCTGGGCGCCGTCGATCCAGAGGGCGATCGCGTCGCCGGTCGCGCGACCGGTGACGACGAGCGCATCGCCGTCGCGCTCCGCGCGCAGCTCGACGCTCGCTGCGTCATCAGCGCTGGCGGCCGACTCGGGGAGCGCGGTCCAGCGCGTCGCCGGGAGCTCCGGCGTGCGCGGCGGCACCGTGCGCCGCTGCCGCTGCGCCTCGATCGCGAGCCCGATGCGCAGCAGCCGCTCGTCGTCGTAGGGGCGACCGGCGATCGTGAGCCCGACGGGCATCCCGATGTCGTGCATCGTGCCCATGGGTACCGTGACGGTCGGGATGCCGAAGTGCCGCCAGACGAGGTTGCCGTTCGCGACCCACGTGCCGTTCCGCCACGCGAGGTCGGAAGAGGCCGGGTTCCTGTCTGCGTCGGCCGGTGCGACGTCGGCGAGCGTCGGCATCACGACGATGTCGATGCCGTGCGCGTCGAGCCACTCGTCCCAGTCGACGCGGCGCGTCTCCTCGAGCCCGGCGATGCCGGCCGCCATCTCGGGGATGTCCTCGAGCTCGGGCACGGGCAGCGACGGGAGCTCCGCGAGGTCGACGCTCGCCGCAGGCTCGAACGCGGGCGAGCTGCGCTCGAAGCGGTCGGGGAGCGCACCGGGCGGATGCGGGAAGATGCGCTCGCCGTCGACGTCGCGGAGGTGCAGGAGGGCGGGATCACCGTTGCGCTGCAGGAACCCCTCCCACGCCCACACCGCGAGCTCGCGCAGCTCGCTCTCGATGAAGCGGGGCGGCACGATGCCGCGGTCGAGGATGTGCGGGGCGCCGTCGCGGTCGCCCTCGTAGTTCGACACGAGCGGCAGGTCGGTCTCGACGACGGTCGCGCCGGCGGTGCGGAGGTCGTCGGCCATCGCCCGCCACAGCTCGAGCACGCTCTCGCGCGTCGGGATGGGGTCGCGGAGGTCGGGGTCGGCGCCGATGTGCATGCGCGGCACCGCGATCGTGAGGCCGGCGAGCGACGCGGGCTCGAGCGCGGCGAAGGAGGCCGGCCGCACGTCGGCGACGGCCGGCACGTCGAGCCACGGCTGCTGCCGCCAGAAGTCGCCGTCGGTGCGCTCATCCGGCACCACGAGCACGTCGAGCGCCGCGAGCAGGTCGGCCATCGAGCGGGTGTGCGGCACGACGACGTCCATCGTCGGCACGAGCGCCCAGTTGCCGCGCATCGAGATGAGGCCGCGCGAGGGGGTGTAGGCGCACAGCGCGTTGCAGCTCGCGGGCGCCCGGCCTGACGACCACGTCTCCTCGCCGAGCCCGATGACGCCGATCGAGGCGCCCGTCGCGCTGCCCGACCCGTTCGAGGAGCCGGAGCCGAACGCACTCGTCAGCCACTCGGCGCTGTAGGGGCTCTCGGCGCGGCCGCGGAGGCCGCGCTGCATGCCGCCGTTCGCCATCGGGGGCATCGTCGTGAGGCCGATGAGCACGGCGCCAGCGTCGCGCATCCGCTCGATCGCGAACGCGTCCTCGCCGGCCACGAGGTGCTCGAAGGCGGGGCTGCCGGCCGAGACCGTCATGCCGCGCGCCGAGTAGCTCTCCTTGGCGGTGAAGGGGATGCCGTCGAGCGGCCCCGCGGCGCGGCCGGCGCGGACCCGCTCATCGGCGGCCGCGGCCGCCTCGAAGAGGTCCGGCGCGAGCACGGGCACGGCGTTCAGTCGCGGCCCCGCGACGTCGAACGCGGCGATCCGCGCGAGCGTGAGCGCCGCGAGCTCGGTCGCGGTCGTGCGCCCCGCGTCGAGTGCGGCCCGGAGCGACCGCACGCTCGCCTCGACGAGCCGCACTCCTCCCTCCGGACGCTCCTCGCTCACGAGCCGCTCCTCGGCTGCTGCTGTGTGATGCAGTGGATGCCGCCGCCGCGCGCGAAGAGCTCGCGGGCGTCGACCGTCACGGCGCTCCGGCCCGGGTAGACCGCCTCGAGCACCTCGCGCGCGGCCTCGTCGGCGACGGGGTCGTCGAAGCCGCACACGATGACGCCGTCGTTGACGACCACGTGGTTGACGTACGACCAGTCGACCCAGCCCTCGTCATCGCGGAGCGTCGCGGGGGCCGGCAGCGGCACGACCTCGAGCCGAGCACCGCTCGCGTCGACCGCCTCGGCGAGCAGGCGCGCGGTGTCGCGCGAGACGGTGTGGTCAGGATGCTCGGGGGAGCGCTGGTCGTGCACGAGCACCCGGCCGTCGCCGACGAGCGACGCGACGATGTCGACGTGGCCGCGCGTGCCGAAGCGCTCGTAGTCGCGCGTGAGGCCGCGGGGGAGCCAGATGGGATGCGTCGCGCCGATCGTGCGCTCGAGCTCAGCCTCGACGTCGGCGCGCGAGATGCCGAGGTTCCGGCCGGGGTCGCGCTGCACCGTCTCGGTGAGCAGCACGGTGCCGCGGCCGTCGACGTGGATCGCGCCGCCCTCGTTGACGAGCGGGGAGGGGATGCGCTCGGCGCCCGCGAGCTCGGCGACGATCGCGCCGATGCGAGAGTCGTGCTCCCAGCTCGCCCAGTCCTGCGCGCCCCAGCCGTTGAAGACCCAGTCGACGGCGCCGAGCCTCCCGCGCTCGTCGAGCACGAACGTCGGCCCGATGTCGCGCATCCACGCGTCGTCGAGCGGCGCCTCGACGAGCGTCACGGCGCTCGAGAGCAGTCGTCGCGCGGCACCACGCTCCTCGGGATCGACGACCATCGTCACGGGCTCGAGCTCGCTCGCGGCGTTCGCGACCGCGGCCCAGGCCTCGTGCGCGGCCGCGGCCTCCGCGGGCGAATCGCCCGCGTTCGGGCCGTGCGGGAACGCCATCCACAGCCGCTCGTGCGGAGCCGACTCGACGGGCATGCGCCAGGTCATCCCTCTCCCTCCATCGCGATCGGTATTGATCGGTTGATCAATAGCCTGGGTCGACAAGTTACTGTGGTCGCGGCGAGGAAGCAATGACCCCAGCGAAGCGAGTGCGGAAGAGTCCCGAGGAGCGGCGCGCCGACGTGCACGGCGCGGCGCGCTCGATCGCGCTCGAATCTGGCTTGAGCGCCGTCACGCAGCGCGCGGTCGCCGAGCGAGCGGGCGTCGCGCCCGGCCTCGTCACGCACTACGCCGATCGCATGGAGCTCCTCGTGGCCGAGGTCTTCCGCGACATCGTGCAGGAGGAGCTCGAGAGCGTCCGGTCGGCGGTCGAGGCCGTCGAGGGCGACGACGTCGAGCGAGTGATCGCGCTGCTCCACGGGCTCATCCGCGACTACCGGCGCGACGTCGCGCTCGTCTGGCTCGACGGCTGGAGCCTCTCGCGGCGCAACGAGGAGCTCGCCGCGACGCTCGTCGACCAGGCGCGGGCGTGGGAGGACTTCGTCGCCGCGGTCTTCGAGCGGGGGGATGCCTCGGGCGCCTTCCGCGCGCCCGACCCGCTCGCGCTCGCGCGCTTCGTCATCGGCGCGACCGACGGCTTGAGCGCGCAGGCCACCGTGTGGGCGGGGCACGAGGAGGAGACGGTGCGCTACGTCACGCGCACGGTCGCCGGGCTGCTCGGCATCCCCACCTCGGCGCTCGCGCGAACCGCCTATTGATCAACTGACCAATAGTGTGCGACACTCGCCCCCGCGGCGCGGAGCAGCGCCGGCGACGGAGGGATCCACACCATGCTGGAACGCGCTAGCGACGTGCTCGTGATCGGTGCCGGGGCCGCGGGCCTCAGCGCTGCGACGCGCCTGGTCGAAGCGGGGCTGACGGTCACCGTGCTCGAGGCGCGCGACCGCGTCGGCGGCCGCACCTGGACGCGGGAGATCGACGGCGCCATGCTCGAGATCGGCGGCCAGTGGGTGTCGCCCGACCAGGAGGCGCTGCTCGAGACCCTCGATCGGCTCGGGCTCGAGACCTTCGCGCGCTACCGCGAGGGCGAGAGCATCTACGTCGACCGCGAGGGGCAGCGCCACCGGTACACGGGCGAGATCTTCCCCGCGGGCGCCGAGACCGAGGCCGAGATCGAGCGCCTCATCGGCATCCTCGACGAGCTCGCGCCCGAGGTCGGCGCGACCGCGCCCTGGGCGCACCCCCGCGCCGCCGAGTTCGACGCCATCTCCTGGCACCACTGGCTCCGCACCCAGTCCGACGACGAATCCGCGTGCGAGATCGTCTCGATCTACGTCGCCGAGGCGATGCTCACGAAGCCCGCCCACTCGTTCAGCCTGCTGCAGGCGCTGCTCATGGCCGCGTCGGCCGGCGGCTTCGCCAACCTCGTCGACGAGGACTTCATCCTCGACCGCCGCGTCGTCGGCGGCATGCAGCAGGTCTCGCTGCGGCTCGCCGAGCAGCTCGGCGACGCGGTCGTGCTGAACGCGCCCGTGCGCCGGCTCGAGCACGCGGCCGAGGGCGTCGTCGCGCACGCCGACGGCGACGTGGTCGTCCGCGCGAAGCGCGCGGTCGTCGCGGTGCCGCCCAACCTCTACGCCCGCATCGACTTCCAGCCGCCGCTGCCGCGCCTGCACCAGCAGATGCACCAGCACGTCTCGCTCGGGCTCGTCATCAAGGTGCACGCCGTCTACGACTCGCCGTTCTGGCGCGAGGACGGCCTCTCCGGCACGGTCTTCGCCCCGCACAGCCCCGTGCACGAGGTCTACGACAACACGAACCACGAGGACGACAAGGGCACGCTCGTCGCGTTCGTCTCCGACCTGCAGGCGGATGCGTCGTTCAAGCTCGGCCCGGACGCGCAGCGCGCCGCGATCCTCGAGCAGCTCGCCGCCTGCTTCGGCCCGCGGGCACTCGAGCCCGAGGTCTTCTACCTCTCCGACTGGGGTGCGGAGGAGTGGACGCGCGGCGCCTACGCCGCGAGCTTCGACATCGGCGGCCTCTCGCGCTACGGCGCGATGCAGCGCGAGCCGCTCGGCCCGCTGCACTGGGCGTGCAGCGACATCGCCGCCGAGGGCTACCAGCACGTCGACGGCGCGATCCGCCGCGGCTGGGCCGCGGCCGACGAGATCATCCACGCGCTCGGCGACTGACCGAGCGAGGACCACACAAGAGGAGTCGATGGTGACTGCAACACGAGCGACCGACGAAGCGGTCTCGAACAAGGGGCTCGCGCCCGGCACCGTCGGGGTGCTCGGCGCGGTCGTGATCGGCGTCTCGACGATCGCGCCCGCCTACACCTTCACGGCGGCGATCGGTCCGACGGTGAGCGCCGTCGGGGTGCAGGTGCCGGCGATCATCCTGCTCGGCTTCGTGCCGATGCTGCTCGTCGCGTTCGGCTACCGCGAGCTCAACCGCGCGATGCCCGACGCCGGCACGTCGTTCACGTGGGCGACGCGGGCCTTCGGCCCCTACGTCGGCTGGATGGCTGGCTGGGGCCTCGTGATCGCGACGGTGCTCGTGCTCTCGAACCTCGCGGGCATCGCGGTCGACTTCCTCTACCTGCTCATCGCGCAGATCACGGGCAACGAGTCGATCGCCGAGCTCGCGGCGAACCCGTTCATCAACGTCATCACGTGCCTCGCCTTCATGGCCGCGGCGACGTTCATCTCCTACCGCGACATCGAGACGACGCAGCGCGTGCAGCTCGGGCTCGTCGCGTTCCAGGTGCTCGTGCTGCTCGTCTTCGGCATCACCGCGCTCGTGCGCGCGTCGTCGGGCGAGGCGATCGACCACACGCCCATCGACCCGTCGTGGTTCAACGTGCTCCAGGCGCCCTCGGTGAGCGCTGTCATCGCCGGCCTCTCGCTCTCGATCTTCATCTTCTGGGGCTGGGACGTCGTGCTGACGATGAACGAGGAGGCGAAGGACCCGGCGCGCACGCCCGGTCGCGCCGCCGCCCTCACCATCGTCGTCGTGCTCGGCCTCTACCTGCTGCTCGCGATCGCGCTGCTCGCCTTCGCGGGCAACGGCGAGACCGGCCTGGGGCTCGGCAACCCCGACATCCAGGACAACGTGCTGTTCTTCCTCTCCGACCCGATCATGGGACCGCTCGGGTGGCTCATCTCGCTCGCCGTGCTGTCGTCGTCGGCGGCGTCGCTGCAGTCGACCGCGCTCTCGCCAGCGCGCACGCTCCTCGCGATGGGGCACTACGGCGCCGTGCCGGCGCGCTTCGCGACCGTGCACCCGCGCTACCGCACGCCGGGCTTCGCGGCCGTCGTCGCGGCGCTCGTCGCGAGCGGCTTCTACGCCGTCATGCGCTTCGTGAGCGAGAACGTGCTGTGGGACACCATCACGGCACTCGGCATGATGGTCTGCTTCTACTACGGGCTCACCGCGCTCAGCGCGGTCTGGTACTTCCGGAAGACCGCGACCTCGTCGGTCAAGGCGTTCCTCGTGCAGCTGCTGTGCCCGCTCGTCGGCGGCGTCATGCTCGTGGTGCTCTTCGTGCAGACCCTCGTCGACAGCCTCGACCCGGCCTACGGCTCGGGCTCCGAGATCGGCGGCGTCGGCCTGGTCGGCATCCTCGGCGTCGGCATGCTGCTGCTGGGCGTCGTGCTCATGCTCATCATGCGCAAGCTGCGCCCGGCGTTCTTCCGCGGCGAGGTGCTGCCGATGGGCTTCAACAAGGGCGACCTCGACACGAAGGCGCTCTTCATCAAGTAGCGGCGGCACCCACGACGACGGATGCGTCCGGCCGGTCCGCGCGGACCGAGCCGGACGCATCCGTCTGTCTGCCTGCCTAGCCGGCGAGCGCGGGCGTGAGCGTGATGACGTTCGCCCACGGGTCCTCGAAGCGGAGGCTCCGGCCGTCATCGGCGACCGCGACGCCCGCCGACGTGAGCCGCTCGCGCGCCGCGCCGAGCGCATCCGCGTCCGGCACCTGGATCTCGACCCGCCCGAGCCCGAGCGTTTCGGCGCGGCGGCCGGCGCCGCGCGAGTTCCAGACGTTCATCGCCATGTGGTGGTGGTAGCCGCCCGCGCTCACGAACAGCGCGGTGCTGCCGAGCGACGTCGTCTCGGCGAAGCCGAGCGCGTCGACGTAGAAGTCGCGCGCGGTCGCGACGTCGCCGACCTGCAGGTGCACGTGGCCGACCTTGGCGCCGACCGGCGCGGTCGGCGACTGCCCGAACGAGCCGCGGTCGAGGTGCTCGTTCACGAAGCGGTTGGGGTCGATGAACTCGGTCGTCATGTAGACCTGGCCGTTCGACCAGCGCCACTGGTCGCGCGGCCGGTCGACGTAGAGCTCGACGCCGTTGCCGTCGGGGTCGGCGAAGTAGAAGGCCTCCGACACGTGGTGGTCGCCCGTGCCGGCGAACTGAATGCCGGGGATCTGCGTCATGCGCACGACGGCCGCCGCGAGGGCCGCGTGGGTGGGGTAGAGGATCGCGGTGTGGAACAGGCCCGCGTCGGCGGGGTTCGGGCCGCGGAGGTCGGGCGCCTCCTCGAGCACGAGGATCGTGCGGCCGCCGACGCCGAGCTCGACGACGCCGGGCCGCTCGGCGATGTGCTCGAGGCCGACGCCCGCGGTGTACCAGTGCACGAGCCGTGCGAGCTTCGCGGTCTTGAGCATCACCGGGCCCATGTCGGTGGCGTCAGGCAGCAGGTCGATGGTGTTCATGAGTTCCTCCGACAGGGGCAACGCCGCCCGCCGCCGGGCATTCCGGGCGGCCGCTCGGGCACCGCCGGGTAGGGTCGCGCTCCATGGGCGAGAGCGTGTGGACCGACCGTGCCGACGAGCTGCTGCTGCGCACCGCGTCGGCCGAGCCGACGCCGGGCAGCGGCGTCGCGGCGGCGGTCGCCGGCGCGTTCGGCATCGCGCTCGTGCTCAAGGCGCTCACGATCACCGACGACGACGGATGCGCTGCGGCGCGCTCCAGGGGAGAGGCGCTCGTCGAGCGCGTGGTGGCGGCGGCCGATGCGGACTCCCACGCGTTCGCCGAGGTGATCGACGCGGACGGCGATGCGGACGCCGAGCGGGCCCTCGCCCGGGCCGCCGCGGTGCCGCTCGACCTCGCCGCCGCGCTCGTCGACGCGCTCGCACTCGCGCGGGAGACCGAGCCGATCGTCAAGCCGGCGCTCGAGAGCGACGTGCTCGGCGGCGCCGACCTCGTGCGCGGTGCGGCGTCGGTCGCGCTGCGGGCGGCCGAGCTCAACGTGGCGTCGCTCGAGGACCGTGACGCCGCCGACGCACCGGCGCTGCGGCAGCGCCTCGCTGAGCTGGAGCAGCAGCTCGCCGAGTAGCCGGCCCGCCCGCTGAGCCACGTGCCGCGGCGACGCGACCCGGACCCGCGCGAAGCGACTTGCCGCGGCGACGCGACCCGTTCTCGCCGAGCCGATCCGTTGCAGCAGGTCGAGTCGGCGAGAGCGGGTCGAGTCGTTGTCGGAACCGGTCGAGTCAGCGGGAACGGGTCGAGTCGCCCGCGAAACGCGCAGCGGACCCCGCTTCGGCGCGCGGACCCGAGATCTCAGGTCCCGTTGCCGAGGAGGGGTCCGCGGGGGCGGCCGCAGGTCCGAGCGTGCCGAGCCTCAGCGCGCCTGCAGATCCCGCTCGAGCACCGGCGCGAGCCGGAAGGGGATGAGCTCGCCCATCGACAGCCACGTCTCGGTGCGCTCGACCCCGTCGCACGCGAGCACGAGCTTGTTGATGCGGTAGAGGTCCTCCGCGTCGCGGCACACCGCGCGCACGAGCACATCCGCCTGGCCCGAGAGCCCGAACGCCTGCACGACCTCGGGGATCCGCCGCAGCTGCTCGACGACCTCGTCGATGCGCGGCTGGTCGACGTGCGTCGCCATGAAGACCGTGAGCGGGTAGCCGAGCGCCGCCGCGTGGAACCTGCGGTCGAAGCCCTGCAGCGCATCCGACGCCTCGAGCGCCGCCACCCGGTTCTGCACCGTGTTGCGCGCGAGGCCGAGCTGCTCGGCGATCGCCGCGTTCGTGATTCGCGGGTGCCGCGTGAGCTCGAGCAGGATCCGGCGGTCGGTGTCATCGACGATGCGCATGCTGCGCAATCTAGCGCAGCCCGAGCGCGCCCGGAATGCGCGGCCCGCGCAGCGCGCGTGTCGCGGATTGCGCGGAGTGACTTCCGGCGGTACGGTCTCTCCACGATCGTCGAGGCGCACCAGCCTGGCCGATCCGACCGGCGCCCACGAGGCGCTCACGAACAAGGAGGTTCGCTCGTGTCGATCACCGTGCCCGCTCCCGACCCCGCGCTCGCCGCCGGCCTCGACTGCCCGCTGCGCGTCCTCGACCTCGACGGCACCCGTCTGCACGACCCGCTGCTCGACGCCCACCTCGGCGACATCGACGAGTCGGCGCTCGCCGACCTCTACCTCGACATGGTGCGCGTGCGCCGCCTCGACACCGAGGCGTTCGCCCTCACCCGCCAGGGCCACCTCGTGCTGTGGCCGCCGCTGCTCGGCCAGGAGGCCGCCCAGGTCGGCGCCGCCCGCTCGCTCGAGCAGCGCGACTGGGTCTTCGGCTCCTACCGCGAGCACGGCTTCGCGCTGCTGCGCGGCGCCGACATGGCCGAGTTCGCGCGCATCTGGAAGGCCTACGCGCACGGCGGCTGGGACCCGCACGAGATCAACATGGCCCCGTCGCAGATCATCATCGGCGCGCAGAGCCTGCACGGCGTCGGCTACGCGATGGCGGCGAAGATGGATGGGTCGGACGAGGTCGCGCTCACCGCGTTCGGCGACGGCGCCACGAGCGAGGGCGACGTCAACGAGGCGCTCGTGTGGGCCTCCGCGTTCCAGGCGCCCGTCGTGTTCCTCTGCCAGAACAACCAGTACGCGATCTCGGAGCCCGTCGCCGTGCAGTCGGGTGGCCTGCCGCTCGCGCTGCGCCCGACCGGCTTCGGCATCCCCTCGATGCGCGTCGACGGCAACGACGTGCTCGCGATGCTCGCCGCGGGCCGCATCGCCGTCGAGCGTGCCCGTGCCGGCGGCGGCCCGACCTTCATCGAGGCCGTCACCTACCGCCGCGGCCCCCACACGACGACCGACGACCCGAAGCGCTACCGCGACGAGGCGGAGGTCGAGGCGTGGGTCGCGAAGGACCCGATCGACCGCGTCGAGCGCGCGCTCGAGCGCATGGGCGTCGACATGGACCCCGTGCGCGCCGAGGCGAAGGTGCGCGCCGACCGGCTCGCGAAGGAGTTCCGCGCCGCCGCGGAGCACGCCGAGCCGCCCGCCGCCGAGGAGATCTTCGACAACGTCTACGCGCAGCCGAGCCGCCGGCTCGAGCGCCAGCGCGCCGAGCACCTCGCGTTCGTCGCGAGCCTCGCGGAGGAGAGCAAGTGACCGAAACGCTCACGCTCGCGAAGGCCGTCAACGCCGCCCTCGCCGACGCCCTCGAGGGCGACGACCGGGTGCTGCTCATGGGCGAGGACATCGGCCAGCTCGGCGGCGTCTTCCGCGTCACCGACGGCCTGCAGGCGCGCTTCGGCGCGCAGCGCGTCATCGACTCGCCGCTCGCCGAGTCGGCCATCATCGGCACGGCGATCGGCATGAGCTACCGCGGGTTCCGCGTCGTGACCGAGATCCAGTTCGACGGCTTCATCTACCCCGCGTTCGACCAGATCGTCGCGCAGGTCGCGAAGCTCCGCTACCGCTCGCGCGGCCGCGTCTCGATGCCGCTCACCATCCGTGTGCCCTACGGCGGCGCGATCGGCTCGGTCGAGCACCACTCCGAGAGCCCCGAGTCGTACTTCGCGCACACCGCGGGGCTCCGCGTCGTGACCGCGTCGACGCCGCAGGAGGCGTACTCGACGCTCCGCGCCGCGATCGCGAGCGACGACCCCGTGCTGTTCTTCGAGCCGAAGGGCAAGTACTACACGAAGGGCGAGGTCGATCGCTCCATCGTCCGCGACCTCGAGACGGCCAACGTCGTCGCGAGCGGCCGCGACGTGACGATCGCCGCCTACGGCCCGACGGTCGAGACGGCGCTCCGCGCCGCGATCGCCGCCGCCGACGAGGGCATCGAGGTCGAGGTCATCGACCTCCGCTCGATCTCGCCGCTCGACGTCGACACCGTCGTCGAGTCGGTGCAGCGCACGGGCCGGCTCGTCGTCACGCACGAGGCGCCCGCCGAGGCATCCGTCTCCTCCGAGCTCATCACCTCGGTCGTCGAGCGCGCCTTCTCGAGCCTCGAGGCGCCGCCCGAGCGCGTGACCGGCTACGACACGCCCTACCCGCCGTCGGCCGTCGAGCACGACTACCTCCCGAGCCTCGACCGGCTGCTCGACGCCGTCGACCGCACCCTCGGCCGCCGCAACTCCCGCACCGAGCTCGACTACGCATCCGTCATGGGAGCCGCCCGATGAAGACGTTCCTGCTGCCCGACCTCGGCGAGGGCCTCACCGACAGCGAGATCGTCGCGTGGCGCGTCAAGGAGGGCGACGCGGTCGAGCTCAACCAGCCGCTCGCCGACATCGAGACGGCCAAGGCCGTCGTCGAGCTGCCGAGCCCCTACGAGGGCACGATCGCCAAGCTGCACGCCGCCGAGGGCGAGACCGTCGACGTCGGCGCGCCGCTCATCGACTTCGAGCTCGCGGGCGACGAAGCGCCGGCCCCGTCGGGGTCGGATGCGTCAGCCGAGGACGAGCCGGCGCCCTCGCCCGAGGGCGGCCCGGTCGCGACGCCGGCCGACACCGTCGCCGAGGTGCGCGACGCCCCCGCGCCGGAGGAGAAGCCCGAGAAGGTCTCGGTGCTCGTCGGCCACATCACGGTGCACGGCGGCAAGCCCACCCGGAAGCGCCGCGCGTGGGACGTCGAGCCGTTCACGCGGCAGGAGCGGCCGAGCGGCCGGCCCAACCGCGCGATGCCGCCCGTGCGGAAGCTCGCGAAGGAGCGCGGCATCGACCTGCAGTCGGTGCGCCCGTCGGGCCGTGACGGCCTCGTGACGCGCGCCGACCTCGAGGCCGCCGGCACCGCATCCGGCCCGCAGGCCCAGCCGCAGCCCGCCTCGACGCGCGAGAAGGTCACGGGCCTGCGCAAGCACACCGCCGCCGCGATGACGCAGTCGGCGCTCACGGTGCCGCACGCGGCGACGTTCCACCAGGTGGACGTCACCGAGACGCTCGCGCTCGCCCGCTCGGGCGACGCGTCGTTCCTCGCGCTCGCGAGCCGGGCCATCCTGCTCGCCGCGAAGCGCTGGCCCGACGTCACGGCCGCCTTCCACGCCGACACGATGGAGCTCGAGCGCTTCGCGCACATCAACCTCGGCATCGCCGTCTCGACCGACCGCGGCCTCGTGGTCGCGTCGATCGACGAGGCGGAGTCGATGGACGCGCTCGAGCTCACGGCCGCGATCAAGGACCGCGCGACGCGTGCCCGCGAGGGCTCGCTCACGATGGCCGAGCTCACCTCGTCGAACATCACGATCTCGAACGTCGGCGTCTTCGGCGTCGACGGCGGCATCCCGATCCTCAACCCGGGGGAGTCGGCGATCATCGCGCTCGGCGCCGTGCGGCGGATGCCGTGGGAGCACGAGGGCGAGATCGTGCTGCGCGACGTGTGCACCGTGACCGTCTCGTTCGACCACCGCGTGCTCGACGGGCGCGAGGCGGCGGGCTTTCTCGCCGACATCGCGGCCGTGCTCGAGCGGCCGGCGCTCGCGCTGGCGCGCTGATGCCGGCTCTCGGCCACGGCATGGCACGGTAGGGCCATGCACCAACTCGAAACCCGCGTCGACGTCGCGGGCGAGCAGGCTCGCGCCAACCGCGCGGCGATGGAGGCGCTCGTCGCGCAGCTGCGCGAGCGGCTCGCCCAGGTGGCGCTCGGCGGCCCCGAGAAGTCGCGCGAGCGGCACGTCGCGCGCGGCAAGCTGCTCGCCCGCGAGCGCATCGACGCGCTGCTCGACCCCGGCAGCCCCTTCCTCGAGGTCGCGCCGCTCGCGGCGTGGGGGGTCTACGGGGAGGACGGCCAGGATGCGCCGAGCGCCGGCATCGTCGCGGGCATCGGACTCGTGCACGGCCGGCACGTCATGGTGATCGCGAACGACGCGACCGTGAAGGGCGGCACCTACTACCCGCTCACGGTGAAGAAGCACCTGCGCGCGCAGCAGATCGCGCGCGAGAACCGGCTGCCGTGCATCGCGCTCGTCGACTCCGGCGGCGCGTTCCTGCCGATGCAGGACGAGGTGTTCCCCGACCGCGAGCACTTCGGCCGCATCTTCTTCAACCAGGCGCAGCTCTCGGCGCAGGCCATCCCGCAGCTCGCGGCCGTCATGGGCTCGTCGACCGCGGGCGGCGCGTACGTGCCGGCGATGAGCGACGAGACCGTCATCGTGCGCGAGCAGGGCACGATCTTCCTCGGCGGACCGCCGCTCGTGAAGGCCGCGACGGGCGAGGTCGTCGACGCGGAGTCGCTCGGCGGCGGCGAGCTGCACGCCGAGGTCTCGGGCGTCGTCGACCACCTCGCCGACGACGACGAGCACGCGCTCGAGATCGTGCGCGACATGGTGCAGGCGCTCCCGCCGGGCGACCGCGCCGCGACGAGCGGCGCCGTGCCCGCGAAGCGGCAGTCGTTCGGCTGGTTCGCCTACGCGCCCCTCAGCGCGCTCGACGACGAGAGCGCGCCCGCGGTCGACCCATCCACCCTCTACGACGTCATCCCGCCCGACCTGCAGACGCCGTACGACGTGCGCGAGGTCATCGCCCGCATCGTCGACCGCAGCGAGTTCCACGAGTTCAAGGCCGGCTACGGCGACACGCTCGTCACCGGCTTCGCCGAGCTGCACGGCCACACCGTCGGCATCGTCGCGAACAACGGCGTGCTCTTCTCGGAGTCGGCGATGAAGGGCGCGCACTTCATCGAGCTGTGCGACCAGCGGGGCGTGCCGCTCGTGTTCCTGCAGAACATCACCGGCTTCATGGTCGGCTCGGAGGCCGAGCGCGGCGGCATCGCCAAGCACGGCGCCAAGATGGTCACCGCGGTCGCGACGACGCGCGTGCCGAAGCTCACCGTCGTCGTCGGCGGCTCCTTCGGCGCCGGCACCTACTCGATGTGCGGCCGCGCCTACGACCCGCGCTTCCTGTGGCTGTGGCCCAACGCGCGCGTGAGCGTCATGGGCGGCCCGCAGGCCGCATCCGTGCTCTCGACCGTCAAGCGCGAGCAGCTCGAGGCCGCGGGCGAGGAGTGGTCGGCCGATGCGCAGGCAGAGTTCGAGCGCCCCGTGCGCGAGCAGTATGAGCGGCAGGGCAACCCCTACTACTCCTCGGCGCGCCTGTGGGACGACGGCGTGATCGACCCCGCCGACACCCGCCGCATCCTCGGGATGGCGCTCGACGTCGTCACCGCCGTGCCGATGCCCGAGCCGCGCTTCGGCGTCTTCCGGATGTGATGCAGATGCCCCTCTTCGACACCGTGCTCGTCGCCAACCGCGGCGAGATCGCCATCCGCGTCGCACGCACGCTCCGCGACCTCGGCATCCGCTCGGTCGCCGTGCGCGCCGACGACGACCCGTCGCCGCATCCCGAGCACTTCGACGAGACCGTCTCGCTCGGCAGCGGGGCGCTGCGCGACACGTACCTCTCGATCGAGAAGATCCTCGACGCCGCCCGCTCGAGCGGTGCGCAGGCCATCCACCCGGGCTACGGCTTCCTCTCCGAGAACGCCGCCTTCGCCCGCGCCTGCGAAGAGGCCGGCATCGTCTTCATCGGACCGGACGCTTCCGCCATCGAGACGATGGGCGACAAGATCTCGGCCCGGCACGCGGTCGAGTCGCGCGGCGTCGCGACCGTGCCCGGCATCGCTGAGCCGGGCCTCGATGACGCCGCCCTCATCACGGGCGCCGAGCGCGTCGGCTACCCCGTGCTCATCAAGCCCGCGGCGGGCGGCGGCGGCAAGGGCATGTACCGCGTCGATGACGCCGCCGAGCTGCCGGCCGCCCTGCAAGCCGCACGGCGCGAGGCGAAGAGCGCGTTCGGAGACGACACGCTCTTCATCGAGCGCTTCGTCTCGAATCCGCGCCACATCGAGGTGCAGGTGCTCGCCGACACGCGCGGCAACGTGATCCACCTCGGCGAGCGCGAGTGCTCGCTGCAGCGGCGCCACCAGAAGGTCATCGAGGAGGCGCCGAGCGCGCTCCTCACCCAGGCGCAGCGCGCCGCGATCGGCCAGGCGGCCGTCGAGACGGCCCGCTCGGTCGGCTACGTCGGCGCCGGCACGGTCGAGTTCATCGTCGCGGGCGATCGGCCCGACGAGCCGTTCTTCATGGAGATGAACACGCGCCTGCAGGTCGAGCACCCGGTGACCGAGATGGTCACGGGCATCGACCTCGTCGAGCAGCAGCTGCGCATCGCGGCGGGGGAGCCGCTCGCGATCGCGCAGGACGACGTGCGGCTCGAGGGCCACGCGATCGAGGCGCGCATCTACGCCGAGGACCCGGCGGCGGGCTTCCTGCCGACCGGCGGCCGGATCCTCGACCTGCGGTGGGGCGACGGGATCGGTGTCCGGGTCGACGCGGGCGTCGATCCCGGCGGCGAGATCGGCTCGAGCTACGACCCGATGATCGCGAAGGTCATCGTCCACGGCGCGACGCGCGAGGAGGCGATCGATCGGCTCGACCGGGCGCTCGCCGAGACGACCGTGCTCGGCGTCACCACCAACCGCGCCTTCCTGCGGGCATTGCTCGGCGAGACCGCGGTGCGCGCGGGCGAGCTCGACACCGGGCTCATCGACCGCGAGGCCGACCGCCTCGTCGCCACCGGCACGCCGAGCGCCGCGTTCGCAGCAGCTGCCGCAGCGGCGGGAATGCTTGCGCTCGGGGGCGCCGGCGCATGGCAGCACGATGGCTGGCGCATCGGCGGCAGCGTCGGGCGGGTCTCCCGCTACCGCGACGGCGACGGCATCGCCACGGTGCGCGTGCGGCACGCCCCCGACCCGGGCGACGCCGTGCCGTATGGCGGGGGCGTGCGGCAGCCGCGGCTGGACGTCGACATCGAGGTCGCGCGGGCCGACGGCTCCTCCGAGCGGATCACCGCGATGCACGCCATCGCCACCAGGCGGGTGCCCGAGGGCGCCTGGGTCGGCCTCCCCGAGGGCGACTTCCTCATCGAGCGGCACGTGCGCACCCGCAGCGGCCGCGCGGCCGCCGAGCCGACCCTCGCCTCACCGATGCCCGGCACGGTCGTCGCCGTGCACGCATCCCACGGTGATGCCGTCGCGGAGGGCCAAGCGGTCGTGAGCGTCGAGGCGATGAAGATGGAGCACGTGCTGCGCGCGCCCGTCGCCGGCACCGTGCACGTGCATGCCAGGGTGGGGGAGCAGGTGACGCGCGGGCAGGAGCTCGCGACCGTCACGCCCGACAGCCAGGAGGACGCATGAGCGAGCGCCGCATCACGCAGAGGGGCCTCTACTTCGACGAGCTCGAGGAGGGCGTCGTCTACGAGCACCGGCCCGGCCGCACGATGACCGAGACCGACAACGTGCTCTTCACGACGCTCACGATGAACCCGCAGCCGCTGCACCTCGACCGCGCCTGGAGCGAGGGCACCGAGTTCGGCGAGCCGCTCATGAACTCGATGCACACGCTCGCGACCATGGTCGGCCTCTCGGTCGGGCAGCTCACGCAGGGCACGATCGTCGCGAACCTCGGCTTCAGCGAGGTGACGTTCCCCGCGCCCGTGCGGCACGGCGACACCATCTACTGCGAGACGCGCGTGCTCGAGAAGCGCGCCTCGAGGTCGCGGCCCGGGCAGGGCATCGCGACCTTCGAGCACCGGGCGCTCAACCAGCACGGCGAGGTCGTCGCGACTGCCGTGCGGAAGGTGCTCATGCAGGGCAAGCCCGAGGCGGAGGCGTGAGCGCCGGCATGCAGGCGCTCGGCATGGGCCCCGCGCTGCTCTTCTGCCCCGGCGACCGGCCCGACCGGTTCCGGAAGGCGGCCGAGCGGTCGGATGCGGTCATCCTCGACCTCGAGGACGCCGTCGGCCCCGAGTCCAAGTCCCAGGCCCGCGAGGCGGTGCGAGCCGCCGACCTCGACCCCGAGCGCACCCTCGTGCGGGTGCAGGACGCATCCGCCCCCGGCTTCGACGACGATCTCGCCGCCGTCGCGGCGTCGCCGTTCCGCACCGTCATGCTCGCGAAGGCCGAGTCGGCCGCGCAGGTCGACCGGGTCGTCGCTGCGGTGCCGGGCGCGCGCGTCGTCGTGCTGTGCGAGACGGCGCGCGGCGTGCTCGCCGCGGAGCAGCTCGCGGCGCACGACGCGGTCGTCGGCATGATGTGGGGCGCCGAGGATCTCGTCGCCTCGATCGGCGGCACCTCGAGCCGCGACGAGAGCGGCGCCTACCGCGACGTCGCGATGCACGCGCGCAGCCGCATCCTGCTCGCCGCCGCCGCGTTCGGCATCACCGCGATCGACGCGATCCGCGCCGACATCCAGGACCTCGAGGGCGCGCACGCCGAGGCCGTCGACGCAGCAGCGTCGGGCTTCGGCGCGAAGGCGGCGATCCACCCGAGCCACGTCGAGCCGTACCGGCGGGCGTTCGCGCCGACGGATGCGGAGCTCGAGCAGGCGCGCCGGATCCTCGACGCGGCGACCCGCAACCCCGGTGTCTTCTCCTTCGAGGGGCAGATGGTCGACGAGCCGATCCTGCGGCACGCTCGCAGCGTCGTCGCGCGGGCGCCCCGCTCGGCGGGCTGAAGCGGACTGCTCGATGTGACTTCGAAGCCGGGCATCCTGTATGCTGTTCAGGTTGCTTCGACGAGCACACCACGGGTCTGTGGCGCAGCTGGTAGCGCACCTGCATGGCATGCAGGGGGTCGGGGGTTCGAGTCCCCCCAGATCCACCAAAAACCCCCGGTCAGCCGGGGGTTTTCCGTATCGGGACCCATGTTCGCATCTGCTTCGGGTGCAGCGAGTGGGTCAGCTTAATCCGCGACGCGACGCGGCGAGTACGCGCTTCGCCTAACGAGTCCGTTCCGTCGCGATCCTGTCCTAGTGGTCGGCCGAGGCCGCCCGCCTCCGCCGTCTATGTCGGTAGCGTGACCTCCGACCCCATGACCTCCAGCGGATCGAACCTCGTGCGTCTTGACCTGTTCGGGCTCGCGCCCGGTGTGCTGCTGACCGAGCAAGAGCTCGCGGCCGCGATGAACTACAGCCGGAAGACGCTTCAGTACTGGCGACAGAGCGGGCAAGGCCCCCCGTTCATCCGCCTCGGCCGGCAAGTGCGGTATCGCGTCGGCGAGGTCGTGAAGTGGCTGGAGCACAGCGATGCCTGAGCGGGGCCGACCGCGACTCGCACCGGGCACCTTCGGTGCCGTGAGGTTCAGCGATACGAGGAGCGGACGTGTCAGTGCACGCAGTCAGTACCGCGACTTCGCGGGCGTGATCCATCACAAGCGAGCGACGGGCGACTCCCGTGAGGACGCGGAGCGCAAGCTCCGGGCCTCCGTGGTGGGCAGCGCTCGTGGCGAGATCTGGCTGACGCTCGATTCGAAGATCGGCGAGCTCGGTCACTGGTGGCTTGCCGGCCTGCGGTCGCTCGGCGCGGTTCAGAGGTCCACGCTCCAGAACTACGAGTACGATGCGCGGATCGTGGAGGTCAGTCTGCGAGAGGTTCGGCTCCGGGAGCTCACCGCCAGGGTCGTCGATGGCGTGGTCACGAGTCTGGCGGAGAGCGATCCAGCACGCGCTCGCCGACTCCACTCCACGCTCGGACGCATGTGCGACGAAGCCGTGAGAATGGGAATCCTCGACGAGAACCCAGTCGACCGCGTCCGAGCACCTCGAAAGGCCAAGCGGCTTCCCTACGCCCTCGGCTTCGAGCAGACGCGAATGCTGAGGTCAGAACTGGCGGCTTGGCTGAAGGCAAATTCCCGCCCAGGTCCGCAACCAGATCAACGCATCGCGATCATGGTAGATGTGATGATCGCATCGAGCGCCCGGATCGGCGAGCTCCTGGCTCTTCGCCACTGCGATGTCGACCTCTACGCAACTCCGCCAACGCTTCTCATCGGCGCCACGCTCGTTGACGACGAGCGTGGCGTCCCGAGCCGGCAAGCACACACGAAGGACGAGCGACAGAAGCGCGTTATCGTTCTACCGCCGGCGATCGTGGCGGCGCTCGAGCCCCTCGTAGGGTCGCGAACTGACGAAGCGCCCATCTTCGGGAATCGCAAGGGCTCGTGGAAGCGCGCGGGAACCGTGCAGCGCGTCCTGCGGGAGTTTGTCCGAGACCGGAGGGACGTACTCGAGGCCGTCGGCATCAGGACCGATGAGATCACGCCGCACCTGTTCCGGCGGATCTCTGCGACGCTCATCGCGGCCGAGCTGGGCGTGTACGAGGCTCAACGGCAACTGGGGCACGCATCGGTGCAGACCACCGAACGCCACTACGTCATGCCCGCGCCTCTGACTGGGGCAGCTGCGGCCGAGACGATGGACCGGCTGTTTGAGTCGATCGTTGCTGACAATTTCGATGCTGCCTAAACAGGCCACACCGCGCACGCCGCAACGGCCTAGCGGCCTATCGCGGCGTCAGCAGCGCTGTCGAGCGTGGTGGACCGGCGCAGATTGACTGCGACGCGAGCGCACGGTGCGAACGCAGTGCCGGACAGGATGCCAGGCCGAGCGGCAAGGTCGGATGGATTCGCACCCTTGTTCCCGTGAAGCACAGCACCGCAATTCTCGGCACTTCGCGCGGCCCGAGCGGCTAGTTCTATGCCGTGCGTGCTCGCCGCACCCACTGCGTGCATCGCCAATCTGAGCCACCGGAGGTTGTTGCTCACACGCGCGATGCTCGGCGAAGGCGCCATGAGCCGGCTTCACGTCTCAGCGAGTCGCAGCCGACGGCGGCGCATGGCGCGCGTCGGGGTGCTTTAGGTCCGGACGAGACTCCGCTCCGGGCAAACCCACGCAGTACCTCGGGCGCTCGTCAATCGCACGAGGACCGAGCGCTCTAGCCAGATGGGGGTGCCCATGCTGTCGGACGAGTCGCCGAGAATATGGCGATCCTGGCAGTACGGGATCCAAGTTGACGGTTTCTCGGCGCGCGGGTCGGAGGGACGGATGCTTCAGCTTCGACGCCTCGGCGCCTCGGCGCTCGCGGCGCGTTGTGGATACGGCAGTAAAGTGAGCGTATGAAAAAGAGTGCGTCGTGGTGACGACCCTTGAGCGCTTGAAGCGGGCGCTTGCCCGCCGCGAGGTAGTGGTCGTGACCGGGACCGGAATCAGTACGGCGCTTGGATCAGGGCAACCTCAGCTGAGTTGGATTGGGCTTCTGAAGGACGGCGTGCAGCGAATCGCCGACCGCAATTCAGCTCGCGCCGACGTGCTGAGTCAGCAGATCGAGATCGCCTCGTCCGCGGCAGACTTGGCCGCTGTAGCAGCTGAGGTGAAGCGTCATCTGGGCGATGACTTCGGCCGATGGATCTCCATCGCCTTAGGGGACATCAAACCATCAAATCAGCGCCTGGCGAACGCAATAGCCGCCTTGGACTGCCCGATCCTCACCACCAACTACGACACGCTGCTCGAGACAGCCTTAGGTCGCGACTCCGTGAGCTGGGCGCAACCCACCTCGATCCGAGATGTAGTTCGCCACGCACGACCGAGCATTGGCCACTTGCACGGTGTTTGGAGCGACCCGTCGTCCCTCGTGTTTTCCACTTCGGACTACGAGGCGCTACTGCGGCAAGAGGGGGCGCAGGAGATCCAGTCGAGCGCCTTCACAATGAAGACGTTCCTCTTCGTCGGTGTCGGGGCGGGCCTGGACGACCCCAACTTCAGCCCGATGGTTGACGCCTACGGCAGGCACTTCCATGCAGCCGACGGGTCGCACTTCAGGTTGTGTCGCGATGCCGACGTAGATGCGGCGACCGACGTCGGGGTCGTAGCTGACGTCGGCTACGGCACAAGTCATGACGACCTTGCAGCGTTCCTGGAAGGTCTGGTCGCAAGCATCGTCCCAGATCGATCAGGAGAGGTGTTAGCCCGGTCGCGCGCAGTCCTGGTAGATCAGCTGCGGGACAACTCCGCACTTTGGCGAGACGACGAATCCATACTCGTGGGCGGCCTCACTGACCTCATTGTGGAGCCGATCTTCCTGCCCGCTCCCCATGATCAGTTCGTGAACGACTCTGCGCTGGTGGGCCGTTCAAGCGTTTCCGAGCCGTTGGACGCCGACCAACTGATCGACCAGGGCGGGATCGTGTTGGTCGCGGGAGAGGCTAGCGCTGGGGTAACAACGGCTGTGATCTGGCTTCTCGACAGAGCAAGCGAGCGCAAGAGTCTGCCGCCCGTCCTTGTGAGTGAGCCGCACGCGGCGGGTCACCATCCTGTCTCACGGGTGGTGGAGCGCTCACTGAAGTCTTGGGACTGCGACCTCGCCCATGCCAATCCAGTTGTCGTGGGAGTCGACAACCTCCGACGCGAGCCCGCAAAGACATATCGCCGCGCCCTCGCGGACGTCCACGATCTGAACGGCCCGCTGAAGGTCGTGGGGGTGCGTCAGGAAGATGCGCTTGAGATCGCCGCTGCCCTGCAAGCGTCCGACGACGGCGTGGCGATTGCGATTGCATTCCTTGGTCGCTTCAGTGATCGCGAGGCTCTAGCGCTCGCCTCACGCATCGCACCCGCAAAGGGCGAAGAGGTTGCGCAGGCGGCCATGGAAATGGTCCGCTCTAGAAACCTGCCTAGGACACCTGTAACGATCACTCTGGTCATCGAACTCCTCGCCGCTGGCATCGCGCTCGAGGACGGCGACACCGACAGTTGGGTCCTGAGTAAGTACTTAGACCTACTGCTGGAGAAGCATCTGCCGCCAATGGTCCCGCAGACCACCATGCTCCTTCGCAACAAGCGAGTCGCGTTGGAGGAGATCGCTTCGGGCTTCGTTGAGACGCGCACGGACTCCGCTCGAAGGGAGGAACTGACAGCTCGCCTCGAAGCCCTCTTCACGAGGCTCGGTTGGGACTTCGACGCCGTCCAGCTCCTGAACGAGCTCATCGCTCGCCAAGTCCTCAAGCGTCGCGAGGACGGTTCTATCAGTTTTCAACGCTCCGTCTACCTCGAACTTTCGGCGGGCATGGCCGCTCGCAAGAACGAGGCGCTCCGTCAGGCGATGTTGGACCATCCGATCGAGATGGCTCCAATTGTTCGCAGTTACGTCGCGATGACACGCAGCGACGAAGCCATGCTGGAGGTGGTCGACCGCGAACTGGACCGAATCTTCAATGAGAAGCCCACGGGAAACATCTTTGCCTCAGTCAAGCAGCAGCCGGCGAGGAAGGAACTCTTTGCCGATCGAGGCGAGCCGGAGGAAGGCGAGGATCAGAACGAAAGTGAAGTTGCTCGCGATGGGCTGATGTACGACGCGTCTGACGATTCTGATTCGCCCGCCTTCTTGCAGGGCCACTTGGATGAGCTGTCGGGGGGACGGCTCGCGATGCTCGTCGTCGACCTCGCGTCTCGAGTGCTGCGTGACTCGGACGAGGTGCCCAATCAAGAGCTGAAACAACGAGTCCTGATCAAGTTGTTGCATTGCTGGTCGGTCTTCACGGATCTGTACGAAGCGGATTTGCGAGAGCTCCCCAACCTCGATGAGACCGTAGCGAGACTGCACCCGGAGGACGAGCCATCTCCGGAGCAGGTCGAGGACCTAAAGACGGCCCTAGTGAGCGTTGTACCGATGTTCCTCACGCTGTCCGGCATGCGGACCTGTTTGGCTGCGGCAAGTCTGCACCGAGCCTTGAGTGACGTGGCGTTGGAGGACGGTTCAACTGCGTCGCTGATGCGGGTCCTCGCTCTCTACGCAAGCGACAGCCGCCGATGGGTCGCAGCCCTCAACGACCTGGACGACGCAGCGGCAAGAACGTTCTTCGGCGCATCCTTCCTCGCGAGTCTTGCCCGCTACTCGTTCCTAGCTGACGACTCTTTGACCGACGGGGAGAGGGCGCAGCTGCGAGCGTTCCTGAGGCGCATCGTGCAGTTGCGCTACCGCTTCAATGGTGTGCAGGAGCGCAATGAGGCGCTGAACCGGTTCGAGCAGCGACTCCGGCAAGACCGGTTGGCCCGAGGGCGGACTATCGCGATCGAGGTGTGATGCGGTCGTTCATCGTTCACGACAAGCCTCAGTGTGGTGGTCGAGGCCAACCAGACGCCTCGTGAGGATCGTCTGATCGTTCGTTCGTGCGGCCGTCGCCCTATCACAGCAACGAGGCAGTGCGGCAGCGTCGCGCTTTCACTGCACGGGCGCAGTCACGGTCACACCCCAGCGTCCTTGAACGTGGCAACTATCCATTCGTCGGGCAGCTGGTCGAATGCTCCATCGCTCTCGATCGAGTTGTACGCGTCGCGTGCTCCGTCCGCATACCACCGTTTCGCAGCGGCCTCTAGAGCGGCTGGCCAGCTCGTTTCCCTGGCTCGCGCCATAAGGTCCGACATCGACTGCTCGTCGATTAGAGCCGGCACAGCAAAGTCAGCGTCCTCCATGCACCGATGGTACGCGGTGCCAGGGGCCGCCGGGGGCTGCTAGAACGCCGGTGATCGCACAGGTGACCCGCTTGAATCCCCGTTAACGTAGTGAACTTCGATGTCGGGACGCCGGCCCATCCAATCGCTGGGCGAGCCTGCCGAGTTGGTGAGAAGGCGGCGATCGGAATCTTCGAACAGATCGCGTCGTGCCTCGGCCCGCTCCAGACTGAGGCGGTCGCGGCCGGCAAGCACTGCGATCAGGTGGTCTTGCACCGCCTCGTGAGCGTCGGGAGTCCCTATGGTTGCTCCGTGTGGGGTCAATCGCGCGATAGATCGTGGACCGCGCAACCCTGAACGGTTCCGCGATTTCAGCCGCGGTGTGTTCAAAATGCGCTCCTCTCGCGAGGGTGTGGGTTCGAGTCCCACCGCCGGTACTAGCCGCCGTGGATGCCTGGAAGGCCTTCGTCCGGATCGTACGGCGGCCGCTCACCTCCAACGGGTCGTGACGCCCAGCCGCCCGACGGGCACGCGCCGTCGCGGGGCGTGTGCATGCAGCGCTCGCACACGTCGCCGGGAAAGTCGAACGTCATCCGCGCTCGCGGAGTCGTTGCAGGATCGCGGCGAGCTCGTCGTCGTCGGCGAGCCGCCAGTTGTCGGTCAGGCTGTTGCGCGGCTCGTGCTTGAGTGCTTCGCGCTGGATGTCGCCGAATCGGAGGCCCGCCGTGTCGTGCTCTTTGAGCATCCCGCGGAGCTGCTCTTCGGCTTGACCGTGATCGCGGTAGTTGGTGCTCCCCATACGGGGAGCGTAGCCGTGCCGCACTATCCATCACCCAAGGATCAAACAGCTGGCTACCACCTGCACTAGCTGTACCGGGTCATGACCTTGGTGCGGTTCGGGTGATGGGTGGGGCTCCGATGGCTGAGTGGATGCGTTCAGTGTTGTAGCGCTGGAGCCAGGGGGCAAGGGCGGCGGCGCGTTCGGCGTTCGAGGTGAAGGGCTGCCGGTAGGCCCATTCGCTCTGCAGAGTGCGGTTGAATCGTTCGACCTTGCCGTTCTGCCACGGGCAGTGGGGGCGGATGAACACCTGACGTGCACCGAGCTCCGCAACGGTCTCCCGCAGCGAGTAGCGGTACGCCCAGGCATTGTCGGTCATGATCCGCTCGATCGAGGCGATGCCGTGCGCGGCGAAGAACGCAGCCGCTCGGCGCAGGAAGCCGGCGCAGGTGGCGCCCTTCTCGTCCGCGAGGATCTCCGAGTACGCGAGCCGGGAGTGGTCGTCGACGAGCGAGTGGACGAAGTCGTAGCCCGAGCGGCGGTCCCGATCCCGGTCCGCGCCCACGCCGCGGCCGAGCGCGCGCCAGCCGCCGCCGTCGGGGATGCGGCCGAGCTTCTTCACGTCCATGTGGACCAGCTCGCCCGGCCGCTCCCGCTCGTAGCGGATCGCGGTCTGCTTCGAGGTGCGGATCAGCTCCC
>NZ_ASHR01000030.1 GCF_000400485.1 Agrococcus pavilionensis RW1
CCATGGCCGCGCGACGCCGCCCGATCTGGGAGGGGGTGACGCGCTCGCTGCGGCGCTCGCTGCAGTGGCGCGTCGTCGCGGCGAGCATGGCGCTCTCGACGCTCGCGCTCGTCGGCGTCTTCGGCTACATGTCGCTCTCGGTCGGGCAGAACCTCTTCGAGACGCGCCGCGACGAGGCGCTCGTCGAGGCCGTGCGCGCCTCGGGCGAGATGCAGCAGATCTTCGACGAGGCGGTCACGGCCACGCTCACGAGCGGTGAGGTGGATGCGCTCCAGGACCGGGCGCTCGACGCCGTCACGGGGCTCATCGCGAGCCGCACGTCGACCGAGTACGCGATGCTCCGCACCGACCGGCAGGGCGAGACGCTCCTGCAGATGAACGACGTGCAGTCGCAGGCCTTCGACACCGACCTGCTCTCGACCGAGCTCCGCACGGCCGTCGCCGACGCATCCGACACCGCGCCGTACTACCAGTCGGTGCGGCTCGAGCAGGGCGGCGGCTCGGAGCCCGCGATCATGGTCGGCACGACCGTCGACGTGCCGCTCGCGGGCCGCTACGAGCTCTACCTGCAGACGAGCCTGCAGTCGACGCAGGCGACGCTCGGCTTCATGCAGCTCACGATGGTGCTCGGCGGCCTCGCGCTCATCGCGCTCATCGGCCTCATCACGTGGTTCGTCGCCCGCATGGTCGTCGGGCCGGTGCAGCAGGCGGCCGACTCGGCCGCGCGCATCGCTGCCGGCGAGCTCGACGTGCGCATCCCCGTGCGGGGCGACGACGAGGTCGCGACGCTCGGGCGCTCGTTCAACGACATGGCTGACTCGATCGAGGTGCAGATCAACGAGCTCGCGACCCTCTCGACCGTGCAGCAGCGCTTCGTGAGCGACGTCTCGCACGAGCTGCGCACGCCGCTCACGACGATCAAGCTCGCGGGCGACGTGCTGCACGACCGGCGGGAGGCGTTCGATCCCGTCGCCGGCCGCACGGTCGAGCTGCTGCACACGCAGATCGAGCGCTTCGAGCGGCTGCTCGCCGACCTGCTCGAGCTCAGCCGCTTCGACGCGGGCGCCGCGCAGCTCGAGATCGAGCCGACGAACCTCGTGCGTCTCGCGGAGGGCGAGATCGCGGCGCTCGAGCCGCTCGCCGCCGAGCACGGCAGCGAGCTGCGGCTCGTCGCGCCCGGCGGGCACTTCGAGGCGGAGGTCGATCCACGCCGCATCCGCCGGATCCTGCAGAACCTGCTCGGCAACGCGATCGACCACGGCGAGGGGCGCCCGATCGTCGTCACCGTCGACTCGTCGAGCGACGCGGCCGCCATCGCGGTGCGCGACCACGGCGTCGGCATGACCGAGGAGCAGGCGTCGCGCGTGTTCGACCGCTTCTGGCGGGCCGATCCGTCGCGCCAGCGACGCACGGGCGGCACGGGCCTCGGCCTCTCGATCAGCCGCGACGACGCGGCCCTGCACGGCGGCTGGATCGACGTGTGGTCGCGGCCGGGGGAGGGCACCGCGTTCCGGCTCACGCTCCCGCGCGCCGGCGCGCGCGCCGTCGTCTCGCCCATCGACCTGCCGCCCGCCGAGGAGCCGCCGAGCGAGGCGCCGCCCGCGCAAGCGGCCGACGACACGGCGAGCGCGCCCATCGCGCTCGTCGACCCCGCGACCCGCACGACCACCGAGGAGGTGGAGCGATGAAGCGCGCCCTCGCCGCCCTCGCCGCGCTGCTCGTGCTCACCGGCTGCGTCGCGATCCCCGACTCCGGCCCGGTGACCGCCGGCCGCGTCGACGACGCCGAGCAGGCGAGCGACCTCGTCTTCATCGCCGAGTCGCCGCGCGTCGGGGCGACGCAGGAGGAGATCGTGCGCGGCTTCCTCGCGGCCGCGATCACCCCCGACGACGACTTCGCGATCGCCCGCGAGTACCTCGTCTCGGGCGAGGCCGAGCGCTGGCGCCCCCAGGCGGGCGTCATCGTGCGCTCGGGGCAGCCCGAGATCTCGCTCGGCGGCGAGACCGCCGCGACGGCGGTCGTGACGGCGGTGTCGGAGCTCGACGAGGGCGGCGCGCTCGAGCTCGTCGGCAGCGACCGGATGCTCGAGTTCCGGATGCTGCGGGTCGCGGGGGAGTGGAGGATCGCGCAGGCGCCCGACGGCATCGTGCTCTCCGCCTTCCACTTCGCCCAGCTCTTCCGCTCGCACGCGCTCGCGTGGGTCACGCCCGACGGCGCTCGCGCGGTGCCGGAGGTGCGCTGGTTCGAGCGCACCGCCTCGACGCTCGCGGGCCGCATGGTCGACGCGCTGCTCGAGGGCCCGTCGACGTGGATCTCGCCGGCGGTCACGACCGCGGGCGCGCCCGAGGCGCGGCGCGTCGGGGAGCCCGTGGTCGAGGGCTCCGTCGCGACCGTGACGCTCGACTTCGCCCAGGTGGAGCAGCGCGGCAGCGCGAGCCTCCAGCAGCTCGCCGCGCAGCTCGCGCTCTCGCTGCGGTCGCTCGGGGTGCGGGAGGTGCGCGTCGAGATCGACGGACTCGACGGGCTCGCCGCCTCGAGCGCCGACGCGGCGCCGCTCGACGACGGCGACGTCGACCAGCGACCGCTCGTGCTCGACGGCTCGACGCTGCGGCCGATCGGCGGCGGCGCGTCGAGCATCGACGACGTCGGCCCGACCCTCGCGTCGATCGGCGCGACCGACTACACCGTGGGCGCCGCGGGCGGCGTCGCGACGACCGGCACGACCGCGCTCTGGCTCGCGCCCGGCGCCGACACCGTCGCGGTCTCGGCCGACGCCGCGCTGCCCGCGACGACCGACGACAGCGGCTGGGTGATCGTGCAGGAGGCCGCGGCGCCGCAGCGGCTGCTCGCGTGGCGCGCGGGCGAGCGCGCAGAGCTGCAGCTGCCCCCGGGCGCCGATCGCATCGCGGCGATCGAGCTCTCGCGCGACGGCGCGCGGCTCGCGATGACGACCGTCGACGGGAGCGTGAGCCAGGTCTGGGTCGCCGCGGTCATCCGCGACGCCGCGGGCCGCCCCGTCGCGCTCGGGGAGCCGTACGCGCTCCCGCGCGTCGACGGCGCCGCGAGCGACGTCACGTGGGCGAGCGCGACGCAGGTCGCGGTGCTCGCCGCTGCCGGCGACCAGTCGCAGATCGTGCTGCTCGAGGTCGGCGGCGCCTCCGAGCAGCTGCCCGCGCCGGGCGAGCCCGTGCGGGCGGTCGTCGGCGGGAGCGAGGGGGCGTCGACGCTCCGCGCGCTCGGCGTCGACGGCTCGCTGCTCGCGCTGCGCGGCAGCGTCTGGAGCCCCGTGCCGGGCCTCGGCCCCGTCGCGCTCGTCGCGACGCAGCAGTGACGTCCTCCACAGCGGCGCCGACGGCCTGAGCGGACCGGCGCGCCCGCGTGCGACCGTGCGGGCATGCGGATGCGCTCGGCACGCCACGCGGCACCGGTCGCGGCACCCGTCGAGGGGCTCGGCACCGCTCTGCGCGCGGCGCTCCGCGAGGCGGCGAGCGTGCTGTGGCCGGTGGAGTGCGCCGGCTGCGGCGCCCCCGACATCGCCGTCTGCCCGGCGTGCGCCGGACTGCTGCTCGCCGGCGCCGAGCGCGAGCTCCTCGACGGCGTGCCGCTCGTCGCCGCCGCGCGCTACGAGGGAGCGGTGCGGGCGCTCGTCGGCGCGTGCAAGGAGCGCGGCGACCGGGCGACGGCCCGCGCGCTCGGCGCCGGGCTCGCCCTCGCGATCGCCGCGGCCCCGGCGGGGCAGCTCGTGCGCGTGCCGTCGAGCCGCGAAGGGCTGCGGCGGCGCGGCTTCGATCCCGTCGAGCTCGTGCTCCGCGGCGCGGGCATGCGGGCCGTGCCCCTCCGCCGCGTCGCCTCTCGCGCCCCGCCCGGCACGCAGAAGGAGCGCTCCGCCGACGAGCGCGCGCTCGCGGCGCACGGCTCGCTCGAGCTCGGCCGGCGCCACACCGCGCGGCTCGCCGGCACCGCCGCCGTGCTCGTCGACGACGTCGTCACGAGCGGCGCGACGGTGCGCGAAGGAGTCCGGGCGCTGCGCGCCGCGGGCTGCGAGCCGGTCGCGATCGTGGCCGTCGCGCGCACGCCGCGACGCCTCCCGGCGCGCCCGGCCCACGCTCGGACGAGCGGGGTATGGTGATCGCCACGCAAGTCGGCCCGCAGCCGCTGGCGCCGACGCCGTACCTGATGGGAGGCAACGATGGAGATCACATTCGGCGCGAGGGGCGCGAACATCACCGACAGGTTCCGGGCCTACGCGGAGGAGAAGCTCGGCAAGGTCACGCAGCTCCTGCCGCGAGCCACCGCCCTCGACGTCCGGCTCTCGCGCCACGCCGACCCGCATGCGGCCGCCGGCGGCCGGGTCGAGATCACGGTGCACGGACCGGGCTCGATCATCCGCGCCGAATCCGACGGCCCCGACAAGTACATCGCCTTCGACGCCGCGTTCCACCGCATCATGGAGCGCGCCCGCCGCGTGCACGACAAGCGGCACGATCACAGCGCCCGACGCCGCACGCCGCTGCGCGAGGCGGTCGTGACCGGCTTCGAGCAGGTCGCGATCACGCCCGCCGACCCCGAGATCGTCGAGGCGGTCGCGACCGGCGCCATCCCGGTCGTCGAGCAGCAGCCCGAGCAGGAGCAGGAGTGGTCGCCGGTCGTGATCCGCAAGAAGCGGTTCCCGGCCAAGAAGATGAGCGTGAGCGACGCCGTCGACCAGATGGAGCTCGTCGGGCACCCCTTCTACCTCTTCGTCGACGAGGCCACCGACGAGTGCGCCGTCGTCTACCGCCGCAAGGGCTGGTCCTACGGCGTCATCTCGCTCGACGCATCCATCGCCGAGCCCGAGGCCAGCGAGGAGAGCGCTCCCGCGGCCGCATCCTGACGCGACCCCGCGGCGCCGCTGAGCATCGCAGGGGCGCCGCAGGGCGCCGGTTGCTACGATGGGCAGTCGGTCAAGGACCGTCCCTTTCCCCCAACGCACGGGAGGCATCCCTCGTGGCCAACTTCTTCGAGAAAATGCTGCGCGCCGGCGAAGGCCGGCTGCTGCGGCGCCTCGAGCGCATCGCCGCCGACGTCGCGAAGCTCGAGGATGCCTTCGAGGAGCTCACCGACGAGGAGCTGGCGCAGGAGACCGCCGAGTTCCGCCAGCGCTACGCCGACGGCGAGGCGCTCGAGACGATGCTGCCCGAGGCCTTCGCCGCGGTGCGCGAGGCCGCGAAGCGCACGCTCGGGATGCGTCCCTACGACGTGCAGATCATGGGCGCCGCCGCGCTCCACCTCGGCAACATCGCCGAGATGAAGACCGGTGAGGGCAAGACCCTCGTCGCGCCGATCGCCGCCTACCTCAACGCCATCACCGGCGAGGGCGTGCACATCGTCACGGTCAACGACTACCTCGCGAGCTACCAGTCGGAGCTCATGGGGCGCGTCTTCCGCGCGCTCGGCATGACGACCGGCTGCATCATCGCGGGCCAGTCGCCCGAGGTGCGGCGCGAGCAGTACGCCGCCGACGTCACCTACGGCACGAACAACGAGTTCGGCTTCGACTACCTGCGCGACAACATGGCCCACTCGAAGGAGGCCATGGTGCAGCGGGGCCACGGCTTCGCGATCGTCGACGAGGTCGACTCGATCCTCATCGACGAGGCCCGCACGCCGCTCATCATCTCAGGCCCCGCCGCGGGCGAGGCGAACCGCTGGTTCGCGGAGTTCGCGCGCATCGCCAAGCGCCTGCGCCCCGACGTCGACTACGAGGTCGACGAGAAGAAGCGCACCGTCGGCGTGCTCGAGCCCGGCATCGAGCGGGTCGAGGACCTGCTCGGCATCGACAGCCTCTACGAGTCGGCGAACACGCCGCTCATCTCGTTCCTCAACACCGCGCTCAAGGCGAAGGCGCTCTTCAAGCGCGACTCCGACTACGTCGTCATGAACGGCGAGGTGCTCATCGTCGACGAGCACACCGGCCGCATCATGCAGGGCCGCCGCTTCAACGAGGGCATCCACCAGGCGATCGAGGCGAAGGAGGGGGTGCAGATCAAGGCCGAGAACCAGACGGTCGCGACGGTCACCCTGCAGAACTACTTCCGCCTCTACAAGAAGCTCTCGGGCATGACCGGCACCGCCGAGACCGAGGCCGCCGAGTTCATGTCGACCTACAAGCTCGGCGTCGTCCCCATCCCGACGAACAAGCCGGTGCAGCGCATCGACCAGCCCGACCTCGTCTACTCGACCGTCGAGGGCAAGTTCAAGCACGTCGTCGAGGACATCGTCGAGCGCCACGAGGCCGGCCAGCCCGTGCTCGTCGGCACCACGAGCGTCGAGAAGAGCGAGTACCTCTCGGGGCTGCTCGCGAAGGCGGGCGTCGCGCACGAGGTGCTCAACGCCAAGAACCACGCGCGCGAGGCATCGATCGTCGCGCAGGCCGGCCGCCTCGGCGCCGTCACGGTCGCGACGAACATGGCCGGTCGAGGCACCGACATCATGCTCGGCGGCAACGCCGAGCACCTCGCCGTCACGCGCATGCAGGAGCTCGGCCTGAGCCCGGCCGAGACCCCCGAGGAGTACGAGGAGCGCTGGGACGAGGTCTTCGCCGAGGTGAAGGCCGCCGTCGAGGCGGAGGCCAAGCAGGTCGTCGAGGCCGGCGGCCTCTACGTGCTCGGCACCGAGCGGCACGAGTCGCGCCGCATCGACAACCAGCTCCGCGGCCGCTCCGGCCGTCAGGGCGACCCGGGCGAGAGCCGCTTCTACCTCTCGATGCAGGACGACCTGCTGCGCCTGTTCGGCGGCGCCGTCGCGCAGCGGTTCATGGCCGTCGACGCCGACGAGGACGAGATCCCGCTCGAGTCGAAGATCTTCTCCCGCACCATCCGGTCCGCGCAGGCGCAGATCGAGGCGCGCAACGCCGAGATGCGCAAGAACGTCCTCAAGTACGACGACGTCATGAACCGCCAGCGCGAGGCGATCTACTCCGACCGCCGCCACATCCTCGACGGCGACGACCTCCAGGGCCGCGTGCAGGGCTTCCTCGAGGGCACGATCCGCGAGCTCGTCGACGCGCACGCGGTCGGCGGCGACAGCGACGAGTGGAACCTCGAGGCGCTCTGGACCGAGGCGAGGACGATCTACCCCGTGAGCATCACGATCGACGAGGTCGTCGCCGAGGCGCAGCCGCGCCTCACGGCCGACTTCCTCTACGAGCAGCTCGTCTCCGACGCGAAGCTCGCCTACGAGCGCCGCGAGGAGTCGCTCGGCTCGCCCGCGATGCGCCTGCTCGAGCGCCGCGTCGTGCTCTCGGTCATCGACCGCAAGTGGCGCGACCACCTCTACGAGATGGACTACCTGCGCGAGGGCATCGGCCTGCGCACGATGGCGCAGCGCGACCCGGTCGTCGAGTACCAGAACGAGGGCTTCGCGCTCTACCAGCAGATGATGTCGGCGATCCGCGAGGAGTCGGTGCAGTTCCTGTTCAACCTCGAGGTCAAGGTGCACCAGGGCGCGAGCCCTGAGGCGCCCGCGATCGAGGGCGGCGGTCTCGAGGAGGTCGAGGACGACGCGGCGAAGCTCACCTACTCGGCACCCGACGAGGACGGCGAGGCGTCGGTGCACGACTCGCGCGGCAAGGAGCTCACCGCGGCGACCGCGAAGGGGCGCGCCAAGAGCGGCAACCCGGCGGTCGCGGCGAAGGCGCAGGCGCAGGGCGGCAACCGCCAGCAGCGGCGCGCGGCCGACAAGCAGGCGAAGGCCGCGCCGAAGAAGGTCGGCGCCTTCGGGCAGTCGCAGGACGACGCGAACGACTGACGCGCGTCAGCCGTCGATCGACCGCAGCCCGTTCCAGGCGGTGACGCCGAGCGGCGGACCGTAGGCGCCGGTCGCGCCGCCGTTGGAGAAGACCGCGGTGATGTGGCCGGCGCCGGTCGTCGGGTCGAGGTTCGAGACGAACGCCGAGCCTGAGGCGCCGTCGCCCATCTCGCAGTCCGCGCCGTAGTTCGCGTCGCCGCCCGCGCCGTAGTCGAGCCGGTCCTCGGCGCAGTGCCGCAGCACCTCGCTGTCGAACGGGTCGTTGCCCGGGTAGCCGGCGATCACGACGCCGTTCGTCTCGGCCGTGAAGCTCACGCCCTGGCCGCCCACCGCATCCTCGAGGGTCGCGCCGTCCTGCGGCGCGAAGCGGATGAAGCCGAAGTCGAAGCCCATCCAGCCGTCGTCGTCGGCGCCGTCGAGCCAGCGGTCGTTCGCCTCGAGGTACTGCTCAGGCACCCACCACTCCTCGGCGACCCAGGTGCCGAAGGGCGCCTCGCCGCGCTCGTAGGCGGGCGCGAACGAGATGCGGTCGTACCAGTCGCGCGTGTCGTCGTCGAAGATGCAGTGCGCGGCGGTGAGCACGATGAGGCCCGACTCGCTGTTGATGACGGTGCCACTGCACGTGTACTCCGCGCCGCCCGCCGAGAGCTCGAGCCGGCCGCTCGTCGTCAGCAGCAGGTTGCCGCTGCCCTCGTGCGCCGTGCCGGGCAGCAGCTCGTCGCCGTCCTCGTGCACGGGGAGCGCGATGCCGGGCCGCACGACGGGGGTGCCGGCCGTCGGCGGCAGCACGACGTCGACCGCGGCGTCGGGGAGGAACCCGTCGCTCGTCTCGCCGGCCTCGCCCGCGTAGAGCTCGCCCGTGTCGCTCGCGGTCGTGTCGCCGCTCGTGACGGGCGCGTCGGGCTCGACGGGCACGACCTCCGGTGCCGCTGCGCCGCTCGGCGTCGTCGGGGCGCGCGGAGCGGTGCGCTCGACGGGCCGCTCGGGTGGGGAGGGCAGCAGGCAGCCGCCCAGGGTGAGGGCGGCGGCCGCCACGAGGGCGGCGGTCGCGAGTCGGGGGAGGCGCACTCGCACCACGCTAGCGGCGCGTCAGGCGGGCGGCGCGACCGCGACGATCACGATCGCGGTGAAGTGGCACACGAAGGCGATGAAGGTGCACGCGTGGAAGATCTCGTGGAAGCCGAAGTGCCCCGGCACGGGGTTCGGCCGCTTCATCCCGTAGACGATCGCGCCCACCGTGTAGGCGAGGCCGCCCGCGATGACGAGCAGCGCCGTCGTCGGGTTCGCCGCCCAGATCTGCGGCAGGAAGGCGACGGCCGCCCAGCCGAGCGCGAGGTAGATCGGCACGTAGAGCCAGCGCGGCGCCCCGATCCAGAAGACGCGGAACGCGATGCCGAGCAGGGCGCCGCCC
Source organism: Agrococcus pavilionensis RW1 (assembly GCF_000400485.1). GTDB lineage: Bacteria > Actinomycetota > Actinomycetes > Actinomycetales > Microbacteriaceae > Agrococcus > Agrococcus pavilionensis. Next base: position 9,200 of record NZ_ASHR01000030.1, read on the forward strand.
CAGATGACGGTGAGGAGGATCCAGTCGGTGGGCGAGGGGAGCGTCAGCAGCGAGATGGGCGTGTAGCTGCCGGCGATGAGCAGGAAGATGTTGGCGTGGTCGAAGCGCTTGAGCAGCACGCGCGTGCGCTCCCGCCACGTGAAGCGGTGGTAGACGGCCGAGACGCCGAACATCAGCAGGCTCGAGAGCGCGTAGACGGCCGTCGAGAGCTGCGCGGTCGCGCCGTCGGCGACGAGCACGAGCACGATGCCGGCGACGAGCGCGAGCGGCGCGGTCACCGCGTGGATCCAGCCGCGCCACGAGGGCTTCGCCTCGACCTCGGCCTCGGCGATCGCGTCGCCGGCCGCCTCGATGAGCGGCAGGTGGGGCACGTCGTCGCCGGGAGCGGGATCCGGCTCGCGCCGCAGGCCGTCAGCTTCGGGATCGGAGGTCACGGGCATGCCTACAGCGTACGGCGTACGCAGTGCCGCTGCGGACATCCGGTCGTGTCCCCCGGTAGATTCGACGCGTGCGACTGCGCAGCGCCCCGGGGTCACGACTCGTGTACCGCTACTACGAGCGGCGGCTGCGGCGCGACCTCCAGGGCAGCCCCGTGCCGCGCCACCTCGCGATGATCATCGACGGCAACCGGCGCTGGGCTCGCGAGCAGAAGCTCGCGAGCGTCGGCCACGGGCACCGCGCGGGCGCCGCGAAGCTGCACGAGTTCGTCGAGTGGTGCGCGCAGATCGGCGTCGAGGTCGTCACGCTCTACCTGCTCTCCCGCGACAACCTCACCGGCCGCGCGAGCGAGGAGCTCGGCGAGCTGTGCGAGATCATCGCCGAGCTCGCCGACGGCCTCTCGCACACGCCGGGCCGACGCATCCGCCACGTGGGCGACCCGCGCGGGCTCCCCGAGCCGCTGTGCGCCGCCCTCACCGCGGCGGCGGAGCGCACCGAGGGGGAGCCGGGCATCGTCGTCAACCTCGCGGTCGGCTACGGCGGCCGGCACGAGCTCGTCGAGGCGGTCAAGCGCATCCTCGAGACGGCCGACGGCGCGAGCCCGGCCGAGATCGCCGAGCGGTTGAGCCCCGAGCTCATCGCCGACCACCTCTCGACCGCGGGCCAGCCCGATCTCGACCTCGTCATCCGCACCTCGGGCGAGCAGCGGCTGAGCGACTTCATGCTGTGGCAGAGCGCGCACAGCGAGCTCTACTTCGTCGAGGCGCTCGGGCCCGACCTGCGCGAGGTCGACTTCCTGCGGGCGATCCGCTCCTACGGGCTGCGCGAGCGGCGCTACGGGCGCTGAGAACCCTCAACCTCCGCTCGAGGTGAACTCTCGGTGACGGCGGTGTGTCTTCCGACACGGCGCATCGGGAGCGCGCGTACATTCAGCCGTGTCGGGCACCTTCGCCCGGCGAGCGAGCGGCCTTCGCGCCAGCGAGCACCTCGGGAGGCGACGGCCGCGTGAGATCCGACCTCGGTCGGAAGGGAGCGCCACGTGCCTGCACGCACCACCACCTCCGGAAGCGCCGTCGAGATCGCCGAGACCGACACGCGCCAGCGCACCTACGTGCTCGACACGAGCGTGCTGCTCTCCGACCCGGGGGCCATCCACCGCTTCGCCGAGCACTCGGTCGTGATCCCGGTGGTCGTCATCGCCGAGCTCGAGAAGAAGCGGCACGACCCCGAGATCGGCTACTTCGCGCGCAAGGCGCTCCGCAACCTCGACGACCTGCGCGTCGAGCACCACCGGCTCGACTTCCCGGTGCCGACCGAGGGCGGCGGCAGCCTGCGGGTCGAGCTCAACCACTCCAACCAGCAGATCCTGCCGAGCGGGCTGCAGCTCGGCGACAACGACTCGCGCATCCTCGCGGTCGCCTCGAACCTCGCGGCCGACGGGCTCGACGTGTGCGTCGTCTCGAAGGACCTGCCGATGCGCGTGAAGGCCGCATCGATCGGCCTCTCGGCGGAGGAGTACCTCGCCGAGCAGGCGGTCGACTCGGGCTGGACCGGCATCGAGCAGCTCGCGCTCTCGGGGGAGGAGATCAACCGGCTCTACGAGCACGAGCGGCTCGAGACGGCGGCCGTCGCCGACATGCCGGCCAACACGTGCCTCGTCATCTCGTCCGAGCGCGGCTCGGCGCTCGGCCGCGTCAAGCGCCCGGGCGTCGTGACGCTCGTGCGCGGCGACCGCGACGTGTTCGGCGTGCACGGCCGCTCGGCCGAGCAGCGGCTCGCGATCGACCTGCTGCTCGACGAGGAGGTCGGCATCGTCTCGCTGGGCGGCTCCGCCGGCACGGGCAAGTCGGCGCTCGCGCTCGCGGCGGGCCTCGAGGCGGTGCTCGAGCGGCGGCTGCACAAGAAGGTCATCGTCTTCCGCCCGCTCTACGCGGTCGGCGGCCAGGAGCTCGGCTACCTGCCCGGCGACAAGGACGAGAAGATGAACCCCTGGGGCCAGGCGATCTACGACACGCTCGGCGCGCTCGTGAGCGACAACGTGCTCGACGAGGTGGCCGACCGGGGGATGCTCGAGGTGCTGCCGCTCACGCACATCCGCGGCCGCTCGCTGCACGACGCGTTCGTGATCGTCGACGAGGCGCAGTCGCTCGAGCGCAACGTGCTGCTCACGGTGCTCAGCCGCATCGGGCAGAACTCGCGCGTCGTGCTCACCCACGACGTCGCGCAGCGCGACAACCTGCGCGTCGGCCGTCACGACGGCATCGCGAGCGTCATCGAGACGCTCAAGGGGCAGGACCTCTTCGGCCACATCACGCTGCAGCGCTCGGAGCGCTCGAGGATCGCGGCGCTCGTCACGAGCCTGCTCGAGGGCTGAGGCGCTCGAGCCGTCGCCTGCGGGACCCCTTCCGCCACGCGGGACCCGGTGCACCGGCTCCCGTTCGGTGGCAGGGGTCCCGCGCGCGAGGACTCTGCCCGCCCGCGCGGTCGGCGGATGCGTCGGCGAGCGGATGCGTCGGCGCGCGTGGGCGGGCGGGGCTACCGTGGGCGCATGGTCGGGCCCCGCTCGGAGACGCCGACGCAGGCGCGGCGGCTCCGCCTGGCCTCGCAGCGGCTGCTCGGGTCGACGCTCGCGCCCGCGGACGTCGTCCGCCGCTTCGTCGCGATGCAGGGGCAGGACCTCGCGGGCGTGCTGCGCGCGATCGCGATCCGCTCGGCGCCCGGCACGACGCTCGCCGACGTGCGGGCCGCGTTCGACGCGGGGCTGCTCGTGCGCTCGTGGGCGATGCGCGGCACGCTCTTCGTCGCGGCGCCCGACGACCTCGCCGCGCTGCACGCCGCGACGGCCGAGCGGATGCGACGGCAGGAGCGGCGCATGTGCGAGCAGCGCGGCATCGACGAGGCGACGGCCGAGCGCGCCGCCGAGGTGCTCGTCGAGCAGCTCGCGGCCGGCCCCACCCGCCGCCGCTCGATGCTCGAGGCGTGGGAGGCGGCCGGCATCGGCACGGCGGGCGGCGACGGCTACCACCTGCTCGCGCTCTGCGCCTACGACGGCCTCGTGCGCTTCGGGCCGTTCGAGGGCGACGAGCAGCTGCTCGTCGGGGGAGCGCCGCCCGAGATCGCCGACCCCGAGGCGGCGCTCGGCGCCGCGCTCGAGCGCTTCGCGATCGCCCGCGGACCCGTGCGAGCCGACGACGCCGCGTGGTGGCTCGGCGCCGCGAAGCGCCCCGTGCGCGCCGCGCTCGAGCGGGCGAGCCGGCTCGAGCGCGCGCGGCTCGGCGAGGAGGAGCTGCTCGTCGAGGCCGGCGCCGAGCCGGGCGGCCGCGTCGGCGTCACGCTCGTGCCCGCGTTCGACGAGTGGCTCCTCGGGTACGAGGGGCGCTCGCGCGACGTGAGCGAAGCGGTGCTGCGCGCCGCGGTGCCGGGCGGCAACGGCGTCTTCCGGCCGCTCGTGCTCGTCGACGGCGTCGCGGTCGGCACGTGGCGCATCCCCGTCGCGCGAGGCCGCGCGGCAGAGCCGCTGCTCGAGCTCGTCGAGCCGGTGCCGGATCGCACGCGCGCGGCGATCGAGCGGGCGCTGGAGCGCTGGCCGCACCGCTGACGCGGCTCAGCTCTCGAGCGCTCCCCGCCAGAGGCTGTCGCCCGAGTGCGTCGGGTCGCCGTCGAAGGGCTCGACCGAGACGTCGACGATCGGGAACGCGTCGAGGTCGAGGCCGCCCGGCAGCGCGAGCTGCGTCGTCGAGGCGTCCATGACGCCGAGGCTCACCATCTGCTGCGCGTCCGGGTCGAGCAGCCACACGTCGAGGTAGCCCTCGACCTCGGGCAGCTCGTCGACGTCGACGACGAGCAGCCGCTGCCCGTCGCGCTCGACGACCTCGGCGCGAGCCGCCCCGACGGTCGTCGCGAGCGGGTCGAGCGTCGCCTGGGCGACGTTCGTCGACCGGGGGTCGCTGCCGAGCTGCGTCACGACGAGCACGGCGATGCTCGCCGCGACGGCCGCGGAGGCGAGCGATGCCGCGACGAGTGCGCCGACGCCGAACCTGCGCCGCCGACGGCGCGCGACGTCGATCGAGGTCACGGGAGCGCCGGTCGATGCGGGTGCCTCGAGCGAGGCGGCGGATGCGTCGCTCGCGCTCGTCGGCGCGGCGCCCGTCGCGCTCGGCACGTCGAGCTCCGCCGCGATGCGGTCCCACACGCCGGCGGGCGGCGCGACGGGCACGACGTCGGCGGCGCGGACGCGCTGCGCCGCGGTGCGGAACGCCGCGATCTCGGCGCTGCAGGTCGCGCACTCCGCGGCGTGCTCGCCGCCCTCGACGGCCTCTCCGAGGGCGAGCGCGACGAGCGACTCCTCAGGCAGATGCTGCATGCGACTCCTCCCATCGGTCTCGCAGTCGTCGCAGTCCTCGCGACAAGTGGCTCTTCACGGTGCCGGCCGGCATGGCGAGGCGCTCGGCGATCCAAGCGGTGGAGCGGTCCTCGACGACGGCGAGCCGCACGATCGTGCGGGCGGGCTCACCGAGCCGCTCGAGCTCCTCCTGCACCGTCAGGGCGTTCTCGACCGCGTCCGACACCGGATCCCCCTCACCGGCCTCGAGCGCGCCGTGCAGCGTCTCCGGATCGACGGCGAGCTCGCTCGCCGAGCGGGAGCGCCAGTGGTCGGCGATCCTGCGGCGCGCGATCGCGACGATCCACGCCCCGAGGGGTCCCGCATCCGGGTCGTACGACTCGCGCGAGCGCCACACCGAGACGAAGGTCTGCTGCACGACGTCCTCGGCGTCGTGCGGCGCCATCGCGCGGCACGCGATCGCGAAGACCATGCCGCCCCAGCGCTCGTACGCCTGGCGCAGCGCTTCGGGGGAGGGATCGTGGGCGAAGGCTCGCGAGAGGCGCTCGGCCTCCACCGTCTCCTCGCTCGACACCGCCAGAACGTATCACCCCTCCGGCTCGGTCACGGCGCATCGGGCACTGCCGTGACGACGATGTTGTCCTCGTAGGCCCCGGCCGCGGCATCCCACTCGCCGCCACACGTGATGAGCCGCACGAGCGGGTCGCCGTCGCGCGCGAAGATCGCGTCGAGCGGCAGGTCGTCCTTCGAGAACCGCTCGACGGCGACGATGCGGAACCGCAGGTCGGCGCCCGAGGTGGTCGCGACCTCGACGCTCTCGCCCGCGCGGGCGCTGAGCAGCTCTGCCATCGGCGCTCGGCCGCGGTCGCTGTCGACGTGGGCCGAGAGCACGGCCGAGCCGCGGTCGGCGCCCGGCGCGGGGCCGAAGCGGTACCAGCCGACCTCGCGCACGAGCTCCGGCACGTCCATCTGGCCGTCTTCGCGCACCCCGACCGGGATGACCTCGAGGTCGATGCCGACGGAGGGCACCTGCACGCGCGTCGGAGCGTCGACCGCGGTCGTCGCGGCGCCGATCGACGCGTCGCGGGTGCCGACCGCGCTCGGCACGGGCGCGGCCGTCGCGGCCGCGTCGGGCAGGGCGGATGCGCTCGGCGCGCTCGTGGGGGTCGGCTCGGCCATCGGCGTCATCGACGCCGTCGGCGAGTCCGGCTCGAGCGAGTCGGGCAGCAGGAGCCACACGCCGATCGCGGTGGCCGCGGCTGCCGCGATCGCGGCGAGCACGGCTGCCGGCCGCCACGCGCGCCGAGCGGGCTCCCGCCGCGCGGTGCGCGGAGGGAGCCCGTCGGTGGTGCGCATGTCAGCCGCGCTGCTTCGCGAGCTGCTGCTGCCGCACCGCGATGGTGGTGAGCCCGAGCGCGCCGGCGAGGGCGAGCAGGAGCGCGAGGGCCGACGGCGACGCCGCGCCGCCGTTGCCCGAGGGGACGCCGCTCGGGGCGCTGTGCGCCTCGACGGTCTGCACCGCGAGCGCGAGGTTGCCGTCAGCGGCCGAGCCCCACGCGGTCACGATCGTGTGGACGCCCTCGGCGAGCTCGAGCTCGGCCGGGCCGATCGCGACGTCGGTCGTGCCCGCGAGCACGACATCCGCCGACACCGTGCCGGCCGTCGTGACGAGCGAGGCCTCGTTCGGGTTCGTGAGTCCGGGGGCGACGACCGTCTCGTTCGCGCGGATGTCGACCGCGGGAGCCGCGGCGAGGTGGCGGACGGTGAGGCGGGCCTCGCCGGCGGCGACGGGCTCGGTGCTGTTCGCGAAGGCCGCGAGCGCGGGCTCGCCGGCCTCGGTCAGGTGCGCGTAGAGCGTCAGGTTGGCGTTCGCGGGCACCTCGACGCCCATCGCCTCGATCGCGGGCTCGGCCGTGTCGGGCGTGCCGCCGTCGGCGAAGACCTGGATGTCGTAGCTGCCGGCGGGCAGCATCATCGGGTCGGTGAGCGTGCCCGGCGCGAAGTCGCTGATGGCCTCGTCGCCGTTGATGAAGACGTCGACCGTGAGGCCGGGCACGCCGTGCAGGACAGACACGGTCGAGTCGCCCTCGGCGGCGAACGCGGGGGCGCCGCCGAGCGTGGCGAGAGCGAGAGCGGCGCCGGCGCCGATCGCGAGCTTGCGCTTCATGGTGTTCTCCTTGATGTCTGGTCGGGCACTCGGTGCGCCCTCTCTGCCCCCATATCGGCGGAGGGCCCCGGATCGGTTGCAGGTAGTTCGAAATCGAACATCCCGGGCGTGTCGCGCCGCCGTGGTGGTTGTGGAGAGCGGCCGCGCGCTGCGCTCCGCCGCGGCTACCGTGACCGCGTGACGACCGCAGCGACCGCACCGACGCCGACCCTGGCGCCGCCGCTGCGGCTGCGGCCGGTCGATGCGCTCGGTGTGCCCCTCGCGCTCGCGACCGCGTGGTCGCTCATCGACGCGGGCCTCGACGCCGCCGCGGTCGTGCCGCTCTTCGCGGCCGCGCTCGCGGCGCCGCTCCTGTGGCGCGTCGACGTCGCCGAGCACCGGCTGCCCAACGCGGTCACGCTCCCGCTCCTGCTCGTCGGCGCGGTCGGCGCCGCCGCGCGCCTCGCGACCGGCGACCTCGCGCCGGTCGCGGCGCTCGCGAGCGCGGGCGTGCTGCTCGTGATGGCGGTCGCGGGCGGGATGGGGATGGGCGACGTCAAGCTCGGCGCGGCGCTCGCGCTCGCGACCTCGACCCTCGGCTGGATCGCGCCCCTCGCCGGACTCGCCGCCGCCGTCGTGGTGGGCGGGCTCGCGGGCCTCGTCGCGCTCGCGGCGGGGCGCCGCTCGCTCGCCTTCGGGCCCTCGCTGCTCGCGGGGCACGCGCTCGTGGGCGCGCTCGCCGTCGCGTCGTCGGCAGTGTGACGATCCGTGACGGCGCCGCTGGCGGCCGGTGCTGTCTGATTCCTACCATGGAGACAGTCCCACCCCACGAAGGAGTCCGCCCATGTCCACCCGACGCATCCGCCCGCTCGCCATCGCCGGTTCGCTCGGCCTCGCCGCCGCCCTCGTCGGCTGCAGCGCGAGCGCCGGAGCCGGCGACGCCTCCGCAGCCCTCGGCTCGGCCGACAACCCCGTGCAGCTCGGCGTGGTCGGCGCCGCCGAGCCGTACTGGGCCGCCTACGAGGAGGCCGTCGAGGCCGAGGGCATCGAGCTCGAGATCGTCGACTTCACCGACTACAACCAGCCGAACCCCGCCGTGAGCGAGGGCGAGCTCGACATCAACCAGTTCCAGCACATCATCTACCTCGCGAACTACAACGTGCAGGCGGGCGACGACCTGCAGCCGATCGGCTCGACCGCGATCTACCCGATCGGGCTCTACTCCGACAAGCACCAGTCGCCCGACGAGATCCCCGACGGCGCCGAGGTCATCGTGCCGAACGACGACACGAACCAGGCGCGTGGCCTGCTCGTGCTGCAGTCGGCCGGCCTCATCGCGCTCGAGGGCGGCGGCAGCCCCTACTCGACCGTCGAGGACGTCATCGAGGGGGAGTCGCGCGTCACCGTGCGCGCCGTCGACGCCGCGCTCACCGCGACGTCGCTGCCCGATGTCGCCGCGGCGATCATCAACAACGACTTCATCACCGACGCGGGCCTGAGCCCCGAGGACGCGATCGCGCAGGACGACCCGAACGACCCGGCCGCGGCGCCCTACATCAACATCTTCGCGACGACCGCCGAGAACGCCGACGACGAGGTGCTGAACCGCCTGGTCGAGATCTACCAGACGAACGAGGAGGTCCAGGCGGGTGCGCTCGAGGCCTCGGGCGGCTCCGGCATCTTCACCGTCACGCCGAAGGCCGACCTGCAGGCGGCGCTCGAGGCCGTGCAGGCGGAGCTCGAGGCGAACTGACCGATCCGGACGGGCGGGGGATGCGTCCCCCGCCCGTCCGCGCGGTCCGGCAGGCAGAGCGAGAGGAGGCGGCATGGCGCAGCACATCGTGCTCGACCGGGTGTCGAAGCGGTTCCCGCCCGCGAAGCGGGGCGGCGAGGAGATCGTCGCGGTCGACGACGTGTCGCTCTCGATCGACCGGGGCGAGGTCTTCGGCATCATCGGCTACTCGGGCGCCGGCAAGTCGACGCTCGTGCGGCTCATCAACCAGCTCGAGCCCGTCTCGAGCGGCCGGATCACGATCGGCGACGTGCCGATCACCGAGCTGCGGGGGCGGCGCCTCCGCGAGCAGCAGACCGGCATCGGCATGATCTTCCAGCGCTTCAACCTGCTCACGTCCCGCACGGTCGCGGGCAACGTCGCCTACCCGCTCGAGGTCGTCGGCGTCGAGCGGGCGGAGCGGAAGCGCCGCGTCGCGGAGCTGCTCGAGTTCGTGGGCCTCGCCGGCCGCGCCGACGCCTACCCCGAGCAGCTCTCGGGCGGGCAGCAGCAGCGCGTCGGCATCGCCCGCGCACTCGCGACCAACCCGCAGGTGCTGCTCGCCGACGAGGCCACGAGCGCGCTCGACCCCGAGACGACCGTGGAGGTGCTCGACCTGCTCGCGCGCGTCAACCGCGAGCTCGGCGTGACGATCGTCGTCATCACGCACGAGATGGAGGTCATCACCCGGATCGCCGATCGCGTCGCCGTCATGGAGGCGGGCAGGGTCGTCGAGGTCGGCACGACCTACGACGTCTTCACCCGTCCCTCGACGCCCGTCGCGAAGCGCTTCGTGCAGACCGTCGTGCGGGCGCTCCCGCAGGGCGACGAGCTCGAGCAGCTGCGCGCGAAGCACGAGGGCCGCCTCTTCACGATCTCGTTCACCGACGAGGGCGCCTCCGAGGCGCGCGTCTTCTCGGCGCTCGCGAAGGCGGGGATCGACTTCAACCTCGTGCACGGCGGCGTCGACGACATCCAGGGCCGGGTCTACGGGCTGCTGACGATCGCCGTGCGCGGCGACGCCGACGCCATCGCGTGGGCGCTGCAGCGGGTGGGCGCCGGCGTGCGGGTGGAGGAGCAGCGATGAGCGAGCTCGCGGGCATCCTCCCGACCCTGCTCGAGCAGACCGCGATCATGCTGTGGATCGTGGCGGTCTCGCTCGTCTTCGGCGGCTTCGGCGGCCTCGTCATCGGCACGGGCCTCTACGTCACCCGCCGCGGCGGCATCCTGCAGCAGCCCGTGATCTGGTGGGTGCTGGGCGTGCTCGTCAACACCTTCCGACCCATCCCGTTCATCATCTTCCTCGCGGCGATGCAGCCGATCGGACGGCTCGTCGTCGGCAAGGGCATCGGCACCGAGTACGCGATCTTCGCGATCGCGCTCGCGGCGACCTTCGGCATCGCCCGCATCGTCGAGCAGAACCTCGTCTCGATCCCGACGGGCGTCATCGAGGCGGCGCGCTCGACCGGTGCGAGCCCGTGGCGCATCATCCGCACCGTCATCCTCCCGGAGGCGCTCGGGCCGCTCGTGCTCGGCTACACCTTCGCGGTCATCGCGATCGTCGACATGTCGGCCGTCGCGGGCCTCGTCGGCGGGGACGGGCTCGGCAACTGGGCGATCACCTACGGCTACCGCCAGTTCGACCCGCTCGTGACGTGGTCGGCGCTGCTCGTGATCGTCGTCGTGGTGCAGCTCATCCAGGCGCTCGGCAACTGGCTCGCGCGCCGCATCATGCGGCGCTGAGAGCAGCCCTGCCTCAGCAGCGGGCGGCGCGCGCGTCAGACGGGCGGATGCGTGAGGTCGGCTGCGTAGGCGAGCACCGACCGGCGGTAGATCGGCAGCGTCGGCGCGAGCGCTTCGAGCGCGACCCGGAGCGCCTCGTCGTGCCGGCCGGCGCCGTGGAGCGCGAGCGCGAGGAACGCGTCGCGCGCCGCTCCCGTCGAGGGATGCTCGGGCGCCGCCTCGAGCATCGCGATCGCCTCGTCGACGTGCCCGAGGTTGCGGAGCGTCGACGCGTGCTGGATCACGAGCTGCGCGGCCCGCGCGGGATCGGCCTCCGCGAGGCCGGCATCGGTCGCCGCGCGGTACAGCACGTCGGCGTCCGCCTCGAGGCCCGCCGCGTCGTGCGCGCCCGCGAGCTCGAAGAGCCCGATCGCCACGACCGGCGCGCGCTCGGCCAGCGCCGACATCGGTGCGATGCGCGCCTCGTCGTCGAGCGACTCGTCGTCCCACAGCGCCGCGACCTCGTCCTCCCAGGTCGCGGCCGACGCATCCGTCATCGCACGTCCAGCCCGGTGTGGTGCGCCGCGAACGCGAGCTGGTCGGCGAACTCGAGCGCCGCCGCGTCCTTCGGCTTGCCCATGCCGTGCCCGGCGCGCGTGTCGACCGAGAGCAGCACCGGCGCATCCGCCCCCGTCGCCGCTTGCGCGCGCTGCAGCTCGGCGGCGAACTTGAACGAGTGCGCGGGCACGACGCGGTCGTCGTGGTCGCCCGTCGTGATGAGCGTCGGCGGGTAGGCGACGCCGTCGCGCACGTTGTGGAGCGGCGAGTAGGCGCGCAGGTACGCGTGCGCCTCGGCGTCGTCGGGGTCGCCGTAGTCGCTCGCCCACGCCCAGCCGATCGTGAAGCGGTGGTAGCGCAGCATGTCGAGCACGCCGACGCCCGGCAGGACCGCGGCCCACAGCTCGGGCCGCTGCGTGAGCGCGGCGCCCGCGAGCAGGCCGCCGTTCGAGCGGCCGTGCAGCGCGAGCTGCTCGCGCGTCGTCACGCCCGTCGCGATGAGGTGCTCGGCGATCGCGAAGAGGTCGTCGAAGACCTGCTGCTTGCGCTCCTTCGTGCCGCCCTTGTGCCACTCGGAGCCGAACTCGCCGCCGCCGCGCAGGTTGGGCACGACGAGCACGCCGCCCGCCTCGACCCACGCCGCGAGCACGGCGCGGAAGGCGGGGTTCATCGGGATGTTGAAGCCGCCGTAGCCCCAGATGAGGGTGGGGCGGGGCGCGTCGCCCGCGTCGCCTGCGGGCCGCACGAGGAACGCCGGCACCTGCTGCCCGTCGCTCGAGGCGGTGCGGATGCGGTGGGTCGCCGCGCGCGGTGCGGCCGGTCCGGGCGCGAGGAGCGCGCGGTGCTCGACGAGCCGGGCGCCGTCGACCACGATCACGTGGCGCGTGCCGCGGTCGACGAAGCTCGACGTGGACGCGAAGACGGTGCCGGTGCCGCTCGACGCCTCGGAGCCGGTGATCGAGACGCCGTCGCCGAGCGGCACGGCGTCGCCGAGCTCGCCCTCAAGGCTCGCGAGCTGCATGCGGTGGCTCGCGTCGTGCGAGTACTCGAGCACGAGGCCCCGCTCGGTCAGGCTCGCGTCGAGGAGCACGTCCTCCTCGTGCTCCGGCACGATCGTCGACTGCTCGCCCGTCTCGAGGTCGAAGGCGGCGAGCCGGTAGCGCGGCGCCGACTCGTCGGTCACAGCGAAGAGGCGGCCGCCGTGGATGCCGATCGCGCTCCACTCGTGCTCGTGCCCCTCGACGAGCTGGCGGAGCGCGGCCGCCTCGTCGCCGTGGCGGCGCACCGCGAGGTCGTTGCCGCTCGACGAGCCCGTGTCGGTCGAGAGCACGAACCACTCGTCGTCGCGCGGCCAGTGGCGCGCGAAGAGCCGCGGCTCGTCGGGCCGGGCGAAGAGCACGGCGTCGGTCGAGGGGTCGGCGCCGATCTCGTGGCGCATGAGCCGGCCCGCGCCCATCTCGTCGGTGAGCGCGTCGCCCGTCGGGGCGTCGTAGGCCCAGTAGCTGAAGGCGCGGCCGCCCGGCAGCCACACGGGCGGGTTCCACTTCGTCCACGGGATCTCGTCGGCGAGGTCGTCGCCCGTCGCGACGTCGCGCACCCGGATGGTGCGCCAGTCGGAGCCGCCGTCGGAGACGCCGTAGGCGAGCAGCGCGCCGTCGGGCGAGACGCTCGCGACGTTGACGGCGACGGTGCCGTCGGCCGAGAGCGCGTTCGGGTCGAGCAGCACCCGGCCCCGCTCGAGCTCGTCGACGGCGTCGGCGACCACGAGCACCGGCTGGTTCTGCTCGCCGCCGTGCCACGCGAAGACGCGGCCGCCGCGCTCCCACGGGCAGCCGCGCGTCGGCGCCGTCAGCAGCGCCGCGACCCGCTCGCGGAACGCCTCCCGGGCCGGGAGCGCCGCGAGGATCGGCTCGGCGAACGCGTTCTGCGCCTCGATGAACGCGCGCGTCTCGGCGGCGTCGCCGTCCTCGAGCCAGCGGTACGGGTCGGGGATCGCCTCCCCGTGGACCGTCTCGACCGTGCCGTCTCTTCTCACCTCGGGGTAGCGCATCCGGCCACCCTACGACTCGGTCGGGCCTGTGCCCGCGTCAGCGCGCGAGGATGCGGCCGAGCGTGCGGGCGTAGTCCTCCTTGATGACGTCGTAGTGCGTCCACGACTCGAGGGCGCTGACCTGCTCGATGCTGCGCAGCTCCTCGATGACGTCGAGCAGCGGACCGGAGGCGGGGCCGGCGACGGTCGCGATGAAGTCGAAGACGCCGTGCGAACGGGCCGCGAAGTCGATCGCCGCCGACTCGAGCAAGTAGTCGCGGATCGGGGCGGTGTCGCCGACCGCGGTGATGCCGAGGCCGATCGCGAGCCGGTTGGGGGAGGGGCCGCCCGCCTGGATCGCCGAGATGCGCAGCACGCCCGCGTCGATGAGCCGGTGCACGCGCGCCCGCGCCGAGGAGGGGGAGAGGTGCACCGCGTCGGCGAGCGCGCGGTAGCTCGCGCGCCCGTCCTGCTGCAGGTGCGCGATGAGCGCCCGGTCGAGCGCGTCGAGCACGACCTCGTCGCGGCGCTTCGAGACGAAGAACCCCTTGAGCACCTCCGCGTAGGTCGACACGCGCACGCGCCGCACGCTCGGCAGGCTGCGCATGACGTCGAGCGCCTCGTGCAGCTCGGTCACGCTCCCGTGGCGCGACTCGACGACGAGCGGGAGCGCGCCGCTCGTCATCGAGACGAAGACGGCGTCCGGCAGCTCGGCCACGAGCTGCGCGACCGGCCGCACGGGCCCGTCGACCGCGAGCATCGTGTGCACGAGCACGTGGTGCCCGACGACGCCGGGATCGAGCGCCGCGACGACGCGCAGCCCGTCGCGGTGCAGGCGCTGGAGCCGCTGCGAGACGAGGTCGCGGCTCGCGCCGACCGTCGCGGCGAGCTCGCTGATGCTCGCGCGACCGTCTGCCTGCAGCGCGCGCGCGAGCGCCGCATCGATTCGGCTGCCGTCCCTGCCGGGCTCCGTGGCCATGCTCGCTCCTCGTCGGTGTGGCGAAGTCCGCGCATCTGCGGCGCGGGCGACGCAGATCGCCGGTGCCGGCCATCGTACGTGACGCATCCTCGGCCCGATGCCGTCGACCGGCACGCACATCGTCGGTCGACGCCCCGGTCCCGCCGCAGATCTGGGGTCGCGGCCGTGCGCCGGCTGGCCTATCGTCGTCGCATCGCCGCACGCAGTGCTGGCGCATCCACTGAGCGAGGGAGCTCTCATGACCACCGCCGCCGCGCACCCCAACACGCACCGCCGCGCGCTGAAGTCCGGCACCGCAGCAGCCGTCGGCACCACCATCGAGTGGTACGACTTCTACGTCTACGCGACCGCCGCCGCGATCGTGTTCCCGACCGTCTTCTTCCCCGACGCCGACCCCGCGATGGGCACGCTCGCATCCTTCGCGACCTACGCCGTCGCGTTCTTCGCCCGCCCGCTCGGCGGCATCATCTTCGGCCACGTCGGCGACCGCCTCGGCCGCAAGCCCGCGCTGACGATCACGCTGCTCCTCATGGGCATCGCGACCGTGCTCGTCGGCCTCGTGCCCGACTACAACACGATCGGCATCGCAGCCCCGATCCTGCTCATCGCGCTGCGCATCTGCCAGGGCCTCGCGGTCGGCGGCGAGTGGGGCGGCGCGAGCCTCATGTCGGTCGAGAGCGCCCCGCCGAAGTGGAAGACCTTCTACGGCGGCTTCACGCAGCTCGGCAACCCGCTCGGCGCGCTGCTCGCGACCGGCGCCTTCTGGATCCTCGCCGCGATGGGCGACGACGTGCTCATGACGTGGGGCTGGCGCGTGCCGTTCCTCGCGAGCATCGTGCTCATCGGCGTGGGCCTCTGGGTGCGCTGGCGCGTCGAGGAGACGCCGGTGTTCGAGGAGAAGGTGCAGGAGCGCCAGCAGTCGACGCCGCTCGTCTTCGCGCTCAAGAACAACTGGTATCCGATGCTGCTCGGCTTCGGCATGGTCGGCATCGCGTCGGGCGGCTACTACCTCGCCACGACCTACGTGCAGAGCTACGCGACCTCGCCCGACGTCGGCCTCGACGCCGAGATCATCCTCGGCGCCATGACGGTCGCCTCGTTCGTCGAGGCGCTCGTGACGCTGCCGCTCGCCTACCTCGGCGACAAGTTCGGCCGCAAGCGCCTCATGTACCTCGGCATCGGCCTCTCGGTGCTGCTCGTCGTGCCGCTCATCCTCGCGATCGGCGCGCACGAGGTCGCGCTCATCTACGTGCTCGTCTCGGCCATCCGCCTGACGATGAGCGGCACGTGGGCCCCGCTGTCGGCGCTCATGTCGCAGATGTTCCGCCCGCAGTCGCGCTACACCTCGATGTCGCTCTCCTACGGCGTCGGCGCGGCGGTCTGGGGCGGGCTCTCGCCCGTCGTCGCGGCCGCGCTCTTCGCCGCGACCGGCAACATCTGGACCGTCATCGGGCTCTACGCCTTCCTCGGCGTCGTCGCGTGGGTCTCGACCGCGCTCGCGCCGCAGCACTCCGACGAGGCGCCCGTGACGAAGTCGTTCGAGCCGCGGCTCGACACCACCGCCGTCCAGCGACCGAAGGGGGAGTGACGTGCGCCGCCTCGCCACGTTCGACGACCGGGACTCGCGCCCGACGATCATCACCGCCGACCGCATCCTGACGGTCGACGACGGGCAGCCCGAGGCGCGCGCGATGCTCACCGCGGGCGGCCGGATCCTCGCGATCGGCGAGGTCGCCGAGGTCGAGGCGGCCGCGGCCGGGATGGACGCCGAGCGGGTGGACCGGCCGGGGACCACGATCGTGCCGGGCTTCATCGACGCCCACGCGCATCCGCTCATGTACGGGCAGCTGCTCACGTGGATCGACGTGTCGCCCGCGAAGGCCGGCTCGATCCCCGAGATCGTCGAGCTGCTCCGCGAGGGCGCGAAGCGGCTGCCGGCCGGCGTGCCGATCCGCGGCTACGGCTACGAGCAGCGCAACCTCGCCGAGCGCCGCCACCCCACGCGGCACGAGCTCGACGAGGTGGCGCGCGACCGCGAGGTGTACATCATGAACGCCTCCGGCCACGGCGGCGTCGTCAACTCGTTCACGCTCGAGCGCTACGGCGTCACGCGCGACACCCCGAACCCCGAGGGCGGCGAGTTCTTCCGGGATGCGTCGGGCGAGCTCACGGGGGAGCTCTCGGACGCCGCGTGCAACGTGCTCACTGGCCTCCACGGCGTGAAGATCGGCCACCACGGCCCCAACTTCCACCTCGCCGACGAGCCCGCCGAGCACCAGCGGCAGCTCGACCTCGTGCAGCGCGAGTTCCTCGCCGGCGGCGTGACCGCGATCGGCGACGCGCAGGTGTCGAAGCGCGAGCTCGCCGCCTACCTCGAGATGGCCGACCGCGGCGCCCTCTCGATGCGCGTCTCGATGTACTTCCTCTCCCACCTGCTCGACCAGGTGATCGAGCTCGGCATGACCGGCCCGTTCGGCAACGCCTTCCTCTCGGCGACCGGCATCAAGCTCTACGCCGACGGCACGCTCGGCGGGTGGACCGCCTACTTCCCGGAGGGCTACGTCGGCGACCCGTGCCGCACGGGCCAGCTCTACCACGACCCCGAGGAGTACGCCGGGCTCGTGCGCCGCGCGCACGCCGCGGGGCTGCAGACCGCGACGCACGCGCAGTCGCCGACCGCGATCGCGATGGTCGTCGACGCGCTCGAGGCGGCGCTCGCCGAGCGGCCCGACGCCGACGCGCGCCACCGCATCGAGCACTGCGGCCTGCCCACCGAGGGCGACATCGCCCGCATGGCCGAGCTCGGCATCCGGCCCGTCAACCAGCCGCAGCACCACTACAACTGGGGCGAGGGTGTCGAGCAGGCGATCGGCACGCCCGGCGAGCGCTTCAACCCGCTCGGCGAGTTCGTCGCCGCGGGCGTGCCCGTGACGATCTCGTCCGACGCGCCCGTCGCCGAGCCGCGCCCGCTCGAGGCCATGCAGGCCGCCGTGACGCGCGTCACCCGCCGCGGCACGAAGCTCGGTCCCGACGCGCTGCGGATCGACGCGGCGACGGCGCTCCGCGCCCACACCCTCGAGGGCGCCGTCTCGATCGGCCGCGAGCACGAGCTCGGCTCGCTCGCGGCCGGCAAGCGCGCCGACTTCGCGGTGCTCTCGGCCGACCCGCTCGCGGTGCCGGGGGAGGAGCTCGCCGCGATCCGCGTGCTCGAGACGTGGGTCGACGGCTCGGCGCGGTACGCCGCGGAGCAGCCGTGACGACCACCGTCGGCCACGCGGTCATGGCGACGCTGCGCGCCTATGGCGTCGACACCGTCTTCGGCATCCCCGGCACGCACAACCTCGAGCTCTACCGGCCGCTCGCCGAGCTCGGCATCCGCCCTGTCACGACGAGGCACGAGCAGGGCGCGGGCTACGCCGCCGACGGCTGGTCGCAGCGCACGGGCCTCCCCGGCGTCGTCGTCACGACGAGCGGCCCGGGCCTGCTCAACGCGCTCTCGGCCGCCGGCACGGCGTTCGCCGAGTCGCGGCCGATGATCCTCATCGCGCCCGGACCCGAGCGCGGCCGCGAGTTCGCCGACGCGGGCACGCTCCACGAGACGAAGGACCAACTCGGCGCCGCGAGCGCGATCGTCGAGCGCGCCGTGCGCGCGCAGTCGCCGGCGGAGGCCGTCGAGGCCGTGCACGACGCCTTCGCGCTCTTCGCGACCGGCCGGCCCCGCCCCGTCTACCTCGAGCTGCCGCTCGACCTGCTCGCGGAGGACGCGGGCCTGCCCGACGACGCGCTCGTCGCGCGCGAGTCCGCGCCGCGCCCCGCGATCGACGGCGGCCTCGTCGCCGCGGCCGCCGCGCTGCTGCGCGAGGCGGCCGACCCCGTGATCCTCGCTGGCGGCGGCTCGCGCGGTGCGTGCGAGGAGCTCCGCGCCCTCGCCGAGCGGCTCGGCGCCCCGGTCGTCACGACGCTCAACGCGAAGGGCGTGCTCGACGAGCGCCACGAGCTCTCGCTCGGCGCGAACCTCCGCCTCGCCGCGGCCCGCGACCGCGCCCGCGACGCGGATGTGCTGCTCGTCGTCGGCTCGAAGCTCGGCGAGGCCGAGCTCTGGGTCGACCGGCTCGAGGCGCGCGGCCGCGTCATCCGCGTCGACGTGCTCGAGTCGCAGCTGCAGCGCAACCAGCAGGCCGAGCTCGGCATCGTCGGCGACGCGCGCGCCGTGCTCGCGGTCCTCGCCGCCGAGCTCGGCGAGGGGCAGCCGCGCGACGCCGCCGCGGGAGTCGCGGCGACGCTCGAGCGCGTGCGCGCCGAGTCGTTCGAGCTCTCGGCCGAGAACACCGCGATCGCCGAGGCGATCGCCGCGGCGCTCCCGGCCGAGGCGATCGTCGCGACCGACTCCTCGCAGATCGCCTACTGGGGACTCGTCAACGCGCTGCGCGCGAGCGAGCCCGGCACCGCGCTCTACATGGCGACCTACGCGACGCTCGGCTACGGCCTGCCCGCGGCGCTCGGCGCCCGCGTCGCGAGCCCCGAGCGGCCGACCTTCGCGGTCGTCGGCGACGGCGCGCTCATGTTCTCGGTGCAGGAGCTCATGACGATCGTCGAGCAGCGGCTCGACGTGACGGTCATCGTGGTCGACAACGGCGGCTACGCCGAGATCAAGCAGAACGAGCTCGACGCGGGGATCGCGCCCGTCGGCGTCGACCTCGCGCAGCCCGACTGGGCGAGGCTCGCGGATGCGTTCGGCGGCACGGGCCGCCGGGTCGCCGACGCCGCGGGGCTCGGCGAGGCCGTCGACGCGGCCCTCGCCGCGGGCGGGCTGCAGCTCATCCACATCGAGCAGGCGGCGTTCGACGCCGGGCCGCGCACGGCCGACGACGCGAAGGAGCAGGGATGACGACGCAGCTGACCGCCGAGGCGAAGGCGACCGCGCAGGCCTGGATCGACGAGCAGCTCGAGCAGCTCACCGAGTGGCACACCCGCATCTGGGAGCTCGCCGAGCCCGCGTGGCGCGAGTACCGCTCGCAGCGCTGGTACGTCGAGCTGCTGCGCGCGGAGGGCTTCGAGGTCCAGGACGGCTCGGCGGGCATGCCGACCGCGTTCAGCGCCCGCTGGTCGAACGGCGAGGGCCCCACCCTCCTCACCTACGCCGAGTATGACGCCGTGCCCGGCAACAGTCAGGCGGCCGCGACGAGCGAGCAGCCGCGCGAGGGCCTCTCGCGGTTCGCGCCCGGCCACACCGACCCGCACTCCGCGCTCGGGATCTCGACGCTCGCGGGGCTCCTCGCGACGAAGCACGCGATGCAGCAGCACGGCATCGGCGGCACGCTCCACTACACGGGCGAGCCCGCCGAGAAGATGCACGGCTCGAAGGTCGTGCACGGCCTCCGCGGCTACTACGACGACGCCGACGCGATCGTCTCGTTCCACCCCTTCTACATGCTGCCGCTGTGCAACACGGCGCGGTGGGACACGCAGTGCGGCGCCTACTACTCGAAGGTCTACTCCTTCGTGTGCGACCACCCCGAGTCGTGGCAGCTCTCGAGCGCCGACCCGAACTCGCCCATCCCCGCCTCGCACTCCGCGGCGCGGGCGCCGGGCGCGAACGTCTCGCTCATGCAGATGTACACGGCCTCGCGCACGATGCTCGACTCGATGCTCCCCGCGACGGGCGGCTGGAGCTTCTCCGACGCGATCCTCACCGACGGGCAGGCGACGGCCGACAACCTGCCGCAGCGCGTCGCGCGCATCCAGTTCTCGTGGCGCACCCCCGACGTCGAGATGGCCGAGCACATCCTCGCCGTGCTCGACCGCAACGCGCAGGCGGCGGCGATGATGGGCCACTGCGAGGTCGAGGAGCGCTGGATCGCCCGCAGCCGCCCCGGCCGCACGAACCACGCGATGGCCGAGGTGCTCTACGCCAACCTCGAGCGGGTCGGCGCCCCGAGCTACGGCGACGAGGCGATCGCGGTCGCGCAGGAGATCCAGCGGAGCCTCGGCCTCGAGCCGAGCGAGCGGCCGTTCCTCGCCGAGACCGAGCAGCTCATCGCGCCGCGGGAGGCGGAGCGGCTGCTCCGCGAGCACATGCCGGCGTGGCAGCGCAACTGGACGAGCGACGACTACGTCGAGATGTCGCACTACGCGCCGCTCGTGCGCTTCTACGTCTCGCGGCCCGCGCTGCAGCCCGTCGAGGGCGCAGGGCCCTACCCCGCGTGGGTCATGAACGCGCTCGGCGGCATCCCCGCGACGATCGCGCCGACGATCGTGACGGCGGGCAAGACGGTCGCCGGCACCTTCCTCGACCTCCTCACGCGGCCCGAGCTGCTCGCGGCGGCGAAGGCAGAGTTCGACGAGCGGGTCGCGGCCGAGCCGATGCCGGCCCTCCTGCCCGCCGACTTCGAGCCGCCGATCGACCTGCCGTGGCCCGACTACGCCGGCGCGGGCGACGACCGCCGCTGGTGACACCGGCGCGAGAGAGGGGCACCCGCCGCGTGAACTGACCCCCGGGAGTTGGACTGAGTAATTCAGTTCCGACTCCTGGGGGTCAGTCATATGGACCAGCGAAGTTCGCTGACGGAGCAGCAGCGCGAGTTCGCTGTAGCGTGCTTCGAGGAAGGTCGCGGCGAAAAGTCGGTCGTGACGGAGTTGGGCGTGAGCGGGCCGGCGGTGAAGCGGCTGTACGACCGCTGGCGCGTGCGTGGTCGAGGAGCGCTGGTGACCAAGCCGACGAAGCAGTCCTACCCGTTCGAGATCAAGCTCGCGATCGTCACCCGGTTCCTCGGGGGCGAATCGAAGGTCGCCCTCGCTCGCGAGTTCGAGCTGTCGTCGCCGAAGCTCATCGAGACCTGGGCGCGCAAGTATCGCAACGATGGTGAGGAAGCGCTGCGGCCGAAGCCCTTGGGCAGGCCGCCCGGCTCGGCGCCGCCCGCAGGCGGTGAGGAATCGGAGCTGCAGCGGCTCCGGCGGGAGAACGAGTACCTGCGGGCTCAGAACGCCTACCTGGGAAAATTGCAGGCCTTGATGGACCAGCGACGACGGACAAGGTGAACGCCGTCGTCGCCCTCAAGGCCGACCACCCCCTCACCGCCCTGCTGACGGTCGCCGGGCTCGCCCGGTCGACGTTCTTCTACCACCAGGCGCGCCTCGACGCCGAGGACAAGCACGCAGGCCTGAAGGCCGAGATCGAGCGGATCTTCGACCGCTGCAACGGCCGCTACGGGCATCGCCGCATCCGCGACCAGCTGCGTGCCGCCGGCTGGGCGGTGTCGAAGAAGACGGTGCTGAAGCTGATGCGGGAGCTCGGGCTGCGGTGCCAGATCCGCCGCAAGCGCTACGCCTCGTTCAAGGGCGAGGTCGGCAAGATCGCCCCGAACCTGCTGCGACGGGACTTCACCACCACCGCCCCGAACCAGAAGTGGGTCACCGACGTGACCGAGTTCCGCGTCGGCGACCGCAAGCTCTACCTCTCGACCGTGATGGACCTGTTCGGGCGAGAGATCATCGGCCACGCGACCAGCTCGTCCCCGAACCTCGAGCTGACCAATAGCTCGCTGCGGCAGGCGCTCACGCGGCTCACGCCGCGCGAGCAGCCGATCGTGCACTCCGACCAGGGCTTCCAATATCAGCACGCGACCTGGCGCAGGCTGCTGGAAGGTCGCGCGGTCCAGTCGATGTCGCGCAAGGCCAACTGCCTCGACAACGCCGTCATGGAGAGCTTCTTCGGCCACCTCAAGGACGAGCTCTACTGCAACACCACGTTCCTCAGCACCGAAGCGCTGACCGCGGCGATCGACGACTACATCGCCTGGTTCAACACCGAGCGCGGCCACTCAACGCTCGAGGGCCTGAGCCCGGTGCAATACCGGACCCAGGCCCTCGCGGCGTAGGCTCCTACTTGGCCAGTCCAACCTTCGGGGACCAGTTCACGCGGCGGGTGCCCCTCTTCGTGGGGGTCGGCTACTTCGCGACGCCCGGGTGCGTCATCGACAGCAGGTCGAGCGCCTTGTCGAGGTCGGCCTCGGTGAGCTCGCCGCGCTCGACGTAGCCGAGGTCGATGACGGCCTCGCGCACCGTGATGCCCTCCTTGACCGAGTGCTTCGCGATCTTCGCCGCCGCCTCGTAGCCGATGAGGCGGTTGAGCGGCGTGACGATCGAGGGGCTCATGCCCGCGAGCGCCGCGGCGCGCTCGAGGTTCGCCTCGAGGCCCGCGATCGTCTTGTCGGCGAGCACGCGCGAGGCGTTCGAGAGCAGCCGGATCGACTCGAGCAGCGCCGTGCCCATCACCGGGATCTGCACGTTGAGCTCGAACGAGCCCGACGCGCCGGCCCACGCGATCGTCGCGTCGTTGCCGATGACGCGCGAGGCGACCATGAGCACGGCCTCCGGCACGACCGGGTTGACCTTGCCCGGCATGATCGACGAGCCCGGCTGCAGGTCGGGGATCGCGACCTCGCCGAGGCCCGTGTTGGGGCCCGAGCCCATCCAGCGCAGGTCGTTGTTGATCTTCGTGAGCGAGACCGCGATCGTGCGGAGCGCCCCGGATGCCTCGACGAGACCGTCGCGGTTGGCCTGCGCCTCGAAGTGGTTGCGCGCCTCGGTGATGGGCAGCCCGCTCGACGCGGCGATCTCGGCGATGACCTTCTCGGGGAAGCCGAGCGGCGTGTTGATGCCCGTGCCGACCGCCGTGCCGCCCTGCGGCACCTCGGCGACGCGGGGGAGCGCCGCCTCGATGCGCTCGATGCCGTAGCGAATCTGCGCGGCGTAGCCGCCGAACTCCTGGCCGAGCGTGACGGGCGTCGCGTCCATGAGGTGCGTGCGGCCGGGCTTGACGGCGTCGGCCCAGAGCGCCGCCTTCTCCTCGAGCGCCCCGGCGAGGTGCTCGAGCGCGGGGATGGCCTGCTCGACGAGCGCGCCGGTGACGGCGATGTGCACCGAGGTCGGGAAGACGTCGTTCGACGACTGCGAGGCGTTGACGTGGTCGTTCGGGTGCACGGGCTCGCCGCGGTGCTTCGTCGCCAGCGTCGCGAGCACCTCGTTCATGTTCATGTTCGACGACGTGCCGGAGCCCGTCTGGTAGGTGTCGACCGGGAACTGGTCGTGGTGCGCGCCGCCGATGACCTCGTCGGCCGCCGCCACGATCGCGTCGGCGATCGACGCCTCGAGGATGCCGAGGTCGCGGTTCGCGATCGCGGCGGCGCGCTTGATGCGCGCGAGCGCGACGATCTGCGCGGGCTCGAGGCCCGAGCCCGAGATGGGGAAGTTCTCGACCGCGCGCTGCGTCTGCGCGGCGTAGAGCGCGTGCTTCGGCACCCGCACCTCGCCCATCGTGTCGTGCTCGATCCGGTACTCGACGTCGTTCACTGCGCTGTGCCTCTCACTCGGGTTCGCCCTGCCGGGCTCGGTTCTCTCGTCACTCGACGGCCGTCAGCGCTGCGCTGACGGCCTCGACGAACGTCTGGATCTCGTCGTCGGCGGCGGTGCCGGCGACGACGACGGTGGATGCGTCGTGCTCGGTCGTGAGCACGAACGCGAAGTTCCCGGGGTCCTCGGCGTCGCGCTGGTCGTGCTCGGTCCACGTGAGCCCGCCGACCGTGCGCTCGCCCGACTGGACGGCGACGGCCCCGTCGGTCGCGGCGAGCAGCCACGTCGGGTTGGCGTCGAGGGCCTGCGTGAAGGAGACGAACTGCTCGGCGGGCGTCACGTAGCCCGCGTACCAGGTCGTGACGCCATCGGCGCCGACGCGGATCTCGGCCGCGTTCGAGTCGAAGCCCTCCGGCAGCTCCGGCGCGATGAGCGGTGCGCCCACGCTCGGCTCGGCCGAGGCGGCGGCAGCGGCGACGTCGATCGGCTCGCGGGGCGGCGGCGAGGGCCGCAGCACGACGAGCACCATGACGAGCACGAGGCCGAGGCACGCGACGATCGCGACGATGAGATTGGAGAAGGTCTGGTTCTCGCGGTGCCGCCTCGACGCGGCCGCCTTGCGCGCGGCCGCCTCCTCCGGCGTCTCCGGGCGGCCGAGCTCGGCGACGACCCGGGGCTGCTTGGGGCTCATGCCTCGGCAGCCCCCTCGGCGGGCGCGGTCGCGCGCGCGGCGTCGAGTCGCGCCTTCGCGCCCTGCAGCCACTGCTCGCAGCGCTCGGCGAGGGCGTTGCCGCGCTCCCACAGCGCGAGCGACTCCTCGAGCGACGCCCCGCCCGACTCGAGCGCCTGGACGACGCGCACGAGCTCGTCACGGGCCTGCTCGTAGCTCAGCTCTGCGACAGCGTCGCTCGCGGGGGTGGTCACGGTGCCAGTCTACCGTCGGGCCGCCGACGTCGAGCGCTCATGCAGGCGCGATCGGGGGACGCCTGCGAGGATCGATCCATCCCCACCGCCGACCGTCAGGACGTGTTCACCGTGCCCTCCGCATCCGCCGCGACCATGGCCGAGATCGAGCGACTGCTCCGATTCGACACCACGAGCCGCGACTCCAACCTGCCGCTCATCGACCACGTCGCCGCCCTGCTCGGCGACCTCGGCATCGAGTCGACGCTCGTGCCGAGCCCCGACGGCGCGAAGGCGAACCTGCTCGCGACGATCCCCGCCGCCGATGGCAGCGTGCGCGGCGGCATCGTCCTCTCGGGCCACACCGACGTCGTGCCGGTCGACGGCCAGGCGTGGTCGAGCGCGCCGTTCGAGCCCGAGGTGCGCGACGGCCGGCTCTACGCGCGCGGCAGCGCCGACATGAAGTCGTTCCTCGGCGTGCTGCTCGCGAAGGCGCCCGCGATGGCGTCCGCGCGGCTCGCAGAGCCCATCCACCTCGCCCTCTCGTACGACGAGGAGGTGGGCTGCGTCGGCGCGATCGACCTCGTGGCCGAGATCGAGCGGCGCGGCATCGAGCCCCGCGGCTGCGTCGTGGGGGAGCCGACGAGCATGCGCATCGTGCGCGGCCACAAGTCGATGAACGTCTTCCGCGTCGACGTGCGCGGACTCGCTGCGCACTCCTCGCTCACGCCGCAGGGCGAGAACGCGATCGTCGCGGCGGCCGAGCTCGTGCGCTTCGTGCAGGGCGTCGCCGACGAGCTGCGCGCCGAGGGGCCCTTCGACGAGGGCTACGTCGTGCCGTTCACGACCGTGAGCGTCAACCGCATCGACGGCGGCATCGCGATCAACACGATCCCCGCCGAGTGCACGGTGCACTTCGAGTTCCGCGCGCTCACGACCGTCGACCACGAGGCACTCGTCGAGCGCTTCCGCGCCGAGTGCCGGCGCATCGAGGCGGGCATGCGCGAGCGCCACCCCGGCGCGAGCGTCACGCTCACGACCACCGCCGCCGCGCCGGGCGTCGACACGCCCGCAGACGCCGACATCGTCGCGCTCGCCGCCGCGTGGGGCGCCGAGCCGAGCGACGACAAGGTCACCTACGGCACCGAGGCCGGGCTCTTCGCCCAGGCCGGCATCCCCACCGTCGTGTGCGGCCCGGGCGACATCGCCCAGGCGCACGCGCCCGACGAGTTCATCGAGCTCGAGCAGATCGCGCGCTGCGAGGCGTTCGTCGACCGGCTCATCGCCGCCCTCAGCACGCAGGAGACCGCATGACCGCCACCGTCCAGGCCACTCCCGAGCGGCTCGCCGCCGCGCGGAAGGCCGTCATCTCGAGCTCGATCGGCGCCGCCCTCGAGTGGTTCGACATCATCGTCTACGCATCGTTCGCGGTCGTCATCACGCGCAACTTCTTCCCCGACGCGGGCGAGTACGGGCTCATCTACACGTTCGCGACCTTCGCGACGACCTACCTCATCCGCCCGCTCGGCGGCATGATCCTCGGCAGCTACGCCGACCGCAAGGGCCGCAAGAACGCGCTGACGCTCACGCTCATGCTCATGATGGTCGGCACGCTGCTCATGGCCGTCGCGCCGACCTACGCCGTGGTCGGCGTGTGGGGCGGCGTCATCATCCTGCTGTCGCGGCTCATCCAGGGCTTCTCGGCGGGCGGCGAGTTCGGCACCGCCACGACGTTCCTCATCGAGACCGCGCCCCACAAGAAGATGTTCTACGCCTCGTGGCAGATCGCCGCGCAAGGCGCGTCGATGCTGCTCGCCTCGGCGTTCGGCTTCGCGCTCAACACCTGGCTCACCGAGGAGGCGCTGAACGACTGGGGCTGGCGCGTGCCGTTCTTCGTCGGGCTGCTCATCGGCCCCGTCGGCCTCTACATCCGCGCGCGGCTCGCCGAGCCCGAGGAGCTCGGCGTGCAGGAGCGCCGCAAGTCGCCGCTCGGCGCGCTGCTGCGCGAGCACTGGGGCCGGCTGCTCGCCGGCTCGGCGGTCATCGGCGTCGCGACGATCTCGGTCTACATGATCCTGTACATGCCGACGTTCGCGATCACGAACCTCGACATCCCGCCGACCGCCGCGTACCTCGGCGGCGTCGTCGCCGGCACGATCACGATCTTCGGCTCGCCTTACGTCGGGCGGCTCGCCGACCGGGTCGGCCCCGCCAGGATCATGACGTGGGCGGCGGTCGCCGCGCTCGTGCTCGCGTGGCCGATCTTCCAGATCATCGTGAGCCTGCGGAGCGTCGCGGGGCTCGTCATCGCGATCGGCCTGCTCGGCATCATCATGACGTTCTACTTCGCGCCGCTGCCGGGGCTGCTCTCGAACATGTTCCCCGCCGAGGTGCGCGGCACCGGGCTCTCGGTCACCTACAACGTCGGCGTCACGGTGCTCGGCGGCATCGCGCCGCTCGTGCTCACGTGGCTGCTCGAGGTCACCGGCAACCTCAACACGCCGAGCGTCTACTACATGGCGATCGCGGTGCTGTCGCTCGTCGGCCTGTACTTCGTGCGGAAGCGCTACCGGCTCTCGTGAGGGCCAGCGCCGCTCACGCCTCGGCGTGGGCGGCGCGCACCTCCGCGTCGAGCGCGCCGCGCGCGAGCGTCACGAGCAGTGCGTCGCCCGCGCCGAGCTCGGCCGCGTCGCGTGCGACCGAGCCCGATGCCGTCTGCACGACCGCGTAGCCGCGATCGAGCGTCGCCTGCGGGCTGAGCGCCCGGAGCGTCTGCCTCAGGTGGTCGAGCCGCTGGTGCGCGACGTCGACGAGGCGCGCGGCGAGCTCGTCCGAGCGCGCCGTGAGCCGCGCGAGGTCCTCCTCGCGCGCGTCGACGATCGACTCGGGGCGCGCGAGCGCCGGGCGCGAGCGCACGGCCTCGAGCCGCTCCGCCTCCCGCGCGACGAGCTGGGTGACGCGCTGCCGCAGCTGCGCGCGGGCCTGCGCGATGCGGGCGAGCTCCTCGGCGACGTCCGGCACGACGCGCTTCGCCGCGTCCGTCGGCGTCGATGCGCGCAGGTCGGCGACGTCGTCGAGGAGCGGCCGGTCGGCCTCGTGGCCGATCGCCGAGACGATCGGCGTCGTCGCCGCCGCGACGGCGCGCACGAGCCGCTCGTCGCTGAAGCCCAGCAGGTTCTGGAAGTCGCCGCCGCCGCGGGCGATGATGATGACGTCGACGTCGGGGTCGGCCTCGAGCCGCTCGAGCGCGGCGAGCACGGTCGGCACGGTCGCATCGCCCTGCACCGCGGCGTGCTCGACGCGGAACTCGACGCCGGGCCAGCGCAGCTGGGCGTTGCGCAGCACGTCCTTCTCGGCGTCGGAGTCCCGGCCCGTGATGAGGCCGATGCGCCCGGGGAGGAAGGGGAGCGGGCGCTTCCGCGACGCGTCGAAGAGCCCCTCGGCCGCGAGCGAGCGGCGCAGCGCCTCGAGCCGCGCGAGCAGGTCGCCGAGCCCGACGTGGCGGATCTGCTGGGTGATCATCGAGAGCGTGCCGGCGCGCGGCCAGTAGTCGGGCTTGACGAGCAGCACGACGCGGTCGCCCTGGCCGAAGTCGCCTTCGATCCGCGCGAGCGTCGAGCTCCACACGTTGAACGCGACGGTCGAGTCGCCCGAGACGTCCTTGAGCTTGCCGAAGACGTTGCCGCGCGAGGCCGACCACTGCGTGATCTCGCCCTCGACCCACAGGTGGCCGAGCCGGCCGATGTAGCCCTTGAGCTCGGCGCCGAGCCGGTCGACGCTCCACGGCTCGTCCGGCGTGCCCGTGATCCGCTCGGCCATCCCGCTCCTCTCGCGGCCGCCCCGCGGAGAACCGGAGGACCGGGGCAGCCCATAGGTCGGCATCGTAGACTGGACCGGTGACCATCACGAACGGCAGAGTGCCCCTCGACGCCCCGCGTCCGGTGCTCCGTCGGGGTCGCCTGCAGGCCGTCCCGACCGACGAGCCCAAGCGCATCCTGCTCGCGACGCCGCGCGGCTACTGCGCCGGCGTCGACCGCGCGGTGCTCGCCGTCGAGAAGGCGCTCGAGCAGTACGACGAGCCCATCTACGTGCGCAAGGAGATCGTGCACAACAAGCACGTCGTCTCGGCGCTCGAGGCCGAGGGCGCGATCTTCGTCGACGAGGTGGATGCGGTGCCCGAGGGCGCGCGCGTCATCTTCAGCGCGCACGGGGTGAGCCCTGCCGTCGTGCAGGCCGCCGAGGATCGCGGGCTCTCGGCGATCGACGCGACGTGCCCGCTCGTGACGAAGGTGCACCGCGAGGCCGTGCGGTTCAGCCGCGACGACTTCGAGATCCTGCTCGTCGGCCACGAGGGCCACGAGGAGGTCGAGGGCACCGCGGGCCACGCGCCCGACCGGGTGACGATCGTCAACAACCCCGACGAGGCCGACACCGTGCAGGTGCGGAACCCCGACAGGCTCGTGTGGCTCAGCCAGACGACGCTCTCGGTCGACGAGACGATGGAGACGGTGCGGCGGCTGCGCGCGCGCTTCCCCAACCTGCAGGACCCGCCGAGCGACGACATCTGCTACGCGACGCAGAACCGCCAGGTCGCGGTCAAGAAGATCGCGCCAGAGGCCGACCTCGTGATCGTCGTCGGCAGCGCCAACTCCTCCAACTCGGTGCGGCTCGTCGAGGTCGCGCTCGAGCACGGCGCGAAGGCCGCGCACCGCGTCGACTTCTCGACCGAGATCCAGCAGGAGTGGCTCGAGGGCGTGCGCACGATCGGCGTCACGAGCGGCGCGAGCGTGCCGGAGGGGCTCGTGCGCGAGGTGCTCATGGAGCTCGAGGACGCGGGCTTCGGCGACGTCACCGAGGTGCGCACCGCCGAGGAGGACCTCATCTTCTCGCTCCCGAAGGAGCTGCGGCCGAGCCGTCGCCGCTGACCGGCTTCCTGGCGTCATCCAGCATGCGTGGATACGCTCGCCGCATGGCAGACGTGCAGCAGGACGACCAGTGGGCCGAGCAGATGGCTGACGGCGAGGACTTCGACGAGTCGATGGGCGACCCGGCGGACGACGACCGCGTGCTCGCCACCGACGAGCTCGACGAGATCGGCGACGACGACGCCCCGGAGGGCGCCGAGTCGCGCGACGAGGAGTGGGAGGGCGACGACCCCGCCGACATCCCCGACGAGCACGGCGGCACGCAGGCCGGTGTCGACACCGACGACAACGGCGTCGACGACACGACGCTCCCGGAGGGCACGGACAGCATCATCGACGCGGGAGATTGGGAGTAGGACCATGGCGGAGCGACGAGGCTTCATGGCACGGCTCACGCGGTTCTGGCAGGGGCTGACGGGCTCGGGTGTGCGCACGTACGGCGACGACTCGCTGCCCGGCGCGCACGACGGCGACCCCGCCGCGCAGGCGAACGCCGAGATCCAGACCCGCAACCGGCTGCAGTTCGGCACGAAGCACTGACCGCGCACCGGCGTGACGAAGGGCCCCGCCGCGGCGGGGCCCTTCGCACGTCTGCCTACTTGCTCGACCAGCCGGCCGAGCCGAGCTGCTGCGTCGCCTCGACGACGCGCTGCGCCATCGCCGACTCGGCCGTCTTGCCCCACGAGCGGGGGTCGTAGACCTTCTTGTTGCCGACCTCGCCGTCGATCTTGAGCACGCCGTCGTAGTTCGAGAACATGCTGCCCGCGATGGAGCGCGTGTACGCGTACTGCGTGTCGGTGTCGATGTTCATCTTCACGACGCCGTTCCGCACCGCCTCGGCGATCTCCTCGTCGCTCGAGCCCGAGCCGCCGTGGAAGACGAGGTCGAGCGGCTTCGCATCCGTCCCGTACTTCTCGGCGAGGCCCGCCTGGATCTCACCCAGCAGCTCGGGGCGCAGCTTGACGTTGCCCGGCTTGTAGACGCCGTGCACGTTGCCGAACGTGAGCGCCGCCATGTAGCGGCCGTGCTCGCCGAGGCCGAGCGCCTCGACCATCGCGATCGCGTCGTCGAGCGTCGTGTAGAGCTGGTCGTTGATCTCGTGGCTCACGCCGTCCTCCTCGCCGCCGACGACCCCGATCTCGACCTCGAGCACCTGGCCGAGGGCGTGCGTGCGGGGGAGGATCTGCTTCGCGATCTCGAGGTTCTCCTCCAGCGGCACCGCCGAGCCGTCCCACATGTGCGACTGGAAGAGCGGCGCGCGACCTGCGCGCACCTCCTCCTCGCTCGCCTCGAGCAGCGGCATGACGAAGCCGTCGAGCGCGTCCTTCGGGCAGTGGTCGGTGTGGAGCGCGACGGTGATGGGGTAGGCCTTCGCGACCTCGGTGGCGAAGCGCGCGAACGCGATCGCCCCGCCTGCGCGGTTCTTGACGCTGTGGCCGGCGAAGTAGTCGGCGCCGCCCGTCGTGACCTGGATGATGCCGTCGGAGCCGGCCTCGGCGAGCCCCTGCAGCACGGCGTTGATCGTCGAGGAGGATGAGACGTTGATGGCGGGGTAGGCGAAGGCGTTCGACTTCGCCTTGTCGAGCATCTCGGCGTACTGCTCGGGCGTTGCGACGGGCATCGTGCGGCTCCTGACTCGTCTGTGGCGCGAGCCGCCAGGCGCGGCGTCGCGGGATCGGTCTCAGTCTAGGCTTCAGGCATCCGCAGGGGGCGAGCCCCTCGGCTCGAGGAGGGTCAGCATGCAGCACGACGACATCGTCCGCGCGGCGCTCGACCGCATCGTCGCGGCGCTCGCGGAGGCGAGCGACGACCTCGACGGGCTCGACGCGGTCGCGAGCGACGGCAACCACGGCCAGCACATGCTCTCGGGCGCGACCGCCGCGCGCGACGCGGCCGCGGGCGCGCCCGCGGGCGCAGCGCTCTCGGCCGCCGCCGAGGCGTGGCGCACGGGCGCGGGCTTCTCGAACCCGCTGTGGGGCACGGTGCTGGGCGCCGCCGCCTCCGTCGAGCGGCAGGGTCCGGTCGCCATGATCGACGCGGCGCTCTCAGCGCTCCACGCGATGACCGACGCGAACGTCGGCGACAAGTCGGTCGTCGACACGCTCGTGCCCGCGCTCGACGACGCGCGCGACCACCTCGTGCGCGGCGAGACCGTGACGGTCGCCGCGGCGCGCGCCGCCGACATCGCCGAGGAGGCCGCGCTCGAGACGGCCGCGCTCGAGGCGCGCTTCGACGCATCTAACCCCGACATCGGCTACCCCGACCCCGGCGCGACCTCGTCGGCCGTCATCCTCGGGGCGCTCGCCGCGACGATCGCCGAGCTGAGCGACGACGCCGACGCGTGACGCGCAGTCGCGCCGCGCCCGCATGGCCTGGCCCAGGCATCCGCATCACTAGGCTCGAGGGCAAGGCCAACCGATGGAGGACACCGTGGCGACCAGCTCCGATTCGATGACGGCACCGGTCTTCGAGCACCCAGACCGCAACCTGGCGATGGAGCTCGTGCGAGCCACCGAGGCAGCGGCGATCCGCGCGGTGCCGTGGATCGGGCGCGGCGACAAGAACGCCGCCGACGGCGCCGCGGTCAACGCGATGCGCACGTTCCTCGCGACCGTCGCGTTCGACGGCGTGGTCGTGATCGGCGAGGGCGAGAAGGACGAGGCGCCGATGCTCTTCAACGGCGAGCACGTCGGCAACGGCCGCGGCCCCTCGTGCGACATCGCCGTCGACCCCATCGACGGCACGTCGCTCACGGCGGCCGGGCGCCAGAACGCGCTGAGCGTCATCGCGGTCGCCGATCGCGGCACGATGTACGACCCGGTCGACGCCTTCTACATGGACAAGCTCGTCGCCGGCCCCGAGGCGCACGGCGTCATCTCGCTCGAGCAGTCGATCGGCGACAACCTCCGCGAGCTCGCGCGCGCGAAGGGCAAGGACGTCGGCGAGATGGTCGTCGCGATCCTCGACCGGCCGCGGCATGCGCAGCTCATCGACGAGATCCGCTCGGCGGGCGCCGGTACGCGCCTCATGCGCGACGGCGACGTCGCGGGCGGCATCAACGCCGCGCGCTGGGAGACCCGCATCGACATGTGCGTCGGCGCCGGCGGCACGCCCGAGGGCGTCATCACCGCGTGCGCGATCAAGGCGCTCGGCGGCTTCATGGAGGGCCGCCTCGCGCCGCAGAGCGACGAGGAGCACCGCAAGGTCGTCGCGGCGGGGCACGACCTCGACCGCGTGCTGGGGCTCAACGACCTCGTCGCGAGCGACAACACCTACTTCGTCGCGACCGGCGTCACCGACGGGCAGCTGCTCGACGGGGTGCGCCGCAAGGGGCCGCTCATCCGCACCGAGTCGCTCGTGCTGCGCTCGAAGACCGGCACCGCGCGCCGCGTCATCGCCGAGCACCGCAGCGACAAGTGGCTCGAGTCGAAGGCCTGATCGCCTGAGCCGCTGATCGCCTGAGCCGCTGAGCGCCTGCGGGCGCCGAGCGCCTGCGGGCGTCGAGGCGAACCGGACCCCTTCTCCCGAACGGGACCCGACATGCGGGGCCCCGTTCGGCGGAACGGGTCCGCGAAGGGCCGGGACTTGACGACTCGACCTGTTCTCGCCGAGTCGAGCCGTTGCAGCGGGTCGAGTGAGCGAAAGCGGGTCGGCTCGTTGCTGGAGGCGGTCGGGTCGGCGGGAGTGGATCGAGTCGCCGTACCGGTCGTCACCGAGAGCCCCTGGCACGGCGGATGCGGTGCACTCGGCGAGGCGCGTGCGGCACGATGGTGCCGTGGCCGGCACGCGACTCGTGGGCATCGACCTCGCGCGGCTCGCGGCCGTCGCGGGGATGATGGCGGCGCACACCGTCCTTTGGGAAGCGCCGGCGCCGGGCGTCGTCGCACTCGTCGACGGACCGCCGTCGACGCTGTTCGCCGTGCTGGGCGGTGTGAGCGTCGTGCTCGCCGCGCGGCAGCGGCTCGCGGCGGGGGATCGGCGGGGCGCGATCCGCTCGACGCTCGCGCGCGGCGCGGTCGTCGCCGTGCTCGGCGTCCTCGTGGCGCCGCTCGCGACCGCGGTCTTCGTCGTGCTCGTGCCCTTCGGCGTCGCCATCGCGCTCGCCGGGCTGCTGCTGACGCTGCCGTCGTGGGCGATCGCCGCGCTCGCAGCGGCGCTGTGGGCGGCGGGCGGCTCGCTCGCGGCGATCGCCCGCGAGAGCCTGCCCGCGGAGCTCGTCGAGCCCGAGGGGCCCGGCGACGCGCTGCTCGCCGGGGCGGTCGACGTCGTGCTCACGGGTGTCTACCCGGTCGTGACGTGGCTCGCGTACCTGCTCGTCGGGATGCTCCTCGCTCGCGCGCTGCTCGCGGCCCGCGCGCGCGGCCGGGAGCGGCGGGCGCTCGCCACCGTCGGCGTGGCCGGTGCGGCGCTCATCGCCGCGGCCGTCGCGGCGAGCGAGCTCGGCGTGCGGCTCGTCGCCGAGGCGGTGCTCGAGCAGCCCGCCGAGGCGATGCGCGACTCGATCCTCATGAACGCCTACGGCGCCGCGCAGGGCACCGAGCCCGCGTGGCAGCTCGTCGCCGCGCCGCACTCGGGCACGCCCACCGACATGGCGCGCACGGTCGGCATCGGGCTCGTCGCGATCGCGCTCCTCGGGCTGCTCGCCGCGTCGCTGCCGCCGCGCGCGCTGCGCGCGCTCGAGCCGCTCCGCGCGGCGGGCGCGGCGCCGCTCACGATCTACGTCGTGCACGTCGTGCTGCTCTCGACGCTCGCGCTCGCCGCCCCTGAGCTCTCGACGGGGTGGGGAGCGTGGGCCGCGCAGCTCGCCGTCGCGATCGGGATCGGGGCGATCCTCGCCGCCTCGCGCGCCCGCGGGCCGCTCGAGCGGCTCGTCGGCGCGGCTGCGACGCGCGCCGCGGGCCCGCGCGAGCCGACCGCGCCCGCCCGGGCCGAATGAGCGCATCCGCCCCTTGACACGCCATCCGCGTCGTCGTACATTGCCAAGTGGTTATAGAACTGGGTGGTGATGAAGATGCGAGCGCAGCGACTCGACGACGAGCAGCTCGACCGCATCTTCGCCGCGCTCTCCGACCGCACGCGCCGCCGCATCCTGCTGCGGCTGCGGTCGGGGCCCGCGACCGTCACCGAGCTCACCGCGCTCGCCGGGCTCAGCCAGCCGGCCGTCTCGAAGCACTGCAAGGTGCTCGAGGAGGCCGGCCTCGTCCGACCCGAGCGCGACGCGCAGCGCATCCACCGCATCATCGAGCTCGCGCCGCTCATCCGCGCTGCCGTCTTCGTCTCGCAGTTCGAGGTCCAGGTCGACGCCCGACTCGACCGCCTCGAGGCGCACCTCCAGTCGGGAACCGATGAGGAGTGACCATGAAGACCCGATTCACGATGCCCGACGACACGTCGATCGCCTACGAGCGCGACTTCCGCGCCCCGGCCGCCGAGGTCTGGCGGGCCTACACCGACCCCGAGGTCGTCCGCACGTGGCTCCTCGGCCCCGACCCCGAGACCGAGTTCCCCGTGTGCGAGATGGACATGCGCACCGGCGGCTCGTTCCGCTGGGTGTGGGTCGACGCCGAGGGCGAGCTCGAGATCGCCGGCGAAGTGCTCGAGGCCGACGAGCCCCGCCGGCTCGTCTCGACCGAGCGGATGGGCGGCTCGGCGATGGGCGGCATGGATCTGCCGCCGACGCACAACGTCGTCACCTTCGCGGAGTCCGACGGCGTGACGACGATGCGGACCGTCATCACGTACGCGTCGAAGGAGCACCGCGACGGCGCCTACGCGAGCGGCATGGCCGATGGGATCGAGGCGGGCTTCGATCGCCTCGACCCGTACTTCGCGAGCCTCACCGCGCGCTGACGGCGGGCTGCGGGCGGCGCCGGCGAGAGCCGGTTGCCGCCCGCTCTCGCGCGCCGCGAGCATCACGATCCGGTCACGGAAGCGGCACCGGTTTGACATGCGCGCACGCCTCTTGCATGCTCGAACCTGAAACCTGAACCACCTGTCAGGTTTGGAACCGTGAAGCCGCACGAGGGAGTGCTGTCTCGCCAGTCGAGCAGCGCCCTGACGGGGCTCGCACCGCTCGAAAGGCAACTCATGCGCAGGACAACGAAGTTCGCCGGCGTGGGCGTCGCCCTCGCCGCGCTCGCGCTCACGGCGTGCGCGCCGACCGCGTCGACCACCTCGCCCTCCACCGCCGGCTCCGAGGGCGCGGAGGAGACCGTCGCCGTCAACGTGGGCATGATCACCTCGATCACCGGCCCGCTCGCGGCGTACGGCGCCGCCTACCAGCAGGGCTTCGAGGCGGGCCTCGACTACGCGACCGACGGCACCGGCGAGATCGACGGCGTAGAGCTCACGATCGAGTGGGTCGACGACCAGGGCAACCCCGACACGGCCGTCACGCAGGCCAAGGACCTCATCGGCCAGGGCTTCCAGGTGCTCGGCGGTTCGGCCGCCTCGGGCGTCGCCCTCGCGGTCGCCGAGCAGGCGGCGCAGAACGACGTGCTCTTCCTCTCGGGCCCGGCCGCCGCCGACGCCATCACGGGCATCAACGAGCAGACGTTCCGCTCGGGCCGCCAGACGCTGCAGGACGTCGCGACTGCCGCGACCTTCCTCGACAGCGTCGAGGGCTCGAACATCGTCGTCTTCGCGCAGGACAACGCGTTCGGCCAGGGCAACGTCGCCTCGGTCGAGGCCGTGCTCGGCGCGGAGGGCGCGAACGTCACGCCCATCCTCGTCGCCGAGGACGCGACGGAGTTCACCCCATTCGCGCAGCAGATCTCGGCGGCCTCGCCCGACCTCGTCTTCGTGGCGTGGGCCGGCGCGACGACCGGTGCGATGTGGGAGGCGCTCGCGCAGCAGCAGGTGCTCGCCTCGACGACCGTCGTCACGGGCCTCGCCGACCGCGCCTCGTACCAGGCCTACGGCCCGGGCTCGGCCGACATCCAGTTCCTCAACCACTACTTCCCGCAGGCGACCGACACCGAGGCGGCGCAGGCGATGGATGCGTTCCTCGAGGCCGAGGGCCAGGAGGCCGACCTCTTCACCGTCGACGGCTTCGTGGGCGCGCAGATGCTCGTGCACGCGATCGCCGAGGGCAAGGGCGACACCGCCGCGATGATCGAGGCGCTCGAGGGCTGGACCTTCGAGTCGGTCAAGGGCGAGCTCACCATCCGCGCCGAGGACCACGCGCTCATCCAGCCGATGTTCCAGGTGCGGCTCGTCGACGAGGCCGGCACGTGGGTGCCGGAGCTCATCGAGGTCGCCGACGCCGAGGCCGTCGCGCCGCCGGTCGCGGGCGAGTGAGGGTGATGCAGTGATGGTCGACCGACCCGCGCTCCAGCTGGACGCCGTCGGCCTGCAGATCGGCGGCGCGCGCATCCTGCACGACGTCACGATGCAGGTCGGGACCGGCGAGATGGTCGGGGTCATCGGCCCCAACGGCGCTGGCAAGACCACGCTGTTCAACATCATCTCGGGCGTCATGATCCCCACGAGCGGCACCGTCCGCCTCGCGGGGGACGACGTCACCGGTCACAAGGTGCACCAGCGGGCGCGGGTCGGTCTCGGCCGCACGTTCCAGACCTCGAGCGTCTTCGCCGGCCTCACGGCGGGCGAGAACGTGCGCCTCGCGGCGCAGTCGAAGCTCGGGGGAGCGACGAGTCCCTGGAGGTTCCCCCGGCAGGGCGACGACGCGGCGCAGGTCGCGGACCGCTGCCTGCAGGAGGTCGGCCTCGCCCACCACACCGACACGGCTGCGGGCGTCCTCTCGCACGGCGACAAGCGCAAGCTCGAGATCGCGATGCTCATCGCGACCGAGCCGGAGGTCGTGCTGCTCGACGAGCCCATGGCGGGCGTCGGCTCCGGCGACGTCGCGGGCCTCGTCGAGGTCATCCGGCGGCTCCACGCCTCTGGCCGCACCGTGCTCATGGTCGAGCACCACATGGAGGTGCTGCTCGGCCTCGTCGACCGCGTCGCGGTCATGCACCACGGCGAGCTGCTCGCGATCGACACCCCCAAGGCCGTCATGGCCAATCCGCAAGTCCAGAAGGCCTACCTCGGGGAGACCGTGTGACCGCCATCCTGACCGTCCGCGGCCTCGACGCGCGGATCGCCGGCCAGCAGGTCGTCGAGGGCGCCTCGTTCGAGGTCGCCGAGCACGGCGTCACCGCCCTCCTCGGCCGCAACGGCGTCGGCAAGTCGTCGAACATCAAGGCGCTGCTCGGCCTCTACGAGCGCTCGGGTGAGGTGACGTTCGCGGGCGAGCGCATCGACCGGCTCATGACGCACCGCATCGTGCAGCGCGGCATCGCCTACGTGCCCGAGGATCGCGAGGTCTTCGGCGGCCTCACGGTCGAGGAGAACCTGCGGCTCGCCGAGCGCGGCGGCGCCCCGAACCGCGGCATCGTCGCCGAGCTCTTCCCCGAGCTCATCCAGCGCGCCAAGCAGCAGGCCGGCACCCTCTCGGGCGGCCAGCAGCAGATGGTCTCGCTCTCGCGCGCGCTCATGAACGACAACCGGCTGCTGCTCGTCGACGAGCCGACGAAGGGCCTCGCGCCCCTCATCGTCGGCACCGTCACGAAGGCCCTCGAGGCCGCGGCCGAGCGCACGCCCATGCTGCTCGTCGAGCAGAACCTGCAGGTCGTGCGCGCGCTCGCGCACTCCGTCATCGTCCTCTCCGGCGGCCGCGTGGTCCACACGGGCCCGGCCGCCGACTTCCTGGACTCCGACCTCGTGCACCGGCACCTCGGCGTCTCGACCGACGAGGAGGCAGCGTGAGCACCGTCCTGCTCCTGCTCATCACCGGCATCGGCCTCGGCGCCCTCTACTTCCTCGTCGCGAGCGGCCTCTCGCTCATCTACGGGCTCATGGGCGTGCTCAACTTCGCGCACGGCTCCTTCCTCACCCTCGCCGGCTTCCTCGGCTGGGAGGTGGGGCGGCGGATCGGCGACGGCACCTGGGCGGGACTGCTCACGGGCATGCTCGTCGGCCTCGTCGTCGGCGCGGTCGTCGCGGCGCTCACCGAGCTCATCTTCATCCGGCCGCTCTACAACCGGCACATCGAGCAGGTGCTCGTCACCGTCGGCCTCGGCCTCGCCTCCGTCGCGCTCTTCGAGGGCATCTGGGGCACCGACCCCATCCAGATCCGCCTGCCCGAGTGGCTCGGCGGCACGACGGACGTGCTCGGCGCCAACATCCCGAACGACCGCTGGCTGCTCATCGCCACCGCCGTCGTCGTGCTCGTGCTCATCGTGCTCTTCCTGCAGCGCACGAGCTACGGCCTCGTCATCCGCGCGGGCGTCGAGAACCGCACGATGGTCACCGCGCTCGGCATCGACGTGCGCCGCGCCTTCACGATCGTCTTCGCGATCGGCGGCGCCGCAGCCGGCCTCGGGGGCGTGCTCGCCTCGGTCTACTACGGCCAGGTCGGCGCGCACCAGGGCACGAGCCTGCTGATCTACGCGTTCATCGTGACCGTCATCGGCGGCCTCGGCTCCCTCACGGGCGCGGCCATCGCATCCGTGCTCGTCGCCGTCATCCAGCAGTTCGCGAACTTCTACCTCGGCGGCACCGGCGACCTCGCCATCGTGCTCGCGCTCGCCGCGGTGCTGCTCGTCCGACCGACCGGCCTCATGGGCAAGGTCAAGCACTAGGAGATGAGCGTGCGCACCTTCTTCACCTCCGTCTGGGGCAAGCTCGTCGTCGGCGCCGTCATCGTCGGCGTCGCCGCGATGCTGCCGCTGCTCGCGATCGACATCCCCGGCATCCTCCCGGGACCGACCTACACGCCCGGCACCCTCACGGTGCTCGCGTACGCGATGCTCATCGCCGCGCTCGCCCTCAGCTACCACCTGATCTTCGGCGTCGCGGGCCTGCTCTCGTTCGGCCACGCGATGTTCTTCGCCGCCGGCGCCTACGGTCTCGGCATCATCCTCAAGCTGCTCGCGCCGAGCGGCATGCCCGCCGAGGCCGTCTTCCTCGTCGCGATCGTGCTGACCCTCGTCATCGCGCTCGTGCTCGGCAACCTCGTCGGCGCGCTCGCGCTGCGCGTCACCGGCATCTCGTTCGCGATGGTGACGCTCGCGGTCGCGCAGGCGATGAACGTCATGATCCGCCGCAACGTCGGCGGCCTCACGGGCGGCGAGGAGGGCGTGCGGCTGCCGGTCGACGTCGTGCCCGACGTGCTCGTCGGGGTCGTCAACACGCGCAACCTCTACTGGCTCGCGCTCGCGATCCTCGTCATCGTCTACCTCGCGTGCGTGTGGATCGAGCGCTCGCGCCTCGGCCACGTCGTCGCGGCGGCGCGCGAGAACGAGCTGCGCGTGACGGTGCTGGGCCTTCGCCCCTACTTCGTGCGCCTCTTCCTCTTCGCGGGCGCCGCGGTGCTCGCCGCCGTCGCCGGCATCGGCTTCATGCTGCTGCAGTCGAGCGCGACGCCCCGCATCTCGACGAGCGACTTCACGCTCACGCTGCTCGTCATCGTCGTGCTCGGCGGCGTCGGCTACCGCTGGGGCGCGATCGTCGGCGGCATCGTCTACACGCTGCTCGACCAGCGGCTCGCGGCGCTCGCCTCGGCCGAGTGGATCCGGGGGCTGCCCGACGTGCTGCGGATCCCGCTCTCGGAGCCGCTGTTCATCCTCGGCATGCTCTTCGTGCTCGTCGTGATGTTCGCGCCCGGCGGCATCGTCGGGCTCTCGCACCGCGTGACGCAGCGGCGCGGCAGCAAGCGCGACGTCGCGGAGCCCAAGGCGCTCCAGGACATGGAAGCCTAGGACGATGGCACCCGATGCGCTGACGCTCGGCCGCTGGACCACCGACCGCGCCGCGATCGACCCGGCCCGGCCGGCGATCGTCGACCGCGGCGTCGCGGTCTCCTACGGCGAGCTCGAGGCGCGCGCGACCGCGCTCGCGCACGCGCTCGGCGAGGCCGGGCACGGACGCGGCGCGCGCATCGCGACGGTGACGGGCTCGACCGCCGACCAGGTCGTGCTGCTCTTCGCGTGCGCGAAGGCCGGCGCGATGCTCGTGCCGCTCTCGTGGCGGCTCACGGCGGGCGAGCTCGCCGAGCAGCTGCGCATCGCCGACCCCTCGCTCCTGCTCGTCGAGGACGACCACCGGCCCGTCGCCGAGGCCGCGCTCGACCGCCTCGCCGGGCACCGCATCCCCACGACGGCCCTCGGCGCCGCAGGGATCGAGACGGCGGTGCCGGATGCGTCGGTGCACCTCGGGCACGGAGCCCCGGTCGACGACGACGGCCTCCTCATGCTCTTCACCTCCGGCACGACGAGCGCCCCGAAGGCGGTCGTGCTGAGCCACGCGAGCTGTGCGTGGAGCAACCTGTCGCTCTCGCGCGCGACGCCCATGACGCCCGACGACGTCGTGCTGCAGGTGCTGCCGCAGCACCACGTCGCGGGCTGGAACATCCAGCCGCTGCTCGCGTGGTGGGTCGGCGCGCGCGTCGTGCTCGAGCGCACCTTCGACGCGGGCCGCGCGCTCGCGCTCATCGAGCGGCACCGCGTGACCGCGACGATGGGTGTGCCGACGACCTACCGCGCGCTCGTGCAGCACCCCGACTTCCTCGCCCGCGACCTCTCGAGCCTCACGACCGCGATCGTCGGCGGGGGCATGCTCGATCCGCGCGCGACCGAGCTGCTGCGGCGGCAGGGCGTGCCGGTGCGGCAGGGCTACGGCCTCACCGAGGCGGCGCCGAACGTGTCGCTCGCGCGCGACGAGAGCGACGACGGCACCGCCGGGCGCCCCTACCCGCACGTCGACGTCGCGCTGCTCGTCGACGGCCGCGTGCAGACCGCGCCCGGGCGGGGCGAGCTGCTCGTGCGCGGGCCGGCGCTCTTCCAGGGCTACTTCCGCGACCCCGAGGCGACCGCCGAGGCGCGCTTCGGATCGTGGCTGCGCACGGGCGACCTCGTCGAGCGCGACGCGGCCGGCCGCATCCGCGTCGTCGACCGCATGAAGGACATCGTGCGCTCGGGCGCCGAGTCGATCGCGCCGATCGAGGTCGAGCTCGCGCTGCTCGAGCACCCCGCGGTCGCCGAGGCGGCGGTCGCGGGCGTGCCGAGCGAGCGCTGGGGCGAGGAGGTCGTCGCGTGGCTCGTGCTCGAGGGTGAGGCGACCGAGGCCGAGCTGCGTCGGCACCTCGACGGCCGCATCGCCGACTTCAAGCACCCGAAGCGCTTCGTGGTCGTCGACGCGATCCCGCGCACGAGCACGGGCAAGCCGCTCCGCCGCGCGCTCACCGCGTCGCTCGAGCAGCAGGGAGCGGCGTCGTGAACCAGCCGAGGACGAAGCGCGGCGAGCAGACGAAGGCGAAGCTGCTCGCGGCCGCAGAGGGCGTCTTCGCCGAGCAGGGCTACCAGGCGGCGTCGATCGCCCGCATCACCGAGCGCGCGAGCGTCGCCCAGGGCACGTTCTACCTCTACTTCGAGTCGAAGCTCGACCTCTTCGAGCAGCTCGTCGACGACCTCAACCGGCGCGTGCGGAAGGCGATGAGCGACGGCGCCGCGCGCGGCTCGAACCGCGCCGAGGCCGAGCGCGAGGGCTTCCGCGAGTTCTTCGCCTTCACCGCCGAGCACCCCGCGCTCTACCGCGTCGTGCGCGAGGCGGAGTTCGTCTCGCCCGGCGCGATGCGCGCGCACTACGAGCGCATCGTCGAGGGCTACCGCGAGGGCCTCGAGCGCGCTCGCGCCGCCGGTGAGATCGGCGACGTCGACCCCGAGGTCGCGGCGTGGGCGCTCATGGGCGTCGGCGAGATGATCGGGATGCGCTACGTGCTGTGGCCGACGGGCGACGACGGCCCGTACGGCACCGGCGCGACGCCCGTGCCCGACGATGTGTTCGACGAGATGGTGGCGTTCGTGCAGCGCGCGCTCGGCACCGCCCCGTCGGAGTTGACCGCTGCCGCTCCCGCGGCTCGAACCCAGGAGGACTCATGAGCACGCTCTCCGGCCGCAGGGCCGTCATCACGGGCGGCGCCGCGGGCATCGGCGCCGCGATCGCCCGCTCGTTCGCCGCGGAGGGCGCGCACGTGGTCATCGCCGACCGCGACGCGGCCGCCGCCGCGGCGCTCGCGAGCGAGCTCGGCGGCGAGTCGTGGGAGGTCGACCTGCTCGACGTCGGCTCGCTCGAGTCGCTCTCGCTCGAGGCCGACATCCTCGTCAACAACGCGGGCATCCAGCGCGTCGCCCCGATCGAGAGCTACGAGCCCGAGATGTGGCGCCGCATCCACACCCTCATGCTCGAGGCGCCCTTCCTGCTCATCCGCGCGGCGCTTCCCGGCATGTACGAGCGGGGCTTCGGCCGCATCCTCAACCTCTCGAGCGTGCACGGCCTCCGCGCATCCGCCTTCAAGTCCGCCTACGTCGCCGCGAAGCACGGCCTCGAGGGGCTCTCGAAGGTCACGGCGCTCGAGGGCGCGCCGCACGGCGTCACCTCGAACTGCATCAACCCCGGCTACGTGCGCACCGCGCTCGTCGAGGCGCAGATCGCCGACCAGGCGAAGACGCACGGCATCCCCGAGTCCGACGTGCTCGAGCAGGTCATGCTCACCGAGGCGGCCGTCAAGCGGCTCGTCGAGCCCGAGGAGGTCGCCTCGCTCGCGACCTGGCTCGCCGGCCCGCACGCGGGCATGGTCACGGGCACCTCGTACGTCATGGACGGCGGCTGGAGCGCCCGATGACCACCGCGACCCCACCCACCTCGGCGGAGCAGCCGCTGCGCGTCGCCGTCGACGGCGGCGAGCTCGCCGCGACCGTGTGGCGGGCGGATGCGCCGGGCACGCCCGTCGTCGCGATCCACGGGATCACGGCGAACCACCGCTCGTTCTCGCCGCTCGCCGAGCGCCTGGGCGCCCCCGTGCTCGCCGTCGACCTGCGCGGCCGCGGCGGCTCGCGCGCGCTGCCCGCGCCGTTCAGCATGGTGCAGCACGCCGAGGACGTCGCCGCGGCGATGCGCGCCGCGGGCTTCGGGCGAGCGATCGTCGTCGGCCACTCGATGGGCGCCTACGTCGCGACCCGGCTCGCGAGCGCGCACCCCGAGCTCGTCGCCTCGCTCGTGCTCGTCGACGGCGGCCTGCCGCTGCGGCCCGCACCCGAGGGCTCCGACCTGAGCCCCGAGGACGTGCTCGGGCCGGCGATCGAGCGGCTGCGCATGACGTTCCCCGACACCGCCGCCTACCGTGACTTCTGGCGCCAGCACCCGGCCTTCGGGCCCTACTGGAGCCCGGCGATCGAGGAGTACGTCGACTACGACCTCGTGCCCGACGCGCGGGAGGAGTCGGAGGGCTTCGCGCTGCGCCCCTCGGCGAACCCCGACGCGGTCGTCGCGAACCTCGTCGAGCTCGACGGCCGCGGCGGCTACACCGAGGCGCTCGAGGCGCTCGAGCTGCCGATCGCGCTCCTGCGGAGCCCGCGCGGCCTGTTCGACGAGTCGCCGGGCCTCTACGATGACGAGTGGCTCGCGACATGGCGGTCGCGGCTGCCCGGACTCGAGGTCGACGACGTCGAGGACACCAATCACTACACGATCCTGATGGGCTCGGGCGTCGACGCGGTCGCGGCCGTCGTCGCGCGCCTGCAGGCAGCGGGGCAGGGATCCCGCACGGAAGGGGCACGCTGATGGCGATCGACAAGACCTACGGCTCGGCGGCGGAGGCCGTCGCCGACATCCAGGACGGGGCGACCCTCGCGGTCGGCGGCTTCGGCCTCT
Source organism: Agrococcus pavilionensis RW1 (assembly GCF_000400485.1). Classification (GTDB taxonomy): domain Bacteria; phylum Actinomycetota; class Actinomycetes; order Actinomycetales; family Microbacteriaceae; genus Agrococcus; species Agrococcus pavilionensis. The sequence goes on from NZ_ASHR01000030.1 coordinate 53,079, forward strand.
CCGGCAACCCGATGGCGCTCATCCGCGCGATCGAGGAGCGGGGCGTCAAGCACCTCAAGGTCGTCTCGAACAACTGCGGCGTCGACGACTGGGGGCTCGGGCTCCTGCTCCGCAACGGCCAGATCGACAAGATGACCTCGTCGTACGTCGGCGAGAACAAGGAGTTCGAGCGCCGCTACCTCACGGGCGAGCTCGAGCTCGAGCTCACGCCGCAGGGCACGCTCGCCGAGAAGCTCCGCGCGGGCGGCTCGGGCATCGCCGCGTTCTACACGCGCACGGGCGTCGGCACGCAGGTGCAGGAGGGCGGACTGCCGCAGCTGTACAACCCCGACGGCACGGTCGCCAAGGCATCCGCCCCCAAGCCGACCGCGACGTTCGACGTCGACGGCACGCCTACGGAGTTCGTGCTCGAGGAGGCCATCACGACCGACTTCTCGCTCGTGCACGCGCTGCGCGGCGACCGGCACGGCAACCTCGTCTTCAACAAGGCCGCCCGCCAGTTCTCGCCGCCCGCGGCGATGGCGGGTCGCATCTGCATCGCGCAGGTCGAGGAGCTCGTCGAGCCGGGCGAGATCGACCCGGATGCGGTGCACCTGCCGGGCGTGTTCGTGCACCGGATCGTCGAGGTCGGCACCGACATCGAGAAGCGCATCGAGCGACGCACGGTCCGAGAAGACTGAGGGCGAGAGGAGACCAGCCATGGCACTGACCCGCAACGAGATGGCCGCGCGCGCAGCGAAGGAGCTCGAGGACGGCATGTACGTCAACCTCGGCATCGGGCTGCCGACGCTCGTGCCGAACTACGTGCCCGACGACGTGACCGTCGTGCTGCAGAGCGAGAACGGCATCCTGGGCGTCGGCCCGTACCCGACCGAGGACGCGGTCGACCCCGACCTCATCAACGCCGGCAAGGAGACGGTGACGACGCTCCCGGGCACGTCGTTCTTCGACTCGGCGACGTCGTTCGCGATGATCCGCGGCGGCAAGATCGACGCCGCGATCCTCGGCGCGATGCAGGTGTCGGCCTCGGGCGACATCGCCAACTGGATGATCCCCGGCAAGATGGTCAAGGGTCCCGGCGGCGCGATGGACCTCGTGCACGGCGCCGCGAAGGTCATCGTGCTCATGGAGCACACCGCGAAGGACGGCTCGGCGAAGATCCTGCACGCGTGCTCGCTGCCGCTCACGGGCAAGGGCGTCGTGGACCGCATCATCACCGACCTCGCGGTGCTCGACGTGACGCCCGAGGGGCTGCGGCTCGTCGAGCTCGCGCCGGGCGTGACGATCGAGGAGCTGCGCGAGAAGACCGAGCCGGAGATCCTCGAGTGACGACGATCCTCGCGGGGATCGAGCAGTCGAGCATCCGCACCGAGCGGCTCGCCGCATCCGTGCTCCGCCGCGAGGTCGATGGTGCGGAGGGTCAGCGACCCGTCGTGCTCATCCACGGCAACGTGTCGTCGTCGCTGTTCTTCCAGCCGCTCATGCTCGCGCTGCCGCGGCCGTCGATCGCGATCGACCTGCGCGGCTACGGCGACAGCGAGACGCTGCCGGTCGATGCGACGCGGGGCCTGGGCGACTTCGCCGACGACGTCGCCTCGGTGATGGATGCGCTCGGCCTCGCCGACGCCCACCTGCTCGGCTGGTCGATGGGCGGCGGCGTCGTCATGCAGCTCATGCTCGACCGGCCCGACCTCATCCGCTCGGTGACGCTCATGGCGCCCGTGCCGCCGCACGGCTTCGGCACGCGGCTCGACGGGTCGCTCTGCACGCCGGATGCGGCGGGCACGGGCGGCGGGGGAGCGAACCCCGACTTCGTCGCGCGGCTCGCGGCGGGCGACGCGACCGACGAGGCGCCCACGAGCCCGCGGAGCGTCTTCCGCTCGAGCTACGTCGCACCGGGCTTCGCCGACGAGCACGAGGACCTCTGGGTCGAGTCGATGCTCTCGACGAAGACGGGGCCCGACAACCAGCCGGGCGACGGTGTCGCGTCGGAGTCGTGGCCGGGCTTCGCGCCGGGCACGCGCGGCATCCTCAACACGATGTCGGCGGCGCACCTCGACCTCACCGGCATCGTCGCGATCGAGCGGAAGCCCGCGATCCTGTGGGTGCGGGGCGCGCACGACGCGATCGTCTCGGACGAGTCGTTCTTCGACGTCAACACGCTCGGCAAGCACGGCGTCGTGCCGGGCTGGCCGGGCGAGGAGGCGGCGCCGCCGCAGCCGATGATCGCGCAGACGCGGCGAGTGCTCGACGAGTACGCCGCCGCTGGCGGTGCCTACGAGGAGCTCGTGTTCGAGACGGCGGGCCACTCGCCGCACATCGAGGAGCCGGAGCGCTTCCGCGACGCCTTCCTGCGCCACATCGAGGCGAACGACTAGCCCAATTCCCCGGCGAAGTCCAGGCAAGACGAAGGCCCCGCATCCGTCACTCGGATGCGGGGCCTCGCGCGCTCGAGCGACTACTCGGTCGCGGTGAGCGAGTCGACGTACTCCTGGTTCTCGCTGATCCAGGTCGCGACGACCTCGGGGTAGTCGCTCTGCGTCGCGTCGCTGTTGAACATCGCGTTCTCGAGCGAGAAGAGCAGCTCCGAGTCCATCTCGAACGCCTGCAGCCACGCGGTGAGCTGCGGGAAGTCCTCCTCGAAGCCCGTGCGGGCGATCGAGTGGATGCCCTCCGCGGCACCGAGCGTGCCCTCGGGGTCCTCGAGGTCGCGGATGGGGAACTCGTCGTAGGCCCAGTGCGGGCGCCACAGCGTCACGACGATGTTCTCGCCGGCGTCGATCGCGCCGCTCAGCTCGGCGAGCATCGCGGGCGTCGACGAGGTCACGAACTCCATGCCCTCGAGGCCGTAGGTCGGGATGACCGAGTCCTGCGTCGCGCCCGTGAGGCCCGCGCCCGGCTCGATGCCGACGATGCGGTTGCCGAACGCGTCGGCGTTGTCGGCGAGCTCCTCGATCGAGGTGATCGGGGCATCCTCGTTGACCGCGAGGGTCAGCACGGCGTCGTCGTTCCACGAGCCGAGGTCGACGAGGTCGTCGCCGAACTCGGTCATGTAGTCGGCGTGCGTCATCGGCAGCCAGCCGTCGAGCGTGACGTCGTAGTCGCCGCCCGCGACGCCCGCGAAGACGGGGCCGGCGTCGGCGTACTCGAGCTCGACGTCGTAGCCCTGCTCCTCGAGGATCGCCTCCCACAGGTAGGAGACGGCCTCGCCCTCGGGCCAGCCGTTGAAGACGCCGATCGTCAGGTCGGTCTGGTCGCTCGTCGACGCGGCGTCGCCCTCGGGGGCCTCCGCCTCGTCGCCGCTCGACGAGCAGCCGGCCAGGGCCAGCGCTCCGACGGCAGCCACGGCCGTCGCGCGGATGAATCGCTTGTGCATGCTGTGTCCTTCCTCGTTCCGTATCTTTCGTCCGTCGGCGGCCACCTGAGCGGCCGCCGAAGTCTCAGCGGCCGCTGCCGGCCGGTGCCGTCTCGACGGCCGCGACCGCGGCGACGTCGTGCGGCGATGCGGCGCTCGACGCGCGCGCTGCGATCCGTCGCCGCGAGCGCAGCTTCGCGACGGGGCTGTGCGCCTGCAGGCTGCCGAGCGCGTTCGTCACCCGGTCGAGCACGATCGCGAGGATCACGACCGACAGGCCCGCTTCGAAGCCGAGCCCCACGTCGATGCGCTGCAGCGCCTGCACGATGTCCTGCCCGAGCCCGCCCGCGCCGACCATCGCCGCGATGACGACCATCGAGAGCGACAGCATGATGATCTGGTTGACGCCCGTCATGATCGTCGGCAGCGCGAGCGGCAGCTGGATCTGCCGCAGGATGCGACCGGGGGAGGCGCCGAAGGCGGCGCCCGCCTCGACGATCTCGCGGTTGACGCCGCGGATGCCGAGCTCGGTCAAGCGCACGCCGGGCGCCATCGCGAACGCGATCGTCGCGATGATGCCGGGCACGACGCCGATGCCGAACAGGATGATCGCCGGGATGAGGTAGACGAACGCCGGCATCGTCTGCAGGAAGTCGAGCACGGGGCGGACGATCGCCGAGACGGTGTCGGAGCGCGCCGCCCAGATGCCGAGCGGGATCGCGAGCAGCAGCGCGAGCAGCGCCGCGACGACCGTGAGCGCGAGGGTCGCCATCGCGTTGTCCCACTGGTCGACGAGCACGATCACGACGAGCCCGACGACCGTGCCCACGCCCATCCGCCACCCCCGCACGAGGAAGGCGATCAGGGCCAGCACGACGATCATGACGATCGCGGGCGGCTCGGTGAAGACCATCTCGACGACGTCGAAGACGCCGGCGACGACCGTGCGGATCACGTCGAAGAGCACGGCGAGGTTGTCGGTGATCCAGTCGACGCCGGTCTCGACCCAGTCGCCGAGCGGCAAGCGGATGTCATCGAGCATCGGAGACCTCCTGGGAGTCGAAGCGAGCGGTCGCGTCGTCGAGCGTCTGCGCGACGAGCGCGGGGTCGAGCGCCGGGGGGAGGTCGACGATCGCCATCTCCGAGGTCTCGGTCGGCACGTTGCCGAGCGCCGCGAGCAGCATCACGCGCGGGATGACGCCGAGCAGGCGATCGCCGCCGTCGACGACCGCGATCGGCAGGCCGCTCGTGACGGCGAGCTCGGGCAGCTCGGCGAGGCTCGTGTCGGGCGAGACGCGGTGCACGTCGGCGTCGACGAGCGGGCGCAGCTCGCGGTGCCCGCGCTGCACGGCGCGCAGCACGTCGCGGTCGCGCACGGCGCCGAGCACGGTGCGGCCGGGGCCCGTGACGAGCAGCGTCGAGCTCTGCACGTCGCGCATCGCGCGCAGCGCGCCGCGCGGTCCGACGGTGACGGGCACGGATGCGGCGGGCGGCTCCATCACGCTCGCCGCGGTGAGCACGCGAGTGCGGTCGACGTCCTGCACGAACTGCGCGACGTAGTCGTTCGCGGGATCGGTGAGGATCTCCTCGGGGCTGCCGATCTGCACGATGCGGCCGTCGCGCATGACCGCGATGCGGTCGCCGAGGAACATCGCCTCGTTGAGGTCGTGGGTGATGAAGACGATCGTCTTGCCGAGCTCGGCCTGCAGCTCGACGAGCTGCTCCTGCATCTCGCGGCGGATGAGCGGGTCGAGGGCGCTGAAGGCCTCGTCCATGAGCAGCACGGGCGTGTCGGCGCACAGGGCGCGGGCGATGCCGACGCGCTGCTGCATGCCGCCGGAGAGCTCGCTCGGGAGCCGCTCCTCCCAGCCGGAGAGCCCGACCCGGCGCACGACGTCGCGCGCGAGCTCGAGGCGGCGCTCGCGGTCGACGCCCTGGATCTCGAGCCCGTACGCGACGTTGTCGAGCACCGTGCGGTGGGGCAGGAGCGCGAAGTGCTGGAACACCATCGAGACCTGCGAGCGGCGCACGGCGCGCAGGCGCTTCGCGTCGACGCCGGTCACGCGCTCGCCGTCGATCTCGACGGTGCCGTGGGTGGCGTCGAGCAGCCCGTTGAGCATGCGGATGAGCGTCGACTTGCCGGAGCCCGAGAGCCCCATGACGACGAAGATCTCGCCGCGCCGCACCTCGAAGGAGGCGTCGATGACGGCGGCGGTGCCGAGCTTGGCGACGTCCTCTCGGGAGGCGCCGGCGGCGAGGCGGTCGGCGGCCTCGAGGGCGCGGCGGCCGAACACCTTCGTGAGGTGCTCGACGCGCACGGCGATGTCGTCGGCGCCACGGGTCTCATCGGCACCCCCGGCGCGCGCGATCACTTGCGGTTCGGTCACGGTCACTCCTGCCACGCCGCGAGGGCGTTCAGTCGAGGACGGGTGCCACCGCGCCGGCGGTGTGTCGTCTGCCGTCCATCGACGACGGAGGTCGTCTGCGAAGCGGCACCATACGCTCGTCGACAGCTGGGAAGCCGACGGTCGCGTCCAATGGGAAGGGCGGCCAGCCGTGGCCGCCGCAGATCGACGTTACCCCACGTCAGAAGAAGAGCTACGAGCGCCGATCGGCCGCAACCGCGGAATCACGCGGATGGCGATGGATCCTCACCGCGGAAACGTGATGGTTTCGTTATAGCCAGGTCTCAGCGACCTACTGCCACCACGGCCGCTCGCGCTGCGCCGCGCGCCGGGCGGCTTCGAGCTCGGCGAGCTCCTCGTGCCGCTCGCCGATCTCGTGCACGGCCGACACGCAGCGCTTGACGAGCGCCTCGAGGTCGTCGAGCTCGTGGCGCTTCGCGGCGCCGATCACGATCGCCGCGCACGCCTCGGCGTCGCCACCGGCGTCGTGGTGGCGGAAGTCGTCGAAGCCCGCGGCGAGTGCCGCGACTGGCAGCCGGTACGACTCGAGCGCGAACGTCTTGCGGGCGATGCGCAGCGAGTCGGTCCAGCGCATGTCGGGCACGGGCAGCCGCGCGGCCTTCGCCGCCGCGCGCATGACGCCCTTGTCGAAGCCCGCGTTGTGCGCGACGTAGATGTCGTCGCCGCCGAACTCGAGGATGAGCCGCTGCGCCTCGGCCCAATCGGGGGCATCGAGCACCTGATGGGCGTAGATGCCGTGGATGCGCGTGTTCCACTCCCAGAACTCGTCATGCGGGAAGGACGGCCGGATGAGCGTCGAGAAGCGATCGACGATGAGCCCGTCGCGCACCTTCACGAGGCCGACCGCGCACGCGGAGGCGGCGCTGCCGTTGGCGGTCTCGAAGTCGATTGCCGTGAAGTCGAGCGCCATGTGACCAGTCTCCCAGTCGGCGCCCACACCGCTGGGCGACCCACGGCATCCGCCCCGGTCTGCCAGCATGGATGCGTGACCAACCCGACGCTCGACGCCCTGCGCGACATCGACGCGACCGATCACGCCGGCGCGTGGGCGATCGTGCGCGAGGCTGAGCTCGTCGTGCCCGCGGTCGTCGAGAACCCGCGCGACCCGGGCTCTGGCCGGTTCCTCGTCGTGCCGCACGGCGAGCTGCAGCTCGTCGTCGCGTTCACGTCGACGAAGCGCATCGGCGGCTTCGTCACGAAGACGCGCCGACACCTGAAGCTCACGGGCGCCGAGCTCGCCGCGGCGATCCCCGAGGGGCACGCGATCGTGCTCGACCCCGGCCACGACGACGGGCGCGTGTTCCTGCCCGACGTGCTCGACGCGGACGCCGACGCGGCTTCCTAGGCCAGCCGCTCCTCGATCGCCGCGCGGAGGCGCTCGAGGTCGGCGCCATCCTCGAAGCGCGCCCACCGGTCGAGCTGCGCGACGACCCACCGCCAGTGCTCGCGCTGCAGCACGATCGCCAGCATCCGATGCGCCGGAGGCCAGCCGAGCGCGTCGTGCTCGTCGGCGAAGGCGGCGGATGCGCGCCAGCCGGCATCGCGCACGCACGCGCTCGTGGTCACCGAGCCGATGTCGAGATCCACCACATCGGTGGATGCGCTGTTGTCGACGCACGCGTCGACGAGCTGCCAGTCGCGCACAGGCAGCTCGATCTGCACGTACTCCATCGGCGGCGGTCCCGATCGCTCAGGTGCACTCGCCGGTGCGCCCGATGCGGTCGACGGCGTTCGAGACGCCCTCGAGCGCGGTCACCGCGCTCACGACGTTCGTGTCGATGACGACCTCGGTCGCGGGGGAGCGGCCGTAGCTCACGAACGTCCAGACGTTCTCCTCCTGCGCGACCTCGAGCCAGTCGACGGGGCCGACCTGGATGCAGCGGTTCGCCGACGGCGCAGGCTCCGGCATGCCGCAGCGCAGCGTCACCGCGCTCGGGTCGCCCCACGCGGCCGTCGCTTGCGACGTCGTGTCGCGGCGCTCGAGCGGCTCGGGGAGGCTCGCATCGCCGAGCTGCTCGGGGAGCGAGACCGAGACGCGCGCGCACCCGGGGTCGGATGCGTCGTCGGCGGCCGGGAGCGTCACTGCGCGAGCGCAGCCGGTGAGCGCGAGGAGCGCGGCGGCAGCGGCAGCGAGGGGGAGGAGGCGCACCCGTCGAGCCTACCGAGGGGCCTGCGAGTGCTGCCCGGCGCGGCACCGCCGCCGCGGGACCCCTCCCACCCAGCGGGACCTGGTGCACCGGGTCCCGCGCGGTCGAAGGGGTCCCGGACGGAGCGCATCGGCCTTCCCGGCTAGCGTTGCCGACATGGACGACGCGACGCTGGCCGACGTCGGCGAGCTCGAGGTGCTGCGCCGGTTCCTGCCGCTCCTCCCGACGGGCGACGCGACGCTCGTCGGCCCCGGCGACGACGCGGCGGTCGTGCGGGCGCCCGACGGCCGCTTCGTCGTCACGACCGACACGATGCTCGAGGGCGCCGACCTGCGGCTCGACTGGTCGAGCTGGCACGACCTCGGCTGGAAGGCCGCCGCCTCCAACCTCGCCGACATCGCCGCGATGGGGGCCGTGCCCACCTCGCTCGTCGTGGCGCTCGCGGTGCCCCGCGCGACGCTCGTGCGCGACCTCGAGCGCTTCGCCGAAGGCCTCGCCGACGGCATCGCCGCGATGGCGCCCGGCTGCGGCGTGGTCGGCGGCGACCTCGGCACCGCCGAGCGCGTCACGATCGCAGTGACGGCGTTCGGCGACCTGCGGGGCGCGGATGCGGTGCTCCGCTCGGGCGCGCGGGCGGGCGACCGCGTCTGCGCCGTCGGCACCCTCGGCATGTCGGCGACTGGGCTCGGCCGCCTGCTCGCCGCGAGCGCCGAGGCCGGCGGCACGCTCGAGCCCGGCGCCGCCGAGCGACTCGCCGCCGACGATGCGACCGTGCGCATCCACCTCGCCCCGACCGCGCCCGTCGCGGCGGGGCCCGCGCTCGCGGCGATGGGCGGCACCGCGATGCTCGACGTCTCCGACGGCCTCGCGCTCGACGCCGCTCGTGTGGCCCGCGCATCCGCCGCCCGCATCGCGCTCGACGGCGCCGCCGTCGATGCGCTCGCGGCGCGGCTCGGCGTCGCGCGCGACGCGGTGCTCCACGGCGGCGAGGACCACGCGCTGCTCGTGACGCTCCCGCCGAGCATCGACCTCCCGACCGAGGTCGCCGGCGCGCCGCTCACCGAGCTCGGCGTCGTCGAGGCGGGCGAGGGCGTCACGCTCGACGGCGCGCCGGTCGAGCCGCGCGGCTGGGACCCCTACCGCGCCTGAGGCGGCAGGCGCGGGTCAGCCGTCGACCGTCGTCCCCGCGGTCGCGAGGTAGTGCAGCGTCGTGTCGCCGTAGTCGCGCGCCCGCTCGAGCACGAGGTCGCCCGGCAGGTCGAGGGCGCCCGAGCGCTTCGACTGCTCGACGACGACGACCGCGGGGTGCGACAGCAGCGGCGCGAGCGTCGCGAGCACGAAGCCGATCTCGGCGGGCGGCAGGTCGTAGGGCGGGTCGATGAAGACGAGGTCGAACTGCCGCCCCGAGCGCTGCAGGAACTGCGCGACCGACACCGGCTCGACGACGGCGCGCGCCGCGCCCGCCTTCGCGACGGCCGCGGCGTTGCGCTCGGCGACCTTCGCCGCAGCGCGATCGCGCTCGACGAGCACGACGGTCTCCGCGCCGCGGCTCGCGGCCTCGAGGCCGAGCGCGCCCGAGCCGGCGTAGAGGTCGAGCACGTTCGCGCCGTCGCACAGCCCGCGCGCGTCGAGCGCGCTGAAGATCGCCTCGCGCACGCGCTCCGACGTCGGCCGCGTGCCCCGCAGCGGCACGTGCAGCCGCAGCCCGCCCGCGAGCCCTCCGATGATGCGCGTCACGGACACATCCTGACGCATGAGCACTGTGCGGATGCGCCAGGGCGCGTGGGCGGGAGCGCCTACCCTGGGCGAGTGGTGTCGAAGGCAGCCGGCGGAGCGCTCCCCGAGGGGCTCGAGCGCCCGCTCGAGCGGCTGCTCGGGAAGGCGCAAGCGGGGAAGCTGCATCGCGCGTTCGGCCTCGAGACGGTCGGCGACCTGCTGTGGCACCTGCCGCGCCGCTACGCGAAGCGCGGCGAGCTCACCGAGCTGCGGAGCCTCGTGCCGGGCGAGCACGTCACGGTCGTCGCGAAGGTCCGCAGCGTCGAGACGCGCGACCTGCAGCGCGACGCGCGGGGTCGGCCGCGGAGCCTCACGAGCATCACGATCACCGATGGCTCGAGCGAGCTCGAGCTCGCCTTCTTCAACCAGGCGTGGCGGAAGGCCGAGCTGCACCAGGGCGTCACCGCGCTCTTCTCCGGCGTCGTCGGCGACTACAAGGGCAAGCGGCAGCTGACCCACCCCGACTACGAGCTCTTCGACGAGGAGGCGGGCGTCGACGCCGAGCGGTGGGCGCAGCAGCCCGTGCCGATCTACCCGGCGACGCAATCGCTCGCGACGACGAAGATCCAGGCGATGGTCGCGCAGGCGCTCGACTCGCTCGACGTCGTGCGCGACCCCGTGCCGGCGGAGGTGCGCGCCGAGCACGGCCTCATGTCGCTGCTCGAGGCGCTCCGCATGGCGCACCAGCCCGAGACCGAGCGCGACGCCTACCGCGCCCGCCACTCGCTCGCGTGGCAGGAGGCGTTCCTGCTGCAGACCTACCTGCTCGCCACCCGCGACTGGTTCGACACCCTCCCCACCCAGCCGAGGCATCCGGGTGCCCTGCTCGAGCGCTTCGACGCGGGCCTGCCGTGGCAGCTGACCGATGACCAGCGCGCGGCGGGCGACGCGATCGCCGCCGACCTCGCGAGCGGCACCGCGATGCACCGGCTCGTGCAGGGCGAGGTGGGCTCGGGCAAGACCGTCGTCGCGACCCGCGCGATGCTCACGGTCGCCGAGTCGGGCGGCCAAGCGGCGCTCCTCGCGCCCACCGAGGTGCTCGCGGTGCAGCACCTCCGCTCGATCGTGCGCTCGCTCGGGCCCGACCTCGCCGCCGAGCTGCAGCCGACGCTCCTCACCGGTCAGATGCCGGCCGCCGACCGCAAGCGCGCGGCGCTCGCGATCGCGGCCGGCTCCGCGCGCATCGTCGTCGGCACGCACGCGCTGCTGAGCGAGCGGACGACCTTCGCCGAGCTCGCGCTCGTCGTCATCGACGAGCAGCACCGGTTCGGCGTCGCCCAGCGCGAGGCGCTGCGCGCGAAGGGCATCCACCCGCACACGCTCGTGCTCACTGCGACGCCGATCCCGCGCACGATCGCGATGACGGCGTTCGGCGACCTCGACGTCTCGACGATCCGCTCGCTGCCGGCGGGCCGCAGCCCCATCAAGACGTTCGTCGTCGACCCCGTCGAGCGCCCGGGCCACTTCGCGCGCGTCTGGGAGCGCATGCGCGAGGAGCTCGACGCGGGCCGCCAGGCGTTCGTCGTGTGCCCCGCGATCTCGCCGGGCAAGCTCGAGGGCATCGACCGGAGCGACGACGAGGCGGATGCGTCGGCGGGCGCGCGGCCGCTGCCTCCCGTCGACGACGTGGTGACGACCCTCGATCGGCTGCGGAAGCATCCGGCGCTGCGCGGCAAGGAGCTCTCGCAGCTCACCGGCGCCGACACGACCGAGCAGAAGGACGCCGTCATGCGCGCGTTCCGCGACCGCGAGATCGACGTGCTCGTCGCGACGACCGTCATCGAGGTCGGGGTCGACGTGCCGAACGCGACGATGATGGTCGTCCTCTCAGCCGATCGCTTCGGCGTCTCGCAGCTGCACCAGCTGCGCGGCCGCGTCGGCCGCGGCGAGCACGCCGCCGTGTGCATGCTCGTCTCCTCCGTCGACCCCGAGAGCACGGCGCGCGAGCGGCTCGACGCGGTCGCCTCGACGCTCGACGGCTTCGAGCTCGCCGAGGTCGACCTCGAGCAGCGCGGCGAGGGCGACGTGCTGGGCGCCGCGCAGTCCGGCGGGCGGAGCGGCCTGAAGGTGCTGCGGGTCGCGCGCGATGTCGGCATCATCGAGGCGGCTCGCGACGCCGCGCGCGCGGTGCTCGACGCCGATCCGAAGCTGCTCGCGAACCCGGCCCTGCGGCTCGCGGTCGACCGGCGGCTCGACCCCGATGCTCGAGCGGCGCTCGTGACGGCGTGACCTCCGCTCCCTGAGCCGGTCCGCGCCGGAGGCGCGGACCGCGTCGAAGGGTCCCGCCCATGCCGCGCCTATGCATCCGCGCCCTCGCCCTCCGCGCGGCGCCAGCGCCCGCATCCGCCTTATAGGCTGGCGGCATGCCTCGCATCGCCGTCGTGCCCGGTTCGTTCGACCCTGTCACCCTGGGTCACCTCGACGTCGTCGCGCGAGCCGCGAGGATCTTCGACGAGGTGCACGTCGTCGTCACCCACAACCCCGACAAGCACGCGTTCCTGCCGGTCGTCGAGCGCGAGGCGCTCATCGAGCGATCGATCGAGGAGGCCCGCATCGAGGGCCAGATCCGCATCGCGAACTGGTCGATGGGCCTGCTCGTCGACTACTGCCAGCAAGTGGGGGCCGAGGTGCTCGTGAAGGGCATCCGCTCGTCGACCGACCTCTCGTACGAGACGCCGATGTCGATCGTGAACCGCAACCTCGCCGGCGTCGAGACGATCTTCATGCTCCCGAACCCCGAGAACGCGCACGTCTCGTCGAGCCTCGTGCGGCAGGTCTCGGAGCTCGGCGGCGACATCAGCCCCTACGTGCCGCGGGCGGTCGCCACCTTCCTGCAGTCGCGATGAGCGAGCCCGACCTCGAGCTGCGGGCCGTGCGGGGGATGGGCGAGATCCGTCCCGGCGACGACCTGCCGGCGCTCGTCGCCGACGCGATCGGGCCGCTCGAGCCGCGGGACGGCGACATCGTCGTCGTCACGAGCAAGGTCGTCTCGAAGGCCGAGGGACGCATCCGCGCCGCCGCCGAGCGCGAGCGGGCGATCACCGAGGAGTCGGTGCGGCTCGTCGCCTCGCGCGCGCACCCGGGCGGCATCACGCGCATCGTCGAGCACCGCTCGGGCCTCGTGCTCGCCGCGGCGGGCGTCGACGCGTCGAACACCGACGACGGCACGATCCTGCTCCTCCCGGAGGATTCGGATGCGTCGGCGCGCGCGATCGCCGAGCGGCTGCGGTCGCGCTTCGGCGCCGAGGTCGGCGTCGTCGTGAGCGACACGCTCGGTCGCGCGTGGCGGGTCGGGCAGACGGACGTCGCGATCGGCGCCGCGGGCATCCGCGTGCTCGAGCCGCTCGCGGGCGCGCTCGACGCGAACGGCCGGCCGCTCACCGTCACCGCCCCGGCGATCGCCGACGAGATCGCGGGCGCCGCCGACCTCGTCGCCGGGAAGGCCGACCGCGTGCCGGTCGTGCTCGTGCGCGGCCTCGGCCGCCACGTCACGGGGCTCGACGAGCCCGGCGCCACGCGCCTCGTGCGGCGCGAGGGCGACATGTTCCACCTGGGCGCCGACGAGGCCTATCGGCTCGGGCGCGAGGCGGGCAGGATCGACGCACTGGCAGAGGCGGGAGCGGGGCATGACGGCTGAGGAGCGCGAGGCGCCGGTGCTCGAGCACGTGCCCGACCTGCCGATGGCCGCCGGCGAGCGCATCCAGCGCGCCGTGCAGAGCGTCATCTCGGGCAAGACCGACGAGATCCGCACCGTGCTCACCGTGCTGCTCGCCGAGGGCCACGTGCTGCTCGAGGACGTGCCGGGCGTCGGCAAGACGCAGCTCGCGCGCGCGTTCGCCGCCGCGATCGGCGGCACGGTGCGGCGCATCCAGTGCACGCCCGACCTGCTGCCGAGCGACATCACCGGCATGTCGGTGCTCGACCGCGCGAGCGGCGAGCTGCGCTTCCAGCCCGGCCCCGTCTTCGCCAACATCGTCATCGCCGACGAGATCAACCGCGCGAGCCCCAAGACCCAAGCGGCGCTGCTCGAGTGCATGGCCGAGGGGCAGGTGACGGTCGATGGCGTCACGCACCGGCTGCCGACGCCGTTCCTCGTCGTCGCGACGCAGAACCCGATCGACATGGAGGGCACGTACGCGCTGCCGGAGGCGCAGCGCGATCGCTTCATGGTGCGGCTCGAGCTCGGCTACCCGGACGAGGGCGCGGAGCTCGCGATGGTGCAGGCCCGCGAGACCGCGCAGCCGCTCGACGCCGTGCGACCCGTGACGACCGAGGAGCAGTTCTCGGCCGAGATCGCCGCCGCCCACGCGGTGCGCGCGCACGAGCTCGTCGAGCGCTACGCCGTGCGGCTCGCGCGCGCGACGCGCGAGCACCCCGACGTGCGGCTCGGCGCGAGCCCGCGCGCGACGCTCCAGCTCGTGCGCGCGGCGAAGGCGCGCGCCCACCTCCTCGGCCGCGACTGGCTCTCGCCCGACGACGTCAAGGCGCTCGCGCAGCACGTGCTGCCGCACCACCTCGTGATGCACGATCCGCGCGCTCGCCACGACGACGCGCGCGCGGTCGTCGCGCACGCGATCGCCTCCACCGTCGCGCCCGTCATGCGCTGATGGCCGCGCGCGTGGGCCGGGCCGCGAGGGATCGGTCGAGGTCGAGGCTCACGCCTCGCGGCTTCGTGCTCGTGCTCGCGGGGCTCGGCCTCGTGCTCGCCGCCTACTGGGAGCGGCAGGTCGTGCTGCTCGTGCCCGCGGCGCTGTGCCTCGGCGTCGTCGCGCTCGGGCTCTGGTGGGCGATCGGCGCGGTCGGCCGCGTGCGGCTCGGCGTGCCCGGGGTCATCGCCGAGGGGCAGTCGGCGGCGCTCCGCATCGTCGGCGACGCGCGCCAGGTCGGCGCGCGCTGGTCGACGTGGGCGCCGGGTCCCGAGCGCTTCCTGCTGCTCGAGGGCGACCTCGGCGAGGGTGCGCAGGCGTCGGTCGAGCTCGGCTCGCACCCGCGGGGCCGCTGGCGGCTCGCGCCGGTCGAGGTGACGACGCTCGACCCGTTCCGCGTCGTGCGCACGACGCGCGCGATCGACCCGCGCGCGAGCCTCGTCGTCGGTCCCGAGGTGCTCGCGGTCGGCTCGAGCGAGCTGCGCTCGAACCGCACGGAGGGCCGGCTCGCGCAGTCGCGCACGGCCGACGAGGTCGACGCGATGGTGCGCGAGTGGCGGCCGGGCGATCCGCAGCGCCGCGTGCACTGGCGGCAGAGCGCCAAGCGCGGCGAGCTCATGGTGCGGCAGGAGGCGAACCCCGCGACCGACGACGACATCGTCGTCGTCGACACCGCTCGCGCCGCGGGCCGCGGCCGCGACGCCGAGGACCGGCTCGCGCGGGCCGCGTGCTCGATCGCGCTCGCCCTCGCGGGCCGCGACCGGGCGGTGCAGGTGCGGGAGACGGGCGAGCCGTCGCTGCCGGCGGCCGACTGGCGCGACCTCCGCTCGGCCCTCGCGGCGTTCGCCTCGTTCGAGGCGCACGCCGCCGACGAGCCGCGGCCGATGGACGCCGACGCGGCGCACGTCGTCGCGCTCGAGGAGGCGGCCCCGGAGGGGTGGTCGCTCGCTCCCGGCACGACGCTGTGGCTCGTCGCGCGCCCGGTCGACCCGCCGAGGCGCATCTCGGCCGGCTCCCGCGTCGCCGTGCACCGCTGGATCGATCGCGCCGGTCCGGTGCGGGAGCTCGCGTGAGCGCCGCTGCCACCGGGCGGGCATCGACCGGCAGCTCCGGGGTGACCGTGGCCCGGGACGGGCCACGGCGCTGGGGTCGCGGCGGCGACCCGAAAGGGTCGCCGCCCTCGAGCTCCACCGCGCGCATCCACGCCGGTCCGGTCGAGACGACCGCGCTCGCCGTGCTGCCGATCGCGTGGCTGTGGTCGACCGGCACCGTGCTGGGCGACGGATGGCTGCTGCCCGCGCTCGGCGCGGTGCTGACGATGGCGCTCGCCGCGGCGCTCGCGCGCACGATCATGCCCGCGTTCGTCGCGACCGGCGTCGTCGCGCTCCTCGGCGTCGGCTGGATCACGGCGACCTCCGCGCCCGACGAGGCGCTGCTCGGCGTCATCCCGACGCCGGAGTCGGCCGGCGCCTCGATGCGCGCGATCGGCGAGGGCGTGCAGGCGATCGCCTGGGCGCTCCGCACGCCGATCGAGGTCGAGGGTGCCGTGCTGGCCGCGGTCGTCGCGGGCGCCGTCGTGCTCGCGCTCGGCGTCGACCTGCTCGGGCACGCGATGCGGCTGCCGGCGATCGCGGTGCTGCTCGCCGCCGCGCCGCTGCTGCTGCCGATCGCCTTCCGCGCCGACATCCCGTGGTGGCACGCGCTGCCCGGCGCCGCGGCCGCGGCACTCGCGCTCGCCGCGCCCGCGATCGACGAGCGCGTCGCGATCGGGCGCGGCTGGCTCGCGCCCGTCGCGCTCGTCGGCGTCGCCGCGGCGCTCGCGGCCGCCGTGCCGCTCGTCGCCCCGAGCCCTCGCGACGTCGCGCTCGACCTGCCGACGCTCGAGGAGCTGCTGCGCTCGCCGACGCCCGTGCTGCAGACCGACATCGACCTCGGCGACGAGCTGCGCCGGCCCGAGGCGAGGCAGGTCTTCACCTACTCGACGAGCGACGGGCTGCCGACCGTCACGCGCCTCATGACGCTGCCCGAGGCGGGGGAGGACGGCTTCCGCCAGGTGGCGCCGACCGCGGGCGACCCGGACCTGCTCGTCGAGGGCGCCGACCTCGGCGCGCCGATGCAGCTCACCGTGCGCATGAGCCCCGTGCGCGCCGAGAGCCTGCCGACGCCCGAGCGCGTCGCCGGCGCGACCGCGCCCGAGGGCGCGCACTGGGACGACGCGAACGACGCGCTGCGCATCGAGGGGAGCGTCGACACCGACGGGCTCGAGTTCACCTCCTCCGGCACGCGCTCGCCCGACCTCGCGAGCCTCGTCGGCGATTCGTCGACGGGGCACGAGGAGCTGCTCCTGCTGCCCGAGCGGGCGCAGGGCATCCGCGAGCTCGGGAGCTCGCTCGTGACCGAGGGGATGGGCGCGGCCGACCGCGTGCGCGCCGTGCACGCCTACATGACGACCGGCGTGTGGGACTACTCCGAGCAGCTCGACCTGCCCGGCTTCGCTGGCGCCTCGGGCGACGGCTGGGAGGCGCTCGAGGGCTTCCTCGAGACCCGCAGCGGCTACTGCGTGCACTACGCGAGCGCGACGGGCGCGCTGCTGCGCGGCGCGGGCGTGCCCGCTCGCGTCGTCGTCGGCTTCCTGCCGGGCGACGAGATCGCCGGCGGGCGATCGGTCACGACCAACCACATGCACGCGTGGGCGGAGGCGTGGGTCGACGGCGCCGGTTGGGTGCGCGTCGAGACGACGCCGGGCGCGGGCACGGGCCAGGCGAGTCCAGAGGGCGACGAGCAGACGCAGGAGCCGACGCCCACGCCGACCGAGTCGGCGGCGCCGACGCCGACGCCGAGCGCGACGCAGAGCGCCGCGCCGACGACCGCGCCGACCGCCTCGCCGACGCCCTCGTCGCCCGGCGTCGCCGAGCCCGGGGCGACCGCGATCGACTGGGCTGCACTGCGGCCCTGGCTCAT
This sequence comes from Agrococcus pavilionensis RW1, assembly GCF_000400485.1. Lineage (GTDB taxonomy): Bacteria > Actinomycetota > Actinomycetes > Actinomycetales > Microbacteriaceae > Agrococcus > Agrococcus pavilionensis. Next base: position 70,390 of record NZ_ASHR01000030.1, read on the forward strand.
CGGCGCGGGACTCGTGCTGCTGCTCGCGCTCCCGTGGCTCGTGCGGCGCGGGCAGCGCGCCGTGCGGCTGCGGCGGGGGGCCCCGGGCGGCTGGCACGAGCTGCGCGCCGCGCTCGCCGACGCGGGCACGCGGCTGCCGGCATCCGCGACGCCCGGCGAGGTGCAGGCGGCGATCGGCGCGCGGCTCGCCGACGACCCCCAGGCGCGCAGCGCCGCCGACCGCGTGCGGCTCGCGGCCGAGCGGGCGGTCTTCGACGCCGGTCCGCGCGAGCGAGGCGCCGTCGACGCCGACGTGCGGCTCGTGGCGCGTGCCCTCGGGCGCTCGCAGCCGCTGTGGCGGCGGGTGCTGTCGACGGCGCTGCCGCCGAGCCTCGTGCGCGTCGTCCCGCCGATCGACGAGTGAGGCCCGCTGCGAGCGGCGGCGCATCGCGCTCGACGTAGGCTTGGCCTCGTGCAGTGGTCGATCGTCATCCCCGTGAAGGGCTCGATCGGCAAGTCGCGCCTCGCGGCGGGCGACGCGCGCGCGGCGCTCGCGGTCGCGTTCGCCCGCGACGCCATCACGGCCGCGTGCCGGAGCGCATCCGCCGATCAGGTGATCGTCGTGACGTGCGACCCCGCGGTCACCGAGGGCCTCGAGGCCGTGCGCGTCGTCGACGACCCGAGCGGCGGGCTGCTCGCCGCGATCGACGCCGGCCTCGCGACGATCGACCCCGCGGCGCCCGCGGCGGTGCTGCTCGGCGATCTGCCGGCGCTCACGCCCGCCGAGCTCGACGCCGCGCTCGCACTCGCCGAGCGGGAGCACCGCGCCTTCGTGCCCGACGCGATCGCGGTCGGCACGACCATGCTCACGGCCACGCGGGCGGATGCGCTGCGGCCGCGATTCGGGCCGGGCTCGGCCGAGCGGCACCGGCAGGCGGGCCACGTCGAGCTGCCGATCGCGCCCGGCACGGGCCTGCGCCTCGACGTCGACGAGCTCGCCGACCTGCACACCGCCATGGACGCCGGCGTCGGCCCGCACACGCGCGCGGTGCTCGCGCAGGCCTCGCTGTCGGCTTGACCGGCAGCTGCCGGCGAGCTCGATCGGGCGGAGCGCGGCGCCGAGCCTGCATCCGGCTCGAGCGTGGCCTCAGCGCGATCGAGCTCGCCGCTGCACCGGGTCAGGCAGCGGGCGGAGGCGCGGGTCGAGCGGCGCGCACCCGCTCGGCGAGCGCGAGCGCATCCTCCGCCACCTGCTGCGCCGGCCCGCCCGGCGTCAGCAGCAGGGGTCGCGCCTCGGCGACGATCCCGAGCTCCGCGAGGCCGCCGATCGAGCCGGCGTCCTCCTCGGCGAGCAGCCAGCCGTCGAGCAGCCCGCCCGCCCGCCGCGCGCCGTAGTGCGCGGCGACCGCAGCCGCATCCGCCTCGACCCCGATGACCTGCAGGCACGTCGCAGCCATGCCGCGCAGCGCCCTGCCCGCGATGAGCGGCGCGACGCCGACGATGGGCGCCGGCGCCGTCTCGAGCGCGTCGCGCACGCCCGGGATGCCGAGGATCGTGCCGATCGACACGACGGGGTTCGAGGGCGCGATGAGCAGCACGTCGGCGGTCGCGATCGCGTCGCGCGCGGCGTGCGAGATGCGCGAGCGCTCGAGCCCGTGCTGCACGAAGCGGTGCGCGGGCAGCTCGGCGCGCGTGCGCACCCACCACTCCTCGAAGTGGAGGACGCCCTCGCCCGTCACGACGTGCGTCGGCACCTCGTCGTTCGTGACCGGCAGCAGCCGCGCGCCGAGCTCCCAGCGCGCCGAGAGCCGCGCGGTCGCCTCGGTGAGGCTCGCGCCGTCGCGCAGCATCGACGAGCGCGCGAGGTGGGTGCCGAGGTCGAGGTCGCCGAGCGTGAACCACGGCCAGCCGACGCCGTAGGCGGCGAGCTCGGCGGCGACGCGCTCGCTCTCGCCCGCGCGGCCCCAGCCGCGCTCGGTGTCGCCGACGCCCGCGAGCGCGTACATGAGCGAGTCGAGGTCGGGGCACACCTTGACGCCCGCGAGCCACATGTCGTCGCCGACGTTGGCGACGATCCGGATGTCGGCCGCGTCGCCGTGCAGCGCGCGCGCCGCCTCCCGCAGCCCGAGCGCGAAGCGGGCGCCGCCGACGCCGCCGGCGAGCACGGTGATCCTCAAGCGCTGCTCCTCACGAGGCCATCCTCCGATAGCGGATCGCCACCCCGCCAGGGCGCGCGTCGATCTCGGCGTCGACGCCGTAGACGGCGCGGATGCGCTCGGGCGTCAGCACGTCGGACGGCGCGCCGCTCGCGACGACCCGGCCCCGGTCGACGAGCACGACGCGGTCGGCGTGGGTCGCGGCGAGGGCGAGGTCGTGCACGGTCATGACGACGGGACGGTCGAGCGCGAGTCGGCGGACGAGCTCGAGCAGCTCGAGCTGCCACGCGACGTCCAGGTGGTTCGTCGGCTCGTCGAGCAGCAGCAGGCCGGGCTCGCCGCCCGACTGCTGCGCGAGGGCGCGCGCGAGGTGCACGCGCTGCAGCTCGCCGCCCGAGAGCTCGGCGAGCGGGCGCTCGGCGAGCGCCATCGCGCCCGCCGCGTCGAGCGCGGCCGCGACGTGCCGGTCGTCGCCGAGCGAGAACCCGAGCATCCGGTGGTGCGGGGTGCGGCCGAGCCGCACCGCCTCTCGCGCCGTGAGCTGCGGCGCGCCGTCGGCGAGCTGCTCGACGAGCGCGACGCGCCGCGCCCGCTCTCGCGGGGGCAGCGCGTCGAGGCGCTCGCCGCCGAGGAGCACGCGGCCGGTCCGCTCGGCGCGCTCGGGCACGACGCCCGCGATCGCCCGCAGCATCGACGACTTGCCGGCGCCGTTCGGGCCGACGAGCGCCGTCAGCCGCCCCGCGGGCGCGCTCCACGTCGCGTCGTCGACGAGCGCGCGGCCGCGCACCCGCACCGAGAGCGACTCGACCTCGAGGGCTGCGCCCACGGGGAGCGGGCCGCTCACGTGCGCACCCGCCCGGAGAGCATGAGCGCCGCGAACACCGGGGCGCCGATGAGCGCCGTGACGATCCCGACCGGCAGCTCGCGCGGGTCGAACGCCGCGCGCGCGACGGTGTCGCTCACGAGCAGCACGAGCGCGCCCGCGAGCGCCGAGAGCGGCAGCAGCCGCGCGTGCCCCGCGCCGACCGCGAGCCGCACCGCGTGCGGCACGACGAGCCCGACGAAGCCGATCGCGCCCGAGACCGACACGAGCACGCCCGTGACGAGCGCGCTCGCGACGAGCAGCGCCCAGCGCGTGCGCCGCGCGTCGACGCCGAGCGCCCCCGCGGCGGCGTCGCCGAGCGCGAGCGCGTCGAGCAGTCGCCCCGTCGGCAGCAGCGCGAGCGCGAGCCCCGCGCCGACGAGCGCGACGAGCGCCGTCGGCCACGTGATCGCCGCGAGCGAGCCGAGCAGCCACGCGAGGATCTCGCGGTAGGCGTCGCCGTCGGCGCCCCAGAAGATGACGAGGCTCACGAGCGCGCTCGCGGCGGATGCGACCACCACGCCCGCGAGCACCGTGCGGGTCGGGGTGGCGCCCCCGGCGGCCGCGGCGAGCCCGAGCGTCGCGAGCAGCGCCGCGAGCGCGCCGACGAACGCCGCGACCGGGAGCAGCACGCCGAGCCCCGCGATGAGCACGAGCACCGCGCCGACCGACGCGCCGGAGGAGACGCCGAGCAGGTAGGGGTCGGCGAGCGGGTTGCGCACGAGCGCCTGCATGATGGCGCCGACGATCGCGAGTCCCGCACCGACCGCGCACGCGGCGAGCGCCCGGGGCAACCGCAGGTCGACGACGATCGCGTCGTCGACGGCGCCGAGCGGCGACTCGCCGACGCCCAGCCGCGCGAGGATCGCGCCGAGCGCCTCGAGCGGCCCGATGCCCGCCGGGCCGGCGCTCGCGGCGACCGCGACCCCGACGACGAGCAGTGCGCCGAGCGCGAGCGCCAGGAGGAGCGCCGGGCTCCGGCGGCGCCGCGGCCCGCGAGTCGGCAGCTGTGCGGGGATGTGCGCTGCAGCGCGCGTCGTGGCAGTCGATGCACGCTCAGCTGCGGTGGCCGGGCGCTCGCGGCCCGCGGCCGGCTGCTCGGTGCGCGTCATCCGAGCCCCAGCTCCCGCACCTCGCGCGCGACGAGGGCCACCGCATCCACCGTCCCGACACCGGCCTCCGCCATCGGGAACGGCACGATGACGAAGCGCTCCTCGCGCACCGCCTCGAGCGCGGCGGTCGCGGGGTTCGCGCGCAGGCGCTCGACCTTCGACGCGGCCGTGTGCCACGGCGCGTCGACGAGCACGATGACGTCGGGATCGCTCGCCGCGACGGCCTCCCACGAGAGCGTCGCCCAGCCGTCATCGAGATCGCTCGCGACGTTCTCGAGCCCCGCGGTCTCGAGCACGAGCTGCGGCGCGCCGGAGCCGCCGCCGACGTAGGGCGCGTCCTCGCCCGAGGAGTACCAGAGGGCGGTCGGTGAGCCCTCGACGGGCTCGATCGCCGCGAGCGCCGCGCGCTGCTCGTCGACGAGCGCGCCGCCGGCCCCGGGCACGCCGAGCATCGCGCCCGCGCCGCCGAGCTCGGCGAAGAGCCCCTCCCAGTCGAGCGCCGGCACCTCGGTCGACCAGCAGGCGGCGGGGGAGACCCACGTCGTCACGCCGAGCTCGTGCAGCTGCGCGCGGTCGCCGATCGCCTCGGGCGCGAACGCCGACTCCCAGCCTGCGACGATCGCGTCGGGCTCGAGCGCGAGCACGGCCTCGCGCGACGGCATGCCGTCGATCGTCGGTGCGTCGGCGCCCTCGAGCGGCCCGTCGAGGAACGCCGTCGCGACGAGCGCGTCGCCGAGCCCGAGCGCGACGACGAGCTCCGCCGCGGTGGACTTCACGGCGACGATGCGCTCGGCGGGCGCCGGCAGCGGCAAGACCTCGGCGTCGCAGTTCGTCGTCGCCACCCGGACCTCGAGCGTCGCCTCCGGTTCGTCCGGCGTGGCGGCGCAACCGGCGAGCAGCGTGGCGGCGACGATCGTCGAGACGAGAGCGGGGCGGCGGGACACTTCAGGCTCCTCGGGCAGGCTGGCGCGAACGGTGTGCATGGGTCCGCGCGCGGAGGTGATGCCCGGCGCTTGACCACTGTAGCCCCGCCCAGCAGACTCAGGGCACCGTCGCTCGGCGCCGCCACGACCCAAGGGTCGCGAGGCTCCGAGCGGGCGTCAGCGTCGACGCCCGGCTGCGGATGCGCTGCCGTCGGCACTGAGGAGAGTCGAGGGAACCATGACCACGGTCCGCGCAGCGATCACCCAGACCACCTGGACCGGTGACAAGGCATCCATGCTCGATCGCCACGAGGCATTCATGCGCGAGGCCGCCGAGCAGGGCGCGCAGGTCGTCTGCTTCCAGGAGCTCTTCTACGGCCCCTACTTCGGCATCACGCAGGACAAGCGGTACTACGCCTACGCCGAGCCGGCCGACGGCCCGATCGTGCAGCGCTTCGCGAGGCTCGCGAAGGAGCTCGGCATGGTCGCGATCCTGCCGATCTACGAGGAGGAGCAGACCGGCGTCTACTACAACTCCGCCGTCGTCGTCGACGCCGACGGCTCCATCCTCGGCACCTACCGCAAGCACCACCTGCCGCACCTCGACCGCTTCTGGGAGAAGTTCTACTTCCGCCCCGGCAACCTCGGGTACCCGGTGTTCGACACCGCCGTCGGCAAGGTCGGCGTCTACATCTGCTACGACCGCCACTTCCCCGAGGGCTGGCGCGAGCTCGGCCTCGCCGGCGCCCACATGGTCTTCAACCCCAACGCGACGAAGCCGGGCCTCTCGAACCGGCTGTGGGAGGTCGAGGGGCCGGCCGCCGCGGTCGCGAACGGCTACTTCGTGCTGCAGCCCAACCGCGTCGGCCGCGAGGACAACGAGTACGGCGAGCTCGCGGTCGACTTCTACGGCACGAGCCAGGTGATCGACCCGCGCGGCAACTTCGTCGGCGAGCGCGGCTCCGACAGCGGCGAGGAGCTGCTCATCCGCGACCTCGACATGGATGCGGTCAAGGAGATGCGCGACGACTGGCAGTTCTACCGCGACCGCCGGCCCGACTCGTACACCCGGATCGCGAAGCTGTAGGGGGCACGCCATGGCAACCACGCTCATCCGCGGCGGCACCGTCGTCACCGCGACCGGCCGCTCCCTCGCCGACGTGCTCATCGACGGCGAGACGATCCGCGCGGTGCTCGCGCCCGGCAGCGAGCTGCTCGGCGTCGACCTCGCCGCCTCCGTCGACCGCGTCATCGACGCGACCGGCAAGTACGTCATCCCAGGCGGCATCGACGCGCACACGCACATGGAGCTGCCCTTCGGCGGCACCGCCGCGAGCGACACGTTCGAGACAGGCACGCGCGCCGCCGCGTGGGGCGGCACGACGACGATCGTCGACTTCGCCGTGCAGACCTACGGCCAGCGCGTCGAGGACGGGCTCGCGGCGTGGCACGAGAAGGCCGCCGGCAGTTGCGCGATCGACTACGGCTTCCACCAGATCGTCGGCGACGTCGACGAGGCCTCGCTCGCGGCGCTGCGCGGCCTCGCCGACGAGGGCATCTCGAGCTACAAGCTCTTCATGGCCTACCCGGGCGTCTTCTACTCCGACGACGCGCAGATCCTGCAGGCGATGCAGGTCGCCGCCGACACCGGGCTCATGACGATGATGCATGCCGAGAACGGGCCCGCGATCGACGTGCTCGTGCGGCAGCTGCTCGAGCAGGGCAAGCGCGACCCCTACTTCCACGGCGTCGCACGCGCGTGGCAGATGGAGGAGGAGGCGACGCACCGCGCGATCATGCTCGCGCACCTCACGAACGCGCCGCTCTACGTCGTGCACGTGAGCGCGAAGCAAGCCGTCGCGCAGCTCGCGGCGGCGCGCGACACGGGGCAGAACGTCTTCGGCGAGACGTGCCCGCAGTACCTCTACCTCTCGCTCGAGGAGCAGCTCGGCGCGTCGAGTGACGAGTGGGGCGCCTTCGAGGGCGCGAAGTGGGTGTGCTCGACGCCCCTGCGCTCGAAGCACGAGCACCACAGCGACGAGCTCTGGAGCGCGCTGCGCACGAACGACCTCCAGATGGTCTCGACCGACCACTGCCCCTTCTGCATGAAGGACCAGAAGGAGCTCGGCCGCGGCGACTTCTCGAAGATCCCGAATGGCATCGGCGGCGTCGAGCACCGCATGGACCTGCTCTATCAGGGGGTGGTGGATGGGCAGATCTCGCTCGAGCGCTGGGTCGAGATCACCGCCACGACGCCCGCCCGCATGTTCGGGCTCTACGGCCGGAAGGGCGTCATCCAGGCGGGCGCCGACGCCGACATCGTCGTCTACGACCCGAAGGGCCACACGTCGATCGGCGTCGGCAGGACGCACCACATGAACATGGACCACTCGGCGTGGGAGGGCTTCGAGATCGACGGGCACGTCGACACCGTGCTGAGCCGCGGCCGGGTCATCGTCGACGACGCGCAGTACCTCGGGCGGCCCGGCGACGGCTCGTTCGTCAAGCGCGGGCTGAGCCAGTACCTCGTGTGACGACCATGGAGTTCGGCGCCGTCTTCCAGACCAACCCGCCCGCGAGCCGCGTCGTGCAGCTCGCGCAGCTCGCCGAGGTGCACGGCTTCAGCCACGTGTGGACCTTCGACAGCCACATCCTCTGGCAGGAGCCCTACGTCATCCTCTCCGCCGTCCTCGGCGCGACCCGGCGCGTGACCGTCGGGCCGTTCGTCACGAACCCCGCGACGCGCGACTGCAGCGTCACCGCCTCGACGTTCGCGACCCTCAACGACATGCACGGCAACCGCACCATCTGCGGCATCGGCCGCGGCGACTCGGCGGTGCGCGTCTCTGGCGGCAAGCCGACGACGCTCGCCGAGCTCCGCGAAGCGGTGCACGTCATCCGCGAGCTCGGCTCGAGCCGCGCGGTCGACGTCGGCGGGGCGACGCTCCGGCTGCCGTGGTCGCACGGCTCCGAGCTGCCGGTGTGGGTGGCCGCCTACGGGCCGCTCGCGCTCAAGCTCGCGGGCGAGGTCGCCGACGGCTTCATCCTGCAGCTCGCCGACCCGGAGATCACGAAGTGGATGATCCAGCGCGTGCGCGACGCCGCCGACGACGCGGGCCGCGACCCGATGTCGATCAGGATCTGCGTCGCGGGCCCCGCCTACGTCGGCGACGACCGCGCGCACCAGCGCGACCAGTCGCGGTGGTTCGGCGGCATGGTCGGCAACCACGTCTCCGACATCGTCGGGAGATACGGCAAGGGGAGCGCGATCCCCGACGACCTCGCGAGCTACATCGAGGAGCGCACCGGCTACGACTACAACACGCACGGCAAGGCCGAGAACGACCACGTCGACTTCGTGCCGGATGCGATCGTCGACCGGTTCTGCGTGCTCGGCACCGCCGACGAGCACATCGAGAAGCTCACGCGCCTGCGCGAGCTCGGCGTCGACCAGTTCGCGGCCTACGTCATGCACGACGACAAGGAGGAGACGCTCCGCCAGTACGGCGAGCGCATCATCCCCGCGCTCCGCCGGCTGCCGCCGGCCCGCGCCTGACCCTCCCGTCGGTCGAGCAGCGGTCGCAGGCCGCGCAAGGACACCGCCCCGCTACGGTGAGAGAGCATCCCGAGCACGCAGAGGAGCCCCCATGCCAGCATCCGATCTCGATCCCGCCGACGGCGCCCGCGCCCGCGAGCTCGACCCGCTCATCCTGCACTCGTGGTCGAAGCACGGCTCCACCAACCCCTTCACCGTCGCGCGCGGCGAGGGTGTGCGGCTGTGGGACTACGACGGCCGCGAGTACCTCGACTTCTCGAGCCAGCTCGTCAACACCAACATCGGCCACTCGCACCCGAAGGTCGTCGAGGCCATCCAGCGGCAGGCGGCGCAGCTCGCGACCGTCGCGCCCGCCACGACCAACCTCGCGCGCGGCGAGGCGGCCGAGCGCATCCTCTCGAAGATCGACGACATGGCCGCCGTCTTCTTCACGAACGGCGGGGCGGATGCGGTCGAGAACGCGATCCGGATGGCTCGCGTGCACACGGGGCGAGCCAAGGTCGTCTCCCACTACCGCTCGTACCACGGCAACACCGGCGCCGCCGTGAACGCGACGGGCGATGCGCGCCGCATCGGCAACGAGTTCGCGACCGGCCACGTGCACGTCTTCGGGCCGTTCCTCTACCGCTCCGAGTTCTGGGCCGAGACCGAGGAGCAGGAGTCGGAGCGCGCGCTCCAGCACATGCGGCGCGTCATCGAGGCCGAGGGGCCGTCGACGATCGCGGCGATCATGGTCGAGGGGCTCCCGGGCACCGCCGGCATCCTCGTGCCGCCGCCGGGCTACCTGCAGGGCCTGCGCGCGCTCGCCGACGAGCACGGCATCGTGCTCATCCTCGACGAGGTGATGGCGGGGTTCGGCCGCACGGGCCACTGGTTCGCGCACCAGCACGACGGCGTCAAGCCCGACCTCGTGACGTTCGCGAAGGGCGTCAACTCGGGCTACGTGCCGGTCGGCGGCGTCATCATCAGCGAGCGGGTGCTCGAGACGTTCAAGCAGCGCGCGATCCCCGGCGGGCTCACCTACGCCGGCCACCCGCTCGCCGCCGCGTCGATCGTCGCGACGATCGACGCGATGACGGAGGAGGGCATCGTCGAGCACGCGGCGCACCTCGGCGCCGACATCCTCGGCCCGGGCCTCCGTGAGCTCGCCTCGCGGCACGAGATGATCGGCGAGGCGCGCGGCCGCGGCTGCTTCTGGGCCCTCGACCTCGTGACCGATCGCGGCTCGCGCGTGCCCGTCGACGCATCCGTCGTCGCGAGCCTCAAGTCGTCGCTGCTCGAGCGTGGCTACGTGCCGTTCACGACCGACAACCGCATCCACGTCGTGCCGCCGCTCGTGATGAGCGACGACGACGCGCGCCGCGGCCTCGAGATCCTCGACGACGCCTTCTCGGCGCTCTGAGGCATCTTCAACCGGATAGCCGGAAGGGCGCGACACATATGTCCTCGCCCCACCGGCTGTCCGGTTGAAGACGATGCGGGAGGATGGGGGCATGAGCATCCACCTGCTGGGCGGCGGCTGGGCCGACGACGAGTCGGCCTGGACCGGCCGCTTCGTCGCCGAGGCCCGCGAGCGCGCCGAGGTCCCGCCCGTCATCGCGTGCGTGCTGTGGGCGGAGGACGCCGAGGAGGGCGAGCGCTGGCACGCCGACTACCGCGACGACCTCGCGAAGCTCGGCGCGGGCGAGGTGCGTATCGTGCAGCTCGGGCCCGACCGCGAGCTGCGCCCGACCGACCTCGGCAGCGCCGACGGCATCTTCGTCGGCGGCGGGCTCACGCCCGGCTACCACCGCGCGATCATGCCTGCGGCCGACACGATCCGCGGCCTCGTCGCCTCGGGCGTGCCCTACGCCGGCTACTCGGCGGGCGCGATGATCGCCGGCGACGTCGCGCTGCTCGGCGGCTGGCGCATCGGCGGCGTGCCCGTCTGCCCCGAGGCGAGCAGCGAGAAGCTCGACGAGGTGACGCTCGACGCGGGCCTCGGCCTCGTCGACCTCGTCGTCGACGTGCACGCGGCGCAGTACGGCAACCTCTCGCGCGCCGTCGCGATCGTGCACGCGGGCCTCGCCGACCGGGTCGTCGCGATCGACGAGTGCACGTCGCTCGTCGTGGGCGCCGGGGGCCTCGTCGTCGCCGGTGAGGGCAGCGTCTGGACGGCCGAGCGCGAGGCTGACACCGATCGCGTCTCGGTGGCCGTGCTCGGGGCATGACCGAGCCGCTCGCCGAGCTCGTCGATCCGGGCTGGGCGGATGCGCTGCGCCCGGTCGAGCACGTCGTGCGCGACCTGGGCGATCGGCTGCGCGCCGAGGTCGCCGCGGGGCGGCCCTACCTGCCGCCCGGCGACGCCGTGCTGCGCGCCTTCCGGCGGCCCCTCGACGACGTGCGGGTGCTCGTCGTGGGACAGGACCCGTATCCGACGCCCGGCCACTCGATCGGCCTCGCCTTCGCCGTCGAGCGGCACGTGCGGCCGCTGCCGCGCTCGCTCGTCAACATCTACCGCGAGCTGCACGACGACTTGCGGATCGAGCCGGCCCCGCACGGCGACCTCTCGGCGTGGGCCGACCAGGGCGTGCTGCTGCTCAACCGCGTGCTCACGGTGCAGGCGGGGGTCACCGACTCGCACCGCGGCTGGGGGTGGGAGCGCGTGACCGAGGCCGCGATCCGAGCGCTCGTGGCTCGGCGGCTTCCCGACGGCTCGCGCGCGCCGCTCGTCGCGATCCTGTGGGGCAACAAGGCGCAGTCGCTCGCGCCGCTCCTCGAGGGCGTGCCGGTCATCGCCTCCGCGCACCCCTCGCCGCTCAGCGCGCGCCGCGGCTTCTTCGGCTCGCGGCCGTTCTCGCGCGCGAACGAGGCCCTCGTCGCGCAGGGGGCGCGGCCGGTGGACTGGCGCATCCCGACCGAGGCCTGAGCAGCGCGAGCCGAGGAATTCCGCAACATCGTTGCGGAACCTCGTCCTCCTCGACGATGCTGTCGCCAGCGGCCGCTCGGCCGCGGAGGAGGGCCAGCATGACGGCGACGCGCTACCGGGCTCGCACGAGCTTCGCGCTCGGCACGCTCACGGTCGCGCTCATCGCGCTCGGCCTGAGCGTCGTGGTGGGCATCGGCCTCGTCGCGGGCATCGCTCCCGAGCTCCAGGGCTCGCCCGTCGGGTTCGTCTACGGCGTGCTCCTCGGCGTGCCCGCGATCGGCGCCGTGCTCGTCGCGCGCGCGGGCGTGCGGCGCCACTACAACCCCTGGATCGCGGGCGCGCTCGTCGTCGCCGGCGCGACGCTCTTCGCGCTCGCGCTGTTCTCGCTCGTGCAGCTGCGCCCGGGCGGCGTGCCGCTCGTCGCGCTCACCGGGGCGCTCATCGCGCTCATCGCGGTGGCGCTCGCGGTGCGGCGGCGCGAGCCGCGCGCCTGACGCGCGCCCGCGCATCCGCTCGCCGCGACCGCGCACCCGGCCCTGTCGTGCGCGAGGATGGGACGACCATGTCGCCCCGCCTCCGCATCTGGCTCGCCGCCCTCGTGCTCGCCGTGCCGCCGCTCGCCATCGCCGTGACGTGGGCGGCGCTCGCGCCGCAGCTGCCCGACGTCATCGCCACCCACTGGTCGGGCGCCGACGTCGCCGACGGCTTCTCCGAGACCGGCCCGATGCTCCGCTGGCTGCTCATCGCGACGTGTGCGATGCTCGGCGTCGGGCTCGTGCTCGCGGCCGTGACGATCGACGGCCGGCTGCGCGCGATGCTGCTCTCGTGCCTCGCCGCGGTGAGCGGCATGCTCGCCGGGGCGTTCATCGCCTCGGTCGGCGCGACGCTGCAGGCGGGCAGCGCCGAGCAGGCGGTGCTCGGTGCGTGGCTGCTCGTGCTGCTCGCGCCGCTCGCGCTGCTGCTCGTGCCGTGGTTCGTCCATCCGCGCGAGGGGGAGACCGCGGCCGGGCCGGCCGAGCGCATGCCGCTGCCCGAGAGCGACGCGACGGAGTGGCGCGGCGAGCTCGGCTCGGCCGGCTTCGCCTGGATCGGCGTCGGGCTGCTCGTGCTCGGCGCGGTCATCGCGCTCGTCGCCCCGGAGACGGGCGCGGTGCCGCTGCGCGTGCTCGTCGGCGTCACGACGGCGGCCGCGGCGCTCGTCGTGCTCGCGCTCGCGCGCATCCGCGTCACGATCGACTCGGAGGCGCTCCGCGTGCGCGGGGCGCTCCTGCCGGTGCCGCTGCGCACGATCGCGACCGACCGCATCCGCGCCGTCGACGCCGCCGTCATCGAGCCGATGCACTGGGGCGGATGGGGCTACCGCGGGCTGCCGGGGCAGGTCGCGATCGTGCTGCGCAAGGGGCCGGGCATCGTCGTCACGACGCGCGATGGCAGCCGCTTCGCGGTCACGGTCGAGGGCGCGGAGCACGGCGCCGCGGTGCTCGCGGGCATCGTCGAGCGATCGCGGCAGCGCAGCGAGTGAGCGGCGCGCCGGAGCCCGTGTCGGCGCCGAGTGCCACGATGGGGGCCGTGAACGACTTCGAAGCCTGGCGCGACGCGAGGCAGCGCGCCGATGCGGCGGCGGCCGCGGCGGCCGCCGCGAGCGACGCGCACGCGACCGTGACCGATCTCGGCCCCGGCTTCTGGATGGTGACGGTCGCGGGAGCGACGCGCGGCTTCATCACCCAGATCGAGGTGAAGGGCGAGCTGCGCTTCGAGGCGCGGCTGCGGCACCTGAACCCCGGCCAGGGCACGCGCATCGGCGAGTACTGGGAGCTCGAGCGCGCGATCGCGGCGATCCTCGAGGAGCCGCCGCGCACCGTCGGTCGCGATCCGTTCCGCGAGCTCACGAACTACGCCACGCGCGACCAGATGCGGGAGCGCACCGAGCGCAAGCGCCTGCAGCGGCGAGCGAACCGGTACTTCGGGTGAGCGCGGCCACGGGCCACGCGCGGCCGGCCGGACCGGTGTTCCGGCTCAGCGCAGCCCGCGTGGTGCTCGCCACGACGGGCCTGGGCGCGGGCGTCGGCGCGGTCACGCTGCTCGTGCTCACGATCCTCGCCGGCGGTGTCGGCGCGTCGCTCGAGGAGCTCGTCTTCTGGGTCGCGATCGCCGGATGGATGCTGACGCTCGGCGCTGCGACGGGGTGCGCCGTCGGCGTCGCCGCGCTCGTGCTGCGCGAGCTCGCGCGCGGCGACGTGCCGCTCGCCGCGCTGCGGTGGGTGCTGGGCGCCGTCGCCGCCGCGACGACCGTGCTCGTGCTGCGCTGGGCGCTGAGCGCCGAGTCGGTCCCGCTCCTCGCGCTCCTGGTCGTGGTCGGGGGAGCGCTCGGCTGGCTCGTGCCGCGGCTCACGCTCGCGACGGGGACGCAGCGGTGAGCGCGATCCACGAGCTCGGGGCGCTCGAGCTCTGGCGGCTGCTGCACGCGCGACAGCTGAGCGCCGTCGAGGTCGCGACGCACTTCCTCGACCGCATCGAGCGGCTCGACGAGGCGAACGCGTTCGTGCACGTCGATGCCGAGCTCGCGCTCCGCCGCGCGCGTGAGCTCGACGACGCCGACGACCGCACCGGGCTCATCCACGGGCTGCCGTTCGCCGACAAGGCGCTCTCGCTCCGCGAGGCGCAGCCCGCCGACATGGGCAGCCGCTGGCTCGAGGGCACGATCGCCGAGGCGACCGACCCGCTGCCGCGCGTGCTCGACGCGGGCGGCGGCGTCGTGCTCGGCCGCACCGCCTCGCCCGAGTTCGGCTTCGCGGGCTACACGCGCTCGGCGCTCCACGGCTTCACGACGCTGCCGGGCCGGCCCGACCTGCACGCGGGCGGCTCCTCGGGCGGTGCCGCGGCCGCGGTCGCGCAAGGCCTGCTGCCCTTCGCGCCCGGCTCCGACGGCGGCGGCTCGATCCGCATCCCCGCCGCGACGTGCGGGCTCGTCGGGCTGAAGCCCACGCGCGGTCGCATCCCCGCGCAAGGCGGCGTCGGCCAGGTCGGCGGGCTCGCGACCGCCGGCGCGATCGCCCGCTCGGTCATCGACGTCGCACTCCTCACCGACGCGCTCATCGGCCGCGTCAACGGCGTCGCCCCGCACGAGCTCGTGCTCCGCTCGCCCGAGCGCGACGACGGCTCGCTGCTCGCGGCCGCGATCCGCGGCGAGGGCCGCTACCGCATTGCGGTGATGACGGGCGGCACCCCGTGGGACTCGAGCGACGACATCCGCATCGCCCCCGAGGCGACCGCGGCGGTCGACGAGACCGTCGCGCTCCTCAAGCGCTTCGGGCACGAGGTCGGTGAGGTGGCGCTGCCGGATGCGTCGGGGTACCCCGAGGCGTTCACCGACCTGTGGCGAGGCGGTGCGGCGACGATCCCGATCCCGGTCGAGGAGCGCGACCGGCTCGAGCCGCTCGCGCGCTGGATCATCGAGTCGAGCGACCGCCTCACCGCGGGCGGGCTCGCGAAGGCGCAGCTGTGGGCGACGGAGTTCGAGCGGCGCGTGCTCGCGGCCTTCGCGCCGTGGGATGCGGTGCTGACGCCCGTGACGGCGCTCACGCCCCGGCCGCTCGACTGGTACCCCATCGACGACGGCGAGGCCGACTTCCGGCACCAGGTGCTGCACACGCCGCACACCTCGTTCGTCAACGTCACGGGGCTGCCGGCGATCGCGCTGCCGGTGCACCGGACGGCGGAAGGCCTGCCGATGGGCGTGCAGCTCATCGGCCGGCCGGGGGAGGAGGCGACGCTGCTCGCGATCGGCCGCCAGCTCGAGCGCCGCGTGCCGTGGGAGCAGCGCGTCGTCGACCGCATGCGCCCCTGACGCCCCGCGCTCGCTCGTCGAGCAGGCGCCGCACCACCGCCCCTCCCGTGCGTCGAGTAGGCGTCGACGGCGCCGCCCCTCCCGTTCGTCGAGTAGGCGTCGCACCACCGTTGATCGAGTAGCGCGCGAAGCGCGCGCATCGAGATCGTCTCGATGCGGCGCCTTCGGCGCCTACTCGACGAGCGGGCGAGGCCGCTTCGGCAAGTAGCCGCCCAGCTCGAGCCCCGCCTCGATCTCCCACTTGTTCGTGAGCCCGTCGAGGCCCGCCGCGAAGTACATCGGGATGAACCACAGCCCGTAGCGCTCCCACTGGCGGCGGTGCACGTCCTCGTGCGCGAGGATGTCGGGGCTCGTCGCGCTCCGCGTCAGGAACGTCGCGCCGACCGTCGTGCCGCCGCGGCCGAACGCCCAGGTCGGGAGCCCCGAGATGACGGTGAGCTCGCCGACCTGCCGCTCCTCGCCGCCGAGCAACCGCCCCCACAGCCGCGCCGCCTGCGTCGCGACGCGGTGGCCCGCCGCTGCGACGGGCCTGGCGGTCACCGCGCGGAAGGCGGGACCGGCGAGCGAGCGGCCGAGCGCGCCGACGCGCGCGCCGATCGAGGTGAGCGGGGAGCGGTGGACGGCCATGCGGCCGACGATAGCGCGCCGATACGCTGAGGCCATGACCCGCGTCGCGCCCCGCTCGGCAGCTCCGAGCCCTCGCGGCGAGAGGCCCGGCGGCACGCGCAGGGCGACGCCGTGAAGATCGCGATGGTGTCGATGCACACCTCGCCCGCCGACCGGCCCGGCAAGGGCGACGCGGGCGGCATGAACGTCGTCGTGCTCGAGAGCGCCCTCGCGCTCGCGGCGCACGGCCACGACGTCGACCTCTTCACGCGCTCCGCGGGCGCCGAGCACGCCGAGACGATCGCGCCGCGCGTCACGCTCCGAGCGCTCGACACGGGCGGCGGCATCGTCCGCAAGCACGACCTCCCGAACCTCGCCGACGCGTTCGGCGAGCAGCTCGAGCGCGCCGCGCTCACCGCGAGCGTGCCCTACGACGTCATCCACGCGCACTACTGGCTCTCGGGCCTCGCCGCGCTCCCCGTCTCGCTCTCCCTCGGCATGCCGATCGTGCAGACCTTCCACACGCTCGCGGCCGAGAAGAACCGCCGCGTCGGCGACGGCGACCGGCCCGAGCCCGAGCGGCGGCTCCTCACCGAGCGCTACCTCGCCGGCCAGGTCGACGCGATCGCGGCCGTCTCGCGCGCCGAGGTCGACGTGCTGTGCGACGCGGTGGGTGCGAGCGCCGAGCGGGTCTGGCTCGTGCCGCCCGCGGTCGACGCGCAGCGCTTCCAGCCTGGCCCGATCGCCGCGCGGCTCGAGCTGCGCAACCGGCTCGGCGTGCTCCCCGAGCAGGGCCTCATCGCGGTCGTCGGCCGCGTGCAGTCGCTCAAGGGGCAGGACCTCGCCGTGCGCATGCTCGAGCACCTGCCCGACGCCGTGCTCGTCATCGCGGGCGACGCGGTGCCTGGCGACGAGCGCTACCTCGAGTCGCTCCACGACATCGCGCGCGAGGTGGGCGTCGAGGGCCGCGTGCGCCACATCGGCAGCCTCGAGCGCGACGCCCTCGCGCAGCTGCTCGACGCCGCCGACGTCGTCGTCGTGCCGAGCCGCTCGGAGTCGTTCGGGCTCGTGCCGCTCGAGGCGGCCGCGTGCGGCACGCCCGTCGTCGCGGCGCGCGTCGGCGGGCTGTGCGAATCGGTCGTCGACGGCGAGACCGGCGTGCTCATCGACGGCCGCGACCCCGAGGAGTGGGCGGATGCGGTCGACGCGATCCTCGACGACACCGAGCTCGCGCTCGAGCTCGGCCTCGCGGGCCGTCGCGCCGCGACCCGCCGCGACTGGGAGGACGTCGCCCTCGAGCTCGAGACGGTCTACCGCGCCGCGGTCCGCGCGCGCGCCTGACGCGACCCGACGCATCCGCCCGCCCCGACTCCGAAGCCCCGGGCGCACGCGAAGAGGGGGCGGGCCGCAGCCCACCCCCTCCGATCGAGCGCCCGGAGGCCCGGGATCAGCGGTCGACGACCTCGGCCTCGACGTGGTCGCCCTCGCTCTGCGTCGAGCTCGAGCCCGCCCCGAGCTGGCCCTGGTTCGCCGAGCCGCCGTGCTTGAGCGCGGCGAGGCGCGCCTCGATCTCGGTCTGGCGGCCGACGTCCTCGAGCGCCTCGAACTGCGCGTCGAGGGTCGAGGCGGCGAGCTCCTGCTGGCCCATGACCTTCGCCTCCTCGCGGCGGATCTTGTCCTCGAAGCGGCCGATCTCGCTCGTGGGGTCGAGGATGTCGATCGACTTCACGGCGTCGTGCACCTGCGACTGCGCCTCGGCGACCTTCGCGCGCGCGATGAGCTCGGAGCGCTTCGACTTCAGCTGGTCGAGCTTCTGCTTCATCGTGTCGAGGCCGGTCTTGAGCTTGTCGACGACCTCGTTCTGCGAGCGGATCGACGGCTCGGCGGCACGCGCCTCCTGCTCCGACTGCATCTGCTTGCCGAGCGCGACCTTCGCGAGGTTGTCGAACTTGTCGGCGTCGGGCTTGCCCTCGGCGCGCAGCTGGTCGGCGCGCTGCGAGGCGGCGAGCGCCTTGCGGCCCCAGTCCTCGGCGGCGCGCACGTCCTCCTGGTAGTCCTGCTCCTGCAGGCGCAGGTTGCCGATCGTCTGCGCGATGGCGGCCTCGGCCTCGGCGATCGAGTTGGTGTAGTCGCGCACCATCTGGTCGAGCATCTTCTGCGGGTCCTCGGCCTGGTCGAGGAGCGCGTTGATGTTGGCCTTCGCGAGCTGCGCGATGCGGCCGAGGATGGACTGCTTGGACATGGGGTTCCTTCCTGCACTGCCGCCGAGGCGGCCTCTGATCGATTGTCGTCTGGTCATGCTCTGCAAGTGATGAGTGGATGGGTCGGGTCGCGCGGGCGGTGAGCGCGCCCGGGTGCCGGGTCAGTCCCCGAAGCCGCCCCCGCCGCCGCCGAAGCCGCCGCCACCGCCGGAGAAGCCGCCGAAGCCGCCGCCGAAGAAGCCGCCGCCCCCGCCGCCGAAGCCGCCCCCGCCGCCGGAGAAGAGGTCGCCGAGGCCTCCGCCCCCGCCGCCATCGCCGCCGCCCCAGCCGCCGCCGTGGTGGCCGGAGCCGTTCAGCATGTCGCCGAGGATGTAGCCGAGCAGGCCGCCCGTGAGCATGTCCTGCCCGCGACCGCCGCCGCCCCGGTAGTACGGGTTCTGCGCCCGGCCGCCCCAGCCGCCGATGTCGTGCGACGCATCCTGCATCGCCTGCTCGGCGTGCTGCGACGCGGCCTGCGCGTACTGCATCGCCGTCGCCGGATCCTGCTGCGCGAGTCGCAGCGCTTGCGCGAGCTCCTGCTGTGCGGTCGCGAGCAGCTGCCGGGCGTGCATGCCGACGCCGATGCGGCGCGTGTGGATGTAGTCCTCCGCGCGGTCGATGTTCGCGCGCGCCGAGCCGATCCAGCGGTCGAGGCTCGCGCGCTGCCGCTCGAGCTGCACGCCGCCCTGCCGCAGCTGCGCGGTCGCCTCGTCGAGGCGCTGGTTCGCGCGCTGCAGGTTGGCGAGCACCGCGAGCGTGTCGGTCGGGCGGCGCTGGGCGAGCTCGACCTGCTGCTCGACGTGCTCGATGAGGGGGCGGAGGTCGACGCGGTCGGTGCTGCGGAGCGTCTTCGCCGCGGCGATGTCGCCGATCGAGTCCTCGACGAGGCCGCGCAGCTGCTGCGCGGAGTTGCCGAGGTCCTGCTCGGCGCGCTCGACGGCCGCGAGCAGCCCCGACGATTGCGCGAGCGCGGCCTCGGCCGCGTGCACGGCGAGCGCCGCAGCCGCGCCGTCGCCGCGGGCGACGGCCTCGCGGCCTGCCGCGATCGACTGGTCGATGTTGGGCAGCTGGCGCTCGGCGCCCGCGATGTTCTCGCGCACGGGCTCGATCGACGAGCCGGAGTGCACGTCGTCGAGCCGGTCGAGGATCGCGCGCGCGTTGGCGATGCGGCCGTCGAGCGCCTGGCGCGATTGCGCGACCGCCTCGAGCACCTGCGGGGCGTTGCGCTCGAGGTCGCGCAGCTGCTCGAAGGAACCGGCGTGGCTCGCGAGCTCGGTGCCGGCGCCCTCGGCGATCTGCAGGATGCGGCTCGACCACTCGTGCCGCTCCTGGTCGGTGTCGGGGAAGGCGTCGTCGAGCTGCTGCTGCAGCGCGAACGCCTCCCGCAGCCCGCCCTTCGCCTTCTCGAGCGCCTCGCGGTAGGGACGCACCGCATCCTCGCCGAACTGCGCGCCCGCGAAGGCGAGCTCCTGCTCGCTCTGCTGCACGGTGTCGTCGAGCTGCACGAGCGCGATGTCGGCGCGCTGCTTGAGCTCGTCGAGGCTCAGCTGCTGCTGCTGCTTCGCGGCGATCTCGCCCTGCTTCTTCTTGCGCGAGCGCATGCCGCGCGAGACGAGCCACGCGCCGCCGCCGATGACCGCGGCGCCGCCCACGAGCGCGACGACGGGCAGCACGGCGGAGCCGTCGACGTTGACCTGCGTGCCGCCGTCACCGCCCGACGAGGGGTCGAACTGCGCGACCGCGGTGCCGAAGCCCATCGCGGCGCCGGCGACGTCGCCGTTGTTGAGGGCGGGCAGCAGGTCGGACTGCGCGAGCTGGTTGACCTCGGCCTCCGAGAGCGGGTAGCCGTCGGGGTAGGCGTAGCCCCACTGCTCGTCGTCCATCGCGATCGCGATGAGGAGGTCGTCCTGCCCGAGGCCCGAGGCCTCGGCCGACTGCACCGACCAGTCGCCGCGCTCGATGCCGTCGAACGAGTCGACCACCACGACGTACACGTCGGCGGGCGAGGATGCGTTCTCCTCCTCGAGGTGCGCCGTCACCTCCGCGTCGTCGCCCGCGTAGTCGCCGGTCTCGTCGACGAAGGGGTCGCCGCCGACGTCGACCGGGTCCTCGGTCGCGAGCGCTCCGGCGGAGAGCCTCAACGACGTCGCCGCCCCGAGGGCGACCACGGCGAACGGGCGAACGAACCGGACCTGCATCTGCGCTCCCTGCCTTCGGCACTCCTGCGATGCCGACGTCTTCGCGAGTCTAACCAGCGCAGGTGTCGGTCAGCCCGGGGGCTGGCCCCCATGCGCGCCCGCTCTCAGCGAACGGGGTACGCGTCTCCGACGACCGCGAGGCGTCGACCCTCGAGCTCGATGAGCAGGAGCGGGGCCGGAGCGGTCGCCGCGTCGATGCCGCAGCCGAGGAGGGGCCCATCCGGGAGCACCACGTCGGCAAGGGTGACGCTGCCGGCTTCGGAACCGGGCGTCGTCGAGCCAGCGTTCGCCGCCGCTTCGAGCACCGAGAGGTCCTGCGCCGCCACGATCGTGAGCGGGTCGTCGACGGCGACCTGCGCGATCCCGACGCCGAGCACCTCGAGCGTGCCGGCCTCATCGGGCAGCAGCAGCTCCACACCGGCGATGCCGTCGGCAGGGTCGTCGGTGAACGTCGCCTCGATGCCGGTCTCGGCGCGGATCGCCGGGTAGGCGCACGCGAGCGCGACCGACCCGTCCGCTTCGGTCGCACCCGACGCGTCTCCGCCGCTCGAGTCCTGCTCCGGCGCCGCCTCCTGCGCCGCCCCCTGATCCGACATCACCGTGCTCGACGGCGACATCGGCGAGAGCCCTGGCACGACGAACGGCGCGACGATGAGCACCCCCGCGCCGGTCGCCGCCGCGGTGACGGCCGCGACCTTCGGGCGCCGCCGTTTCCGCGCCCGCTCGACCACCGCATCCACGTCGAGCCTGCTCGCAGGGCCGGGCAGCTCCTGCAGCCTGCGCCGCAGCTCCTCCTCGCCGCTCATGACGTCCCTCCCGGCGACCGCTCCTCGCGCTGCAGGCGACCCTGCTCGCGCTCGAGGATCCCGCGCAGCTTCGCCAGCGCATCCGACAGGTACCGCTTGACCGCGCCCGCCGAGATGCCGAGCTCGGTCGCGATCTGCTCGACGGTGCGGTCCTCGTCGTAGCGCAGCACGATGCACGCGCGCTCGCGCGGCGAGAGCCGCTGCAACCGCGCGGCCATGTCGAGCCGCTCGCCCGTGAGCGTCGAGCCGGAGTCGAGCCGCTCGCGCTCGCCGACGAGCGGCGCGATGCGGCGCCACCGCTGCCCGCGGCGCGCGCGGTCGAGGAAGCGGTTGGCGATCGCCCGCCGCACGTAGGCCTCGGCCTGCTCGACCTCGAAGCCGTTGCGCAGCCGACCGAACGTCGCCGCGAGCGCGTCCTGCACCATGTCGCGCGCCTCCTCCTCATCGCCGCTCAAGAGGGTCGCGTACCGCACGAGCGCATCGCCGCGCTCGGCGACCAGCTCGGCCACCACCAGCTCCCACCTGGCTGCCACGCGATCCTCCCTCTACCCCTGTCGACGAACGAGCGCAGTCGATCGTTGGGGTCAGGCTCCGGCCGCGCGCATGCGCGCCGCGAGCGGGGGGTTGGATGCGTCGAGGTGCGCGAGCACGCTCGCTCGCGTCTCGGGGCTCTTGTTCTGGCTCATCTTCGACTTCGCGTCGAGCTCGCGGACCGTGAGCCGCAGCCCGATCGTGCCCATCGCCATGCCGCGGTTGCCCTCGTCGTCGATGTCGAGCCGCACGCCGCGCTCGGGCGCGTAGGCCTGCTCGAAGTGCTCGACGAGCTGCTGGAGCGTGCGCATGTTCGCGTCGGCGTCGAGCACCTCGACGTCGCAGCGCATCGATGCCATCTCGAAGTTCCACGTCGGCACCTGGCCGGCGTCGGCGCCGACGTACCAGCTGGGCGACACGTAGCCGTGCGCGCCCTGGGTGACGACGAGCATCGCGTGCGGGCCGGGCTCGAGCAGCCCGTGGAGCCGCGCGTCGGCGCGCCCGAGGTGCGTGAGCAGCGCGAGCTCGCCGTCGGGCGCCGCTTCGTCGAGCAGCACGGGGGAGGGGGATGCGACGGGCCCGCTCGCGGGATGCGACACGAGCAGCATCCACGGCGCGCGGCGGAGGAGGTCGCGCACCTCGGCGTCGCCGATGCGGTAGAGCGGGTTGGGCTGCACGCCCCCATCGTGGCGCATGGAGCGCGCCGCGCGCGCTCCGCCGCGCGCGCCGCTGCGTCGCACCGCGCGCCGCCCACCACCGCAGGTATAGCGCGAGTCGCTCAGAAGGCGCCGCCATCCCAGCAACACGCCCTCTACCTGCTCAGCTGGCGGCGGGCGGCCAAGAGTGTCCGTCGGAGGTAGAGGGCGAGTCACGCGCAAGCCCGCTCGATTCCGACGACACGCCCTCTCTCTCTGCGACGCATCCACAGGGGCGTGAGCATCGCCGTCGTCGGCACGGCGGCAGGGGGCATCCTCCGCGAGTGCGCACCTCTGCTCCACTGCCGGAACCGTTCGACGACGGCCCGTTCCTCGTCGCCGACGCCATGCGAGCCGGCGTCGGCGAGGGGCGGCTGCGCGCCTCGGACCTCGAGGCACCGTTCCGCGGCGTGCGGTCGCGACCCGTCACGGACGTCGTGGCACTCGCGACCGCGTACACGCGCGTCATGGCTGAGCATCACTGCTACGGCGGCGTGACTGCAGCCCGGCTCTGGGGCCTGCCGATCGCCGCGAAGTGGACACGCGGTGAGCTGCTCGTCATCGCTCGTCCGAATCGCACCGCTCCTGGCTCGTTCGCCGGCACCAAGCACATTGCGTACGACGACAGCCGACTCGTGCGCACCGAGACGCTCGGGCTGCCGGTGCTCGAGCCGCTCGCGACTGCGCTGACGCTCGCCCGCGAGCTCGATCACGAAGCGCTCGTGCAGGTGGTCGACGCGCTGCTCACGCCATCGCGGTCGTATCCGGGCCTCCGGCTGCCGCGGGCGGCTGGCGAGCCGTATGCGACCCACGAGCAGCTCGACCACTTCATCGAGCGCTGCCGCGGGCTCGCGGGCATCGCGGCGCTGCGCGCGGCGGCCGAGGATGCGCGGTTCGGCGTCGACTCCCGCTTCGAGACCATCTCGCGGCTGCTCATCGTCGAGGCGGGGCTCCCCGAGCCGATCGTGCACCCGCTCGTCGTCATCGACGGCATCGACTGGCACCCGGACCTCGCGTACCCCGAGCTGAAGATCGCGATCGAGTACGAGGGCGACGGGCACCGCGACGAGCGGCAGTGGCACATCGACATCGACCGCTACGCCCGCTTCGAGGCCGCGGGCTGGATCACCGTGCGGGTGACGCGCGACCACATGGCGCATCGCGGCGCCCACTTCGTGGATCGCGTGCGTGCCGCGCGCGCCCGACGGGCGTGACGCATCCGCCCCGGGAGACGCGAGCGGCGCGACCCCGGCAGGGGCCGCGCCGCGCGAACGAGCGAGGAGCCGTCAGACGCCGACGGGCTGCGCCTGCTGCACGTGCTCGAGGCGCCACCGCACGTGGTTCAGCTGGCGCACGAGGCCGGTCGGCAGTGCGCGGCCGAACTGGCCGAAGAACGCCTCGACGTCGACGAGCTCGCCGAGCCACGCCTTCGCGTCGATCTCGAACAGCTCCTGCACGACGGCGTCGTCGATGTCGAGCCCCTCGAGGTTGAGCGCGCCCTCCGCGGGCATGACGCCGATCGCCGTGTCGACGCCCGCCGCGGTGCCGGCGACGCGGCCCGCGATCCACTCGAGCACGCGCGCGTTCTCGCCGAAGCCCGGCCACAGGAAGCCGCCCTCGTCGTCGCGGCGGAACCAGTTGACCGAGAAGATCTTCGGCGCGTGGCGGCTGAGGCGGTGCCCCATGTCGATCCAGTGGGTGAAGTAGTCGCCCATGTTGTAGCCGCAGAACGGCAGCATCGCGAACGGGTCGCGGCGGATCTCGCCGACCGGGCCCTCGGCCGCGGCGGTCTGCTGGCTCGAGACGGTCGCGCCGACGTAGACGCCGTGCTCCCAGTCGCGCGCCTGCATGACGAGCGGCACCTGCGTGGGGCGGCGGCCGCCGAAGATGATCGCGTCGATCGGCACGCCCTGGGGCGCGTCCCAGTCGGGGGCGATCGACGGCGCCTGCTCGGCGCGCACGGTGAAGCGCGCGTTCGGGTGCGCGGCGGGGCCGTTGGCGGGGTCGTAGGGGCGGCCCTGCCAGTCGATGAGGCCCTCGGGCGCCTCCTTCGTCATGCCTTCCCACCACACGTCGCCGTCGGCGGTGAGCGCGACGTTCGTGAAGATCGTGTCGTGCGTCATCATCGCCATCGCGGTGGCGTTGGTCTTCTCGGAGGTGCCGGGAGCGACGCCGAAGAAGCCGTTCTCCGGGTTGATGGCCCACAGCCGGCCGTCGTCGCCCGGACGCATCCAGACGATGTCGTCGCCGAGCGTCTCGACCGTCCAGCCGGGGATCGTCGGCTGCAGCATCGCGAGGTTCGTCTTGCCGCACGCCGAGGGGAAGGCGCCCGCGAGGTGCAGCTGGCGGCCGTCCTCATGCTTCATTCGCAGCAGCAGCATGTGCTCGGCGAGCCAGCCCTCGTCGCGCGCCTGCACGCTCGCGATGCGCAGCGCGAAGCACTTCTTCGCGAGCAGCGCGTTGCCGCCGTAGGCGGAGCCGAACGACCAGATCTCGCGCGTCTCGGGGAAGTGCGAGATGTAGCGCGTCGGGTTGCACGGCCACGGCACGTCGGCCTCGCCCTCGGCGAGCGGCGCGCCGACCGAGTGCACCGCGGGCACCCAGTCGTCGGTGCCGTGCATCGCCTGCAGCGCCTCGGTGCCGACGCGCGTCATGTAGTGCATGGATGCGACGACGTACGGCGAGTCGGTGATCTCGATCCCGAGCTTCGAGATCGGGCCGCCGACGGGGCCCATCGAGAAGGGGATGACGTACATCGTGCGGCCGCGCATCGCGCCGTCGAAGAGGCCGCCGAGCACCTGGCGCATCGACTCGGGGTCGCGCCAGTTGTTCGTGGGGCCCGCGTCCTCGCGGTCCTCCGAGCAGATGAAGGTGCGGTCCTCCATGCGCGCGACGTCATCGGGGTTCGAGCGCGCGAGGTAGCTGCCCGGGCGCTTCGGCACGGGCACGATCGTGCCCGCGTCGAGCATCGTGTCGATGAGGCGCTGGAGCTCCTCCTGCGAGCCGTCGGCCCAGACGACGTCCTTCGGCTCGAGCAGCTCGGCGATCGATGCGACCCACGCGACGACGCCCGGGTCGGCGCCGTCGGGCGCGCTCACCGATGCGGGCTTCACGGTCTTGAAGGTGGAGCGGGACGGCGCGGGAGGGAGGATCGTCATGCTCCGAGTCAACCCGCTCGGTCCTCGGCCCGCACCCGCCAGAGCGCAAAGGATCGCGGATTCCTTCACAGGCGGCAAGCGTTCAGTGCGGCAGGCGGGCTCGCGGCGCCTACGACTGAGGGGCATGGGGCTGGGCGCCGGTGCGCGCACATCCCTCAGAAGACGACGGATGCGTTGGAAGCACGCGGGCAGACGCGCGTCCCGACCCGCGGTGCAAGGTTCCGCGTTTCTTTCGTATGCTGGGTGCATGGTCGACGCAGCAGTCCTGGGGCACCGCATCCGTCACTTCCGCACCCTCGCAGGGCTGACGCTCGACGCGCTCGGCGAGCGCATCGGCCTCGCCGGCAGCCAGCTCTCGCTCATCGAGAACGGCCACCGCGAGCCGAAGCTCAGCCACCTGCAGGCGATCGCCGAGACGCTCGGCGTCTCGACCGGCCAGCTGCTCGACCCCGAGCCGCCGAGCGAGCGCAGCCGCATGGAGCTCGACCTGCAGCGGCTGCAGGAGGGCGCGAGCTACAAGCGGCTCGGGCTGCCGGTCGTGCGGCCGACGCGCTCGATGGGCGACGACGTGCTCGGCGCGCTCGTGGGCCTGCACCGCGAGCTCGACCGTCGCGCGCGCGAGGCGATCGCGACGCCCGAGCAGGCCAGGCGCGACGCGACGGCGCTGCGCCACACGATGCGCGAGCGCAACAACTCCATCCCCGAGATCGAGGAGCTCGCCGAGGAGCAGCTGCGCGCCGTCGGGTACGAGGGCGGCAGCCTCACGCACCGCACGGTGAGCGAGATCGCCGCGCGGCTCGGCTTCGAGCTCGTCTACGTCACCGACCTGCCCCACTCGACGCGCTCGGTCACCGACCTCGAGAACGGCCGCATCTACCTGCCGCCCGCGTCGATCCCCGGCGGCCACGGCCTGCGCTCGATGGCGCTGCAGGCGCTCGCCCACCGGCTGCTCGGCCACCACGAGCCGCAGGACTACCAGCAGTTCCTGCAGCAGCGGCTCGAGATCAACTACTTCGCCGCCGCGACGCTCATGCCGCGCTCGCGCGCGGTCGACTATCTGCGGAAGGCGAAGAAGGAGCGGAACCTCGCGGTCGAGGACTTCCGCGACGCGTTCGGCGTCACGCACGAGACGGCCGCGATGCGCTTCACGAACCTCGCGACGACCGACCTCGACATGCGCGTGCACTTCCTGCGCGTGCAGGAGGACGGCTCGCTCTCGCGCGTCTACGAGAACGACGGCCTGCCCGTGCCCGTCGACGCATCCGGCCACGCCGAGGGGCAGCTCGTCTGCCGCAAGTTCGCGGCCCGCACGGCGTTCGAGCGCACGAGCCGGACGACCGAGTTCTACCAGTACACCGACACGCCCAACGGCACCTTCTGGTGCTCGACGCAGACCGGCTCGGGCACCGACGGCGAGTTCTCCATCTCCTTCGGCGTGCGCTTCGACGACGCCAAGTACTTCCGCGGGGCGCAGACCGCATTCCGCGAGGTGTCGACGTGCCCCGACGAGCGCTGCTGCATCCGCCCGAGCGACGGCCTGCAGGAGCGGTGGCGCCACCGCTCGTGGGCCTCGGCGCGCATGCACCAGCACACGCTCGCGCCGCTCCCGTCGGGCACGTACCCGGGCGTCGACGACGCCGAGCTCTACGAGTTCCTCGAGCGGCACGCGCCCGCGCTCTGACCGCCCGGGCGGCGGCGCGCGGGCCTTGAGCGGCGGCGCGCGGCAGGCCTAGCCTGAGGGAGCCACGTCGACCGGAGGAGCCGACATGACCGAGCGACCCGGCGGGCTCGACTCGCCCGACGAGACCCTGCGCCGCGGCGCCCGGCACCTCGCCGACGCGCATCCGCGGCTCGACGCCCGCCTCGTCGAGCGCATCGTCTTCGAGTCGCACGCGACGCTCGCTCGCGGCGCGCGCACCCGCACCCACCTGCCGGCGCTCGCGCTCAAGTTCGCCGCCGACCGCCTACAGGCGCTCGAGGTCGCCGACGGCGCGGGCGCGAGCGGCACGGGGGAGGGCCGGCCCGTGCGCGTGCTCGTCGAGTCGATCCGCAACGACGGCATCTCGCAGATGGCGGCCGCCTTCCTCAACGCGCTCGGCGACGGGCGGGTCGAGGCGCTCTCGGCGGCCATCAACCCCGCCGACGAGGTGCTCCGCACGGTCGTCGACGTGATGGAGGAGGACGGCGTGCCGGTCGCCGAGAGCTACCCGAAGCCCGTCACCGACGACATCGCCCGCGCCGCCGACGTCATCATCACGATGCTCATCGAGCACCCCTTCGACCTGCGCTCGGACCAGCGCATCGAGGCCTGGGACTTCGACGACCCCGCGGGCCTCGGCACCGACGAGGTGCGACGCATCCGCGACCGCGTGCGCCGGCGAGTGGTCGAGTTCCTCGGCGCGCTCCCGTCGTGAGCGAGCGCATGGTCGACCTCGACGAGCTGGGGCGCCTCCGGCGGGCGCGCGACCGCATGGACCGCGAGTTCGCGAAGCCGCTCGACGTCGCTGCGATCGCGCGCACCGCGCTCATGTCGCAAGCGCACTTCAGCCGCCGCTTCCGCGAGGCCTACGGCGAGTCGCCCTACGCCTACCTCATGACGCGCCGCATCGAGCGCGCGGCGGCGCTCCTGCGCACGGGCGACGTGTCGGTGACGGATGCGTGCATGCAGGTCGGGTGCTCGAGCCTCGGCTCGTTCTCGGCGAGCTTCACGAAGCTCATGGGCGAGACGCCGAGCGCCTACCGCGCGCGCGACCACGAGGCGCTCGAGGGCATGCCGGGCTGCCTCGCGATGGTGCTGACCCGGCCGCGCAAGGGCGACCCGTCGAGCAGGTTCCGAGAAGCGCAGCGCGCGCTGCCCGCCCTAGCCTCGAGCGCATGAGCATGTCCATCAGCGCAGTGCACGTGATCGTCGACGACCCGGATGCGGCGGTCGGGTTCTACCGCGACGTGCCCGGGATGACCGTCACGAGCGAGGTCGAGAACGAGGGCTACCGCTGGGTGACCCTCTCGCCCGAGTCGCAACCCGACATCCAGCTCGTCCTGAGCCACCCGCGCGCGGGCCGCTCGGAGCAGGACGGCGAGGCGGTCGCCGCCCTGCTCGCGAAGGGCGAGCTCGGCAGCGTCAACCTGCGCTCGAGCGACCTCGAGGGCGTCTCCGACCGGGCCGCCGCGCACGACGGCGTCGAGGTCGTGCAGGAGCCGACCGATCAGTTCTGGGGCGTGCGCGACATCGCGCTGCGCGACCCCGCCGGCAACCTCGTGCGGATCGAGCAGTCGGCCGGTTGAGCCGGGCTCGAGCTCACGCCGTCGGCGCGAGCTCGGCGAACTCGAGGATGCGGCGGGCGACCTCGGCCGGCGCCTCGTCGACCACCCAGTGGCCGGCGCCCGGCACCTCGTCGACGCGCATGCTCGGCGCGAGGCGGTCGAGACCCTCGAGCGCGGATCGCGGCACCACCGGGTCGTCGGCACCGAAGAGCACGAGCGTCGGCATCGTCGGCAGCCGGTCGCGGTAGCCGCCGCGCACGATGCGCAGGAACTCGGGCACGACGAGCTGCCGGTAGGTGCGGGAGGCCGCGCGCGCCCGGTCGGGCTCGCGCAGCCGCGCGACGTACGCCTCACGGTCGCGCTCGGTCGGTCCGCCGTGGACGGCGAAGGTCGAGAAGAGCCAGTGCGGCAGCCGCTGCTCGCCGCCGCCGAGGAGGCGCTCGCCGAGGCCCGGCACCGCGAGCGCGTACTGGAACCAGAGGTGGCGCACCGAGCGCAGCAGCGCGGGCGAGAGCTTGACGTACATCGGCGGGACCGAGAGCACGACGAGGTGGGAGACGCGCTCGGGGTGCTCCATCGCGAGCGCGAGCGCGCCGAGCGCCCCGATGTCGTGCCCGACGACGACGGCCCGCTCGATCCCGAGCGCGTCGAGCAGCTCGACGAGGTCGCCGCACATCGTGTCGAGCCGGTAGGGGCTGTCGGGCGCCTCGCTCCGGCCGGCGCCGCGCAGATCGGGCGCGATCGCCCGCGCGTGCGGCTCGATGAGCGGCATGACGCGCGCCCACTCGCGCGAGCTCTGCGGGAACCCGTGCACGAGCACGACCGGGGTGCCGGAGCCCGCCTCGACCACGTGCATCCGCAAGCCCGGCAGGTCGAGGAACCGGCCGCCCTCGACCGATCGCGATTCGCGCGCCATGGTCACCCCCGCAGGAGCCGCGACGCCTCCGCGGCATCGAGTGCCGCTGATCGTAGCGATGGGGGACACGGCGCGCCAGGGCAGGATCGCGCGCCGCGCACGTCGCTCACGCGGTCGGTCGGAACCAGCGGAGCGTGAGCGAGTGCAGCACGACGAAGACGCTCGAGAAGGCCATCGCGGCGCCCGCGATGAGCGGGCTCAGCATGCCGGCCATCGCGAGCGGGATCGCGAGCACGTTGTAGGCGAAGGCCCAGAAGAGGTTGCCGCGGATGGTGCGGAGCGTGCGGCGGGAGAGCGCGATCGCGTCGGCGGCGCCGGCGAGGTCGCCGTGCACGAGCGTGATGTCGGCGGCCTGCTGCGCCGCGTCGGTGCCGGTGCCCATCGCGAGCCCGAGATCGGCGGCGGCGAGCGCGGCGGCGTCGTTCACGCCGTCGCCGGCCATCGCGACCTTCGCGCCCCGGGCCTGCTCGGCGCGCACGGCGTCGACCTTCTCGGCGGGGCTCACGCCGGCGATGACGCGCTCGATGCCCACCTCGTCGGCGACGGTGCGGGCGGCGCGCTCGTGGTCGCCCGTGAGCATGACGACCTCGACGCCGATGCCCGCGAGCCGCTCGACCGCGGCGCGGCTCGTCGCCTTCACGGTGTCGCGCACGCCGATCACGGCGCGCATGCGGCCGTCCCACGCGACCGCGAGCGCGGTCGCGCCCTGCGCCTCGAAGCGCTCGAACGGATCCGCGAGCTCACGCGGCATCGCCACGCCCCAGTCGTCGGCGAGCCACGCGGGCTTGCCGACCTGCACGGCCCGGCCCTCGGCGACGCCGACGACGCCAGCGCCCTGCGCGGCGCGCACGTCGCTCGCGACCGGCGCGTCCGGCGCCGCGGCCGCGATCGCCCGCGCGATCGGGTGCTCGCTCGCGCGCTCGACGGCGGCCGCGATGCGGAGCGCCTCGTCGGCGTCCTCACCGGCTGCCGCGGCGACGCCCTCGACGCGCATCCGCCCCTCGGTGACGGTGCCGGTCTTGTCGACGAGCATCGCCGAGATGCCGCGGCTCGACTCGAGCACCCGAGCGTCGCGGATGAGCACGCCCAGCTCGGCGCCGCGGGTCGTGCCGACGAGCAGCGCCGTGGGCGTCGCGAGGCCGAGCGCGCACGGGCACGCGATGATGAGCGTCGCGACGGCGGCGGTGAAGGCGGCGGCGACGTCGCCCGTCAGCACGATCCAGCCGACGAGCGCGGCGAGCGCGAGCACGAGCACCGCGGGCACGAACCACTGCGAGACGCGGTCGGCGAGCCGCTGCACGTCGGCCTTGCCGTCCTGCGCGCGGCGCAGGAGCGAGGCGATGCGCTCGAGCTCGGCGTCGGCGCCGACGCGACGGGCCTCGACGACGAGCATGCCGTGGCCGTTGATCGTCGCGCCGACGACCTCGCTCCCGGCGGTCACCTCGACGGGCAGCGACTCGCCGGTGAGCAGCGACGCGTCGATCGCCGAGGCGCCCTCGACGACGATCCCGTCGGTCGCGATCTTCTCGCCCGGCACGACGCGGAAGCGGTCGCCCACCGCGAGCTGCCCGACCGGGATGCGCTCGTCGCCCGCCTCGCCGATGCGCGTGACCTCCTTCGCGCCGAGGCGCGCGAGCGCGCGCATCGCTTGCTGGTTCGAGCGCTTCGCACGCGACTCGATGAGCCGGCCGGCGAGCAGGAACACCGTCACGAGCGCGGCGACCTCGAGGTAGAGCTCGTCGCCGTGCCCGCCGAACCACGCCAGCTCCATGCGCATGCCGATGCGGCCCGCGTCGCCGAGCACGAGCGCCCACAGCGACCAGCCGAGCGCGGCGATCACGCCGAGCGAGATGAGCGAGTCCATCGTCGCGGCGCCGTGGCGCAGGTTGATCGCGGCCGCGCGGTGGAACGGCCACGCGCCCCACACGGCGACGGGCAGCGTGAGCACGAGCGCGACCCACTGCCAGCCGGGGAACTGCAGGGCGGGGATCATCGAGAGCAGGCCGACGGGCACGGCGAGCACGGCGGATGCGATGAGTCGCGTCGCGAGGCGCGTCCCGCGCTCGTCGCGCTCGGCCTCGGGCGCGGGGAGCGCGGCGGTGTAGCCGGTCTGCTCGACCGTGCGGATCGCGTCGTCGACGCTCATCCCGCTCGGCAGCGTCACGCGCGCGACCTCGGTCGCGTAGTTGACGCTCGCCTCGACGCCGGGCAGCTTGCCGAGCTTGCGCTCGATCCTGCCGGCGCACGACGCGCACGTCATGCCGCCGATCTCGAGCTCGACCGTCTGCGCTTCAGCCATGCGCCAACTATACCCCCCAGGGGTATTTTTGTCTCGTCGATCGAGTAGGCCCGCAGGGCCGCATCGAGATCGGGCGCATCGACGCGAGAGCGCCGGCCCCTCGCAGGAAGACCGGCGCTCTCGAAGACCTCGGTCAGACGAGCGTGTAGCCAGCCTCGCTCACGGCCGCGCGCACGTCGTCGAGCCGCAGCGCCGCATCCGACGCCACCGTGACCGTCGAGCGGCCGCCGGGGACGAGCTCGACCTCGACGCCCTCGACGCCCGCGAGGCCCGAGAGCTCCTCGGTGACCGACGAGACGCAGTGGCCGCACGTCATGCCCTCGACCTCGAAGGACTGCGAGACGGCGCCGTCGGCAGCGGGTGCGGGCGCGTGGCATGCGCCGCCGCAGCAGCCGCCGGCCTGCGCCTGCGCGTCGGCGTCGGCGGGGGTCGACATGATCTCGATGTTCTGCAGCATGGGTTGCCTTCCTAGGGGAGGGGGATCGGGGTCACGACCGCACGAGGCGCGCGATCGCGGCGCTCGCCTCGCTCAGCTTCTCCTGCGCGACGGGGCCGCCGCGCTCGGCCGCCTCGGCGACGCAGTGCGCGAGGTGGTCCTCGAGCAGCTGGAGGGCGACCGTCTCGAGCGCCTTCGTCGCCGCCGACACCTGCGTGAGGATGTCGATGCAGTAGGCGTCCTCGTCGACCATGCGCGCGACGCCGCGCACCTGGCCCTCGGCGCGACGCAGGCGCTTGAGGAGCGCATCCTTGTCGGCCGTGTAGCCGGGTGCCGAGTGGTCGATCATGATGCGACGATCATACCCCTGAGGGGTATGTGCGGCAAGGGTCAGGCGACCGCGCTCTCCACCTCGGGCGAGGTCCAGCTGCGCCAGATGGCCGCGAGCAGCGCCTCGAAGAGCGCGTCAGCCTGCTCGGCTGGGTAGAGGCCGAGCAGCTCGAGGGTGATGAAGCCGTGCACGCCGGCGAAGATCGTGCGCGTCGTGGTCACCGGGTCGCCGTGCAGCGTCCCGGCGTCGATCGCGGCGGTGACGGCGTGCAGCAGCGGGTCGGTCGTGCTCTCGCGCGCCTCGTCGACGGCGGGGGAGTCCTCGCTGCGGCCGAACACGACCTGGAACATCGCGGCGTGCTCGCGCGCCCACGCGCGCATCGCGTGCGCGAGGGCGGGGATGAGCTCCGCGGGCGCCTCGGCCTCGACCGCGTGCTGCGCGTCGACGAAGGAGCGGGCTGCGCGGACGGTGATCGCCTCGACGAGCTCGCCGCGCGAGCCGAAGAGCGAGTAGACCGCCGAGGTCGAGGTGCCGACCGACGCGACGAGCGGGCGCAGCGAGAAATCGGGGCCCTCGACCGCCATCAGATCCGTGGCCGCCTCCAGCAACCGCTGGCGCAAGTGCTCATCGTGGAGGCGAGGTCGTCCCATGCGGCAAACCCTACGTGCTTTCGTCCTGGCGACCCGATGCGCCGGCCGTGTGTTGCGGGGGCGCGGGGTGTGTGTTGCTTCGACAGCGGCTGTCGGTGCCCCCAGCAGGATTCGAACCTGCGGCCTTCTGCTCCGGAGGCAGACGCTCTATCCCCTGAGCTATGGGGGCCGGGCTGCGCGAGGCAGCGTCGATCAATCTACCACCGAGGCGACGCTGCCCCCGACCGCCGGCTCAGTCGGCTGAGGTCAGACCCGCCTCGAGGTCGTGGAACGCCTGGTCGACGAGCTCGGCGATCTCGGTCGCCCCGCCGTCCCCGAGCATCCACATCCGCATCGCGGTCTTGACCGCCGTGCTCGCCGCGCCGGCGACGAGCCTCGGGTAGCGGTCGGCCTCCGCGTCGAGGCCCGCGCGCTCCGCGACGAGCGCTCGCACCGCATCCTCGAACGCGTCGTACTGCGCCGCGCGCTGCAGCTGCAGCGATGGGTGTCGGTCGATGAGCTCCTCGCGCCGCCGGAGCACCTTCGCCTCGGCCCTGCTCATGCCGCGCATGTGGGCGACGAGCGTCTCGCGCAGCGACTGCAGGGGCGGCTCGTCGGCCGGCCGAGCCTCGATGCCGTGCAGCAGGTCGAGCGGGGCGTGGCCGTCGACCGCGAGCACCGCGGCCTCCTTCGAGGGGAAGTAGTTCGAGACCGTGCGCGGCGAGACGAAGGCGCGCTCGGCGATCTGGTCGATCGTCACGCCGTCGAGGCCGCGCTCGAGCGTGAGCTCGAAGGCTGCTTCGGCGATCGTGCGTCGGGTCAGGCGCTTCTTGCGCTCGCGAAGGCCGAGCATCGGCTCATCGTCGGCGCCTGTCGGGGCTGTCGGGGACATGGGGACCTCACTGGGGCGAGGATCGGCAGCTCGTGCGCGTCGACCCGCCCACTGGGGCACGGCCGGGATCGGATGCGCAGTCGTGCTCCGTCGGTACGGTGCCGCCGCGGGCGCGACGGCGTCGCAAGTCTGCGCGCGGCGCGCGAGCCGGTCAAGCCGAACGTGCCTGATGCGCACGAATGCTGAGGGAGCACCACTTCCCTGAGGTTTCCTTGAGCATCCCGAATGTTGCGTGCCGAGCAATCCGTGTGCCACGCTCACCGCAGTCGATCTCCCCAGGATCGATCGAAGCACCCCAGCACCGGAGCCCCCAGCTCCAAGGCCCTGTCACGAAGGTCCCTGAAGATGTACGCACAGTCGTGTGCGGTCGATGCGCTCTGCGCCGGCCGCTCGGCGCGCAAGAAGGCGCGGACGCCATGGCGTCGCTGACGTACTTGCTGGCTCGTCGCGGCGAGCTCTCGATAGCTCGCCGCGACCAGCTGCTCGCCGCCGGCCTCGACGACGAGGGGGCCATCCGCGCCCTCGTCGAGGACGGCACCATCACCGGCGCCCAGGCAGCGCGAGTGCGCGCCGAGCAGGCCGGCCTGCCGTTCGTCGTCGTGAGCGAGTTGAACGTCGACCGCGTCGCGGTCTCCCGGGTGCCGAGCGCGATCGCGCGCCGGCACATCCTCCTCCCCGTCGCCCACGAGGAGGGCCGGCTCGTCGTCGCGATGACCGACCCAGCCGACGTGCTCGCGATCGACGACGTGCGTCAGGCCTCCGGCCTCGCCGTCGAGCCCGTCGTCGCCGAGCGCGGCGACCTGCTCGCGGCGATCGACCGCTTCCACCGCGCCGACTCCGAGCTGAGCGACATCACCTCCACGATCCAGGAGGAGCAGGAGCAGGCAGCGGCCGCCGACCCCTTCGGCTTCGGCATGGCCGACGCCGCCGACGAGGACGCCCCGATCGTGCGCTTCGTCAACCTGCTCGTCAACCAGGCCGTGCAGGACCGCGCGAGCGACATCCACATCGAGCCCGGCGAGTCGTCGGTGCGCGTGCGCTTCCGCGTCGACGGCGTGCTGCACGAGATGCAGTCGGCGCCCAAGACGATGCAGCAGGGCATCATCTCGCGGCTCAAGATCATGAGCGACATCGACATCGCCGAGCGCCGCCGCCCGCAGGACGGCCGCATGTCGGTCATGCACGGCGGCCGCAAGGTCGACCTCCGCGTCGCGACGCTGCCGACGGTGTGGGGCGAGAAGGTCGTCATGCGCATCCTCGACACCGGCGGCACGCAGCTGCAGCTCTCCGACCTCGGCCTGCTGCCGCACAACTTCGAGCGCTACCAGGCCTCGTACAAGAAGCCCTACGGCATGATCCTCGTCACCGGGCCCACGGGATCCGGCAAGTCGACGACGCTCTACACGACCCTCAACGCCGTCGCGCGCACCGAGGTCAACGTCATCACCGTCGAGGACCCGGTCGAGTACCGGATGCCCGGGGTCAACCAGGTGCAGGTGCACGCGAAGGCGGGCCTCACCTTCGCCGCCGCGCTGCGCTCGATCCTGCGCTCCGACCCCGACGTCGTGCTCATCGGCGAGATCCGCGACCACGAGACGGCGCAGATCGCGATCGAGGCGTCGCTCACGGGCCACCTCGTGCTCTCGACCCTGCACACGAACGACGCCCCGAGCGCCGTCACGCGCCTGACCGAGATGGGCATCGAGCCCTTCCTCGTCGGCTCGGCTCTCGACTGTGTCGTCGCGCAGCGCCTCGCGCGCCGGCTCTGCGACCGCTGCAAGGAGCCCGACCTCCGGGGCGCCGAGCAGTTCGCGGCGATGGGCTTCGAGGTCACGGGCCAGCTGGGCGTGCACCGCGCCGTCGGCTGCACGCACTGCTCCGGCACCGGCTACCGCGGCCGCATCGCGATCCACGAGGTCATGACGGTCTCGGAAGAGATCGAGCGGCTCACGGTCGAGCGCGCCTCGACCTCCGAGGTCGCTCGCGTCGCCTCGCAGCAGGGCATGCGCTCGCTGCGGCAGGACGCGTGGGAGAAGGCGACCCTCGGCCTCACGACGGTCGAGGAAGTGCAGCGGGTGATCGTATGAGCATCGACGTCCAGGGCATGCCGACGCGAGCGGCGCTGCGCCAGCAGTGGGCGCAGTCGGCGGCGCCCGCCGCGGCAGCGCCCGAGTTCCCGACCCCGACCGGCACCGACGGCGACCTGCTGCTCGCGCTCGAGACCGTCGTGCGCGCCGGCGCCTCCGACCTGCACGTGACGGCGGATGCGCATCCGACGATGCGCCTGGACGGCAAGCTCCTGCCGCTCGAGGAGTACGGCGTCTGGTCGGCCGCCCGCGTGCAGGCGGCGCTCACCGCGATCATGACGCCCGAGCAGCGGGAGATCTTCGAGCAGGAGCTCGAGCTCGACTTCGCCTACGACCTGAGCGCCGAGGCGCGGTTCCGCGTCAACATCTACCAGCAGCGCTCCGCGCGGGGCGCGGCGTTCCGCCTCATCCCCACGCGCATCCGGACCGTCGAGGAGCTCGACCTGCCCGCGGGCATCACGCGGTTCGCGACCCTGCCGCGCGGGTTGGTGCTCGTCACCGGACCGACCGGTTCGGGCAAATCGACGACGCTCGCGGCGCTCATCGACCTCATCAACCGCACGCGCGCGGAGCACATCGTGACGGTCGAGGACCCGATCGAGTTCATGCACCAGCACAAGAAGGCGGTCGTCAACCAGCGCGAGGTCGGGCACGACACCCACTCATTCGCCGCGGCCCTCAAGCACGTGCTGCGCCAGGACCCCGACGTCATCCTCGTCGGCGAGATGCGCGACCTCGAGACGATCTCGGTCGCCCTCACCGCCGCCGAGACCGGCCACCTCGTCTTCGCGACCCTGCACACGCAGTCGGCGGCGCAGACGATCGACCGCATCATCGACGTCTACCCGCCGCACCAGCAGGGCCAGGTGCGGGCGCAGCTCGCCGCGACGCTGCAGGGCATCGTCTGCCAGACGCTCGTGCCGCGCGCGAGCGGCAAGGGCCGCGTCGCCGCGAGCGAGATCCTCATCGCCACCTCCGCCGTCTCGAACCTCATCCGCGAGGGCCAGATCCACCAGATCGGCAGCGCTCTGCAGTCGGGCGGCTCGCTCGGCATGCGCACGCTCGACCAGCACCTCGCCGACCTCGTGAACCGCGGAGTCATCAAGGAGGATGCGGCGCGCGAGAAGGCGCACAACGTCGACGAGCTGCGCGGCATGCTCGCGACCGGCGGCATGGCGCCCGCGCTCGACACGGGCGTCGACTTCGGCGACTCCTTCTCGAGGGGGCAGCGATGACCTCGACGAAGACGTGGGCCTACAAGGGCCGCGAGCGCGGTGGCAAGCTCGTGAAGGGCAAGCTCGACGCGCCCACGCAGGCGGCCGCGCTCTCGCGCATGCGCGACATGGGGCTCTCGCCCGTCAGCGTCGACGAGTCGGCGATGGGCACGGGCCTCAACCGCGAGATCAACCTGAGCTTCGGCCAAGCCGTCAAGCTCAAGGACCTCTCGGTCATGGCGCGGCAGATGTCGACGATGATCGGCGCCGGCCTCTCGCTCCTCCGCACCCTGCACATCCTCTCGGAGCAGACGGAGAACAAGACGCTCGCGAAGGTGCTCACCGAGGTGCGCGGCGACATCGAGACCGGTGGCACGCTCTCGCAGGCGTTCGGCAAGCACCGGAACGTCTTCCCGCCGCTCATGATCCACCTCATCGCCGCGGGCGAGACGGGCGGCTTCCTCGACGACGCGCTCGACGCGGTCGCGACGGCCTTCGAGAAGGAGGTCAAGCTCAAGAGCACCGTGCAGTCGGCGATGGCCTACCCGATCGTCGTCGTCGGGATGGCGATCGTCGCGGTCATCGCGATGATCTGGTTCATCGTGCCGATCTTCGAGGGCATGTTCTCCGACCTCGGGGGAGCGCTGCCGCTCCCGACGCAGATCCTCGTCACCATCTCGGCGAACATGGTGTGGCTCGGGCCGCTGCTCTTCGTCGCGGCGATCGCCTTCAGCGTCTGGTGGGGCAAGAACAAGCACGCGCCCGAGGTGCGGGCGGTGCTCGACCCGGCGCTGCTGAAGCTGCCGGTCTTCGGCGAGCTGCTGCGCAAGATCGCCCTCGCGCGATTCACCCGCAACTTCGCGGCGCTGCTCAAGGCCGGCGTGCCGATCGTGCTCGCGCTGCAGGTCGTCGGCGAGATCTCGGGCAACAGCGTCATCCTGCAGGCGTCGAACCGCATCGCCGACGCCGTCCGCGAGGGCCGACCGGTCGCCGAGCAGCTCGCGCTCGAGCCCGTCTTCCCACCGATGGTCGTGCAGATGGTCGCGGTCGGCGAGGACGCCGGCTCGATGGAGCTCATGCTCTCGAAGATCGCCGACTCCTACGACAGCGACATCGAGTCCACGACGGCGCAGATGACCTCGATCATCGAGCCGATCCTCATCGCGGGCGTCGGCGCACTCATCGGCGGCATGATCATCGCCCTCTACATGCCCGTCTTCTCCATCTTCGAGCAGATCAACTGACTCGCTCGACCCATACGTATCCCTTCCCCTGTCCCAACCCCAACCCAACAAGTAAGGAACCACCCATCATGCAGAAGATGCTTCAGCTGCTCGGCGACCGCCGCGCAATGCTGCAGGAGGAAGGCAAGTCGCAGCGCGGCTTTACCCTCGTCGAGCTCCTCGTCGTCGTCATCATCATCGGCATCCTCGCCGGCATCGCGATCCCCGTCTTCCTGAACCAGCGCGAGAGCGCGTGGCGTGCCGAGGTCGAGTCGGATCTGAAGAACGCAGCTCTCGCTGCAGAGACGTACTCAGTGCAAAAGGGCGGCAGCTACGACGGGCTGACCCTGGACAAGCTCGTGGAGCAGGGCTTCGAGACGAATGTGGCGGGGACTGGCTACCTGACCGTTGTCGAGACGGACAGCAACTTCACGATCGTCGCGAAGCACCCTGACCTCGGCGGCGACACGCTGAAGTACGACAGCAATGCTGGCGGACTGCAGGAGTGGGTCGAAGCCACGACTCCGCCCACGACGCCTAGCAACTAATCGGCGTTCGCGTGGTGGCTGGTCCAGTGCCACGCGATTCAAGAGAGGAGAGCGCCATGCGAGGCCTACGCGAGCCTCTTCGGATCACCAACCAAGGTGACCGCGGTATGACGCTCATCGAGGTGATGGTCGCGATGTTCGTCTTCGCGATCATCTCGACGCTGGTGCTCTCCTCTCTCGTTCAGGTTCTGTCCGTCAACCGGGCATCCTCGATGCAGCACGTCGCGGCCAACCTTGCCGCGCAGGAGCTCGAACGCGCCCGCGCCACCACCGACCTGTTCGCGCTCACGAGCGAAGAGCGCGCGGTCACCGTGAACGGCACGACATTCGCGATCGACAGGGACGCTGTCTGGGTCAGCGAGAGCGATGACCAGGCGGCGTGCGGCGCGGGTGGCGGCAACCTGCGGTTCAAGCGTGTGAACGTCACCGTCAGATGGTCCGGGATGTCGCCATCGCAGGCGCCCGTGCGCGCCGACACCATCATCGACCCGTCGCAGCGCCTCAATGACCCCTCGACCGGCACCGTGCTTGTCTCGGTGATCGACGCCGAAGGGTTCGGCGTCGCCAATGCGACGGTGTCCCTCACCGCGACTGCAAACGGTGCGCCGCGCGCCCCGGTGCAGACCGACGCTGAGGGCTGCGCCTACCTGCTCGAGGTGGCGCGCGGCACCTACACGGTCTCCGTGTCCAAGCTCAACTACGTCGGCCTCGCGCTCGACCCGACGCCGAAGCAGGCCGACATCGCCGTCGAGGCCGGCTCGACCTCGAGCCTCGGCTTCCAGTACGACGAAGCGGCGACGATCACCGCTCGGCTCGCTGCCGGCTCCCAGGTGCGCCTGCCGACGAACCTTCCGATGACGTTCGTCAGCACCTATGGCGTCGTGACGCAGGCCGTCACGACCACCGCCACCTCGACCGTGACCCAACGCACCGTGAAGGTGCACCCGCGCGTCAACTACCGAATCTTCGCGGGCAACTACGGCAGGAACACCGGTGCTGAATGCACCGCGCCCGACCCGAACGCCTGGCCCGCGGTCACCCTCGGCGGCGTCGCGTACGCAGCGGGCGCCGCCCCCGAGATCAACTTGCCGAAGCGCGGCTCGCTCACCGTCGACGTGCCGATGGGGACTGTGTCGGTCCGTGGGCAGGTGCGGGGGCTCCGCGCCACCGCTGCACCGGGCGCACCTGGAGACCCCACGTGTGCCTCGACGATCGTGCACGAGTTCGGCGATGTCTCGGCCAACTCGACGGTCGTCATCGCCCTTCCGTACGGCACCTGGGCGCTCACAGATCGCAACGGCGTGGCTGTCTCCGGGGTGACCGTCTCAGGCAACGACACGGCGGTGGCCAACGTGGTGACCCTGGATCCCAGAGAGGTCGTGCCATGACGGCCGACAGCCGCGACCGCGGCATGACGCTCGTGGAGCTGCTCGTCGCCATCTCGCTGCTCGCGATCGCGACCACGCTGATCACCGCGATGGTGGTGACCCTGGCGCGCAGCTCGACGCGGCAGGAAGCGGAGCAGTACAGCTCGCGCACCGCAGCCGTCGCGCTCGATCAGGTGGGGCGGGTCGTGCGCGGAGCGACGCCGACGCTGCACGCCAACGGCTGGCAGCAGCTGCCCGCCGTCGTCGAGGCACGCGCGGACCGCGTCCGATTGAGCACGTACCTCGAAACCGACGCCGACAACCCGGCGCCCACGCTCGTCGAGCTGCGCATCGACGCGGCGAGCGGCACCATGACGGAGACGCGCTGGGCGTCCTACCGCTCCGGCGGGGTGTGGGCATTCCAAAGCACACCGTTCAGGACGCGCGCGATCCTCGCAGGAGTCTTGCCACCTGGTCGATCGTTGCCGTCGGGGGGCTCCGTGGGGCGTGCGTTCGACTACTTCGCAGCCGACGGACGCGCGCTGCCGCTGCCGACGAGCGGGCAGCTCACCGACGCGCAGCGCGCGGAGGTCTCGTCGATCCACGTCGCCCTGGCAGTGCAGGCGCAGCCCGGCACCGCGGCCGCCCCCGCTGTCATCGAGACGACCGTCATGATGCCGAACATCCCCGAACCGGACGAGGAGGACTGATGCGCAAGAACCTGCAGATCCTCAGCGAGCAGCGCGATCGCGGCGCCGCGCTGATCCTCGTCATCGGCATCGGCGCGCTCGTGACTGCGCTGATCGCCACCGCGATCGTCGTCGCGGTGAACGGCTCGCGCCACGCTCGCAACGACGTCGACCGGCAGGGAGCGCTCGCGGCCGCCTACGCCGGCGTGGAGGAGTACCAGAGCCGCCTCGATGCGGATCCGGGCTATGTGAACTCGGGCAACGACGACGCCGCGTTCAGCGCGGGAAGCGGGCTCATCGACGATGTCAGCAACCCGGCGCTGGGCTACGGCGGCAGCTGGGCCGACGTGCCCGGCTCAGACGGCACCGCGAGCTACCGTTACGCGGTCGACACGTCGCGGTATGACACCGAGGGCACCATCCGACTGCAGTCGACCGGTCGCGTCGGCGATGAGACGCGGACCGTCGTCGTCGACCTCCGGCAGGACGAGTTCCTCAACTACCTCTACTTCACCGATTACGAGATCCAGGATCCCGCGGTGTCGCGCAGGACGGACGCGTGCAAGAAGTACTCCTATCAGGGACGCGACGACACCTACTGCGGCATCATCCAGTTCGGCAACGGCGACCGCGTGCTCGGGGAAGTGCACTCGAACGACACGATCTACGCGTGCCAGGCGACATTCGACGGGACCGTCACGACCGCTTGGGCACGGCCGTCCGGCGTTCGGTACCTCAGGACGAGCGACTGCAACCGAACCCCCGTGTTCGAGGTGCGCGATCCTGTGCGCGGCAACTCGCCGCTGTACCGCCGCGCGCTCCAGATGCCGGAGACCAACACCGAGATCCGCGCTGACGCGATCGAGTCCGGCTGCCTGTACACGGGGCCGACCAGCATCACGTTCACCGCCGACGGGCGGATGGCGATCAAGTCGCCGTGGACGCGAGTCACCAGGCCAGGAGCTGCAGTGCCGAACCCGCCCGAATGCGGAGACCCGGCCTCGGTTCGCGCTGGCACGACGATCCCGGTGCCGAACGGCGCCGCCATCTACGTGCAGACCGTGCCAGGAGCCGGGGATGTCAACTACTGGACGACCAACAAGCCGAGCTGCGGACGGGGGAACCCGGTCGGATATCCGCGCAGCGATGAATCGATCCCGGCAGAGGTCGACGGTGTGCCCGCCTACGGCTGCCAGAACGGCGACATCTTCGTCCAGGGCACGCTCGACGGGCAGGTCACGCTCGCGGCCCAGAACTACGTCTACGTCGTCGGCAGCACGATGTACGAGGACCCCGACGACGACATGCTCGGCCTCATCGGCAACAACATGGTCTGGGTCTGGAACCCGATCATCAACAGCCGGACGGAGCCGCGCAACGTGACGAT
Organism: Agrococcus pavilionensis RW1; assembly: GCF_000400485.1. GTDB lineage: Bacteria > Actinomycetota > Actinomycetes > Actinomycetales > Microbacteriaceae > Agrococcus > Agrococcus pavilionensis. The sequence continues at coordinate 113,249 of NZ_ASHR01000030.1, forward strand.
CCACGCCGCGATCCTGTCCCTCCGCAGCTTCACCGTGCAGAACACCGCTGAATACGCTCGGGCCGACAGCCGACTCAGCGCCACCCCGACGCTGACCGTTCGCGGATCCATCGCCCAGCGATACCGCGGGATCGTCTACACGAGCTGGAGCTCGGGCTGGACGTCCTACAGCACGGGCTACACCAAGAACTACCAGTACGACTCACGATTGCGGTTCCGCTCGCCGCCCCACTTCCTATCCCCGGTCGCGACACGCTACGGCATCTCGACGTGGATCGAGTCCCCTCCCGCGTACGACGCCCAAGGGAACGAGCGGTGATCGCCGCGATCGCGGGAGTCACCGGCGGCTTCGGCCTGCTCATCGGCTCCTTCCTCAATGTCGTGATCTTCCGCGTTCCGGCCGGGCGCTCGATCGTGAACCCGCCGAGCGCGTGCGGTGGCTGTGGCGTACGCATCCGGCCGTTCGACAACGTGCCGGTGCTCAGCTGGCTGCTGCTGCAAGGTCGGTGCCGCGACTGCAGCGCTCGCATCTCGCCGCGATATCCGATGATCGAGCTGCTCACCGGGCTCGTGTTCGCCGGTGTCGCGTTGCGGTTCGCGCCGTGGGAGGCACTCGAGCAGTCATCGCTCGCCGCGATGGGGCCGGTCGCCGAGACGCTCGCGTTCGCGGTGCTCGCTGCCGTCGGGATCGCGCTCGCGTGGATCGATCTCGACACGCAGCGGCTGCCGGATGTCATCGTGCTGCCGTCGTACTTGGTCGTCGGCGCGCTGCTCCTTGCAGCCGCCGCCGCGACGGGAGACTGGGGAGCGCTGCTGAGGGCGGCAGCCGGCGCAGCGATCCTCTTCGCCGCGTACTTCGCCATGGCGTTCGCCTACCCGGCCGGCATGGGGCTCGGCGACGTCAAGCTCGCGGGCCTGCTCGGCCTGGCGCTGGGCTGGCTGGGCTGGGGCGAGCTCGCGGTCGGCGGGTTCGGCGCCTTCCTGCTCGGCGGTGCGTTCGCACTCGTGCTCGTCGCACTCGGCCGTGCCAAGCGCGGCAGCGGCATCCCGTTCGGCCCCTGGATGCTGCTCGCAGCCGCGGTGGCCGTCTTCGCAGGCGAGCCGATCTGGCACGGATACCTGCAGCTCGTAGGACTGGAATAAGGGGGATCCGATGGCGAACAGCATGGTCGGACTCGACATCGGCGCGACGGGCATCCGCGCCGCCGAGGTCACGCGCACCCGGAAAGGCATGGCGCTCGCGCGCTACCACTCGATAGCGCTTCCGCCCGGTGCAGTCGTGCGCGGCGAGGTGATGGAGCCGCACGTCGTGACGGGCGCGCTGCGGGAGCTCTGGAAGCGCGGCAAGTTCTCAAGCAAGCGCGTCGTCCTGGGCGTCGGCAACGACCGCGTGCTCGCTCGCGAGCTGACGGTGCCGGCCGCTCCGCTGCCGATGATCCGCGAGTCGCTGCCCTTCCAGGTGCAGGACCTGCTGCCGGTGCCGATCTCGGAGGCGATCCTCGACTTCTACCCGATCAGCGACGCGGGCCACGGCCAGGTGCACGGGCTCCTGGTCGCGGCGGTCAAGGAAGGCGTGCTCTCCACGATCGAGGCTGTCAGGCGCGCGAGGCTCGAGACGGTCGCCGTCGACTTCGTACCCTTCGCGCTCACGAGAGCGCTGCCGCAGCGGGCCGAGGACGGCGACGCGATCGCCGTCGTCGACGTCGGCGCCCACACGACCACCGTCGTCATCTCGCGGGCGGGTGTGCCGCACTTCGTGCGCATCATCCCGACCGGCGGCGACGAGGTCACGCAGACCTTGCACGCGCGGCTGCAGCTCGAGCGGCCGGTCGCGGAGGACGCGAAGCGCACGCTCGGCCTCGGCATGAACGGCTTCATGCCGCACGACCAGCCAGTCATCGAGGCGATCCGCGAGGTGACGGGGGAGCTCGTCACCGGCGTGCGCAACACCGTCTCCTACTTCGCGAGCTCACGCCCCGACCTGCCGGTGCGCCGCGTCGTGCTGACGGGCGACGGCGCGAGCCTCGGCGGGTTCCCCGCTGCCCTTGGGGAAGTGATGCGCTTGCCCATCGACTGGGGCGACCCGCTCGCCTCGGTGCTGACGAAGGAGCGCGACCGCCCTCGCACGAACGGCGCGGCGAACCGAGCGGCCGTCGCGCTGGGCCTGGCGATGCGGAGCGCAGCATGAAGGTCTTCGGGATCACCATCGGGAGCGGCGACCCGGCTCCGCTGATGCTCGGCGCGCAGCCGGCCGTCAACCTGCTGCCGGGCGAGGTGCTCGCCGCGCGCAAGAGCCGAGGGGTGCGGCGCGGCATCGTCGCAGCCGCCATCGTGCTCATCGTCAGCGCGGGCGGCGGCACCGCCGCCGCGAAGCTCCAGGCCCTCGCAGCCGAGGTCGAGCTCGCCTTCGCGGAGGCGCAGACCGTCGAGCTCCTCGCCCGTCAGGCCGAGTTCGCTGACGTGCTTGCGGTCGAGGCGGAGATCGAGGCGCGCCAGGCGGCGCGCGAGGTCGCGACCGGCACCGAGATCGACTGGCGAAGCGTGATCGACGGGATCGTCGCGACCCTGCCGGAGGGGGCGACGCTCGTGAACGTCACCGCCGAGGGCAGCTCGCCCATGGCCGGGCACGCGCAGCCGGTGGCACCGCTGCAGGGCGCACGCGTCGCGACGGTGACGTTCACCGTGCGGAGCACCGCGATGCTGCCCGACGTCGTTGATGCGCTCGAGGGGCTCCCCGGGTTCGTCGACGCGCAGGTGCCGACGCAGACGGTCACCCCCGAGGAGGGCATCGTCGACTCGACCTTCGTCGTGCACCTGGACGAGGGCGCCTACACGAACCGCTTCCCGCCGACCGTGCAGGCGCAGCCCGAGTCGGGCCAGCCGGCAGCCGGCGCGGAGGGCAGCACGGATGCGGAAGCCAGTGGCGAGGAGGGCCAGCAGTGAAGGCATCGGATCGGCTCTGGAGCCTCGGCTCGGGCCTCCTCGCGGTCGGCATCGCGGCCGGCACGTGGTTCGGCGTCATCTCGCCCGACCTGCAGGCCGCGGCGACCGCGCGGGACGACCTCGCGATGGTCGAGCAGCAGAACGCCATCCACCAGGCGCGCATCACGGTGCTCGAGGAATCGGCCGCCAAGCTGCCGCAGTACGAGGTCGAGCTCGCCGAGCTCGCGCAGGGCATCCCCGCGGAGGCGGGTTACGCCGACTTCATGCGCCAACTCGAGGCGCTCGCCACCGAGACCGGCGTGACGCTGCAGTCGGTCACGAATGCCGACGCGATCGCCTACGTGCCGCCGGTGGTGGAGGCGGCGGCGCCTGCCGACGCGTCGGAGGGGACGGACGCGGCCGCAGACCCGGCGGCCGCCGATCCCGCGGCCGCACCGACGGGAGCCGCCCCCACGCCGCACACGAATCCGCTCATCAACGAGCAGAACTTCGCCGCGCTGCCGATCACGATCTCCGCGACCGGCGGCACGGCGGAGCTCGGTGACTTCCTGCAGCGCCTGCAGATGGGCACGAGGCTCACGTCGGTGACGAGCACGACGCTCACGACGGCCGTCGACGACGTCCCGGGCACCGCCGAGATCGTCGGCTACCTCTACGTGTTCCGGAGCGCGCTCACCGGCCCCTGACCGGCGTCCTCGAGAGGCGGTGTGGGAGAATCGGTGCAATGCGCACCACCCACGCCACCTTCTCGATGTCGCTCGTGGGTGAGACCGACGTCACGCTCCTCGTCCTCCCCGCCGCGGCCTACGCATCCGACGACCGCATCGACGTCACCGTCGACGGCGCACCCGTCGGGTGGCGCATCCAGCCCGCTCAGCACGACACCCGCGAGCTCGTCTTCACCGCCCCCGCGGGGCAGCTCGAGGTCGAGATCCGGTCGACCGTCTCGGGGCTCGAGCGGCCCGTCGACGAGGGCGACCCGGCGCGCTACCTCGACGACTCGCGCTACGTCGAGGCGAGCGCGCTGCGCGGCTTCGTCGACGAGCGCTTCGGGCGCGCGAGCGGCCACGAGCAGATCGCGGCGATGCGCAACTGGATCGCGCGCGGCTTCACCTACTCGCCGTCGCTGTCGGAGATCGACGACACCGCGGTCGACACCATCCGCAAGAGCGGCGGCATGTGCCGCGACTACGCGCACGTCATGATCGCCCTCGCGCGCGCGGCCGGCATCCCGGCGCGCTACGTCGGCGTGTACGCGCCGGGGCTGCGACCACCCGACTTCCACGCCGTCGCTGAGGTGCTCATCGACGGCGAGTGGTTCGTCGTCGACCCGACCGGACTCGCGCCGCGGCAGAGCCTCATCCGCATCGCGACGGGGGCGGATGCGCTCGAGACGGCGTGGGCGACCACGGCGCGGAACCCGATCACGCTGCAGTCGGTGGCGGTGCGGGCGGAGGACGACGCGCTCGAGGAGGGCGCTATGGACGACGTGCGGGCGCTCGTCAGGATCGGCTGAGCGGTCTCGATGCGCCCGCTGCGCGGGCTACTCGACCAGCGGGGAAGCTTCCGGCTACTCGACCAGCGGGGGCGAGGCGGGGAGGCTCAGCCCAGGTTCGCGAGCACCTGGTCGAGCACCTCGCGCGCGTCCTGCTCGCTCGTGAAGTACTGCGAGGCGACGCTCACGATCGTGCCGCCCGACGGCGCCGTCGCGACGCCCAGGTCGCCGACGGTCTCGAACGCGGGCGCCTGGAAGCCGTCGGGCTGCTGCAGCACGCCGACGACGAGCCGGTCGCCGCCCGTGACGTGCTGGTACGCGCACACGGTGCCGCCCGCATCCACGATGTCGGCGATCGCGCCGGGCAGCGTGCCGGCGTCGCTCGACGGGGCGAAGTTCGGGTTGAACGCGTAGAGCTGGTCGGCCGTGTAGACCTGCGAGCACGGCACGTCGCCCGCGACCGGCGGCGTCGTCGGCAGCGCCGAGCCGGTGGGCGCGGGTGTCGGCTCGGGGCTCTCGACGGGCGTCGTCGCCGAGGGCGAGGGCGTCGCGGTGGGTGAGCTCGAGGCCGACGGCGACGGCGACTCGCTCGGCGCGAGCACGCCCGGCTCGCACCCCGTCAGCGCGAGCGCGGTCGCCGAGGCGATGATCGCGGCGGGCAGGAGACGACGGATGCGCTGGGTACGGCTCGGCATGCTGTCAGACTACGGGCGCTCCCACGCCCGGGCGGTCGAGGCGCGCGCAGTACCCTAGAGGGATGCAGCCCTCCTCGCTCTCGTCCGCCGTGCTCGCCGCCGTCCAGGGCGCCGTGGGCCGACGAACGGCCGAGGTCGAGGTGCGCGAGGCCGACATCGTGCTCGAGCGGCCCCGCAACCGCGACCACGGCGACTGGGCGACGAACGCCGCGATGCGCTTCGCGAAGCGCGTCGGCACCTCGCCGCGCGAGCTCGCCGACGAGGTCGCGGCCGAGCTCGCCACGATCGACGGCATCGCCAAGGCGGAGGTCGCGGGCCCCGGCTTCATCAACCTCACCCTCGCGGCCGGCGCCGCGGGCGAGCTTGCGCGCACGATCGTCGAGGCGGGCGACGCCTACGGCGCGGGCGAGAGCCTCAAGGACGTGAAGATCAACCTCGAGTTCGTCTCCGCGAACCCGACCGGACCCATCCACATGGGCGGCACGCGCTGGGCCGCCGTCGGCGACAGCCTCGGCCGCGTGCTCGAGCGGCAGGGCGCGCTGGTCACCCGCGAGTACTACTTCAACGACCACGGGGCGCAGATCGACCGCTTCGCGAAGAGCCTCGTCGCGGCCTTCCGCGGCGAGCCGACGCCCGAGGAGGGCTACGGCGGCGCCTACATCGCCGAGATCGCCAAGCGCGTCGACGACGGCTACGACGGCGACCTGCTCGACCTCGACGACGCCGACCTGCAGGAGACGTTCCGCGAGCGCGGCGTGCAGCTCATGTTCGAGGAGATCAAGCGCGACCTGCACGACTTCGGCGTCGACTTCGACGTCTTCTTCCACGAGCACCAGGTGCAGTCCGACGGCTCGGTGCAGCGCGCGATCGACGTGCTGCGCGAGCGCGGCCACGTCTTCGAGGAGGACGGCGCGCTGTGGCTGCGCACGACGACCTTCGGTGACGATCGCGACCGCGTCATCGTGCGCTCGAACGGCGCCCCCGCGTACTTCTCGGGCGACCTCGGCTACTACCAGAACAAGCGCGAGCGCGGCTTCGAGCAGAACATCATCATGCTCGGCGCCGACCACCACGGCTACGTCGGCCGCATGATGGCGATGTGCGCGGCGTTCGGCGACACCCCGCACGAGCACCTGGAGATCCTCATCGGCCAGATGGTCAACCTGCTGCGCGAGGGCAAGCCGGTGCGCATGTCGAAGCGCGCGGGCACCGTCGTGACCATGGAGGACCTGGTGGATGCGGTGGGTGTCGACGCCGCTCGGTACGCCCTGGTGCGCTCGAGTGCGGACACGCCGCTCGACATCGACCTCGAGCTGCTGACGCAGCGCACGAACGACAACCCCGTCTACTACGTGCAGTACGCGCACGCCCGGATGTCGGCGGTCGCGCGGAACGCCGTCGCCGCGGGCGTCGACCGCTCGGAGTTCCAGCCGGAGCTGCTCTCGCACGAGACCGAGTCGGCGCTGCTCGGCGCGCTCGCGGACTTCCCGCGCGTGCTCGCGCAGGCCGCCGAGCTGCGCGAGCCGCACCGCGTCGCGCGCTTCGCCGAGGAGCTCGCCGGGCTTTACCACCGCTGGTACGACGCGACGCGCGTCGCGCCGCAGGGCGACGAGGAGGTCACGGCGCTGCACCGCACGCGGCTGTGGCTCAACGACGCGGCCGGCCAGGTGCTGCGCACGGCGCTCGCGACGGTCGGGGTGTCGGCGCCGGAGCGGATGTAGCTCCCCTCCGCCCGCTGAGCGGGTCGAAGCGCGGCTCAGCCGGCGGCGAGCGACCCGAGGTGGCGGTGCACCGACGAGATGACGACCGCGCCCTCGCCCGCCGCGTTCGCGACGCGCCGCACCGAGCCGCGGCGCACGTCGCCGACCGCGTAGAGGCCCGGCAGGGACGACTCGAGCGGTGCCGGGTCGATCGCGGGGTCGCCGAGCCACGCGCGCCGGCCGCCCTCCTCGAGCACCGCGAGCCCGGTGATGATCGAGCCCCAGCGGTCGCGCAGCACCTCGGGCGGCAGCCAGTCGGTGTGCGGGCGCGCGCCGATCGTGATGAAGAGGGCGTCGGCGCGCTGCTCGAAGCGCTCGCCGCTCGCGCTCCGCTCGAGCACGACGCGGTCGAGCCGGTCGACCCCCGTGCCGCCGACCGCGTCGACGACCGATGCCCCGGTGATGAGGCCGACGCCCGCCGCGAGCAGCTGGTCGACGAGGTATTGCGACATGCTCGCCGCGAGCTCCTCGCCGCGCACGACGAGCGAGACCGAGCGCGCGTAGCGGGCGAGGTGCAGCGCCGCCTGGCCGGCCGAGTTGCCGCCGCCGACGACGAGCACGTCGCGTCCCGACTGCGCCCGCGCTTCGACCGCCGTGACGCCGTAGAAGACCGACGCGCCGACGAACGGCCGCAGGCTCGACACCGCGAGCCGGCGATACGTGACCCCGGTCGCGACCACGACGGCACGTGCCCTCGCGACGTCCCCCGGCGCGACGTCGAGCTCGAAGATGCCCTCGACCGCGCGCACGCCGACCGCGCGACGGGTGTGGCCGAAGCGCGCGCCGAACACCCACGCCTGCTGGTAGGCGCGCTGCGCGAGCTCTGCGCCCGACACCCCGCGCGAGAACCCGAGGTAGTTGCGGATGAGCGAGCTCGACCCCGCCTGCCCGCCGATCGACTCCGCCTCGAGCACGAGCGTGTCGAGCCCCTCCGAGGCCGCGAACACCGCCGCGCCGAGCCCGCCGGGCCCCGCGCCGACGATCGCGACGTCGACCGTCTCCTCCGGCAGCGTCGTCGTGAGCCCGTACGCGCGCGCGAGCGCGGCATCGTCGGGATCCGAGAGGATGCGCCCGTCGGCCGTGCGCACGAGCGGCACACCCGCGTACCGCACGCCCGCTTGCTCGAGCAGCGCCGACGCATCTGGAGAGGAAGGATCGAGCTGCTCGGTCGGTACCCCGCCCCGCTCGAGCCGCGTCTGCAGCGTGTGGGTGCGGGCTTGCGCCGCCTCGCCGATGACGGTGAAGCCGCGGTGCCGCTTGCCTGCCGCGCCCTCCCAGTCGCGCAGCAGGTCGGTGACCGCGCGGTGGAACGACTCGTCGGGGGAGTGCAGCGGGCGCACGACGTAGTAGTCGATCTGCAGGTGCTGCATGAGCTGCAGCACGGCGTCGGCGGTCGCGCGGTCCGACCACGCGCCCCACTCGATCACGAGCCCGCGGCGCGCGTCGCGGAACGCCTGCCGCGCGATCGCGAAGACGCTCCCGCGCCCCTCGACCGGCGCCGCGTCGTCGGCGAGCACGAGCGCGAGGTCGCCGCCGCTCGCGAGCAGCGCGTCGATCGCGGCAGCGCCCGCGGTCGCGCCGTCGGCCTCGAGCACGCGGTAGTCGAGCGCGTAGCGGCGCCGGAGGGGCTCGAGCAGCGAGGCCCGCACGGCGTCGTCGGCCGAGACGACCAGGATCGCGGGCGCATCCGCCGCCTCGAGCGCCGTCACGTCGCCTCCTCGCCGCAGGGGAGCGACGGCCCGGCCGCCGCGCGGCGAGCATACGGCGCAGCCCGCGCTCGCGACAGGGGCCGATTCGGCGACCGCGCCTCAGCGCTGCCGCTGCACCGCCGGCCGGTAGGCCGAGACGCTCGGCTCGCCCGGCACCCAGAAGCGCCAGGGGAAGGCGGATGCGTCGCCACCCGGACCGCTGACGCCCACGCGAGGCCCGGTGCGGTAGGGCGGCGGCACCTCGGCCGGCGCGAACGACCACGTCGCCGCCTCGACCCCGTCGGGGCCCGTCACGCCGTCGCCGAGCTCCGCGCCGGTCAGGGCTGCGCCGTCGTCGACGAGCGTCGCGCCGAGCGCCTGCGCGACGTTGCCCGGGCCGCGCGCGAGCTCGCCGGTCGGCTTCGTGCGTCGCCGCGCCGAGCGCCGCTCGAGCGCGAGCTCGTGCCCCTCGACGATCTCGCCGGCGCGCACGAGCACGCCCCAGCCGTGGCCCTCCGGCCCCGCGACGATGTTGACCGCGTGGTGCATGCCGTAGGTGAAGTAGCAGTAGACGCGGCCGCCGGGGCCGAACATCGTCGCGTTCCTCGCCGTCTTCCCGCGGAACGTGTGCGCGCCCGGGTCGTCGCTGCCGCGGTAGGCCTCGGTCTCGGTGATCCGCACCGCGACCGCGCCCGACGCGTCCGCCCGCCGCAGCACGCCGCCGAGCAGGAGCGGCGCGAGCTCGAGCGGGTCGCGCTCGAACCAGCTCGGGGGAGGGGTGGGCACGATCGGCACCGTATCGGGCGCGCCCGAGCGTCGGCTTGCGGATGCGGTGGGTCACGCAGGGAGTCGATGTCACGGGGGGAGGCGCGATTCGACTCCTTGCGGGGCGGATGCCGGGAATCGACTCCCTGCGTGCACCGGGCACCCGCGGCTCGTCGCGAGCAGCGGTGCGATCGCGGCGGCGGGTGCACTTCGACCGCTGCTCGCCGCGGATCGGCGGGATCACCGCCGCTCGCGACAGCCGGCGAGGCGCACAGGCGCCGAGCGGCACGCGGCGGTTGCCTAGGATGGAGGCAGAGCGCCACAAGCGCCGACGCCGCCTGCCAGCCAGGCCCACAGCACCCCACCCGGACGGAGTCCCGTGCCGCATCCGCTCGCCCCGCACCTCACCGACGCGGGCGACCCCAACGCCCTCGCCGAGGGCGTGTGGCCCGCGTCGGCCGAGCGCGTCGACGGCCGCCTGCGCGTCGGCGGCGTCGACCTCGAGCGCATCGCCGAGCAGCACGGCACGCCCTTCCTGCTCGTCGACGAGACCGAGGTGCGCGGCCGCGCCCGACGGATCCGCGAAGCCTTCGAGGCCGCCTTCTCGCCCGAGGCGGGCGGCGCGGGCGTCGACGTCTACTACGCCGGCAAGGCGCTCCTGACGGGCGACGTCGCCCGCTGGATGCGCGACGAGGGGCTCCGCATCGACGTGTGCACGGGCGGCGAGCTCGCGATCGCGCTCCGCGCAGGGGTCGATCCCGCGCTCATCGGATCGCACGGCAACAACAAGTCGCTCGCCGAGATCGAGGCGGGCGTCACCGCCGGCATCGGCACCTTCGTCATCGACTCGGCCATCGAGGTCGAGCGCATCGCCGCGGTCGCCGAGCGCGCGGGCCGCGTGCAGCGCGTGCGGCTGCGCATCTCGGTCGGCGTGCACGCGTCGACGCACGAGTTCCTCGCCACGAGCCACGAGGACCAGAAGTTCGGCATCCCGATCGACGAGGCGCCCGCGGTCGTCGCGCGCATCCGCGAGCTGCCGAGCCTCGAGCTCGCCGGCCTCCACACGCACATCGGCTCGCAGATCTTCGACCACGCGGGCTTCGCCGAGTCGGCGCGCCGCATGCTCGCGCTCCACGCCGAGCTCGGCGCCGACGAGCCGCTCCCCGAGCTCAACCTCGGCGGCGGCTTCGGCATCGCCTACACGGCCGCAGACAGCCCGGAGCCGATCGAGGCGATCGCGTCGAGGCTCGCGGATGCCGTGCGGCAGGCCGCGGGCGAGCTCGGCATCCCGGTCCCCAGGATCGCGATCGAGCCGGGCCGCTGGATCGTCGGCCCCGCCGGCGTCACCGTCTACTCGATCGGCACCGTCAAGCCCGTGCGGCTCGCGGACGGCGCCCGCACCTACGTCGCGGTCGACGGCGGCATGAGCGACAACGCCCGCCCGGCGCTCTACGACGCGCAGTACTCCGCGCGGCTCGCGAACCGCGCGTCCGACGCGGAGCCGACGCTCGTGCGCGTCGCGGGCCACCACTGCGAGTCGGGCGACATCGTCGTCGACGCCGAGTGGCTGCCCGCCGATGTCGAGCCCGGCGACCTGCTCGCGGTCGCCGCGACCGGCGCCTACTGCCACTCGCTCGCCTCGAACTACAACGCGACGCCCCGCCCGCCGGTGCTCGCCGTCGCCGACGGTGCGGTGCGCGTCCTCGTGCGCCGCGAGTCGATCGACGACGTGCTCTCGCGCGACGAGGGCCTCGCGGCCTCGCCGCCCGCCGGCACCGAAGCCCCGCGACCCGACGACGACACGACCGGAGCCGCAACCGCATGAACCCCTACCCCACGGACCACTACCGATCGCTCCGCATCGCGCTGCTCGGCGCCGGGAGCGTCGGCTCCCAGGTCGCCCGGCTGCTGCTCGAGCACCGCGACGAGCTCGCCGCGCGCGTCGGCGCGCCGCTCGAGCTCGTCGGCATCGGCGTGCGCGACGTCGCCGCGAAGCGCGACGTCGAGCTGCCGGCCGAGCTGCTGACGGACGACCTCGGCACGCTCGTCGCGAGCGCCGACATCGTCGTCGAGCTGCTCGGCGGCATCGAGCCGGCGCGCTCGCTGCTGCTCGACGCGCTCGCCGCGGGCGCCGACGTCGTCACCGCCAACAAGGCGCTCATCGCCGCGCACGGTCCCGAGCTCTTCCAGGCCGCCGAGACCGTCGGCGCGCAGGTCAACTATGAGGCGGCGGTCGGCGGGGCGATCCCCATCATCCGCCCGCTCGAGCAGTCGCTCGCGGGCGACCGCGTCATGCGCGTCATGGGCATCGTCAACGGCACGACGAACTTCATCCTCGACCGCATGCACACCGAGGGTTCGACCCTCGAGGAGGCGCTCGCCGTCGCGACCGAGCTCGGCTACGCCGAGGCCGACCCGACCGCCGACATCGAGGGCTTCGACGCCGCGAGCAAGGCGACGATCCTCGCCTCGCTCGCGTTCCACACGGTCGTCCCCGTCGAGGTCGTGCACCGGCAGGGCATCACGGGCGTGACGGATGCGATGGTCGAGCAGGCGGAGCGGAACGACCGGGTGCTCAAGCTCGTCGCGATCTGCGAGCGCCTCGAGGGCGAGGGCGGCGAGGCCGTCTCGGCCCGCGTGCATCCCGTCTCGCTGCCGGCGACGCATCCGCTCGCCGCCGTGCGCGAGGCGAAGAACGCCATCTTCGTCACCGCCGAGTCGGCGGGCGACCTCATGTTCTACGGCGCGGGCGCGGGTGGCCCAGAGACGGCCTCGGCCGTGCTGGGCGACCTCGTCTCGATCGCCCGCCGGCACGTGCTCGGCGGCCCCGGCGCGGCCGCGTCGACGCACGCCGACCTGCCGATCGCGCCGTTCGGCGACGTGCTCGCGCGGCACGAGCTCGCGCTCACCGTCGCCGACCGCTCCGGCGTGCTCGCGGGCGTGGCGGGGCTCTTCGCCGAGCACGGCGTCTCGGTCGAGTCGGTGCGGCAGGACCCGGCCGACGGCGAGGCATCGCTCGTGCTCGGCACCCACACCGCGAGCGAGGCCCGCATCGCGGCCGTGCTCGACGCGCTCGAGGCGCACCCCGACGTGGAGCGGATCGACAGCGTGATCCGGCTCATCGACTAGGAGGAATGACCCATGGCGAACCAGTGGCGCGGCGTGCTGCGCGAATGGGCCGACGTGCTCGACGTGACGGATGCGTCGACGGTCGTGACGCTCGGCGAGGGCGGCACCCCGCTCATCGAGTCGCGCGCGCTCTCGGCCATGACCGACGCGCGCGTCTTCGTGAAGTTCGAGGGGCTCAACCCCACGGGCTCCTTCAAGGATCGCGGCATGACGGTCGCGATCTCGCGCGCGATCGAGCGCGGCGCGAAGGCGATCGCGTGCGCGTCGACGGGCAACACCTCCGCCTCGGCCGCCGCCTACGCCGCCGCCGCGGGCATCCAGGCGATCGTGCTCGTGCCCGAGGGCCGCATCTCGATGGGCAAGCTCGCCCAGTCGGTCGTGCACGGCGCGCGCATCGTGCAGGTGCGGGGCAACTTCGACGACTGCCTCGAGATCTCGAAGGAGCTCGCCGAGCGCTACCCCGTGCACCTCGTCAACTCCGTGAACGACGACCGCATCGAGGGCCAGAAGACCGCCGCGCTCGAGATCGTCGACGTGCTCGGCGACGCGCCCGACATCCACTGCATCCCGGTCGGCAACGCCGGCAACATCTCGAGCTACTGGCGCGGCTACTCGCTCGCCGAGTCGAGCGGCATGGCCACGAAGCGGCCGCAGATGCTCGGCTTCCAGGCCGCCGGCGCCGCCCCGATCGTGCGCGGCGAGGTCGTGCGCGAGCCCGACACGGTCGCGACCGCGATCCGCATCGGCAACCCCGCCTCGTGGCAGCAAGCGTTGGAGGCGCGCGACGCCTCGGGCGGCCACATCGGCGCGATCGACGACGCCGCGATCCTCCGCGCGCAGCGGCTGCTCGCCTCCTCGACCGGCGTCTTCGTCGAGCCCGCCTCGGCGATCTCGGTCGCCGGCCTGCTCGAGCGCCACGCCGCTGGGCAGATCCCGGCCGGCTCGACGGTCGCGCTCACCGTCACGGGCCACGGCCTCAAGGACGCGCAGTGGGGCCTCAAGCTCGACGACGGCTCCGACGCCGCGCCCGAGTCGGCCGACGCCGACACCGCGCAGGTCGCGGCGCTCCTGGGGCTGTCGTGAGCGACGCCGTCTCCGGCATGGCGGATGCGTCGGGCCCGGTCGTCCCCGTCGGCCGGGCCGTGCGCGTGCGCGTCCCCGCCACGAGCGCGAACCTGGGCCCCGGCTTCGACACGCTCGGCCTCGCCCTCAACGTGCACGACGAGCTCGAGGTGACGGCGACCGAGTCCGGCGTGACCGTCGAGGTCTCGGGCGTCGGTGAGGGCTCGGGGGAGGGCGCCGTGCCGACCGACGAGTCGAACCTCGTCGCGCGCGCCGCGCTGCACGTCTTCGACCGCGTGGGCGTCCCCGCGCCTGGCCTCGCGCTCACGGCGACCAACAGCATCCCCCACGGCCGCGGCCTCGGGTCGTCGGGCGCCGCGATCGTCTCGGGCGTGCTCGCCGCGAAGGGGCTCCTCGAGGGCGTCGTCGACGTCTCGGACGACGACGTGCTGCGCTTCGCGACCGAGCTCGAGGGCCACCCCGACAACGTCGCGCCGGCGATCTTCGGCGGCCTCACGATCGCGTGGGTCGACGAGACCGGCCCGCGCCACAAGCAGCTCGCCGTGCACCGCGGCGTCTCGCTGCTCGTCGCCGTGCCCGAGGCGACGATGTCGACGAAGCTCGCGCGCAGCCTCCAGCCGGAGGCGGTGCCGCACGCCGACGCCGTCTTCAACCTCTCGCGCTCGGCGCTGCTCGTCGCGGCGCTCACGCAGAGCCCCGAGCTGCTCTTCGACGCGACCGAGGACCGGCTGCACCAGACCTACCGCGCGAGCGCGATGCCCGACACGAGCGCCCTCATCGGCGAGCTGCGGGCCGCGGGCCACGCGGCCGTCGTGTCGGGCGCGGGACCCTCGGTGCTCGTGCTCGCCTCCGACCCCGCGGCTCGGCTCGAGGCCGCGCGGATCGTCGAGGAGCGGTCGACCGCGCCGGGCGCCGGCTGGCACGCGCGCCTGCTGGCCGTCGACATCCGCGGTGGTACAGTGGAGCCCATCCCCAGCAGCGCCGCGGCCTAGCCGCGCCGGGGGACTTCCTGACTCCACTCTCCGCAATCTGAAGCGCCCGTCGACCGAACCGGCCGTGAGCGCAGCGCGAGACATGGTCCCACGCCCGCGAGCATCGCGCGCGGGCCGACATCGAAGGAGCACTCGCACATGACGAGCGAGATCACCGACAGCATCTCCGCGGTCGAGGCCGCACCCGAGGCCCCCGCATCGCAGCAGCCCGAGGAGGCGCCCGCCGCCCCGAAGCGCCGCTCGCGTCGCGCGTCGACGGCGACCGTGACCGCAGAGCCGGCCAAGGCCGACGCCGCCCCTGCCGAGGCGCCCGCCGCCGACGCGCAGCCGGCGGCCGAGCCCGCTGCCGCCGAGGCAGCGGCGCCCGCCGCGACGAAGCGCCGCGCCCCCGCCCGCCGCAAGAAGGCCGCGCCCGCCGCCGAGGAGGCGACGGCCGAGTCCGCGCCCGCCGAGGCGCCGGCCGCCGAGGCGCCGGCCGCCGAGCAGCAGGCCGCTGAGGCACCGGCCGCCGAGCAGCCGGCCGCCGAGGCCGCCGCCGAGCAGGGCTCGGAGCCGTCCGGCGAGCAGTCCGCCGACGAGCAGGCCGAGGCGCCCGCACGCGGCCGCCGCGCGCCGCGCGCGAGCCGCTCGCGCAAGGCCGCCGCCGAGCCGGCCGCCGAGCAGGGCGAGGCGCCCGCCGGCGACGCCGAGCCGGCCGCCGCCGCCGCCGAGGCCGAGAGCGGCGCGCGGGACGACGCATCCGACGCCGCGTCCGAGGGTGACGAGCAGCAGGGCGGTCGCGACGGCGAGCAGCGCGAGGGCACGTCCCGCCGCCGCCGCTCGCGCGGCAAGGGCTCGCAGCAGCAGGACGAGCAGGACTCCGACGACGACGACGAGTCGTCGCGCCGGGGCCGCGGCCGTGGCCAGAAGGGCCAGAACGGCGATCGCGGCCAGCAGCAGGAGGAGGGCTCGCGCCGCGGCCGCGGCCGCGGGCGCGACCGCCAGCGCACGCAGGGCCAGGACGCCGAGCCGGAGATCCGCGAGGACGACGTGCTCCTGCCCGTCGCCGGCATCCTCGACGTGCTCGACAACTACGCCTTCGTGCGCACCTCGGGCTACCTCCCGGGCCAGAACGACGTCTACGTCTCGCTCGCGCAGGTGAAGAAGCACGGCCTGCGCAAGGGCGACGCGATCGTCGGCGCCATCAAGCAGCCGCGCGAGGGCGAGCAGCACTCGAGCCGCCAGAAGTTCAACGCGCTCGTGCGCGTCGACTCGATCAACGGCATGTCGAGCGAGGATGCGCTGAACCGCGTCGAGTTCTCGAAGCTCACGCCGCTCTACCCGCAGGAGCGCCTGCGCCTCGAGACGACGCAGAACAAGCTCTCGACGCGCGTCATCGACCTCGTCTCGCCGATCGGCAAGGGCCAGCGCGGTCTCATCGTCTCGCCGCCCAAGGCCGGCAAGACCCTCGTGATGCAGGCCATCGCGAACGCGATCGCCGAGAACAACCCCGAGGTGCACCTCATGATCGTGCTCGTCGACGAGCGCCCCGAGGAGGTCACCGACTTCCAGCGCACCGTCAAGGGCGAGGTCATCGCGTCGACCTTCGACCGGCCCGCCGAGGACCACACGATCGTCGCGGAGCTCGCGATCGAGCGCGCGAAGCGGCTCGTCGAGCTCGGCCACGACGTCGTCGTGCTGCTCGACGGCATCACGCGCCTCGGCCGCGCCTACAACCTCTCCGCCCCGCCCTCGGGACGCATCCTCTCGGGCGGCGTCGACTCGAGCGCGCTCTACCCGCCGAAGAAGTTCTTCGGCGCCGCGCGCAACATCGAGCACGGCGGCTCGCTCACGATCCTCGCGACCGCGCTCGTCGAGACGGGCTCGAAGATGGACGAGGTGATCTTCGAGGAGTTCAAGGGCACCGGCAACATGGAGCTGCGCCTCTCGCGCAACATGGCCGACAAGCGCATCTTCCCCGCCGTCGACGTCAACGCCTCCGGCACGCGCCGCGAGGAGATGCTCATGGGCGTCGAGGAGACGAAGGTCATGTGGAAGCTGCGCCGCGCGCTCGCGGGCCTCGAGACGCAGCAGGCGCTCGAGCTCGTGCTCAAGCAGCTCAAGGAGACGCAGTCGAACGTCGAGTTCCTCATGAAGGTCTCGAAGTCGGTGCCCGGCCAGCACGACAAGGACTGAGGTGTTCGAGTCGGTCTCCGGCCTCCTCGCCGAGCACGCCGACCTCGAGTCGCAGCTCGCCGACCCGGCGCTGCACGCCGATGCCGGTCGTGCGCGCCGGGTGAACCGGCGCTACGCCGAGCTCAGCCAGATCAAGGCGGCGCACGAGCGGTGGCGCGCGGGCGTCGACGACCTCGAGGCCGCGCGCGAGCTCGCTCGCGAGGACGAGGCGTTCGCCGAGGAGGTGCCGGCGCTCGAGGAGGCCGCGCACGAGGCGGAGGAGCGCTTGCGGCGCCTGCTCATCCCGCGCGACCCCGACGACGGTCGCGACGTGATCATGGAGGTCAAGGGCGGCGAGGGCGGCGAGGAGTCTGCGCTGTTCGCGGCCGATCTCGTGCGCATGTACTCGCACTACGCGACGAGCCGCGGCTGGAAGGTCGAGATGCTCGAGTCGACGCCCTCCGACATGGGCGGCTTCAAGGACGTGCAGATCGCGATCAAGGGCTCCTCGAACGACCCCGCCGAGGGCGTCTGGGCGTCGCTCAAGTACGAGGGCGGCGTGCACCGCGTGCAGCGCGTGCCCGCGACCGAGACGCAGGGACGCATCCACACCTCCACGACCGGCGTGCTCGTCTTCCCCGAGGTCGACGAGCCGGAGGAGGTGCAGATCGACCAGAACGACCTGAAGATCGACGTCTTCCGCTCGTCGGGTCCCGGTGGGCAGTCGGTCAACACGACCGACTCGGCGGTGCGCATCACGCACGTGCCGACCGGCATCGTCGTGTCGATGCAGAACGAGAAGAGCCAGCTGCAGAACCGCGAGGCGGCGATGCGCGTGCTGCGCGCGCGCCTGCTCGCGAAGCAGCAGGAGGAGCTCGACGCGGCCGCGTCCGACGCGCGCCGGTCGCAGATCCGCGGCATGGACCGCTCGGAGCGCATCCGCACCTACAACTTCCCCGAGAACCGGATCGCCGACCACCGCACGGGCTTCAAGGCCTACAACCTCGACTCGGTCATGGACGGCGCGCTGCAGCCGGTCATCGACTCGTGCATCGCGGCCGACGAGGAGGCGCGGCTCGCGGCCCTCGGCGGCGACGACTGACGCTGCCGCGCGAGCGAAACCGGGGGCTTGTCGGTGCGCCTCGCGAGGCGCACCCTGGTGCGCGGCGGCACTCCCGCCGCCGCACCACCGGTTAGGTGAGGAGCGTCCCATGTCTCGAAAGCTCCGTTCGACCGCGGCAGCGGCAATCGCCGCCGCGGCCCTCGGCCTCAGCTTGATCGCCGCGAGCGGTCCACCCGCGTTCGCCGGCGACGACCACCGCGGCGGCGGCCACGGCGGTGGTCAGCACGGCGGCGTCGTGACCGTCGCCACCGGCCTCGACAATCCCCGGCAGCTCACAGTCGGGCACGGCAACCGCCTCTACGTCGCCGAGGCGGGCGTCGCCGAGGCGTGCGAGCCCATCCCCGGCGCCGACGCCGGCTTCCAGGTCTGCGGGCTCGAGGGCGCCGTGACCGAGGTGCGTCGGCACGGCCCGCGGCGGGTCGTGACCGACCTGCCCACCATGACGTTCCAGGGCGAGGTGATCGGCGCATCCGACGTCGCCGTCCGCGGCGACCGCATCGACGTGCTCATCGGCGGACTCGCGGGCGCCGCGAGCTTCCGCGCCGACCTGCCGGAGCAGTACCAGGCCTTCGGCACGCTGCGCTCGGAGCGGATGCGGTGGGACTCGCTCGAGGGCGACGACCTCGACCTCGTGGCCGACATGAACGCGTTCGAGGTCGCGAACAACCCCGACGGCAACCAGCCGCCCGACAGCAACGCCGTCGGCCTCGCCGCGCTCGGGCACGGTCGCTGGGCCGTCGCCGACGCGGGCGGCAACGCGCTCCTGCGCGTCGGTCGCGGCGGCGAGCGCGTGCTCGCGGTCTTCCCGAACGGCGCACCGGTGCCGAACCCCTTCGGACCCGGCGAGATCGCGCCGCAAGCCGTGCCGACCGATGTCGCGATCGGGCCCGACGGCGCCTACTACGTGTCGCAGCTCACGGGCTTCCCGTTCCCCGACGGCGGCTCGACCATCTGGCGCGTGACGCGCGACGGCGAGGTCTCGGCCTACGCGACGGGCCTCACACTCGTCACGAGCCTCGCGTGGAAGGGCCGCACGCTCTACGCGGTGCAGCTCGACGACACGAACTACCTCGACGGCGTGCACCTCGGCTCGCTCCGCCGGATCACGCCCGGCGGCTCGGAGCACGAAGCGGTCGTCGACGGGCTCTCGGCGCCCTACGGCGTCGCGGTGCAGGGGCGCTCGGCGTACGTGACGGTCGACTCCATCTCGGCCGGCGGCGGCTCGGTCATCAGGGTCGACCTGCGCTGACAGGCGCAGGCCCGTCGACCGGGTCGGCGGGGGAGAGCGGCTGATAGCGTCGCGGCATGATCATCGCCGCCGCGAACCCGCTCCTCCCCGCCGGCTACGACGTGATCTGGACGATCGCGATCGTCCTCGTCGCGAGCCTCGCGGTCGTCGCGATGGCGCAGCTCGTGCGGGCGAAGCACGTGCGCGGCACCGAGGCCGCGATCTGGATGCTCGTCATGCTGGCGCTGCCCGTCGTCGGACCCGCCGCATGGTTCGCGGTGCGGCCCGACCGGCGCGCCGAGCGCGCGCTGCGCGCCTGAGCCGCTCCCGCCGGCGAGCGCGCGGCTAGGCTCGCGCGCATGGCGCTCGTCACGCTGCTGTGCGGCCCGGTCTGCGCGGGCAAGACGACGATCGCGCGCGGGCTCGAGGCCGCCGGCGCCCTCGTGCTCTCCTACGACCGCGAGGCGTGGGCGCGCGGGGTGCGCGACGGCCGGCCGCCGCGCGAGCTCGTCGAGCAGATCGACGCCGACTTCCTGCGGCGCCTCGAGGGCGCGGTGCTCGGCGACCGCGACGTCGTGCTCGACGCGTCGCTCTCGACGCGCGCGGTGCGGGATCGGTGGCGGATGCGCTGCGGCGCGATGGGCGTGACGGTCGAGCTCGTGGTCGTGCGGGCGCCGCTCGCGACGCTGCTCGAGCGCCTGCACGAGCGAGAGCCGGGCCCCGAGTCCGTCGTGCTCGACGACGAGGCGCTGCGCGCGTACGTCGAGGCCTTCGAGTGGCCGGGGGCGGGCGAGCCGCACCGCGTGGTCGAGACCGGCTGAACGGGTCGCTCGGGGCATGGACGACGCATCCGCCGCGTCCTACGCTGGCGCCGAGCGAGGAGGCGGCATGGCGGCATTCGTGGGGGAGCCGTCGTGGTGAGCGCGCTCGCGGGAGCGCTGCGCGACTCCTACTGCTCGTTCGCGTGGGGCGGCAGGCTCCGCGCGCGGCGCGCCGATCCCGACACGGCCGCGGCGGTGCTGCGCGGCGAGGAGGCGGCCGGCGGCACCGCGCTCGACGTGTCGGAGCGCACGATCGCCGTGGTGAGCGCGCTCGCGGGAGCGCTGCGCGACTCCTACTGCTCGTTCGCGTGGGGCGGCAGGCTCGCGCGCGCGACCGATCCCGACACGGCCGCGGCGGTGCTGCGCGGCGAGGAGGCGGCCGGCGGCACCGCGCTCGACGTGTCGGAGCGCACGATCGCCGCGTGGGCGCGCCGGCTCGCGCGCGACCCGAACAGCACGACCGCGGCCGACGTCGCCGCGCTGCGCGACGTGGGCCTCGACGACCGCACGATCGTGGCGCTCACCGCCTACATCGCCGCGCGCATCGCCTTCTCGACCGTCAACGACGCGCTCGGCGCCCTCCCGGATGCCGAGCTGCACGCATCCGCTCCCGACGCCGTGCGCGACGCGATCTCGTGGGGGAGGGCGCCCGCGCGCTGACGTGCCAGGATCGGGGCATGGAAGTCGCGCTCATGGCCGCAGGCTCGGTGCTGCTCGCGCTCGGCGCGATCGCCATCGCGATCGTCGTGCACGCGATCGGCCTCGGCCGCGTGCCGCGCACGGGTGCGCTCGGCCTGCCGGGCAAGCGGCTGCGGGCGGATGCGTTCACCTACCGGAGCGCGCACCGCGCCGCGACGCCGCTCACGTGGCTCGCCGGCTCGGTCTCGGCGGTCGCGGCCCTCGGCGCGCTCGTCGCAGCCTTCGCCGCGGGCGTCGAGGAGTGGGCGGTGCTCGCCGTGCTCGCCGCGCTCGTGCTCGTCGTCGGGCTCGTGCTCGCGACCTGGCGGGCGCACGCGTCGCTCGCCGCTGACCAGCCGGGCTGAGGCCCGCTTGCTACCCTGGGGACTGGATCCGACGCCGGATCCGCGGACGAGGGAGCCGTACCCGCAGGGCGACAAGACGGCCAGTAGGGACTCGTCATGTCTTGGGTGATCCTGATCGCCTCCGGCCTCCTCGAGGCCGTCTGGGCGGCTGCCATGCAGTCGTCGAAGGGCTTCCGCAAGTGGCGGCCGACGGTGCTGTTCGTCGTCGCGATGGCGGCGTCGATGGGCGGGCTCGCGTGGGCGATGCTCGAGATCCCGACCGGCACGGCGTATGCCGTGTGGGTCGGCGTGGGAGCGGTCGCGACCGTGGTCCTGCAGGTCGCGCGCGGCAAGGAGCGGCTCACGCTCGTGCGCTCGCTCCTGCTCGTGCTGCTCGTCGGCTGCCTCGTCGGTCTGAAGCTGGTGAGCTGAGATGCGCCGAGGAACCGCGTGGGCCGTGCTGCTCGCGAGCGCCGTGCTCGAGGCCGTCTGGGCGACGGCGCTCGGGCAATCGGAGGGCTTCTCGCAGCCCGTGCCGACGGTCGTGTTCGCGATCGCGGCCGTGCTGAGCTTCATCGGGCTCGAGCGGGCGGTGCAGTCGATCCCGCTCGCGACCGGCTACGCGGTCTGGACGGGCGTGGGCGGCGCGCTCACGGTGATCTGGGCGCTCACGACGGGTGCGCAGCCGTGGAACCCGCTCATGCTGCTCTTCCTCGCCGGCATCCTCGTCGCGGTCGCGGGCCTCGCGCTCACCGAGCGTCCGGAGCCAGGCGAGCCCACCTCATCCGCCCCGACCGACCCGCCGACCGGCGCCGCTCGCTCGTGAGTGGCGCCTGCCGGAGGTCAGTGGCGCCTCCGGCAGGTGAGTGGCGCCTTGCGCAGGTGAGTGGCGCGTCTGGCAGGTGAGTGGCGCTTCCTGCACGTGAGTGGCGGACAATCTGGGGCGTCGCCACTCAGGCACCGGAGCCGCCACTCAGGCACCGGAGGCGCCACTCAGGCACCGGAGGCGCCACTCAGGCACCGGAGGCGCCAGTCGCCAGCAGGCGGCCGCTAGATCGAGTACTCGATGTGCGGCAGCTCGGCGGGCGACGTGCCGCCGACCGGCTTCGCGGGCACGCCGACGAGCGTGACGCCCGAGGGCGCATCCTTCAGCACGACGGCGTTCGCGCCCACCTTGACGTCGTCGCCGAGCGCGATCGGCCCGAGGATCTTCGCGCCCGCCCCGACGAGCACGCGGTGCCCGAGCGTCGGGTGGCGCTTGACGGCGGCGTTCGCCGTGCCGCCGAGCGTCACGCCGTGGTAGAGCATGACGTCGTCGCCGGTCTCGGCCGTCTCGCCGATCACGACGCCCATGCCGTGGTCGATGAAGAAGCGCCGCCCGAGCCGCGCGCCCGGGTGGATCTCGACGCCCGTCATGAAGCGCGCGAGCTGGCTGCCGGCGCGCGCGAGCGAGCGCGCACCGGCGTGCCAGAGGCGGTGGTGGATGCGGTGGGCCCACACCGCGTGCAGGGTCGAGTAGGTGAGCGCGATCGTCAGCGCGCCGCGCGCGGCGGGGTCGTGTCGCTTCGCGTTCTCGATGTCCTCGCGGATGTTGAGCAGGCCCACCGTGCTCCTCAGGCCAGGTCGGCGAAGATCGGCATCGAGAGGTAGCGCTCGCCGGTGTCGCACACGACCGCGACGATCGTCTTGCCGGCCGACTCCGGGCGGCGCGCGATCTCGAGCGCGGCCCACACGATCGCGCCCGACGAGATGCCGGCGAAGATGCCGTCCTTCGCGGCAAGCTCGCGGCCGACGCGCACGGCGTCGTCGAGCTCGACGTCGATCACCTCGTCGTAGACGTCGGTGTCGAGCAGCGCGGGCACGAAGTTCGCGCCGAGGCCCTGGATCTTGTGCGGGCCCGCCTGGCCCTTCGTCAGCAGCGGGGAGTCGGCGGGCTCGACCGCGACGAGGTGGAGCTCGGGCTTGAGCTCCTTGAGCCGGCCGCCCGCGCCCGTGACGGTGCCGCCCGTGCCGACGCCCGAGACGAACACGTCGACGTCGCCGTCGGTGTCGGCCCAGATCTCCTCGGCGGTCGTCTCGCGGTGCACCTTGACGTTCGCCTCGTTCTCGAACTGTCGGGCGAGGATCGCGCCGGGCGTCTCGGCGACGATCTGCTGCGCGCGCTCGACGGCGCCGCGCATGCCGTCGGGGCCCGGCGTGAGCACGAGCTCGGCGCCGTAGGCCTTCAGGATGTTGCGCCGCTCGACCGACATCGTCTCGGGCATCGAGAGGATCACGCGGTAGCCCCGGGCCGCGCCGACGAACGCGAGCGCGATGCCCGTGTTGCCACTCGTGCCCTCGACGATCGTGCCGCCCGGCTGCAGCTCGCCCGACGCCTCGGCGGCGTCGATGATCGCGCGGCCGATGCGGTCCTTGACCGAGCCGGCGGGGTTGAAGGACTCCATCTTGACGAGCACGGTCGCGTGCGTGTCGTTCGTGCGGCCGAGCCGCACGAGGGGAGTGCCGCCGATCGTTGCCGTGATGTCGTCGAAGATGCGCGCCATTCGCGTTCCTTTCACCGGATGGAAGCCAGGGTTCTCACTGTAACGGCCTCACGCTGAGCAACCGCTCGCACCGCCCTGCGCATTCCCGCACGTCGTCGACGGCTGCTCGGGCTACCGTGATGGCGTGCAGCCCTCCTCCGTCTCCGACGCCGTGCGCGACGCCCGCGCGCGGCTCTCCGCCGTCGGCATCGAGGGTCCCGACGCCGAGCTGCTGGCCGCGTGGGCGTCCGGCTCCTCATTCGGGGAGCTGCGCGTCGAGATGGCGATGGGGCGTGCCTTCGAGGCGGATGCGCTGGCGCGGTTCGCGCGCGCGGTCGCGCGTCGCGAGTCCCGCGAGCCGCTGCAGCACATCACCGGCACCGCGCCGTTCCGCCACGTCGACCTGCGCGTCGGCCCCGGCGTCTTCACGCCGCGGCCCGAGACCGAGCTGCTCGTCGACGTCGCGCTGCGGCACCTCCGCCGCGCCGAGTCGCCGCTCGTGCTCGACGTCGGCACCGGCAGCGGCGCCGTCGCGATCGCGATCGCGCGCGAGTCGGGCGCTCGCGTGGTCGCGGTCGAGCGGAGCCCCGCCGCCTACGTGTGGGCGCGCCGCAACTTCGACGAGCTCGCGCCGGACGCGACGCTGCTGCACGCCGACGCGCGCGACCTCCAGGCGCTCGCCTCGGCCGGCGTCTCGCCCGGCTCGCTCGCCGCCTTCGTGAGCAACCCGCCCTACGTGCCCGACGCATCCGTGCCCCTCGACCACGAGGTGCGGCACTTCGACCCGCACGCGGCGCTCTACTCGGGCGCCGACGGGCTCGACCTCATCCGCAGCCTCGCGCCGCTCGCCGCCGACCTCCTCGCGCCCGGCGGGCTCGTCGCGTTCGAACACGCCGAGCACCAGGGGGAGGCGATCCGCGAGATGCTCGCCGACGCGGGCTTCACGCGCGCGCACACGCACGCGGACCTCGCCGGTCGCGATCGGGTGACGGCCGCCATCCGGTAGCGGCGGCGGCCGACGCCGCCGAACCGCGATGGGCCGAACTACCATGGCTTGGTGCCCGCGCTCTACGACTGCTCCGACCCCGCCTCCCTGCTCGACGGCATCCGCGCGGCTCGCACGGCCATCGCGGCGGGGCGCAGCATCGTCATCCCGACCGACACGGTGTACGGCATCGCGGCCGATGCCTTCTCGCACGAGGCCGTCGCCGGGCTGCTCGCCGCGAAGGGCCGCGACCGCGGCTTCCCGCCGCCCGTGCTCGTCGCCGACCGCCACATGGCGGCCGCCCTCGCCGAGCGCGTGCCGGCGGAGCTCGAGCCGCTGCTCGACGCGCACTGGCCCGGCCCGCTCACGGTGATCCTGCGCGCCCAGCCGTCGCTCACGTGGGACCTCGGCGACACGGGCGGCACGGTCGCGATCCGCGTGCCCGACCACCCGATCGCGATCGGCCTGCTGCGCGAGACCGGCCCGCTCGCCGTCTCGAGCGCGAACCTGCACGGCATGCCCGCGCCGACCGAGGCAGCGGCCGCTGCCGAGATGCTGGGCGACCGCGTCGCGCTCGTGCTCGACGCCGGGACCGTCGGCGGCTCGGCCGCGCCGGGGGAGCAGAACGGCTCGACGATCCTCGACTGCTCGACCGACGGAGTGGCCCGCATCGTCCGCCAGGGGGTGCTGCCGCGCGCGACGATCGCCGCCGCGATCGGCGAGCTGCTCGCCTCGGGGTGACGCCGTGATCTTCCTGCTCATCGCCGCCGTCGCGGCCGTCGTGACGTTCGTCGCGAGCCGCATCGTGCTGCGGCTCGCGCTCAAGCACGGCATCCACCCGCCGGTGCGCGAGCGCGACGTGCACTCGCGGCCTACGCCGAGGCTCGGCGGCGCGGCGATGTGCATCGGCGTGATCGCCGCGCTCGCGGTCGCCTCGCTCGTGCCGGAGTTCGCGGGGGTGTTCGCCGAACCCGTGCGGGTGTGGACGCTCCTCGGCGGCGCGATCGCCATCTGCGCGATCGGCGTGCTCGACGACCTCGTCGACCTCGACTGGATGCTCAAGCTCGGCGCGCAGATCCTCGTCGCGACGAGCGTCGCGCTCTTCGGCGTGCAGATCGTGAGCCTGCCGATCGCGGGCATCGTCGTGCCCTCGGCGACGATGGCGATCTCGCTCACCGTGCTCATCATCGTGCTCGTCATGAACGCCGTGAACTTCATCGACGGCCTCGACGGGCTCGTCGCCGGCACGACGATCATCGGCTCGACCGCCTTCTTCGGCTACATCTGGATGATCAGCCAGAACTTCGCGCAGCAGAACGCGTACTTCTCGCTCGCGAGCCTCATCACCTCGATCATCGTCGGCGTGTGCGTCGGGTTCCTGCCCGTCAACTGGCACCCGGCGCGGATGTTCATGGGGGACGGCGGCGCGCTCATGCTGGGCCTGCTGACCGCGGCGAGCGCGATCGCCGTCACGGGCCAGATCGACGTCGGCACGATGGGCGGCCGGAGCCAGATCCTGCCCGCCTTCATCCCCGTGCTGCTGCCGCTCGCGATCCTGCTCCTGCCGCTGACCGACTTCGCCCTCGCGGTCATCCGCCGGGTCGCGAACGGCAACAGCCCGTTCGCCGCCGACCGGCGCCACCTGCACCACCGCCTGCTCGACATGGGCCACTCGCACCTCGGCGCGGTGCTCATCTTCTACTCGTGGACCGCCGTCGTCTCGATCGGCTGCCTGCTCTTCCTCATCGTCCAGTGGTGGGTGGCGGTCGGTATCATGGTGCTCGGGTTCATCGTGTGCGCCCTGCTCACGGCCGCGCCCGTCGGTCGCAGGGTCTGGCGCACGTTCCTGCGAGTGATGCGCGAGCGTCGCGCTCGCCGCACCGGACTCCAGCCGACCAGCGCCAGCATCGACTCCCAGGGGGACTCCCGGTGACCACCACCCAGATCATGCAGCGCATCCTCGTGTGGGGCGCGATCCTCGCCGCCGCGGTCGCCGTCGTCGGCGGCGTCATCGGCTGGATGCTCGCCGAGGGCGCGGGCCTCGCCTCTGCGCTCGTCGGCACCGCGCTCGCGATCGTCTTCTGCATGCTCACCGCCGGCAGCATCCTGCTCGCGCTCAAGGCGTCGAGGGGCCAGATGGTCTCCGGGGCCTTCTTCGGGATCGTGCTCGGCGGCTGGCTGCTGAAGTTCGTGCTGTTCATCGTGCTCGTCTTCGTGCTCGGCGACCAGGACTGGCTGCACCGCGGCGTCGCCTTCGGCGCGCTCGTCGCCGCCGTCATCGGATCGCTCGTCATCGACTGCGTCGTGATCGCGACGAGCCGGCAGCCCGTGATCGACAGCGCTGCGGACGACGAGACGCAGGGCCGACCGGCCTCCGGCGCGCGCGCGTGAGCGCCGCAGGACGTCGAGCCATCACGATCCCCTCTGATAGAGTCGTTGACGTTCCCCCAACTGCGCCGCTCGTCATCGAGCGCGTCTGCGCGAGGGGGCGCACCGACGTCAAGAAGGCGCCAGGCGCCACGAGCTTGAGGAAGAGACGCTGAACGCCGTGTTGTCGATGCTGGCCTCCGCTGCCAACGAGCCAGAGCCGTTCCACCCGCCGTCGATCGCGGAGTTCTTCCCGCAGGTCTTCCTGTTCATGGAGCCGACGGTCTCGTGGCTCGGGAGCGAAGAGCCGATCTTCGGCATCAACCGCATCATGCTCATCCGCATCCTGGCGGCGCTCGCGATCATCCTGATCTTCGTGCTCGGCACGCGGAAGATGAAGCTCATCCCGACGCGCGGCCAGAGCATCATCGAGCTCGGCCTCGGCTTCGTCCGCGACGGCATCGTCTACGACCTCCTCGGCGAGAAGGACGGCCGGCGCTTCCTGCCGATCATCACCACGATCTTCTTCATGGTCCTGGCGATGAACATCACGGGCATCATCCCGTTCCTCAACATCGCGGGCACCTCGGTGATCGGCGTGCCCCTCGTGCTCGCGATCGTCTCGTACATCGCGTTCATCTACGCGGGCGTCAAGAAGCACCCCGGCGCGTTCTTCAAGAACTCGCTCTTCCCGTCCGGCGTGCCGTGGCCGCTCTACATCATCGTGACGCCGATCGAGTTCGTCTCGACCTTCGTGCTGCGCCCCGTCACGCTGACGCTGCGACTCATGATGAACCTGTTCGTCGGCCACCTGCTGCTCGTGCTGTTCTTCGCCGCGACGCACTTCTTCTTCTTCTCGGCCGGCGGCTTCTTCACGCTCTTCGGCGTGGGCACGCTCGCCTTCGGCTTCGCCTTCACCGTCTTCGAGATCCTCGTCGCGGTGCTGCAGGCCTACGTCTTCGCCATCCTGACCACCGTCTACATCCAGCTCGCGCTGGCTGAAGAGCACTGACCCCGGACCCTCCGGACAACCGAAAGGAACGACCGTGGACAACGCCACGACCATCCTCGCCGAGATCAACGGCAACATCGGCACCGTCGGCTACGGCCTCGCGGCCATCGGCCCCGCCATCGGCGTCGGCATCGTCGTCGGCAAGACGATCGAGGGCGTCGCTCGCCAGCCCGAGCTGCAGGGCCGCCTGACGGTCCTCATGTTCATCGGCATCGCCTTCACCGAGGCACTGGCGTTCATCGGCATCGCCACGTACTTCTTCATGGTCTGACGCCCTGATGCTCACCACTCCTCTCTTCCTCGCGGAAGAAGCGGGGGAGACCACTCAGAACCCGCTGCTTCCGGCCCCGTACGACATCATCTGGTCGTCGGTCATCTTCGTCGTCCTCCTGCTGGTCTTCTGGAAGGTCGTCCTGCCTCGCGTGCAGGCGCTGCTCGACGAGCGCGCCGCGGCGATCGAGGGCGGCATCAAGAAGGCCGAGGAGGCGCAGGCCGAGGCGGCTGCGGCGCTCGAGTCGTACAACACCCAGCTCGCCGAGGCTCGTGCCGAGGCCGCTCGCATCAAGGACCAGGCTCGCGCCGACGCCGCGCGCATCGAGGCCGACCTCAAGGCTCGCGCCAACGAGGAGGCCGAGCGCATCACCGCCCAGGCGCACCAGCGCATCGAGGCGGAGCGCCAGGCCGCGTTCTCGTCGCTCAAGACCGAGGTCGGCTCGCTCGCCCTCGACCTGTCCGAGAAGGTCGTCGGCGAGTCGATGGACGACGCGCGCTCCGCGGCGATCGTCGAGCGCTTCCTGGCCGACCTCGAGCGCGAGGGAGCGAACCGCTAGTGGGCAGCGCGACCAGCCAGGCGCGAGCCGGCATCGACGAGGCCGTCCAGGCTCAGCCGCAGGCGGGGCTCGAGGACGCGCGGGACCTCTTCCGGGCATCGCGCGCGCTCGAGCGCAGCCCGCAGGTGCTCTCCTCGCTCGGCGACGCGGTCTCGTCGCCCGACTCGCGCGCCGCTCTCGCGCAGCGCGTGCTCGGGCAGCTGGGTGGAGCGGCGGTCTCGATCGTCGCGCACCTCGCTCGCCAGCGCTGGTCCGAGACGGACGACCTGCTCGCCGCGATCGACGAGGCGGCCGTGCGGATCGCCGTGCGGTCGACCGGCGACGACGTCGTCGGCGAGATCGCGTCCTTCGAGCGCATCGTCGCCTCCGACGCGCAGCTCGAGCTCGCGCTCGGCGGCCTGCAGGGCTCCGCCGACGAGAAGTCGGCGCTCGTGCACCGGCTGCTGTCGGGCCGCGCGAGCGAGACGACGCTCGCGATCCTCGACCACCTCGTGCGCGCTCCGCGCGGCCGCCGCATCGGCCAGCGCCTGCGCTCGGCCGCCAAGCAGGTCGCCGCCGCGGCCGGCCGCTCGCTCGCGACGGTCACCACGGCTCGCGAGATCAACCCCGCCCAGCTCGACCGGCTCCGCGCCGGCCTCGAGCGCCAGTACGGCCGCACGCTGCAGCTGCAGCAAGTGGTCGACCCGGCCGTGCTCGGCGGCCTGCGCGTCTCGATCGGCGACGACGTCATCGACGGCACCGTCCGTTCCAAGCTCACCGACCTGCGCCTGTCGCTCGGCTAGGTCGAAGAAACCCGAACAGGAAGACACATGTCAGAGCTCACCATCAGCCCCGACGAGATCAAGGGCGCCCTCGCCGACTTCGTCTCGTCCTACGAGGCGTCGACCTCGACGACCGCCGAGGTCGGGCACGTCGTCGACGCGGCCGACGGCATCGCGCACGTCGAGGGCCTCCCCGGCGTCATGGCGAACGAGCTCGTCCGCTTCGCGGACGGCACGCTCGGCCTCGCCCAGAACCTCGACGAGACCGAGATCGGCGTCGTCGTCCTCGGTGAGTTCGACGGCATCGAGGAGGGCATGGAGGTCACCCGCACGGGTGAGGTCCTCTCCGTCCCCGTCGGCGAGGGCTACCTCGGCCGCGTCGTCGACCCGCTCGGCAACCCGATCGACGGCCTCGGCGAGATCGCCTCGAGCGGCCGCCGCGCCCTCGAGCTGCAGGCGCCCGGCGTCATGCAGCGCAAGTCGGTGCACGAGCCGCTCCAGACGGGCATCAAGGCGATCGACGCCATGATCCCGATCGGCCGCGGCCAGCGCCAGCTCATCATCGGCGACCGCCAGACCGGCAAGACGGCCCTCGCGATCGACGCGATCATCAACCAGAAGGCCAACTGGGACTCGGGCGACGTCAACAAGCAGGTCCGCTGCATCTACGTCGCGATCGGCCAGAAGGGCTCGACCATCGCATCCGTGCGCGGCGCTCTCGAGGACGCCGGCGCGATGGAGTACACGACGATCGTCGCCTCGCCGGCCTCCGACCCGGCCGGCTTCAAGTACCTCGCGCCGTACTCGGGCTCGGCCATCGGCCAGCACTGGATGTACGAGGGCAAGCACGTCCTGATCGTCTTCGACGACCTGTCGAAGCAGGCAGAGGCCTACCGCGCCGTGTCGCTGCTCCTGCGCCGCCCGCCGGGCCGCGAGGCGTACCCCGGTGACGTCTTCTACCTGCACTCGCGCCTCCTCGAGCGCTGCGCGAAGCTCTCGGACGAGCTGGGTGCCGGCTCGATGACGGGCCTCCCGATCATCGAGACGAAGGCCAACGACGTCTCGGCGTACATCCCGACCAACGTGATCTCGATCACCGACGGCCAGATCTTCCTGCAGTCCGACCTGTTCAACGCCAACCAGCGCCCCGCGGTCGACGTCGGCATCTCGGTCTCGCGAGTCGGCGGTGACGCGCAGGTCAAGTCGATCAAGAAGGTCTCCGGCACGCTCAAGCTCGAGCTCGCCCAGTACCGCTCGCTCGAGGCGTTCGCGATGTTCGCCTCCGACCTCGACGCGGCCTCGCGCCGTCAGCTCGAGCGCGGCGCGCGCCTGACCGAGCTGCTCAAGCAGCCGCAGTACTCGCCGTACCCCGTCGAGGAGCAGGTCGTCTCGATCTGGGCCGGCACGAACGGCAAGTTCGACGCGGTGCCCGTCAACCAGGTGCTGCAGTTCGAGGCGGAGCTCCTCGAGCACCTGCGCGGCACGAGCACGGCGCTCACGACCCTGCGCGAGACGAACGTGCTCGACGACGCCACGCTGGCGACGCTCGAGTCCGAGGTCGACGAGTTCGCGCGCAACTGGCAGGGCAAGGATGCCGCGAGCATCACCGACCCCGGCACCGAGGCGAACAACCCGATGGTCGAGGACGTCAACCAGGAGCAGATCGTCAAGGGCCGTCGCTGACGCGAGCTCGCTGAGGAGGCGGAATGGGAGCCCAGCTCCGGGTCTACACGCAGAAGATCAAGTCTGCGCAGTCGACCAAGAAGATCACGAAGGCGATGGAGCTCATCGCTGCATCGCGGATCCAGAAGGCGCTCGCCCGCGTGCAGGCGTCGAACCCGTACGCACGGGCGCTGACGCGCGCCGTGAGCGCGGTGGCCACGTTCTCGAACGAGCCGCACCCGCTCACGGTGGAGCGCGCGCAGCTCAAGCGCGCGGCGATCGTCGTCGTCACGTCGGACCGCGGCCTCGCCGGCGCGTTCAACTCGCAGATCCTCAAGGAGGCGGGTGAGCTGCGGGCGAAGCTCGAGGCGGAGGGCAAGGAGGTCGACCACTACCTGGTCGGCAGCAAGGCCGTCGGCTACTTCAAGTTCCGCCAGCGCCCGTACATCCGGGAGTGGACGGGGGAGTCGGACGTGCCCACGCCCGAGCTCGCGCAGGAGATCGCCGAGGCGGTGCTCGAGGCGTACGTCTCCGAGCAGGTCGACGAGATCCACGTCGTCTACAACCGCTTCGTCAGCATGATGACGCAGGACCCGACGACGGTGCGGCTGCTGCCGCTCGAGATCGTCGAGGCCGAGAGCGCCGACAAGGCCGAGCACTTCCCGCTCTACCAGTTCGAGCCCGAGCCCGCGCTCGTGCTCGACGCGCTCCTGCCCGTCTACGTCGAGAGCCGCATCTTCAACGCGCTGCTCCAGTCGGCCGCCGCCAAGCAGGCCGCGACGCAGAAGGCGATGAAGTCGGCATCCGACAACGCCGACAAGCTCATCATCGACTACACCCGCCTGCGCAACAACGCGCGCCAGGCCGAGATCACGACGCAGATCTCCGAGATCGTGGGCGGCGCGGACGCCCTCGCCTCGGCGAAGTAGCCACGAAAGGCAAGCACAATGACCATCACTGACACCCCCGTCGAGCAGCGCCAGGCTGCCGTCGGCCGCGTCGCGCGAGTGACCGGGCCCGTCGTCGACATCGAGTTCCCGCACGACTCGCTCCCCGAGGTCTACAACGCGCTCAAGACGACGGTCGACTTCCAGGACGGCTCCGAGCCGCAGGAGATCACGCTCGAGGTCGCCCAGCACCTCGGCGAGGACCTCGTGCGCGCCATCGCCCTCAAGCCGACGGACGGCCTCGTCCGCGGCCAGGAGGTGCGCGACACCGGCGAGTCGATCACCGTGCCCGTCGGCGACGTCACGAAGGGCAAGGTCTTCAACGTCATCGGCGAGCCGCTCAACCTCGGCGAGGGCGAGACGCTCGAGGTCACCGAGCGCTGGTCGATCCACCGCAAGGCGCCCTCGTTCGACCAGCTCGAGTCGAAGACGCAGCTGTTCGAGACCGGCATCAAGGTCATCGACCTCCTCACCCCGTACGTGCAGGGCGGCAAGATCGGCCTCTTCGGCGGTGCGGGCGTCGGCAAGACGGTCCTCATCCAGGAGATGATCCAGCGCGTCGCGCAGGACCACGGCGGCGTCTCGGTGTTCGCGGGCGTCGGCGAGCGCACCCGTGAGGGCAACGACCTCATCCACGAGATGGAGGAGGCGGGCGTCTTCGACAAGACCGCCCTCGTCTTCGGCCAGATGGACGAGCCGCCGGGCACGCGCCTCCGCGTCGCCCTCTCGGCGCTCACGATGGCGGAGTACTTCCGCGACGTGCAGGGCCAGGACGTGCTGCTCTTCATCGACAACATCTTCCGCTTCACGCAGGCCGGCTCCGAGGTCTCGACGCTGCTCGGCCGCATGCCGAGCGCCGTCGGCTACCAGCCGAACCTCGCCGACGAGATGGGCATCCTGCAGGAGCGCATCACCTCGACGCGCGGTCACTCGATCACCTCGCTGCAGGCGATCTACGTGCCGGCCGACGACTACACCGACCCGGCCCCGGCCACGACGTTCGCGCACCTCGACGCGACGACGGAGCTCAGCCGCGAGATCGCGTCGAAGGGCCTCTACCCGGCCGTCGACCCGCTCACGTCGACGAGCCGCATCCTCGACCCCCGCTACCTCGGCGAGGACCACTACCGCGTCGCGACGACGGTCAAGCAGATCCTCCAGAAGAACAAGGAGCTGCAGGAGATCATCGCGATCCTCGGTGTCGACGAGCTCTCGGAAGAGGACAAGATCGTCGTCAACCGCGCGCGCCGCATCCAGCAGTTCCTCTCGCAGAACACCTACATGGCGAAGAAGTTCACCGGTGTCGAGGGCTCCACGGTGCCGCTCAAGGAGACGATCGAGTCGTTCGACGCGATCGCCAAGGGCGAGTTCGACCACGTGGCCGAGCAGGCGTTCTTCAACGTCGGCGCGATCTCGGACGTCGAGGCCAAGTGGGCGCAGATCCAGAAGGAGAACGGCTGATGGCTCTGACCGTCAGCATCGTGTCGGCCGCGGCCGAGGTGTGGACGGGCGAGGCCACGCAGGTCATCGCCCGCACCACCGAGGGCGAGATCGGCATCCTGCGGGGTCACGAGCCGGTGCTCGCCGTGCTCGCCGAGGGCCAGGTGCGCGTCACCGACGCCTCCGGCACGGTGCACGCGGTCGACGCTGAGGACGGCTTCCTCTCGGTCGACCACGACCGAGTCGAGATCGTCGCTCGGAACGCCAAGCTCGCGTGATCGTCCTGCTGCCGCCCAGCGAGACGAAGGCGGCAGGCGGGACGGGAGCGCCGCTCTCGACGGCCAGTCTGGGATTCCCCGGGCTGGCCGTCGGCCGTTCCCGGGCGCTCGCCGCGCTCGACCGCCTCGTCGCCGAGGGCCAGGACACCTCGACGCCGGCGAAGGCCCGCGCCGCCGCCGACAACGCCGCCGTCCGCAGCGCGCCGACGATGCCCGCGATCGAGCGGTACACGGGCGTGCTCTACGACGCGCTCGGCGCCGCCGAGCTGCCCGCCGCCGCCCGCGCGTGGGTCGACGACCACGTCGTCATCCAGTCGGCCCTGCTCGGCTTCGTGCGCGCATCCGACCCCATCCCCGCCTACAAGGTCTCGGAGCACTCGAAGCTGCCCGGCGAGCGGATGCGCGACCTGTGGTCGGGCGCGGGAGACGCGATCGAGGGCTTCGCGCTCGACCTGCGCTCGAAGGCGTACGCCGCGCTCGCGCCGGTGCCGGGCGCCGAGCCCGTCGAGATCGTCTCGCCCGAGGGCAAGGCGCTCAACCACTGGAACAAGGCGGGCAAGGGCGCGCTCGTGCGCTGGCTCGCGCTCGCCGGCGTGCAGGCGGAGACGGCGGATGCGCTGCTCGAGTGGGCGGCGTCGGCCTCCGTGCCGCTCACGCGCGCCGAGCGCGGGCTGCGGCTCGTCGTGCAGGATCCGCGGCTCGTCGGGGCTGGCTGAACCGGAGGAGTTCTCCACAGGCGCGCGGCGATGTCAGTGGCCCGTGATGGGATGCGCGCATGCACGGGGGCAGGGAGCACGAGGAGGGCGTCTTCGATGCCGCCGCGCTCGCCGCCGCCGGCGTCGATGCGCGCGGTGATCGCTCTCATCCGGGCCGGTGTCGTGCTCGATCCGCTCGGGCGCTCGGCCGAGGAGCTCGCGCTCGAGCTGAGGGACCGCGACGCGGAGGCCCGCGGCTTCCGCGTGATGCGCGCCTCGTTCGGGCTCGTGCGCAGCGGCAAGCTCGTCGCGATGCTCGCGTGGGAGCTGTCGCACATCGACGAGCCGCTGCCGCCGGAGCTCGCGCGCCTCGCCGACGACGACGAGTTCGCGCACCACATGCGCACGATCGAGCTGCGCTCGGCTCGCATCGAGGGCGAGCGGCGAGCGCTCATGGCGCGGCACGTCCAACGGGCCCTCGACGGCCCGGGCGACACCGCGATGGCCGTGCGCGAGCTCGCGTCGATCGCCGCTGTCGCCCTGCACCTCTCGCGGCGGAGCGTCGAGACCCGGATGCAGGCCGCGTGGCACACCGTCACCGAGCTGCCCGTCGCCCACGAGTCCGCGGCCGCCGGCCGCATGTCGCTCGCGCACCTGCGCGTGATCGAGGACGAGACGCGCGGCCTCCGCGCGAGCGGCGACACCCCTGAGGACGACCGGCGTCGGGTCGAGCGGGAGCTCGTCGCGCTCGCCGAGACCACCTCGCCCGGCCGGCTGCGCGATCGCTCGAAGCGCATCGTCGACTCGGCGCTCACCGAGCCGCTGCAGCAGCGCCACGACGAGGCGAGGGAGCAGCGCGGCGTCCGGTTCGTCGACGTCGGCGACGGCATGGGCGACCTCATCGCGCGCGTGCCGGCAGTGCGCGGCATGGCGATGCTCGACCGGCTCTCGCAGGCCGCCCGGAGCAAGCCGAAGGACGATCCGCGCACGTTCGACCAGTTCCGCGCCGACGCGCTGTGCGAGGTGGTCATGGGCGGCGTCGTGCCCGACGGCGTGCACGGGCTCGACAACCTCACGGCGCACGTCTCGGTGCTCATCCCGGCGACGACGCTCGTCGCCGCCGGCGGCCCCGACGACAACCCGGCACTCGACCCGACCGCGTTGCGGTTCCCCGCGGCGCTCGACGGCCGGGTGCTCGTCGATCCCGAGACCGCGCGGCGGCTCGCGCTCGGCGCCGCGGTGTGGGAGCGGCTCTTCACCGACCCGGTCTCGGGCGTCGCGGTCACGGTCGACTCGCGGCGGCCGAGCGCCGAGCAGGTCCGCTGGCTCCGCGCTCGCGACGGCGGGTGCCGCGCGCCGGGCTGCGCGTGCAGCGGGCGTCGCGCCGACCTCGACCACACGATCGCGTGGGCGCAGGGCGGCCCGACCTCGATCGACAACCTCGCGACGCTGTGCCGCAGCGACCACATGCTCAAGCACGCCTCGCGCTGGAGCATGCGGCAGCTCGACCACGGCGTCGTCGAGTGGACGAGCCCGCTCGGCGAGGTGATCGTCGACGAGCCGCGACCGGTCGGGCCGACGTTCGCCGAGCTCGAGCCCGCGCTGCCGCCGCCGCGAGCGCGATGGGGCGAGCCGCTGCCGCGGCGCGGTCCGCCGGGGCCGTCGCCCGCGCCCGACGCCGAGCCGCCGCCGTTCTGACGCTGAGGAGCGCGGTCAGCCGCGCGATCTAGCATCACCGCATGCCTCCCCGCTCCTCGCGCGCCGATCAAGCCGCCGGTACCGACCGGGGGAGCGTGGGCGACCGCATCCTCGCCGCCGCCCGAGAGTACGGCTGGGAGGAGCTCCGTCCCGGGCAGCGCGAAGCGGTCGAAGCGGCGGTCGAGGGGCACGACGTGCTCGCCGTGATGCCGACGGGGCACGGGAAGTCGGCGATCTACCAGCTCGCCGCGAAGCTCCTCGACGGGCTCACGGTCGTCGTCTCGCCGCTCATCGCGCTGCAGCGCGACCAGGTCGAGCAGCTCGAGGAGCTGGGCGCCGATCCGGCGGTCGCGGTCAACTCCTCGCAGCGCGTCGGCGAGAATCGCGAGGCGTGGGAGGAGCTCGAGGCGGGCGACGCCGAGTTCGTCTTCCTCGCCCCCGAGCAGCTCGCGCGCGACGAGGTGCTCGAGCGGCTGCGCGAACTGCGGCCGTCACTGCTCGTCGTCGACGAGGCGCACTGCGTCTCGGCGTGGGGCCATGACTTCCGGCCCGAGTACCTCCGGCTCGGCCACGTCGTCGAGGCGCTCGGGCACCCGACGACCGTCGCGCTCACCGCGACCGCCGCGCCGCCCGTGCGCGAGGAGATCGTCGAGCGGCTGCGCATGCGCGACCCGCGCGAGGTCGTGCGCGGCTTCGACCGCCCGAACATCTTCCTCGAGGTGCAGCGGCACAGCGACGACGACGCCAAGCGCGACGCGATCGTCGAGCGAGCGATCGCCGAGGCGAAGCCAGGGCTCATCTACGTCGCGACGCGCAAGGACGCCGAGCGCTACGCGGAGGCGCTCGCCGAGGCCGGCGTGCGCGCCGAGGCGTACCACGCCGGGATGTCGCGCGCCGAGCGCGAGCGCGTGCACGACGCCTTCAGCGACGGCAGCGCCGAGGTCGTGGCGGCGACGTCGGCCTTCGGCATGGGCATCGACAAGGCCGACGTGCGCTTCGTGCTGCACGCCGCGCCGCCCGACTCGCTCGACTCGTACTACCAGGAGATCGGCCGCGGCGGCCGCGACGGCGAGCCCGCGCTCGCGGCGCTCTTCCACCGGCAGGAGGACTTCGGAGTCCACCGCTTCCGCACCGGCGGCGGCGCCGACGTCGACATGCTCTCGGCGGTCGCCTCGCGCGTCCGGCGCGCGAAGCAGCCCGTCCCGCCCGAGCGGCTGCGCGAGCGGCTCGACGTGGGCGCGAGCCGGCTCACCTCGGCCGTCAACCTGCTCGAGCAGGCCGGCGCGGTCGAGACGACCGACGACGGCGACCTCGTCTGGCGCGAGGGCACGGTCAAGCCCGCCGTCGAGGAGGCGGCCCGCATCGCCGAGGCGCGCCGCCGCGTCGACCGCTCGCGCGTCGAGATGATGCGCGGCTACGCCGAGACGGGCGGCTGCCGCCGCCGCTTCCTGCTCGGCTACTTCGGCGAGGAGCTGCCCGAGCTGTGCGGCGCGTGCGACACGTGCCGCTCGGGCTCGGCCGAGCGCGTCGAGGATGCGCGCGAGTCGGCGGATGCGTCGACCGAGGCCGCGGGGGACTGGGCCGTCGGGCAGCGCGTGCGGCACGAGTCGTGGGGCGAGGGCGGCGTCGTGAGCGACGACGGCGACCGCATCACCGTGCTCTTCGACGAGGAGGGCTACAAGACGCTCGCCCTCGAGGTCATCGAGCGCTCCGGAGTGCTGCAGCCGCTCTGACGCGACGGCCGTGCCGGTGCCATGATCGACGCATGCCGAACCGGCCAGAGACGCTCGAGCGCATCCTCGCCGCCCTCGACCCGCTGCCGATCCGCCTGCAGTCGATGTTCGGCGAGCATGCCCTCTACTGCGACGACCGCATCTTCGCCTTCGTGTGCGACGACACGCTGCTGCTCAAGCTCGTGCCCGAGGCGGCCGAGCTCACCGAGCCGCTCGCGCGCGGCGAGGCGTACCCGGGCTCGAAGCCCTACGGGATCGTCGAGGTCGATCGGCTCGGCGACGTCGACTGGCTGCACGAGACCGTGCAGACGATCGCGGCGACGCAGGTGCCGAAGCCGCGCAAGCCGTCGGCAGCGCGGAGCGCGAAGCCCGGCCGGTAGCCGTGCAGGATCGCCGCCCGCGCGCGATCTAGGCTTGAGCGCATGACGCGCACTCTCGGCAACTCCGGCATCGAGGTCTCGCCCATCGGGCTCGGCTGCAACAACTTCGGCCGCAAGGGCACGGTCACCGAGGACCAAGCGGGCACCGACGCCGTCATCCACGCCGCGATCGACCACGGCATCACGCTCTTCGACACCGCCGACATCTACGGCAACCCCGCGACGACCTCCGAGTCGCTCATGGGCGTCGCCCTCTCGAAGGCCGGGAGCGCCGCGCGCGACAGGATCGTGCTCGCGACGAAGTGGGGCCACCAGGACTTCGCGATCGAGGGCACCGAGGAGTGGGGCGCGAAGGGCTCGCGCGGCTACATCCGCAAGGCCGTCGAGGCATCGCTGCGCCGCCTGCAGGTCGAGCACATCGACCTCTACCAGCTGCACACGCCCGACCCGGTGACGCCGATCGAGCAGACGGTCGAGGCGCTCGACGAGCTCGTCGCCGAGGGCAAGATCCGCGCCTACGGCCACTCCAACCTCTCGGCCGAGCAGATCCGCGAGGCGGCCGCGGTCGAGACCCCCAACGGCTTCTCGACGGCGCAGGACGAGTACTCGCTCGTCGAGCGCGGTGTCGAGCGCGACGTGCTGCCCGCGGTGCTCGAGGCCGGCCTCGGCTTCCTGCCCTACTTCCCGCTCGCCAACGGGCTCCT
Organism: Agrococcus pavilionensis RW1; assembly: GCF_000400485.1. Lineage (GTDB taxonomy): Bacteria > Actinomycetota > Actinomycetes > Actinomycetales > Microbacteriaceae > Agrococcus > Agrococcus pavilionensis. The sequence continues at coordinate 152,161 of NZ_ASHR01000030.1, forward strand.
GACGGGCAAGTACTCGCAGGAGTCGTCGCCCGCCGACGCGCGCCTGACGCGCCTCAAGCCCCAGCTGCTCGAACAGGCCGACTGGGCGCGGCTCGAGCGCTACGAGGAGGTCGTGCGTGGCACCGGTCGCTCGATGCTCGAGGTGACCTTCCAGTGGCTGCTCGCGCAGCAGGCGGTCACGAGCGTCATCGCCGGCGCCACGAAGCCCGAGCAGGTCGCGCAGAACGCGGCGGCCGGCGAGGGCCGGCTCGACGCCGCGACGGTCGAGGCGATCTCCGAGATCTTCGCCTAGCGCTCAGCGCAGCGCGGCGTAGCCCTGCTCGTCGCGCGCGTTCGAGGCGGCGCGGATCGTGCCGCCCTCGCCCGGTCCGCCCGGCTCGTGCGACGCGAACGAGAGGCGACCGAGCGACCAGGGCCCCGCATCCGTCACCGCGTGCCCGCGCGAGCGCAGGTCGTCGATGACCGCCTCGCCGAGCCGCGACTCGACGTGCAGGCCGCCCGGCTCCCACACGCGCGGCTCGAACGACGACACGAGGTGCGTCAAGTGCCACGAGGGCGCGTCGATCGCTGCTTGCGGGTCGAGGCCGAGCACGCGCATGCCGAGCAGCATCGCGAACTGCCACTGGTCCTGCTGGTCGCCGCCGGGCGTGCCGAGCGCGGCGACCGCACCGTCGTCGTCGACGAGCATCGTCGGCGAGAGGGTCGTGCGGGGGCGGATGCGCGGGGCGAGGCTCGTGGGCAGGCCCTCCTCGAGCCAGAGCATCTGGGCGCGCGTGCCGAGGCAGAAGCCGAGCTCTCCGATCGTGGGGCTCGACTGCAGCCAGCCGCCCGACGGGGTCGCCGAGACGACCATGCCGTCCTTGTCGACGACGTCGATGTGGCACGTGTCGCCGCGCGTGGGCTCGCCCGTGCCGGAGCGGGGCGTGCGGGGCGCCTCCTCGGCGACGCGCACGGCCGCGAGGCGCGGCTCGCCCCGCAGCGCGCCGGGCCGCAGCTCGAGCGAGGCGCGGTCGCCGATGAGCGCGCGGCGCTCGGCGAGGTAGGCGGGGTCGAGGAGGCGCTCGAGGTCGGCGCCGTCGCCGAACCACGCGTCGCGATCGGCGAGTGCGAGCTTCATCGCCTCGGCCGCGACGTGCACGATGTCGGCCGTGAACGCATCCGCCCGCTCGGGCAGGAGCGGCTCGACGATGCCGAGCGCCTCGAGCATCGCGGGGCCCTGCGACCACGCGCCCGCCTTGTGCACGGTGGTGCCGCGCCACGGCATCGACGTCGTCGGCTCCCACGAGGGGCGCCACGCGGCGAGGTCGTCGCCCGTCAGGAGCCCCGCGTGGGCCGCGCCCGAGGAGTCCATCGCCGCGTGCCGCGAGTGCCGGTCGATCGCCTCCGCGACGAAGCCCTCGCTCCAGGCGGCGATCGCCGCGTCGCACGCGGCCTCGCGCGAGAGGCCGCTGCCCGCGTCGGCGAGCCGGCGGTACGTGCCGGCGAGCACGGGATTGCGGATGACGTCCCACGGCTCGGGCGCCGGGTCGGCCCAGAGGTCGGCGGACGCGGGCCAGTGCTCGCGGAAGAACTCGGCCCGGCCCGCGATCGTGCGGGCGACGCGCGGCAGCACCCGGTGGCCGCGCTCGGCGAGCTCGATCGCGTAGGCGAGCACGTCGCCGGGCGTCCACGTGCCGTGGTCGCGCAGCAGCGTGAGCCACGCGGGCACCGCGCCGGGCACGACGGCCGCGAGGAGGCCGGTGCCGGGGATGTGCTCGATGCCCTCGGCGCGCATCCGCTCGATCGTCGCGGCCGCGGGCGTCGGGCCCTGCCCGGCGAGCACGCGCGGCTCCCGGCCGGGCACGCGCACGATCGCGGGCAGGTCGCCGCCGGGGCCGTTGAGGTGCGGCTCGACGACGTGGAGCACGAAGCCGGCCGTCGCGGCCGCGTCGGCCGCGTTGCCGCCGCGCTCGAGCACCGACATGCCGCTCGACGATGCGAGCCAGTGCGTCGAGGCGACGGCTCCGAACGATCCCTGCAGCGGCGGTCGGGTGCGCATCATGCCGACACGGTAGCCGCCTCCTGCCGAGCGGCGGCCGAGGGCGCTGCGTCGAGCACGCGGGCGGCGCTCGCCGCCGGGTCGAGGTCGAGGCGGCGGAGCAGCTGCGCGTTGAGGGCGACGACGATCGTGGAGAGCGACATGAGGAGCGCTCCGACCGACATCGGCAGCACGAAGCCGAAGGGGGCGAGCACGCCGGCCGCGAGCGGCACGGCGAGCAGGTTGTAGCCCGCGGCCCACCACAGGTTCTGCACCATCTTGCGGGCGCTCGCGCGCGAGAGCTCGACGACCGAGAGCACGCTCCGCGGGTCCGAGCTCGCGAGGATCACGTCGGCAGAGGCGATCGCGACGTCGGTGCCGGCGCCGATCGCGAGGCCCACGTCGGCGCGCGCGAGGGCTGGCGCGTCGTTCACGCCGTCGCCGACGAAGGCGACGGCGCGCCCCTCGTCCTGCAGCCGCGCGACCTCGCGCTCCTTGTGCTCGGGGCGCACATTCGCGGCGACGCGGTCGATGCCGAGCTCGCGCGCGACCGAGTGGGCGACCGCGTCGGCGTCGCCCGTGACCATTGCGACCTCGACGCCCAGCCGGTGGAGCGCATCCACCGCTTCCCTCGACTCGGGCCGGATCGCGTCGGCGAGCCGAAGCGCGCCGACGACCTCCCCGTCGACGACGACGTGCAGGATGATCGCGCCCTCCGCGCGCCACGCCTCGACGGCGGGCAGCTCGGCGACCCCTTCCTCCTCGAGCAGATGCGGGCCACCCACGCGCACGCGCGCTCCCTCGACGACGGCCGTGACGCCCACCGCGGGGGAGGAGGAGAAGTCGGATGCGTCGGGCACGTCGAGCGCGGCTCGCTCGGCCGCGCGCACGATCGCGCGGGCGAGCGGGTGCTCGCTCGGCCGCTCCGCCGCCGCGGCAAGCGCGAGCACCCGGTCGGCGTCGCCGTCGACGGCGAGCACGTCGAGCACCGTGGGCTCGCCGGCCGTGAGCGTGCCGGTCTTGTCGAACAGCACGACGTCCACGCGGCGCATGGTCTCGAGCGCGAGCCGATCGGCGACGAGGACGCCGCCGCGCGCGGCGCGCTCGGTCGCGATCGAGACGACGAGCGGGATCGCGAGGCCGAGCGCGTGCGGGCACGCGATCACGAGCACCGTCACCGTGCGCACGATCGCGTCGTCCGGGGCGCCGAGCGCGCTCCACGCGATGGCGGTGATCGCGGCGGCGCCGAGCGCGAACCAGAAGAGCCAGCCCGCAGCCCGGTCGGCGAGCCGCTGCGCCCTCGAGGTCGACGCCTGCGCGTCGGCGACGAGGCGTCGGATGCCCGCGAGCGCCGTGCCCTCGCCGACCGCGTCGACCCGCACGCGCACGCCCGAGTCGGTCGCGACGGTGCCCGCGACGACGCGGTCGCCCGCACCGCGCGCGACCGCGCGCGACTCGCCCGTGATCATCGACTCGTCGAAGCTCGCGCCGCCCTCGACGATCGCGCCGTCGGCCGGCACGCGAGCGCCGGGGCGGACGATCACGACGTCGCGGATGCGGAGCTCGGCCGGGGAGACGCGCTCGATGCCGGTCGGCGTCTCGCGCTCCGCCTCGTCCGGCAGGAGCGCCGCGAGCGAGTCGAGCGCCGACGAGGTCTGCGCGAGCGAGCGCATCTCGAGCCAGTGGCCGAGCAGCATGATGACGACGAGGAGGGCGAGCTCCCACCAGAAGTCGAGGTGGTGGTCGGCGAAGCCGAGCGACGCCGCCCACGAGGCGATGAACGCGGTCGTGAGCGCGAGCGCGATCAGCAGCATCATCCCCGGTCGGCGCGAGCGCAGCTCGTCGACCGCGCCGGTCAGGAAGGGCCGGCTGCCCACGACGAACATGGCGGTGCCGAGCGCGGGGGAGACCCAGCGCAGCCCGGGCGCGTCCGGGAGGGCGTACCCGACGATCGACGCGAACATGCCACTCAGCAGCACCGTCGGGATCGCGAGCGCGAGCATCCACCAGAACAGGCGCCGGTAGAGGGCGACGTGGTCGCCGTGGCCGGCATGGCTGCCGTGACCGGCGTGACCGGCGTGACCGGCGTGTCCGGTGTGGTCGCCGTGATCGCGGTGCTCGGCGTGCTGCGGGTGCTGGGCGTGCGCCGCGTGCTCGTGCTGGGCATGCGCCGCGTGCTCGTGCTGGTGGTGCGCGGCGTGCTGATGCTGGTGGCGCTCGTGCGGCTGCGGCGCGCCCCCGTGCTCGTGCCTCGTGCTCGTCTCGTCGAGTCCAGCTCATGCTGCGAACCCATACCCCCTGGGGGTATGTGGCAAGGTGCGCTCGCCGCGGCTCTCCACAGGTCCGCGGGGAACGCTCTCGGCCCGACGGCGCGATGCCGCACCCTGCGCGCATGGAGACCGTCAAGATCCGCACCCCGCAGTCGCTGCTGCGCATGCTGCCCCGACTCGTCGGGCACACGGAGGCGCCGTCGCTCGTCGCCCTGCCCTTCTCGCGCGGCCGCTCGGGCATGCCCATGGCGCTCGACCTGCCCGACCGCCGCTCGGCCGCGCCGATCGCCCACGCGGTGCGCCGAGGCGCGCGCGGGGCCGACGCGGTCGTGCTCGTCGCGTGCCTCGCGCAGCCGCTCGGTGCCGGCCGGCTGCCGCTCGCCGACGAGCTCGGGCACGTCGCCCGACGGCTCGAGCGGGCGGGCATGCGCGTGCTCGAGGTGCTCGCGCTCGCGCCCGACGCGTGGGGCGACTACTCGGCGCCCGCGGGCGCGCGCGGCCCGCTCGCGGAGCTCGAGCTGCTCGACGATCCCGCGCCGGGCGTGCCCGAGCCGCCGCCCATCCCTGCCGTGCCGGAGGGCCGGGGGAGCGCCGCGGCGCTCGAGGTCGCCGCGTGGCTCGGCGAGCTGCAGGGCGGCGACGTCGCCGCGGCGCGCGACGACCCGATCGCGGCGCTCGAGCTCGCCGTCTCGCTCGCCGATCGGCTCGACGATGGGCCGGGCGTGCTCGGCGTCGACCCGGCGAAGGCGGCGGCGCTCGCGATCGCGCTCGTGGCGAGCCCCGCGCAGCGCGACCTCGCGATCGAGCTCGCGATCGACGGCAGGGCCGCCGCCGAGCGCACGCTCGACGCCATCGAGGGCGACGCCGCGACCGAGGCGGCCGCCAATCGCTTCCTCGGCGTGGGGCCGGCGCCCGACGCCGAGCGGCTCCGCGACCGGCTGCGCCGATGGACGGCGATCGCCGAGGCGACCCCGCTCGAGCTGCGCGCACCGCTGCTCGTCATCGTCGGCTTCCTGCACTTCTTCCTCGGCCGTGGCCGATCCGCGGGGCGGTGCGCGGAGCTCGCGATGGCGATCGACCCCGCGCTCACCATGGCCCCGCTGCTGCGCGACATCGTCGACGCGAAGGGGGCGCCGGACTGGGTGCTCGGAACCGGCATCGAGGTCGGCGCACGCCCAGCGACCGAGGAGTAGCGTCTGGCCATGGCGGCAGAGCGAGTGCACGACGTGCTGGTGGTCGGCGGGGGCAACGGCGGCCTCTCGGCCGCGGCCCACCTGCGTCGCCGGGGATGCCCCGACGTCGGGCTCATCGAGCCCTCTGAGCGCCACGTCTACAAGCCGCTGCAGAACTACGTCGGCACGGGCCTCGCGAGCGACGACGAGCTGTCGAGGCCCCAGGCGTCGCTCATCCCCGAGGGCGTCGAGTGGCATCGCACCGCGGCCGTCGCGATCGACCCCAAGCGTCGCGAGGTGCGCTGCGCCGACGGCTCCGTCGTCCGCGGCCGCGACCTCATCGTCGCGACCGGCGCGGTCATCGACTGGAGTCTGCTGCCCGGCGCGACGGAGGCGCTCGCGAGCGGCCTCGCCGTCACGACCTACGTCGACACCGAGCTCGCCCGCACTCGCGAGCGCATCGCGGGCTTCACCTCGGGCCGCGCGATCTTCGAGCTGCGCGGGCAGCCGGTCTCGGGGCGTGAGACCGCCCTCAAGCCGCTCTTCATCGCGTGCGACGCGTGGCGCGCGAACGGCGCGCTCGACGCGATCGAGGTCATCCTCGTGCACGACGGCGACCGCCTGCACCCCGTCGACGCGATCGCGGCCGAGATCCGCCGCCACCTCGACCGCTACGGCATCGAGGCGCGGCCCTCCACCCACGTCGTCACGCTGCGCGGTGACGAGGTCGACCTCGCGGGGCCGCGCGGCACGATCCCCGAGCGGGCCGACCTCGTCCACCTCCACCCGCCCTACCGCGCGCCGGAGGTCATCCGGGAGTCGGGCCTCGACGCCGACGGCACCGGAGGGTTCGCCGCCGTCGACCCCGAGACGCTCCGCCACCCGACGCATCCGCGCGTGTGGGTCGTCGGCGACGCGGGCGACCTCGGCGACGCCCGCACGGGCGGCGCCCTCCGCGAGCAGGTGAAGATCGCGGTCGAGAACATCCGCCGCTCGCGAGCCGGCGAGCCGCTCGAGCGCTACGACGGCTACACCGTCGCGCCGATCGCCACGTCGCGGCGGAGCCTCTCGTTCGGGGAGTACGACCGCGAGCTGCGCCCGCGCCACTCGCTGCCCCTGCCGGCGCGCGGCCAGATCCGCTCGAGCCCGCTCTGGTACGCGCTCGACCGGCACGCGCTCCCGCAGATCTACTGGAACCGCATCCTCAAGGGCCGCTTGTGACGGCACCGGGCCCCGAGCCGCTGAGCGCCGGGTGCGAGGAGCGGGCGCGCGGCGTGGGAGACTGGAGGACGTGACCCACATCGGAGCGGCGAGCGGCGAGCACGCGACACAGGGCCCGGAGGCCCAGCAGTTCGCGGTGCGCTGGGCAGGCATGACCGACACCGGCTTCCGCCGCCAGCACAACGAGGACTCGCTCATCACGCAGCCGCCGGTCTTCGCGGTCGCCGACGGGATGGGCGGCCACTCGCACGGCGACCTCGCGAGCAAGGCGGTCGTCGAGCGGCTCGCCGACCTGCACGAGCTCGCGGCCGTCGAGCCGATCGATGTCGTCGACGCGCTCCGCCGCGCGACCGACGAGATCGAGCTCCTCGGCGTCGGCGAGGGCTCCGCGGGCACGACCGTCACCGGCTGCGCGTTCGCGCTGCACGAGGGCGCGCCGCACTTCGCGGTCTTCAACGTCGGCGACTCGCGCACCTACGCGATGCTCGGCGAGCGCCTCACGCGCATCACGGTCGACCACTCCGTCGTGCAGGAGCTCATCGACGCGGGCCTGCTCACCGAGGAGGAGGCCGAGACGCACCCCGAGGCGAACGTCGTCACTCGCGGCGTCGGCGCCGGCATCGACCCCGTGCCCGACTACTTCCTGCTGCCGATCATGCCGCAGCTCCGCCTCCTGGTGTGCTCCGACGGCCTCACGAAGGAAGTGCACGACGTCGACATCGAGCGCTTGCTGTGGGAGCACGACGACCCGGCGGCCGCCGCCCAGGCCCTCGTCGCCGCCGCCCTCGACTCGGGCGGGCGCGACAACGTCTCGGTGATCGTCATCGACGTGACGCGCGCGCCGAGCGTCGACGACGTCGACCGGACCGTGCCGCGCACGACGCTCCGCGACGAGGAGCCGCGGCGGTCCTGATGGCCAGGCGGCTCCCCTCCGCGCCGCCGGTGCTGCCCGGCTACTCGCACCTCCACGTGCTCGGCACGGGCGGGTACGCCGACGTCTTCCTCTACGAGCAATCGCTGCCTCGGCGACCCGTCGCGGTCAAGGTGCTCCTCGCGGAGCTCGTCGACGAGGACGTGCGCCGTTCCTTCCGCACCGAGGTCAACCTCATGGGGCGACTCTCGTCGCACCCGAGCATCCTCACCGTCTACGGCGCCTCGGTCGCGAGCGACGGCCGCCCCTACCTCGTGATGGAGCTCGCGAACCCCGAGCTCGGCGAGCGATTCCGCACCGAGCCGCTCGCGCCCGAGGCCGCGCTGCGGGTCGCGATCCGCATCGGCGCCGCGGTCGAGACCGCGCATCGCGCGGGGGTGCTGCACCGCGACATCAAGCCGGCGAACATCCTCACGACCTCGTTCGGGCACCCCGTGCTGAGCGACTTCGGCATCGCCGGCCTCCAGCACGACGCGAGCGAGGCCGCGGGTGTCTCGGTGCCGTGGGCGGCGCCCGAGGTGCTGCGCGGCGAGACGGGCGGCACGATCGCGACCGAGGTGTGGTCGCTCGCCGCGACCCTCTTCTCGCTCATCGCGGGCCGCACCCCCGCCGAGCAGCCCGGCCGCGCCAACGACCACGCCGCGCTCTCGGAGCGCATCATCGCCCACGACCTGCTGCCCTCGCGCGCGATCCCCGCGGCGCTCCGACCCGTGCTCGACAAGGCGCTCGCCGCCCGGCCGGGCGACCGCCACGCGAGCGTCGAGGAGCTGCTGGGCGAGCTGCAGCGCGTGCAGCGCGAGCTCGGCTTCGAGGTGACGCCGATCGAGGTCGAGGTCGACGCGTGGGCCGCCGAGCCGATCGTCGACGATGACGTCGAGGAGGACTCGGATGCGCTGCGGCTGCGGCAGCGACGCTCTCGTCGCGCTCCCGGCATCACGGGCAGCCGCGTCGACATCTCGCAGTCGACCGGCCGACGCCAGCCGCCGAAGCCCAAGCGCTTCGTGATCGGGCTCGGCATCGCCGCCGCGAGCGCCGTCGTGCTCGGCATCATCACCGTCGCGGCATTCGCGCTCTCGAGCGTCTCGTCGCAGATCCCGATCGTGCAGGACATCGCGGTGAGCCCCGAGCAGGGCCGGGTCGCGTTCGCGTGGGAGGACCCCGGCCTCGTCGACACCGACACGTACCACGTGCGCACCTCGACGGGCGATGCCGTCATCCAGGGCGGCCGCGAGTTCACGCTCACGGGCGCCGCGGGCGAGCGGCTCTGCATCTGGGTCGCCGTGAACCGCGACGGGTCGACGGGCGAGCCGAGCGAGGCGTGCGGGGAGCCGCTGCCGTGAGGGCGCGGCGATGACGGAGCCGGCGTGAAGGCGCGGGCCGGCCTCGTCCTCGGCGGGCTGCTCACCGCCGGGATCGTCGCGGGCGCCGTGCTCGCGCCGGGCTACCAGGCGCTCGAGCCCGAGCTCGACGGCTCGAGCGTGTGGATCGCGAACGCTAGCGCCGGCGCGATCGGCCTCGCGAACACCGCCAACAGCACGATCGAGCGCACGGTGCAGGTCGGCGGGGTCGACGAGGTGCTGCAGACGCCGTCGGGCACCGTCGTCGTCGACCGCAGCGCGTCGACCGTGCGCGTCGTGCGCGAGGGCGCGGCGCAGGCCGGCCCCGCCGTGCCGATCGTCGCGGGCGCGGTCGTCGCCGCGCGCGACGACCGCGTCGTCATCACCTCGCCCGCGACGGGCGACGTGTGGCGCACGACCACGGGTGCGATCGCCGAGGGCACGCCCCTCGACGAGCCGGTCGTCGCGCTCGGCCGCGGCGGCGTCGCCGTGCTCGGCGAGGAGAGCCTGCTCGCCGCCTCCCCGGGCCTCGGCCGCGTGCTGCGCGTCGACGACGAGGGCGAGACGGTCGCGAGCGAGCGCGCCCCCGTCTCGCCCGCCGCGCCCGACCTGCAGCTCACCGCGCTCGGCGACGAGTGGGTGCTCTACGACGCGGGCTCCGGCGTGCTCTCGACGAGCTCGTGGCAGCGCTCCGTCGACGAGACGGGCGTGCGGCTCCAGGAACCGGGGCCAGCCGCATCCGCCGTGCTCTACGCGACCGACTCCGCGCTCGTGCGCCAGCAGCTCGGCGTGCCCGCCGCGACGACGCTCGCCTCGGGCGCGAGCGGCGAGCCCGCGAGGCCGGTCGTGGGCGACGGATGCGCCTTCGCGGCGTGGCAGGGCGGCACCGGCTGGCGATCGTGCGAGGGCGAGGAGCCCGTCGTCCTCGCGCTGCAGGGCGTGCCGCTCGACGCGAGCCTGCGGATCCTGCAGCGCGGGAGCGCGACCGCGGTGACGGACGTCGGTTCGGGCGACGCGTGGGCGATCGACCGCGACGGGCGCCGCATCACGGGCTGGCAGCTCGAGGACGACGAGCCCGCACCCGAGGCGCCGGTCGACGGTGAGGCCGTCGAGGAGACCGTCGAGGCCGCGCCCGAGCCGCCCGTCGCGGTGGACGACGAGCTCGGGGCGCGCGCCGGCGCGGTGACGGTGCTCCCGGTGCTGCTCAACGACAGCGATGCGAACGGTGACCCCATCCTCATCACCGACGTCGCGCTCGACCGGGACGACGCATCCGCCACCATCACCCCCGACGGGCGCGGCATCCGCTTCGAGGCGCCCGCGGCGGGCGTGACGCGCGTCGACTACCGCATCTCGGACGGCGCCGAGAGCGATCGCGCGGTCGCGACGGTGACGCTGCGGGAGGGCAACGAGCCGCCCGTGCTCGAGCGACCCGTGCGCGCGACGCTCGAGGCGGGCTCGACGATCGCCCTCGACGCGCTCGACGGCTGGGTCGATCCCGAGGGCGACGCGCTCGCGGTCGTCCGCGCCGAGGCAGCCGCCCCCGACCGCGTGAGCGTGCGCTCCGACGGTCGGCTCGAGTTCACCGACGGCGGCTCGGGCACCGAGCGGCGGGTGCTCGTGACGGTCACCGACGGCCAGGCGGAGGCGACCGAGGAGATCGTGCTGACCGTGCACGCCGGCGCCGTGCCGATCTCGGCGCAGCCCGTCACGGCCGTGACGCGCGTCGGCCAGCAGCTCGTGCTCGAGCCGCTGCTCGCCGCCCAGGGCGGCGCGGGTGAGCTGAGCCTCCACAACGTCGTCGCGCCGAACTACCCGGTCGACCCGAGCTTCGCCGACGGCACGATCCTCGTGCGCCCGACCGACGCGGGCCTCATGCGCTTCTCCTACGTCGTCACGGACGGCACCGCGACGCAGGAGGGGCGCGTCGTCGTCCGGGTGCTCGATGCCGCGGACGCGTCGAGCCCGCCCACGACGATGCCGGTGCGCGCGGCGCTCCCGGCGGCCGGCACGGTCGAGCTCGACATCGACGAGCTCGCCCTCGACCCTTCGGGCGGCGTCGTCGCGCTCACCGCGGTCGCGAGCGACGACACCGCTGTGCGCGCGGAGGTCGTCGACGCCGAGCAGCTGCGGCTCACGCTCACCGACGAGCTCGCGCAGCAGACGACCGTGCGATACACCGTCACGAACGGCGTGCAGAGCGCCGAGGGCGAGCTGCGCGTGTCCGCGAGCGGCTCGGCCGCGCTGCAGGCGCCCATCGCTCGCGACGACGAGGTGACCGTGCGCCCCGGCGGGCTCGTCGAGATCCCGGTGCTCGTCAACGACGAGCAGCCCGACCGGCTCCCGCTCGAGCTCGATCCCGCGATCGTCGCGCCGCCCGAGGCCGGCCTGCTGTTCGTCGACGGCGACCGGATGCGGTTCGTCGCCCCCGACGAGCCCGGCACCTTCACGGCCGACTACGCCGTGCGCGGACCGGACGGCCAGTCGTCGACGGCCGGCATCACGATGCAGGTCGCCGAGGCGGCGCGCACGACGAACGCGGCGCCCGCCGCGCCGCCGATCGAGGCGCGGGTCGTCGCCGGCGCGACCGTCGACCTCGCGCTGCCGCTCTCGAACGCCGACCCGAACGGCGATCCCGTGCAGCTGCTCGGCCCCTCGACCGCGCCGACGCTCGGCTTCGTCACGCAGCTCGGGCGCTCGACCCTGCGCTACCAGGCGGGGGACTACTCGCGCGGCACCGACGAGTTCCGCTACCGCGTCACCGACGACCTCGGCGCGACCGGGGAGGGCGTCGTGCGGGTCATCGTCGTCGAGCCGGGGCCCGCGTTGCCGCCCGTCCTCGGCGCCGACTCGGCCGCGATGCGCCCCGACTCCACGCTCGTCGTGCCCGTGCTCGACAACGACCGCGACCCCGCGGGGCTCCCGCTCGAGATCGTCGACGTCGAGACCGCCTCGCCGGGCGCGACCGCGTCGATCCGCGACGGCGCCGTGCTCGTCTCGGCCGCGCCCGACGCATCCGACATCGGCATCGTCGTCACGGTCGAGAACTCCGCCGGCACCGCCGCGGCGAGCTGGCTGCGCATCGACGTCGACCCGGACGCGCCGCCGCCCGCGCCCGACGTCACCGACGTGCAGGTGCCCATCCAATCGATCGCCTCGGCGGAGGCGGTGCGCATCGACCCGCTCGCGCAGGCCACTGTGCGCGACGGCCGCGCCGACGCGCTGCGCGCGAGCCTCCCGCTGCCCGCCGAGGGCGTGGCGCTGCGCGACGACGGCTCGATCGAGATCGCGATCGCCGACCGCACGCGCTTCGTGCCGTTCACGGTCGAGCGCGACGACGCCGAGGGCGCGAGCGCGACGGCCGTCATCGCGGTGCCCGGGCGGGACGACGCGCTCCCGCAGCTCAAGCCCGGCGTCGCGCCGCTCGAGGCGCGCGCGGGGGAGACGCTCGAGATCGCGATCGACGACGTCGTCGACACGGTGGACGGCGACGGCGCGATGCTCACCGACGCGAGCGCCGTGCGCGCCGCGCCGACCGACGGCTCGAACCCCGTGATCGACGAGAAGACGCTGCGGTTCGTGCCCCAGCCTGGCTACTTCGGCCCGGCGAGCATCACGTTCGAGGTCACCGACGGTGAGAGCCCCACCGACCCCGACGGCAGGGTCGGCACGATCGTGCTGCCGATCGAGGTGCTGCCGGGCGATCGCGTGCCGCTCACGGTGCTCGGCTCCTTCGTGCAGCTCGAGCCCGGCACCGAGCGCTCGATCGACCTCGCCCGCATCACGCGCGCGCCCGATCCCGCCCGGATCGCGAGCGCCTCGTGGTCGATCCTCGACGACGTGCCCGCGGGCTTCCAAGCCGTGATCGACGGCTCGACCCTCACGGTGCGAGCGCTCGACCGCACCGACCGCGGCACGCGCGCCGACCTCCGCATCGGCGTGCGCGACGCCGCGGGCGAGGGCGTGCCCGGCACCGTCTCGCTCGCCGTCATCTCCACGACCGCGCCGCTCGTCGCACCCGAGCCCGATGCCGTGACCGTGCAGCGCGGCTCGAGCGCCGAGGTGCAGCCGCTCGTCAACGACGAGGCGTCGAACCCGTTCCCCTCGACGCCGCTGCGGATCGGCGGCCTGCGCGTCACGGGCGCCGAGGAGCGCGGCATCACCGCGGTCGTCGACGGCTCGACGGTGCGCGTCTCGGCCTCGGCGACCGCGGCGATCGGCACGACGATCGTGCAGGTGCTCGTGCTCGACGCGGCGGGCGTGCCGGAGCGCGGCGTGTGGAGCCCCATCGCGGTGACGGTGCAGGACGTGCCGGATGCGCCCGCGCCCCCCGTGCAGGCGTTCGACGAGCACGTCGACGGGGTCGTGACGATGGCGATCGACCCGCCCGCGAGCAACGGCAGCCCCATCACGGGCTACCGCATCGTCGGCAGCGGCGTCGACGTCGCGTGCGGACCGACGCCCCGCTGCCGCCTCGAGGGCCTCCCGGCGGGCGTCGACCTGCGGCTGCAGGCGATCGCGACGAACGCGCTCGGCGACAGCCTCCCCTCCGACCCGTCGGAGCCCGTGCACGCCGATCGGCTGCCCGCGGTCGTGCCGGGCGTCCAGGCGACGCCCGCGAGCGCACCGGGCTCCGTGCGCGTCGTCTGGCAGGGCGTGCCGCAGCCGCCGGGCGGCACCCCCATCGAGGCCTACCTCGTGCGCGTCTCGGGATCGGGGCTCGACCAGCTCGTGCGCGTCGGCCCCGCCGAGCGGCAGAGCGTCATCTCGGGGCTCACGCCCGGCCGCGCGTACTCGATCGAGGTGGCGGCCGCGAACCGCGCGGGCGTGCCCGACACCGCGTGGCGCTGGCCCGCAGCGCCGGTGCCGTTCACGGCCGTCGGCCTGCCGGGCACGACGCCCGTGCTCGTGACGGGCCACGACGGCGGGAGCGTCACCGTGCGGTGGGCGGCGGTCGACCCCGCGGGCGCGGCCGCCGTGCGCTACGCCGCTCGCGTCGTGCCCGTCGGGGAGCGGCCCTCGTGCTCGAGCGCGGGCGGCGGCAGCCCCGCCGGCTCCTCGGCCCTCTCGGCGACGCTCCCGGTCGCGGCCGGGTCCCGCTCGGTCGTCGCCGTCACCGCCGACAACGGCTGGCACTGCTCGGTCTCCGTCTCGGATCCCGTCTTCGGCACGCCCGCGCCCGTCGACGCATCCGCCGTCGCCGTCGCCACCGAGGTGCGCGAGGACGCCCTCGACGCGAGGCTCGAGCGGGCACCGACGCTCGCGAGCGGCACGTGGCTCGAGGCGCGCGTCGCGGGCGGCCCGTGGCAGCGGGCGCAAGCGGGCACGTGGCTCACGCCCTCGAGCGCCGCGTTCCAGTACGGCGAGCAGGTCGGCGTCGACGTGCGCGCGTGCGCGCCGGGCGCGACCCAGGGCGTGTGCTCGGCGGCGACGACCGTCGGCCAGGTCGTGCCGCTGCGGCTGCGCGCGACGATCGAGGCCTGCCGGCCGCTCGTGCCGCTCGAGGCGAGCGTCGAGGGCAACGCGTCGCCGCTCGCGCAGGACGAGGTCTTCGCGAGCTACCTCGTCGGCGGCTCGTGGACGAGCGAGCGGCCCGCGACCCAAGCGGTGCCCGCGGGGGCGACGCGAGTGCGCGCGTGGGGCCAAGTAACCTATCCGGAGTCCGGGCCCCACAGGGATCCGTCGCCGACCGAGGCGGGATGCGGGCTGTGACCGACAGGGAGGAGCCCACGGTGTTGGACGCGAGGACGGACGCGAGCGCGGTCGACGCGGGCGTCGACGTCTCGACCATCCAGGAGCTCGCCGAGCGGGTCGTCGAGCAGGTCGAGCGCGTGCTCGTCGGCAAGCCGCACGTCGTGCAGCTCTCGCTCACCGCGATGCTGAGCCACGGGCACCTGCTGATCGAGGACAACCCCGGCACCGGCAAGACGTCGCTCGCCCGCGCGCTCGCGACGGCGATCTCGGGGACGTCGAACCGCATCCAGTTCACCCCCGACCTGCTGCCGGGCGACATCACGGGCGTGAGCGTGTGGAGCCAGCGCTCGGGGGAGTTCGAGTACCGGCGCGGCCCCGTGTTCGCCAACGTCGTGCTCGCCGACGAGATCAACCGCGCGAGCCCGAAGACGCAGTCGGCGCTGCTCGAGGTGATGCAGGAGGGGCAGGTCACGGTCGACGGGATCGCGCACGCGGTGCCGCAGCCGTTCATGGTCATCGCGACGCAGAACCCGGTCGAGCACGCCGGCACCTACCAGCTGCCGGAGGCGCAGCTCGACCGCTTCGCGCTCAAGGCGTCGATCGGCTACCCCGACCACGCGTCGACCCTGCGGATCCTCGCCGACTCGGGCGACGAGCTCTCGCCCGAGGAGATCGAGCCCGTCGCCGACGTGCACCTCGTGCAGGCGCTCGCGCGCCAGGTGCGCGGCGTCCACGTCGAGGCGTCGATCGTCGACTACGTCGCGCGGCTCGTCGACGCGACGCGCGAGGCCGACGAGGTGCGCCTGGGCGTCTCGGTGCGCGGCGCGCTCGCGCTCGTGCGGACGGCGCGCGCGTGGGCAGCGATCCACGGCCGCGACTACGTGACCCCCGACGACGTCAAGGCGCTCGCCGTGCCGGCGCTCGCGCACCGCCTCGTGCTGCAGCCGGAGGCGGAGTTCGACGACGTCCGGCCCGAGAGCATCGTGCAGCAGCTCATGCTCACCGTGGCGCCGCCCAGGCGCTGACGATGCGCTGGCTCGACGCCGCCCTGCGCGCCATCACCCCGTGGGGCTGGGCGCTGCTCGCGGTCGTCGCGCTCGGCGTCTTCCTCGCGCGCTCGCTCGGCTGGGCGGAGGCGCTCGTCTCCGCCGTCGCGGCGGCGACGCTGCTCGTCGGCGCGATCCCGTGGATCGTCGGCGAGCGCTGGGCGCGCGCCCGCATCGGCTTGAGCGCCGAGCGCGTGCCTGTCGGCGCCGACGCGCTCGCGCTCGTCGAGGTGTCGCGCCCGACGCGCGCCGCGACGCCGCGCCAGATCGACCTCGACATCGGCGACGAGGAGGCCGTGCTCGAGATCCCCTCGCTCGGTGTCGGCGGCAAGGTGCTGCGCTCGGTGCCGCTCGACACGAGCCGCCGCGGGCTGCGCACGATCGGGCCCGCGACGATCATGCGCACCGACCCCTTCGGCGTGCTCGAGCGCCGCCACCGGCTCACCGAGACGCGCACGCTCGTCGTGCACCCGCGCGTCGTGCGGCTGCCGGGCGGCGCGGGCGGCATCGTGCGCGACCTCGAGGGCGAGGCCGCCGCCGAGCGCACCGCCGACGACGTCTCGTTCCACAGCCTGCGCGAGTACGCGCCGGGCGACGACCGACGGCTCGTGCACTGGCGCTCGAGCGCGCGCCACGGCTCGCTGCTCGTGCGGCAGTTCGAGCCCTCGCGCCGCGCCGACACGCTCATCGTGCTCTCGACCGACCCGCGCGAGTACGACGGCGACGACTTCGAGCTCGCGCTCTCGATCGTCGGCACCCTCGGCCTCGCCGCGATCGCCGACCGCCGCTCGCTCCGCGTCGTCGAGAGCCCGCGCGCCGAGCGCAGCGCCGTGCGGCCGATCGACGCCGTGACGCGCGACCGGCTGCTCGACGCGCTCGCGGTGCTCGAGCCGCGCGGCGGCGTCGGCATCGCCGCCGCCGCGCGCGCGTCGCGCAGCACCGCGCGCGGCAGCGTCGCGTGGCTCGTGACCGGGTCGACCGTGCCGCCGCGCGAGCTCCGCACCGCCGCGAACGGCATGCCCGAGGGCGTCGTCTCGGTCGTCGTGCGCGCGGCGGTCGGCGCGGTGCCGACGCGGGCGCGGCTCGGCGACGCCGACGTCGCGACCGTCGGCGCGATCGAGGACCTCTCGCGCGGCATCGGCGACGCGGGGCGAGCGTGATCCGCCGCGCGCCGAGCGTCGGCCTGCTCATGCTCGCGATCGCGGCAGCGTGCGTGCCGATGTGGTGGATCTTCGGCACCCTGCAGCTCGTCGTCGCGGTCTCGGTCGCGCTGCTCGTCGGCGCCGGCATCGGCGTCCTCGGCGCGGTGCGCCGCTGGGGATCGCTGTCGATGCTGCTCGTCGCGCTCGTCGCGCTCGCCGTGCTCGCCGTGCCGCTCACCGCCCCGCAGCGCATCGGGCGAGGCGAGTGGGGCGAGGGGCTCATCGACGCCGCGGCGGCGACGGTGCTCTCGTGGCGCCGCCTGCTGACGATCGGGCTCCCCGTCGGCACGAGCGACGCCCTCCTCATGGCGCCCGTGCTGCTCGTGCTCTTCGGCACCCTCATCGGCGTGTGGATCGCGCTGCGCTCGCGCTCGGCCGAGTCGGCCGCGCTCGTGCCCGCGGTGATCGGCGTGTGGGCGATCCTCTGGGGACCGCTCGCGATGCCCGCCCCGTGGCTGCTCGGCATGATCGCGCTCGTGCCGATCGGGGCGTACATCACCGTCGTGCGGCAAGCGCGGCGCCGCAGCCGCGCGCCGCGCGCGCTCTCGTCGCTCGCTCGGCGCGTCGGCGCGGGCGTCGCGGTCGCGCTCGTCGCCGCGCTCGCGGCGGGCACGGCGGGCGCGCTCGTCGAGCTGCCCGAGCGCGTCGTGCTGCGCGGCGGGAGCACGTGGTCCGTCGAGCTGCCCGGGGCATCGCCGATGGCCGCCTACCGCTCGTTCTGGGCCGAGGACCGGCGCGGTGCCCGCCAGCTCACCGCCACGGGCCTCGTGCCGGGGGACCGCATCCGCATCGCCGCCCTCGACGGCTACGACGGCGAGGTGCTCTCCGTCGAGCGCGCCGGCTTCGAGCGCGTCGCGAGCGCCGAGGAGGGCAGCGGCCGGCTCGTCGGCATCACGGTCGGCGAGCTCTCGACGCCCTGGCTGCCGACCGTCGGCGTGCCCACGGGCGTGCGCTTCGTCGGCGAGCGCGCCGAGCGGCTCGGCTCGACGCTCCACCGCGATCGCGACTTGCGCACGCTCATCGTCGAGGCCGGGCTGCGACCGGGCGACGGCTTCCAGATGCAGGTCGAGCAGGGTGCCCCGGTCGTGCCGCCCGAGCAGGTGGCCGAGCTCGTGCCCGCCGATCCCGCGCGCGCCGCGATCGAGCTGCCGGAGGAGATGCTCACCGCGCTCGCCGCGTGGACGGGCGACGCCGAGACCCCGGGAGAGCGCCTGCACGCGATGGTCGAGGGCATGCGCGCGAGCGGCTACATCAGCCACGGCGTGCTCGAGGACGAGGCGCCCTCGCGGCCGGGCCACTCCCTCGAGCGGCTCGCGGAGCTCTTCACCGAGCCGATGATCGGCGATGCCGAGCAGTACTCGACCGCGGCGATGCTGCTCGCGCGCCAGCTCGGCTTCGACGCGCGCGTCGTCGTGGGCTTCACGCCCGATGCCGTGCAGCCCGGGCAGCCGACGCCCGTCGTCGGCGCCGACGCGGATGCGTGGATGGAGGTGCGCACGCCGGCCGGCTGGGTCGCCATCGACGTCTCGCCCGCGCCGCGGCCGATCCCCGAGCAGGAGCAGGGCGCGCCGGCGATCGTCGAGCAGCCGCCCGCCCAGCAGGCGCCCGCGCCCGCGCCGGGCGGGCAGCGGCAGGGCGCCGACCCCGCCGCGCCGAACGCGCCCGAGCGGAGCGAGGACGGCGCCTCGCGGCTGCTCGCCGCGCTCGGCGCCGCGGCCGCCGTGCTCGGGCTCCTCGCGCTCGTCGCCGCGCTGCCCGTCGGGCTCGTGGTCGCGAAGGTCGTGCGCCGACGGCGCCGCCGCCGCGCCGACGAGCCGCGCGATCGCGCCGAGGGCGCGTGGGCGGAGGTCGTCGACGGACTCCGCGATCGCGGCGATGCGGCGCCCGAGGGCGGCACGCGGCTCGAGCAAGCGGGCGACGACGACCGGATGCGCGAGCTCGCGGACCGCGTGGACCGCGCGGTGTTCGCGCCGAGGCCGCCGAGCGAGCCAGAGGTCGACGCCGCGTGGGCGCTGAGCGATGCGGTGCTCGAGCGCCGCGACGAGGGGGAGGGGCGGCTGCGGCCGCTGCTCGCGCGGCTCAACCCGGCATCGCTCGTGCGGCGCTAGCGCGGAGCGGTCTCCACAGCCGCCCCGCGCGGCGGTGCGCGGTCGCGGCCCCGCGCGGCACCCTGCCGCCATGGAGTCGCGCATCGACCTCCCGCGCCCGCCCGCCGAGCCGGAGCCCGCGTCGTTCCCGCTGCTCGCGAGCCTCGCTCCGGTGCTCGGGGCCGTGGCCATGTGGCTGCTGCTGCAGACGCCCACCGTGCTCGTGCTCGCGCTGCTCGGCCCGGTGATCGCGCTCGCGAGCCTCGGCGACGGCAGGCGCGTGCGGCGCGCGCGGTCGCGCCGCGAGGAGGCGCGCTGGCGCGCGGAGATCGCGGATGCCGCGGAGCGCATCGACCGGGCGGTCGGGGAGCGGCGGCGCGAGCTCGAGGCCGCGCACCCCGACGCGCGACGGGTCGCGGCGCGGCCGCCGCACGACCCGCACCGCTGGCGCCGCTCGCGCGGGGCGCCGCTCGACGTCGTGCTCGGCATCGGTGCGCTGCCCTCGGGGATCGTCGTCGAGGGCGCCGTCCCCACGCGCGACCCCGCCGCGCTGCGGCTCGGCGCTGCCGAGGAGGTGACGCGGCTGCGCTCGGCCGCGGCGGTCGTCGAGGGGCCGGTGACGGTCGACGCGCGCGACGGGATCGGCTTCGTCGGCCCGCCCGCGATCGCGGTCGCGCTCGCGCGCGCCGCGCTCGTGCAGGTGCTCGACGTCGTCGCGCCCGACGAGGCGGAGGTCATCGCGCCCGACGGCGAGGCGTGGCACTGGCTCGCGCCCCTCCCGCACCCCGTGCACCGGGAGCCGGGCGGGCACGTGCGGGTCGTCGGCGACGACGTCGACGTCACGATCGCGACCGCGCTCGCGCCTGCGCTCCTGCCGCGCGAGTGCCGCGTCGTGGTGCGGGCCGCGCTCGACGCCGCTCGGCTCGCGGGCCGCGAGCTCGCGCCCACGGCGCTCAGCGAGCGGGAGGCGGCGAGCGCCGCCCGCTCGCTCGCGCTCGCCGCCGAGCACGCGGGGTTCCTGCGCGCCGGCGGGCTCCCCGCCCGCGTCGACCTCGACGCGCTGCCGACGGGGGAGCGCGGCCTCGAGGCGGTCTTCCTCGTCGCCGACGCCCCGGTGGTGCTCGACCTCGTGCGCGACGGCCCGCACGCGGTCGTCGGCGGCACGACCGGCGCAGGCAAGAGCGAGCTGCTCGTCGCGTGGGTCGCGGCGATGGCGGCAGGCCGCTCGACCGAGGAGGTGTCGTTCCTGCTCGTCGACTTCAAGGGCGGCGCGTCCTTCACGGCGCTGCAGGCGCTCGCGCACGTCGTCGGCGTCATGACCGATCTCGACGAGGCGGGCGCGCGACGGGCGATCGAGAGCCTCCGCGCCGAGCTGCGGCGGCGCGAGCGCGCGCTCGCTGAGCGGGGCGCGCGCTCGATCGAGGAGGCGACCGGGCTGCCGCGCCTCGTGATCGTCGTCGACGAGTTCGCCGCGATGCTCGACGAGCTGCCCGACCTGCACCGGCTCTTCGTCGACCTCGCGGCGCGGGGACGCTCGCTCGGCGTGCACCTCGTGCTGTGCACGCAGCGACCGGCCGACGCGGTGCGCGACGCGCTGCTCGCGAACTGCGGCATCCGCATCTCGCTGCGCGTCACCTCCGAGGCCGACGCCGTCGCGGTGACCGGGAGTCCGGAGGCGGCGGCGATCCCGCTCGAGGCGCGCGGGCGATGCGTCGTGCGCGTGAGCGGCGGCGCCACCCGGCTCGCGCAAGCCGCGCTCGCGTCGCCCGCGCTCCTGCAGCGGCTCGTGTCGGCGGCCGCGGCGATGCCGAGGCCGCCGCGGCCGTGGCGCGAGCCGCTCCCGGCCCGCGTGCGGCTCACCGACGTGCCGCTCGCGAGCGCGGCCGGCGGCGGCGAGGGCGCCGGCGATCGCACGGTGCGGCTCGGCCTCGTCGACCGGCCGGCGCGGCAGGCGGTCGAGCCCGTGCGGTGGCGGCCGGCCGTGGACGGTCCGCTGCTCGCGATCGGGGGTGCGGGCAGCGGCCGCTCGAGCCTCGCCGACCTCATCGCGGGCCAGCTCGGCGTCGCGGTCATCGATCGGGAGGACGCGCTGTGGGACGCGCTCGAGGAGGCCGGGGCACCCGGAGCGCACAGCGCGCTCGTCGTCGACGACCTCGACCTGCAGCTCGCTCGGCTCGGCGAGGCGCAGCAAGCGGTCGCGGTGCAGCTGCTGCTGCGCCGCATGCGCGAGGGCGCCGCCGTCGCGCTCACCGCGCGGCGCGTCTCGAGCGCGATGAGCCAGGTCGCCGCGCTCGCCGAGTGGCTGGTGCTGCTGCGGATCGCGAGCCGGCAGGAGCACGTCGTCGCGGGCGGCGCCGGCGCGCTGCACGACGCCGGGCTGCCGCCCGGCGCGGGCTGGCTCGCCGACGAGCGCATCCAGCTCGCGCTGCCCGACGCGCCGGCGCCGCGGCGAGCGCCCGCGACCGTGCCGATGCCGCAGGGGCCGCTCGCCGTCGTGCTGGGAGCGGGAGCCGCGCTGCCGGCCTCGCTCGCGGGCGCCGCGCGACCTGCCGTCGGCGCGACCGCGACCGCGGTCGTCGGCTCGGTCACCGAGTGGGAGGCGGCGTGGGGCGAGCTCGACCGGCTCCGCGCCGAGCGTCCCGTGGTCGTGCTCGGCGTCGAGGAGCGGGCGCTCCGGCAGGTGCTGCGGCACGCGCCGCTCGCGCCGCCGATGCGCGAAGCGCCCGCCTGGCTGCTCCAGGGCGGGCGCTTCGCGAGGCTGCGCTATCCGAGCAGCGACGCCACCGATGCTGCCTGAAGGCCGAGGGCCGAGGCGACGCCCTCGTGCGCCACCCGTCCGCCCGTGGTGTTGAGGCCCGCCGCGAGACCGGCGTCCGCCTGCAGGGCGTCGCGCCAGCCGAGGTCGGCGAGCCGCAGCGTCGCCGCGAGCGTCGCATTCGTGAGCGCCTCCGTCGACGTGCGCGGCACGGCACCGGGCAGGTTCGCGACGCACGCGAACACGGTGCCGTGCACGTCGAACGTCGGGTCGCCGTGCGTCGTCGGCCGGGAGTCGGCGAAGCACCCGCCCTGGTCGATCGCGATGTCGACGAGCACCGAGCCGGGACGCATCCGCTCGACGAGCTCGCTCGAGACGAGCTTCGGCGCCTTCGCGCCCGGGATGAGCACCGAGCCGATCACGAGGTCGGCGTCGACGACGGCCTGCTCGACCGTCACGCGGTTGGAGTGCAGCGTCTGCACGCGCCCGCCGTAGATCGCGTCGAACTGGCGCAGTCGCGGGAGCGAGACGTCGAGCACCGTGACGCGCGAGCCGAGCCCGACGGCCATCTCGACCGCCGCGGTGCCGGCGACGCCGCCGCCGAGCACGACCGTGTGCCCCGAGCGCGTGCCGGGCACGCCGCCGAGCAGCAGCCCGGCGCCGCCCTGCGGCGCGGTGAGCAGCGAGGCGCCCTGCACGACCGAGAGCCGGCCGGCGACCTCGCTCATCGGGGCGAGCATCGGCAGCGAGCCGTCGGGTCCGCGCACCGTCTCGTAGGCGATCGCGGTCGTGCCGCGATCGAGCAGCGCCTGCGCGAGCTCGGGCGCCGCCGCGAGGTGGAGGTAGGCGAAGAGCGTCAGGTCGTCGCGCAGGAGGTCGAGCTCCGGCCCGACGGGCTCCTTGACCTTGAGCACGAGCTGCGCGCTCCAGGCCTCCTCGGCCGTCGCGACGATGCGCGCGCCGGCCGCCTCGAACGCCTCGTCCGCGATGCCGCTGCCGACGCCCGCGCCCGACTCGACGAGCACCTCGTGGCCGCGCGCGACGAGCTCCGTCGCGCCGGTGGCGGTGAGCGCGACCCGCGCCTCGTCGGTCTTGATCTCGCGCGGGACGCCGATGAGCATCAGGCGGCCTTCGTGCTCGCGATCGCGCGATCGATGACGTCGACCGCCTCGCGCAGCTGGTCGTCGGTGATCGCGAGGCTCGGCAGGAACCGCAGCACGTTGTAGTCGGTGCCGGCGGTGAGCACGAGCACGCCGTCCTCGCCGCACGCCTTCGAGATGGGCGCGGCGGGCACGGGGGCGCCCGTCGCGGGGTCGACGAGCTCGATCGCGAGCATCGCGCCGCGGCCGCGCACCTCGATGATCTCCTCGTGGCGCTCGGCGAGCTCGTCGAGCAGCGGGCGCAGCACGCGCTCGACCCGCTGGGCCTGCGCGTTGAGGTCGTGCTCCTCGATCTGCTCGAAGACGGCGACCGCCGCGGCGCACGAGACGGGATTGCCGCCGAAGGTGCCGCCGATGCCGCCGGTGTGCACGGAGTCCATGATCTCGGCACGGCCGGTGACGCCCGCGAGCGGCATGCCGCCCGCGATGCCCTTGGCGGAGAGCACCATGTCGGGCTCCCAGCCGAACAGCGACGACGCGAAGGTCGCGCCGGTGCGCGAGATGCCCGACTGCACCTCGTCGGCGATCATGACGACGCCGTTCGCGGTGCACCACTCCTGCATCGCGGGCAGGTAGCCGTCGGCGGGCACGATGAAGCCGCCCTCGCCCTGGATGGGCTCGATCACGAGGCACGCGAGGTCGGAGACGCCGACGTGCTTCTCGAGGTAGTACTGCGTGCGCTCGGCCGCCTCGGCGCCGTCGAGCCCGTCGTGCAGCGGGTAGGAGCCCGGGGCGTGGAAGATGTCGGAGGCGAGCGGACCCATGCCCGTCGCGTACGGCGCGGGCTTGAAGTTCATCGTCATCGTGAGGTTCGTGCGGCCGTGATAGCCGTGCTCCACGACGGCGACCGCGCGGCGGCCGGTGAACTTGCGCGCGATCTTCACGCCGTTCTCGACGGCCTCCGAGCCGGAGTTGACGAAGAAGGTCTTCTTCGCGAAGTCGCCGGGGGTGTGCTTCGCGAGGTACTCGGCGACGCGCACGTAGGGCTCGTAGGGCGTCGTGCCGAAGAGCGAGTGGGTGAGCTTGCCGACCTGCTCGCGCACCGCGGCGACGACCGCGTCGTTCGTGTGGCCGATCGTCGTCACGCCGATGCCGCAGCCGAGGTCGATGAAGCGGTTGCCGTCGACGTCGGTGATGATCGCGTCATGCGCCTCGGCGATGAACACGGGCAGCTGGTGGGGGATGCCCTGGGGGACGGCGGCCGCCTTCCGCTCGAGGAGCGCGCGGCTGTTC
Source organism: Agrococcus pavilionensis RW1 (assembly GCF_000400485.1). Lineage (GTDB taxonomy): Bacteria > Actinomycetota > Actinomycetes > Actinomycetales > Microbacteriaceae > Agrococcus > Agrococcus pavilionensis. The sequence goes on from NZ_ASHR01000030.1 coordinate 176,286, forward strand.
GGGCCGGGGATCTCCGTGACGATCGAGCGGGAGGGCGCGGTGGCGACGGTGTCAGTCATGCCGCCGATCCTACGCCTGAGCGCGCGCGAGCGGGCGCTCCCGACGGGCCGCGCCTACGCTGGAGCCATGCCGATGCGCCACGCCTATGCCGTCGAGGTCGAGTGGACGGGAGCGGGCTCCGAGGGCACCGCGACCTACCGCTCCTACACGCGCGAGCACGTCGTGCGCATCGAGGGCCTCCCCGACATCCTCGGCTCCGCCGATCCGACGTTCCGCGGCGACCGCGGTCGCCACAACCCCGAGCAGCTGCTGCTCGCGGCGCTCGCGCAGTGCCACATGCTCAGCTACCTCCACCAGGCTGCGAGCCGCGGCATCGTCGTGACCGCCTACCGCGACGCGGCGACGGGCGAGATGGAGACGAGCGGCACCGGCGGCCGCTTCACGCGCGCGGTGCTGCACCCCGTCGTCACGATCGCCGACGCGACCCAGGCGGCGGATGCGCTCGACGCGCACGGGCAGGCCGGTCGCGACTGCTTCATCGCATCCTCCGTCGCGTTCCCGGTGCTGCACGAGCCGACGATCGTCGCGGACGGCGAGGTCGTCGCGCAGCACGACCGGGCCGCCGAGGCCGAGGGAGCCCGCTGATGCGCCGCCGCGTGATCGTGCTCGGCTCGACCGGCTCGATCGGCACGCAGACCCTCGACGTCATCCGCGCGAACCCCGACCGCTTCGAGGTCGCCGGGCTCGTCGCCGGCAGCGACCGCGCGGGCCTCGAGGCGCAGCAGGCCGAGTTCGGCGGCGAGGCCGCGCTCGGCGCCGACGCCGCCGTGACGATGATCGAGTCGGTCGAGAGCGACGTCGTCGTCAACGGCATCACGGGCTCCGTCGGCCTCGCGCCGACGCTCGCCGCGCTCGACGCCGGCCGCGTGCTCGCGCTCGCCAACAAGGAGTCGCTCATCGCGGGCGGCGACCTCGTCATGCAGCGCGCGCGGCCCGGCCAGATCGTGCCGGTCGACTCCGAGCACTCGGCGATCGCGCAGTGCCTGCTCGCGGGCGACGCGCGCGAGGTCCGCAGGCTCGTGCTCACGGCATCCGGGGGTCCGTTCCGAGGCTGGTCGCGCGAGCGGATGGCGGCCGTGAGCCCCGCGGATGCGCTCGCGCACCCCACGTGGGACATGGGCCCGATGGTGACGACGAACTCCGCGACGCTCGTGAACAAGGGACTCGAGGTCATCGAGGCCCACTTGCTGTTCGACGTGCCCTTCGACCGCATCGACGTGACGGTGCACCCGCAGTCGATCGTGCACTCGATGGTCGAGTTCGTCGACGGCTCGACGATCGCGCAGGCCTCGCCGCCCGACATGCGGCTGCCGATCTCGCTCGGCCTCGACTGGCCGCACCGCGTCGCGGGCGTCGGCGTGCCGCTCGACTGGACGCGCGCGTCGACCTGGACGTTCGAGCCGCTCGACGAGGATGCGTTCCCGTCGGTCGCGCTCGCGAAGCGCGTCGGGCGGGCGGGCTCGACGTTCCCCGCGGTCTTCAACGCCGCGAACGAGCAAGCGGTGCAGGCCTTCCACCTCGGCGAGATCGGCTTCCTCGACATCCTGCCGGCGGTCGAGCGCGTGCTCGAGCAGCACGAGCCGGGCGAGCTCACGGTCGAGCACGTGCTGCAGGCCGAGCGCTGGGCGCGTCGCGCCGCCGACGAGATCTGCGGCGTCGGGCGGTGACGGTCGAGGTCCGACGAGCGACGGCGGCGGATGCGTGGAGGCTCGCGGCGTCGGAGCCTCCCGGCGCCGCTGTGGCTGCGTCGCACCTGCGCCGGCAGGAGGCGGGCGAGGTGCTCTTCCTCGTCGCGCTCGAGGACGGCGAGCCGCTCGGCTCTGGCGTGCTCGTGCCGGGTGACGTGCCCGAGCTGCGCCACCTCTTCGTCGCCGAGGCCGCGCGCGGCCGTGGCATCGGCGCCTCGCTCATCGGCGCTGCCGAGCGGGAGGCGGCGGCGATGGGGGCGACGCTCGTCGAGCTCGGCGTGGGCGTCGACAACCCGAGAGCGGCGGCGCTCTACCGCCGCCTCGGCTACGCCGAGACGGGAGAGCGCTCGAAGACGACGTACGAGTACGTCGACCGCGACGGCGTGCGCCGCACCGCGACGGAGACGGACGTGCACATGCGGAAGCGGCTGCGAGGCTGACGCGGCGCTGCCGCGCCGCGCGCAACGGACCCCATCTCGGCATGCGGACCCGAGATCTCGGGTCCCGTTCGGGAGATGGGGTCCAGGTATGCGCCTGTGTCGAGTCAAGGAGGATCGAGCGGGAGGGGTTGCGCGCGGCGCACGAGGCGGGCGTCAGCCCGAGCGGTCGAGCTCGACGCGCACGTCGGCGGCGTCGATCGCCGCGACGACCTCGCCCGCGTCGTCCCACCAGCGCGCGTAGTGGTCGGGATCGCGGTTGATCTGCACCGCGTGCGCGACGCGCGTCGGCGCCATCGCGTCGCGGCCCTCGACCCTCGCGAGCGCGCGGTAGAAGAGCACGGCCGAGCCGTACGCATCCATGCGCACCTCGTACGGGCCCCAGCCGTCGCGCTGCTGGAAGAGGCCGCGCGAGTCGGGCCCCGCCTCGTCGCCTCGATCGAGCACCCGCAGGCTCGACTCGCCCATCGCCGTCATGACCGCGAGCCGCACGTCGCGCTCCGAGAGGCCCAGGTCGCGGCCCGCGCGCATGATGATCGCCGCGTGCTCGAGCTGCGCGTCGCGCCAGTCGCCGACCCGCGCGGGCAGCTCGCCCTCGACGCGCGCCGACTGCGGCACCGGCACGGGCTCGGCGGGAGGCCTCGACGCGACGAAGACGAGCAGCACGACGAGCGCGACGCCGACGAGCCCCGCGATGAGGCCGAGGGCGCTCCCGCCGGGCGCGACGCGCTCGGCGACGGCGCGGCGGGCGGGAGCGGGCATGCGAGTGACGCTAGCCGCGCCGCCTATGGACGCCACCGCATCCGCGTGCACGGCTGATAGGTGCCGGCAGTAGCCTGACGGGCGACATGGAAGCCGTGCTGCTCTACGCCGTCGGCGTGCTCGTCGTCGTGATCGGCCTGGCCGTCTCGATCGGCCTGCACGAGATCGGCCACCTCGTGCCCGCGAAGCTCTTCGGCGTGCGCGTCGGGCAGTGGATGATCGGCTTCGGCCCGACGCTCTTCTCGCGGCGCTTCGGCGAGACCGAGTACGGCGTGAAGGCGATCCCGCTCGGCGGCTACATCTCGATGTCGGGCATGTTCCCGCCGCTCAAGGTCGGCGGGGAGTCGAGGGATGCGTCGACGGGCTTCTTCGACACCCTCGTCCAGGACGCGCGCGACTCGAGCGCTGAGACGATCCACGAGGGCGAGGAGGAGCGGGCGTTCTGGCGCCTCGCGACGTGGAAGCGCATCGCCATCATGCTCGGCGGGCCGCTCATGAACCTCGTGCTCGCGGTCGTGCTCTACGCGATCGTGCTGTGCGGCTTCGGCATCGCGGTGCCCTCGACGACCGTCGCGAGCGTCTCGGAGTGCGTCATCGCGGCCTCGGAGCAGCGGGCGGAGTGCGAGCCCGGCGACCCGCTCGCGCCCGCCGCCGAGGCGGGCGTGCAGCCAGGCGACACGATCGTCTCGATCGACGGGCAGCCCGCGGGCAGCTGGGATGACGTGCAGGCCGCGATCCGCGACCTCGCGGGGCAGCGGGTCGAGCTCGTCGTCGAGCGCGACGGCGCCCGGCAGGCGCTGCAGCTCACGCCGCTCGCGACCGAGCGCTACGTCTTCGACGACCGCGGCGATCCCGTCGAGGTCGACGGTCGGCAGCTCACCGAGACGGTCGGCTTCGCGGGCGTCGGCCCGCAGTACGAGGTCGCGCAGCAGCCCGCATCGGCGGTGCTGCCCGCGGTCGGCGACAACGTCTGGCGCGTCGGGCAGCTCATCGTCAACCTGCCGCAGCGGCTCGTCGACGTCGCCGCGGCGGCGTTCGGGCCGGGGGAGCGCGACCCGAACGGCCCGATGTCGGTCGTCGGCGTCGGCCGCATGGCCGGCGAGATCGCGGCGCTCGACCAGGTGCCGGTGCTCGAGCGCATCAGCGCGATGGTGCAGCTGCTCGCGAGCCTCAACGTCGCGCTGTTCGTCTTCAACCTCATCCCGCTCATGCCGCTCGACGGCGGCCACATCCTCGGCGCGGTCGTCGACGCGGTGCGGCGCGGCTGGGCGAGGCTGCGCGGCACGGTCGCGACGCCGCTCGACACCGCGAAGTGGGTGCCGGTCACGCTCGTCGTCACGGGCCTGCTCGGCATCATGAGCGCGCTGCTCATCTACGCCGACATCGTCAAGCCGATCGCGCTGTTCGGGGGGTAGCGGGGGTCAATCCTCCGGCGTGCCCTGGTGGAAGCGCTGCCGCCAGCGCCCGCCGACGCGTACCCACAGCGAGCTGCGCAGCGCGCTCCCGCGAGCGCCCACCGAGCGCCACACGAGCAGCAGCGCGTCGTCGCCGAGCTCGTGCGTCGCGAGCACCTCGAGCTCGGCGCGCTCCGGCAGCGGCGCGATCTCGGCGAGCAGCTCGTCGCGGCTCCAGCGGCGGCCCGAGGCGCCGATCGCTTCCCACTCGGGGTGCAGCAGCGCCGCGACGCTCGCGGCATCCGCGCGCACCTCGTCGCTCAGCAGCGAGCGCTCGAGCCGCACGACCTCGGCCTCGGCGGGCGTGTCGGTGAGGAAGTCGAAGCCGTCGAAGAGGTCGGGCGAGGCAGGGACCTCGGCGGCGCGGGCCGTGGGCGCCGCCGCCGGGGTCACGCCCCCGAACCCCGGTCCCGCATCCGGCACCGCACCGCGCTGGTAGGCCGCCGCCGCGCCGTTCGCGAGCCGGTCGGCCGCCTCGTTGAGCGGGTGGCCCGCGTGGCCCTTGACCCACTCGAAGCGCACCGTGCCGCCCTCGGCCTTCCGCTCCGCCATGAGCCGGTCGAGCTCCTCGAGCAGCTCGCGGTTCATGACCGGCTTGCCGTCGGCCTTCCGCCAGCCCTTCCGCTTCCAGCCGGCCATCCACTTCGTCACCGAGTTGATGACGTACTGGCTGTCGCACAGGATGAGCAGCTCGTCGACGCCGCGCGTCTGCCGCAGCAGGTCGACGACCGCCGAGAGCTCGCCGATGTTGTTCGTGCCCGTGCGCTGGCCGCCCGCCGCCCATCGCGCGTCGTCGATGTACCAGCCCCAGCCGGTGGGGCCGGGGTTGCCGAGGGAGGAGCCGTCTGCCGCTGCCGTGATCACCCGACGATCCTGCCAGCCGGCCGGCCGGTCGCACGCCGCGGGGCTTCGTCATAGCACCGCCGCGTAGGCTGTCGCCCATGGCAGCCATCAACCTCGGGAGCCCCGCGCCGCTCACGCTCGCGCCCCGACGCAAGACCCGGCAGATCAAGGTCGGCAAGGTGCTCGTCGGCGGCGACGCGCCCGTCTCGGTGCAGTCGATGACCACGACGAAGACGACCGACATCAACGCGACGCTCCAGCAGATCGCCGAGCTCACCGCGACCGGCTGCGACATCGTGCGCGTCGCCGTGCCGAGCCAGGACGACGCGGATGTGCTGCACATCATCGCGAAGAAGAGCCAGATCCCGGTCATCGCCGACATCCACTTCCAGCCGAAGTACGTCTACCAGGCGATCGACGCCGGCTGCGCCGCCGTGCGCGTCAACCCGGGCAACATCCGCAAGTTCGACGACCAGGTCGGCGAGATCGCCAAGCGCGCCAAGGCCGCGGGCGTCTCCCTCCGCATCGGCGTCAACGCCGGCTCGCTCGACCCGCGCCTGCTCGAGAAGTACGGCAAGGCGACGCCCGAGGCGCTCGTCGAGTCGGCCGTGTGGGAGGCGAGCCTGTTCGAGGAGCACGACTTCCACGACTTCAAGATCTCGGTCAAGCACAACGACCCGGTCGTGATGGTCAAGGCCTACCGCCTGCTCGCCGAGCGCGGCGACTGGCCGCTGCACCTCGGCGTCACCGAGGCCGGCCCCGCGTTCCAGGGCACGATCAAGTCGGCGACCGCGTTCGGCATCCTGCTCTCCGAGGGCATCGGCGACACGATCCGCGTCTCGCTCTCGGCGCCGCCGGTCGAGGAGATCAAGGTCGGCATGCAGATCCTGCAGTCGCTCAACCTCCGCGAGCGCAAGCTCGAGATCGTCTCGTGCCCCTCGTGCGGCCGCGCCCAGGTCGATGTCTACTCGCTCGCCGACTCGGTGACCGAGGGCCTCAAGGACGTGCAGGTGCCGCTGCGCGTCGCGGTCATGGGATGCGTCGTGAACGGCCCGGGCGAGGCGCGCGAGGCCGACCTCGGGGTCGCGTCGGGCAACGGCAAGGGGCAGATCTTCATCAAGGGCGAGGTCGTCAAGACCGTGCCCGAGGCGGAGATCGTGGCCACGCTCATCGAGGAGGCTCGCCGCATCGCCGACGAGCAGGGCCTGCCCGCGGGCGAGGCCCAGGTCGTCACCGCCTGAGGTGAGCGCGACCCCAGCGGTCGACGAGCCGGGGCAGCCAGAGCGGCAGCACCCGGCGCAGCGCCGCACGCTCGCCGTCCTCTCGCTCGCGCAAGCGCTCGGCGGGCTCTCGAACGGCGTCGCGCTCGGCGTCGGCTCGCTGCTCGTCGCGCAGGTGACAGGCCGTGATGAGCTCGCGGGACTCGCCGCGACGCTCCTGACGCTCGGCGGCGCTGCGCTCGCGGTGCCGCTCGCGCGGCTCGCGCAGCGCCGCGGCCGCCGCGTGGCGCTCACGAGCGGCGCGCTCCTCGCCCTCGCGGGTGCTCTCACGCTCGCGATCGGCGGCACGATCGGCGCCGCCGCGATCGTGCTGCCCGGCTTCCTCGTGCTCGGCGGCGCGATGGCGGTCAACCTCCAGTCGCGCTTCGCCGCGACCGACCTCTCGACCCCGAGGCATCGCGGCCGCGACCTCTCGCTCGTCGTCTGGATGACGACGATCGGCGTCGTCGTCGGCCCGAACCTCATCGGCCCCGGCGATGCGCTCGGCGTCGGGCTCGGCCTGCCGCCGCTCGTGGGCGCGTACCTCATCAGCGCCGTCGCGATGGCGGTCGTCGCGATCGTGCTGTGGACGCTGCTGCGGCCCGACCCGCTGCTCGAGAGCCGCATCGGGGCGCCCGCGCCGACGACGCCGCCGCGCTTGCGCCTCGCGGAGCACCCGCGGGCCCTCGCCGCCGTGATCGCGGTCGCGGCCGCGCACGCGACGATGGTCGGGGTCATGGCGCTCACCCCCGTGCACCTCGACCACGCGGGGCAGCACCTCGGCGTCATCGGCTTCACGATGAGCGCGCACACGGCGGGGATGTATGCGCTCTCGCCCGTCTTCGGCTGGCTCACCGACCGCGTCGGCGCTCGCTCGACCGTGCTCGTCGGCGCCGCCATCCTGCTGCTCTCGATCGCCTCGAACCTCGTGCTGCCCGTCGACCTCGCCCCGGTCGGGCTCGCGCTGCTCGGCCTCGGCTGGAGCGCCGCGACCGTCGCCGGCTCGACGCTCGTCGCCGCCGCGGTCGAGCCGCCGCTGCGCCCCGCGCTCCAGGGCCGATCCGACCTCGTGATGGGGCTCGCGGGCGCCGCCGCCGGCGCCACGGCCGGCCCCATCCTCGGGCTCGTCGGCTACGCGGGGCTCAACGTCGCGATGCTGCCGCTCATCGCCGCGATCGCGATCGCGGCGATCGTCGCGACGCGACGGCGCGAGCCGCAGCCCGCGTGAGGCACGGCGGCGTCACCGGCCGTGCATGGCTCAAGCCGGTAGCGTGACCGAGGCGGTGCCGCCGACGACCGACGGCCCGCCCGACGACGGCCCACCCACCGACCGCCACCGATAGGAGCGCGCGTGTCCGCAGCAGTCCCCGGACGGGACCCCATCACGCCTGAGGAGCTCGAGCGCGCGAAGGCGATCATCCGCTCGATCGAGCAGTCGTTCCAGTCGACGGTCGTCGGGCAGCACCAGCTGCTGCGCTCGCTCCTCGTCGCGCTCCTCACGGGCGGCCACGTGCTGATGGAGTCGGTGCCCGGGCTCGCGAAGACGACGGCGGCCGCGACCCTCGCGCGCTCGGTCTCGGCGTCGTTCCACCGCATCCAGTGCACTCCCGACCTGCTGCCGAGCGACATCGTCGGCACCCAGATCTACGACCAGCACACGGGCGAGTTCCGCACCCAGCTCGGTCCGGTGCACGCGAACTTCGTGCTGCTCGACGAGATCAACCGCTCGAGCGCGAAGACGCAGTCGGCGATGCTCGAGGCGATGCAGGAGCGGCAGACGTCGATCGGCGGCGAGACGCACCCGCTGCCGCAGCCGTTCCTCGTGCTCGCGACCCAGAACCCCATCGAGCAGGAGGGCACCTACACGCTGCCCGAGGCGCAGCTCGACCGCTTCCTGCTCAAGGAGGTGCTCACCTACCCCTCGCCGACCGAGGAGGCGGAGATCGTGCGGCGCGCCGAGTCGGGCGTGTTCGAGCAGGGGCACGGCGAGCCGGTCGCGACGCTCGACGACGTGCGGTTCCTGCAGGGGCTCGCGAAGCGCGTCTACGTCGACCAGGCGATCACGAACTACGTCGTGCAGCTCATGTACGTGACGCGCCACGCGACCGACTACATCGGCGCGCAGCTCGCCGGCTACATCGAGTACGGCGCGAGCCCGCGCGGCTCGCTGTCGTTCTCGCAAGCGGCGCGCGCGCTCGCGCTCGTGCAGGGTCGCGACTGGGTGATCCCGGAGGACGTCAAGGACCTGCGGCACGCCGTGCTGCGGCACCGCCTCATCCTCGGCTACGAGGCCGAGGCCGACGGCGTGACGACCGAGCAGATCATCGACGCCATCTTCGGCGCCGTGCGGACGCCGTAGGACCGGTCATGGAACGGCGGCTGCGCAAGGTGAAGACGACCATGTCGATCCACGCGCACCGTCGTACCCTCGAGCTGCTCGAGGGCGAGTACCAGTCGATCCACCACGGCCGCAGCCACGACTTCGACGACCTGCGCGAGTACCAGCCGGGCGATGACGTCAAGGACATCGACTGGAAGGCGACGGCGCGCAGCCACGTGCCGCTCATCAAGCGCTACATCGCCTCCCGCCAGCACAACGTGCTGCTCGTCGTCGACTCGGGCCGCAACATGGCGGCGATCGCGGAGTCGGGGGAGTCGAAGCGCGAGCTCGCGATCCTCGTCGCAGGGCTCCTCGGCTACCTCGCGACGCGCCACGGCGATCGCGTCGCGCTGCTCATGGGCGACGAGGAGCGCACCGAGAGCATGCCGGAGGGCGGCTCGGAGGCGCACCTCGAGCGCATGCTGCGGCGCATCGACGACGCGGTCTCGATCGACGGGCCGCTCTCGAGGCTCGAAGGGGTGCTCGAGCACGCGGTGCGGCGCATGCGCCGCCGCTCGCTCATCGTCGTGATCGCCGACGACCTCGCCTACACGCACGACCTCGACGTGCACCTCGGGCGCCTCCACACGCGCCACGAGGTGCTGTGGGTCTCGATCGGCGACGCCGACCTCATGGCGCGCGCGGGCGACCACCGCGAGCTCGTCGGCGTCGACACCGGCCTCGGGCTGCCGTCGTTCCTGCGCCGCGACAAGGGGCTCCGCCGGGCGTTCGACGAGCAGTCGGCGCTGCGGCGCGAGCGGCTCGAGGCGGGGCTGCGTTCGCTCGGCATCGCCTCGGTGCGCATCGGCTCGAGCGCGACCGCGATCGGCGGGCTCTTCCGCCTGCTCGAGAGGCACCGGCGTGCGCGTCGCTGAGCTCGGCGGGCTGCCCGCGCCCGACACCTACGGCCCGTTCGGCTACGGGCCGTGGTGGCTGCTCGGCGCGCTCGCGCTCGCCGCGGTCGTCGCCGCCTACGCGTTCGCGTGGCTCTGGACCCGCCCGCGCGGCATCCTCGAGCCCCCGCCGCCGCCCGCCGTGCCGATCGACGTGCGCAGCGTCAAGGAGAAGTACTTGCGGATGATCGACGAGGTCGCCGCGGAGCACGAGGCGGGCGAGATCGGGCCCAGGGAGCTCGCGCAGCGGCTGAGCCTCGTGCTGCGCTTCTTCGCGCACGAGTCGACGGGCGTCGTCGCCGAGGTGATGACGCTCCGCGACCTGCGGGACGCCGACCTGCCGGCGGTCGAGGGCGCGGTCGCGCAGTACTACCCGTCGTCGTTCAGGCGGGCGGCGAAGCACGACCCGGATGCGGCGATCGGCGCCGCGCGGCAGGTGGTGGCGACGTGGATGTGAGCCTGCTCTGGCCGTGGCTGCTGCCGATCGTCGTGGTCGCGGGGCTCGCGCTCGCGATCGTGGGGCTGCTGCTGCCGAAGCGCCGCCGCGACCGCGGCCTGCCGGTCGCGCACGTCGACCGGATGACGGCGCTGCCCGCCTTCCGCGGCGCGCTCGCCCGCTACCGGCTCTGGATCGGTGCGGCGCTCGTCGCGGCGCTCGCGGGAGTCGCGGTCGCGGGCGCCGTCGCAGCCCGGCCCTCCGGCGTGCACGCCAACCAGGAGGACGACTACAAGCGCGACATCGTGCTGTGCCTCGACGTCTCCGGCTCGATGGTCGACGTCGACGCCGAGATCCTCGGCGTCTACCAGGACATCGCCGCATCGCTCGACGGCGAGCGCATCGGCATGCGCATCTTCGACGCCTCGAGCGTCATGGCGTTCCCGCTCACGAGCGACTACGACTACATCCAGGAGCAGCTCGGCCGCTACGTGCGCGCGCTCACCGGCACCCTCGGCCCCGACGAGCAGTTCAACTACCTCGCCGGCACCGCGAGCGGCCTCGGCGCCTCGCTCGTCGGCGACGGGCTCGCCTCGTGCGTGCTCGACTTCGCCGACCTCGAGGCGAGCGAGCGGCCGCGCTCGATCATCCTCGCGACCGACAACGTCGTGAACGGGCAGCAGATCTTCACGCTGCCGCAAGCGGGCCAGCTCGCGGTCGACAACGAGGTGCGCGTGTACGCGATCAACCCCTTCGACTGGGGCCGCGACATGGCCTCGCAAGAGCTGCGCGAGATCGCCGAGGGCACCGGCGGCGCCTACTTCTCGCTCGACTTCGCGCAGACGGTGCCGCAGATCGTCGACCGCGTGAACGCGATCGAGGCCGGCTACATCGAGACGCCGCCGCAGATCCAGGTCGTCGACCGACCTGGCGCGCTCCCGCTCGTCGTGCTGCTGCTCGTCGCGGGGGTCGTGGCGATGGCGTGGAGGGCGAGGCTGTGATCACGTTCCACCCCACGCTGCCCGTCGTCGTCGCGATCGTCGGCGCGCTCGCGCTCGCGCTGTGCGTGTGGCAGCTCATCGCGGTGCGCGGCCGGAGGATCGCGTGGCTGCGCCGCTCCCTGCTCGTCGCGCTCGCGGTCGCCATGGCCTTCCGCCCGGCGCTGCCCGGCGGCGAGGTGCCCACGGCATCCATCTCCGCCCGCGTCTTCGTCGTCGTCGACACCTCGCAATCCGTCGCGGCCGAGGACTGGGGGAGCGAGCCGCGGCTCGCCGGCATGCAGGAGGACGTCGTCGAGATCGCGCGATCGTTCGCCGGTGCCGACATCTCGGTCATCTCGTTCGACTCCCAAGCGCTGCTGCGCGTGCCCCTCACGGACGACGGCTCCGCCGTGATCGAGATGGTGCGCGCGCTGCGGCCCGAGATCGCGCAGCAGTCCCGGGGCACGTCGGTCGCGGCCGGGCGCGACCTGCTGCGCACCGAGCTCGAGCGCTCGGCCGCGGCCGACCCGGGCTCGCCCGCCATCGTCTTCTACCTCGGCGACGGCGAGCACACCGCCGAGGAGCCGCCGCAGTCGTTCGCCGACGTCGGCGCGCTCGTCGACCGCGGGCTCGTGCTCGGCTACGGCACGGAGCAGGGCGGGCGCATGCGCGTCTCGAGCTTCAACCCGAACGAGGACCGCTACCTGCAGGATCCCGCCGGCGGCGACGCGGTGAGCCGCATCGACGAGGGGCAGCTGCGGTCGATCGCGAGCGAGCTCGGCGTCAGCTACCTGCACCGGCAGCCGGGGCTCCCGCTCTCGGATGCGCTCGGGCCCATGGCCGCGCTCGACGGCGCCGCGAACCTCGACCGCACCGAGGAGGCGCGGCTCGAGGTCGCGTGGGTGCTCGGCCTGCCGATCGCGCTCCTGCTCGCGTGGGAGGGGCTGAGCCTCGCGCGCTCGCTCCGCTCGACCCGCGGCATCCTGCGGACGGAGGCGCCGTGACCGTCCCCATCCCGCCGCGCCCCCGCCGCGTGCTCACCGATGCGCAGCGCCGCCGCTTGCGCTGGTGGCTCATGCTCGGGCTCATCCCGGTCGCGCTCGCCGTGCTCGTCGTGTCGACGAAGCTCATCAGCGTCAGCGCGCTCTCCGAGACCGCGATCGACCGCTTCGAGGGCCGCGCCTACGGGCAGGCCGCGGAGGCGGCGCGCGGGCTCGAGCTGTGGAACTGGGTCGAGCCGTGGAAGGCGCCCTTCGACCTCGGCGTCTCGCTCACGATGAGCGGCGAGCTCGAGGAGGGCAGGGCGAAGCTCGAGGAGTCGCTGCGGCTGCATGGCGAGCCCGTCACCGCGGGCCAGGTGCACGAGCACTGCATCATCGTCGCATCGCTCGCGACGACGATCGAGAAGCAGGGCGACGCCGCCCGCGAGGGCGACGACCGCGAGGGCGCGAACGCGTTCTACACCGAGGCGCTCGCGCTCATCGGCTCCGCCCCGGAGGGCTGCCACGACGAGCCGCGCGAGCGCGAGGCCGACACCGCCGCGCAGCTCGAGGCCGCCGTGCCGCGCATCGAGGAGAAGCTCGAGGAGTCGTCGTCCGAGCAGGGCGAGGGCGACGGCGAGGGCGACGGCGACGGCGAGGGGAACGAGCCGCAGTCGCCCGAGGAGCAGCTCGAGGAGCAGAACCAGGGCGCCCAGACCGAGCAGCAGCAGCAGGACCAGTACGACCAGGGCGGCGACGATCCGGGCGGCGGCTCGGGCGTCGAGCGGCCCTGGTGAGTCAGCCCGCGCCGACGATCCCGCGTAGGATCGCTGGGTGATCCGCCTCTCCGAGCTCTTCTTCACCACGCTTCGCGAGGACCCGGCCGAGGCCGAGGTCGCGAGCCACCGGCTGCTGCTGCGCGCGGGCTACATCCGGCGCGCCGGGGCGGGCCTGTACTCGTGGCTGCCGCTCGGCCTGCGCGTGCGGCGCAACATCGAGCGCATCATCCGCGAGGAGATGGAGGCCGCGGGCGCGCAGGAGGTGCTCTTCCCGGGCCTGCTGCCGCGCGAGCCGTACGAGCGCACCGGTCGCTGGACCGAGTACGGCGACAACATCTTCCGGCTCCAGGATCGCAAGGGCGCCGACCACCTGCTCGCGCCGACGCACGAGGAGGTCTTCACGCTGCTCGTGCAGGACCTCGTCTCGAGCTACAAGTCGCTGCCGCTCACGATCTTCCAGATCCAGGACAAGTACCGCGACGAGGCCCGGCCCCGCGCGGGCCTGCTGCGCGCGCGAGAGTTCACGATGAAGGACGCGTACTCGTTCGACGTCGACGACGCGGGGCTCGAGGCGAGCTACCAGCGCCAGCGCGACGCGTACGAGCGCATCTTCGCGCGCCTCGGGCTCGAGTACGTCATCGTCTCGGCCGACGCCGGTGCGATGGGCGGCTCGAAGTCGGAGGAGTTCCTGCACCCCACGCCCGTCGGCGAGGACACCATCGTGCGCTCCGCGGGCGGCTACGCCGCGAACGTCGAGGCGTTCGAGACGCTCGCACCCGAGCCGCAGCCGACCGAGGGCCTGCCCGAGGCACTCGTGCGCGACACCCCCGACACGCCCACGATCGAGACGCTCGTCGCCGACGCCAACGCGCGCTTCCCGCGCGAGGACGGCCGCGCGTGGACGGCCGCCGACACGCTCAAGAACGTCGTGCTGCGGCTGACGCACCTCGACGGCTCGAAGGAGCTCGTCGTCGTCGCCGTGCCCGGCGACCGCGACGTGGACGAGAAGCGCGTCGAGGTCGCCTTCCAGCCCGCCGAGGTCTCGGCGGCGGACGACGACGACTTCAAGGCCAACCCGGGCCTCGTGAAGGGCTACATCGGCCCGTGGTCGCCCTCGGGCGCCGTGCTGGGGGAGGAGGGTGCCACGGGCATCCGCTACCTCCTCGACAAGCGGGTCGTCGACGGCTCGAGCTGGATCACCGGCGCGAACGAGCCCGGCAAGCACGTCTTCGGGCTCGTCGCCGGGCGCGACTTCGTCGGCGACGGCTGGGTCGAGGCGGCGAGCGTGCGCGAGGGCGACCCCGCCCCGGATGGGTCGGGTCCCGTCACGCTCGAGCGCGGCATGGAGATCGGCCACGTCTTCCAGCTCGGCCGCAAGTACGCCGAGGCGCTCGGCCTCAAGGTGCTCGACCAGAACGGGAAGCTCGTCACGGTGACGATGGGCTCGTACGGCATCGGCGTCACCCGCAACCTCGCCGCGATCGTCGAGAAGTCGCGCGACGAGCGCGGCATCGTCTGGCCGCGCGAGGTCGCGCCGTTCGACGTGCACGTCGTCGCGACCGGCCGCGACGCGGGCGTGTTCGAGATCGCCGAGCGCGTCGTCGCGAGCCTCGAGTCGCGCGGCCTCGAGGTGCTCTACGACGACCGCCCGAAGGTCTCGCCGGGCGTGAAGTTCGGCGACGCCGAGATCATCGGCGTGCCGCAGATCGTGGTCGTCGGCCGCGACGCGCCCGAGGGCCTCGTCGAGGTGTGGGACCGCGCGACGGGCGAGCGGCAGCAGGCCCGGATCGACGAGCTCGAGGCGGCGCTCGGCCGCTGAGCGTCAGCCGCGGGCGTCGCCCGCGGAGCCGCGTCCCTCGGTCGTCGGGACGGCATCCCACGTGCCGGTGACCGACTGGACGTCGCGCCACTCCTCGACGCCGCGCAGCTCCGGGAGCATGTCGCGCGTGAACACCGGGTCGGTGCCCGCGCGGCGCTGCTCGTCGAAGTTCTTGAGCAACTTGAAGGCGACGCCCGAGAGCAGGCCGATCGCGACGAGGTTGACGATCGCCATGATGCCCATGAGCAGGTCGGCGGTGTTCCACACCGTCGCGGTCGCGACGACCGAGCCCGCGAGCACCGCGACGACCGCGAGCACGCGGTAGGTCGTGAGCACGGCGCGGCTCTCGGTGATGAACTCGATGTTCGACTCGCCGTAGTAGTAGTTGCCGATGATCGACGAGAACGCGAGCAGGAACACGATGACCGAGAGGGCGATGCCGGCCCACGCGCCGAGCTCGCCCGTGACCGCTTGGAACGTCAGGTCGATGCCGCCCTCAGCTCCCGCGAGGTCGGGGGTCGACACGAGGATGATGAACGCGGTGATCGAGCAGACGAGGAACGTGTCGAAGTAGACGCCGAGCGTCTGCACGAGGCCCTGCTTCGCCGGGTGGGTGACGGCGGCCGAGGCGCCGGCGTTCGGCGCCGAGCCGAGGCCCGCCTCGTTCGAGAACATGCCGCGCTTGACGCCCTGCATGATGATCGTGCCGATCGCGCCGCCCGCGACCTGCTGGAAGCCGAACGCTCCCGCGTAGATCTCGCCGAGCACGCGCGGCACCTCGGTGATGTTCATCGCGACGATGACGAGCCCGAGCACGAGGTAGAGCAGCGCCATCGCCGGCACGAGCGACTGCGTCACCTTCGCGATGCGGCGCACGCCGCCGAAGACGATGAGGCCCGTGAGCACCGCGACGACCGCGCCGATCGCCCAGGGCAGCCACGCCGCATCCGTGCCGACGGTCGAGGTGACCGTCGCGACGATCGTGTTCGCCTGCAGCGACGAGAACGCGAAGGGGAAGCAGACGATGAGGATGATCGCGAAGAGGATGCCCATCCAGCGCGCGCCGAGGCCGCGCTGCATGTAGTACGCCGGCCCGCCGCGGAACCCGTCGGCGTCGCGGTGCTTGTAGAGCTGGGCGAGCGTCGACTCGATGAACGAGGAGGCGCCGCCGACGAAGGCCATCGTCCACATCCAGAACACCGCGCCCGGGCCGCCGATCGCGATCGCGGTCGCGACGCCCGCGATGTTGCCGACGCCCACGCGGCTCGCGGCCGAGATCGTGAACGCCTGGAACGACGACACCGACTGCGTGCTGCCGTCCCGCGCGAGCGGCGTCCGGTCGGTCAGCACCCGGAGCATGGCCGGGAAGAGCCGCAGCTGCACGACGCCCGAGCGGATCGTGAAGTAGACGCCGAGCAGGGCGAGCACGGGCAGGACGATCCACGTCCACCAGAAGTCGCCGGCCGTGAGGATCGCCTCGTCGAGAGCTGCCATGCCGCCGAGCATAGGAGGGCCGCCCTGCGAGCCGGCCGGGCGGTAGACTGCTGGGTCGGCATCGCATGCCGGATGAGTCGTGACCCAAGGAGCCCACAAGTGAAGATCGATCTGACCGTGCTGAAGACCGTCGAGCGCGAGCGGGAGATCTCCTCGGACGAGCTGATCCGCATCATCGAGCAGGCCATCCTGCAGGCGCACGTCCGCTCGGGTGAGCACAAGCCCGACCCGAGCGCGCCGCAGCCGCGCGTCGAGGTCGACCGCCGCACGGGCGAGGTGACCCTCTTCGAGCCGGAGCTCGACGAGGACGGCAACCGCATCGGCGAGTCGGTCGCGACGACCGACGACTTCAGCCGCATCGCCGCGACCGCCGCGAAGCAGGTCATCTTCCAGGCCCTGCGCGACAAGAGCGACGAGTCGGTGCTCGGCGCCTACAAGGATCGCGAGGGCGACATCATCGCCGGCGTCGTGCAGCAGGGCACGAACCCGCGCATGGTGCACGTCAAGCTCGGCGACGACATGGAGGCGCTGCTGCCGCCCGAGGAGCAGGTGCCGGGCGCCGAGTACAAGCACGGCCAGCGCCTGCGCGTGTTCATCACGAAGGTCGAGCGCGGCCCGCGCGGCCCGCAGGTGACCGTGAGCCGCACCCACCCGTCGCTCGTGCGCCGGCTGTTCGCGCTCGAGGTGCCCGAGATCGCCTCGGGCGCCGTCGAGATCGTCGCGATCGCGCGCGAGGCGGGCCA
Source organism: Agrococcus pavilionensis RW1 (assembly GCF_000400485.1). GTDB lineage: Bacteria > Actinomycetota > Actinomycetes > Actinomycetales > Microbacteriaceae > Agrococcus > Agrococcus pavilionensis. The sequence goes on from NZ_ASHR01000030.1 coordinate 193,293, forward strand.
CCGCACGAAGATCGCCGTGCGCGCGACGCAGCCGGGCATCAACGCGAAGGGCGCGTGCATCGGCGAGCTCGGCGCGCGCGTGCGGGCCGTCCAGGCCGAGCTCGGCGACGAGAAGATCGACATCGTCGACTACTCCGACGACCTGCCGGCGTTCGTCGCGAGCGCGCTGAGCCCGGCACGGGTGTCGGATGCGTTCATGCTCGACGCGAAGACGAAGGCCGTGCGGGCGCTCGTGCCCGACTTCCAGCTCTCGCTTGCGATCGGCCGCGAGGGGCAGAACGCCCGGCTCGCCGCGAAGCTCACCGGGGCGAAGATCGACATCCAGCCCGATTCCGTGATGGACGAGGACTGAGATCGCTCCAGCGCCCGGGCGTGTCGTCCTGTAGAGTGGAACCCATCCGAACGTGCCTCGGCTGTCGCGCGCGCACCGAACCCGCACAACTCGTGCGGATCGCTGCGCCGGGCGGCACCGCGGTCGTCGACGAGGGTCGACGGCTTCCGGGCCGGGGCGCGTGGGTGCATCCGACGCAGCAGTGCGCGGAGCGCGCGATCCGCTCGCTCCCGCGGGCACTGCGCCAGCGGCACCTCGATACCTCGCCCATCGCACGGTGGGCGGACGGGCTCGCCTGAGCCCTGAACGAAGGAATGAACGGCACATGGACAACTGATGAGCGGCTCGAAATGAGACCCGTCAGCGATTGACGTCCGCCCTGTCCTGGGCGGACCAGGACAGGAGAGAAGTGGCAAACCCACGCGTTCACGAGATCGCCGCCGAGATCGGCGTCGAGAGCAAGGTCGCTCTGGCCAAGCTCAAGGAGATGGGCGAGTTCGTCAAGGGACCCGCCTCGGCGATCGCACCGCCGGTCGCCCGCAAGCTCAAGGCCGCCCTCGAGGCGGACGGCGTCGCCGCGCCCGCGGCCGCGCAGGAGAAGCCGGCGGCGAAGGCCCCGGCGAAGTCGGCCGCCAAGCCCGGCGCCGCGAAGCCGGCCGCCGCGAAGGCGACCCCCGCGGCACCCGCCGCACCGTCGGCGACCCCCGCTGCGCCCGCCGCTGCACCGGCAGCCGAGGCTCCGCAGGCCGCGCCCGCGCGCCCCGCCGAGGCCCCGGCCGCTCCGGCGACCCCCGAGAAGCCCGCTGATGGCGGCGCCGCGGCGCCCACGCCCAACGCGATCCCGCGCCCGATGGGCCGCCCGGGCGCCCCGCGCCCCGGCAACAACCCCTTCGCGTCGAGCCAGGGCATGGGCCGTCCGCGCGGCGGCAACAACCCGTTCACGAGCAAGCAGGGCGCGGCCGGTCCGCGCCCGGCGGCGCCGCGCCCCGGCGCCCCGCGCCCGGGTGCGCCGCGCCCCGGCTCGCCCCGCCCCGGCGCCCCGCGCCCCGGCGGCGGTCGCGCCGGCGGTCCGGGTCGTCCCGGCGGCTTCCAGCGCCCCGGCGCTCCCGCTCCCGGTGCTCCGGGCCGCGGCGGCCCCGCGTTCGCGGGCCGTCCCGGCGGCGGTGGCCGCGGTCGCGGCGGCACGGCCGGCGCGTTCGGCAAGGGCGGCGCCAAGGGCAAGTCGCGCAAGTCGAAGCGCACGAAGCGGCTCGAGTTCGAGATGCGCGAGGCGCCGTCGATCGGCGGCGTCAAGGTCCGGCGCGGCGAGGGCGAGACGGTGCGCATGCGCCGCGGCGCATCCATCGCCGACTTCGCCGAGAAGATCGACGCGATGCCCGGCGACCTCGTCACCGTGCTGTTCCACCTCGGCGAGATGGCGACGGCGACGGAGTCGCTCGACGAGACGACCTTCGAGCTGCTGGGCGCCGAGCTGGGCTACAAGATCCAGATCGTCAGCCCCGAGGACGAGGACAAGGAGCTCCTCGAGTCGTTCGACATCGACATCGAGCAGGAGCTCGAGGACGAGACCGATGAGGACCTCGAGTACCGCTCGCCCGTCGTGACCGTCATGGGCCACGTCGACCACGGCAAGACGCGACTGCTCGACGCGATCCGCGGCGCCAACGTCATCGACGGCGAGGCCGGCGGCATCACGCAGCACATCGGCGCCTACCAGGTCTGGCAGGAGCACGAGGGCGAGGACCGCGCGCTCACCTTCATCGACACCCCGGGCCACGAGGCGTTCACCGCCATGCGTGCCCGCGGTGCGCAGGTGACCGACATCGCGATCCTCGTGGTCGCGGCGGACGACGGCATCATGCCGCAGACGATCGAGGCGCTGAACCACGCCCAGGCGGCGAACGTGCCGATCGTGGTCGCGGTCAACAAGGTCGACAAGCCCGAGGCGAACCCGGCGAAGGTGCGCCAGCAGCTCACCGAGTACGGCCTCGTCACCGAGGAGTACGGCGGCGACACGATGTTCGTCGACGTCTCGGCGCTCGCGCGCACCGGCATCGAGGACCTCCTCGAGGCCGTGCTGCTCACGGCGGATGCGGGCCTCGACCTGCGTGCGAACCCCAACAAGGAGGCGCGCGGCGTCGCCATCGAGGCGAAGCTCGACAAGGGCCGCGGCTCGGTCGCGACCGTGCTCATCCAGTCGGGGACGCTCCGCGTCGGCGACGCGATCGTCGCGGGCACCGCCTACGGCCGCGTGCGCGCCATGGTCGACGACCGCGGCGAGCTCGTGCAGGAGGCCGGTCCCTCGATGCCCGTGCAGGTGCAGGGCCTCTCGAGCGTCCCGCGCGCCGGCGACACCTTCATCGTCACCGAGGAGGACCGCACGGCTCGGCAGATCGCCGAGAAGCGCGAGGCCGTCGAGCGCAACGCGCAGCTGGCGAAGGCCCGCAAGCGCCTCTCGCTCGAGGACTTCAAGCTCGCGATGGAGCAGGGCAAGGTCGAGACGCTCAACCTCATCATCAAGGGCGACGTGTCGGGTGCCGTGGAGGCGCTCGAGGAGTCGCTCATGAAGATCGAGATCGACGACACGGTCGACCTGCGCATCATCCACCGCGGTGTCGGCGCGATCACCGAGTCGGACGTCAACCTCGCGACCGTCGACTCGGCCGTCATCATCGGCTTCAACGTCCGCCCGGACACGAAGGCCCGCGAGCGCGCCGCCCGAGAGGGTGTCGACGTGCGGTTCTACAACGTGATCTACGCGGCGATCGAGGACGTCGAGAACTCGCTCAAGGGCATGCTCAAGCCCGAGTTCGAGGAGGTCCAGTCGGGTGTCGCCGAGATCCGCGAGGTGTTCCGCTCCTCGAAGTTCGGCAACATCGCGGGCTGCATCGTCCGCTCCGGCACGATCACCCGCAACGCCAAGGCCCGCGTCATCCGCGACGGCGTCGTGCTCGCCGATGGCCTCGCCATCGAGTCGCTGCGCCGCTTCAAGGACGACGTGACCGAGGTCCGCACCGACTTCGAGTGCGGCATCGGGCTCGGCCGGTTCAACGACATCCAGATCGGCGACGAGATCGAGACGATCGAGATGGTCGAGAAGCCGCGCGTCTGACGCGCAGTACGGTGTGGGGCGGCTGCTGGCCGCCCCACACTCGTCTCAACAGGAGGAACCCATGGCAGAGAACCCCCGGGCGAGGAAGATCGCCGACCGCATCCGCGAGATCACCGTGCGCGCCCTCGAGCGCGAGGTGCGCGACCCGCGGCTCGGCTTCGTCACGATCACGGATGTGCGGGTGACGGGCGACCTGCAGCACGCGTCGATCTTCTACACGGTGTACGGCACCGACGAGGAGCGCGACGAGACGGCCAAGGCGCTCTCGAGCGCGAAGGGCGTCGTGCGGCGCGAGATCGGCAAGGGCCTCTCGCTGCGCCTCACGCCGTCGATCGAGTTCCACCTCGACGCGCTGCCCGAGAGCGCGGCGTCGATCGAGCACCTGCTCGACGAGGCGCGCCAGCGCGACCTCGCCGCGCACCGGGCGGCGGAGGCGGCGCAGTACGCTGGCGACGCCGACCCGTACCGCAAGCCGAAGGACGCGGACGACGACGAGACGGCCGCGAGCTGAGCTCCTCCGCCGGCTGAGCCACGACTCGCTCAGCCGGCGGCGGCCTCGGCGAAGCGCAGGCTGCGCGTCGCGAGGTCTGCCTCCGTCAGCCGCGCGCGGATGCGCTCGCCGGGCGACGCATCCGTCTCGCACATCGCCTCGGTGGGCGGATCGATGAGCTGGATCGTCGCGCCCTCCTTGCGCGCCTGGACGACCACCGCGTCGAACTCCTCGCCGATGCGGTGTCTGAGCACCGCGATCTCGACCGCGTCGACCGACGCCCGCTCGAGCGCTCCCGCGATCCGGCTCGACTCCTGCATGATCTCGGGGAGCCCCTCGAGGCCCCGGGTCGCCCACGCGGGCACCTCGCGCCCGTTCGCGATCGCCTCGCAGTGCGCGAGCACGAAGCGGTCGACGAGCCGCCGCAGTGGCGCCGTCGCGTGCGCGTACGGGGCGCCGATCGCCGCCTGCACCCACTCCGACGCATCCGACGCGTCCGCCGCCTCGTCGACGACGCGGTACGACGCGCCGCGGAACAGCCGCCGCGCGGCCTGCAGGATCGCGAGCGTCGACGGCTCCGAGCGGTCGAGCCGCCGCAGGAAGTCGCCGTAGTGCTCGTCCTCGCGCCATGGCTCGCCGATCGCGGCGACCTCCGCCCGGAAGGCGCGTACGTCCGCCTCGGGCGGGCGCGGCATCGTCCGGAGGATCCCCGCGCCCGCGCCGAGCATGAGGCGCGCGGCCTCCATGCCGGTCATGAGCGAGAGCTGCGCGTTCCAGCGCTCGACGGGCAGCAGCTCGCGGCGCACGAGGCGGTAGTCGTCGCCGTCGCGCTCGATCTCCTCCTCGGGCATGTCGAGGCTCGCGCCGCCCCGCTCGGCCTCGAGCGCGATCCGCAGCTCGCCGACCTCGCGCAGCAGCGCGAGCATCGCGTCGCCCTCCTCGAGCAGCCGCTGCGCCTCGGCGTAGCTGCGCTGCGCGCGCGAGCGCACCCGCGCGCGCTCGAGACCGACGCGCACGGCGCGACCCGCCGCATCCAGCCCGAACGACCACACGTACGCGCCGCGCACCTCGCCCGCGAGCAGGCTCGCGGCGCCCTCGCTCACGACCGCGGGGTGCAGCGGCACGCGGCCGTCGGGCGCGTACATCGTCTGGCCGCGGCGGCGCGCCTCGGCGTCGATCGCGCCGCCCGGCTCGGCGAACGCGGCGACGTCGGCGATCGCGTAGTGCACGCGGTAGCCGTCGCCGTCGCGCTCGAGGTGCAGCGCCTGGTCGAGATCGGTCGAGCCCTCGGGGTCGATCGTGATGAAGGGGATGCCGGTGCGGTCGGCGTCCGGCAGCCGCGGAGCGGCCGCGAACGCCTCGGCCTCGGCGATCGCGGCGGGCGGGAAGGCCGCGTCGAGCCCGAGCTCGACGCGGATCGCCTCGAGGGCGGCGGCGAGGTCGTCGCTCGGAGCGGTGACGCGCTGGTGTCGAGCCGGCATGCCGCTCAACCTACCGAGCGCACCCGAGCGTCAGTCGGGCAGCCGCACGGCATCGGCCTCGCGCACGATGAGGCCGTCGGCGGCGAGCGAGGCGAGCGCGCGCTCGAGCTGCTCGGCGTCGTGCCAGCGCGCGTGCAGCTCGGCGGGGGAGAGCGGCACGTCGACCGCCCGCAGCGCGCGCAGCACCGTGCCGCGCGCCTGCCGGTCGCTGCCCTCGAACCGCGCTTGCCGCCGCGCGCGCTTGCCCTCGAACGGCGGGTAGCCCGCGGCCCGCCACGCGCACGCGTCGGCGATCGGGCACTCGTCGCAGCGCGGGGCGCGGGCGGTGCAGACGAGGGCGCCGAGCTCCATGAGCGCGATGGAGACGACGGATGCGTCGGCGCGGCCCTCGGGCAGCAGCGCCTCGACGTCGGCGAGGTCGCGCTTGGCTGCGGGCCCCGCCTCGCCGCGGCCGTGCACGGCGCGCGCGACGACGCGGCGCACGTTCGTGTCGACCACGGGATGCCGGTCGCCGAAGTGGAAGACGGCGACCGCGCGCGCCGTGTAGTCGCCGACGCCCGGCAGGGCGAGGAGCGACGGCACGTCGCGCGGCACCTCGCCGCCGTGCCGCTCGACGATCGCGCGCGCGGTGTCCTGCAGCCGCAGCGCGCGGCGCGGGTAGCCGAGCGTGCCCCACTGCCGGAGCACCTCGTGGGTCGGCGCGTCGGCGAGGTCGGCGGGCGTCGGCCAGCGCGCGAGCCAGCGGTCGATCTCGACCGCGACGCGCGCCGCTTGCGTCTGCTGCAGCATGACCTCGCTCACGAGCGTGCCCCACGCGTCGAAGTCGGGGCGCCGCCACGGCAGGTCGCGCGCGCTCGAGCGGTACCAGTCCGCGAGCGCGGTCGTGGAGCGGTCGCCGAGCATCCCGCCAGCGTAGACGCGCGACCGGGCCCCGGCCCGGCAGACCGCCTCGATAGCGTCGAGGCATGACCCACGCCGAGCAGATGCCGCCCGCCCGACCGCCGCAGCCGCATCCGTCGCAGCCGACGCCCGCCGGCGGGCCGATCCCCACGGCCGCCTGGCCCGCGCCCCCGGCGTGGCACGAGCCTGCCGTCGACGTCGCGGCCGCCGCGACGGCCGCCCGGGGCCGCAGCCTCGCGCCCGACCTCGCGCGCGGGCTCATGCTGCTGCTCATCGCGCTCGCGAACGTGCCGTGGCTGCTCCACGGCCGCGAGCAGGGGCTCTCGAGCGCGCACCAGCTCGGCCACGACGGTGCCGACCTCGGCTACCAGCTCCTCTCGCTCGTCGTGATCGACGGGCGCGCCTACCCGCTGTTCGCGTTCCTGTTCGGCTACGGCATCTGGCAGCTCTACAGCCGGCAGTCGGCGGCCGGCACGCCGTGGCGCGAGGCGCGGCGCATCCTGCAGCGGCGGCACGCGTGGATGGTCGCGATCGGCGCGGTGCACGCGCTGCTGCTGTGGTTCGGCGACATCGTCGGCGCCTACGGGCTCACGGGGCTCGTCGTCGTCGCGCTGCTGCTGCGCCGCTCCGACCGCGTGCTGCGCATCGTCGCGTGGGTGCTCGCGGGCCTGCTCGCGCTCTTCGCGGCGATGAGCCTCGCGGGCGGACTGCTGCTCGGCACGGGCATCGCCGGCGACCTCTCCTCCCTGGCGGGCGGCGGTCTCGCGACGCCCGCGGGCGAGCCGAGCTACCCGTGGTTCGCGCTCCAGAGCCTGGGGCTGTGGCTCCTCGCGACGCCCGGGCAGCTGCTCGCGCTCACCGTGCCGCTCGCGGTCGTGCTCGGGATGCTCGCCGCTCGCCGCGGCCTGCTCGACCGCCCGCGCGACCACCGGCGGACGCTCGTGGGCATCGCGGTGGTCGGCATCGCGATCGGCTGGGCCGGCGGCGCGCTCGCCGCGGCGCAGTTCGCCGGACTCGTGCTCGACCCGGCGCTCTCGTGGGGCACGATGGGCGTCTCGAGCCTCGCGGGCGTCGCGGGCGGCATCGGCTACGCGGCGCTCTTCGCGCTCGCCGCGGCGGCGATCGGCGAGCGGCGCGGCATCGTCGTGCGCGCGCTCGCGGCGGTCGGCAAGCGCTCGCTCTCGAGCTACCTGCTGCAGTCGGTGCTGCTCGTGCCGACGCTCGCGGCGTGGGGATTCGGGCTCGGCTCGACGCTCACGCCGCTCGCCGCGGCCGGCGTCGCGGTGGCCGCGTGGCTCGTGAGCGTCGCCGTCGCGCTCGTGCTCGACGCGCGCGGCACGCGCGGGCCCGCCGAGGCGCTGCTGCGGCGCCTCGCCTACGGCTCGCGGCCCGTCGCCCCGCCGACGCCCGTCGCGTGAGCGCCTAGGCTGACGCCATGATCGACCGCTCGCTGCTCATGCAGGCCGCCTCCTGGACGCCCGAGCAGAAGGCGCTCTACACCGACCTCGTCGACCAGCTGCTGCGCCGCAACCCCCGCGGCCGCCGGCTCTTCGCCGTCGAGGGGCGCGACGGGGTCGGCAAGACGCGCTTCGCGGATGCGCTCCAGGTCGCGTTCGCGCGCGCGGGCGTCGAGGCGTTCCGCGCGAGCGCCGACGACTTCCACCGACCGCAGGCGTTCCGCTACCGGCAGGGGCGCGACTCGCCGAAGGGCTACTACGAGGACGCGTTCGACGTCGAGCTGCTCGACCGCGTGCTGCTGCACCCGTTCCGGATGGGCGGGTCGACGGGCTTCGTGACGCGCGCCTTCGACCTCCACGCCGACCGCAGCGTCGAGATGGAGTGGGAGACCGCCGGGCCCGACGTCGTGCTCGTCGTCGACGGCGTCTTCCTGCAGCGGCCGGCGCTCGCGGGCAAGTGGCACGCGGTCGTCTACCTCGACGCCGACGAGCGCACGAGGGGAGAGCGGATGCGCGCTCGGGACGGCGCGCACCCCGACCTGCGCCACGAGTCGCACCGCCGCTACCGCGAGGCCCACGACCTCTACGAGCGGGCCGTGGACCCGCGCCGGAAGGCGGCGTTCATCGTCGAGAACAGCGACTGGCGCCGCCCCGTGCAGGTGTTCGCCGACTCCTGCTGACTAGGCGAGCTGCCGCACGACCGACGCCGGCAGGAAGCGGCCAGAGCGCTCGACCTCGTGCACGAGCTCCACGAGCGCCGCGTTGACCGGCGCCTCGCGACCGGCGCGCGCCGCCGCCTCCACGACCGCGCCGTTGATCATGTCGACCTCGGTCGGCTGCCCGCGCCGGATCGACTGCTGCGTCGAGCCGAGGTTCGGCACCTCGCCCATCCGTGCCCGGATGCGCAGCGGCACCTGCTGCGCGACGCGGTGCGGTGCCCATGCGAGCAGCCGCACGAGCAGGGGCGAGAGCCTCTGCATCGGCTGGAAGCGCACGCCGCTCGCGAGGCCGACCCGCGCGCACTCGCGCATCGAGGCGACCATCACGCGCCGCAGCCCCGGGTCGCCGATCACGTCCTGCACCGGGTGCCCGACGATCGCGGGGATCGCGTTGACCATGTTGATGAGCAGCTTCGTCCACTGCGAGCCCTCGAGGTCGGCCGTCCGCTCGATCGGCATCACCTCGCCGAGCAGCGCCGCGAAGCGCTCGCCCTCGGCGCCGCCGACGATCGTCGGGTTCGCGGCCGTGACCGTCACGACGCCGGGCTCGAGCGAGTTCGCGGCGATGAGCGAGAGCGCGCCCGCGACGCGCTCGTGCCCGAGCAGCCGCCCGGCCGTGCGCTCGCCGTAGAGGCCGTTCTGCGCCACGAGCAGCGGCACGTCGGCGAGCTGCCCGCGGTTCGCCTCGAGCGCGTCCGCGGTGCCGGTCGCCTTGACGGCGAGGATCGCGACGTCGGGCACCTCCTCGAGCCGCTCGAGCGCCGTCACGGCGGCGGTGTGCGTGCCGAAGCCGCCGCGCAGCCGCAGCCCGTGCTCGCGCATCGCCTCGAGGTTCGCGCCCCGCGCCGTGACGGTGACGTCGTGCCCCGCGGCCTGCAGCAGCGCCGCCATGGTGCCGCCGATCGCGCCGGCGCCGATGACGGCGACGCGCTGCCGGGGCGCCCGCTCCGCTTCGCTCGCCATGCTGGGAGGCTACCGGCCGATCCGGCCGCGACCGGCGGCCAGGAGCTGACCGGGACGAGCGTCTACACTCGCCTGGTGCCCTCCGACACCGACGCCCCCGACGGCATCCTGCTCGTCGACAAGCCGCAGGGCATCACGAGCCACACCGCCGTGAGCCGCGCGCGGCGGGCCCTCGGCACCCGCAAGGTCGGCCACGCGGGCACGCTCGACCCGATGGCGACGGGCCTGCTCATCCTCGGCGTCGGCCCCTCGACACGGCTGCTGACGCACATCGTCGGGCTCGACAAGACCTACACCGCCACGATCGCGCTCGGCGCGACGACGACGACCGACGACGCCGAGGGCGACGAGACGACGACGGCGGATGCGTCCCACCTGACGCGCGACGACCTCACAGCACCGATGGCGGCCCTCACTGGCGAGATCGAGCAGGTGCCCTCCTCGGTGAGCGCGATCAAGGTCGACGGCGAGCGCGCCTACGCGCGCGTCCGCGCGGGGGAGGAGGTCGAGCTCGCCGCCCGGCCCGTGACGGTCTCGCGCTTCGAGGTGCTCGGATTCCGGCCCGGCGTGCGCGCCGAGGTCGACGTCGTCGTCGACTGCTCGAGCGGCACCTACATCCGCGCGCTCGCGCGCGACCTCGGCGCGGCGCTCGGCGTCGGCGGGCACCTCACCGCGCTCCGCCGCTCGCGCATCGGCCCGTTCGACGTCGAGGGCGCGCCGCTCGCCGACGCGCTGCCCGACGGCGCTCGCGCGCTGCTGGAGCCGCCCGCCCGCGCCGCCTCCCGCATCCTGCCCGTCGCCCTGCTCGACGACGAGCGCGCGGCGAACCTCGCCCACGGCCGCCGCACGATCGCCCTCGAGGGGGAGCGCGGCCTCGTCGCGGCCGTGCACGGCGACCGGCTCGTCGGCATCGCCCGCGCCGAGGGGCGACGGCTGCTGCCCGTGACGAACTTCCCGACCGGGGGCGCCTCGTGATCAGCTGGCTCATGCTCGCGCAGGCGATCGCCTTCGGCGTCATCGGCGCGATCGTCGCGGTCGTGGGGCTCATGAAGCGCCCGTTCAACGACTTCGTGCTCGGCGCCGCGGCGTTCACGCTGCTCGCGCTCGTCGTGCAGGCGATCGCGTCGATCATCGCGCCGTTCACGGGCGCGGGCCCGACGGGCGACCTGCTCGAGTACTGGACGTACCTGCTCACCGCGCTCGTCATCCCGCCCGGCGCGGTGCTGTGGGCGCTCGTCGACAAGAAGGGGCAGTGGTCGACGCTCATCGTCGGCATCGGCATCCTCGCGTGCGCGGTGATGGTCTACCGCATGCACCAGATCTGGTTCGTGCAGATCGCCTGACCGCCGCCGCGGCGGGGCGGCCACCGCGAGATCGCTAGACTCGACCGAGTGAATGAGCGCAAGCACGCCGGCATCGGCCGAGTCCTGATCGCGGTGTACGCGGTGCTCGCGATGGCCGCGACGGGCCGCTCCTTCGTGCAGATCGTGCAGCGCTTCGACGAGGCCCCGCTCGCGTACTCGCTGAGCGCCGTCGCCGCCGTCGTCTACATCGTCGCGACCGTCGCGCTCGCGAGCCCGAGGGATGCGTGGCGTCGCGTCGCGCTCGCGGCCGTCTGCTTCGAGCTCGTCGGCGTGCTCGTCGTCGGCACGCTCTCGCTCGTCGCGCCGGAGCTCTTCGCGCACGACTCCGTCTGGAGCTACTTCGGCATGGGCTACCTCTTCATCCCCGCCGTGCTGCCGTTCCTCGGCCTGTGGTGGCTGCGCGCGAGCAGCGAGCGGGTGGCCGCGTGAGCGACCTCGCCGAGCGCGGGCTCGGCTGGGTCGAGCAGCTCGAGGCGGCGCCGAGCGCCATCACGATCGGCAAGTTCGACGGCGTGCACATCGGCCACCGGCGCATCCTGCAGCAGCTCCGCGCGATCGCCGACGCCGAGGGCCTCGTGACGACCGTCGTCACCTTCGACCGCAACCCGCTCGAGGTCGTGCGGCCCGACCGCGCGCCCCTGCCGCTCGTCTCGTTGCGGCACAAGGTCGAGCTGCTGCGCGACGCCGGCGCCGACCGCGTGGTCGTCATCCCGTTCACGGCCGAGACCGCCGCGCAGCCGGCGGAGGAGTTCTCGCAGCGCGTGCTCTTCGAGGGGCTCGGCGCCCGCGTGCTGCTCGTCGGCGACGACTTCCGCTTCGGGCACCGGGGCGCGGGCGACGCGGCGATGCTGCGCGCGCACGCCGAGCCGCGCGGCGCGCGCGTCGAGTCGATCGACGACATCTGCTTCGCCGACGGCCGCCGCGTCTCGTCGACCTGGATCCGCGAGGCGCTCGGCCTCGGCCGCATCCAGGAGGCGAACGCGATGCTCGGCCGCCGGCACCTGCTGCGCGGCGACGTCGTGCGCGGCTTCCAGCGCGGCCGCGCGCTCGGCTACCCGACCGCCAACCTCGGCTCGCCCGTCGAGGGCTTCGTGCCCGCCGACGGCGTCTACGCCGCGATCGCGCGCGTCGACGCGGGCGCCTTCCCCGCGGCGGTCTCGATCGGCGACAACCCGACGTTCGACGGCGTCGCCGCGAAGACCGTCGAGGCGTACCTCCTCGACGTCGACCTCGACCTCTACGACCGGCCGATCGAGCTCGAGCTCATCGACTTCGTGCGCCCGATGCACCGCTTCGAGAGCCTCGACGAGCTCGTCGCGCAGATGGGCCGGGACGTCGAGCGCACGCGCGAGCTCGTCGCGGCCGCGTCCGCCTGACCGACGGGTCCGCCGCGCCGCACCGGGGCGGGGCACCGGTCGGTAGACTGCCGTGACCCATCCGCCGCCCCGATCCGCGGGAGCGGCCCGGCCAGGGCAAGAAGGAACAGCGTGACATCGACCAGCGCAGCGCTCGCGCCCGCAGAGCGCGCCGTCCAGCTGCTCGGCAGCGACCTCTCCGAGGTCGCCCTCCGGCGGCACCTCGAGGGGCTGCCCGCGGTCGACGCGGTCGGCCTCGAGGCCCGCGCGGCGCGCTTCGGCACCCGCTCGATCAAGACGTCGTCGAAGGCCCAGGCCCTCGACCTCGCGATCCGCATGATCGACCTCACGACCCTGCAGGGCGCCGACACGCGCGGCAAGGTCCGCTCGCTCGTCGCGAAGGCGCTCGTGCCCGACGCGAACGACCCCTCGACGCCCCGGCCCGCCGCCGTCTGCGTCTACGGCGACATGGTCGGCCACGCCGTCGAGGCGCTCGGCTCGGCGTGGAGCGCCGGCAAGGACGACGGCATCAACGTCGCCGCCGTCGCGACCGCGTTCCCCGCGGGCCGCGCGAGCATCGAGGTCAAGCTGCAGGACACCCGCGACGCCGTCGCCGCGGGCGCCGACGAGATCGACATGGTCATCGACCGGGGCGCGTTCCTCGAGGGCAACTACGGCAAGGTCTTCGACGAGATCGTGCTGACGAAGGAGGCGTGCCGCCGCGCGGACGGCTCGTACGCGCACCTCAAGGTCATCCTCGAGACCGGCGAGCTCCACACCTACGACAACGTGCGCCGCGCCTCGTGGCTCTCGATCCTCGCGGGCGGCGACTTCATCAAGACCTCGACCGGCAAGGTGCAGCCCGCGGCGACGCTGCCCGTCACGCTACTCATGCTGCAGGTCGTGCGCGACTGGGAGCGGCTCACGGGGGAGCGCATCGGCGTGAAGCCCGCGGGCGGCATCTCGACCGCGAAGGATGCGATCAAGCACCTCGTCGCGGTCGCCGAGACGTGCGGCGAGGCGTGGCTCGACCCGAAGCTCTACCGCTTCGGCGCCTCGAGCCTGCTCAACGACGTGCTGCTGCAGCGCCAGAAGCTCACCACCGGCCGCTACTCCGGCCCCGACTACGTCACGATCGACTGAAGGCACCATGGCATTCCTCGACTACGCGCCGGCTCCCGAGTCGACGTCCATCCTCTCGCTGCGGGAGGACTACCGCCTCTGGATCGGCGGCGAGTGGGTGACGGGCGGCGGCGAGCCGTTCGCCTCCGTCTCCCCGAGCACCGAGCAGCAGATCGCGACCTTCGCGTACGCCGACGAGGGCGATGTGGATGCGGCGGTGCGCGCCGCGCGCGCGGCCTTCCGCGACGTGTGGGGACCGATGTCGGGCCGCGACCGCGGCAAGTTCCTCTTCCGCATCGCGCGCATCCTGCAGGAGCGCGCCCGCGAGCTCGCGGTCGCCGAGTCGCTCGACAACGGCAAGCCGATCCGCGAGACGCGCGACGCCGACATCCCGCTCGTCGCCCAGTGGTTCTTCCACTGCGCCGGCTGGGCCGACAAGCTCGACCACCTCGGGCTCGGCGCCGCGCCGCGGCCGCACGGCGTCGCCGCGCAGGTCATCCCGTGGAACTTCCCGCTGCTGATGCTCGCGTGGAAGGTCGCGCCCGCGCTCGCGGCGGGCAACACCGTCGTGCTCAAGCCCGCCGAGACGACCCCGCTCACGGCGATGCTCTTCGCCGAGGTGTGCGAGCAGGCCGGGCTCCCGGCGGGCGTCGTCAACCTCGTGACGGGCGACGGCGCGACGGGCGCGGCGCTCGTGCGCCACCCCGATGTCGACAAGGTCGCCTTCACGGGCTCGACCGCGGTGGGCCGCGAGATCGCGAAGGCGCTCGCGGGCACCGACAAGAAGCTCACGCTCGAGCTCGGCGGCAAGGGCGCGAACATCGTCTTCGACGACGCCCCGCTCGACCAGGCGATCGAGGGCATCGTCGACGGCATCTTCTTCAACCAGGGGCAGGTCTGCTGCGCCGGCAGCCGGCTGCTCGTGCAGGAGAACGTGCACGACGCGGTGATGGACCGGCTGAAGGAGCGCATGGCGACGCTCCGCGTCGGCGACCCGCTCGACAAGAACACCGACGTCGGCGCGATCAACTCGAGCGAGCAGCTCGAGCGCATCACGCGGCTCGTCGACCGCGGCGTCGCCGAGGGCGGCGAGGCGTGGAGCCCCGCGTGCGAGCTGCCGCAGGAGGGCTACTGGTTCGCGCCCACCGTCATCACGGGCGTCGAGGCGTCGTCGACGATCGCGCGCGAGGAGATCTTCGGCCCGGTGCTCTCGGTGCTCACGTTCCGCACGCCCGACGAGGCGATCGCGAAGGCCAACAACACGCCCTACGGCCTCTCGGCCGGCATCTGGAGCGACAAGGGCTCGCGCGTGCTCGCGATCGCCGACAAGCTCCGAGCGGGCGTCGTGTGGACGAACACGTTCAACAAGTTCGACCCGGCGAGCCCCTTCGGCGGCTACAAGGAGTCGGGCTACGGCCGCGAGGGCGGCGTGCAGGGCATGCAGGCGTACCTGAAGGCAGGCGAGCGATGACCACGACCACGAAGACCACCACGCGCCTCGACGTCCCGAAGACCTACAAGCTCTTCATCGGCGGCGCCTTCCCGCGCAGCGAGTCGGGCCGCGTGACCGAGGTGCGCGACGGCGAGGGCCGCTTTGTCGCGAACGTCGCGAAGGCGTCCCGCAAGGATGCGCGCGAGGCCGTGCGCGCGGCCCGCAAGGCCCAGCCGGGCTGGGCGGGCGCGACCGCGTACAACCGCGGCCAGGTGCTCTACCGCGTCGCCGAGGTGCTCGAGGGCCGCAAGGCGCAGTTCGTCGACGAGCTGCAGCGCACCGAGGGCCTCTCGGCCGCGCGCGCTCGCGCGCAGGTCGAGGAGGCGATCGACCTGTGGGTGTGGCACGCCGGCTGGACCGACAAGATCGCCCAGGTCGCGGGCTCCGCGAACCCCGTCGCGGGCCCCTACTTCAACATCTCGGTGCCGGAGCCGACGGGCGTCGTCGCGATCGTCGCGCCGCAGTCGCAAGGGCTGCTCGGCCTCACGTCGGTCGTCGCGCCCGCGCTCGTGATGGGCAACGCGGTCGTCGTCATCCCCGCCGCGTCGTCGCCGCTCGTGGCGATCTCGCTCGCCGAGGTGCTCGCGACGAGCGACCTGCCCGGCGGCGTCGTGAACGTGCTCACCGGTGACCCCGCCGAGCTCGCGCCGTGGCTCGCGAGCCACGCCGACGTCAACGCGCTCGACCTCACGGGCGCAGGCGACCTCGACTGGGTCGCGCTCGAGGTCGCGGCGGCCGACACGCTCAAGCGCGTCATCCGCCCCGAGCCGGGCATCGCGCCCGAGACGCCGCAGCGCATCCTCGCCCTGACGGAGACGAAGACCGTCTGGCACACCAAGTCGCGCATGTAGCGGCGGGCATGTCGGGGTCCCACGGGCACAGCCCCGGTGTCGGCGGCAGTGCCGATGGCAGTGCCGCGGTCGGTTCGCGCCGGCTCGCGGTCGCGTTCGGCATCACGGCGGCGCTCTTCGCCGCGCAGGTCGTGGGCTCGATCGTCACCGGCTCGCTCGCGCTGCTCGTCGACACCGTGCACATGCTCACCGACGTCGCGGGGCTCGGCGTCGCGCTCGGCGCGCAGCGGCTCGTGCAAGCCGCCCCGAGCGGGCGCCGCACGTGGGGCCTCGTGCGCGTCGAGGTGCTCGCCGCGGCGGCGCAAGCGGCGGCGCTGCTCATCGTCGCGCTCGTCGTGGTCGTCGAGGGCGTGCGGCGCATCGCCGAGCCGACCGAGGTGCCGGGGCCGCTGCTGCTCGCCTTCGGCGCAATCGGCCTCGCGGGCAACCTCGTCGCGCTCGCGGTGCTCGCGGGCGGCCGCGGCTCGAGCCTCAACCTGCGGGCGGCGTTCCTCGAGGTCGTGAACGACGCGATCGGCTCGGTCGCGGTGATCGCGGCGGCGGTCGCGATCTGGCTGTGGGGCTTCCAGCAGGCCGACCTCATCGCGAGCGCGCTCGTGGCGGTGCTCATCGTGCCGCGCTCGCTCGCCCTCCTGCGCGACAGCGGCCGGATCCTGCTCGAGTCGACGCCGCAGGAGCTCGACCTCGACGACGTGCGCGCGCACCTCATGGAGGTCGAGCACGTCATCTCCGTGCACGACCTGCACGCCTCGACGCTCGGCACGGGACTGCACCAGCTCACGGCGCACGTCGTGGTGGAGGAGTCGTGCTTCGCCGACGGCCACGCGCCGCGAGTGCTCG
Source organism: Agrococcus pavilionensis RW1 (assembly GCF_000400485.1). Classification (GTDB taxonomy): domain Bacteria; phylum Actinomycetota; class Actinomycetes; order Actinomycetales; family Microbacteriaceae; genus Agrococcus; species Agrococcus pavilionensis. The sequence continues at coordinate 209,770 of NZ_ASHR01000030.1, forward strand.
ATGCGCTGCAGGAGTGCGCGGCCGAGCACTTCCCGCTCTCGCTCGAGCACGCCACCTTCCAGCTCGAGCCGCCCGGCCACGCCGACCACGAGCCGCACCTCCACGCCTGAGCGCCGTCGCGGCTGGGTGGTACCGATGTGCCGCTCGGCGAGGGCGCGAGCGACCCTCTGGTACCGCCGTCGCGGCTGGGTGGTACCGATGTGCCGCTCGGCGAGGCTGCGAGCGACCATCTGGTACCACCCTCGCACGTGGCGCAGCGGCGCGGAGAGCCTGCCGTGCGTCAGCGGATGGCGCTCGCGAAGTCGACCCACCGCATCCGCGGGGCGACGCCCTCGGCCGCCGCCGCGAGCCGCTCGTCGTCCGTGACGAGCGCGTCGGCCTGGAGCGAGGCGACCGCGAGCAGCTCCGCCGCGCCGATCTCCGCCCAGTCGAGCCGCGCGGCGATGCGCCACGCGACCGAGCGCGAGACGCGGTCGCCGAGCAGCCGCACCTTGAGCGCCGCGACCGCCTCGAGCTGCGCGCGCCCCTCCGCCTCGTCGAGGGCGCCCGCGCGCACCTCGTCGTAGAGCAGCTGCATCGCCTGCGAGCGCAGCGCCCCGGTGCTCACGAGGGAGTGCTCGCCGACGTCGACCCGCTCGCGCACGATCCGCAGGGCCGTCGGCGCGTCGATCGCGAAGCGGGTCATCAGCAGCTCGACTCGAGGAGGTCGGCGTACCAGCGGCAGCCGGCGAGCCACGTGTCGACGCGGATGCGCTCGTCGCGCGCGTGCAGCGTGAGCCGCTCCTCGCGCGTCATCTCGAAGGGCGCGAAGCGGTAGACGCGGTCGGTGATGCGGTGCGCGTGGCGGCTGTCGGTGCCGCCGAGCATGACGTACGGCACGGTCTGCACGTCGGGCCGCGCCCTCGCGATCGCCGCCTCGATCGCGTCCCAGCCGGGGCCGGCGGACGGGCTCTCGGGGCTCGGCCCGTGCCCGTGCAGCACCTCGAGCTCGACGCGTGGGTCGGCGATCGCGCGCCGCACGTGCTCGAGCGTCTCGTCGACCGAGGAGCCGAGCGCGATGCGCGCGTTCACGACCGCGGTCGCCTCCTCCGCGAGCGCGTTCGGCGCCGCCGCGCCCTGCAGCTGCGTCACGACCGCCGTCGTCGCGAGCATCGCCCGCGTCTCGTCGCCGCGCGCGAGGATCCGCTCGACGAGCGGCCGAGCCCGCCGCACGCGCCGCAGCACCGCGCCCTGCGCGCCCGGCGCATCCGCCCCGAGCAGCTCGAGCATGCGCAGCGCCGGCTCGGGCAGCGAGCGGGGGAAGGGGGAGCGGTCGAGCCGCCGGATCGCCCGCGCGAGCCGCGACGTCGCCGGCAGCCGCGGCGGCGTCGACGCGTGCCCGCCCACCTGGGCCACGCGCACCCGGATGTTCGCGAAGCCCTTCTCGGCCACCCCGACGACCGCGACGTCGCGCGAGAGCCCCGCGATGGGCGGCTCGATGATCGCGCCGCCCTCGTCGAGCGCCCACGCGGGCCGCACGCCGCGCGCGTCGAGCTCCGCGATCGCGGAGGCCGCGCCCGAGCCCATCGTCTCCTCGTCGTGCCCGAAGACGAGCCACACGTCGCGCTCGGGCGCGAAGCCGGCCGCGAGCAGCGCCTCGACGCCCACGCAGATGGCGACGAGCGAGCCCTTGTCGTCGAGGGTGCCGCGCCCCCACACGTGCGTGCCGTCGCGGTGGCCGGAGTAGGGCGGATGCGTCCAGCCGGCCTCGGGGGCGGGCACGACGTCCTGGTGGGCCATGAGGAGCGCCGGGCGGCCCTCGCCGCGGCCCGGCCAGCGCGCGAGGATCGTGTCGCCGACGAGCTCGACCTCGAGCGCGGCGAAGAGCCGCGGGAATCGCTCCTCGAGCGCGGCCCGGAAGGCCGGCAGCTGCTCGGGTCGCTCGGTCGGCACGCGCACGAGCGCGATGAGGTGGTCGACGGCGTCCTCGGCGATCAGCACGTCGGCAGGCTATCGTCGCGAGCGATGGAGCTGCGGGAGCCAGACGAGCTGCTGGCGGCGCTGCGCGACTCGGGGAGCGTCTTCCCCGAGCGCGAGCTCGCCGAGCTGCAGCGCGCCGCGAGGATCGACGACCCGTGGATGATCGAGATGATGGTCGAGCGCCGCACGCTCGGCGAGCCGATCGAGCACATCGTCGGCAGCGCGCGCTTCGCCGAGCTGCGCATCGCCGTGCACCAGGGGGTCTTCGTGCCGCGCCGGCGCACCGAGCTGCTCGCGACGCTCGCCGCCGACCTGCTGCGCGAGGCCGCCGAGCGCGAGCCGCGAGCGCCGCGACTGCTCGACCTCGGCTGCGGCTCGGGCGCGATCGCGGCGCTCGCGATGCACCGGGTGCCGGGCGTCGAGGTCGTCGCGATCGACGCCGACGCGGATGCGGTCGCCTGCGCTCGCGAGAACCTGCCGGGCGCGCTCGTCCTCCGTGCCGACTCGCTCGACGGCCTCGACGCATCCGCGCCCTTCGACGTCATCGCCGCGAACCTGCCCTACGTGCCCACCGCCCACCTCGTGCACCTCCCGCGCGAGGCGGCGGAGTTCGAGCCGCTGCTCGCGCTCGACGGCGGCGTCGACGGCCTCGACCCGCTCGCCGAGCACGCGCCCGCGATGGTGCGGCTCCTCGCGCCCGGCGGCATCGCGCTCGTGGAGCTCGCGCCGCTCCAGGTCGAGGCGGCCGCCGACCTCGTCGCGGCGGCGGGCTTCCGCGACTCGGCCGTGCGCGCCGACGACGAGCTCGGCGCGACCGTGCTCGTCGCGACCCGCTGACCGCGCCGCCTGCCACTACCGTGGAGGCCGAGCCGAAGGAGGCCTGACGTGTCCGTCGAGCACAACACCCGCGAGATCGAGGACGGGGTCGTCACCGACCTGCGCGAGCGGATGACCTACGGCTCCTACCTGGGGCTCGACTCGCTGCTCGCGTCGCAGCACCCGCGCAGCCGCCCGGAGCACCACGACGAGATGCTCTTCATCATCCAGCACCAGACGACCGAGCTCTGGCTCAAGCTCGTCATCCACGAGCTCGATGACGCGAGGAGGCTGCTCGCGGCCGACGACCTCGGCGCGGCGCTCAAGCGCATCGCGCGCGTCAAGCACATCCAGGAGGTGCTGACGCAGCAGTGGTCGGTGCTCGCGACCCTCACGCCCACCGAGTACGCGCAGTTCCGCGGCGCCCTCGAGGGCGCATCCGGCTTCCAGAGCGCGCAGTACCGCATGGTCGAGTTCGCGCTCGGCAACAAGCACGAGCGCATGCTGCAGGTGTTCGAGTCGAGCCCCGCCGAGCACGCGGCGCTCGCGGCCGAGCTCGAGCGGCCGAGCCTCTACGACGAGTTCCTGCGGCTGCTCGCGCGCCACGGCCACGACGTGCCCGCCGAGGTGCTCGAGCGCGACGTCACGAAGGCGCACGTCTACACCGAGTCGCTCGTGCCCGTCCTCCAGCGCATCTACGAGGGCGCCGCCGAGCCGGGAGCGCCCGACTGGCGCGCCTACGAGACGTGCGAGGAGCTCGTCGACCTCGAGGACAACTTCCAGCTCTGGCGCTTCCGGCACCTGCGCACCGTGACCCGCACGATCGGTCGCAAGACCGGCACGGGCGGCTCGAGCGGCGTCGACTTCCTCGCCCGCGCGCTCGACCTGACCTTCTTCCCCGAGCTCTACGCCGTCCGCACGCGGATCGGCACGTGATCGCACCGGTCGTCGCCCGCGTCGCGCACGCGCGCATCGGCGGTCGGTGGGTGGCGGATGCGGTGGTCGAGCTGAGCGCGACCGGCTTGCGGCTCGTGCCCGACGGCGACGCGCCGCGGCGGCTGGCGCGCATCGAGGGAGCGCTCATGCCGCCGCTCACCGACGCGCACGTGCACCTCGGCCTCTGCGACGCGGCCCGCGACGAGCCGACCGCGCTCGGCCGCGTGCTCGACCTCGGCTGGGCGCCGAGTGAGCTGCCCGCGCTCGTCGACGCGGTCGCGGCCGCGCATCGCGGCGTCGAGGCGCGCTTCGCCGGGCCGTTCCACGCGGCCGTCGGCGGCTACCCGTCGGATCGCTCCTGGGCGCCGCCGGGATCGGTGGTCGAGCTCTCGACGCCGAGCGAGGCGGCCAGCTCCGTGCGCGCGCAAGCGGAGGCCGGCGCCGCCGCGATCAAGGTCACGCTCAGCAGCGACGACGGACCCGTGCTGGAGGACGATGTGCTCTCCGTGCTCGTCGCCGAGGCGCGCGAGGCAGGGCTGCCGGTCGTCGCGCACGCGCGCGGCGCGGGGCAGGTCGAGCGAGCGATCGCGGCGGGCGTCGACGTGCTCGCGCACGCGCCGTGGACCGAGCCCCTCGACGACGCCGTGATCCGCGCGGCCGCGCCCCGGCAGACGTGGATCTCGACCCTCGCGATGCACGAGCGCGACGGCGACGAGCGCGCCCTCGCGATCGCGACCGACAACCTGGCGCGCTTCGCCGCCGCAGGAGGATCGGTCGCCTACGGCACCGACCTCGGCAACGGGCTCGACCGCTTCGACCTCGACCCGGCCGAGATCGCTGGGCTCCGCCGCGCCGGCATCGACGGCACCGCGCTCGTCGACGCGCTGCTCTCCGAGCGGCTGCTCCCGCCCGGTCCGATGGTCGGCACGGTCGCGGGGGACGTCGTCGACGACGAGTCGCTGCTGGCCGACCTGCACCGCGCTCGATCGCTGCCCTACACGTGGTTCGACCAGGAGGCATCCGCATGACCGACCTCGCCCGCCGCGCCGCCGAGCTCGACGCCGCCGACCCGCTCGCCGAGCACGTCGACCGCTTCGTGCGCGGCGGCGACGTCGTCGCCTACCTCGACGGCAACTCGCTCGGCCGCCCGCTGCGCTCGCTGCCGCAGCGCTACGGCGACTTCATCGAGCGCGACTGGGGCGAGCGGCTCATCCGCTCGTGGGACGAGCAGTGGATGCGTCGGCCGTTCGACCTCGGGGATCGCATTGGCGCGCTCGTGGGCGCCGGGCCCGGGCAGGTGTTCGTCGGCGACTCGACGACCGTGCTGCTCTACAAGCTCGCGCGCGCCGCCGTCGACGCGCAAGCGGAGCGCGGCCGCACCGAGATCGTGATCGACGAGGACAACTTCCCGAGCGACCGCTTCATCGTCGAGGGCATCGCCGCCGAGCGCGGCTGCACGATCCGCTGGATCGAGGCTGACCCCGCCGGGGGCGTCTCGCTCGAGCAGGTCGAGGAGGCGGTGGGGGAGCGCACGGCGCTCGTGCTGCTGAGCCACGTCGCCTACCGCTCGGGCTTCGTCGCCGACGTCGCCGGCATCACGCGCGCCGCGCACGACGCGGGAGCGCTCGTGCTGTGGGACCTGTGCCACTCGGCGGGCGTCATCCCCGTCGGCCTCGACGAGCACGGCGTCGACCTCGCGGTCGGCTGCTCGTACAAGTACCTCAACGGCGGGCCGGGCGCGCCGGCGTTCGGGTACGTGCGCTCCGACCTGCACGAGCGGCTCGCGCAGCCGATCCAGGGGTGGATGGGCGCGGCCGACGTGTTCGCGATGGGGCCGCGCTTCGAACCGGCAGCCGGGCTCGGCCGCTTCCTGAGCGGCACGCCGCCCGTGCTCGCGACCGTCGCGCTCGAGGCGATGGTCGAGCTCGTCGAGTCGGTCGGCATCGACGCCGTGCGGGCGAAGTCCATCGCGCTCACCGACTTCGCCGAGGCGGCGCTCGCCGAGCACGTGCTGCCGCTCGGGGCGCGGCTCGCGAGCCCGCCCGCCGGGCCGCACCGAGGCAGCCACCTGACGGTGACGCATCCGTCGTTCCGGGAGGTCAACGCGCGGCTGTGGGAGCGGGGCGTGATCGGCGACTTCCGCGCGCCCGACGGCATCCGCATCGGGCTCTCGCCGCTGTCGACGACGTTCGCCGAGGTCGATGTCGGCGTCGCCGCGCTCGGGGAGGAGCTGCGGCGGGCGCTGCGCTAGTCCGAGGAACCGCGGCTAGCCGCGGATGACCTCGTGCACCGCGACGGCGGCGTCGACGGCCTGCTGGCCCGTGAACGCGGCCTCGCCGCCGTCCCAGCCGACCGAGACGGTCTCGAACTGGTCGAAGAGGTTGACGGTGCCCGCGAAGCGCTCGCTCAGCACGGGCGGCTCTCCGACGCCCATCACGAACAGGCCGCGCTCGTTCGCCCCCGCGTCGGACACGATGAGGCGCGAGCCCGAGATCGCGACGAGCTCGTCGGGCGCGAACGTGATGCCGCTCAGCGTGAGGCGCAGCGTGTCGCCGCCCGCGGTCCACGCGCACTGCCGCTCGACCGCGACGTCCTCCTGGTCCTGGGCGTCGCTCGCCGCCTGGTCGAACGAGAGCCCGCTCGTGAGCTCCGCGACGGCCGGCGCGATCTCGGCGCACTCGGGGAACTCGGTCGGCGGCGCGATCGGGTAGCCCTCGGGCGCGTCGGGGTCGCCCTCGGCCGTGATCGGCGACTCGCTCGCGCCCGGGAGCGGCCCGATCGCGGTCGGGGCGGGCGTCGGCTCCGCGCTCGGCTCCGGCGAGGTCGAGGAGCAGCCGACGAGCGCGAGCGCGGCGAGGGCGGCGAGGGGGAGGCTCAGGCGATGCACCCCAGCACGATACCCGCGCCGCCCATGCGCGCGGGCTAGGCTCGGAGGAGCGGGAGAACCCCGCCCCCACGCACCCCACCGCGCCCGATCGGCGCGCCGCCGCGGCAAAGGAGCCACCGTGACCGACACGCCCCAGTACAAGCTCGACCCGGCCCCGCAGGGCGAGCACCACTACGCCGGACCGACCCGCCTCGAGCGCGACTCGCTCGGCGAGCTGCCCGTCCCCGCCGACGCCTACTGGGGCATCCACACCGAGCGCGCCCTCATCAACTTCCCCATCACGGGCCGCTCGATCTCGGTCTACTCCGACCTCGTGAACGCGCTCGCGGTCGTCAAGCAGGCGTGCGCGCGCGCCAACCGCGAGATCGGCGTGCTCGACCCCGACAAGGCCGACCTCATCGACCGCGTCTGCATCCGCATCCGCGGGGGAGAGCTGCACGACCAGTTCAAGGTCGGCGTCATCCAGGGCGGCGCGGGCACCTCGACCAACATGAACACGAACGAGGTCATCGCGAACGCGTGCCTCGTCGAGCTCGGCCACCAGAAGGGGCAGTACGAGCACTTCCACCCGATCGACGACGTCAACCGCTCGCAGTCGACGAACGACACGTACCCGACATCGATCAAGGTCGCGATGGCGTTCACGCTCCGGCGCCTGCTCGACGAGCTCGCGAGGCTCGCGGATGCGTTCGACCGCAAGGCGGTCGAGTTCCGCGACGTGCTCAAGGTCGGCCGCACGCAGCTGCAGGACGCCGTGCCGATGACGCTCGGGCAGGAGTTCCGCGGCTTCGCGGTGACGCTGCGCGAGGACTACGACCGCCTCGAGGAGACCATCAAGTGGCTCGGCGAGGTCAACCTCGGCGCCACCGCGATCGGCACCGGCATCACCGCCGACCCACGCTACGCCGAGGCGGCCTCCCGCCACCTCGCCGAGCTCACGGGGCTCCCGATCGTGCCCGCCGCCGACCTCATCGAGGCGACGAGCGACACGGGCGTGTTCATGCTCGTCTCCGGCACGCTCAAGCGCGCCGCGGTGAAGCTCTCGAAGATCTGCAACGACCTGCGCCTGCTCTCCTCGGGCCCGCAAGCCGGCTTCGGCGAGATCTTCCTGCCCGCCAAGCAGGCCGGCTCGTCGATCATGCCCGGCAAGGTCAACCCGGTCATCCCGGAGGTCGTCAACCAGGTGGCGTTCGCCGTCATCGGCTCCGACGCGACGGTGACGGCGGCATCCGAGGCGGGCCAGCTGCAGCTCAACGCGTTCGAGCCGGTCATCGCCCACTCGATCCTGCAGAGCCTGCACTGGATGACGCAGGCGTGCCTCACGCTGCGCGTCAACTGCGTCGACGGCATCGAGGCGAACCACGAGCGGCTCGACCTCATGGTCGGCAGCTCCGTTGGCGTCGTCACGGCGCTCACGCCCTACCTCGGCTACGCGGCGTCCGCGCAGCTCGCCAAGGAGGCGCTCACGGGCCACAAGTCGATCGCCGACCTCGTCGTCGAGGCGGGCCTCATGGAGCGCGAGCGCGTCGAGAAGCTGCTCGAGCCCGCGCGACTGTCGGGACTGCACCCCGCGACCGCGGCGATCCCGGTGATCCTGCCCGACGACGAGGGCTGAGGGGCACCGCCGCTCGGTACGCTCGCGGGGTGAACGCCACCACGTCGTCGCTCTCGCCCCTGCGGCGCCAGCAGGGCCCGAGCGCCGGGCTCGTGTTCGGCCTCGTCGGCATCGGCGTGCTCGCGCTCGCCTCCTTCCTCGTCATCTGGTTCCTCGGCGGCGCGATCGGCAGCCCGCTGCTCGTCGCGGTCTCCGGCGTCATGGCGCTCGTGCCGCTCGGCTTCGTGCTCTGGGCGGTGCTCGCGATCGACCGCTGGGAGCCCGAGCCGCGCGTGGCGCTGTGGTTCGCGGCGCTGTGGGGCGGCATCGCGGCCGTGCTGCTGACGCTCGCGCTCAACGGCTTCGTGCTCGAGCCCCTCGTCGCGCCCTTCCTGCGGACGGCCGAGCAGTACGAGCTCTACGCGACGGTCATCCAGGCGCCGGTGACGGAGGAGCTGTGGAAGGGCGTGCCGGTCGCGATCATGTTCCTCTGCTTCCGGCGCAGCTTCGACGGCCCTGTCGACGGCGTCGTGATCGCGGCGCTGTCGGCGGCGGGCTTCGCCTTCACCGAGAACATCCTCTACTTCGGCACCTCGCTCGCCGAGAGCGGCGACGGCTCGTTCATCTTCTTCCTGCGCGGCATCATGAGCCCGCTCACGCACGCGATCTTCACCGCGGTCGGCATCGGGCTCGCGCTCGGCTTCGCGGCGAGGCTGCGCTCGCGCTGGTGGATCCTCCTCGCCGGCCCCGTCGGCTGGTTCGTCTCGGCGGCCCTCCACGCGCTCTGGAACTCCGCGAGCTGGTGGGTCCCGGGCGGCACCGTCGGCTTCTTCGTCTACTACCTCGTCGTGCAGGTGCCGCTGTGCGTGCTCGCGGCGGTCGCGGTGTGGCTGCTGCTGCGCCAGGAGATCAAGCTCACGAGGCTTCGGCTCGACGAGTACGGCCGCGCCGGCTGGTTCTCGAGCGAGGAGGTCGACCGGCTAGCCTCGAGCGAGGGTCGCGCCGCGCTCATGGAGTGGGCGCGCTCCCGCGGCCTGCGCAGGTCGATGCGCGAGTACATCCTCACGGCGACGCGGCTCGCGAACCACCGCCAGCACGCACTGCTCGGCCGGGAGCGCGCCCGCTCGCGGCTCGTCGCCGACGAGGCGACCCTGCTCGCCGACCTCATGCACCACCGGCGGACGATGGCGAGCGCCGCGATCGGCCAGCCCGTCCCGGTCACCGCGGGAGCCCAGGTGCCGGCGGGGCAGGGGCCCGTGCAGCGCTACGGCGCCATGCCGCCCGAGGTGCCTCAC
>NZ_ASHR01000031.1 GCF_000400485.1 Agrococcus pavilionensis RW1
CTGCTCAGCCGGCGGAGCGCGCGACCGCTACTCGGCTGGCGCGGAGTCCGCGAAGATCGGCCGCTGCTCCCCCGCCTCGATCGGGAAGGCGAGGCGGTTGCCGGCGGGCGGCAGCGGGCAGTTGAACTGGTCGCTCATCGCGCACGGCGGCACGATCGCGCGGTTGAAGTCGAGCTCGACCGTGCCGTCGTGCCGCGGCTTGACGAACAGGAAGCGGCCGACGTCGTAGGTCGCCGCCCCCGTCGTCGCGTCGGCGAAGACGATCTGCAGGCTGTCGCCGTCCGGGAGCGCGACGAGCTCGACCTCCGCGCCCTCGTGCTCGAAGCGGATCGTGCCGGGAGAGACGCCCTGCCGCATCGAGCCGCCCTGCGACTTGCCGTACTCGAACGCGACGCCGCCCTCGACGGGCTCGAACGTGCCGTGCTTCACCCACGCGGGGTCGTAGTCGTAGGTCGAGATGCCGTCGAAGCCGCGCTCGTCGCCCGCCTCCGCGTCCCACACGCGCAGCGCGAAGCGGCCGTGGAAGTCCGGCCCGATCACGAATGCCGTGCGACGGTCGTCGAAGCGCACCGAGCTCGGCGTCATCGAGTCGTGGCTGTAGACCATCGCCGCCCCGTCGACCACCTGGCCGTCGACGACGATCTCGGCCGACGCATCCGCCGTCACCTGCAGCCCGTCACCGGCGGGCGAGGGCGCCCACGTGCCGGGCACGCCCTCGATCTCCGTCGGCTCGGCGACCCACGCGGTCGTGACGAGCGCGACCGCGCCCTGCGGGCCGCGCACGCTCGCGTCGCGCTTGCGGCGGAAGGCGAGGTGCGACTCGGGCACGGTGGTGTCGGGGCTCGTGACGGCGGCGTCGGTCATGGCTCCAGCCTATCGATCGAGGATGCGCGACCGCCTACCGTGGGGCCATGGACGCGATGCCGCAGCTGAGCCTCATCATCCCTCCCGACGTGGCGCCCGAGCGCTTCGTCCCGATCGGCCGCGCCGCGGAGTCGGTCGGCGTCGACGAGCTGTGGGTGTGGGAGGACTGCTTCGCCGAGTCGGGCTCCGCGACCGCTGCGGCGCTGCTCGCCGCGACCGAGCGCGTGCGCGTCGGCATCGGGCTCATGCCCGTGCCGCTCCGCGCGGTCGCGCTCACGGCGATGGAGATCGCGACGCTCGAGCGCATGGCGCCCGGTCGCGTGCTGCCGGGTGTCGGCCACGGCGTGCTCGAGTGGATGGGCCAGGCGGGCGTGCGAGCCCAGTCGCCGCTCACGCTGCTGCGCGAGCACGCGGAAGCCCTCCGGCGGCTGCTCGCGGGCGAGGAGGTGAGCGTCGAGGGCCGCTACGTGCAGCTCGACCGCGTGCGGCTGCGCTGGCCGCCCGCGGATCGCCCGCCCCTCTACCTCGGTGCGCAGCGGCCGAAGACGCTCGCGCTCGCCGCGGAGCTCGGCGACGGGGTCATCCTCGCGGGCGACGCGACGCCGGAGTCGACCCGTGCCGCGGTTGACGCGATCCGGTCGGTGCGCGCCGAGCGGGGGCTCGACGCGCCGTTCGGGGTCGTCCAGTTCCGAGGCGTGCGGGCGGATGCGTCGGCGGCCGAGGTGACGGACGTCGCGGCCGCGCTCGCCGACGCGGGCGCGACGAGCGTGCCGATCTTCGCACTCGACCCCGACGGCCGCATCGACGCCGGCGACGGCATCCTCCGGCTCGCCGAGACGATCGGCTCGCTCGGCGCCTCGGTCTGAGCGATTCAGTCGTTGCGGCCGCGAGCCGCGACGCGCCAGCGCGTCGATGGCAGCTCGTCGTCGCCGCGGTCGAACACGTGCAGCTCGTCGACGAGGTTGACCGCCATGCACACGTGGTTCGGCACGACGCGCACGCGTGAGCCGAGGGGCGGGAGCTCGCCCGGCAGCTCGACGACGGCGTGGTGCTCGCTCAGCTGCGCGATGCGCGCCTCCGGGTGGTCGAGCAAGCGACCGTGGCCGCTCGCCCACGCCGCGCGATCGGGGCCGAGCACCTTCGAGCCGGCGTCGAGCACCATCCGGCCGCCCGCGTGCGAGACGACTGTCGCGTGCGCGGTGAGCGCGATCGCCGTCGGGTCGATCGTGCCGAGCTCCCACTGCTGCGCGTCGCCGAAGACGCTCACGCCGGGCCGCAGCTCGGTGACGGGCGAATCGATCTCGAGCGCCGCCGCGAAGCTCGGCGTCGAGCCGCCCGAGACGACCATCGGCTCGAGGCCCGCCGAGCGCATCGCGTCCGCTGCCGCGCGGAGCCCCGCAGCCTCTTGCCGCGCGGCCTCAGCGCGAGCGTCGGGCGCGTACGCGTGCCCGGGGAAGGCGAAGACGCCCTCGACGTCGATGCCCGCCCGCGCCGCGGCGACCGCGACGTCCCCCGCGCGCTCGGGCGCGCATCCGGAGCGGTGATGGCCCACGTCGACCTCGACTCGCGCCCCGACCCGGCCCGCGAGCCCGGCGCGCGCCATCCGTTCCGCGCCCTCGACCGAGTCGACGCCCATCGAGATCGCGGCGCCGGCGGCGACGAGGTGGCTCAGCCTCGCGGCGCGCTTGCCGTCGATCCACAGCGGGAAGGCGATGAAGAGGTCGTCGAGCCCGGCGGCGGCGAAGGCCTCGGCCTCGCCGATCGTCGCGACCGTGAGCCCGTGCGCCCCCGCCGCGACCTGCATCCGCCCGATCTCGATCGTCTTGTGGGTCTTCGCGTGCGGCCGGAGGGCGATGCCGCGCGCGGTCGCGGCCTCGGCCGCGCGCGCGATGTTCGCCTGCATCCGCTCGAGGTCGACCGCGAGGTAGGGCGTCGAGGGTGCCATGCCTGGAGGCTATCGGCCGCCGCGCTCGGCGATCCCGCAGGGGCGCCGACCTAGGCTTCGGCTATGAGCTTGGACGAGCAGACAGCGGCGAGGAACGGCGAGATCAGCACGAAGCTGAAGCGAGGCATCACGGGGCCGCTGCTGTTCCTGTTCATCCTCGGCGACGTGCTGGGCGCCGGCGTCTACGCTCTCACCGGCACGATGGCCGCCGAGGTCGGCGGGGCGCTCTGGGTGCCGCTCATCGTGGCGCTGTTCCTCGCGCTGCTGACGGCCGGCTCCTACGCCGAGCTCGTGACGAAGTACCCGCAGGCGGGCGGCGCAGCGGTCTTCGCGCAGCGCGCCTTCAAGAGCCCCATCGTGTCGTTCCTCGTGGGCTTCAGCATGATGGCCGCGGGCGTCGTGAGCGCCGCGGGGCTCGCGCTCGCGTTCGCGGGCGACTACCTCGCCGAGTTCGTGCCGGTGCCCGCGGTGGTCGCCGCGCCGATCTTCCTGCTGCTCGTCGCGGCGCTCAACGCGCGCGGCATCCGGGAGTCGATGGCGGGCAACGTCGTCATGACGGTCATCGAGCTCTCTGGCCTCCTCATCATCATCATCGCCGTCGGGCTCATGATGGGCGGCGGGGGCGGCGACGTCTCGCGCATCGGCGAGTTCCCGGAGGGCGTCAACCCGGCGCTCGCGACCCTGTCGGCGGCGATCATCGCCTACTACTCCTTCGTCGGCTTCGAGACCTCCGCGAACGTCATCGAGGAGGTGCGGAACCCCCGCCGCGTCTACCCGCGCGCCCTCTTCGGCTCGCTCATCGTCGCGGGCGTCGTCTACGTCCTCGTGGGGCTCGCGAGCTCGATCGCGCTGCCGGCCGACGAGCTCGCCGACTCGAGCGCGCCGCTGCTCGAGGTCTTCGAGGCGACCGGGCTCGCCGTGCCGGGCTGGCTCTTCAGCGCGATCGCGCTCATCGCCGTCGCGAACGGCGCGCTGCTGACGATGATCATGGCGAGCCGGCTCGCGTACGGCATGGCAGAGCAGGGCCTGCTGCCCTCCGTGCTCGGCCGCGTGCTGCCGAAGCGCCGCACGCCGTGGGTCGCGATCCTCGTGACGACCGCGATCGCGATCGGCCTCACCTTCATCGGCGACCTCGGCACGCTCGCCGAGACGGTCGTGCTGCTGCTGCTGTTCGTCTTCCTCAGCACGAACGTCGCGGTACTCGTGCTGCGGCGCGAGGAGGTCGAGCGCGACCACTTCCGCGTCTGGACCTTCGTGCCGGTGCTCGGGATCGCGTCGTGCGTCTTGCTGCTCACGCAGCAGGAACCGCACGTGTGGCTGCTCGGCGCGATCGCGATCGCGGTCGGCCTCGTCGCCTACGCGGCGACGCGGTTCGGCATCACGAAGCCGCAGCCGGCGCCCGCTGCTGATCGTGCCGGAGACGAGTGAGCAGGTAGAGCCGGTGGGCGGTGATGACGATCGCGAGCCATGCCGCGCCGAGCAGCCAGCCCGCCACGACATCGGTCACCCAGTGGTGCCCGAGGTAGACCCGGCTCGCCGCGACGAGCACTGACGCGATCACCGCGACGACGATGATCCCCGCCTTCGCCCACGCGGAGCGGCGCCGGAGGATGAGCAGGTAGGCGATGACGCCGAGGATGGCGACCGCGTTGAGCGTGTGCCCGCTCGGGAACGAGGCGGAGACCTCGTAGGGCGGCACGGCGTCGGTGAGCGGCGGGCGGTCGCGGCCGATGAGCACCTTGCCGGCGACCGTCATGAGCAGCGAGCCCGCGCCCGCGGCGACGACGAGCACGAGCGGCGTCCATGAGCGGCGGCGCAGGCTCAGGATGACGAGCGACAGGATCGCGATGAGGGGCATGCCGATCGTGCCCGCGAGGTCCGTGAACCCGGTGATGAGCGCATCCGCCTGTGGATCCCGGATGGTGAGGATCGCGTCGAGCAGCGGGCGGTCGATGCCCGCGACGCCGTCCTCGTCGGTCACCGCGTCGTAGACGCCGACCGCGCCGAGGGCGAGCGCGAACGCGATGACCGCGCCGATCGCGAGCGTGAGGATGAGCGTGCCGTAGGGGCCGACGAGCTCGCCGAGCCTCGCGGCGAGGCCCGAGATCCCGCGCGCGATCGGTGAGCTCGAGCGCGCGAGCTCGACCTCCGGCTCGCCCGCGTCGTGGACCCGCTCGCCCGTGGTGCCGTGCTCGTCCGGCGCGCCCTGCACCCGCATGTCGATCTCCTCGCCGTCGCCCGCTCGTGTGCGCCGACGCTAGCGCGCGCGTCCTGCCGGGGCGCTGTGCACGAGAGGCGATTGCGCCGACCGCTATGCTCTGCAAGCGTTGCGGCTGACCGAGGGAGGTCGCATGGACATGCTGTCTGGCGAGGAGATCGCCGCCGCTGACCTGGCCGACTGGCGCAAGCTCGCGCAAGGGCTGCACGCTCGCTACCGCATCGACGGCTTCGGTGCCGGGGCGCGCTTCCTCGTCGCGGTCGGAGACGCGGGGGATGCGCTCGGTCACCATCCGAGCGTCGCCCTCGGCGACGGGCACGTCGACCTCAAGCTCCTCAGCGACGACGCGATCTACCGCGACGACGCCGGCAGCGAGCACGTCGTGCAGTGGGTGACCCAGAAGGATCTCGACCTCGCCCGGCGGATCTCCGAGATCGCGGCCGAGCAGGGACTCACGGCCGACCCGGCTGCGGTCACGGCTATCGAGCTCGGACTCGACACGGCAGACTCCGCCGCGATCGCACCGGTGTGGGCGGCGCTCCTGACGGGCGACCCGGCGGCGCGGGGCCTCGGCTCTCCGAGCGACGAGATCCGCGACCCCACGGGACGGGTGCCGAACCTGTGGTTCGGGGACGGCGCGGAGCGGAACCAGGAGCGCTTTCACATCGAGGTCTACGTACCCCCGGAGGTCGGTCCGCAGCGGATCGCGGCCGCGCTCGCCGCCGGCGGGACGGTCGTCGACGACAGCAAGGCTCCGTGGCTCACCGTGATCGCCGACCGAGAGGGCAACCGGGGCGTCGTCTGCGTCGACCCCTCAGCCGTCAAGCAGGGATAGCGAGGATGAGCGACGCGCGCGAAGAGCGACGACGTCAAGCTCGACGAGCTGCTGCACCGCTTGCTCGAGTCAGCCCACCAGCTGCAGCTGCCCGTGCCCCGTGGGGCCTCGCCGGCGCCCGAGCGCTCGTCGCCCTCGAGGTCCCGATCGCGCTGAGCCGCCGACGCGCACGGAGCGGCCGGACCCGCGACGGCTCGCTCAGCGGAGGTCGTCGTCCACCGAGATGAGCACCTTCCCGGTGACGCCGCCCTCGACGGCATCGTGGGCGGCGGCGGCCTCCTCGAGTGGGAACCACATGAGGGGCAGGCCAGCGGACTCCCCCACCGGAAGGGCGCCGGCTTCGAGCGCCGCCGTGATGTCCTCCGCGGCGGCCGCGAGCGCCTCCCGACCGACGGTGTAGAGCAGCAGTCCCTGCCAGCGCGCGTTCTTCGCGAAGCTCGCCGCGATCGGGGCAGTGAACTCGTCGCCGTTGTTGTTCGCGTAGTACGCGATGCTGCCGTGGTTGGCGAGCACCTCGACGTCGAGCGCGGCGTTCTGCGCCGGTGCGACCTCGACGATGTGGTCGACGCCGTCCGGAGCGACGGAGCGCACCTTGGCCGCGAGCTCGTCATCCGGGTACTGCAGCACGTGGAGCGCCCCCGCCGCGCGCGCGAGCGCGGCCTTCTCGTCGCTGCTGACCGTCGCGATCACGGTCGCGCCCGCCCAGGCTGCCAGCTGGATCGCGGCGTGGCCGACCGCGCCTGCGCCACCCTGCACGAGCACGACGCGCCCGTCGAGCGCCCCGGGCGCGAGCCGCGCCGGCCCGAGCTCGTGCACGGTGAGCGCCCGGTGGGCGGTCATCGCGGGCACGCCGAGGCTCGCCGCGACGTCGAACCCGATGCCGTCGGGCAGGCGGACGACGCGGTCTGCAGGCACGACCGTGAGCTCCTGCGCGGTCCCCGTCGGTCGCTGATGGGCGGCGAGGTGGATCCAGACGCGATCGCCGACCTGCAGATCCTCGACGTCCGAACCGACGGCATCGACGACGCCGGCGCCGTCCTGGTTCGGGACGACCTCGGCGAACTCGAGCGGCCTGCTGCCCGCGCGCGCCTTCCAGTCGGTCGGATTGACGCCCGACACGGCGACACGGACTCGCACCTCGTCCGCACCCGGCACCCCGGGCTCGCGGTCGGTGAGCTCGAGGACGGACGAGGGTCCGGGCTGGGAGTAGACGATGGCGCGCATGAGGGGTGCAAGGTGCGAGCGGCCGCGAGCATTCCCCTGGCCAGTGCCAGGTCGCCGTGGGAGAGGTCCGCCGCTCAGTGCCCGCGCGTCGGGCAGAGGTGCGCGGATGAGGCGCGGCGACAGCGATCGCAGTGCCGGCCCAGGATCACATGCCGCACAGCTCGGTCTCCGCGGCCTCGGCGATGACGCGGTACTCGTCCGCGGTCCAGCCGTAGAGCTCAGCCTGCTCGGCGTGCTCGTCGGCGTCGCCCCTTCGCTCCTCGTCGATGTAGAGGCGGTCGCACCACTGGTAGCCGGCGCCGATGACGACGTGCCGGAACACTTCGATCGGCTCGCCCTCGGCGGGCGGCAGCTCCGAGCCGATCAGGCGGAGCTCTTCGGCGACGGAGGCGGCGAAGTCCCGCTCCCACGTGCGGTGCTCCTCCTGGTACATCTCCTCCTCGGCCGGGTCGAACCCGTCGTCGCTCGACGGGTCGTAGGGTCCGTAGCCGCCGACGAAGCCGTAGCTGAACGGGTCGGCGAACGGCGGGATGATGACGCAGCCGGTGAGTCCGACCGCTGCGGCGGCGCTGATGGTGAGCACGGCGAGCGTGCGTCGCATAGACGAGCCTCTCGAGAGGGACGATCGGGCGGCCGCGCTGGGGTGCTCGTCGCTCCGAGGAGAGTGTTGCACGAGGAGCCGCCCATCGCGGGCTCTGCCCGAATGCATCTCGTAGGGCGGACGGGACTTGAACCCGTGACCGAGGGATTATGAGTCCCCTGCTCTGACCAGCTGAGCTACCGCCCCGCGGGCGCGAGGCCCGACCGGTCGAGCCTAGTCGCTGAGCTCGACGCGGGTGTCGGGATCGCGGATGTCTTCGCCGCGGTAGAGCCGCTCGAACGCCGTGATCGTGGTCTCGATGTCGTGCGGCGCGACCATCTCGAGGCTGTGCTGGCGGTACTTGCCGTACTCCTCGTCGCTCAGGCGCAGGATGCGCTCGAGCTTCTCGGCGAGATCCGCGGCGTCGTCCGGCCGGAAGAGCCAGCCGTTCGCACCGTCGCGCACGAGGTGCGGGAGCGCCATCGCGTCGGCGGCGACGACGGGCAGCCCCGTCGCCATCGCCTCCATCGTCGCGATCGACTGCAGCTCGGCCGTCGACGGCATCGCGAAGACCTCGGCGCTGCGCAGGCGCTCGCGCAGCTCCTCATCGCTCACGTAGCCGGTGAGGGTCACGCGGTCGGCGACGTGCAGGTCGCGCGCGAGCGCCGCGAGCTCGTCGATCTGGTCGCCGCCGCCGACGATGTCGAGGTGCCAGTCGAGGTCGGCCGGCAGCTTGGCGACGGCGCGGACGAGGGTCTCGAGCCGCTTCTCGCTCGTGACGCGGCCCACGAACACGATGCGGCCGTGCTGCCGCTCCGGGTTCGGCAGGTACTCGTCGCCCGGCAGTCCGCACGAGATCGCGTGCACGCCCGTGAGGCCCGTCATCTTCTCGAGGTAGTCGGCGCTGCGGCGCGTCGGCGTCGTCACGACGTCGCAGCGGCCGAGCACCTTCGCCGCGTCGCGCCAGGCGAAGTCCACGGTCTTGCCCTGCAGCGCCCGCGGGATGTTCGAGTGGTCCATGAGGTTCTCGAACATGAGGTGGTTCGTGCCGATCACGCGGATGCCGCGCTTCTTCGCCTCGATCGAGAACGCCCGGCCCAGCACGATGTGCGACTGGAAGTGCACGACGTCGGGGCGCAGCGCATCCAGCAGCGATGCCGCGTTCGAGAACATGCGCCACGGCTCGGCGAAGCGCAGCCACTCGTGCCCCGGGTAGAGCAGCGAGCGGAGCCGGTGCACCGTGAACCGCTCCCCCTCGTGCTCCTCGACGTGCGTGCCGTGCCGGCCGCGGCCTAGCGAGGAGGCGACCACGTGCACCTCGTGCCCGCGCCTCGTGAGCCGGGCGGCGAGTCGCGTGGTGAACTTGGCGGCGCCGTTCACGTCAGGCGCGAAGGTGTCCGTCGCGATCAGGACGCGAAGCGGTCGGTCGGTCATGGAGTCTCCTCGGGCGCCTCGGCGAGCGGGCGGATCTGGGGATGGTGCCGCGCGAGCTGCAGCACGCCGGTGACGGCGATCGCTCCCGCGGCGGCGAAGACGATGATGGCCCACGGCGGCGTCGCGGCCGCCTCGCCGAGCACCGTGACACCGATGAGCACGGCGACGAGCGGGTCGACGACCGTGAGCCCGGCGATGACGAGGTCGGGCGGGCCGGATGCGTGGGCGAGCTGCACGGCGTAGCTGCCGGCCACGAGCGCGATCACGACGCCGATGCCGCAGACGATCGTGAGCCATTCGAACTGGCCGGAGATGATGCGGTTGATGACGATCTTCGAGAGCGTGACGACGAATCCGTAGAGCACGCCCGCGGTGACGATGTAGAAGATCGCGTTCGCGCGCTTGCGGTAGAACCACCACGCGACGCCGACGCCCGCGAGGCCGACGACGAGCAGCGACAGCACCGTGAGCAGCTGCCGGTCGCTGATGGGGCGCTCGACGGCGAAGATCGCGGCGACGCCGACGAAGATGCCGATGCCGACGAGGCACAGGGCGATCGCGCGGATCGTCAGGTGGTCGAGCCTGATCTTCGCGAGCCGGGCGTTGAGGACCGCGGTGACGACGAGCGCGACCGCGCCGAGCGGCTGCACGACGATGAGCGGCGCGAGCGCGAGCGCGCCGAGCTGCATGACGACCGCGAGGCCGAGCAGCAGCGTGCCGACCACCCACGCGGGGTTCCGCAGCAGCTTCAGGACCGCGGATCCGCCGAGGTGCGCGCCGCGCTGGTCGCCGCCCTCGAACTGGTCGACGCCGCGGTGCTGGAACTGCGTGCCGACCGAGAGGAACACGGCGCCGACGATCGCCACCGGGATCCCGAGGGCCTGCATCGGCGTGAGCGAGATCTCCGCCGCCAGGTCGTCGAGAGAGGTGAACAGCACCTAGCGAACCTACCGTTCTGGCCGCCGATACCCTGGAGGACATGACCGTTCTGCCCATCCGCATCACGGGCGATCCCGTGCTGCACACCGCCGCCGAGCCCGTGACCGACTTCGACGAGGAGCTCCGGACGCTCGTCGCCGACATGTTCGAGACGATGGAGGCCGCGCCCGGCGTCGGCCTCGCGGCGCCGCAGATCGGCCACGGCACGCGCCTCTTCGTCTACGACTGGACCGACTCGGAGGGCGTGCGCACGCGCGGCGTCGCCGCGAACCCCGAGCTGTGGATCTCGCCGCTCCCGATCGGCGTGCCCGAGGAGGACGAGGAGGAGGGCTGCCTCTCGATCCCCGGCGAGCGCTTCGCGCTCAAGCGCGCCGAGCGCGCGATCCTGCGCGCGCAGGACGAGCACGGCGAGCACTACGAGCTCGAGGCATCCGGCTGGCTCGCGCGCATCCTGCAGCACGAGTACGACCACCTCGACGGCATCCTCTACGCCGACCGGTTGGATGCGTTCGGCACGAAGGGCGTGCAGAAGGCGATCAAGCGCAACAAGTGGGGCGTCGAGGGCCTGAGCTGGATGCCGGGCGAGGACGACCTCGACGCCTGAGCGGCGAGCCATCCGCCCGGCGATCCTCCAGGCGACGGCGCTACGGTCCGTGCACCGACAACGAAGGAGCGTGCACGATGAACATCCTCTCCCGACTCCGCAGCGCCGTCTCGGGACGCCGCACCGGTGGCGCTGCGCGCGGCAGGCGCTCGACCGGCATGGGCGGCGCGGCCGGCGCTCGCGGACGCGGCTCTCTCCTCAGCTCGGCGCTCGGGTGGATCAGCGGCCGCAACCGGCGCCGCTGAGTGCCTCCGGCGCGCACGAAGAAGGCCCTCACCCCGAAGGGTGAGGGCCTGTCGCTCCCCGAGATGGACTCGAACCATCAACCTGCCGGTTCCATGCCGTCGCCTTCCTGACGACCGCGCGGGGCGGGGTCGTCGGTCTCTCCGATAAGGAAGGCGACGGTCGTGCCGAGCGCGCGGGCTGCTGCCGCGGTCTCGTCGAGTGACCATCCACGGGTGCCGCGCAGCTTCTTGGAGAGCGAGCTCTGCTGGAAGCCGAGGCGCGGGGCGAAGTCGGTCTGCGAGATGCGCCGACTCCACATGAGCTGGTGGACGCGCTGCCCGACGAGGACGTCGAGCGGCTCATCCTGCTCTTGCCGTTGTGTACTCATGGGGACAAGGTAGGGACAAATCGGACAAAGCGCAAGAGATTTTTCCGATAGGGGTTGACTAGTCCGTTTTGGCATGACACCTTGTCGGCATGACAGAACGGCAAGGACAGGACGCGGTGGACTACCTCGCTCCTGGCGAAGCAGCGGCCCGCCTCCGCGTCTCGGTGAAGACGCTGACGCGCATGGCCGACAAGCAGCAGGTCGACTTCATCCGGCTCCCTTCCGGGCACCGACGCTACCTCGCGACGAGCATCGACTCGTTCACGAACGCGCCGGCCGAGGTGACGCGATGAACGTCTCCGATCTGCCGGACAGCATGCCCGAGAAGGTCGCGGTCGTCGGTGACTGCTGGCTGTGGCAGGGCGCGATCCAGTCGCGCGGCTACGGTTCGGTGACCGATGGTCGCGGGAGCTCGGTGCTTGCTCACCGCCGCGCGTACGAGGCGCTCGTCGGGCCGATCCCGGCCGGGCTGACGCTCGATCACGTCGCGGCGCGCGGATGCACTTCGAAGCGGTGCGTGAACCCCGCGCACCTCGAGCCGGTCACGGCGGGCGAGAACCAGCGGCGCGGGCTGCGGGCGAAGACGCATTGCGTGCACGGGCATCCTCTGTCGGGGGCGAACCTGGTCGTCCGCGATCGGGGCACGCACAAGGAGCGGTCGTGCCGGATCTGCCGTGCGGCCGCGTCGCGTCGCTACCGGGAGCGTGTCGCGTGAGCACGCCGCAGGGTCACGCGCTGACGCTCAAGTCGATCAAGCCGTTCGGCGCGTGGCAGGCGCGGTGCGAGTGCGGGAAGTCGTGGCGGCAGGAGATGTCGCGGGAGGCGGCGGCGTCGCATCACGAGATGCACGTCGCGAAGGTGCGGGTCGGTGAGGTGCGTCTCGCGGCTCGGCGCCGGTCGGATGGGGAGCCGCCGCACATCATCATGCGGGAGGCGGTGGTCGCGGGCGCGGAGCGCGCGCTCGAGCACGTGGATGTCGATCGGGTGATGGCTCGGCTCGTCGGGCCGGTCATGTTCGCGGCGACCGCGTGGTGGCTGCTCCTCTCGGGCGGTGCGTTGTGACCGTCCGTCGCTACTCGGTGCGCCCGATGCGCTTCGAGGAGGGCGGGACGGTGCTCGTGGTGACGGGGCCGCGGATGCCGCGGGCCGGCTACGTGGTGTCGACGCGGTGCGAGGCGCACGAGCTGATCGCTCGCGCTGAGGTGCGGCGGCTCGGTCGTGGGCGATGGTCGGTCGAGCAGGACGGATCGACGGTCTACCTGCGCGACCGTCTGTCGGGCGCGACGCGCATCTTCCGGTCGCCGATCGGTGAGCGGACGGCGTGGCAGCAGGCGGCGGTGTTCCTCGCGGCGCTGAAGGTTGCGGGTCGCCGTGCTCCGAGGGCGGTGTGACGTGTACGGCGAGGGGTGGATGCGCGCCGAGGACGACGCGGATCGGGTGCGGGAGCTGCGGCGTACGGCGCCGGCGGTGCATCCGGCGCTGGTGCATGAGGGCATGGTCGTGCTGAATCGTCGCGGCCAGGTCGGCGAGGTGCTGACGGTGACTCGTCGGGTCGCGTCGGTGCTGGTGCGGGGTCGTCGGTGGCGGCGGCGTGAGCGGTGGTCGCTCGAGTCGATCATCGAGTCGCGGGCTGCCTGATGTACGTGCTGGGGGTCGACGCGAGCTTGACGTCGACCGGGCTCGCGTGGCTCGACACGGACGAGCCAGCGGAGTGGTGGACGGGGCGCATCCGCGAGGCGGCGCCGGTCAAGGGCGGGACGTGGCTGCGGGAGCAGGCGGCGCGCATGGATCGGATCGCGTACGAGGTGCGCGACGTCGCGCTCGGGCACGACGGGTCGGGGCTGCCGGTGGATCTCGTGGTGCTCGAGGGGCCGTCGTTCTCCTCGAGGGGCGCGGGCGCTCGGGATGTCGCGGGGCTGTGGTGGTCGATCGCTCGCGAGCTGCTCGTGCGCGACATCGAGGTGCTCGTGATCGAGCCGGCGACGCGCGCGAAGTACGCGACGGGTCGGGGCCGTGGCGTGGGCGCGTCGAAGCATGACGTGCTCGCGCAGGTGCGGGCGACGTATCCGCTCGCGGATGTGCCGCAGCACGACGTCGCGGATGCGGTGGCGCTGGCGGCGCTGGGTGCGCGGGTGAAGGGCTTCCCGGTCGAGGAGATCGACCGGGTGTGGGTGGAAGAAGTCGCGGCTGCGGTGGCCGCGCGCGAGGCAGCGAAGGAGCTGTGATGCAGGAGCAGGAGACGAGCCGGGGGTCGGCTCAGTCGGCGATCCGGCCGACGGTGAGGGCGCACATCGAGGTGCGGGTGCAGGTCGGTGATCGTGCGGTGGTCGTGAAGGCCGACCCGCAGATCGTCGCGGTGCCCACGGATGGCGTCGTGCGAGTGCCGGATGCAGGCGCGATGCGTAACGCCGGGATCATGACCATGAGCGCCGCGATCGACGCGCTCATGACCGGCCAGGAGGTGCGGTGATGGAGCGGAAGGTGACGCCGCCGATGAGCTACCTCGAGCGGGGCGCGATGTCGCGGTCGCTCGCGTGGGCGATCGGCGTGCTGGCGGCGCGGCGGGGGTCGTTCTCGGCGTCGCCGGTGCGGGTGGCGCGGGAGCCGCTGTCGCCGGCGGAGGCGGCGGCGAAGGCGCGGCGTCGTGCGGCGAACAAGCGGGCGCGTCGGCAGCGGCACGTGAACCAGCGGCGGAGCCGGTGATGGGCGTGCGGGCGGTGCTCGGCGTCGAGTGGGAGTCGGTCGCGTACTCGTCGCTGAATCCGGGCGACGAGGTGCGGCTGACGTCGGATGCGGGCGAGGTGATCCTCGGCACGGTCGAGGGGAGCGCGTCGATCCGCACGGTGGTCGGGCCGGTGTCGATGGCGGTGTGGCGGGAGCGCGGCTTCGAGGCGGCGCGTCGTCTGCCGGAGCTCCTGCCGGGTTACTACGTGGACCCGTCGCTGATGCACGGTTCCTCGACGCTGTTCGCGGTCTACGCGCACGGGGACGTGCGGCAATCGATGTCAGGCGGGTGGCGCCTCTCGAACCGGTCGGCGATCCCGGCGACGCACGTGCGGCTCGTGCCGGAGTCGGAGGTGAAGGCGCTGCAGAAGCGGATCGCCGACGCGGAGCACGTGCTGATGGACACGGCGGGGCCGTTCGGCGCCTACCACGAGGGCCGGTCGCCGATGCTCGCCGCGCTGCACGGGGAGATGGGCTGATGGCGCCGACGTTCGCGGAGCTCGCGCTCGGGTCGGCGCCGAAGCGGCCGACGGTGGAGCAGGTGGCGGGGCTGGTGGAGGCCGACCTCGCGAAGAAGCAGCAGGACGCGGAGGCCGCGGTGCGTGAGCTGAAGCGGCAGCGCCGGATCGAGGCCGCGAAGGCGGCGCGTGCGGCGGCGGTGAAGGGCGAGCAGGCGGCTCGTGGGATCGCGGCGGTGCGCCGCGCGACGAAGGGACAGGGCGAATGACGATCACCGAGTACGTGCCGCCGGCGCTGGCGGATCTCGAGTCGCGGGCGGGCGCGTCGGATGCCGACGAGGTGGCGTGGCAGGAGGAGCGTCTGCTCGGCGCGACGGCGACGAACGTGCGCGACATGTGGCTGCTCGTGCAGGGCGGCACGTCGGTCGAGCACGCGGCCGAGGCGATCGCGCGGAAGAAGCTCGCGAAGCGGTGGGGGTCGGGGCCGGAGGCGCGGTACGGGATCGAGCGGGAGAAGGCGCTCGCCGCGTTCATGCAGGTGCGGTACGGGCTGCGCGCGGAGTCGCGCGTGTTCCATGCCTCGAGCAACTCCCGCTATCTCGCGTCGCCGGATGCGGTGGGCGTCAACTTCGACGAGGAGCTCGTGCTCGGTGAGACGAAGACGGGCGCCGAACGGTTCTTCGGCTACGAGCACATGGTGAAGAAGGGCTACATCGCGCAGCAGGCGTGGCAGATGTTCGTGTGCGAGGCGGTCGAGGATCGCGGCGTGTTCGAGGAGCGGCTCGGCACGCGGGCGTCGGGGTTCGAGCCGGGTCGGCAGTTCGAGTGGGTCGTGCGGTGGCTCGACGTCGCGGACATGGTGCGCGACGAGCTGATCCCGATGGCGGATGCGCTGATCGCGGCGCTCGACCGGCTGGTCGATGCGGCCGCTGACGACATCGACCGGGACATCGACTCGCTGGCGATCGACGTGCTGCACGCGCGGGAGCTCGAGGCGGAGGCGAAGGCGGCGAAGGAGTCGGCGTGGAAGGCGCTGCAGGCGCTGCTCGCGGAGCGCGGCGAGCGCGTGGAGCAGGAGTCGACGTTCGCGCGGGTGCTCTACACGCCGGAGGAGCGGGGCGTGGAGAAGGTGCGCGTGGTCGACGAGTCGAACCCGGAGGTGGTGCGCGCTCGTGAGGCGGTCGCGGCCGCGCGGGCGGAGCTGGCGGTGATCGAGGACACGTTCTCGACGGTCGAGGAGGTGCCGGTCGTGGTGAAGAAGGCGGGGCTCACGGTGAGCGACGTGCAGAAGCGGGGGAAGAAGTGATGGACGTGCAGGTGAGCGCGCTCGTCGTCGAGGTGGGCGTGAACATGGGCGATCACGCGCAGGACGTGACGCGGGCGGTGGAGGTTCGCCGCGACGAGACGGTCGGTGAGGTCGTGGATCGGCTGCTCACGTCGTCGCAGTGGGTGTCGCTGCAGATGGGGCATCAGCAGATGCCGCAGACGTCGTGGCGGCTCGAGCTGCGTGCGGTGGAGCCGGCTCCGGTGAAGGTCGGGGTGGGGTCGTGAGCACGGCGGTCGCGGCGCTGCCGACGACGGTCGACTCGTCGAAGTGGAGCGCCGATCAGAAGGCGATCGTCGAGGCGGCGGGCCTGGTGCACGTGACGCCGAGCGGCGAGAAGGTGTACGCCGACACGGCGACGGTGGGCGCGTTCCTCGCTCATTGCAACCGCACGAACCTCGACCCGATCGCGAAGCAGATTTACTGCCTGGCGCGGAAGACGAAGGCGGGGTGGCGGTGGTCGATCCAGGTGTCGATCGACGGTGCCCGGCTGGTCGCTCAGCGGTCGGGTGAGTACGAGGGGCAGACGACGCCGGAGTTCACGGCGGACGGCGTGACGTGGACGCAGGTGTGGCTCGAGAAGGAGCCGCCGAAGGCTGCGCGCGTGGGCGTCTACCGTCGCGGGTTCCGCGAGCCGCTGTACGCGGTCGCGCTGTGGGATGCGTACGTGCAGACGCGCGACGAGTGGGTGCAGGGGCAGAAGACGGGCAAGCAGCTCGTCTCCGAGATGTGGCTCAAGATGGGGCCGCTGATGCTCGCGAAGTGCGCGGAGATGCTCGCGCTGCGGAAGGCGTTCCCGCACGACCTGTCGGGCCTCTACTCCGAGGAGGAGATGAGCCAGGCGGAGGGCGTGGTGTACGCGGACGACGAGCCGCAGGCGGCGGTCGAGGCGGCGCCGGGTGTGCCGGAGTCGGTCGCGGCCGCGGTGCCGGGGTACGTGCCGCCGTGGGATGCGGAGCGGGTGCGCGAGTTCGTGACGAAGGTCGACAACGAGGTGGCGATGAAGCCGCTCGTCGACCTCTACAACGAGGCGCACGGCGCGGGCGTGCTGGGGCTCGAGATCGATGAGCGTGGGGAGACGATCGAGCATCGGCTCGTGGCGCGTCGTCGGCTGATCGAGGAGGGGAAGGCGACGCCGCGGCCGGAGCCGGTGGTGGAGGCGGAGCCGGTCGAGGAGGCCGAGTCGGAGTCGGTGCCGATGGCGCTCGACGTCGAGGGCGGTGAGCAGTCGTGATCGCGGTCGAGTCGGCGGTCGACGCGGCGGGCATCTTCGTGCTCGCACTGGGGTTCCTCGTCGCGTTCCTGTGGATCGGGTTCACCGACTCGTGGAAGGCCGCGGCCGCGATCGTCGGCGGCATCGTCGGCGGGGCCGTGCTGGTCTTCGTGCTGATCGTCGGGTTCGCGCTGCTGTTCCTCTCGTGGGGGTGGTTCGCGTGACCGCGGAGTGGATCGCACAGTCGCCGGCGTCGCAGCCGGAGGCGTCGCGGACGAGCGGGGCGGCGGGGTGGCCGTCGCAGCTGGTCAGGTCGCTCACGGCGGACGAGACGGTCGAGGTGCGGGCGGCGCTCGTGGCTCGGGGCGCGTGGCTGGCGCACGAGCTCGCCGGTGGCGTCGCGGATGGTGCGCGGGTCGAGCGTCTGCGGACGTCGAAGCATGCGGTGGATGGGCTGCTCGCGCAGCTCGATGCTCTGCGGATCGAGGTGTGATCGTGTCTTCGGGGTGGGCGACGATCGTCGCGCTGGCGGCGGCGCTGTTCGCGGTGATCGCGATCGTGAACGTCGCGGCGGGGCTCGCTGGGTGGGCTGCGCTGGCGGGGTTCGGTACGGGTGCGTGCACGGTGGGCGCGGGCGTGCTCGTCGCGATGGACGACCGATGAACCCGGTCGGGCCGGGCGAGGCTCGGGTGCTGGCGACGATCGGGATCGTCGAGCCGGATCTCGAGGGCGAGCCGCTGCACCGGGAGCTGGTGGCGGCGATCCGTCGGGTGGGTCCGGGCGCGTCGCAGGGCACGTACCTGTCGGCGGTGCGGTTCGCGATCGTGTCGGAGCATCTCGCGGCTGGTCGGGCGTTCGCGGAGGCGAAGGCGCGCTACGAGCGGTCGGTGTCTCGGCGGGTGGTGGAGGAGATGGCGAAGCCGCGTGAGGACGGGCGGCGGATGTCGCTCGGGTGGGCTGAGCGGATCGCGGATGAGGCGGCGTACGAGCACAAGCTCGCGTACCTCGTGGCGGAGAAGCGGGAGCAGACGCTGCGGAAGTGGCTTGAGGCGATCCAGGGGGCGCTCGACAACTTCCGTACGGCGCGGGCGGATGAGCGGGCGGCGGATGCGGCGCACGCGCAGGGACTGACGGGGGGTGCGTGATGCGGAAGCGGCGTGGGCCGAAGCGTCCGCCGTGTGGTGGGTGCGCGGGTGGCGGGAAGCGGCTGGTGCGGGTCGGGGATTCGGCGGCGTGGGTGACGTGCGAGACGTGCCTCGGGTCGGGTTCGCAGGAGGAGGACTGATGTCGATATGGATCAGGCCGGTCGGCGATGAGGGCGGGCCGTGGCTCGAGGCGGGCGGGTTCGTCGATGTGGGGCCGACGTTCGAGCCCGAGCAGGAGCCGTGGTCGTGGTCGGAGGAGTCGAAGCCGGTGCCGGCGTCGTTCTCGTTCGAGCTCGATGTCGAGGTCGAGTCGAAGTGGCTGTGGCGGACGCTCGGCGGTGAGCGGCGGATCGAGAAGCGGCGGCGGCTGAGGTTCGAGCGGTCGGCGCTTCGTGCGCGGAAGGAGCGGCGTGCTCGGCGTCGTCGGATGCAGCGGCTTGCGATCGGGCTGCCGGGGGTGAAGGACTGATGGAAGTGTGGGCGGTGATCTACCTCGTGATGCTGGCGTACGTCGGCGGGTATGGGATGTCGTGGCTCGTGAACCGCGGGTCGTCGGAGCGGGAGCGTCGCGCGGTCGCGGCGTCGGAGGCGGCGTCGGCGGAGATGGGGCGGATGCGTGACGCCTACGTGCGGCGCGTGGGTGAGCTCGCGGATGCCGGGCTCGCCGCGATGGAGGAGCGCGACGATGCGCTCGAGCGTCAGGCGGTCGCGGATGGCTACGCGGCGGAGACGTTGCAGGGCGCTCGGGCGCTGTTCGAGTACGGGCTGCGCGTCTCACGGGAGCGTGATGAGGCGCGCGCGAGCGTGGCGCTGGTGCTCACGTACTGGGGTCGTGAGCGGGCGCGTCGTGAGGCGGTCGAGGTGGAGCTCGAGCGCGAGCGGGTCGTGTCGGCTGGCCTCGAGTCGCTGATCGGGGGCGGGTCGTGAGCGCGCGGCGCGAGGGCGCGTACGTGTGCCCGGACGACCACAAGCACGCGGAGACGGGCACGTGCTACTCGCATCACGGGTGCCGGTGCCTGCCGTGCAGCGATGGGCGGGCGAAGTACCGCGACGGGGGCCGTGTGCGGGAGCTGGTGCCGTGCGGTACGCGATCGGCGTACCGCACGGCATCTGCGGCGCCGTGAGCCGGTGGATGCGGCGTGCAAGCGGGCGAACACGGAGTACCAGCGGGACTTGGATCGGCGGCGCGCTGAGCGTGGGGAGTCGAGCGCGCAGCGGCACCGTGACGCGGTGCGGCGTGAGGCGGTGGCGGGCATCCCGGTCGTGTCGGTCGATGGTGACCGGATCGTGATCGTCGCGTCGTTCGCGGATGCGGGGGTGATCGCGGCGTCGGTGCTGGATCGTGCGCTCGCGGTGGAGGCGTCGCGGTACACGGCGTCGTCGTCGGAGACGGGCGGGGATGCGATCTCGCGGGCCGGGAAGGTGGAGCGGTTGCGTGCGATCCACAAGGCGATGGTCACGGTCGTGCGGAGTGTGTCGTGAACCTCGGCGAGCGGGTGCGCGTGACGTGCGACGCGCGGGGGTGCAAGGCGAGGGCGCTGCATCCGGCGCGTGGCTGGTCGGAGGTGCGGGGCCTCGACTTCTGCCGGCGGCACACGGCGCGCAGGGCGGCGCGCTTCATCTGCCCGCCGGAGCATCGGCACGCGGAAGTCGGCACCTGCTACGCGATCCACAAGTGCCGGTGTGACGACTGCACCGAGGGCGCTCGTG
Source organism: Agrococcus pavilionensis RW1 (assembly GCF_000400485.1). Classification (GTDB taxonomy): domain Bacteria; phylum Actinomycetota; class Actinomycetes; order Actinomycetales; family Microbacteriaceae; genus Agrococcus; species Agrococcus pavilionensis. The sequence continues at coordinate 19,831 of NZ_ASHR01000031.1, forward strand.
TCCGGGAGGAGAGGCGGAAGCGGCTGCACCTGTATGGGCGGTTCGACTCGGGGCTCGTGGACGCGGCGCCGGTGCGCGAGCACGTGCAGATGCTGCAGGCGTCGGGCCTCGGGTGGAAGCGGATCGCGGAGCTGACGGGTGTGGGGAACACGGCGATCGCGTCGCTGATCTACGGGCGGAAGGGGTCGAACCGCGATCCGCGGAAGGGCGAGGTGCTGAAGCGGGTGTCGCGCGAGAAGGCCGAGAAGATCCTCGCGCTGCAGCCGTCGTTCGATCACCTGCGCGACGGGGCGCTGGTGCCTGCGGTGGGGCTGCATCGCCGGATGCAGGCGCTCGTATGCATGGGGTACTCGCTGAAGGTGCTCGGCGCGAAACTCGGGATCGATCCGGGGGACATGTCGTCGCTGATGCGGCGCGAGACGGTGCGGAAGTCGACGCACCTCGCGGTCGTGGCGCTGTTCGACGAGCTGTGGGATGTGCCGGCGCCGACGTCGACTCGGCGTGAGCGGGAGTCGGCGACGAAGGCGCGGAAGTTCGCGGAGCAGCGGCGGTGGCTGCCGCCGCTGGCGTGGGACGACCCGGACACGGATGTCGAGCCGCCGGCGGGCGAGGAGCTCGGCGAGGACTTCGTGGATGAGGCGGTGGTCGTGCTCGCCGTGAACGGTGAACGGCCTCGCATGACGCCTGCCGAGCGGCGTGAGGTGGTGCGGATGCTTCATCGCGAACGGTGGGGCGACCCGCGGATCGCGGAGCACGCGGGGATGACCGCTCGCACCGTGCACCGGATTCGGGTGGAGCTTGGACTGCCTGGCATCGACAGGGATGAGCAGGTGGCGTCGTGAGGGCCACGCTCGAGCAGCTGAACGCAGCCGCGCAGCGGGTCCGAGAAGCGGTGCCGATGCCGAACCCGCTCCGCGAGGACTACTTCCGCCTCCGCGACGCCGCGATCGACGCGGAGCTCGCCGCCCTCGGCATCCCCGCGCCCGTCCGCCCCGACAACACCGGCAGCATGCACGGCGCCCACTGGGCATGGCACACCGGGCAGCTCACGACCGGCCTCATCGTTGGCCGGTGGGGGAACCATGTCGAAGAGGTCGCGATCGAGATCGTCGTCAGCCACGCCGGCACGTCGCTCGCGTGGATCGTCGAGGACGCCGACTCTGACGCTGACGACCGCGGCATCTACGGCCACTACGCGAAGAAGTACCGCAAGCGCCGGAATGAGTCGATGTTCGCGCCGGTGACGGATGCGCCGGAGCTGCCGGAGCTGCCGGTGCCGGCTGAGCCGACGCTGTTCGACTGGCTGGAGGTGTCGTCGTGACGGATGCAGCGGTGCTTGAGGTGGTCGAGCTCGATGAGGCGCTCGACTGGTCGCCGGCGTGCGACGGGCTCGTGTGGCGGGTGTTGCAGGAGCAGAAGGGTGAGCGGGGCTGCCCGGAGGCCGCGACGTGGATCGGCACGTCGGTGTGCTGTGGCCGGGTGGGGTTCTACTGCGACGCGCATCGGCGGAAGCGGATGCAGTTCGTGCATGTTCAGCATGCGCCGTGCGGGTCGCCGACGGCGCCGATCCGGTGGGAGCCGATCGGGGGTGGTGGTCGTGGCTGACGCGGGGCTGCTCGAGGTGGTGGATGTGCTCGAGCTGCTCGACTTCGAGCAGGTGTGCGAGTCGAGGGATGGGTGCGAGCGGGCGGCGGTGTGGGCGTTCGTGTACCTGTGCTGCGGGGGCGTGCAGCTGTTCTGCGATGAGCATCGCGTGTCGTTCGTCGAGTGGCTTGAGGAGCAGGAGCGGGACCGGCAGGTGATCCAGCACCGGCGATGCGGCGCGAAGGGGTTCGCGTACCGGTGGGAGCGGTTGAGGGGTGGTGCGTGATGGATGAGCAGGAGCTGCTGGCGGCGCTGGATTTCTCGCCGTCGTGCGACTGGGTGGGGGATGCGGGGCGGTGCTTCGCGGTGCCGCGGTGGGCGGCGGCGCAGCCGTGCCGGTGCCGGAAGGTGACGCTCAGGTGTGATCGGCATCGGGGGGTGCTCGAGTCGGTGCTGTTGCGGGGGCCGATCTCGTGTTCGTGCGGGTATCTCGTGCGTCGGGTGACGTGGGATGTGTTCGGGGAGGCGACCCGTGGCTGAGCAGAAGCGCGCGGTCGTGCGCTGCGACGGATGCGCTCACGGGCGCGATGAGCACTCGACGCGGTTCGGTGAGCCGTGCGACGTGGAGGGCTGCTACTGCCCGTTCTTCACGAACGCGGAGCTCGTCGCCGAGTACCGCCGGTGGCTCGACAGCACGGGGATGAGCACATGAGCGACGTGACGCCGAAGTGGCTCCTGCGGGCGCTGGACGAGCGTGACGGACACGTGTGTGCCTGGCACGGCGCCGAGGCGCGGAGTGACGTGTGTCGGCCGGGGACGCTGGTGCCGCAGCACCGTGATGGCGGGATGGGCGGGTCGGCGGTGAAGCACCGGCTGTCGAACGTGGTGTGGCTGGACAGCCTCACGAACGGGCTGATCGAGGCCGACCCGACGATGCAGGCGGAGGCGTACCGGCGCGGGGTCAAGCTGCGCGGCGATGTCGTGACGGAGGAGGAGCCGATCGAGCACGCGGTGCATGGCAGGTGCTTCCTGCTCGACGACGGGTCGGTCGTGTCGGCCGGAGAGGTGGGCTGGTAGATGAGGATCAGGTCGACGAAGCCGGAGTTCTGGCGGTCGGAGCGGATCGCGTCGGTGGACTGGGATGCGCGGCTCGTGCTGAAGGGGCTCGAGTCGTATGTGGACGACAACGGGGTCGGTAAGGACGACGTGGTGATGATCGTCTCCGACGTGTTCCCGCGCGACTTGGCTCGCGAGCCCTCGCGAACCCTCGCGAGGGTGTCTGAAGCGATTTCCGCGCTCGCGGAGGCGGGCCTCGTGCACCGATACGAGGCGGACGGCGACCGTCTGCTCTACATGGCGTTTTGGGAGCAGGCGCAGCGGATCGACCGGCCTGCGAAGGGCCGACTTCCGCGTCCTGACGGGACTTTCGAGTACGGCGACTCCGAGATTCGCGAGAGTGTCGCGAATCCTCGCGAGCCTTCGCGAGCCCTCGCGACTGGAACAGGGGAACAGGGGATCAGGGATCAGGGATCAGGGGATCAGTCTTCTTCGTCGGCGGAGCCGACGCGCCCGGATGTGGAGAGGCTGCTCGATCTGCTGGATGCGGAGATCGCGGCGAACGGTGGTCGGGTGCCGTCGAGGACGAAGAAGAACCGGGACGCGATGCGTCTGCTGCTGGATCGGGATGGTCGGTCGGAGGAGCAGGTGGCGGCGGCGATCCGGTGGGCGCAGGGGTCGGAGTTCTGGCGGGCGAACATCCTCTCGGCGGTGAAGCTGCGCGAGAAGTACGAGACGTTGCGGTTGCAGGCGCAGCGCGAGCGGGGGCCGGGGGTGTCGCGGGGGATGCAGGCGGCGCAGTTGGCTCGCGAGCTCGAGGCGGAGGAGCAGATGGGGCGGAGGCAGATCGGTGCGTGATTCGGAGATGGCGAAGCTGCTGGCGGTCGCGGCGACGGTGGATAACCGGATCGTGACGCGGGAGATGGTCGGCGGGTGGATGGGTGCGATCGGGCATCTCGACTACGAGGCGTCGGTGCGTGCGTTGCATGAGCACCGTCGGTCGTCGACGGAGTACCTGCAGCCGGCACACATCGCGGCGCTGGTGCGGGATGAGGCGTGGTCGGAGCGTGGGCTGCCGCCGGCGGCGGAGCGGGAGGCGTTCGAGGCGTTCGTGTCGTTCACGGGTGAGCTGCGGGATGTGGCGGCGGCGCATTGGAACGACCCGGAGTGGCGGGCGGAGCGACTCGACAGGGCGCGGCACGAGCACCACGAGCGCGCGATCGAGGGTTCGGCGTGAGCGAGTACGACGAGATCCCGGTCGAGCGGACTCCGCCGGCCGATGATGTCGCGGAGCGGTCGGTGATCGGCGCGATCCTGCTGTCGCGGCAGGCGATGGAGGACGTCGCGGCGGCGATGCAGCCGGGCGACTTCTACCAGCCGCGGCACGAGCTGATCCTGCGTGCGGCGCTGGCGCTCACGCATCGCGGTGTGCCGGTGGATGCGGTGACGGTCGGTGACGAGCTGCAGCGGGTCGGGAAGCTGGCGGCGGCGGGCGGGGTCGTGTACCTGCACGAGTGCACGTCGGCGGTGACGACGGTCGCGAACGCGGGGCACTACGCGCGGATCGTCGCGGAGAAGGCGATCATGCGTCGGCTGGTCGAGGCGGGCATGCGGATCACGCAGATGGGGTACGCCTCGGAGGGCGACCCGGCGGCGCTGGTGGAGGGTGCGCGCGCCGAGGTGGATGCGGTGTCGACGGCGACGGTGACGGAGACGGGCACGATCGGCGCGGGCCTCGACGACCTCGCGCGGGAGCTCGAGGAGGCGCCGACGCTGGTGCCGACGCCGTGGCCGTCGCTCGATGGGGTGCTGGGCGGGTTCCGGCCGGGCGCGATGTACGTGATCGCGGGCAGGCCGGGCAAGGGGAAGTCGGTCGTCGCGTTGCAGATCGCGCGGAAGCTCGCGATGCGCGGGCCGGTGGGGTTCGTGTCGCTCGAGATGTCGAAGTCGGAGGTGCTGCAGCGGATGGTCGCGCAGGTCGCGTCGATCCCGCTGACGTCGCTGACGACGCACCAGCTGACGGATGTCGACTGGAACTCGATGCGGATCGCGCGGCCGTCGATCATGTCGCTGCCGCTGCACGTGCGCGACGACCTGAGGACGCTCGAGCAGGTGTCGTCGTGGGCGCGGACGCTGCACAGGCAGGGCTCGATGCAGGCGCTCGTCGTCGACTACCTCGGTCTGTTGACGTCGGAGGAGCGGCATCGTGAGCGGCACCTCGAGATCGGCGCCATGACGGGCGCGCTGAAGCGGCTGGCGATGGCGCTCGACATCCCGGTGTTTCTGCTGTCGCAGCTGAACCGGCAGGCGATCGCGCGCGGGAAGGGCAAGGAGGTGCCGCCGGTGCTGACGGATCTGCGCGAGTCGGGGTCGATCGAACAGGACGCCGACGTGGTGATGCTGCTGCACCGGGAGGACCGGAAGAACGTGCTCGAGGTGAACGTCGCGAAGCATCGGCAGGGGCCGACGGATCGCATCGAGTTGATGTGGGAGGGGCCGTTCGTTCGGGCGGTCACGAAGCAGTGGGGGGCGACGGCGTTCCTCGAAGAACCGAAGGAGATGGGTTGATGGCAGGTGAGACGGTGATCGTCGTCGTGGGGAACCTCACGGACGACCCGGAGCTGCGGGCGACGCAGAACGGCGTGTCGGTCGCGCAGGTGACGATCGCGAGCACGCCGCGCGAGTTCGACCGGCAGGCGAACGAGTGGAAGGACGGGCAGGCGCTGTTCCTCCGCGCGAACATCTGGCGCGAGATGGCGGAGCACGTCGCGTCGTCGCTGCACAAGGGCGATCGGGTGATCGCGCAGGGGCAGCTGAAGCAGCGGTCGTTCGAGACGCAGGCGGGCGAGAAGCGGACGGTGATCGAGCTCGAGGTGATGGAGATCGGGCCGTCGCTGCGGTATGCGACGGCGGCGGTGGCTCGTCGGGGTGCGGGTGCGGGTCGTGCGGTGCCGCAGCAGCAGTCGGCCGGGTGGGGTTCGTCGGAGCCGCAGGCGGGTGCGGGTTGGGCGACGGCGGAGCCGGGCGCGGGCGGATGGGGTCAGTCGTGACGCCGGAGGAGCGCGCGGAGCTGCGGAAGCGCGCGGAGTGGGTGGTCGAGCATTCGGCGGACCCGGTGAACGATCGGATGCCGGTGTCGCCGCTGGTGGTGCTCGCGTTGCTCGACCTTGCGGGGACAGGCCGGGTCGAGTCGCCGCAGACGGCGCCGTATTGGGAGCCGCCGGAGACGCCGGAATCGCAGATCGACGCCTACGCCGACGTCATGTCGAGCCGCACCGAGCCGGACGAGCAGCGCGCCGCGCGCGAGGCGGCTCGCACAGATCGCACGTACTGGTGCTGCTCTGGCAGCCCGGAGCGGGGTCACTCGATGATGTGCGTCCAGCGGGAGGGCTACTGATGGATGAGCGGGTGCGGGTCGCGGCGGGCACGTCGCTCGAGGGGTGGCGGCACGCGCTGTCGCAGGCGGTCGAGCGTGGCTGGGAGGTGCAGATCGGCGGGCAGGCGCTCGTCGACCTGCTCGGGCACCTCGCTGGCGACATCGAGATTGAGTACGGCGTGCAAGGTCAGCGGCGGGTGATCCCGCAGGCCGCGTCGGAGGCGCGCGACATCGCCGAGACGATGCGGATGCCGCTGATGCAACGCACGGTGCGGCGGGGGTCGTGGGAGCCATCGCCGGGCCATGAAGACGTCACGAACGACGGGCCGACCGGCTCGATCGAACCATGAGGAAGGAACAACCCATGAAGGTGAAGCACAAGCTCGCAGCGATCGCGGCATCCGCCGCGCTCGTCTTCGCCGGCGCCACGACCGCGGCCGCGGACCCGCTGCCCGGCTACGAGTGCCGGTCGGTGTTCACGGGCGGAGGCTGGATCAGCTTCTGCACGTACGTCGGCGAGCCGCCGGCCGAGCCGGTGCCGTCGACCATCACGCGCATCGCGGGCGTCGACCGCTACGCGACGTCGGCGCTGCTCTCGCAGGAGACGTTCGCGCCGGGCGTGGAGGTCGTCTACATCGCCAACGGCGTCACGCTCGTCGACGCGCTCGGCGCGGGCGCCGCGTCGCAGGGCCGCGGGCCGGTGCTCGCCGTGCCGCGCGAGGGGACGCTCCCGGCACCGATCGCGGCCGAGCTCGAGCGGCTCGACCCGGCGTCGATCGTGATCGTCGGCGACCCGCAGTCGGTGTCGGACGCGATGGCCGTCCAGGTCGAGGAAGCGGCCGCGCGATAGCGGATGCGGCCGCGCTCCGAGGGTGTGCCAGGGCGGGCACCCTCGGGGCGGAGGAGGAGGGAACCCGATGAACGAGATCGTGATCGAGAAGGCGCCGTGCGTGCGCGACCACTTCGCGCGGCCGCACGCGCTCGACGGGGGCGTGCCGCGCGTCGCGGTCGCCGACATCGGGCTCCTGTGCACGAACTGCATGCGGCGCCTCGAGTGGCTGCTCGACGACGCGCCCGACATCATCCGGGCCGCGCGGGCGGCGGTGCCGCTCCTGCCGGGCGCGGCGGGCGGGTCGGAGCCGGTGTCGGGCACGAAGGAGCGGCCGCTGCCGTTCGACGCGGGCGCGCTCGAGGACGCGGATGATCTGTTCGCGATGGTCGCGAACTGGGCTACGGCGATCGCGGCCGCGCTCGGCGTGGAGCCGCCGGCGGATCTCGAAGGGGTCGCGGCGATCGACGCGAACGTGAACGGGCTGGCGGCGGGCACGGCGCCGGAGACGGCGGCGGCGGCGACGGAGCGGATCGTGCGGTGGCTGCTCGGACGCCTCCCGGACGTCGCGGGGATGCCGATGGTCGGCGAGATGGCGGAGGAGGTCGTGCCGGCGCTCGAGCGGATGAGTCGCCGGTGGCTGCAGGACGGGCGCGAGCCGAAGCTCCTGCACCGCTCGCTGCCGTGCCCGTCGTGCGCGGGGCATGACGTGCGGGCGGGATGTTCGGGGGATCTGCCGAAGGCGTGGTGCGCGGGCTGCCTGCTCGCGCTCCCGGTCGACTGGACGGTGATGTCGTGATGGATCAAGGATCGCTGACGCTCGAAGGGCTACCCGACGAGGCGTGTGGGGTCGTGGTGCTCGCTCTCACGGGCGACGGATCGCTCGAGGCTCACTACCGCGAGCGGGCGGTCACCGTCGTGCCGCCACGGGGACACGTTGCGGCTGCGCTCATCGCGCTCGCGGAGCAGCTCGCGCGTGACGCGCATGACATCGAGGAGCAGCGATGAGGGAGAAGTGGCTCACGTACCCGCAGGCGGCGGCGCGCGCGGGCGTCACCATGCGGCAGGTGCGCCGGTGGCGGTCGGCGGGGCTCGCGGGCCGGATCGGCGAGCAGGGCCGGTGGGAGGTCGAGGAGCAGGCGCTGATGGCGTGGGCTCGGCGCGCGGCGTTCAGCCGGGTGCAGTTCGGCGAGCACGTGCAGCCGAGGAGGGATCGAACGACAACGGTGTGATTCATAGGCGTGTCCTACTGGACAGCCAACGGGTGTCCGCCCCTACCTTTTGACTGAGCGAATGTGCCCACTGGTCGAGACGGCCGGTGGGCACTCTCGTGTGTAGCGACGAAGATGCCCCGCGAGTGCTGGAACACTCCGGGGCGGTGGCCGACTGTGAGGAGTCGACATGCCCGATGGTACGCGCACCTGCACCGAAGTCGAGTGCGAAGCCGCCCTCCATGCTCGCGGCTTGTGCCTGAGGCACTACAACGCCGACTTAGCACGGCGCCGATACTGGCGACGCCGCGACGACTTCCTCGCGAAGCATGGCAACCGCTGCGCCCAATGCGGGAGCACCGACCGGCTGCAGATTGACCACATCGACCCCGCAACGAAGACGATGGAGCCGTGCCACGCGCTCCGGGCATCGACCGCTCGCTATGAGGCGGAGATGGCGCTCTGTCAGCTCCTCTGCAAGTCGTGCCACGATGAGAAGACGAAGCGCGAGCAGACGGTCGTCGCGCACGGCACGAGGGCGCAATACAAGCGAGGATGCCGGTGCGAACCGTGCCGCACGAACTCGATCACGAAGCAGCGCGCCTACCGCGCGACCCTGCGAGCGGCAGCGAACGCCGCATAGACGTCCCGGCTCCACGGCTCGCCGGGCGCACAACCGAATACCGGGCCGCGCGGCACCTCGAACCCGTCGCGTCGGCGCCCGGCAGGTCTGGCGCTCCTGCATCGAAACGCGCCGCTCAGCTCTACCGGCCGAAGGAGGTCGACATGCTCGAGGTGTACCAGCGCGCCGACGACCTGTGGGCGTGGCGCCTCCGCGCGACGAACGGGCAGATCATCGCGACAGACGGCGGGCAAGGCTACGTCGACCGCGGCGAGTGCGCCCGCATGGCCGAGCAGGTGATCGACGGTCACCACATGGGCCTCAACCCGACCTTCATCCCGAGGGCCGAACCATGACGCCGCCCGTCGCCGCCTACCGCTGCGGCCTCCCGGTCGCGATGGGCTTCCTCGGCATCGGCTCCCTCGCGGTCGTCGCCGGCGCTGGCACGGCCGTGATCGTCGCCGCGCAGGTACTCCTCGGCGTCGGCCGGTACGGGCGCATCGCGAAGACGCACGGGCTCGCCGGCCTCCGCATCCGCTGATGGCCGCGCGCCAGTCGGTCGTCGTGATCCATCCCGGCACGGTCACCGTCGGCGGATGGTGCGACGTGCACGCGCTCCCGCACCAGCTCACCTGCGACGTGTGGCTGCTCGGCACGCACGGGCTCGCGCTCGTCTCCACCATCCGCCGCTGCGACCGGGAGGCATGACGTGGGAGCGAACCACAAGACGACCCGCGCACGCCAGAAGGCGAAGGACGACTACAAGGCCGAGTGCCGGAAGCGGAACCTTCCCTGCTGGCTGTGCAACCAGCCGATCGACTACGAGGCCGCGTGGGACGACTGGTCGAACCCGTCACGCTTCGAGCGCGAGCACATCCAGCCGGCATCGACGCATCCCGAGCTCTACGACGAGCCGACGAACTGGGCGCCGTCGCACGCGGGCTGCAACAACGAGCGGAAGAACAAGCCGCCGCGACCGGCGCTCGGGAAGCCGTCGAGGGAGTGGACATGACCACCGACACGCTCGCCACGGTCACACCGATCCCCACGGCCGCGATGCTCGCGCACCGCACCCTCATCGTCTGCGACATGACCGCCGGCATCGAGTGCGACGTGTGCGACCGACCCGGACCCGTCGCGCACGCGGTGGGCGGCGACACGCTCGCCGAGGCACGCGAGCTCGCAGCGATCGACGGGTGGCTGTCGAACGCCGCGACCGACCGAGACATCTGCCCACCGTGCATCGCACGAGGGCACACCACCGAGGGAGACACACGGTGACCGACCTCGACTCGATGTGCCTCGCCTGCGGTGACGACGAGACAGACGACAGACCGACGTGCCGATGCTGCGGTGACTGCAAACACGTCCCGCCACGACGCACGCTCGAGGAGATCGACGCCGACCTTCCGAGCACGACTCACGAGCCTCGACACGAACGCTCAGAAAATCCAGTGAACGGCCGCGGGGGCGGACACCGCCGGGGGTGGCGATCCTCCCTCCCCCGACTCTGATTCGGTTTCCACCACGCTCGAGGAGGTGTGCGATGGCTGGTCGTAAGCACCTGATGGCGGTGAACAAGGCGATCCGGGCTGCGGGCCTCGATGAGTCGGGTGTCGATGCGCCGACGATCGAGCTGGCGCGTGATCTGGCTCGGAAGATCGATGCGGTGGGTGCGGAGAACGCGAGCACGCGGCTGACGGATGCGTATCTGTCGGCGTCGGGTCGGTTGACTCGGGCGGCGGCGCGGGTGCGGTCGGAGCGGGAGCGTGCGGAGCGTGCTGCGTCGTCGGGTCGTGGTCGTGCGGCGCCGCCGGCGGCGGATGAGGGTGCGGGGGCTCCTCGGCTCGAGCTGGTGGAGAAGTCGCCGCTCGATGCGTTCCTCGGTCGGCACAAGATCGGCGCGTGAGTCGCGCCTCTAGCGGGGGTGGCGCGTGATCGACACGGCGAGCGATCCGCTCGTGATGGATGCCGCGATGCGGGAGCGGGGCGTCACGGAGGAGTACCGGCGGGCGACGGCGGCGAAGGGGCGCGCGTTCCGGCGGGGTCCGGTGGGGTGTGCGGAGCCGCGGCTGTTCACGCCGCCGCTGCGGCCGCTGACGCCGGAGACGTCGCTCGGGTTCGAGGTGATCGAGTACGCCGAGCAGATCCTCGGCGTGGAGCTCTACCCGTGGCAGAAGGTGCTGCTGATCCGCGGGCTCGAGCTGCGGCCGGATGGCCGGTACCGCTTCCGGCGCCTGGTGGTGCTGGTGGGTCGGCAGAACGGGAAGACGACGCTCGCGGCGGTGCTGGCGGCGTGGTGGCTGTTCGTCGACTCGAAGCGGCATCCTGATCGGCTGCCGCCGGTGAAGTTCAAGGTGGTGGGCGTCGCTCAGAACCTGGACATCGCGCGCGAGCCGTGGAACACGGTGAAGCTGTGGTGCGATCCCGACCCGGAGACGGAGGAGGCCGGCGACCTCGCGATCCCTGCGTTGCAGGACGCGACGGAGAAGGTGATCGACACGAACGGCAAGGAGGGCATCTACACGCTCGACCGGCCGCACTACGAGATCCGCGCGGCGAAGTCGGCGCGTGGGAAGCCGTCGCCGCGGGTGCTGTTCGACGAGCTGCGTGAGCAGGACACGTGGGCGGCGTGGAACGCGGTGGTGCACACCACGAAGTCGTTCTTCAACGGTCAGTTGTGGGGGTTCTCGAACGCGGGTGATGCGTCGTCGGTTCTGCTGACGACGCTGCGTGATGGGCTGCTGACGGGCGTGAAGGAGTGGCAGGAGTACGTCGAGTCGGGGCTGCGGTCGCTCGAGGAGTTCGCGAACGGGCGGGACACGACGGCGGGGATCTTCGAGTGGTCGGCGATCCCTGGCTGCGCGCTCGACGACATCGACGCGATCCTGCAGTCGAACCCGTCGATCGGTCATGGCGAAATGACCGTGGAGGCGTGCCTCGCGGACGTGAACACGCCGGACTACCGCACCGAGGTGCTGTGCCAGTGGGTGACGTCGCGGAAGAAGCCGTTCCTGAACGCTGACCGATGGCGCGAGCTGCTCGACGAGGAGTCGGACATCGAGGCTGGCGGGCGGATCGTGGCGGGCGTGTCGGTCACGATCGACGGCCGCTCGTACTTCTCGCACGTCGGGGTCGCGGGGCATCGGCCGGATGGGCTCGGGCACCTCGAGCTGCTGACGGGCCGAGAGGGGCACCTGTGGGTGCTCGACTACATGGAGGCGCTGCGGAAGAAGCAGGGCATCCGTGAGGTCGCGATCCAGTCGAAGGGTGTGCCGTCGGCGGAGCTGGTGAAGCCGCTCGAGGAGGCGGGGTTCATCGTGCATCGGATCGAGGCGACGCCGATGCTGCTGTCGGCCGGCTACCTGCGGAACGCGGTGGAGCGCGGCGACGTGCGGCATCGGGAGGATGCGCGCCTCGACTTCACGGTGGAGTACGGGACGACAAAGCCGCTGGGCGGCATGCCGGTGTGGGATCTGTTCGATTCGCCGGTCGACGTCGCGCCGGTGGTGTGCGTGAACCTCGCGTACTACGCGCTCGAGACGATCGCGCCGCCGAAGAAGAAGGACGTGCCGCCGCCGCCGCCGCAAGCGGAGGTCGTGGTGCGTGACGACATCGACGCCTCCGAGGTGAACCTGGCGACGGCGAGGTTCTAGAACCCGAGGGCGCGATACCTCTCGTCGGCGAGCTCGGGGTCGAACGGTCGTCCCTGGGACACGGCGAGCCCGTACTCGCGAGAGCAGGCGAGGCATGACCGCTTGCCCTTCGCGAACTGCGCGGGCTTGAGGTTCGGCTCGACGAGCTGGTGCCCGCGCTTGCAGTGGGTCTTGGCGCTGCTCGGGTGGGTGCCGTGGCGTCGCTTGTCGGCCTCGTTGCCGGTGTGCGTGTCCCAGCGGAGGTTGGTCAGCCGGTTGTTCGTCGGGTCGCCGTCGTGGTGGCAGCACTCGGCGCCGGTGGGCTGCGGGCCGACGAACGCCTCGAGCACCATGCGGTGAACGAGGCGGGTGCGTCGCTCGTCGTCGCGGCTCAAGGTGACGCTGTAGCGACCGTCTGCCCGCGTGAACGGGCGGAGCACGCGGCCCTGCATGTGGCGCGTGCCGACGCCGGTGCGTACCTCACGCGAGACGGATCGCACGCGGCCGAGGTCGCTCACCTCGTACCAGCCCTCGTAGCCGACGACGGGCAGCCAGTTCTCGGTAGGCTCCACGGAGCCCTCCAATCGGTCGAGTCGATGTGGCGGGTCAGGCTCCGGGTTGAGTGTTGACGCACTCCCCGGAGCCGCTCTCATCCTACCTCGCTCTCGGCGGTTCTAACCATGCCGACGCGCCCGCGCGTCGCGATTCTCGGGAGGTGCTCGTGGCCGAGATGGGCTATCAGTCTGGCTCGCTGACGGGCTGGGCGGCGTTCGCGGATGAGGCGAACGAGAAGAACCCGGACCTCGTGTGGCCGAAGTCGGTCGAGGTGTACGACCGGATGCGGAGCGAGGACTCGCAGGTCGGGTCGGTGCTGCGCGCGGTGACGCTCCCGATCCGCAAGGCGCGGTGGGTGATCGACGGGACGGGCTGCCGCGAGGAGGTCGTCGAGCTCGTCGCCGCCGACCTCGGGCTGCCGGTGAAGGGGCAGCCGCCGCAGGCGCCGATCCGCTCGCGCGGCCGGTTCTCGTGGGATGAGCACCTGCGGCTCGCGCTGCTCGAGCTCGTCTACGGGCACTCGTTCTTCGAGCAGGTGTACGAGTTCGACGGGCAGCGGCACCGGCTGCACAAGCTCGCGTGGCGCCCGCCGCGCACGATCTCGAACATCAACGTCGCTCGCGACGGCGGGCTCGTGTCGATCATGCAGCACGGGCTCGCGAACCCGACGGCGCGGGCGATGCTCGGCTCGTTCGGGCAGGAGATCGAGATCCCCGTCGACCGGCTGGTCGCGTACGTGAACGAGCGGGAGGGCGCGAACTGGCTGGGCCGGTCGCTGCTCCGGCAGGCGTATAAGAACTGGCTGCTGAAGGATCGGATGCTGCGGGTGCAGGCGCTGACCGTCGAGCGGAACGGGCTCGGCGTGCCGGTCTACACGGCCGCTCCGGTGCCGGATGGTGCCGAGGGTGAGCGGCTCGACGAGTGGCGGAAGTCGGAGAAGGATGCCGGGCTGAAGCTCGCGAAGGGCTTCCGTGCCGGCGAGGCGGCGGGCGCGTCGCTCCCGCACGGCGCGTCGCTCGAGCTGAAGGGCGTGACGGGCAAGCTGCCCGACATCGACGGGCCGATCCGCTACCACGACGAGCAGATCGCGCGCGCGGTGCTCGCGCACTTCCTGAACCTCGGCACCGAGACGGGTTCGTGGGCGCTCGGGTCGACGTTCGCGAACTTCTTCACCGACTCGCTGAACGCGGTCGCGGAGCACATCGCGGACGTCACGCAGCAGCACGTGGTCGAGGATCTCGTCGATGCGAACTGGGGCACGGCCGAGCCGGCGCCTCGGCTGGTGTGCGAGCCGATCGGTGAGCGGATGCCGGCGACGGCGGAGGCGATCAAGTCGCTTATCGAGGTGGGCGCGCTGACGCGCGATCCGGCGCTCGAGGCGCACCTGCGGGAGCAGTACGGGCTGCCGGTGCTCGCTGCCGAGCTCGCCGCGAAGGGCGTGCCGGTGGACGCCGCGCAGGACGTCGCGGAGGAGGCCGACCTCCGCGACCAGCAGGCACGAGCCGCCGCGGCTGCGGTGCGACCGACGACTTCCGAGGGGGAAGCAGCATGACGAACGACGCGACGCGGTGGGCGAATCGCTACTGGGGCGAGCGCGAGATGCCGAAGGCGAAGGCCGAGTTCTTCAACGCGGTCACGACGCCGGCTCCGACCGGCGCCGCCGAGGGCACGGTCGCGACGATCCGCATGTACGGGCCGATCGACTCGTGGGGCGGGTACTGGGGCATCTCGACGAAGGACGTCGGGCAGGTGCTCGACGCGCTCCCCGAGTCGGTGTCGCAGATCATCCTGCGGATCAACTCGCCGGGCGGTGAGGTGTTCGAGGGCATGGCGATCCTGAACATGCTGCGCGCGCACCGGGCGACGGTCACGGCCGTCGTCGATGGGCTCGCGGGTTCGGCGGCGTCGTTCATCGCGGCGGGCTGCGACGAGACGGTGATGTCGCCGGGCACGACGATGATGATCCACTCTCCCTCCGTCTTCACGTGGGGGAACGCCGCCGATCTCCGCAAGGATGCCGACGTGCTCGACACGCTCGAGCGGGCGATCATCGAGGTCTACACCGGCAAGGCGGGCGACCAGGACTGGGCGAGCCTGCTGGCCGAGGACACGTGGCTGACGTCGGCGGAGGCCGTCGAGCTCGGGCTCGCGGATCGCGTCGCCGTGATCCCCGACGCCGGCGAGTCGGAGACGGTCGGTGACGACGGCGTGCTCGTCGTCGCGCCCATCGAAACCGACGACGACGACGCTGACGACGCGCTCGCTCGAGCGCGCGTCACACCGATCCGCGACAAGGCAGCCGCCGTGGCTGCCCTGGCGCGCACGACCCCGGACTCGACCGAGCCCGGTGATCCCAACCCGAAGGAGGAGCTCATCATGAGCGACACTCTCAAGGCTGGTCTTCGCGAGCGGCTCGGCGTGACCGATGCCGCCGCCTCGGATGAGACGCTGCTCGCGGCGCTCGACGAGGCGCTCGCGGAGCAGCCGACGACCGAGACGCCGGAGCCGCGCGCGGCCGTCGTCGACTCCCTGCCCGACACCGCGATCGTCGTCGACAAGTCGGCGTACGAGGAGCTGCAGCGCAGCGCCGCCGCCGGCCGCGAGGCGCTCGCGCAGGCGACCGCGCAGCGCCGCGATGGCCTGATCGCGGAGGCGCTCGCCGACGGCCGGATCACGGCCGCGACGAAGGACACGTGGCGGGCGCAGCTCGACACGAACGAGGACGTCGCGTCGGCGATCCTCGCGGGTATGCCGAAGAACGCGGCGGTGCCGACCGAGGAGCTCGGTCACGCCATCGCGCCGACGGACGCCGCCGACGACCCGACCGCCTACCCCGCCCACTGGGCGCGCTGAGACAAGGAGCGAAGCATCATGGCAAACGAGTGCATCCCGGCATACCGGCCGGGTCACGACATCACGGCGACCGCCGGTGGTGCGATCACGGGCAAGACGTTCGTGGACGCTTCCACGGCGCTCGACGTCGCGGCCGGTACGCCGGTCACCGTGGTCACCGCGACCGCGGCTGGCCTGACGTTCGGCGTCGCCTCGCGCGACACCGCATCGGGCGCGAAGCTGCACGTGCTGCGCGGGCCGGGCACGGTCGTGCCCGTCACGGCCGGCGGCACGATCGCGCGCGGCGCGGAGGTCGAGGTCGGCGCGTCCGGCCGGGCCGTCACGCTCGCGTCGGGCAAGGCTCGCGGCCGTGCCCTCACCGCCGGCACGTCCGGCAACGACGTCTTCATCGAGCTCTACTGAGAGAGGAGCGACACATGCCTACCGCAAACGCGGCTGCCTACCCGCTCGCCGCACCCACGGTCAGCGGCTCCACCATCACGGTGGAGCAGATGCTGCAGCAGCCCACGCGCATCACGCGCTACCTCAGCGACCTGTCGCTGCGGAACTACATCTCGCCGCTGTTCTTCTCGGCGCCCGGCGGCGTCACCGGCGGCGCGGTCGTCTACGACCAGCTGACGCTGAACGACCTGTTCCCGACGCGCGACGTGCAGGAGGTCGCGCCCGGCGCGGAGTTCCCGATCGTCACGTCGGAGAACGGCGAGCCGAAGGTCGCTTCGGTCGAGAAGCACGGTGGCAAGTTCTTCGTGACCGACGAGGCGCGCGACCGCAACGACGAGGGCGTGATCCAGCGTGAGGGCCGCAAGCTCATCAACGCGATGATCCGCCGCCAGGACGCGCGAGCGATCCAGGTGGTCGACGCGGCGATCTCCGCGTTCGGGTCGCAGACGGTCACCGGCCTCAACTGGGGCGCGGTCGTCACCGGCGGCTCGTCGCAGTCGAACGCCTCGGCGTGGCCGGCGGCGGACTTCTCGAAGGTGCAGGAGCTCGCGGACACGCAGGAGCTCGGCGTGAACATCGACACGTGGGTGCTCAACCCGGCGCAGCTCTCGCGGCTGCGCCTGGTGTACGGCTCCGACTTCGATGCGGTCGCCGCCTCGTACGGGCTCACCTTCCAGGCGTCGAACCGCGTCGCGGCCGGCACGGCGTACGCGCTCGAGCGCGGCCAGGTCGGCGAGATCCGCGTCGAGAAGCCGCTCACGACCGAGACGATCCCGGAGCGCCAGACGCAGCGCACGTGGGTGCAGGTCGACTCGCGCTTCGTGCAGGTGGTCACGAACCCGTTCTCGGTGTTCAAGGTCACGGGCCTCGCGGGCTGATGGCTGAGCGCACGATCCGCACCGGCCTCGGCACCTACCTGCGCCTCGACGGGCAGTGGGACTACGGGCGCCAGGGCGAGACGGTCGACGTGCACGAGGACGACCTCGAGCGGTTCGACCGTCTCAACCCGGCCGAGCCGGAGGCGAAGGCCGTCGAGGCCGCTGCCGACGGCGAGTCGCGCGACTTCCCCGAGGGTGAGCCCTCGGAGGAGTGGAAGGTCGACGAGCTGAAGGCGTACGCCGCGGCTCGCGAGGTCGACCTCGGCGGCGCGACGAAGAAGGCCGACATGCTCGCAGCCATCGAGGCTGCGGCGAAGCCGGCCGAGTAGGTCAACACGATGGAGGGGGCGGTGCGCCATGATCCGACCGACTGACCTCGGCACCAGCGATCTCGACCTCGCGCGGCGTGTGCTCGCGCGGGGCCGGCGCATCGCTCCCTACATCGACGAGTTCCCCGACGACTCGGAGGAACGGCTCACGGCGATCGCGATCCTGAAGGCGGTCGTCGCGGAGTTCCCCGCACCGGGCGAGCGGCGCGTGAAGTCGATGTCGCGGAACGGCACCTCGGTGTCGTACGGCGACGTCGGCTCCGCGTTCACGGCCGACGTGATCAACGAGCTGCGCGCGCTCGAGCCCGACGGGTGGACGGCGGATGCGTCGCTGCCGGTCGGGCACTTCCCGCTGCCGGGCATCACGGCGCGCATGTGGCCGGAGCTCTACGGATGAGCTGGGGCGGCTTCTTCTACCCGCACACGGTGATCGTGCGGGATCGCCGGCAGGTGGCCGGCATGGGGTCGACGCTCGGCGAGCCGCGGACGCTGCGCGCCGAGGTGAAGGACGAGGCGCAGCTCGTGCGTGACGCGAGCGGCGCGGAGGTCGTGTCGTCGTCGCAGGTGACCGTGCCGCTGGACGCGAATGTCGCGCCGGGCGCTCAGGTCACGCTGTGGCCGGGCACGCCGCAGGAGCGGACGGCGGGTGTGCTGAACGTGGCGCGCAACGAGAACGCGGCGCCGCTCGATTCGTTCCTGCTGCTGACGCTCAAATGAGCAGCGACAGCACGGCGAGCGCGAGCGCGACGTAGGCGACGCCGAGCCCGCCGAGCGTGATGCGCCGCGCGGTCGGTGCCTGCGGCGCGGCCGCGGTGATGTGGCCGAGCACGAGGGCCGCGATCGTCGGCGCGAGCGCGACGAGCGACGCGATCGCCGACTCGAACGAGTTCGGCAGGGACGCGATGCCGGCGATGAGCCCGGCCGCGGCGAGCGCGAGTGCCGGCACGAAGAACATGCCGCGCGCGTCGGTGCGCTGCGCGGTTCCGGTTGTGCCGGTGGTGGTCGTCGTCATGGGCGGAAGCGTAGCGGAGAGGGGTGCTGCTGTGAAGGAGTACGTTCCTGTCGGGTCGGCGGTCGAGCAGGGCGCTCGAGCCGGTCTGCGCGAGGCGGGCCGCGCGGTCCTGAAGGCGTCGAACGCGAAGGCACCGAAGGACGACGGCGACCTGATCAAGTCGGGGCGCGTCGTGGTCGACGACCTGACGGTGCAGGTGTCGTACACGGCGGTGCACGCGCCGCTGCAGCACGAGAACCTCGACTGGAAGCACGATGCGGGCGGCGGGCCGAAGTTCCTCGAGTCGGCGGCATCCGAGGTCGACGTCGGCACGATCCTCGCGGAGCACGTGCGGAAGGCGCTCGGCGGATGATCGGCGACGTCGAGCTGACGACGATCCTGTGCTCGGAGATCGGCGCGCTCGAGGGCCGGCAGTGGGGCGGCGCCGGGACGTACCCGGAGTCGGTCGTCGGGGTCTTCTACGGCCGTATCGAGTCGAGCCCGGATCGCGCCGTCGGCGTCGCGGTCTACGACACGGCCGACGATGCGCGCGACTACGTGCGCGCGAGGCGCGTGCAGGTGCGCTCGCGTGGCGCTCGAGACGATCCGGCTGGCGCGGATGCGCTGGCCGACGAACACGTTCCGCTCCTCGTGGGGCTCTCGCGTCACCGCGGGCTGCTGCATGTCGAGTGGCTGTCTTCCGCGCGACTGGGCGCGGACGACAACGGGCGCGAGGAGCGCACCGACAACTTCCTGATCACGCTCGATAACGAGGAGGCGTCGTGACCACGACCGAGGAGCGATACAAGGAGGCGGGGATGCTCCCGCCTGGCGACGGCCGCGTGGTCGGCGCCGACGAGCTGACCACCGTGGTCGGCATCGACATCGACGGGCCGGCCGCTGTGGTCGAGGTCGTCGAGGGTTCGACCACCGTGGTCGAGCCCGGTGAGGACGGCATCCCCGTGCTCACCGATCCCACTTCGACCCGAAAGGACGCGCGAGCATGAGCACGCAGGTTCCCCTTCCCGCCGGCGCGACGCTCGGCAAGTCGTTCGAGTACGGCCTCGACGTCAACATCGGCACCTCGGCATCGCCGGTCTGGCAGCCGGTGCGTCGCATCTCGAACTTCAACCCGACGCCGACGCCGCGCACGCAGGACGCGCAGACGTACGACGACCTCGGCGCCGACAACCAGGACGTGACCGGCTGGTCGTTCGCGCTCGCCTTCAACGTGCAGGTGAACCGGCTCGTCTCGACGGGCCTGTACCTGCCGGAGATCGAGGCGCTGCTCGCGCGCACCGAGCCGGACGCGACCGGCGAGCTCGCGACGATCGAGGTGCGCTGGTACCACAAGCCGGCGCAGGGCACGCCGAACCCGAACGACGCGCGGCAGGGACTCGCGACCGTCGCGACCTCGCGCGTCAACACGGGTCCGGCGGGCGAGATCGAGACGCTCAGCGTCACGCTCACCGGCAAGGGTCCGGCGCAGAAGATCACGAACCCGTTCACGGGCTGGGGCACGACGGCTTCGCCGACGGTCCAGTCGGTGCTGCCTCCGGGCGAGGGCGCGAACGAGCTCGTGACGATCACGGGCTCGAACCTGCTGGGCGCGACGGCCGTCACGTTCGGCGGCACGGCCGCGACCGACTTCACCGTCGTGTCGGCGACCACGATCGTCGCGTCGCTCCCGGCCGGGTCGGCGGGCTCGGCGCCGGTGGTCGTGACCACGCCGGCGGGTCCGTCGCCGGCGGCGGCGTACACGCGCGCGGTGTAGCCGATGGGTGCTGTCGACTTCGAGGAGTGGGCGGCGCCGACGCTCGACGTCACGCTGGGGGGCCGCACCTTCGTGGTGCAGCCTCCCAGCGTCGATGCGATGAAGAAGGTGCTCGCCGCCGCTGCGCGCGCGGAGATCAACCTCGGCATCGTGCCGGCGGATCAGGTGCCCGATGGGTTCCTCGACGTGCTCGAGTCGATCGGACCCGATGAGCATCCGGCGCTCGGCGCGACGTGGGACGAGATGGTCGAGGCCAGGCTGCCGCAGTTCACGATCGACCGCATCGCCTACTACGCGGTGTTCTACTGGGCGCGCGGGAAGGCGTATGCCGACTGGATCGCGGTGCAGCTGTGGGCTCCTCGCGAGCTCGGCGCTGACGACGGCGACAAGGGCGGCGATGCGAGCCCAAAAGCGCGCCCGTCACCGTAGAGGACTGGGCGCAGTACGGCGTCGGTGAGCCGGACGCGGACGGGATCTATCCCGACTATCGCGTCCCGGCTGATCTGCGGCCGGACGCGCCCGCTGCGGTGACGAAGCCGGGACAGGTCACGATCGACGGTTCGACGGTGGCGCTCCTCGCGCACTGGCGGCTCGTGATCGCCGACCTGTCCCGGCATCACCACGTCAACCTGCACGACCCGGCGGTGCTCGCGCTGCCGTGGCCTGCGGTGCGGACGCTCATTCACTCGCTGCTCGACGAGCCGACTCGGCTGCGGGAGGCGCTCATCATCCGGGGGTGACTCGTGGCGAAGCTGCGCGTGGCTGATCTTGAGGTGCTGTTCACGGCGGCGACGGAGCAGGTCGAGAAGGCCGACAAGTTCGTCAGGTCGATCGGCGAGCGGATCGAGAAGAACCCGCTCAAGGTGAAGGCCGACGCGAAGGATGCGCTCGCGTCGATGGATCGGGTCGAGAAGGCGGCGAAGAAGCTCGTGTCGGCGGACACGGCGATCAAGCTCGACGCCGACATCTCGCGGGCCGAGGCGACGATCGCGCGCGCGAAGCAGCGCATCGAGGATCTGCAAGTGCGGGCGCTCGGCGGGCTCGACGTGACCGCCGACACGAAGCGCGCTGAGGCCGCGCTGCAGAAGACGGAGCGGCAGCTGAAGGCGCTGACCGACGCGAAGGCGATGATCGAGGTCGACGCGAACACGAAGCCGACTGAGAACGCCTTCCGGCGGGTGCGCGGCGCGGCCGCGGAGACGGGCAGCGACGCCGGCGACGAGATGGGGCAGAACCTCATCGCCGCGCTCACGGCGATCCCGATCGCGGGCGGGCTGGTGCTGCTCGGGAAGGCGGCGGCGGAGACGCTGATCGACTCGTTCCGCGAGGGGCTCGCGCAGCAGGCGGGCCGTGACCGGCTCGAGGCGCTGACCGGCATCGACGAGGCGGCTGCCGCTCGCGTGGCGCGCGCCGCCGGCGAGGCGTACGCGAACGTCTTCGGTGAGTCGATCGAAGCGAACATGGACACGGGCCGGCTCGCGCTGCAGTTCGACCTCATCGACGAGGAGGCGACGACCCGCTCGTCGCAGCGTGTGATCGAGGGGCTCGCGGGCCTCGCTGACGTGCTCGGCGAGGAGGTGCGGCCGGTCGCGCAGTCGGTCGCGGTGCTGCTGCAGACGGGCGTCGCGAAGTCGGCGGAGGAGGCGTTCGACCTCATCGCGACGGGCGCCCGTGAGGGTCTGAACCGCAACGAGGATCTGCTCGACACGCTGACGGAGTACCCGGCGCTGTTCCGGCGCCTCGGGCTCTCGGGGCCGCAGGCGCTCGGGCTCATCAACCAGGCGATGCGGGAGGGTGCCCGGAACTCGGACCTTGCGGCGGATGCGCTGAAGGAGTTCCAGATCCGCTCGACGGACGCCTCCGAGGCGTCGGCCGAGGGCTACCGTCTGCTCGGGCTGAACGCTCGCGAGATGACAGCGCAGATCGCGCGCGGTGGCGAGGACGCGGTGGCGGGCCTCGACACGGTGCTCGATCGTCTGCGGGCGACCGAAGATCCCGTGAAGCGGAACGCGGCCGCGGTCGCGCTGTTCGGCACGATGGCCGAGGATCTCGGCGAGTCGCTGTTCGCGATGGATCTGTCGTCGGCGGTCGAGGAGCTGAACGGCGTCGAGGGTGCCGCGCGTCGCATGTTCGACACGCTCGCGTCGAACGATGCGACGGCGATCGAGCAGGCGCAGCGGAACATCGAGGTCGCGGCGGATGGCATTAAGGGTGCTCTCGCCGCGGCGTTCTCGGAGCCGCTCGGGAACTTCGCCGACTGGGTGTCGCGGAACCGTGGGCCGCTGACGCAGTTCCTGCTCGACCTCGCGAACGGGGCGCTCGACTTCGGTCGATCGGGTGTGATCGCTGCGGCGGACACGACGGTCGCGTTCGGGCAGTTCGTGGCGGGGCCGCTGCGGGAGGCGATGGTCGGTCTGCGCGAGCTGATCGATTGGCTGCCCGGCGACGCGGATCTCACCGGCATGGACGAGATGATCGCCCGGATGGAGTCGTTCGACGACGAGACGGCGACGGCGGCGCAGACGATGCGCGACACGCTGATCCCCGGCATCGACGAGGCGCAGGAGCGGCTGAACGCTTGGGGCGACCCGATCGTGCAGCTCGGCTACCTGAACGACGCGGCGCTCCGCACGGCGGAGGCGGTGTCGGCGGTGGGCTTCGCGGCCGACGGCACGGCGCTGTCGATCGAGGGGCTCGACGTCTCGAACCACCGTGCGAGCACCTCGGGCGTCGAGCTCGAGCATCAGGTGCGGCGGTCGATCTCGGCGCTCGCGGAGGAGATCGACGCGGCGCACGCGGCGGGCGAGTCGCAGGATGAGCTCGCGTCCCGCTACCGGAACGGCACGGATGCGCTGGTCGGTCAGATGGTGCAGATGGGGCTGACCGAGGGTCAGGCTCGCGAGCTGATCGACACGGTGCTGCAGACGCCGGAGAACCGGGTGACGACGTTCGGGTCGAACGCGGTGGCGGAGCAGGGCCGGGTGCAGAACCTCGCGAACCGGATCACGACGCTGCCGGATGGCTCGGTCGTGATCACCGCGAACACGTCCCCGGCGCAGGTCGAGATCGATGAGCTGTGGCGGCGAAACAACGGCCGCGTGATCCGCATGAACGTGCTCGCGGGTCAGGCGGGCGTGGGCGCCGGTGCGGGGCCGATCGCGATCCGGCAGGAGCTCGGTGGACTCGTGGAGTTCATGGCCTCCGGTGGGCTTCGTGGCCTGTCGCCGATGGCGCCGATCGCTCAGGTGGTGCCGGCGAACACGTGGCGGGTCGTCGGGGATCGGTCGGACGTGGCCGAGTCGTACATCCCGCTCGACGGGTCGGCTCGGTCGATGGCGATCTTCCTCGAGACGGCGCGGCGGATGGGCGTGCAGCTCATGGGCGACGGCGGGATCACCGCTCGACCGGGTGTCTCGTCGTCGCCGCGCGAGCTTGTCGGCCGGCTGTACCTCAGCTCGGGCGAGTTCATCGGGCTGGTGCGGGGCGTGGTGCAGGAGTCGGATGAGCGCGATGCGCTCGAGGTGCGGCAGGGGGTTCGAGGCTGATGGCGATCCCCCTGCTCACTCCGATGTCGGACGACGTGCCGTGCCCGCGGGTGGTGGTGCTCGTCTCGTCGCTGCCGTCGTCGGCGGTGACCGCGACCCTGTTCCGCTGGATCGGCACCGATGAGGGGTCGGCGCGGCGCGAGGAGGTGCGCGGCGCGTTCCGCGTGTCGGTCGCGGGCGTGCTGTCGGTCGTCGACTTCGAGGTGCCTCTCGACGTGGATGTCGCCTACCAGGCGGCGCTCTACAACGCGGCCGGGAACATCGTCGAGTGGACGGATGCGGCATCGACGATGGTCGTGTCGCCGCGCTGGAACGACGGCCGACGGCGGGTGCTGGTGCAGAACCCGCTCGATCCGCGCACCGCGATGTGGGTGCAGTTCGGCGGCGACGCGGCCTCGTCGGTGGTGAAGCCGACGCCGGGTCAGGTCGTGTGGCCGGAGGGTCGGCGGCTCGGGCTCGTGCAGGGCGGTCGACGTCGCGGCATGGTGGGCGTGCCGCTCGACTTCGTGACCGAGACGTACGAGGACCGGGAGCGGTTCGATGCGCTGTTCGGCACGGCGGAGACGCCGCGCATGCCGATCCTGTGCATCCGCATCCCGCGCGAGCTGTACCGGACGGGGCTGCCGCCGGTGTGGTTCGCGGCGGTGCTCGAGCCGACGGCCGTGCATCGTCACTGGTCGGACGAGGTGCTGTGGCGGATCGTCGCTGACGAGGTGGCGCCGCCGGTGCCGACGCTCGTGACGCCGGCGCTGCGCCGCGCGGACATCGCTGCCTACTACGGCAGCCGGCAGGCGGTGCGTGCGGGGAACTCGTCGCGCCTGGCGCTGTCGAGGCGCTTCGAGATCGCCGGATCGTAGGGGGTGCGCGGTGCGCGATGTGTCGGTCGAGCTCGCGCGGGTGCTCGAGGGCGGTCAGTTCGAGACGTCGCTCACGCTCGACGTCTTCTACGGCGCGGAGCGGCGGCTGCAGTCGCTCACCGTCGACTCCTCGTGGGAGCTGCGGTGGGTGAAGTCGGCGGACGTGCCGGGCGCTGGGTCGGTGCTGGTGCAGGTGCAGATGCCGGATGGGTCGTCGCTGACGCCGCGGGAGTTCACCGCGCGCCTCGCGCCGTTCGGTCAGGAGGCGGTGCCGCTGCTGACGATCCGGGCGGGGCACTTCTCGGAGACGGTGCAGGCTGGTCGCTTCCGCATCGCGGAGGTGCCGTCTGCTCGCGATGAGCAGCTTCGGCATTCGGTGCGGGTGATCACGGTCGGTTCGTACGTGAAGCTCGGTCTGCTCGATCATCTCGACGCGGTGCGCGAGGCGGGGTTCACGCGGCCGGAGAAGCCGGTGCACACGACGGATGCGTGGCAGGAGCTCGCGCGGCTCACGGGGATGCGGATCGTGCGGTCGATGCCGACGGTCGCGGTGCCGGAGTCGATCACGTACGAGCTGATCGAGGGTGGGCGTCTGCGGGCGGCGCAGGAGATCGCGGCCGCGATCGGCGGCACGCTGTACGTGCGCGCGGATGGCGCGCTCACGGTGCTGCGCGATGGGCTCGGCACGCCGGTGCGGCGCTTCAAGATCGGCGACGAGTCGACGCTGCTGGGCCTCGAGTACGCGATGTCGTCGGAGGGCGTGAAGAACGAGGTCGTCGGGATCTTCGAGGACGACGAGCGGAAGCCGATCGTGGTGCCGCCGGCGCAGATCCAGGATGGGCCGCTGCGGGTGAGTGGGCCGTTCGGTCGGCGCACGCACTACCACCGTTCGGAGTTCGTGAAGACGGTGACGCAGGCGACGGCGGAGCTCGCGAAGGTGCTCGCGCAGGTGTCGCAGATGAAGGCGTTCCGGGTGCCGGTGACGGTGGCGCTCGATCCTCGGGTCGAGGTCGGCGACACGGTGGAGCTCGAGCAGGCGACGCAGACGTACCGGGGCGTGGTCGCTGAGGTGTCGTGGCAGGCGGATGGGTCGATGACGCTGCAGGTGGACGTGTACCGGGTGATCGACGAGGCGAACCTGCTGGGGGTGTGACGTGTCGGCAACCGCTCGGGCGCTCGCGGCGAGCGCGAACCGCGTCCGCTCGCAGACGCTGACGGGCATCTACCGTCGGATGGACGGGCCGCGCGCGGTGGTGTCGCTGCTGGGCGCCGACGTCGCGATCCCGTCGGCGGCGACGATCCAGCCGGTGCCGAACTCGGCGGTGCACGTCGAGCTGCGTGAGGCCGGGTACGTGATGCTCGGGCCGGTGAAGCCGCCGCCGACGCGCGGCCGGGTGACGGCGACGGGCTCCTCGAACGTGACGGTGCTCGGCTCGGACGGGGTGTCGTACCAGCTGCCGCGCATGGATGCGTACGCGCCGGCGATCGACGACGACGTGGCGATCGAGTGGTCGGAGGCCGGCGGGCTGGTGAAGGGCAAGGTGTCGTCGACTCCGGTCGCGGCGCCGGTGCTGACGCCGGCGGTGCAGACGGGCAAGTTCCATCCGTCGCCGTTCCTCGCGACCGCGGCCGGCTATCACGTGCTGTCGTCGGGTGCCTTCAATGGCGGGTACTTCCCGCTGTACGGGAACTCGCCGACGGTGGGGCTGCAGGGGTCGGCGGCGTGGTACGGGACGGCGGTCGCCGACACGATCCCGGATGATGCGGTGATCGACTCGGCGCGCATCTTCCTGTCGACGCGCTCGCAGGCGTTCGGCGGGCCGAAGCTGCAGGTGATCGCGGGCGCAGGGCCGCAGAACCGGGTGCAGGTGGGCGGCGACTTCCCGATCTCGGGTCGGGCGGGATGGGTGCCGATCCCGACCGAGGTGATCGATCTGCTCAAGGTGGCGCCGCGCGGCATCTCGCTGCTCGGTGCGACGTCTCCCTCGGGGTCGGACGTCTACAACAAGCTGACGGCGGACCCGCTGTCGTTCGCGCTCGACATTGCTTGGAGGTCGTGATGGCTGTCGATGGTGGGTACGGGCCGAAGGGCCGGCCGGAGTTCGACCCGAACGGCGGGTTCGAGGACTGGGTGGATCTCGAGGCGGTCGGCGCGTTCGCCGGCGATGTCGGGAACCGGAAGGTCGGGACGGCGGCGCGGCGCGCTGGCCTGTCGACGTCGACCACGGCGGCGGATCAGGTGTGGGTCGGGCTCGAGTACCGGGAGACGGACACGGGCGAGACGTTCGTGTGCACGTCGCTGTCGCCGGTGACGTGGGAGAACGTCACGCACGCGAAGACGAACACGACGTTCGCGCTGGTGGGGACGGTGCCGGGGTCGCTCGAGCGGCTGCAGTTCCGGGCGTTCCGCGGCGTCGTCACGCTCGGCGCGTCCGGGACGGGCGAGGTCGGCTACCCCGGCGGTGCGTTCCCGAATGCGGTGCTCGCGGCGTTCGTCGACCTCGCAGACGCCGACGGGCTCCGCGGATGGAACGCGAACCTGCGGAATCAGACGGTGCAGAACCTCTCGACGGTGCGGTTCATCGTGACCGACGCGGATGGTTTGTCGGTGGCGTCGGGGACGTCGGTGCCGGTCGTGGTGTTCGCGATCGGCTTCTGAGAGGGGGACGCGCGTGCCTGTTCTGACTTCTGCGCCGCTGGTCGGTGGCGCCTCGAAGCCTGTCTCGGGCCGCATCGTCGTCTCCGCGACGGGCTCCTACGATCTTCCGGGGCAGCACGTCACGCCGGTCCCGCAGGCGGGCATCATCCGCGACGGTCAGTTCTTCGACATCGAGGGCGTGCATCCGTTCGTGATCACGCCGACGATCGAGGGCATCGGTCTGCGGATCGTGCTTCGCATCGCGCAGCAGGGCGCGGAGCGTGGCGAGACGGTCGTCGCGCGCGTCGTGAAGGTGCCGACCGGCGCGACGGTCGCGTGGGACGACCTGATCGACCTCGAGCCGGAGACGGCGGGCGGGTCGTGGGTGATCCCGCCGTGGGCGGCGGAGCTGCTGACGGTGCGCGACGAGGTGCTCGCGGCTGCGGCGGCGGCGCAGCAGGCGGCGGACGAGGCCGCGGCCTCGAACTTCAACGACGCCGCGGTCGCGAACCTGATGAACTCGCCGAGCGCGACGCGCACGGCGACGAGGGCGCTCGCGGGTGCCGCGTTCGGCACGATCTTCGTGCGGGACTGGCTGACGGCGGGCGCGACGCCGGGGCAGAACACGGCGGCGATGGTCGCGGCGGTGAACGCTGCGGAGTCGGCGGGCGTGGCCGCGTGCTTCGACGGCATCGACGTGCAGGTGGCGGGGCAGATCACGCTCGACTCCGCGGGCATGCGGGTGTGGACTTCGACGCCGGAGGCGTGCACGCTCACGCAGACGCAGGCGCTCGCGGGTCAGGGCATCTTCCGGGTGACGGCGGACGACGTGCGGATCGACGGGTTCACGCTGACGACGACGACGCCGGTGACGGGCGGGAAGCTCGATCTCACGGGCCTCGTCGGCGACCAGCACCAGCACGCGGCGATCAAGCTCGATCCCGGTGTGTGGGGCACGCGCGTCTCGCGCATCCGCGCGTCGCGGTGGTTCGTCGGCCTCGTCGGCTTCCCCTACCCGATCGGGCAGGAGAACACGTCGCTGCCGGCGTCGTGGAACTTCATCGAGGGGCTGCGCGTCTCCGACTTCGAGGTGTGGGACGTGTGGGCCGCGGTGCGGATGTCGGGGCTCGAGGATGCCGACTACGAGAACGTGCGCGGCTCGTACGTGCCGGTCGTCGGCGGGCCGTTCGGGGCGGGCTCGGAGCCGCCGCCGCACCTGTTCTACATCTCGATGCCGACCGAGGGCGGCAACGTGGACGTGCCGAAGGGGCTCGTCTACAACCGGGATGTGCGGGTGCGGGGCTGCCATGCGCGCAACGGTGTCGGCGGCGCGGCGTTCTCGCTGCGCTACACGAAGGGCATGACGCTCGCGGGGCTGACGGCGGATCTGTGCGAGGGCAACGTCGACATGATCGGCGTGCGCGGCTTCACGGTCACCGGCTGCCACTCGATGCGGGACACGTACCCGAAGAACAACCTGCCGAACGGGAACCGCGGGTCGATGTCGTGGCTCTACTGCGAGGATGGCGTGATCGACCCGTTCGTCGTGCAGGCCGCGGAGAACTTCGACCACGGGTCGCTGATCTTCTTCTCGGTGTGCCGCAACGTCACCATGATCGAGCCGAAGGGTACGATCCACCTCGCGAACGCCGACGGCGGGCTCCGCATCGGCTACTTCTCGGGCACCGATGTGCGGCTCGTGCGGCCGGAGATCGAGTCGCGGGGCGCGTCGGCGGCGATCGGGTGGCAGCTGGCGCAGGGCTTCTCGGGCATCTCGACGCCGCACCTCGTCGATCCGGTGGTGCGGGGTGCCGTGCTGCGCGCGGTCGATGAGGTGCAGACGACGACGCGGAAGCGGATCACGTACCATCCCGACCGCATCGGCGGGGCGCAGCCGATCCTCATCCCGACGGCGGTGCCGGAGTCGGTCATGCCGATCCTCGAGAACCTGCGGTTCGGCTACCCGCCGGACGAGGACACGCGGATC
Organism: Agrococcus pavilionensis RW1; assembly: GCF_000400485.1. Classification (GTDB taxonomy): domain Bacteria; phylum Actinomycetota; class Actinomycetes; order Actinomycetales; family Microbacteriaceae; genus Agrococcus; species Agrococcus pavilionensis. Next base: position 48,992 of record NZ_ASHR01000031.1, read on the forward strand.
ATCGGCTGGCACTTCGGGGAGAACATCTCGACGGCGCTGCGTGATCGGTGGCCGTCGGGTCAGCGGTCGACGGTGCACTCGAATGCGTGGGGGTCGCCGCGTCCGGGCGTGATCAACGCGAACGCGACGGTGACGGGCCTGATGTGCGCGCCGTTCGGCGCCGACGTCGAGCTCCGGTGCGACGTGAAGCGGGGCGGCGGTTCGGTGGGGCTCGCGCTGCGGGCGATCGATGAGTCGAACTTCCTGAACGTCGTGATCAACGGTGCCGGGCAGGTCGTGCTCGCGAAGCGCGATGAGGGCGTGTTCGTGAACCTCGGGTCGGCGTACACGCTGCCCGAGGGGACGGCGCCGGTGACGCACAGTCTGCGGGTGCGGGCGATCGGTGATCGCATCTCGGTGTGGGTCGACGGCGTGCTCGCGATCCAGCACACGCTGATCGACGGGGATGCGACGAAGTTCGTGACGCCGGTCGCGCATGGCCTGCGCTCCGACAACGGGGGCGCGTCTTCCGAGTGGACGAACCTGCGGGTGCTGTCGGTGTGACGTGGGGCGGGGGTCTTCGGGCTCCCGCCTCCGTCGTGATCGAGGGGAGCTGCCATGCCGATCCTGACGACGGCGCCGCTGATCGGCGCAGCTGGTCGGCCGGTCGCGGGCCGGGTGCAGATCGCGGCGACCGAGGAGTTCGATACGGGCTCGGAGGTCGTGACGGTCGCGCCGCAGGCGGGCGTCGTGCGCGATGGGCTGTTCTACGACGCGACGGGCTCGGCGCCGCTCGAGCTCGAGGCGACGCCGCTGGGCGTCGGGATGCGGATCGACCTGTTCCTGTGGGAGCCGGAGTCGGGCGACCGGGAGACCACGCGCATCTCGCGCGTGGTGGTCGTGCCGGCGGGCTCGTCGGTGCAGTGGAGCGCGCTCGAGAACTTCGTGGCGCCGACGGGAGGTGCGTGATGGCGAAGATGAGCGTGTCGGGGATCGTCTACACGCAGGCGTTCGGACCCCGCACACCGGGGAAGGTCGACCCGAACACCTTCCACTGGGGCGCGGACTTCGGGCCGCCGAAGCGAGGGCAGACCGGCGTGCCGCTGTTCGCGATCTTCGCCGGCAAGGTGACCCGGCTGCGCGACCAGTACGGGGCGCTCGGCGTGCGCGTCGGCGACCGCAAGACCGAGGCGATCGAGTTCTGGCACCTCGCGCGCTACGCGAAGAACCTCGGCATGTTCGTCTCCGAGGGCGACGAGGTGGGCGAGATGGGCACCACGGGCCGGTCGACCGGCATCCACGTGCACGTCGAGCACTGGGTCAAGGGCAAGCGGATCGACCCGCTCCCGTTCATCAACAAGCAGGCGAAGAAGTCGGTCGCGCCCGGAGACGGCGACACCGACGCTCCCGAGGAGGACGACATGGCACTCACACCGGAACAGGCTGCTGCGCTCGACTGGCTCGGCGCGGAGGACCGCCGCAAGGCGCTCGACTCGATGGTCTCCCAGGTCAAGCAGCTGTGGGACCGGCGCGCGATCATCGACGAGCTCGGCCGCGACGTGAACGCGCTCGAGTGGCTCGCGGGCAGGCAGGCGCAGGAGGACGTCGAGGCGTACCAGCTCGCGCAGGTGTGGGCGCGCCTCGGGATCATCGACCGGCTCGGCACGTCCGCCTCCGCCGCCGATATCGCCGCCGAGGTCGCGTCGAAGCTCGACATCCCTGGCATCGGACCCGAGCAGGTGCAGGCGATCGCGAAGGCGGTGGCCGACGAGCAGGCGAAGCGGCTGGCGAGCTGATGCGTGGCCTGCTCGCGGCGTTGTGGCGGGCGTCGATCTGGCATCCCACGGCGGTCCCGCACGACGCCGCGTACATCTACGTGTCGCCGATCAAGCGGGTGTTCCTGCCGGCGTACGACTTCGTGATCCTGTGGCTCGGGCTCGCGGGGCTGGTGCAGGGCTTCCAGTCGATGAGCGCGATCATGCCGGGCGTGACGCCGAAGCTCATCTACGGCGCGCTCGCGCTCGCCGCTGCGGTGTGCTTCCTCGGGTGCGCGTTCCCTCGGCTGTGGCGGATCGAGATCGGCGGGAAGATCGCGATCGTCTCGATCCTGTCGATGATCGCGCTGTCCATGACGATCGCGGGGCTGACGATCCCGAACCACACCGGCATCACGATCACGCCGATGGTGGTCGCCCTGCTCATCCCGCCGCTCATCCGTCTATGGACGATGGGGCGTGAGCGCGGACGCCGGAAGGCGGGCCTCTGATGGAGGCGTGGATCGGGTGGGTGCTCGGCGGTGGTGGCCTCGCGGCGCTGTTCTCGGCGTGGCTGGTCTACAAGGCGTCGAAGCGGCGGAACACCGACCTCGCGCTCGCGGAGCGGTTCGACGACGCCTCGGAGCTCGCGCGGTACATAAACGAGCGCGTCGAGGCGGAGGTCGAGCGGAAGGTCGCGCCGTTCCGCGCGGAGCTCGAGAAGGTCAAGGGCGAGTCGCACGAGATGAACGACGCCGTGCGGGCTCGCGAGACGCAGCTGTGGCTGTGGGATCAGCGGGGCCGGATGGGTCTGCTGCCGATGCTGCCGACGCCGATCCTCGAGCGGCTCGGGTTGGGGCATCTGCTGCCGACGGACGAAGGGGGCTGAGATGGCGCTGACGATGGGGACGGTGCGTGGCGTGCTGCGGGACGCGACGGATGCGCCGGCGCGGGGTGCGCGCGTCGAGTTCGAGATGCCGATCCCGGCGTCGGCGGCGGGCGATGCGGTGCTCGTGCCGATCGAGCCGGTGGTGCGGCACACGGACGAGGAGGGTGTGCTCGCGCCGGTGTCGCTGGTCGCGTCGGATGCGACGGGCGTGACGGTGCCGTGGAACGTGACGGTCGCGCGGCACACGTCGGCGGAGCGTCGGTTCTCGATGCTGGTCGTCGCGGGCGCGCAGCATGATCTGGCTGACGTGATCGAGCTGCCGCCGGTCGACATGCCGGTCGACGAGTGGGCGGCGCTGGTCGCGCGCATCGAGGAGGCGCTCGCTGGCGGTGGTGGCGGCGGCGCGGATGGTGCGTCGGCGTACGAGCTCGCGGTCGGTGCTGGCTTCGTCGGGACGCTCGAGCAGTGGCTCGACTCGCTCGTGGGCGAGCGCGGTGCGCCTGGTGATCCTGGCGAGGACGGGGCACCGGGGGCGTCGGCGTACGACGTCGCCGTGTCGAATGGGTTCGTCGGCAGCGAGGCGGCATGGCTGGCTTCGCTGAAGGGCGATCCCGGCGGGGACGGTGCGCCCGGCGACGCAGGCAACGACGGCGCATCCGCTTACGAGCTCGCCGTCGCAAACGGCTTCGTGGGAACGGAGGTCGAGTGGCTCGCGTCGCTGAAGGGTGACCCGGCCGCGACGCAGATCCTCGTCCTCGATGCAGGCGAGCCGGTCCCCGAGGGCACCTCTCCCGGCACCGTGATCTTCTACCGGGAGTCCTGATGGCAGTTCAGCACCTCGACGCCGGGTTCGTGGACTACGAGGCCGGCGCGGCCGGGGCGACGACATCGTTCACGTTTCCTCTCCCCGCGGGGACACTGCCTGGCGACACCTTCATCGTGTCGTTGGTCACGAAGGACGCGCACGCGATCGCGAGCGCACCCAGCGATGCCACGGTCATCTTCACGACGACGAACACGTCACCCGACATGACGCTCTGGGTGTGGCAGACGCCCGCCGAGCCGCCGGCTACCGCCGTGTTCGCGACATCCGCGCCGGAGGAGGGGTCGCTCTCCTGGATGCGCTTCCGCGGCGTGGACGTGGCTGCGCCGCTCGCTGGCGGGCCGGTGCCCGCGTCGGCCGGGACATGGGAGCTCGACAACCACGTCGCGCCCACGTTGATGACGACAGCCGATGCCGCGATGGTCGTCGGCGGGTTGGGGCTCCCGTCAGGTAGTCGGGCGCTGACCGTCGAGTCGCCGTGGACGATCGTCGCGGACCCGCAGGTGCGTAAGGGTGCGCTGGCCGTCAAGGGCGTGCAGGATGTGGCGGGCTCGACGGGCGCGGCGAGGTGGACGGTGGGCGGGAACACCGGCATCCGGTCGCTGCCGTGGCAGGCGGCGCTCCGACCCGCGCCGGGCGGCTCCGACCCTGATCCCGTGTCGCAGGCGGCGCTGATCTACTCGTGGGTAGGTGCTCCCGCTCCTGATGGGTTCGCGGTGTCGTGCAAGACGGAGCTCGCGGCTTCGGTGCGTGTCGTGGCCGGTACGGACGCTGATCTGACGGCGGACGTCGCCTATTCCGCCCTGGCCGCGCCGGACGGCGATGGGTGGTCCCGATGTGTCGTTACCGGCCTGGACGCTTCAACGCCCTACTACTACGCGCTCGAGATGACCGACGCGGACGGGCTGTCGCGGCTGAGCGCGGTCGCGGGTCCGGTGGCGACGCTGCCCGCTGTGGGAGCGCCGGCCTCGTTCGGGTTCGGGTTCGGCTCGTGCCTCGAGTCGGGATCAACCGAGACGCGCGCGTTTACCCGCATGCTCGCGCGGGGGCCGCTGCTCGCGTTCCATCTTGGCGACTTCCACTACGCCGATAACACGAGCATCTCGCAGGCGTCGCACCGCGTCGACATGGAGGCGCAGATCGCGGCGAACAGTGGCCTCCGTGCCCTGCTCGCGAACGTGCCGGTGATCCCGGTGAAGTCGGATCACGACGTCGGCGGCGGGAATGGCGTGCTGCCGGGCGCGTGGACGGCACCGAACCTTGCCGCGTTCAAGCAGGTCGCGCCGCTACTGAGCTCGCCCGTGGCGGATGCGAACTACGGCACGCTCGTCGTGGGCCGGGTGAAGTTCATCGTCACGGATCACCGCTACTTGCGGACCGCGACGTCAATGATGGGGGCGGCGCAGAAGGCGTGGTTCAAGTCTGAGTTGGTCACCGACGAGCCGGTGAAGATCTGGGTGATGGACTCGCCTTGGGTCAACCACGACGCGCCGTTGGACACGACGGACGCGAACGACAAGTGGTCCGACTACCCGGACGAGCATGAGGAGCTGGGCGCTTACATCGCCGCGTCTGCTGTGGGCCAGGTCATCGGCATCCACGGCGACATGCATGCGCTCGCGTCAGATGATGGCTCGAACAACGATTGGGGCGGGTTCCCGACGTTTAATGCGGCACCGTTCGATAAGAGGGCGTCGATCAAGGGCGGGCCTTGGAGTGAGGGCACGTACCCGTCGTCGGGGACTGCTCAGTCGTACCAGTACGGGTGGGTTGATGTCACGGACGATGGCACGGACATCACGGTCGCGTATACCGGCTACGACTCGTCGAATGCTGCTCGTGTGCCGCTGTCGGTTGTGGTCGATACGACGCAGGTGCAGCCGGAGAGTCCGTGGTTCGTGTGGGGCGGGTCGGTCTTGTCTCCGCTCGCGCTCGGTGGTGTGTGGGATGGCGCTGGGCTGGTTCCTGCACGGTTCGGAGGCGTCGTTTAGTGCAGGGCGTTGCTCTGCGGGCGGTGACGCCGCTCGACGAGTACGCGCTCGAGCCCGGCGCGCAGTCGCCGCCGCCGGCGGTGGCCGCGTATCGGTGGGACAGCAGCGAGCATGTGCGGCTCGACGCCTACCGCTGGGATGGCGCGCACGTCCCGGTCACGCCCGTCGCGGGCGGTTGATCTCTCGACCACGGCGGCGACTGCCGTCGCGCAACCCTGCCGCGCCCGCGCGGCACTATCTCAATGGAGGAACTATGTTCACGAAGGCGTTTTGGAAGGCTGCTGGTGAGCGCGCCGCGAAGACGGCCGCGCAGGTCGCGCTGCTGAAGTTCGGCGCCGACTCGATCGCGGCCGGCTTCGACGTGCTCGCGGCTGACTGGATCGGCGTCGGCAGCTTCGCGCTGGGCGGTGCGGTGCTGTCGGCGCTCTCGAGCATCGTGTCGGCGAAGGCGACGGACGGGTCGCCGTCGCTCGCGACCGAGACGCTCGCGGAGTAGCGGCGGTGCGTCGTGGCCTCGCATCTGTTCGTGAAGCCGCACCGGCGTCTGCCGGCTGAGGACACGTTCACGCAGCGGATCATCGATCGCGGGTACGCGGTCGCGGTGTTCGGCTGCGGGATGGTCGCGGATGGGCTCGAGTACCTCGGGCTCCGCATCCGGGCCGCTTGGCGCGCGCGCCGCTGACGATCAACATCATGACGAAGACCCCTCTCGCTGAGCATCGCGCTCGGCGGGAGGGGTCTTTCGTCGTGCTCAGGCGGCGAGCGCGACGCCGGTCGCGACGGCGCGCAACGCCTCCTCGTCGAGCGACAGGTACCGCTGGGTGGTCGCGAGCGAGGCGTGCCCGAGCATCAGCTGCACGGCGCGGAGATCCTTCGTGGCGCGGTAGGCGGCGGTGGCACCGGCGTGGCGGAGGGCGTGGGGGTTCCATCCGGTGACGCGCTTGATGATCTTGTGCATCGAGTCGGGGTGCATGTGGGAGGCGGTGCCGAGGCCGGGGAAGTACCAGCCGCGGGGGTCGTCGAGCTGCTGCTCGAGCGCGTCGAGCGCGTGGCGGAGGTCGGGGTGCATGTAGACGATGCGGATGCGTCCGCCTTTCCCGGTGACGCGGAGCGCGTCGCCTGTGCGGTCGGTGGTGCGGAGCGTGGCGATCTCGGTGAGGCGGAGGCAGGCGTAGCGGGCGAGGAGGATCGCGGCGCGGTCGCGGGTGGTGACGTGGCCGAGGGCGAGTCGCATGTCGGTGTCGGGGATCACGCGCGGCGGGGCGGGGATCACGTGCACGGGGTAGAGGCGGGAGGCGACGTCGGCGGCGACGTGCCCGTTCTCGTGGAGCCAGGTGAAGAAGCGGCGGGCGGAGGATCGGCGTGACTTCATCGTCTCGGCGGAGTAGTGGCGGTGGGCGGGGTGCATCCACGCTTCGAGGTCGCCGGTGGTGATGAGCTCGAGGGACGGTGCGAGCTGGGTGATGGCGGTGGCGTGGAGGAGTCGGAGGCGGATGGTGCGGGGTGCTGCGCCGGTCGCGCGGAGGTGGGTCGCGTAGGCGGTGAGCAGCACCTGGGGAGTGCTGGGGTACATGACCGCATCCTGGGGTACGGGGTGGCGGCTCGCCATAGGGCGAGGGAATCTCAGTACCTCTCCCATAATCGGGACGCTGTTCGCTTGGCGTTCGCGTAGCGGTCAGGCGCGCGCGGCCGTGATGCGCGCGCAGCGCCGGCAGCGGGGGTTGTGGCTGATCTGGCGTGCGCTCGCGCTCTCGGCGACGAGAGCGCCGCAGACGGTGTGGCCGGCGTCGAGGTCGGCGGCGACGTGCACGACCGCCTCCCACGATCCTCGCCGGTAGGAGGCGGTCGTGACCACGTGGACGGGCATCACGCGCTCGGCTTCAGCGTCGAGACGATCGCGAGCTTCGCGCGCTCGGGAGCGGTGGGCGCGGTGCGCGGGTGGAGGGGCACCACGTCGGCACCCTCGCCGTTCTCGGGTGCCGACAC
>NZ_ASHR01000032.1 GCF_000400485.1 Agrococcus pavilionensis RW1
GGGGTGCATCCACGCTTCGAGGTCGCCGGTGGTGATGAGCTCGAGGGACGGTGCGAGCTGGGTGATGGCGGTGGCGTGGAGGAGTCGGAGGCGGATGGTGCGGGGTGCTGCGCCGGTCGCGCGGAGGTGGGTCGCGTAGGCGGTGAGCAGCACCTGGGGAGTGCTGGGGTACATGACCGCATCCTGGGGTACGGGGTGGCGGCTCGCCATAGGGCGAGGGAATCTCAGTACCTCTCCCATAATCGGGACGCTGTTCGCTTGGCGTTCGCGTAGCGGTCAGGCGCGCGCGGCCGTGATGCGCGCGCAGCGCCGGCAGCGGGGGTTGTGGCTGATCTGGCGTGCGCTCGCGCTCTCGGCGACGAGAGCGCCGCAGACGGTGTGGCCGGCGTCGAGGTCGGCGGCGACGTGCACGACCGCCTCCCACGATCCTCGCCGGTAGGAGGCGGTCGTGACCACGTGGACGGGCATCACGCGCTCGGCTTCAGCGTCGAGACGATCGCGAGCTTCGCGCGCTCGGGAGCGGTGGGCGCGGTGCGCGGGTGGAGGGGCACCACGTCGGCACCCTCGCCGTTCTCGGGTGCCGACACGCCGTCTGCCACGTCATCGTGGCCTTCCTGGCTCCTCGACCAAGATTCGAACTTGGAACCTGCCGGTTAACAGCCGGCTGCTCTGCCAATTGAGCTATCGAGGATCGCTGCGGGAGCGACGACCATCGTAGCATCCCGCGCGGGCCGGGGTCACATCGGCCGACCCCGACCGGCACGCTGGCCGCCAGAAGGAGGGCTCCATGACCGTCACCCAAGTCTCGCCCAAGCTCTACAACTGGGCATCGATCATCGACGACCAGACGCTCGAGCAGGCGAAGCGGACCTCGGCGATGCCGTTCGTCCAGCCGCACCTCGCCCTCATGCCGGATGCGCACCTCGGCAAGGGCGCCACGGTCGGCTCGGTCATCCCGACCCTCGGCGCGATCATGCCGGCGGCCGTCGGCGTCGACATCGGGTGCGGCATGATCGCCGTGCTCACCTCGCACACCGCCGCCGCGCTGCCGAGCGACCGATCCATCGTGCGGACGGCGATCGAGCGCGCGGTCCCGCTCTCGGCGGGCCACTACAACAAGCGCCTCACGCCGAGCGCCGGGGACCGCGTCGCCGAGCTCGAGGCGCTCGCGCAGCGCGCCGGCTTCGACCCCGCCGAGTACGCCAAGAACTGGCGCCTGCAGCTCGGCTCGCTCGGCTCGGGCAACCACTTCATCGAGATCAGCCTCGACGAGCAGGACCGCATCTGGCTCTTCCTGCACTCCGGCTCCCGCGGCGTCGGCAACAAGATCGCGCAGCGGCACATCGCCGCCGCGCAGGCCTACGTCAAGGAGCAGCGGATCGACGTCCCCGACCGAGACCTCGCCTACCTCGAGGAGGGCACGCGCGAGTTCGACCGCTACATCGCCGAGCTCGAGTGGGCGCAGCGCTTCGCGCTCCTCAACCGCGAGGAGATGATGGACCGCGTCATCGCCGCCTTCGAGGCCTGGATCGGCGCCGAGGCGGGCGAGCGCGAGCGCATCAACTGCCACCACAACTACTCGGTGCGCGAGCACCACGCGGGCGCAGACGTCTGGCTCTCCCGCAAGGGCGCGATCGACGCGGCCGAGGGCGTCGCGGGCCTCATCCCCGGGTCGATGGGCACTCGCTCGTACGTCGTCGAGGGGCTCGGCAATCCCACCGCGCTCGACTCGGCGCCGCACGGCGCGGGCCGCGAGTACTCCCGCTCGAAGGCGCGGCGCACCTTCACGCGCGCACAGCTCGAGGAGGCGATGCGAGGCATCGAGTGGCGGCGGACGGATGCGTTCCTCGACGAGATCCCACAGGCCTACAAGGACATCGACACCGTCATGGCCGACGCATCCGACCTCGTGCGCGTGCGGCACACCCTGCGGCAGATCGTGAACGTGAAGGGCGACTGACCGCCGACCTCAGGATTCGATCCGGATTGCGGCAATCGCAGCTCGCCGCCCGACCGCGCGCGAGAGCATGGCAGCCCACAGAACGAGGGGGCAGGCCGATGAGCGACGAAGACACCGGTTGTCCGGACCTCGAGCCCGGCGAGCTCGAGGCGATCCAGGCGGAGGACCGGCGGGAGGAGCGCGCGGTCTCCGGCGACGCGAAGGGCTGACGGAGCGCGCATCGTCGTCGATGCTCCGCCGAGCCGTCGCGCGATAGCGTTCGACGCACCACCGCCACCGCTCGACTGGAGTCACGATGCCCCGCTCGACAGCCCGCCGCTCGCCGATCGCGCCGCTCGCCCTCGCGGCCGCGGCCCTGCTCTCGGTCACCGGCTGCGTCGTCGGTCCGCCGCCGCCCGTCGAGCACGGCGAGCCGGAGCCCTCGCTCGAGCCCTCCCCCGACGCATCCCCCGACCCGTCGCCGAGCGCCGACGAGCCGCAGCCCGGCGCGCTCCCCGACGTGCTCGAGCTCGGCATGATCGCCGCCGAGGGTGCGCTGCCCGGGTGGGAGACGAGCATCATCACCGACGGCGACTTCGAGCCGCAGCCCGACTCCGACTTCCCGATCGGACCGACGATCAGCGTCGTCGAGACCGCGACCGGATGCACGTTCTGGGCCTACCAGGGCCAGCAGGACAGCGCCGACCCCGACGAGGTCGCCAATACGCAGGCGACGCTCGCCGCGATCACCGGCACGGCGCCCGGCGACTGGGAGGCCGACGAGTTCGTGCTCGAGCCGTCGGCGTCGCAGGGCGTGAGCGTCGTGCTCCTCTCGATCTTCAGCGAGGCGGACGACGGCGCCGTGCAGGCGGTCTACGCGCGCAACTTCCAGTCGAGCCAGACGACGAGCGCGATCCGCGCGGAGTGCGGGCCGGACGCGGGCGGGATCGACCAGATCGACGACGTCGTCTCGGAGCACTTCCAGATCAACTTCCTGCTCCCCTGACGCCGCCGCGCTACAGCTCCTCGCGCAGCGACCGCCGCTCGCGCTCGAGCTCGAGCAGCTGCTCCTGCAGCCGCTTCGAGCCCTCGGGGTCGGTCGAGCCCAGCCGCTGCAGGCTGCCGAGCATCTCGGCCTTCCGCCGCAGGATGTCGCGATCGACGAGCGAGCCGACGATGCCCTGCACGTAGGCGCGCACCCCCTCGCGCGACGACTGCGGGATGGGCGCCATCGCGAGCGTGCGCACGAGCGGCACGATCTCGGCCGGCACGGTCTGCGCGACGTGCTCCGAGAAGTCGGGCGCCTCGATGCGGTCGAGCGATGCGAGGATGCCGTCGCGCACGACCGCGAGCGACGGGTTCGCGACGTACGCCGACGCACCGCGCGCGGCGAGGTCGCGCCCGACGACTGCCGGCTGCTGCAGGAGCGCCGCGATGGCGTCGCGCTCGAGCCGCGACGCGGGGTCGCGCTCGAGCTGCTGGAGCGCGACATCGGGCGGCGGATGCGCGGGGCCGGCCTCGGCGGGCCGGTCGCCCGACGTCGGCGCGGGCCGGGGCGCCGCGTGCCGCACGGCGCGCCGGACCTCGTCGGGACTCACGCCGAGCCACCCCGCGACCGTGCGCACGTAGCCGTCGGCGAGCGCGCGGTCGCGGATCGACAGCAGCACGGGTGCGGCCCGGCGCATCGCCGCGACCCGGCCCTCGACCGTCTCGAGGTCGTGCTCGGCGACGATGCGACGCAGCATGAACTCGAACAGCGGCCGCCGCTGCTGCACGAGCTTGCGCACGGCGTCGTCGCCGCGCTCGAGCCGCAGGTCGCACGGGTCGAGCCCTTGCGGCGGCACCGCGACGAAGGTCTGGGCGGCGAAGCGCTGCTCCTCGGCGAAGGTGCGCGCCGCGGCCTGCTGGCCCGCCTCGTCGGGGTCGAACGTGAAGATGACGCGGCCGAGCGAGCGGGTGTCGGTCGTCGAGACGTCGCCGAGCACGCGCCGCAGCACCTTGATGTGGTCGACGCCGAAGGCGGTGCCGCACGTCGCGACCGCGGTCGTGACGCCCGCGAGGTGGCACGCCATCACATCCGTGTACCCCTCCACGACGACCGCCTCGTGGCCGCGGGCGATGTCGCGCTTGGCGAGGTCGAGGCCGTAGAGCACCTGACTCTTGCGGAAGATGGGCGTCTCGGGCGAGTTGAGGTACTTCGGGCCCTTGTCGTCGTCGGCGAGCCGGCGCGCGCCGAAGCCGACCGTCGCGCCCGTGACGTCGCGGATGGGCCACACGAGCCGGCCGCGGAAGCGGTCGTAGCTGCCGCGCTGCCCCTCGCTCAGCAGGCCCGCGCCGAGCAGCTCGGCGTCGGTGTAGCCCTTGCCGCGGAGGTGCTGCTTCAGCGCGTCGAACGACTGCGGCGCGAAGCCGACCCCGAAGCGCTCCGCGGCGGCGAGGTCGAAGCCCCGCTCGCCGAGGAATCGCTGCCCGAGCGCGGCGGCGGGCGTGAGCAGCTGCTCGCGGAAGAACGCCTCCGCGTCGCGGCTCGCGGCGAGCAGGCGCACGCGGCCGCTCGTCTCCTCCTGCGGCTTGCCGTCCTCGTAGTGCAGCGTGTAGCCGAGCTGCGCCGCGAAGCGCTCGACCGTCTCCTGGAACGACGTGTGGTCCATCGCCATGACGAACTGGAAGACGTCGCCGTCCTCGCCGCAGCCGAAGCAGTGGTAGCGGCCGACGGCGGGCCGCACGTGGAACGAGGGCGTGCGCTCGTCGTGGAAGGGGCACAGCCCCTTCATGCTGCCGACGCCCGCCGACTTCAGCGTGACGTGCTCCCCGACGACGTCGACGATCGAGATGCGCGATCGCAGCTCGTCGATGTCGCTGCGCCGGATCCTGCCCGCCATGGCCGCTTCAGTCCCCCACGTAGCGCTCGTGCCACGCGAACGCGCCGCGATCGGTGAGGCTCGCGACCTGGTCGACGACCACGCGAGCGCGCGCCGCGTCGTCGGGCGCCGCCGCCCAGTCGTCGGCGTAGGCGCGGTCGAGCGCCGACGGCCCGAGCCGCACGAGCGCGTCGCACAGCTCCTGCAGGATGCGCCGCTGGCTCGCGTAGATGGGCTGGCGCCGCTCGGCGAGGATGAAGCTCGCCGCCGTGCCCTTGAGCACCGCGATCTCGGCGCGCACCTCGCGGGGCACCTCGATCGTGCCGCCGAAGCGCGCGAGCGGCCCCTCGTGGGTCTCGCGCGTCAGCCGGATGGCGGCGTTCGCGAAGCGCCCGATGAGCTTCGACGTGAGGTTCTTGAGCCGCGCGTGGTCGGCGCGCGAGCCGTCGAACGAGCGCAGCCACGTCTCGAGGTCGTCGAGCCGGTCGAAGGCGGCGAGCAGCTCGTCGCGCGTGTACTCCGGCCCCACCCACGTGAGCATCATCGAGACGAGCTCGTCGTGCCCGACGCGGCTCTGCAGCTTCGCGACGTCGACGTAGCCGCCCACGACCGCATCCTCGAAGTCGTGCACCGAGTAGGCGATGTCGTCGGCGAGGTCCATCGCCTGCGCCTCGATGCTCGGGCGTCCCTCGGGCGCGCCCTCGCGCATCCACGCGAACGCCTCGCGATCGTCGTCGTAGTAGCCGAACTTGATGCGGCCGGATGCGTCGTGGACGTCGGATGCGGCGGCCCACGGGTACTTGCAGGCCGCGTCGACGCTCGCGCGCGTGAGGTTGAGCCCGTAGGGCCGCTCCCGGATGACCTTGGGCTCGAGCCGCGTGATGACGCGGAGCGTCTGCGCGTTGCCCTCGAAGCCGCCGATGCCGAGCGCCCACTCGTTGAGGCCCTTCTCGCCGTTGTGGCCGAAGGGCGGATGGCCGATGTCGTGCGCGAGGCACGCGGTGTCGACGACGTCGGGGTCGAGCCCGAGCTCGCCCGCGATCTCGCGGCCGATCTGCGCGACCTCGAGCGAGTGCGTCAAGCGCGTGCGCGAGTCGTCGAAGCCCATCGTGGGCGAGAGCACCTGCGTCTTCTGCCCGAGCCGGCGGAACGCGCTCGAGTGCGTGAGCCGCGCGCGGTCGCGCGAGAAGTCGGTGCGCGACGAGGAGTGCGTCTCGGGCAGCCGGCGCTCGACGTCGTGGTCGCCGTAGCCGCGCGCGTCAGCCGCCACGGGTGTCGCTCTCGTCCTCGATGAGCGCCTCGCGCTGGGCGGGCGTGAGCTCGGGGCTGTCGAGCCAGCCGTCCGGCAGGGCGGGCGTGCGGGGGCTCCCGGCGCGCCCGCGCTGCCCCTCGATGCCCTCGGCGACGTAGGGGATGTCGCGGTCGAGCCGGCCGAGCAGCTCGTCCATGTGCGCGAGCGACTCGACCGCCGCGAGCTCGCGGCGCGCGTCGCCGCCGACCGGGTAGCCCTTGAAGTACCACGCGACGTGCTTGCGGATGTCGCGGCACGCGCGATCCTCCTCGCCGAAGAACTCGACGAGCAGCTCCGCGTGGCGACGGAACGCATCCGCCACCTGGCCGAGCCCAGGGCGGAACCGGGTGTCGGAGCCCGCGAACGCCGCGGCGAGGTCGCCGAAGAGCCACGGCCGGCCGAGGCAGCCGCGGCCGACCACGACGCCGTCGACGCCGGTCTCGTCGACCATGCGCAGCGCATCCTCCGCCTGCCAGATGTCGCCGTTGCCGAGCACCGGGATCGACGTGACCGCTTGCTTGAGCTTCGCGATCGCCGTCCAGTCGGCCTTCCCCGAGTAGTGCTGCGCCGCCGTGCGGCCGTGGAGGGCGACCGCGGCGACGCCCGCGTCCTCGGCGATGCGGCCCGCGTCGAGGTAGGTGACGTGGCTCTCGTCGATGCCGATGCGCATCTTGACGGTGACGGGGATGTCGCCGGCGCGCTCGACCGCGCGGCGCACGATCGCGCCGAAGAGGTCGCGCTTCCACGGCAGCGCGCTGCCGCCGCCGCGGCGCGTCACCTTCGGCACGGGGCAGCCGAAGTTGAGGTCGATGTGGTCGGCGCGGTCCTCGTCGACGAGGATGCCGACGGCCGCCTCGACCGTCTTCGGGTCGACGCCGTAGAGCTGCACCGAGCGCAGCGACTCCGAGGGGTGGTGGCTGATGAGCCGCATCGTCTCGGGCGTGCGCTCGACGAGCGCGCGCGAGGTGATCATCTCGCTCACGTAGAGCCCCGCGCCGTACTCGCGGCACAGCCGCCGGAACGCGGTGTTCGTGATGCCGGCCATGGGCGCGAGCACGACCGGCGAGTCGAGGCCGATGGGCCCGATCGACAGCGCCGGCGTGCTCACGGTGGTCGTCACGCTCCGACGAGCCCCTGCGCGAGGTGCGCCTCGAGGTCGTCGATCGCGACGCGCTGCTGCTGCATCGAGTCGCGCTCGCGCACGGTGACGGCGCCGTCCTCGAGCGAGTCGAAGTCGACGGTGACGCAGAAGGGCGTGCCGACCTCGTCCTGGCGGCGGTAGCGGCGGCCGATCGCGCCGGCGTCGTCGAAGTCGATCGCCCAGTGCTTGCGCAGGCGCGCGGCGATGTCGCGCGCGAGCGGCGAGAGCTGCTCGTTGCGCGAGAGCGGCAGCACGGCGACCTTCACCGGCGCGAGGCGCGGGTCGAGGCGCAGCACCGTGCGGGTGTCGGTGCCGCCCTTCGCGTTCGGCACCTCCTCCTCGACGTAGGCGTCGACGAGGAACGCCATGAGGCTGCGCGTGAGGCCGAACGACGGCTCGATGACGTAGGGCGTGTAGCGCTCGCCGGTCGCCTGGTCGAAGTAGACGAGGTCCTTGCCCGACGCCTCCGAGTGCGACGAGAGGTCGAAGTCGGTGCGGTTCGCGATGCCCATGAGCTCGCCCCACTCGGAGCCCTGGAAGCCGAAGCGGTACTCGACGTCGATCGTGCCTGCCGAGTAGTGCGCGCGCTCCGCCTCGGGCACGTCGAAGCGGCGCATGTTCGCCGGGTCGACGCCGAGGTCGACGAACCAGTCCCAGCACGCCTCGACCCAGCGGTCGAACCACGCAGCCGCCTCGTCGGGGTGCGTGAAGAACTCGATCTCCATCTGCTCGAACTCGCGCGTGCGGAAGATGAAGTTGCCGGGCGTGATCTCGTTGCGGAACGCCTTGCCGACCTGGCCGATGCCGAACGGCGGCTTCTTGCGCGAGACGGTCAGCACGTTCGCGAAGTTCACGAAGATGCCCTGCGCGGTCTCGGGGCGCAGGTAGTGCTGGCCGGCCTCGTTGTCGACCGGGCCGAGGAAGGTCTTCATGAGGCCCGAGAAGAGCTGCGGCTCGGTCCACTTGCCGGTCGTGCCGCAATCGGGGCACGTGATGTCGGCCATCGACTCGGGCTTGCGGCCCTTCTTCGCCTCGAACGCCTCCTCGAGGTGGTCCTGGCGGTGCCGCTTGTGGCACTGCAGGCACTCGACGAGCGGGTCGGTGAAGGTCGCCACGTGACCGGATGCGTTCCAGACGGCCGAGGGCAGGATGATCGACGAGTCGAGGCCGACCATGTCGTCGCGGCCCTGCACGAACGTCTTCCACCACTGGCGCTTGATGTTCTCCTTGAGCGCGACGCCGAGGGGCCCGTAGTCCCACGCGGAGCGGGAGCCTCCGTAGATCTCGCCCGCCTGGAACACGAAGCCACGGCGCTTCGCGAGGCTGATGACGGCGTCGAGACGGTTCTGGACCACGGATGCTCCTCGAGGATGCGGCTGCGCGCGCCTGCTGGATCGCGGCGCGACACGTGAACCTCGATTCTACCGAGCGCGGCGGGCGCTGCCGCCCGCGCTCGAGGTGGGCTGTGCAGGGTGTCGCCATGCGTCGCTGAGATAGTGTCTTCTCTCGGGGCGCGGGCGCCCCGACGTGTGCGAGGAGGTCGGATGCAGAGCGAGGAAGGCCGCGAGCTCTACGGCGCCTGGGCGGAGCGCTGGCCGTCCGACGCGGCAGAGCTGCTCGACGGCTACTCCGGCTCCTGGTGGATCGGCGGCAGCTGGGCGATCGGCGCCGCGACCGGCATCGAGCGGCCGCGCACCGACATCGACATCGTCATCCCCCGCAGCGAGCTGAGCCTGCTGCGCGGCTGGCTCGGCGGCCGCTGGCAGCTGTGGTCGGCCTTCCAGGGCGCGCTCAAGCCGCTCCGCCCGCACGACTCCGACGTGCTGCCGATCGGCACCACGAGCATCTGGCTGCGCCGCAGCGCCTACGGCCAGTGGGAGTACGAGATCCTGCTCGACCCGAGCGACACCGAGTCGTGGCGCTTCCGACGCGACACCGCCGTCACGATGCCGCTCGAGGACGCGCTCTTCGAGAAGGACGGCATCCGCTACGCGAAGCCGCAGATCGTGCTCGCCTACGCCGCTGCCGAGCGGGCCGACGTCTCCTGGCTCGAGGACGCGCTCCCCGCGCTCGATGACGAGGCACGCGCCTGGGTCGTCGACCGCCTCGCCGACGACCACCCGTGGCGGCAGCGGCTCGAGTCGGCGCCCGCCGCCGCCCCCGCCGAGTAGCCGATCCCGCTCATCGAGTAGGCCCCTTCCCGCTCGTCGATTCGCCGCCTCCCGCTCGTCGATTCGCCCTCCGCTCGTCGATTCGCCCCCTCCCGCTCGTCGAGTAGGCCCGCAGGGCCGTATCGAGACGGAGCCGTCGACCGACGGGAGCTCACCGCGACGGGGCGTCGACCGCCGCGCCGAAGCGGCGGTCGCGGCCCGTGTACTGGTCGAGCGCGTGCCAGAGGTCCTCGCGCGTGAAGTCGGGCCACAGCCGATCGAGGAAGACCATCTCGGCGTACGCGCCCTGCAGCGTCAGGAAGTTCGAGATGCGCTGCTCGCCCGACGAGCGGATGTAGAGGTCGACGTCGGGGATGTCGGGGTTGTACACGCGCCGGCGCACGAGCTTGTCGTCGATGCCCGACGGCTTGAGGCGCCCGGCCGCGACGTCCTCGGCGATCGAGCGCACCGCATCCGCGATCTCGTGCGTGCCGCCGTAGTTGACGCACATCTGCAGCGTCATCGCGCGGTTACCGGCGGTGCGGCGCTCGGCCTCCTCGAGCTCGCGGATGACGCTCGGCCACAGCCGCGGGCGCCGGCCGGCCCAGCGCACCCGCACGCCCCACGCATCCAGCTGGTCGCGCTGGCGCCGCAGCACGTCCTTGTTGAAGCCCATGAGGAAGCGCACCTCGTCGGGGCTGCGCTTCCAGTTCTCGGTCGAGAAGGCGTAGACCGAGAGGTGCTGGATGCCGACCTGGAGCGCGCCCGCGACGACGTCGAGCAGCCGCTCCTCCCCCGCCGCGTGGCCCTGCGTGCGCGTGAGGCCGCGCTGGTTGGCCCAGCGGCCGTTGCCGTCCATGATGATCGCGACGTGCGCCGGCAGGCTGCCCTGCGGGTACCGCGGCGGCTGCTGGCCCGTCCAGTCGATCGGCTTGACCTCGCTCACCGCGCTCCCCGGTCGACGTGCTCGAGCGAGCGCAGGCCGCGCTCGAGGTGCCACTGCACGTAGGCCGCGACCGCGCCGGAGGCGCGCGTGCGCACGCCCGGGGGCGACGCCTCCGCGAGCGCCCACTCGCCCGTCAGCAGCGCCCCGAGCAGCTCGAGCGTCGCGGGATCGATGCGGAGCGCGCCCGGCGGGGCCGCCTCGTCGGACACCATGCCGCCGAGCTGCGGCACGAACGCCCGGTGCGGGCCGGGCTCGCCGGTGACGGCGCAATCGCCGAACGACGGCGCCCAACCCGCGATCGACAGCGCCCGCAGCAGGTAGGAGTCGAGCGTGAGCGAGGGGTCGTGCTCGGCGCGCGCGAGCGAGCGGAGCGCCCCGACGAGCAGCAGGTACTGCTGGCGGGAGCCGTCCTCATCGGTCAGCCGGTCGGCCGTCTCGACCATCGCGGTCGCCGCGGTGTAGGAGCGGTAGTCGGCGACGATGACCGGCGCGTACGCCCCGAGCGTCACCGCTTGCGTGATGATGTCGAGGCTGCGCCCGACCGCGAGCTGCAGGTCGGCGACCATGAACGGCTCGAGCCTCGCCCCGAACCGCGACGACGTGCGCCGCACGCCCCGCGCGACGGCTCGCACCTTGCCGTGCTCGCGCGTCAGGAGCGTGACGATGCGGTCGGCCTCCCCCAGCTGGTGGGTGCGGAGGACGACGCCTTCGTCGCGGTAGGTGGGCACGGCTCAGCCGACCGGCTGCGCCCTGCGGTCGTGGATGCGGAGGCCCCGGTTGACGCCGGAGACGATCGCCTTGAGCGCCGCGGAGGTCGAGCTCGGGTCGAGGCCGACGCCCCACACCGCGTTGCCGGCGACGTCGAGCTCGATGTAGCACGCGGCGGTCGCGTCGGAGCCGGCGCTCATCGTGTGCTCGACGTAGTCGGTGAGGGTGACCTCGACGCCCTCCGCGCGCAGCAGCTGGAGCATCGCGTCGATCGGTCCGTTGCCGCTCGCGGCGACGTCGCGCACGCACTCGCCGTCGCGGAGCCGCGCGTGCAGCTGCGCCGAGCCCTCGTGCGACGAGGTCGTCTCGAAGGTGACGAGCTCGAAGCGGCCCCACTGGTCGGCGCCCGTGACCGGGTCGCTCGGCAGGTACTCGTCGCCGAAGATCGACCAGATCTCGTCGCTCGAGACCTCGCCGCCCTCGCTGTCGGTGCGCGCCTGCACGACGTTCGAGAACTCGATCTGCAGCCGGCGCGGCAGGTCGAGGCCGTGGTCGGTCTTGAGCAGGTAGGCGACGCCGCCCTTGCCCGACTGCGAGTTGACGCGGATGACCGCCTCGTAGGTGCGGCCGACGTCCTTGGGGTCGATCGGCAGGTACGGCACAGCCCACGGCATGTCGTCGACGTGCTTGCCGGCGGCGGCGGCGTCCTCCGCCATCCGCTCGAAGCCCTTCTTGATCGCGTCCTGGTGCGAGCCCGAGAAGGCGGTGTAGACGAGGTCGCCGGCCCACGGGCTGCGCTCGTGCACGCGCAGCTGGTTGCAGTGCTCGGCGACGCGGCGGATGCCGTCGAGGTCGGAGAAGTCGATCTCGGGGTCGATGCCCTGGGTCAGCAGGTTGAGGCCGAGCGCGACGAGGTCGACGTTGCCGGTGCGCTCGCCGTTGCCGAACAGGCAGCCCTCGATGCGATCGGCGCCGGCCATATAGCCGAGCTCGGCGGCGGCCACGCCCGTGCCGCGGTCGTTGTGCGGGTGCAGCGAGAGGATGACCGACTCTCGGCGCGCGAGGTGGCGGTGCATCCACTCGATCGAGTCGGCGTAGACGTTGGGCGTCGCCATCTCGACCGTCGCGGGGAGGTTGATGATGACCGGCCGCTCGGGGCGCGCGTCGAGCGTCTCGATGATCGCGTTGCAGACCTCGAGGGCGTAGTCGAGCTCGGTGCCCGTGTAGGACTCGGGGCTGTACTCGTAGTAGACCTTCGTCTCGCCGAGCATCCCCTCGAGCTCGAGGCACAGCTTCGCGCCGTCGATCGCGATCTGCTTGACGCCCTCGCGGTCGGAGCGGAAGACGACGTCGCGCTGCAGCACGCTCGTCGAGTTGTAGATGTGCACGATCGCCTGCTTCGCGCCGTCAATCGCCTCGAACGTGCGGCGGATGAGGTGGTCGCGGCACTGCGTGAGCACCTGGATCGTGACGTCGTCGGGGATGAGGTCCTCGTCGATGAGCTTCCGCACGAAGTCGAAGTCGAGCTGGCTCGCGGAGGGGAACCCGACCTCGATCTCCTTGTAGCCCATCCGCACGAGCAGCTGGAACATCTGAAGCTTGCGGTCGGGCGTCATCGGGTCGATGAGCGCCTGGTTGCCGTCGCGCAGGTCGACGGCGCACCAGCGGGGCGCGCGCTCGATGCGCTTCGAGGGCCACGTGCGGTCGGGCAGCTCGACCTTGATCTGCTCGTGGTACGGGGTGTAGCGGTGCGCCGGCATCCCAGACGGCTGCTGCATGTTCTTCATCGATCGCTCCTGTCGCTTGCTCCTGAGGTCCGGGCAGGACAGCCTCCGCGACGAGGGAGCCCGGGGTTCAGGCCTCGCCGCGGCGACGAAGGAGCAGCACGCTCTGCATGCGATCAGACTACACCCGGCGCCCGAGCGGCGCCGGGTGCGTCACTCCGCGGCGACCGCGGCGAGCGGTGCGATGCGCGCCGCGCGCTGCCCCGCCGGGAGACTCGTCGCGACCGCGACGGCGAGGCCGACGGCTGCGAGCGCGAGCGGCAGCTGCCACGGCAGCGACGGCGCGGTCGAGACGACGCCCTGCACCGACGAGAGCATCGCGTGCGCGCCGATCCAGCCGTAGAGCGTACCGACCGCGAAGCCGGTCGAGACCGCGACGATCGTGATCGCCCCCGCCTCGGCGAGCAGCATCGAGCGCGTCTGGCCGCGGCGGAGGCCGAGCGTGCGCAGCAGCCCGATCTCGCGCGTGCGGCGGCGCACCGAGAGCAGCATCGAGGCGACGAAGCCGAGCACGCCGAGCAGCGCCGAGAACCCGACGATGCCGGCGACGACGCTCGTGACGCCGACGATCAGCTCGCGCAGCTGCTGCTGGAAGAAGGGGTCGCGCTCGATCGTGTGGGCCGCGGTCGTGAGCGACGAGCCGGCAGCGATCATCATCGTGACGACCGCCGTCCCGGCGAAGAGCGAGAGCACGAGGGCCGACGTGCGTCCCGGATGCGTCGCGAGCGTGCCGGCCGCGGCTCGCGCGGGCACGCTCCGCCCGAGCGCCCGCGAGGCGAGCGTCACGAGCGGCGGGGCGATCGCCGGCGCGAGCGCCACGATGCCGGCGGTGGCCACGACGCCGCCGGCGAAGCCGACGAGCACGGCGAGCGGCGAGACGGGGCCGAGCAGCACCGCCGCCGCGAGCAGCACGGCACCCGAGACGAGCGTCACGACGCCGCCGGTGCGACGGCGCGCCACCGTCGTCTCGACGTCGACCGCGGAGCTCCGGAGCGCCTCCAGCGGGGAGACGGCGAGCACCGAGCGGGTCGCGAACAGCGCCGCGAGCACCGCGGCGACCGCGACGATGGCGGCAGGCACCGCGGCCCACGGCTCGACGACGGGCAGGCCGCGCAGGTCGAGCCCCTCGGGCAGCGCCGCGAAGGCTTCGCTCGCGAGGACGGCGCCGCCGACGCCGAGCGCCCAGCCCGCGGCGGCGCCGCCGATGCCGACGATCGCGAAGCCGCCGAGCAGGCGGCGCCGCTCGGCGCGGGAGGACGCTCCGAGGAGCCGCCGCAGCGCGATCTCCGCGCGCCGGTCCTCCACCGCGCCGGTCAGCGCCTGCCGAGTGACGATCGCGCCGACGACGATCGAGACGCCGATGAGGAGCGACTGCGCGAGCGCGAGCAGCAGTCGGCCGGTCTCGCTGCCTGCGATGAGCGCCTCGCCGTAGAGCACGAGCGCGGCGTGCTCCATGACGGTCGACAGCGCGGTGCCGAAGCCCGCGGCGAGCACCGAGACGGCGAACGCGAGCCACAGCCCCGAGCGCGAGGCGCGGCGGTCGGTGCCGCTCATCGGGCGGCCTCGAGCATGCGCTGGGCGACGGTCGAGGCGTCGGTCGCGGGCAGCTCCTCCTCGATGCGCCCGTCGCGCAGGAGCACGATGCGCTCGGCGCGAGCGGCGACCGCGGGGTCGTGGGTGACGACGACGATCGCCTGCCCGGCCGCGGCGCTCGCGACCAGGATGTCCTGCACCTCGCGGGAGGTCGCGGAGTCGAGCGCTCCGGTCGGCTCGTCGGCGAGCACGATCGCGGGTCGCTGCGCGAGGGCGCGGGCGATCGCGAAGCGCTGCTGCTGGCCGCCCGAGAGCTCGTGCGGGCGACGCTCGGCGAGCGCCGCGACGTCGAGGTCGTCGAGCAGCGCGGCGATGCGCTCGTGGTCGGGCGCGCGCCCCGCGAGGCGCGCGGGCAGCTCGACGTTCTCGAGCGCGGTGAGGCTCGGCACGAGGTTGAACGACTGGAAGACCACGCCCACCTCGTCGCGGCGCAGCGCCGTGAGCGCGTCGTCGTCGAGGCCGACGACCGATCGGCCGCCGATGATGACGTCGCCGGCGCTCGGCGCGTCGAGCCCGGCCGCGAGGTGCAGGAGGGTCGACTTGCCCGAGCCGGACGGGCCCATGACGGCGGTGATCGAGCCGGGCTCGATCGCGAGGTCGACGCCGTCGAGCGCGGTGACGACGGCGGCGCCGGTGCCGTAGCGCTTGGTGACGCCGCGCAGGAGGAGGGCGTGCGAGGACGGGGAAGGGTGGCTGTGCATGCTCCCAGTCAAGGCGCGCGGCGACCGCGCGTCGTCAGCCGCGAGCCGGAACCGCGGTCATCCGCCGGGATGATCCGCCCGGTCGACCGAAGCATCCGCCCGTCACCGATCGAGCCGCGCGAGCCGCTCATCGAGCATCGCCGCCATGCGCTCCGGGTGCTCGAGCGGCAGCCCGTGCCCGGCGCGCGGGACGACGCGCAGCTCGCTGCCGGGATGCGCGTCGTGCAGGAGCCGCGCCGAGTCGCGCATGACCCGGCGCTCGGCGCCGCCGACGACGACGAGCGCACTGCCGCTCGCGCCCCAGCCGTCCGGCACGGTGAAGCGCAGGTTCTCCCCCACGCTCGCGAGGAGCGTCGCCCGCGTGATCGCGGCGCTGCCCGCGACGTACTCGGGCAGCAGCTCGTCGGGCACGAGGAGCTCGCGGGCCTGCAGCCGTGCGAACCACGGCACGCGCGCGAGCGGCGCGCTGAGCCCGAGCAGCGCGAGCGTCGGGCCGGCGAGCGGCAGCGGCCTCGCTTGCGCGCTCACGACGACCGCGTCGGCGACGAGCTCGGGGCGGCGGGCGGCGAGCAGCACCGCGAGCTGCGCGCCGAGCGAGAAGCCCGCGACCACCGAGCCGCTCGACGCGCGCTCCTCCAGCAGCACCTCGAGCCCGGCGAGCGTTTCGGCGTGCGAGCGGTAGGGGTCGGATGCGCTGCGCCCGTGCCCGGGCAGGTCGGGCACGAGGGCGCGCACGGGGTGCCGGAGCGCCGCGAGCGTCGGCCGCCACATCCAGCCGCCCACTCCGCCGCCGTGGAGCAGCAGGAGCGGCGGCGCGCCCGCCGGTCCGGTCTCGTCGACGTGCATGCGGCCGGACGCCTCAGCGCGACTCGCCCGCGAGCCCGTGCTCGTAGGCGAAGACGACGAGCTGCACGCGGTCGCGCAGGCCCAGCTTGCCGAGGATGCGCGAGATGTGGGTCTTGACGGTCGCCTCCGAGACGAACTCGCTGCGGGCGATCTCGGTGTTCGAGAGCCCCTTCGCGGCGAGCGCGAAGATCTGCCGCTCCCGCTCGGTGAGCTCGGCGAACGCCGCGGGCGCCGATCGCTGCTGGCGACCGAACGCCTTGAACAGCTCCCGCGTCGCGCTCGCGGCGACGACCTCGTTGCCGGCGTGCACGGTGCGGATCGCGGCGAGCACGAGCTCGGGCTCGGCGTCCTTGAGCACGAAGCCGGATGCCCCGGCCCGGATGGCGCGCGCCGCGGCCTCGTCGAGGTCGAAGGTCGTGAGCACGACGACCCGCACGTCGGGCTGCGCGCGCACGATGCGATCGGTCGCCGAGATGCCGTCGAGCACGGGCATCCGCACGTCCATGAGCACGACGTCGGGCTGCTGCTCCTCGGCGAGCCGCACAGCCTGTGCGCCGTCCGCCGCTTCGCCGACGCACTGCAGGTCGGGCTGCGACTCGACGAGCATGCGGATGCCGCTGCGGAACAGCGCCTGGTCGTCGACGATGAGGACGCGGATCATGCGAGCCCCGCCGGGAACGCCGCGCGCACGCGGAACCACTCGTGCTCGATGCCCGTCCAGACGTCGCCGCCCGCGAGCCTCGCGCGCTCGTGCATGCCGCTCACGCCGTGCCCGGCGGGGCCGGGGGCGGCGGCGAGTCGGTTGTGCACGTCGATCACGACGCCAGGCCCCGCGCTCCTGAGCCGCACGTGCACCGGCTGGTCGCGATCGCCGTGGCGCAGCGCGTTCGTGAGCGCCTCCTGCAGGATCCGGTAGGCGGCGATGTCGGCCGTGCGCGGCAGCGGGGGCCGGCCGCCCACCCGCTCGAGCCGCACGTCGAGGCCGCTGCCGCGCATCCGCTCGACGAGTGCGTCGACGTCGTCGAGCGACGCGACGGGGTCGGGCGCCTCGCTGTGGCGCAGCTGCGCGAGCAGCAGCCGCACGTCGCCGAGCGCTTGCTTCGCGGTGCCGGCGATCGTCTCGAGCGTCGCGTCCTTCACCGCGGGGTCGCGCGTGTAGCGCGCGCCGTTCGCCTGCGCGATGACGACCGCGAGCGAGTGGGCGACGACGTCGTGCATGTCGCGAGCGAGGGCGGCGCGCTCCTCCTGCTCGGTCGCGCGCCGGCTCGAGACCTGCGCGACCTGGACCGCCGCCTCGGAGCGCGCGACCGAGGAGACGCCCCAGCCGATCAGGATCGTCATCGAGAACAGCAGCATCGGCGGCACCCACACGACCACCGCGAGCCGCAGCACCTCGTCGAAGGGCACGAGCACGCCCGGCGAGTAGCCGGCGAGGCCGCCCGTGGTCGTGATCCAGTAGGCCGCGAGCACCGAGGCGACGAGCGAGAGCCCGGCCGCCGCGAGCCTGCCGGGCCAGCGGCAGAAGCGACCGGCGGAGTAGAGCGGCACGAGCACCGCGAACCAGACCGGGAAGAGCGGTGCGGCGAGCGCGACGTGCACGGCCGCGAGCGCGACGAGCCCGGCGAGCGCGAGCAGCGGCCAGCGGCGGCGCGCCAGGATCGCCGCGCCGATCGCGGCGGTCTCGATCACGAGCAGCAGCCAGTGCCAGCCCCAGTTGAAGAAGAGCCCGCCGATGAGCAGCGTCGGCACCGCGAGCATGCCGAGCGTGACGGCCGCGATGAGGCCGTCGGTGCGGAGCGCGTCGCGATCGAGCGGGGCGCGCACCCGCGCCGGGACGGCGGGCTGCGCGTCGGGCGCGAGGGTGTCGGCGGTCACGCCTGCCAGCGTATGGCGGGCAGCGGATGCGTCGGCCTGCGCGGGCGCGGAATCATCCGGGAGGGGGACAAGGCGGTCGCCCGCCCGCACCCGCAGGTCAGAACCCGAAGCGCCCCAGCTGCTTCGGGTCCCCCTGCCACTCCTTCGCGACCTTCACGCGCAGGTCGAGGTGCACCTGGGTGCCGACGATGCGCTCGATCTCGCGCCGCGCATCCGCCCCCACCTGCCGCAGCCGCGAGCCGCCCTTGCCGATGATGATGCCCTTCTGGCTGTCGCGCTCGACCCAGAGGTTCGCGTAGACGTCGGTGAGCTCGCGGTCCTCGCGGCGCACGATGTCGTCGAGCGTCACCATGATCGAGTGCGGCAGCTCGTCGCGCACGCCCTCGAGCGCGGCCTCGCGGATGAGCTCGGCGATGCGCACCGAGAGCGGCTCCTCCGTCGTCGTCTCGGCCTCGTAGAGCGGCGGCCCCTCGGGCAGCAGCTCGACGAGCGCGTCGACGAGCACGTCGAGCTGGTGGCCCGCGACCGACGACAGCGGCACGATCGCATCCCACTCGCGCAGCTCGCTCACCGCGAGCAGCTGCTGCGCGACGCGCTCCTTCGAGGCGGCGTCGGTCTTCGTCACGACGGCGACCTTCTTCGCGCGCGGGAAGCCCTCGAGCTGCTGGTCGATGTAGCGGTCGCCGGGGCCGAGCGGCTCGTCGGCCGGCACGCACAGGCAGATGACGTCGACGTCGCCGAGCGTCGTCTGCACGACGGCGTTGAGCCGCTTGCCGAGCAGCGTGCGCGGCTTGTGCATTCCCGGGGTGTCGACGATGACGAGCTGCGCGTCGTCGCGGTGCACGACGCCGCGGATCGCGTGGCGCGTCGTCTGCGGCTTCGACGACGTGATCGCGATCTTCTCGCCCACGAGCGCGTTCATGAGCGTCGACTTGCCCGCGTTGGGCCTCCCGACGAAGGTGACGAATCCGCTCCGGTGCTCGCTCATGCCTCGGCCTCCGCCGTCGTCTCGGCCTCGACGATGCGCGAGACCTCCATCTCGCCCGCGAGCCGGCCGCGGCCGTCGAGCGAGCGCACCTCGATGCGCAGCCCCGCGACGTGCACGACGTCGCCGACCTCGGCGATGCGCCCGAGCTCCTTCTGCACGAGCCCGCCGACGGTGTCGACCTCCTCGTCGTCGAGCGAGAGGTCGAACAGGTCGCCGAGCTCGTCGATCTGCAGCCGCGCCGAGACGCGCCACGAGCCGTCGCCGACCTCGACGACCTCGCTGCGGCCCCGGTCGTGCTCGTCGTGGATCTCGCCCACGAGCTCCTCGACGAGGTCCTCGAGCGTCACGAGCCCGGCGATGCCCCCGTACTCGTCGACGACCATCGCGACGTGCACGCGATCGGCCTGCATGAGCGCGAGCGTGTCGTCGGCCTTCTTCGACTCCGGCACGAGCACCGCCGGGCGGGCGAGCTCCTCGGCGGTCTCGGATGCGTCGGGGCGCCACGTGCGGGAGCGCACGACGTCGCGCAGGTACAGGATCCCAAGGATCTCGTCGGTCGACTCCCCCACGACCGGCATGCGCGAGAGCCCGTTGTCGAGGAACTGCCGGAGCGCGTCCTGCGCTGTGACGTCGCGCTCGACGACGATCATGTCGGGGCGCGGCACCATGACCTCGCGCACGAGCGTGTCGTTGAACTCGAAGATCGAGTGGATGAGCTCGCGGTCCTCGTCCTCGAGCACGTCGCTCTCGGCGGCGGCGTCGACCATCGACAGGAGCTGCGCCTCGGTCGTGAACGCCGTCTCGCGCTGGCGGCCGGGCGTGACCTTCTCGCCGACGGTCGCGACGAGCATCGCGATCGGCCCCATGAGCACGCGCCAGAAGCGGAGGAAGCCGGCGGAGGCGCGCAGGAGCGCGACGGCGTGCTGGCGGCCGACCGCGCGCGGGCTCGTGCCGACGAGCACGAACGAGACGACGATCATGACGCCGCCGGCGACGAGCAGCGTGATCCACCACTCGGTGACGAGCGAGTCGACGGCGAGGGCGACGAGCACCGCGGCGATCGTCTCGCACATGATGCGGCCGAACTGGAGCGTCATGACGTGGCCGCGCAGGTCGTCGGCGATCGCGAGCATCTTCCGGCCGCGGCGGGCGGCGACGGCCGCCTCCTGCAGCTCGGCGCGCGAGACGACGCCGAGCGCCGCGTCGCACGCGGCGAGCCAGGCGCCGAAGACGATCAGCAGCCCCGCGACGACGAAGAGGACGACCTCGAACATCAGCGGACGCGGCCGGGCGTGCCGCTGTCGGCCGCCTCGAACGCCGCGAGCAGCGTGTCCTGCAGCTCGAACATCTCGTCGCGCTCCGCGGGCTCGGCGTGGTCGAAGCCGAGCAGGTGGAGGAGCCCGTGGGTCGTGAGGAGCCGCAGCTCCGTCATGAGCGAGTGGCTCGCCTCGAGCGCCTGCTGCTGGGCGACCTCGGGGCACAGCACGATGTCGCCGAGCAGGCCCGCGGGCGCGGGCCGGTCGTGGCTGCCGGGCCGCAGCTCGTCCATCGGGAAGGAGAGCACGTCGGTGGGGCCGGGCTCGTCCATCCACTGCACGTGCAGCTGCTCCATCGCGGCGACGTCGACGAGCGCGATCGACACGTCGGCGTCGGGGTGCACGAAGAGCTTCTCGAGGTGGTGCGCGACGAGCCGCACGAGCTGCGCCTCGTCGACCGACGCATCCGTCTCGTTCAGGAGGTCGATCGACATCAGTGCCTCCCTCGCCGCGCGTGGTGCGACTGCTGGCCCTGGCGGGCCTGCCGCGCCATGACCCGCTGGTCGTGCGCCGTGTAGGCGTCGACGATCTCGCCGACGAGCGTGTGCCGCACGACGTCGGCGCTCGTGAGCATCGCGAAGCGGATGTCGTCGATCTTGCCGAGCACTTGCTGCGCGACCTGCAGGCCCGAGGTGCCCGCGGGCAGGTCGACCTGCGTCGCGTCGCCCGTGACGACCATCTTCGAGCCGAAGCCGAGGCGCGTGAGGAACATCTTCATCTGCTCGGGCGTCGTGTTCTGCGCCTCGTCGAGCACGATGAACGAGTCGTTGAGCGTGCGGCCGCGCATGTAGGCGAGCGGCGCGACCTCGACGACGCCTGTCGCGAGCAGCTTCGGCACGAGCTCGGGATCCATCATCTCGTTGAGCGCGTCGTAGAGCGGCCGGAGGTAGGGGTCGATCTTGTCGGTGAGCGTGCCGGGCAGGAAGCCGAGCCGCTCCCCCGCCTCGACAGCGGGGCGCGTGAGGATGATGCGGTTGACCTCCTTGCGGTGCAGTGCCTGCACCGCCTTCGCCATCGCGAGGTAGGTCTTCCCCGTGCCGGCGGGGCCGATGCCGAAGACGATCGTGTGCGCATCGATCGACTCGACGTAGGCGCGCTGGCCCTCGGTCTTCGCCCGGATCGACTTGCCCTTGCTCGTGAGGATCACCTCGCCGATCGCGTCGGCGAGGCTCCGCGAGGTGTCCTGCCGCAGGATGCGGCTGCCCTCGGCGACCTCCGTCTGGCTGAGGGCCGCGCCCTGCCGGACGAGGTCGACGAGCTCCTGCACGAGCCGGCCGGCGACCTCGACGTCGTGCTCGGGCCCCTCGAGCGTGACGAGGTTGCCGCGCACGGCGACGCGCACGTCGGGGTGCTCGTGCTCGAGGCGCGTGAGGAGCCGGTCCTGCGGCCCCAGCAGCCGCACCATCTCGATGCCGTCGATCTCGATCGAACGGGTTGCGTCAGGCAAGCGATCCCTCTCTGAGTGCGCCGGCGAGCACGTGCGCGTGCACGTGGAAGACGGTCTGCCCGGCGAGCTCGCCGGTGTTGAACACGAGCCGGAAGTCGCCCTCGGCGCGCTCCCGGGCGATCGCCTGCGCGGCCTGCACCATCTCGGCCATGAGGTGGGGGTCGCCGGCAGCGAGCTCGACGACGTCGCGGTACTGCGGCGACTTCGGCACGACCACGACGTGCATCGGCGCTTGCGGCGCGATGTCGGTGAAGGCGATGATGCGGTCGGTCTCGAGGACGATCTCCGCCGGGATCTCTCGGGCGACGATCCGCTCGAACACGGTGGGCTCAGCCATGGTCGTCAGCCTACTCGCGCCCGGCTCACCAGCGCCCGAGCCGCAGCGACAGCGCCGCGAGCCCCGCGAGCCCGGCGGTCGACGTGCGCAGCACGTGGTCGCCCATGCGCGCGCGCACGGCGCCGGCCGCGTCGAGCGCCTCGAGCTCCCCCGGGTCGATGCCTCCCTCGGGCCCCACGACGAGCAGCGCGTCGCGCTCGACCGGCACCTCGGCGATCGAGGCCGGCGCGGTCGGGTCGAGCACGACGAGCTGCCAGTGCGCGCCGAGGCCCGCGAGGCCCGCGGTGTCGACGACCCCGACGACCTCGGGCAGCCGCGCCCGGATCGCCTGCTTGCCCGCCTCGCGCACGATGCGCCGCCAGCGCTCGAGCGCCTTGTCGCCGCGGTCGCCCTTCCACTGCACGACGCTGCGCCGCGCTTGCCACGGCACGATGACGTCGACGCCGAGCTCGGTCGAGGCCTGCACGGCGAGCTCGGCCCGATCGCCCTTCGCGAGCGCCTGGGCGAGCGCGATGCGCGGGCTCGGCTGCGGCACCGCCTCGACGCGCTGCAGCACGACGTCTACGCCGTCGCGCTCGACGCGGTCGATGATCCCCTCGGCGAGCGTGCCAGCGCCGTCGCTCACGAGCACGCGCTCGCCGCGGCGCATGCGCGAGACGACGGCGGCGTGGTGCGCCTCCTCGCCCGCGAGCGTCACGACCGCGCCCGGCTCGGCGCCCACGAGCGCGTCGTGCCAGTAGCAGTGGGCCATCAGAGCCGGAGGCGGTCGCGCATCTTCGCGAACAGCCCCTGCTTGAACTGGGCGAGCTGCGGCGCGGGCGCCTTCGTGCGGTCGCGGAGCTCGCGCAGCAGCTCCTCCGTGCGCCGGTCGATGCGCTGCGGCGTGACGACCTGCACGCCGAGCTTGAGGTCGCCGCGGCCGGCGCCGCGGAGGCGCGTGACGCCGCGCTCCCCGATCGTGATGACGTCGCCCGACTGCGTGCCGGGGCGCACCTCGACCTCGACGGGGCCGTCGATGCCCTCGACGGTGCTCCGCGCGCCGAGCGCGGCGTCGGAGATCGACACCTCGAGCGTGCCGAGCAGGTCGTCGCCCGAGCGGGAGAAGACGTCGTGGTGGCGCACGTTGATCTCGAGGTAGAGCGTGCCGGCGGGGCCGCCGGCCTCGCCGACCTCGCCCTGGCCGGGCAGCTGGATGCGCAGGCCCGTGTCGACGCCCGCGGGGATGTCGACGGGGATCGTGCGCTCGGCGCGCACGCGGCCGTGGCCCGCGCACGTCGGGCACGGCTCGGGGATGATGCTCCCGTAGCCCTGGCACGCCGCACACGGCTGTGAGGTGACGACGTTGCCGAGCAGCGACCGCACCTGCCGCTGCACGTGGCCGGAGCCGCCGCACATCGTGCAGCGCTGCGGGCTCGATCCGGGCGTGGTGCACGCGCCGTCGCACGTCTCGCACAGCACGGCCGTCTGCACGCGCAGCTCCCGGTGCACGCCGAAGACGACGTCGGCGAGGTCGAGGTCGACGCGCAGCAGGCTGTCCTGCCCCGGCTGGCGCCGCGAGCGCGGCCCGGCCGAGCGGCCGCCGCCGAAGAACTGCTCGAAGATGTCGCCGAACCCGAAGCCCCCGGCCCCGCCGAGCGACGGGCCGCGGTCGTACTCCGCGCGCGACTGCGGGTCGCCGAGCACGTCGTACGCGTGCGTGACGTCCTTGAATCGCTCGGCCGCGTCCTCGCTCGGGTTGACGTCGGGGTGCAGCTCTCGCGCGAGCCGGCGGTACGCCTTCTTGATCTCGTCCTGCGTGGCGTCGCGCTCGACGCCGAGTGTCTCGTAGTGGTCGCTCACTCAGTCCTCGCTCAGCAGCCGCGTGAGGTAGCGCGCCACTGCGCGCACCGCGGCCATGTTCCCTGCGTAGTCCATCCGGGTCGGGCCCAGGACGCCGACGTGCCCCTCGCTGCCGTCGGCCGTGTAGGTCGAGGCGACGACCGCCGCCTCGCCGAGCGGCCCCGAGAGCTCGCGGCCGATGCGGGTCGCGACCTCCCCCTCGGAGCCCATCTCGTCGAAGAGGCGCAAGAGGGTCACCTGCTCCTCGATCGCGTCGAGCACGGGCGTCACGGTGCCCTGGAAGTCGCGCTCCTCCCGC
Source organism: Agrococcus pavilionensis RW1 (assembly GCF_000400485.1). GTDB lineage: Bacteria > Actinomycetota > Actinomycetes > Actinomycetales > Microbacteriaceae > Agrococcus > Agrococcus pavilionensis. The sequence goes on from NZ_ASHR01000032.1 coordinate 24,061, forward strand.
ACGAGGTTCGCGGCGCCCGCCATCACGATGCGGTCGCCGCCGGCCCCCTGCAGCATCTCGGTCAGCGCCTGCGCGACCGCGCCGGTCGCGGTCGCGATCGAGGCGGGGGCGGATGCGGCTGTCGACGAGAGGCGCTGGACGGCCTCGGCGGGCGCGAGCTCGGCGATCGTCTCGGTGAACGCCCGGCCGAGCACCGATGCCTGCTCGGGCTCGATGCGCTGCCCGACGTCGAGCAGTCGCTGCTCGACGCGGCCCGAGTCGAGGATGAGCACCGCGAGCACCTTCGACTCGGTGACCGCGACGAGCTCGACGCGGCGCACGGCGCCCGGGCGCCGGAGCGGCACCTGCACGAGCGCGACCTGGTTCGTGAGGCTCGAGAGCAGGCGCGCGGTGCGCGCGAGCACGTCGTCGCGATCGACCGACTCGTCGAGGAAGCGCGCGATCGCCTGGCGCTGCGCGGGGGTGAGCGGCTGCATGCGCTGCAGGCGGTCGACGAAGACGCGGTAGCCCTTGTCGGTGGGCACGCGGCCCGACGAGGTGTGGGGCGCGACGATGAGCTCCTCCTCCTCGAGGAGCGCCATGTCATTGCGGATCGTCGCCGCGGAGACGCCGAAGGCGTGCCGCTCGACGATCGACTTCGACCCCACCGGCTCCCGCAGGGCGACGTAGTCCTCGACGATCGCCCGGAGGACCTCGAGACCGCGATCCGAGACCATCCCGCGCTCCTTCCCCCCTGCTGGCACTCTCCAATGCTGACTGCCAATCCTACCGCGCCGCGACGCGCCGCGCCCGATCGCTCACCCGTTCTCCAGCCATCCCGGCGCACAATGGCCGTGCGGAACGTCCGCAGATCCTGCGGACCACTCACGAAAGGCACTCCCCATGTCCGACCCCAACGTGCCCCGCCGAGACGACCAGCACGAGCCGACCGACCCCTCGAGCGAGGGCTTCTCGGTCACCGACGAGCAGCACGCGGCCCCCAGCGCGCCCGCCGCTCCGGCGCTCGGCCAGCCGGCCGAGCCCTTCTCCGCTCCCGCGGGCGGCGCCGTGCCGAGCGCGCCCGGTCAGCCCGCGTTCGGCTCCGACGCGAGCCGCGACTGGAGCCAGCCGCAGCCGGGCCAGCAGGGCAGCGCTCCCTTCGACCAGCCCGGGTACGGCCAGGGCGGCTACGCCCAGCCGGGCTACGGCCAGCCGGGGGGCCAGCAGCATGGCGCCCCCCAGTACGGATCGCCGCAGCACGGATCGCCGCAGTACGGATCGCCGCAGTACGGATCCCCGCAGCACGGCGCTCCGCAGTACGGCGCGCCCGGCCAGCCGCAGTACGCGGCCGGCGCCCCCATGTCGCCCGTCGACGAGAAGAACGCCGGCATGTGGGGCCACCTCTCGGGCCTCTCGACGATCGTCACCGGCGGCTGGGGCGGCTGGATCGGCCCGCTCATCGTCTTCCTCATCTACAAGGACCGCAGCGCGTTCGCGCGGCAGGAGTCGAAGGAGGCGCTCAACTTCGGCATCTTCATGACGATCCTGACGATCGGCCTCATCGTCGTCGGGACCATCCTGTCGTTCGTCGGCATCGGGTTCCTGCTGCTGATGATCTGGTGGGTGCCGGGGCTGCTGCAGGTGATCTTCTCGATCATCGGCGGCGTGCGCGTCAACGCCGGCGGCTCCTACCGCTACCCGTTCAACTGGCGGCTGGTGAAGTAGCTCAGGGCAGCAGGCGCCGCACGACGGCGTCGGCGAGCAGCCGCCCTCGCAGCGTCGGGATCACCCGGCCGGCGAGGGCGGCTCTCCCGTCCACGAGGCCGTCGGCGACGAGCCCCGCGACGGCGCGGCGACCCTCGGCGTCGAGCACGTCGATCGCGAGCCCCTCGGCGATGCGCGACTCCAGCAGCACGCGCTCCACGCGACGCGTCTCGGCGTCGAGCACCTCGCGCGCGAGCGCGGGCGAGGCGCCCGCGACGAGCCGGTCGCGGTAGGCGGCGGGGTGCTTGACGTTCCACCAGCGCACCCCGCCGACGTGGCTGTGGGCGCCGGGCCCGAAGCCCCACCAGTCGTGCCCGCGCCAGTAGGCGAGGTTGTGCCGGGCGACCCGGTCGCCCTTCGCCCAGTTGGAGATCTCGTACCAGGAGTAGCCGGCCCGGCCGAGGGTCGCATCCGCCGCCTCGTACATCGCGGCCTGCAGGTCGTCGTCGGGGGCAGCGAGCTCGCCGCGGCGGATGCGCCGCGCGAGCGCGGTGCCGTCCTCGACGATGAGCGCGTAGGCCGAGATGTGGTCGGGTGCCATCGCGACGGCCGCGTCGAGCGAGCGCTGCCAGTCGGCGAGCGACTCCCCCGGCGCGCCGTAGATGAGGTCGAGGCTCACCTCGAGCCCCGCCTCGCGCGCCCACTCGACGACGAGCGGCACGCGCTCGGGGTCGTGCGTGCGGTCGAGCGCCGCGAGCACGTGCGGCACCGCCGACTGCATGCCGATCGAGACGCGCGTCACGCCGCCCGCCCTCAGTTGCGCGAGGCCCGCGAGGTCGATCGAGTCGGGGTTCGCCTCGACCGAGACCTCCGCGCCGTCCGCGAGCCCGAAGGCATCCGTCACGCCCTGCAGCATCGCGACGAGGTCGCCCGACGGCAGGAGCGTCGGCGTGCCGCCGCCGAAGAAGACGGTCTGCATGGGCCGGAGCGGGCCGAGCTCGCCAAGCACCTCGCGCGCGAGGCGGATCTCGGCGGCGACGTCGCCCGGGTAGCCCGCGCGGGTCGCGCCGCGCAGCTCGTCGGCCGTGTAGGTGTTGAAGTCGCAGTAGCCGCACCGCACCGAGCAGAACGGCACGTGGATGTAGGCGCCGAAGGGCGCATCGGCCGCGGTGCCCTCGGGCAGCCGGCCGTCGGCGGGAGCCGCCTCGCCGTCGGGCAGGCGACCCACGTCAGCGCACGTCGATCGAGCGCAGCACGTCCATGTAGCGGTCGTGGTACCTCGAGCGCAGCGCCTTCGAGACGGGAGCGCCGAGCTTGGCGTACCACGCGGCGTTGCGGACGATCGCGCGGAAGTGGAGGAAGACGGTCTCGTCCTCGGCGATCTCGACCGTGAAGCGCTCCTCGCCGGCCTCGGGGTGGCCCTCGAGCGAGCCGAGGATCACGCCGTGGCTATTGGGCTCCTCCTCGACCGCGATGACCCGCATCGGACCGTGGAACTGGATGCCGAGGAAGCGGATGCGCTGGTCGACCGAGTCGCCCGGCTGCAGGAACGGCTCGCCGTCGGGACCGAAGTCCTGCTGCGGCTCGACGCTCGCGGCGCGGGTCGCCTCGCCGTCCTGGAAGCCGACCGGGCGGTAGACGGTGCCCTCCTCGGTGCCGACGACGTCGACCTCGATGCCCGCGAGCCGCTGCACCTTCCAGGTGCGCAGCGCCGCGACGGCGGCGTCGAAGCGCGGCCGGCCGTGGCCGATGCGCGAGCGGCGCTGCACGACCTCGAAGCCCTTCGGCGGGAAGCGCGTGAAGTCGAAGTGCGCCGTCGCGCCGACGGCGCCGTAGTTCGTGGCGCGCTCGCGGATGGGCTTCACTTCGCGTCCTTCTTCGACTCGCCGCTCGAGAGCGCGGCGATGAACGCCTCTTGGGGCACCTCGACGCGGCCGACCATCTTCATGCGCTTCTTGCCCTCCTTCTGCTTCTCGAGCAGCTTGCGCTTGCGGGAGATGTCGCCGCCGTAGCACTTCGCGAGGACGTCCTTGCGGATCGCGCGGATCGTCTCGCGCGCGATGATGCGCGCCCCGACGGCGGCCTGGATCGGCACCTCGAACTGCTGCCTCGGGATGAGGTCCTTGAGCTTGCCCGCCATGAGCACCCCGTAGGCGTAGGCCTTGTCGCGGTGCACGATCGCGCTGAACGCATCCACCTGCTCGCCCTGGAGCAGGATGTCGACCTTGACGAGGTCGCCCTCCTCCTCGCCGTCGAGCTCGTAGTCGAGCGAGGCGTAGCCCTGCGTCTTCGACTTGAGCTGGTCGAAGAAGTCGAAGACGATCTCGCCGAGCGGCAGCCGGTAGCGCAGCTCGACGCGGTCCTCCGACAGGTACTCCATGCCGCCGAGCGTGCCGCGGCGCGACTGGCACAGCTCCATGATCGCGCCGACGTAGTCCTTGGGCGCGAGGATCGTCGCGCGCACCATCGGCTCGACGATCGAGTGGATCTTGCCCTCGGGGAACTCGCTCGGGTTCGTCACCGTGTGCACGACGCGGTCCTCGGTCTGCACTTCGTAGACGACGCTCGGGGCGGTCGCGATGAGGTCGAGGTTGAACTCGCGCTCGAGCCGCTCGGTGATGATCTCGAGGTGCAGGAGGCCGAGGAAGCCGCAGCGGAAGCCGAAGCCGAGCGCGACCGAGGTCTCCGGCTCGTAGACGAGCGCCGCATCCGACAGCTTGAGCTTGTCGAGCGCCTCGCGCAGCACCGGGTAGTCGCTGCCGTCGATCGGGTAGAGGCCCGAGAAGACCATGGGCTTGGGGTCGGCGTAGCCCTTGAGCGGCTCGGTCGCGGGTGCGCGGTAGGTCGTGACGGTGTCGCCGACCTTCGACTGGCGCACGTCCTTCACGCCCGTGATGAGGTAGCCGACCTCGCCCGCGGCGAGCCCCTTCGCGGGCACTGGCTCGGGGCTCGAGACGCCGATCTCGAGCAGCTCGTGGCGCGCGCCGGTCGACATCATCTGGATCTGCTCGCGCGGCTCGAGCCGGCCGTCGACCATGCGGACGTAGGTGACGACGCCGCGGTAGCTGTCGTAGACCGAGTCGAAGATCATCGCGCGGGCGGGGCCGTCGACGTCGCCCTGCGGCGCGGGGATCGTGCGCACGACGCGGTCGAGCAGTGCGTCGACGCCGACGCCCGTCTTGCCGCTCACGCGCAGCACGTCGTCGGGGTCGCCGCCGATGAGGCCGGCGATCTCGGCCGCGAACTTGTCGGGATCGGCGGCCGGCAGGTCGATCTTGTTGAGCACCGGGATGATCTCGAGGTCGTTGTCCATCGCGAGGTAGAGGTTCGCGAGCGTCTGCGCCTCGATGCCCTGGGCGGCGTCGACGAGCAGGATCGCGCCCTCGCACGCGGCGAGCGACCGGCTCACCTCGTAGGTGAAGTCGACGTGGCCGGGGGTGTCGATCATGTTGAGCGCGAAGGTCTGCCCGTCGACCTCCCACGGCATCCGCACGGCCTGCGACTTGATCGTGATGCCGCGCTCGCGCTCGATGTCCATGCGGTCGAGGTACTGCGCGCGCATCGAGCGGTCGTCGACGACGCCCGTGAGCTGCAGCATCCGGTCGGCGAGGGTCGACTTGCCGTGGTCGATGTGCGCGATGATGCAGAAGTTGCGGATGCTCGCGGGATCGGTCGAGGCAGGCTCGAGTGCCTTGGTCGCTCTGGGGCTCACGGGTCCTTCTCGATGGGGGTCTCGATGGAGTGGTGCGGAATGGTCCATTCTCCCACAGCGGATGCGTCGGGCCGCGTTGCGACCGCGGGCCGCGCGCTGGTAGAGTCGTTCGTTGGCTTCCCCTTCTTCTGCGCGCCCGTCGCGCGAGGGCGGGTCGCGGCGGGGCTCATCGGAGCGCAAGCCGCCGCCAACCATCTTCCGAGCAGAACAGGACCCCACGTGGCGAACATCAAGTCGCAGATCAAGCGCATCCTCACCAACCAGAAGGCGACCGACCGCAACCGCGCCGTCAAGAGCGAGGTCAAGACCGCTGTGCGCGAGGCGCGCAAGGCGATCGCCGCGGGCGACAAGGCCGTGGCGCAGGAGAAGGTCGCCATCGCGGCGCGCAAGCTCGACAAGGCTGCCTCGAAGGGCGTCATCCACAAGAACCAGGCCGCGAACCGCAAGTCGTCGATCGCGAAGCAGGCCGCTGCGCTCTGATCCGAGCCGCACACCTCGAAGGCGGGGGCCCCGACGGGCCCCCGCCTTCGTCGTCCTGCCGGGCGGCCACTCCGCGCCCGAGTGGTCACCCGCGCGCCTGAGTGGTCACTTCTGCGCCTGAGTGGTCACTTCCGCGCCTGAGCGGTCACTTCCGCGTTTGCGCGGTCACTTGCGCGCCCGAGTGGCGCCCGCCAGCCACCTGCGGAACGCGCCACTCACCTACGCAAGGGGCTCAAGTCAGTCGAGGAAGGCGACCGCGCGGACCGGGGCGCCGTCGCCGGCGAGTCGCAGCGGGAAGAACCCGACCCGCACCGTCGCCGGCAGCGCCTCGAGGCCCCGCACGTTCTCGACGATGAGGCCATCGGCGCCGAGCACGACCTCGTGGACCGGGAACGACGCATCCGTCGACCCCGTCGGGTCGGGGCTCAGGGTGTCGACCGCGAGCACCCGCATGCCGCGGCGCACGAGCTCGCGCGCGGCATCCGCGCCGAGGGCGGGGTGGCGCAGCGCGCGCTCGGAGCCGAAGTGCGCGGCCCAACCGGTGTCGACGAGCACGATCGGCGGCACTCGCTCCGGCAGCGGGCCCGCTGCCTCGAGCTCGCGCCAGCCGTACACGTCGCCGTCGGCGAGCCCCGCGACGCGCACGACGAGCGCCGCCCCCACGAGCTCGTCGAGCGCGACGTCGGCCATCGTGCGGCCGCCCTCGATCGAGTGGGAGGGCGCGTCGACGTGGGTGCCGGTGTGCGAGCCCATCCGGATGCTCGCGACGTCGACGCCGTCGGCCGCGACCGTGAGCGCGGGCTCGATGCGCACCGCCGGGTCGCCGGGGTAGACCTGCATCCCGTCGACGACGGGATGGCTCAGGTCGACGAGCGTGCCGCGACCCTCCCCCGTGGTCTCAGCGCGCATCCGCCGTCTCGGCCAGGTGCGGCGCGGGCTCCGGGGCTCCCTTCGCACGGCCGGGCAGCGAGAGCGCGAGGTAGAGCACGAACGTGACGACGAAGCTCGGCACCGTCGCGCCGAACGGCAGCGGCCACACGTACGCCCACGCATAGGCGAGCGCGGCGCCGACGAGCCACGAGCCGACCGCGATCCAGTTGACGCCGCCCGTGTACCAGTAGCGGCCGCCGCGCGCCTCGAGGATGTCGGCGGTGTAGCTGCGGCGCTTGAGCAGGTAGTAGTCGACGATCATGATCGCGAACACCGGTGCGAACAGCGCGCTGATCGTGACGAGGAACGTCGTGAACTGGTCGAGCAGGCCGAAGAAGGTCGCGCCGATGATCGAGATGACGCCGAGGATGAGCGCGCTCGCGAGGAACGGCACGCGCTTGCCCGGCAGCGCGTTCACGACCGTCGTGACCATGCCGTAGACGACCATCGTGTTGGTGGCCATGACCGAGAGGAAGATCGCGACGGCGAAGAGCGCGCCGAAGGGCTCGATGATCGCCGTCGGGTCGAACGCGACGGCCTCGCCGCCGCTCAGCACGACGTAGCCGATCGCGGTCGCGCCGACGGTCATCGCGGTGACGGTCGAGAGCGTGTAGCCGACGCCCGAGCCGATCGCGCCGCCCTTCGTCGTGCGGGCGAAGCGGTTGAAGTCGGCCGACAGGACGGTCCACGAGATCGCGGTCGCGAGCACGACGTCGAACATCAGGCCGGGCGTGTAGAACGGCTCGGCGCTCGCGGGGATCTCGGCGAACTCGGCGGGCGTGAAGGTCGTGAACGCGGTGATGAAGACGTAGGCCGAGATCGCGAGGATGACGGCGGCGAACCACGGCTCGATGCGCGCGACGCCGGCGTGGCCGAAGATCGCCAGGATGACCACGATCGTCTGGCACAGCACGGCGAAGATCACCGGGCTCGAGAAGCCCGTGAGCGCCTCGACGATGTAGTCGAGCGAGATGCCGGCGAGCATCGCCTGCACCCAGCTCCAGCCCATGAGGATCACGAGGTTCGCCGCGGCCGGCAGCAGGCTGCCGCGCGTGCCGAAGGGACCGCGCGTGAGCGCCATCGTGGGCAGCCCGGTGCGCGTGCCGATCGCGCCGATGAGCACGAGCACGCACGCGCCGAGCAGCGTGCCGCCGACGATGAGGCCGAGCACGAGGCCGTAGGGCACGTCGGGCACGAAGAGCGTGCCGGTGAGCAGCGTGGTCACGACGAGGTTCGCCGCGAGCCAGATCATGAGCATGCGGCCGGACGAGTAGGTGCCGCGGACGGGGCCGGCGTCGTCGGCGCTCGCCTCCAGTCGGCGTTCGAGGCGGGAGTAGAGCGACATCGGTCTCCTTCGACGGGTGGGGCTGGGGACGGGACTGGGGTTCAGGCGAGCGGCGAGAGGTGCTCGTGCACGGCGACCAGGCGGTCGCCGTCGACGGCGAAGACGATCGACTCGCGCTCGCGGTACGACTCGCGACCCTCGCCGGTCTCGACCGTCGTGTCGACGGTGTGGCTGAAGACGGCGCCGCCGGGCAGCGGCTGCACGAGCCGCTCGCTCGACGCGCACGAGACGACGCGCCAGCCGCTCTCGACCCACGTGCTCCACAGCCGCTCGTACGCCGCGCGGCTGTCGAGCCGGCTCGGCTCGGTGTGGAAGACGAAGGATGCGTCGTCAGCGAAGAGCGCGAAGTAGCGCTCGCCGTCGGTGGCGGCGAAGGCGTCGACGATCGAGGCCGCCGCGGCCTCGACCTCGGCGGCGTCAGGCGTTGGCACTGCCGTCACCGGAGGCATCCGCCGCCGGCGCCATCGCGCTCAGCAGCTCGTAGACGACGTGGCTCGCGGCGATCGCGGTGAGCTGGGCGTGGTCGTAGGCCGGGGCGACCTCGACGACGTCGGCACCGACGATCTGCAGGTCGGAGAGCGCGCGCAGCATGCGCAGCAGCTCGCGGCTCGTGAGGCCCCCCGCCTCGGGCGTGCCCGTGCCGGGCGCGTGCGACGGGTCGAGCACGTCGATGTCGATCGAGATGTAGAGCGGGGCGTCGCCGATGCGGGCGCGCATGCGCTCGATCGCGGCGGCGACGCCGTGCTCCTCGACGAACTCGCTCGTCACGACCGCGAAGCCGAGCCGCTCATCGTCGACGAGGTCCTGCTTGTCGTAGAGCGGGCCGCGGGTGCCGACGTGCATGCTCGCGGTGAGGTCGATGAGGCCCTCCTCCGACGCGCGGCGGAACGGCGTGCCGTGCGTGATGGGGGCGCCGAAGTAGGTGTCCCACGTGTCGAGGTGCGCGTCGAAGTGCAGCACCGCGACCGGCCCGTGCTTCGCGGCGATGTCGCGCAGCAGCGGCAGCGCGATCGTGTGGTCGCCGCCGATCACGACGATGCGGTCGGCGCTGTCGTGCAGGGCGCGCGAGCCCGCCTCGATGTCGGCAACCGCGGCCTCGAGGTCGAAGGGGTTCGCGACGATGTCGCCGGCGTCGGCGACCTGCTGCGCCCCGAACGGGAAGACGTCCTGCGCCGGGTTGTAGGGGCGCAGCAGCCGCGACGCCTCGCGCACGTGCGAGGGGCCGAAGCGCGCGCCCGGGCGGTAGCTCACGCCGCTGTCGAAGGGCACGCCCGCGACGGCGATGTCCGCGCGCCCGACCTCGTCGAGCCGCGGCAGCCGGGCGAAGGTGGCGATGCCGGCGAAGCGCGGCACCGCGCTCGCGTCGATCGGTCCGCGCGGCGCAGAGGGACGATTCTCGGTGGGTTGCATATTGGACAACTTTCGATACGCTTCGTGCAACTAGTGTCGTCACCGTACGCCCGTCCCGAGGCGTCCGTCAAGGCGAGCGAGCGACCAAGAGCGAGGACCGAGATGCGCCCCATCCACCCCGACGCCGACGAGAGCTCGATCGCCCTCGGCGCGAAGCTGCGGTCGGCGCGCACCGCGCAGGGCATGTCGCTCAGCCAGGTCGCCGCGACCTCTGGGCTGTCGAAGGGCTTCCTCAGCCGGCTCGAGCGCGACGAGACCTCGCCGAGCGTCGCGACGCTCGTGCAGCTGTGCCAGGTGCTCTCGCTCCCGGTCGGCGCGCTCTTCGAGGAGCCCGACGTGCAGCTCGTGCAGTGGGCCGATGCGCCGCGCATCAACCTCGGGGGCGTCGGCGCCGATGAGCGCATGCTCTCGCCGCGCGGGCAGGAGCAGCTGCAGGTGCTGCGCTCGGAGCTCGAGCCCGGAGCGCACGGCGGCTCGGAGCTCTACACGATCAGCTGCGAGGTCGAGGTGCTGCACGTCGTCGCGGGCGCGGTCGAGGTGCGCTTCGCCGACCGCACCGTGCTCGTCGGCGCGGGCGATGCGCTGACGCTGCCGGGCCGCGAGCCGCACACGTGGCGCGTCGCGGGCGACGAGCGGGCGGTTGCGATCTGGGTGCTCGCTCCTGCGCCGTGGAGCGGTTCGGCGTAGCCGTCAGGAGCGCGCGGCGAGCTGCCGCACGAGCCGCTCGACGGCGTAGTGCGGATCGCGCTCGGCGCCCTTGACCGCGTGGTCGGCGTGGGCGATCGCCTCGATCGCCTCGCACAGCGTCGCGTCGGTGTAGCCGCGGAGGTCCTTGCGGGCGTTCCGCACCTGCCAGTCCTGCATCCCGAGCTGGCGCGCGGCCTGCGAGTCGCCGCCGCCCGCGCCAGAGACCTTGGCGAGCTGCCGGAAGCGCATCGCGAACGCCGCGACGATCGGCACGGGATCGGCGCCGGTCGCGATCGCGTGCCGCAGCGTCACGAGCGCGGTCGCGACGTCGCCGGCGATCACGGCGTCGACGACGGCGAAGGCGGTCGTCTCGACGCGGCCCGAGTAGTAGGTGCGCACGACCTGCTCGGTCACCTCGCCCTGCGTGTCGAGCGCGACCTGGCGCACCGCGTTCGCGAGCTCCGCGATGTCGGAGTGGAACGCATCCACGAGTGCCGCGATCGCACCGGGCGTCGCCTCGCGCTCGAGCAGCCGCAGCTCGCCGCGCACGAACGGGACGAGCTCGTCGCGCTTGAGCGGCTGGCACACGACCTCGATCGCGCCGGGCGTCTTGCGGATCGCGTCGAGCATCTTCTTGCCGCGCACCGTCGAGCCGTCGTGGCGGATGACGAGGGTCGTGCCGTCGACGGGCGACGCGAGGTAGCGGAGCACGTCGGCGATGAGCGCGTCGGTCGCCTTCACGCCGTTCTCGACCCGCACGAGCCGCGGCTCGTCGAAGAGCGAGGGGCTCGCGATGAGCTCGAGCGCGCCGTCGACGTACTGACCGGCGTCGACGTCGTGGATCTCGAGCTCGGGATCCTCCATGAGCAGGAGCGCGCGCAGGCGCTGCATCGCTCGGTCGGCGAGGAACGACTCCTTGCCGAACACGAGCACGACGGGCGCAGGAGACACCTGCTCCCAGCCGATCTTGGGGATGCTCGCTGCCACGCTCCCAGCCTACGGCGGGCCGCCGACACGCTCCGACCACACGCGGACGCCGCCCTCGTCGACCGCGAGCGCGATCGTCCCCAGCCGATCGGTGCGGAGCGGCTGGCCGCCAGCCTCGCGCACGAGCCGCAGGGACGCATCCGTAGGGTGCCCGTAGTCGTTCTCCCCCACGCCGACGAGCCCCACGGCCGCACCGATGCGGCGATAGAGCGCCGGCAGCTGATCCGCGGAGCCGTGATGCGCGACGACGACGACGGATGCGCCGGGCACGCCCGCGCGCAAGAGCCGAGACTGCGCCTGCGCGCCCAGGTCGCCGAGCACGACCAGCTCGACGCCTCCGTCCGGCGCATCGATCGCGACGGCGACGCTCGCGTCATTGCCGGGCTCCTCGTCGCCGATCGGCCAGAGCGCCTCGATGCGCAGCTCGCCGAGCTCCCACGCGTCGCCGCGGCGGGCCTCGTGCGTCATGGCGCCGGCCGCGGCGAGCTCGGCGACGAGCGCCTCGGAGCGCTCGTCGACCGGCCCGTGGACGAGCAGCCCGACGCGTCCGAGCAGCGCGCTCGCGCCGCCCGCGTGGTCGACGTCGAAGTGCGTGAGCACGAGCAGGTCGACGCGCCGCACGCCGAGCGTCGTCAGGCAGCCGTCGATGCGCGACGGCTCGGCGCCGGCGTCGACGAGCACCGTCGCCGCGCCGTGGCGCATGAGCGTCGCGCTCCCCTGCCCCACGTCGCACTGCGCGATGCTCCAGTCGGCGAGCGTGCCGAGCCGCACGCTCGGCCACGCGGCGGTGCCGGCCGCGACGAGCCCGAGCACGCCGGCGATCGCGACGCCGCGGGCGATTCGGCCGCGGGCCTGGCCCACGAGCACTGCGGCGAGCATGGCGGATGCCGTGAGCGCGCCCCAGGGCGCGACCGGCCACGGCACTTGCGCGGCTGGCAGCTGCTGCGCGACCATCGCGACCTGCGCGATCCAGGCGGCCGGCAGCCACGCGATCCACGCGAGACCGGCTGCGACAGCGGGCGCGAGCGGCGACGCGAGGCATGCCGCGAGACCGACGACCGTGACGATCGGTGCCGCCGGTCCGGCAAGCAGGTTGGCGAGCACCGAGACGGCGCTCACGCTCGCGTCGAGCCCGACGAGCACCGGGAGGCACCAGAGCTGGGCGGCGAGCGGTACCGCGACGAGTGCCGCGATGGGCATCGGCAGCGCGCGGGAGAGCACCTCGGCGATCGGGCGCCCGTGCACGATGAGCCCGCACGTCGCGAACGCCGAGAGCGCGAAGCCCGGGCTCGTCGCGAGGTGCGGCTGCGCCGCGAGCACGAGCAGCACGGCGAGAGAGAGGAGCGCGACGGCGCCCGCGCGCCGGCCGGTCACGATGCCGACGAGCGCGATCGCCGCCATCGCCCCGGCTCGCACGACCGACGGCTCGGGCGTGACGAGCACGACGAAGCCGCCGAGCGCGGCAGCCGCAACCGCGACGCGGACCCTCCGTCGAGCACCCATCGCAGCGGCGAGCTGGAACGCGGCGCCGACGACGATGACGCAGTTCGCGCCCGAGACCGCCGTCAGGTGGCTGAGGCCGGAATCGAGCATCGCCGTCCGCAGCGTCGCGCTCACGCGTCGCTCGTCGCCGATCGTGAGTCCCGGCAGCAGCTCGCCGCCCATGCCGGGCAGCTGCGCGGACGAGGCGAGCAGCCCGTCGCGCAGCGTCCCTGCCCACGACGCCCAGCCGGCCGGCTCGCCGACCTCGAGCCCGTCGCACACCATCAGCCAGCGCGAGCCGTCGAGCCACGCGTCGCAGCGGCCGATCGCGGTCGCGCCGATCGCGAGCGGCGCGTCGGGCGCGCGCAGCAGCATCGCGCTGCGCGCCGTGCCGGCGCCGTCGCACCCGGTGACGACGACCTCGGTCGGCGCCGTCTCGCCGAGCAGGAGCAGGCCGAGCGCATCGCAGCGGTCGAGGGCGCTCGAGCCCGCCGCGTCGGCGCCGAGCAGCAGCGGGCACGCGAGCGCCGCGCCGACCGCGACCGTCCGCAGCAGCGCAGCTGGCCGCTCGCCTCGACGCGCGACGAGGTGGGCGAGCAGCAGGCCAGCAGCAGCGCTCGCGCCGCTCGCGATCGCCCCGGGCCCGAGCACCGCCGGGTGTGGGCTGAGCGCCGCGAGAGCTGCCCACGCGATCGCGACCGGCAGGGCGAGGCGCAGATCGCGCATCAGAGCGTCACGAGCGGCGTGAGCGTCGCGAGCAGCGCAGGCCCGATGCCGGGCACGTCGTCGAGCTGCGCGAGGTCGGTGAAGGGCCCGTGCTCGTCGCGGTGGGCGATGATCGCGAGCGCGAGCGAGGGGCCGACGCGCGGCAGCGACTCGAGCGCCGCCTGGTCGGCGCGATTGAGCGACACGAGCCCGTCGGCACCGACGCCGCTGCCGGGCGCGCCGGGCGGCGGCGCGGCGGCCGCCTCCTCGGCGGTCGGCACGATGAGCTGCTCGCCGTCGACGACCGGCCTCGCGAGGTTCAGCGCGCCTGGCGCCGCTTCGGCGCTCGTGCCGCCGGCTCGCGCGAGCGCGTCGAGCACGCGCGAGCCGCTCGGCAGCCGATAGACCCCCGGCCGAGCGACCGCGCCCTGCACGTCGACGACGAGATCCGAGGCGGCGGTCGCGACCGGCTCCGCGACGATCGTCGCGGGTGCGGCGTCCTGCATCATGCGCTGCGCGACGCCCCCGGCGACGGCACCGAGCACGAGCAGCACAGCGGCCCCCGCGCCCAGCCGCCAGCGCGCATCCGTCCCGGCCATCCGGGAACGGTAGGGCGGATGCGTCGGCGCTGGTGCCGGGGCAGGGAGCGTCTGTGGATCAGCGCGGCTTCGACACGGTCAGCGCGCTGCGCGCGCGGACCGGCTCAGCCAGCGGCCGGTCGGGTCAGCCGACGACGAAGTTCACGAGCTTCGGCGCCCGCACGACGACGTGCCGCACGACCCCGTCGCCGATCGAGCGCGCGACACCCGGCAGCTCCCGCGCGCGGCGCTCGAGCTCGGCGTCGGCGATGTCGACGGGCACCTCGACCCGGTCGCGCACCTTGCCGTTCACCTGCACGATCGCCGTCGTCGACTGCTCGACGAGCAGCGAGCGGTCGGGCTCGCGCCATCCCGCGTTCGCGACCGAGGGCTCGTGGCCGAGGTTCGCCCACATGTCCTCCGCCGTGTACGGCGCGAACAGCGACAGGCCGAGCGCGATCGTCTCGACCGCCTCGCGCACCGCGGGGTCGGCCGCGCCGGCGCCGGAGTCGACGGTCTTGCGCGTCGCGTTCGTGAGCTCCATGAGGCGAGCGACGACGACGTTGAACTTGAGCGACTCGACGAGACCCGGCGCATCCGCCAGGAACCGGTGCGTCTCGCGCCGCAGCCCCCGGTCGCCGCCCTTGGGGTCGGTGCCGCGCTTCGCAAGCGGCTCCTTCGAGAGCCGCCACGCTCGCGCGAGGAACTTCTGCGCGCCCGCGGGGCTCACGTCGCGCCAGTCGATGTCATCCTCGGGCGGGCCGGCGAAGCTCATCGCGAGCCGCACCGCGTCGACGCCGTGCTTCTCGAGCTCGTCCGAGAGCTCGACGAGGTTGCCCTTCGACTTCGACATCTTGCCGCCGTCGAGGATCACCATGCCCTGGTTGAGCAGCGACTCGAAGGGCTCGGTGAAGGGCACGTGGCCCATGTCGAAGAGCACCTTCGTGATGAAGCGCGCGTAGAGCAGGTGCAGGATCGCGTGCTCGACGCCGCCGACGTAGCGGTCGACGGGCGCCCAGCGCTCGACCTGCTCCTTGTCGAACGGCTGGGTGTCGTCGTTCGGGCTCAGGAACCGCAGGTAGTACCAGGAGGAGTCGACGAACGTGTCCATCGTGTCGGCATCGCGGCGCGCGGGGGTGCCGTCGATCGGCGAGGGCACATTGACCCAGTCCTCGGCGGCGCCGAGCGGGCTCGAGCCCTTCGGCGACAGGTCGAGGCCGTGCGAGTCGGGCAGCGTGACGGGCAGCTGCTCGTACGGCACCGGCACCTCCTGCCCGTCGGCCGTGTGGATGATGGGGATGGGCGTGCCCCAGTAGCGCTGGCGGCTCACGAGCCAGTCGCGCAGCCGGAACGACTTCGCCGCGCGGCCGACGCCCTTGCGCTCGAGCAGCTGGATCATGCGGCCGATCGCGTGCTGCTTCGAGAGGCCGTCGAGCTCGCCGGAGTTGATCATGCGGCCCTCGCCGGGCAGCGCGACGCCGGTCGAGGCCGGGTCGAGCGGAGGGAGGTCCTCGGGCAGCACCGCGTTGCCGTGCTCGTCGAGCGGGATCGTCGGCATGACGCCCGTGACGGGCGCGAGCGTGTCGACGACGACCTTGATCGGCAGGTCGAACGCGCGGGCGAAGTCGAGGTCGCGCTGGTCGTGGGCCGGCACCGCCATGACGGCGCCGTGGCCGTAGTCGGCGAGCACGTAGTCGGCGGCCCACACGGGCATCCGCTCCCCCGTGAGCGGGTGGATCGCGAAGCGGCCGAGGTCGACGCCCGTCTTCGGGCGCTCGGTGCTCTGCCGGTCGATCTCCGTCATCCGCCCGACCGACTCCAGGTAGTCCTGGAACCGCATCCGCACCTCGGGGCTGGCGCCCGCGGCGAGCTCGGCGGCGAGGTCGGAGTCGGGCGCGACGACCATGAACGTCGCGCCGTAGAGCGTGTCGGGGCGCGTCGTGAAGACGGGCACGCGCGAGTGGTGGCCCTCGATCTCGAACTCGACCTCGGCGCCCTCGGAGCGGCCGATCCAGTTGCGCTGCATGCGCAGCACCTTCTCGGGCCAGCGGCCCTCGAGCTGGTTGAGGTCATCGAGCAGCCGGTCGGCGTAGTCGGTGATCTTGAAGTACCACTGGGTGAGCTTCTTCTTGACGACCGGGGTGTCGCACCGCTCGCACAGCCCGCCGATGACCTGCTCGTTCGCGAGCACGGTCTGGTCCTTCGGGCACCAGTTGACGTTCGACGGCTTCCGGTAGGCGAGCCCGGCCTTGTACATCTCGAGGAACAGCCACTGGTTCCACTTGTAGTACGAGGGGTCGGAGGTGTGGAGGATGCGGTCCCAGTCGAACGCGGTCGCGTAGAGCCGCATCGAGCGCTTGTGCTGCTCGATGTTGGCCTCGGTCCACTCCTTCGGGTCGGCGCCGCGCTTGATCGCGGCGTTCTCGGCCGGCAGGCCGAACGAGTCCCAGCCGATCGGGTGGAGCACGTTGAAGCCCTGCTGGCGCCAGTAGCGCGCGAGCACGTCGCCGTACGCGTACGACTCGGCGTGCCCCATGTGGAGGTCGCCCGACGGGTAGGGGAACATGTCGAGCACGTACTTGCGCGGCCGGGTGTCGGTCTCGTCGTCGGTCGCGAAGGGGCGCAGCTCGTCCCACACCGGCAGCCATCGCTGCTGGATGCGGGCGAAGTCGTAGGTCTCGTCGGTCACATGGGCTCCTGGATGTCGTCGGCCGGAGTCGGCACGACGGCTTCCCAGTCTACGGGCGCTCGTGCGGCGGCGCCGCGTGGCACAATCGGGGCAGCCGGAGGGAGGCCCAACGGTGCCGGAGTTCGAGAACCCGCCCGCGACGGTCGATGTGCCAGGCGTGCGCGTGACGCGCATCGTCGCCGTCGACGCGGACCGCGGCACGGTGTGGCGCTGCCTGACCGAGCCCGAGCTGCTCGCGCGCTGGCTCGGCGACATCGCCGCGTTCCCCGACGGCGTCGTCGCCGGAGCGACCGGCCGCTTCGCCTGGACGGGTGAAGTCGTGCTCGCCGCGCGCATCCGCGAGCTCGAGCCCGGCTCGCGCTTCGTCTTCGACTGGGCCGAGGGCATCCTCTCGGACAAGGCGTCGACGGTCGAGATGACGCTCCGCGACGTCGACGGCCAGACGCAGGTGCACCTCGTCGAGTCGGGATTCCCGCTCGAGGGCGACGACGCGTCGAAGCGGGAGTCGCTGCGCGCGCTCGCCGCCGGCTGGACGGTCGAGCTCGACGAGCTCGTGGATCTCGCGGAGCACCTGGAGTCGGCGAGCAGCTGACGCAACCCAAGGGTTGCACTTCGCCCCTCGCCGGGTTATCTTGACCTGCAACCAGCCGATTGCAGGAGGAAGCATGCCGCACACGGACCCTGCCGAGCACCGGCACGACGCGCAGGCCGCGATCGACGAGCCGGGCGCGCGCGTGACGCGCACGATCGCCGTCCGCGCGCCGATCGAGGTCGTGTGGGAGTGCTTGACCGACCCCGCTTCCCTCGCCGACTGGTTCGGCGACACCGCGACGTTCCCCGACGGCACCGGCGAGGGCGCCACCGGCTCCTTCGGCTGGAGCGACGCCGGCGAGTTCCCCGCCCGCATCGAGCGCGCCGAGGCGCCGCACGTCTGGGCGTTCCGCTGGGGCCGGCGCGGCGAGCCGCTCCGCGACGAGCACAGCACGCTCGCGACCTTCACCCTCGAGCGCGTCGGCGGCGGCACGCGCGTCACCGTGGTCGAGACCGGCTTCGAGCGGCTCGGCGACGAGGTCGCCGTGCGCGCGGCGCTCGAGGACAACCGCGAGGGCTGGACCTCCGAGCTCGACGAGCTCATCGCGCTCGTCGCGCGCCGCTGGACGCCCGCCGCCATCGACCCGCTCGCAGGCACGATCACGCGCTCGCTCGACGTCGCCGCCCCCGTCGCGCTCGTGTGGCGCCACCTCACCGACCCCGCCTCGATCGAGGCCTGGTGGGGGCATCCCGCCGTCTTCCCCGGCGGCCTCCGCGAGGGCATCACCGGCACCTTCGAGCACGAGGGCGAGCGGTGGCCCGTCGCGATCCGCATGCTGCGGCCCGAGCGCGCCTTCGCGTTCCGCTGGGGCGAGATCGGCGAGGCCGAGCCCGGCCCGACCGCGTGCGACGTGCGCTTCGACCTCGAGCCGCTCGGCGACGGCACGCGCGTCACGGTCGTCGAGTCGGGGTGGATGCGCGTGCCCGGCGACGTGCGCGACGACCGGATGCGCGGCAACGCCGGCGGGTGGGAGATGGTGCTCGACGGGCTGCGGCGGCACGTGCTCGAGGCGGCGCGGTGAGCGGATCCGCCCCCGCGCCCACGCAGCAGCTCGCCGCGCTCGCCGACGACACGCGCTGGGCGATCCTCGAGCTGCTCGGCAGCCGCGCGCGATCCGCGAGCGAGCTCGCCGTGGAGCTGCCCGTCTCCCGGCAGGCGATCGCGAAGCACCTCGCGGTGCTCGAGGCGGCGGGCCTCGTCGAGTCGGCGCGCGAGGGCCGCTCGGTGCGGCACCGCGCGATCGGCGCGAGCCTCAGCGCGCTCGCCGACCGGCTCGATGCGATCGGGCGGCAGTGGGAGTCGCGGCTCGAGCGCGTCGCGCGCATGGCCGAGGAGCGCGCGGCGAGCGAGCGCAGCTGAGCCGCGGGCGCGCGATCGTCACGCGGGGACGAGTGACGCGAGCATCGCCGCCGCCTTCACGTGCAGCTCATCGACCTCGAACGCCGGCTCGGAGAGCGCGGTCACTCCCCCGCCGACGCCGATGTGCGCGCCGTCTGCGTCGGCGACGACCGACCGGATGACCATCGCGAGCTGGCACGACTCCCCCGCGACGACCCCGAAGCATCCGCTGTACACGCCCCGCGGCGCGCCCTCGAGGCCCTGCAGCAGCTCGACCGTGCGGCGCTTGGGCGCGCCCGTCATCGAGCCCGCCGGGAAGAGCGCGCGCACCGCGTCGAGCGGGCCGAGGCCCGGCAGCAGCCGCGACCGCACGGTCGAGACGAGCTGGTGCACCGTCGGGTAGGTCTCGACCGCGAGCAGCCCCGCGACCTCGACCGAACCGGGCTCGGAGACGCGCTGCAGGTCGTTGCGGCACAGGTCGACGATCATGACGTTCTCGGCGCGCTCCTTCTCGCTCTCGAAGAGCTCGCGCGCGAGCGCGGCGTCGTCGTCGGCGCCGCGGCGGCGCGTGCCCTTGATGGGGCGAGTGGTCGCGACGCCGCCCTCGACGCGCAGGAAGGTCTCGGGGCTCGCGCTCGAGACGGTGACGCCGCCGATGCGCAGCAGCCCGCCGTGGTGCACGGGGCTCGCGGCCCGCAGCCGCGCGTGCGTCGCGACCATGTCGAGCGGCGGCGCCTCGATCGCGGTCGTGAGGCACAGCACGTACGAGTCGCCGTCGCGGATGTGCTCGCGGCAGCGCTCGACCTTCGCGGCGTAGCCGGCGTCGTCGTCGCGCCAGCGGAGGCTCGACGGGTCGATGCGCGCGCTCGAGGGCACGCGCGGCGCGGGCATCGCCGGGATCGCCCACGGCTCGCCGTCGCGCGACTGCAGCTGCGCCTCGCCGCCCGAGACGACGATCCACCGGTCGAGCAGCAGCCAGGCCGCCTCGGGGAAGCGCCCGGCCGGGGGCTGCAGCCCGAGCATCCGCACACCGGCCTCGAACCCGAGCCAGCCGACCCACGCGCCGGGCGTCGCGGCGCGCGCGGCCTCGAGCGCCTCGAGCGCGTCGCCGTCCACCAGGCGGCCGTCGAGCGTCGCGCGACCATCCTCGACGAGCAGCACGTGCCAGCCCGTGCCGATGACGTGGTCGCCGCTCGAGGAGGAGTCGAGCCACACGACGTCGCCGCCGGCGGCCTCGAGCGCCGCGAAGGCCGACTCGGGCGTGACGTCGACGGGGAGCGACCAACGAGCGCCGAGGTGCGGCAGCAAGTGCGCAGAGGTCGCTGGCATAGGGTGCATCCTATGAGCGCCGAGCAGCCCGTCCGCGCGTGGTCGGCGGGCGGCTTCGCGCCCGTCGACGAGCCGGTCGGGGCGACGATCGCCGCGGACTCGTGGCTCGTCGCCGACGGCCGCGTGCTCGCGTGGCAGCGGCACCAGCTGCGCTTCGCGGATGCGGTGGCGGAGGTCGGCGGGGATCGCCTCGACGCGATGGCGGCCGTCAGGAGCGCCGTCGAGCTCGCGCCGGGCGAGGGCCGCTGGTCGCCGCGCGTCGACCTCACCCCGGCGGGCATCCGGCTGCGGATGCGCCCGGCCCCCGCGCCGAGCGAGCGCGTCGAGGTCGTCACGGCCGCGCGCGACCCGCGGCGCGCGCCGCTGCGGAAGGGTCCCGACCTCGAGGCGCTCCAGGCGCTCCTGGAGGACGAGTCGGCGAGGGCCGGGCGCGAGGTCGAGCCGGTCCTGTGCTCGGACGGCGTCGTCGCCGAGGGCTCGCGGTCGGCGCTCCTGTGGTGGCAGGGCGGAGTCCTGCACGTGCCGGCCCCGCGCATCCCCCACATGGCCTCGGTGACCGCCGCCGTGATCGCCGAGCTCGCCCGCCTCGACGGCATCGAGCTGCGCCAGGTCGCCGCCCGCCCCGACGAGCTCGAGGGCGCCGAGGTGTGGCTCGCGAACGCGCTCCGCGGCATCCGCGGCGTCACGTCGTGGCACGGCGGCCCGGAGCTCGCGACCCCCTCCCGCGTCGACGCGTGGCGCGCGCGCCTCGACGCCCTCCGCATCCCGGCGACGGCGGCCCGCTCGTGATCGATGACGTCATCGACGTCGTGCTGGAGACCGTCGGATCGATCGACCCGTGGCTGCGCACCCTGCTGGCGTTCATCGCGATGGCGCTCGAGACGAGCGTGCTGCTCGGGCTGCTCGTGCCGGGCGACACCGTCGTCATCATCGCCGCCCTCGCGGTCGAGGAGTGGCCGTGGTGGCTCGCGCTCATCGCCGCGACGGTGCTCGGCGCGATCGCGGGCGAGTCGATCGGCTTCGCGATCGGCCGCTGGCTCGGCCCGCGGATCGATCGCTGGCTCGCGCGCCGCTGGCCGGCGGCGTCGAAGCGCTGGCGCCGCACCGAGCGCTACCTCGCGCGGCGCGGCGGCATCGCCATCTTCCTCTCGCGCTTCCTCCCCGTCGCGCACTCGCTCGTCCCGCTCATCGTCGGCGCCTCCCCCATGCCCTACCGGCGGTTCCTCGCCTGGACCCTCCCCGCGTGCATGCTGTGGGCGACGGCCTACGCGAGCGCGGGCTGGGCGGCCGGCGGCAGCTACCGCGAGCTCGCCGACGAGCTGCACGGCGCGGGCTACGTGCTCGTCGCCGTGATCGTCGCGTTCGTGCTCGCCGTCTGGGGCGTCAAGCAGCTCGTCTCGCGACTCGAGGCGCGGCACATGCGCGAGGACGACGAGGAGGAGCGCTCAGAGGAGGAGCGATCGGCCCGGGAGCGCTCGGCCCAGGAGCGCTCCGGCGAGGAGCGCTGAGCGCTACGCGCCCTCGGCGAGCTGCGGAAGCGCCGCGACGATGCGCTCGCGCATGACCTGCACCCCGAGCTGCAGGTAGCGCGGGTCGCCGTCGGGGTCGTGCAGGAACGCGTAGGTCACGAGCGCGTCGAGCGCGCCGATCGCGAGCTCGAGCGCCTCCCGCTGCTCGTCGTCGAGCTCGATCTCCCAGCGCTCGCGCAAGTGGGCGGCCATGTCGTCGACGAAGGTCGGCGCGACCGGCGGCCGCTCCGTCGGCCCGAGGTCGAGCCCCTCGCCGCCGCGCAGCGAGCGGAACGAGGGCACCGTGCGGAAGGTCTCGACCATCGCGTCGACGACCGCCTCGATCGTCGCCATGAGCGAGGGGTGCTCGGCGAGCAGCACGCGCTCGATCGCGAGCCGGATGCGCTCGAGGTTGCGCTCCGCGAGCGCCACGAGCACCGCGACCCGGTCGGGGAAGTAGCGGTAGACGGTGCCGATCGAGGCGCCCGCGCGCTCGGCGACGAGCGCGGTCGTGAGGTGCTCGATGCCGTGGTCGACGACGACCGCGGCCGCGGCGTCGAGGAGCGCCTCGATGCGGAGCGCGGCGCGTGCCTGCACCGGCTCGTGGCGGACCGTGACGGAGGAGCCGCTGGCCTGACGATCGTTCATGGGCCAATGATGACGCACGTCCGCTCCGAGCGGTGCGATCATGTTCGGCATGTGCGGACGCTACGTCATGGCCACGCCCGCGAGCGACCTCGTGGCGCTGTTCGAGATCGACGAGCAGGGCGAGATCCCCGCGGCGAACTGGAACATCCCGCCGACGACGACCGTGCCGATCGTGGTCGAGCCGTCCCCGCGCGACGACTCGCCGCCCATCCGCCGCCTCGAGCCGGCCCGCTGGGGACTCGTGCCGGCGTGGGCCGACGACATCTCGGTCGGCACGCGCGCGTTCAACGCCCGCGCCGAGACCGCGGCCTCGAAGCCGATGTTCCGCGACGCCGTCCGCGAGCGTCGCGCGCTCGTGCCGGCCGACGGCTGGTTCGAGTGGCAGAAGCGCGGCGAGTCGAAGACGCCGTTCTACATCCACGACGACCACCCCTTGAGCTTCGCGGGCCTCTACGCCTGGTGGAAGCAGCCCGATGGCACGTGGCTGCTCTCGACCACGATCCTCACGACGGCCGCGTCGGGCGCGCTCGCCGACATCCACGAGCGCATGCCGGTCGTCGTCTCCCCCGAGATGCGGGATGCGTGGCTCGACCCCGAGGAGGACGGCGAGGCCGCGCTCGAGGCCGTCGTCGCCGAGGCGGGCGCGGTCGCCGAGTCGCTCGCGATGCACGAGGTGGACCGACGCGTCGGGAGCGTGCGCGAGGAGGGCCCCTCGCTCATCGAGCCGGCGGCGACTCGGTAGGGTCGATCCCGACGACGACCCGGGAGGAGCCGCCCATGGAAGAGCTGGTGCCGCTCGCCCGCATCCCCGAGCCGATCAAGCACGTCGCGGCGCGCGTCGAGGACTGGGTGCACGAGCACCGCGAGGCCGGGGCGCTGCGCGCGGGTCGCCTGCCCGCGATCGTCACGTACCCCGGCTACGGCGGCGAGGGGTGGGTGCGCGTGCTCGCGCGCGTGCTGCTCGTCGAGCCCGGCGGCGAGCGCGGCGCCCTCTACGAGAACGTGCGGGGCTGGCGCTCCTTCACGTCGCTCGCGCTCAACGACATCGACGTGATGATCGAGGCGGGCGGCGAGCGCCACGTCGTGACGGCGGATCGCGGCGGCCTCGTCGATGTCCGCGTGCCGATGCGGCTCGAGCCCGGCTGGCGCGAGGTGACCGTCTCGGTCGCGGGCAGCGCGCCCGTCACCGCTCCCGTGTTCGTGGTCGACCCGGCGACGCGCTTCGGGGTCGTGAGCGACATCGACGACACCGTGATGGTGACGTCGCTCCCGCGGCCGCTGCTCGCAGCGTGGAACGCCTTCGTGCTCGACGAGCACGCGCGCTCCCCCGTGCCCGGCATGGCCGTGCTCTACGAGCGCATCGCGCAGCGGCATCCCGAGAGCCCGTTCATCTACCTCTCGACCGGCGCGTGGAACGCGGCGCCGGCGCTCACGCGCTTCCTCTCCCGCAACCTCTACCCCGCCGGCAGCATGCTGCTGACCGATTGGGGCCCGACGCCCGACCGCTTCTTCCGCTCGGGCAAGGAGCACAAGCGCGCGCAGCTGCGCCGCCTCGCGCGCGAGCTGCCGCACGTGCGGTGGCTGCTCGTCGGCGACGACGGCCAGCACGACGAGGAGCTCTACGGCGAGTTCGCGAGCGCCCACCCCGAGCACGTCCGCGCGGTCGCGATCCGCGAGCTCTCGGCGCAGGAGGCGGTGCTCGCCGGTGGCCGCAAGCACGCCGACACGCGCTCGATGCACCCGTGGGTGTGGTCGTCGAACGGCGGCGGCCTCGCGCAGGAGCTCGGCGCCATCCCCGAGCTCGACATCCTGTGACCGCGGCGCCGCCCGACCGCATCCGCGCGATCGCGATCGCGGTCGTGCGCGATGCCGCCGGGCGCCTGCTCGTGACGAGCACGGTCGACCCCGTCACGGGTCGCACGCTCGCGCGGCCACCCGGCGGCGGCATCGAGCCGGGCGAGCTCGCCGCCGAGACGATCGTGCGCGAGCTCGACGAGGAGCTCGGCCTCGCGGTCGAGGCTCCGCGGCTGCTCGGCGTGCTCGAGAGCGTCCTCGAGTTCGCCGGCCGCACCCTGCACGAGCACGTCTTCGTCCTCGAGATCGAGATGGCTGCGGATGCGGTGCTCCCCTCGGTCACGGACGCGGGCCACCCGGTGTGGTGGCTCCCCGTCGAGCGCTTCCGCGACCCGGAGCTCGACCTCGTCCCCGCGGGGCTGGTCGAGCTCCTCGACGACGCCGACGCCTGAGCCAGGGCAGCGAGCGTCGTCGGCAGGGTACGGTGACCGCAGGGCGACGACGCACCGACCGACGACCGGGGCTCCGCTCTCCACCGACCCTCGAGCACCGGAGCCGCCGATGACCGATCACGAGCAGCCCAGCGCTGCGACTCCGGTCATGCACGTGCCGTGGCGACGCGTCGCTCGCTTCACCGCGGTCGCCTCGGGCGCGCTCATCGTCGCCGCGATCGCCGCGATGCTCCTCGGGGCGGTCGTGCTGGGCCAGCGGACGATCCGCGCCATGCCGTCGCTCGTCATGCTGGCGCTCGGGCTCGGCGGGCTCCTGGCGGTCGCCGCGACGACATCGGCGCTGCGTCGCGTCGAGCGCGTCGGCGTCGACCCGCAGCGCGAGCTCGAGCGGCGGCCCGAGCTGGCGGCGGGATTCGCCGGGGCGACGGGGCTGCTCGCGCTGGCCCTCACCGGCATCGCCTTCGGCACGGCGATGGTCGCGCTGACGGGCAACCCGCGCTCCGCGCTCCCGCTCGCGCTCGGGGCGGCAGTGGCGCTCGGGGCGCTCATGCTGCTGCGACGGGCGACGCGCTCGCTGCGCGCCGCGTCGACCGCGGCGCTCGGCTAGCGGGCGAGCACCTCGCCGGCGCGCCCTGAGGCGCGCGTCCAGCCGCCGGCCGCGGTGACGCGCACCGGCGCATCGCCGAGGAAGCGCATCGCGACGAGCGCGGCCGCCTGGCCCGCGGTGAGCCCGCTCGCATCGACCTGCCGTGCCCACACCGCGCGCTCCGCGCGCCGCCGCACCGCCTCGCCGGGCGATGCGGGCAGCGCCGCCTCCACGTCGGAGGCCGCCTGGACCGCGAGGGCCCGGACCGCCTCGGGCGAGACGTCGCCCGCGTGCGCCCAGCCCGACCGCGGCGGCGAGACCGCGGCCCACGCGGGCCGGGTCACCGCATCCGGGATCTCCACGTCCGCACCGTCGCGCAGCGCATCCCGCAGCGCCGGCAGCGCCACGACGCCGTCGAAGCGCGCCGGCTCGCGCATGCGCGACGCGCGCGCGACGAGGATCGTGGGGCCCGAGTCGAGCAGCCCGGCGGCCGCCGCCATGGGCGTCGTGAGCAGCGCGACCTCGCCGTCGGCGACGAGCCGCACGGTGCCGTCGCCGAAGACCGCGGCGCGGTCGAGCAGCAGGACGAGGTCGGCGCGCGCCCGTTCGTCGAGGGCGAGGATGCGGTGCATGCGCTCCCTAGACTAGGCGCCAGACCGCGAGAGGAACCGAATGAGCGAGCGCATCCGCATCCTGCTGGAGACCCTAGACCTCGTCGACACCGGCGCTCGCACGGATGAGGACATCTTCACCGGCACGAGCCACCCGATGCCGCTCGGTCGCGTGTTCGGCGGCCAGGTGATGGCGCAGGCCGTGGTCTCGGCGCAGCGGACGATCGCCGCGGATCGGCACATCCACTCGGTGCACGGCTACTTCGTGCGGCCGGGCGACGTCGAGCTGCCCATCACGTTCGCAGTCGATCGCATCCACGACGGCCGCTCCTTCTCGACGCGGCGCGTGCAGGCCTACCAGCACGGGCTGCCGATCATGTCGATGATCTCCTCCTTCCAGGACGTCGACCCCGGCCCGAGCTCGCAGCACCCGATGCCGCAGGACTTGCCGTCGCCCGAGGAGCTCCCCTCGTCGGACGACGTGCTCGCGCCCTTCGCCGAGCACCCCTCGGCGCGCGCGGTCATCGCGCGGCCGTTCGACATCCGCCACGTCGAGGGCCCCGTCTACGTGCCCGACCCCTCGCGCCCCCGGCACGGCAAGCAGCACGTGTGGATCAAGGCGAAGGATCGCCTGCCCGATGACGACGCGCTGCACCGCGCGGCGCTCGCCTACCTCTCGGACTACGCGATCCTCGAGCCGATCGTGCGGATGCACGGGGCCGCGTGGTCGACGCCGGGCCTCAAGGCCGCGAGCCTCGACCACGCCGTGTGGTGGCACCGTCGCGCGCGCGTCGACGAGTGGCTGCTGCTCGAGCTCGAGACGAGCTCGTCCGGCGGCGGCCGGGGGCTCGGCCACGGCCACGTCTACAAGGCCGACGGCACGCACGTCGCGACGATCGCGCAGGAGGGCATGGTGCGCGTGCCGGCCGAGGAGCAGCAGGACTGATGCCGGTGCAGCCGATCGCGCCCGCCGAGGCGATGCGCACGCTCCGCGGGGCCCTGCCGCTGCGCACCGAGCGGCTCGTGCTGCGCACCCTCTCCCCTGATGACCTCGAGGCCGTGCGCGGCTACCGCAACGCCCCCGGCCAGCGCCGCTGGACCTACAACCGCGACCAGACCGAGGCCGAGCTCATGGCGTGGACGGCGGGCGGCGCGCCCGTCTTCCTGCGCGACGGCGACGCGGCGCAGCTCGGCATCGAGCTGGACGGTGCGCTCGTCGGCGACCTCATGCTCCGCATCACGAGCCTCGGCAGCCGGCAGGCCGAGCTCGGCTGGATGATCGCGGCAGAGCAGCAGGGCAAGGGCATCGCGACCGAGGCCGCGCGCGCGGCGCTCGAGCTCGCGTTCGCGATGGGTGCGCATCGCGTCATCGCGCACCTCGACGAGCAGAACGTCGGCTCTCGCAAGGTCGCGGAGCGGCTCGGGATGCAGCTCGAGGCTCGACTCGTCGACGACGAGGTCAACCCGGCGACGGGCGAGCTCGGCACGTCGCTCATCTTCGCGGTGCGGCGGCCGGGGTAGGCGTGCAGGTGAGGCGGAGGCCCGAAGGTGCCTCCGCCTCCAGCTCCAGCGCGCGTCAGTCGTGCTGCGGGAAGCCGAGGTTCAGACCGCCGTGGCTCGGGTCGAGCCAGCGGCTCGTGACGACCTTCTCGCGCGTGTAGAACTCGAACGCGTGCTTGCCGTAGGCCTTGCCCTGCCCGAAGATCGAGCGCTTCCAGCCGCCGAACGAGTGGTATCCCACCGGCACAGGGATGGGCACGTTGATGCCGACCATGCCGACCTGCACCTCGTTCTGGAAGCGCCGGGCGGCGCCGCCGTCGTTCGTGAAGATCGCCGTGCCGTTGCCGTAGGGGTTCGAGTTGATGAGCTCGAGCCCCTCTTCGTAGCTCGAGACGCGCACGATCGAGAGCACGGGTCCGAAGATCTCCTCCTTGTAGGCGGCGGAGTCGGTCGGCACGTTGTCGATGAGCGTGGGCTTCAGCCAGAAGCCGTTCGGGTCGCCGTCGACCTCCGGGTCCCTGCCGTCGACGACGAGCGAGGCGCCGTCGTCGGCGGCGGTCTGGATGTAGCCGGCGACCTTGTCGCGGTGCTGCCCCGTGATGAGCGGCCCCATGTCGTTGTCGCGCGTGCCGTCGCCCGTGCGGATGCCCGCCATCTTCTCCTTGATCTTGGCGGCGAGCTCGTCGGCGATCGAGTCGATCGCGACGACGACCGAGATCGCCATGCAGCGCTCGCCCGCCGAGCCGAAGCCCGCGTTGACGGCCGCGTCGGCCGTGACGTCGAGGTCGGCGTCGGGCAGCACGAGCATGTGGTTCTTGGCGCCGCCGAGCGCCTGCACGCGCTTGCCGTGCTTCGAGCCGGTCTCGTAGACGTACTCGGCGATCGGGGTCGAGCCGACGAACGAGATGGCCTGCACCTCCGGGTGCGTCAGGAGCGTGTCGACGGCCTCCTTGCTGCCGTGCACGACGTTGAGCACGCCGTCGGGCAGCCCCGCCTCCTGGAAGAGCTCGGCGATGAAGAGCGACGCCGACGGGTCCTTCTCGCTCGGCTTGATGACGACCGCGTTGCCCGCGGCGAGCGCGACCGGCGCGAACCACAGCGGGATCATCGCCGGGAAGTTGAACGGGCTGATGATGCCGACGACGCCGAGCGGCTGCCGCAGCGAATAGACGTCGACGCCGGTCGAGGCGTTCTCGGAGTACTCGCCCTTCGTCAGCAGCGGGAACGCGGTCGCGAGCTCGACGACCTCGATGCCACGCGCGATCTCGCCGAGCGCGTCGGAGTGCACCTTGCCGTGCTCGCGCGTGACGATCGCGGCGAGCTCGTCCTTGCGCGAGACGATGAGCTCGCGGAAGCGGAACATGATCGACTGGCGCTTCGCGATCGAGAGGTCGCGCCAGGCCGGGAACGCCGCGCTCGCCGCCGCGATCGCCTCGCCGACCTCGTCGGCGCCGGCGAGCGGCACCTGCGAGACGGGCGTGCCGAGCGCGGGGTTGAAGACGGGCGCGGTCTCGCCGGCCCCCTGCCGACGCTGCCCGTCGATGAAGTGCGGGATGCGGTCGGGACCGCTGGGGTCGTCGTGCACCTCGTCGGTGATCTGCTCCTCGGGCTCGACAGCGGTGTCGGTCATGGCGCTCCTCCTCGGACGGCGACGTTGCCCCGCCAGCCTATCGGCGGCGCCTCAGCGACGGCGGAACTCGATCGGCTCCTCGACGTAGGGCGCCCACGCCTCGCGCTCGACCGCCGTGAGCCGACGCGGCCGGCCCGTGGACGCATCCAGCATCACGACCGTCGTCGTCGCCCGCGCGTACAGCTCGTCGCGGTCGGGCGAGCGCACCTCATAGCAGACGAGCATGCTCGCGCCGCCCATCTGGCCGATCCAGGTGTCGACGATGAGCGGCTCGCGGTGGTGCGGGATCTGGCCGAGGTACTCGGCCTCCTGGCGGGCGATGACCGTGATGCTCGTCGCCCCGTGGCCGGCGTCGATGATCGCCGTCGCCGGCGAGCCCTCGGGCCCGCCGGCCCAGAAGGCGGCGACGCGCGCCTCCTCGAGGAGCGTCAGCAGCGATGCGTTGTTGACGTGCCCGTAGGCATCGAGGTCCGACCAGCGGACCGTCACCGGCACCGCGAGGCGCATCAGTCCCTCGTGAGCTTCCGGTAGGCCGAGCGGTGCGGCTTCGCCGCGTCCGGCCCGAGACGCTCGATCTTGTTCTGCTCGTAGGCCTCGAAGTTGCCCTCGAACCAGTGCCAGTTCGCCGGCTCCTCGTCGGTGCCCTCGTACGCGAGGATGTGCGTGGCGATGCGGTCGAGGAACCACCGGTCGTGCGTGATGACGACGGCGCAGCCGGGGAACTCGAGCAGCGCGTTCTCGAGGCTGCCGAGCGTCTCGATGTCGAGGTCGTTCGTCGGCTCGTCGAGCAGCAGCAGGTTGCCGCCCTGCTTCAGGGTGAGCGCGAGGTTGAGGCGGTTGCGCTCTCCACCCGAGAGCACGCCGGCCTTCTTCTGCTGGTCGGGTCCCTTGAAGCCGAACTGCGAGACGTAGGCGCGCGACGGGATCTCGACGTTGCCGACCTGGATGTAGTCGAGCCCGTCGGAGACGACCTCCCACAGGTTCTTGTTCGGGTCGATGTTCGCCCGGCCCTGGTCGACGTAGCTGAGCTTGACGGTCTCGCCGATCTTGAGCGAGCCGCCGTCGAGCGGCTCGAGCCCGACGATCGTCTTGAACAGCGTCGTCTTGCCCACGCCGTTCGGGCCGATGACGCCGACGATGCCGTTGCGCGGCAGCGTGAACGAGAGCCCGTCGATGAGGGTGCGGTCGTCGAAGCCCTTCTCGAGGTCGTTCGCCTCGAGCACGATCGAGCCGAGGCGCGGGCCCGGCGGGATCTGGATCTCCTCGAAGTCGAGCTTCCTGGTGCGCTCGGCCTCGGCGGCCATCTCCTCGTAGCGGGCGAGGCGCGCCTTCGACTTCGCCTGGCGGCCCTTCGCGTTGGAGCGCACCCAGTCGAGCTCCTCGGAGAGGCGCTTGGCGAGCTTCGCGTCCTTCTTGCCCTGCACCTGCAGACGCTCGGCCTTCTTCTCGAGGTAGGTCGAGTAGTTGCCCTCGTAGGGGTAGAGGCGGCCGCGGTCGACCTCGCAGATCCAGCCGGCGACGTGGTCGAGGAAGTAGCGGTCGTGCGTGACGGCCATGACGGCGCCGGGGTACTTCGCGAGGTGCTGCTCGAGCCACAGCACGCTCTCGGCGTCGAGGTGGTTCGTCGGCTCGTCGAGCAGCAGCAGGTCGGGCTTCTCGAGCAGGAGCTTGCAGAGCGCGACGCGACGGCGCTCACCGCCGGAGAGGTTGGTGACGGGCCAGTCGCCCGGCGGGCAGCGCAGCGCATCCATCGCCTGCTCGAGCTGCGAGTCGAGATCCCACGCGTCGGCGGCGTCGATCTCCTCCTGCAGCGTGCCCATCTCGGCCATGAGCGCGTCGAAGTCGGCGTCGGGGTTCGCCATCTCGGCGGAGATCTCGTTGAAGCGCGTGATCTTCGCCGTCAGGTGGCCGAAGGCCTCCTGCACGTTCTCGAGCACCGTCTTCGACTCGTCGAGCTCCGGCTCCTGCATGAGGATGCCGACGGAGTAGCCCGGCGTGAGCTTCGCGTCGCCGTTGGAGGGCGTGTCGAGGCCGGCGATGATCTTCAGGATCGTCGACTTCCCCGCACCGTTGGGTCCGACGACGCCGATCTTCGCGCCCGGCAGGATCGCGGTCGTGACGTCGTCGAGAATCACCTTGTCGCCCACCGTCTTGCGGGCGCGCACCATGGAGAAGATGTACTCGGCCATGCCCTCAGTCTACGGTGACGATCTCGCCCACGAGGCACCGGCCGCCACCGAGGGCGTCGACGCGGAGCGCCGTCGGCTCGCCATCGCCGACCTGGCCGAGGAGGCACGACTCGCCCTGCCGGACGGCGACCTCGAGGAAGGTCACCGGCTCGCCGAGCGAGTCGACCTCGCGCGTGCGCTCGATCGCGGAGCGCTCGAAGCCGGCCGCCTCGACCGCGGCGACGAGCGCCGCTGGATCGGCGGGCGAGTGGCCCTCGAGCGCCGCGCGGAAGGCGTCGAGCTCGGGATCCGTCGCGGCACCGGCCTCCGCGCCGCCGCGCGAGCCGGATGACGACGGCGCGGGTGCCGGCGAGGGCGCTTCGGCTGCGCAGCCGACGAGCGCGAGGACGCCGACGAGCGCGACTGCCGCGAGCTGGCGCACGCGCCCTCCTCCGATGCGTGACGGGACGCATCCAGTCTAGGACGGTGCCGTCTCGCAGCCCCGCTCGCCGCGCGAGCTCAGAGCACCGAGCTCCTGCCGCGCCGCACGCGGCCGGCGACCGAGACGACGAGCCTCGCGAGCACGGCGCTGACCGCGTCGATCGCGAGCAGGAACGCGGTCGCGATCGCGAAGATCAGCACCAGGAAGACGATCATCAGCCATTCCATCGGTGGACCTCCTCGTCGCTCGGGTCGTCGTCACGGTATCCGGCCGCGGCGCCGCGCACCAGGGGTGCGGGCTCAGAACGGCGTCTCGGGCTCGTCGATCGGAGCACCCCAGTGCTCGACGCGCGCTCCGACGAACGCGGGCTCCGGCGTCTCCGGAGGTGACGCCTCCATCGGGTCGGGCGAGGAGCCGGGCTGCTCGGCCGCGCGCTGCTCGGCATCGTCGCGGGGGCGCCGGTCGCGCGACGTGGGGCTCACGCGCATGGAGTGGCCGATGTGGTCGGCGCGGATCTTGACGCTCGTGCCGCGGCGCTCCCCCGACTCCCACTGGTCGACCTTGAGACGGCCGAGCACGACGACGAGGTCACCCTTCCGGACCGACGTGATGACGTTCCGCGCGAAGCCGCCCCACGCCTCGACGGTGAACCAGTTGGTGTGGGCATCGACCCAGTCGTCGCCGTCCTTGCGGCGCGACTTGCAGGCGATGCGGAACTCGGCGACCTGGTCGCCGGCGACGGACTTCAGGATGGGGTCGGTGCCGATGGACCCGACCACGGAGATTGCTTCGCTCATGCGGGCGAGGATGCACCGGCGCGAGCGGAGCGCGCAGACCTCGGCGGGAGGCCTGTGGAGAACGGCCTCAGCCGCGCAGGTACTCCGCGAAGCCGGCTCGGATCTTGTTGACCTTCGGAGCGGCGACGGCCAGGCAGTAGCCCTGCGTCGGGTTCTTCGCGAAGAAGTCCTGGTGGTGGTCCTCGGCGTCGTAGAACTCGCCGAGCGGCTCGAGCGTCGTGACGATCTCGCCCGGCCACCACTCGCCCGCCCGTGCGATCGCGGCCTCGAAGCGCTCGCGCTCGGCATCGTCGCGGTAGAACATCGCCGAGCGGTACTGCGTGCCGATGTCGTTGCCCTGGCGGTTGAGCTGCCGCGGGTCGTGCATCGTGAAGAACATGTCGAGCACGACCTCGGTCGGCAGCCGCTCCTCGTCGTAGACGACCTTCACGGCCTCCGCGTGGCCCGTCGAGCCCGTGCACACGAGCTCGTAGCTCGGGTGCGGCACCGAGCCGCCCGTGTAGCCCGACACGACGTCGTCGACGCCGTCGACGACGCGGTAGGCGGCGTCGAGGCACCAGAAGCAACCACCGGCGAGCACGATCTCCTGCATGCCGCCAGCGTAGCGGCGCACGCTGTGGGATCCCGATGTGGGCGGCCGCCCCTAGCGTCGCAGACAGGAAGGAAGGAGCACGCCATGGCCATCATGTCGACCGCCCAGCGGCGCACCGCCCCGCACGCGCCGCACGTCGCGACCAAGCGCGTGCGCGACGACCTCTGGAGGGTGGTCAGCGCATCCGGCCTCGCCCTCGGCTACATCGCGCGCATCGACGGCGCGCACGGTCCCGCCTTCGAGGCGCGCCGGCTCGTGCCCGGCGGCACCGCGATGCTCCCGATCGGCCAGTGCTGGTCGCTCGACGACGCCCTCGCGTGCTTCACCGGTCCCTGACGCGCAGCGACGGCGAAGGGGCGGGGCCGAGGCTCTCGCCCCGACCCCGCCCCCGTTCGCGGCGCGAGCAGCTCAGGCGCTGACGGGCGCCTGCTGGATCGCGGAGATCTCGATCTCGACGTCGACCTCGTCGGAGAGCATGACGCCGCCCGTCTCGATCGCGACGTTCCAGCTGATGCCGAAGTCGGAGCGCTTGATGCGCGTGCGAGCCGAGGCGCCGGCGCGGGTGTTGCCCCACGTGTCGGGGCCGATGCCGCCGAACTCGACGAGCAGCGCGACGCGCTTCGTCACGCCGCGGAGCGTCA
Organism: Agrococcus pavilionensis RW1; assembly: GCF_000400485.1. Classification (GTDB taxonomy): domain Bacteria; phylum Actinomycetota; class Actinomycetes; order Actinomycetales; family Microbacteriaceae; genus Agrococcus; species Agrococcus pavilionensis. The sequence continues at coordinate 57,377 of NZ_ASHR01000032.1, forward strand.
GGTCGCCGTCGACGTAGAGGTCGTCGCCCTCGATGCGCCCGCCGGTGGAGACGAAGGTCCACTCGGGGTGCTCGTCGATGGCGAAGAAGTCGTTGGACCGCAGGTGCTGGTCGCGGTCGGCATTCTTGGTGTTGATGGTCGACGGGTCGACGGTCGCGGTGATCGACGACTCCTCCGGATTCTCGGCGAGCACGATCGTGCCCTCGAGGCCCTCGATCTCGCCGCGGACCTTCGCGACCATCATGTGGCGAACGGAGAAGGTGACGTTCGAGTGCGAGCCGTCGATGACGTAGGTGCCGGGCTGGTAGCCGGGGAAGCTGTGCTGCATGGGTGCCTTTCGGAAGCGGTGGTCAGGTCGTACGAATTCGAACAACGCGCTCGCGCGCCCGGCCATTCCCGATCCGCGACGACGCTTCCCCGCGAGAGGTCACTCCCCCGACAGCAGCGGCTTCCCCTCCTTGCGGTTCTGCAGCATCCGGTGCACGACGAACCACACGAGCACGACGATGACGAGCCCGATCACGACCCACTGCAGCCAGTCCATGTAGGGCTCGATGACGTGGTAGTTCCGGCCGAGGAAGACGCCGATGAGGATGAAGATGGTGTTCCAGATGGCCGAGCCGACGAGCGTCAGCCCCAGGAACAGCAGCACCGGCATGCGCTCGATCCCCGCGGGGATCGAGATGAGGCTGCGGAAGATCGGCAGGAAGCGGCCGAAGAGCACCGTCTTCCAGCCGTGCTTGGCGAACCAGGCGGTCGTCTTGTCGATGTCGCTCGCTCGCACGAGCGGCATCTTGCGGGCGATCGCGGCGAGCCGGTCGTGGCCGAGCCAGCGGCCGAGCAGGTAGAGCACGAGGGCGCCGACGACCGAGCCGATCGTCGTCCAGATGATCGCCTCGGCGACGGTGAACGTGCCCTGCGCCGCGCTGAAGCCCGCGAGCGGCAGGATGACCTCGCTCGGGATGGGCGGGAACAGGTTCTCCGCGGCGATCGCGACCGCGGCGCCGGGGGCGCCGATCGCGTCCATGAGGCCTACCGCCCAGCCGGCGACGCCGCTCAGCTCTTCGGAGGACTGGGTGGACTGCAGGATCGTCGGGAGCACCACGACAGCCTACGGTCGCCGATCGGGTCAACCCATCAGAGAAGGGCTCCGGATGCGCCCCCGGCGGGAGTCGAACCCGCGACAAAAGGATTAGAAGGCCTCTGCTCTATCCGCTGAGCTACGGGGGCCCGATCAATCTACCGGGAGCTCGTGCGGGCCCGATCTCGTGGCGGCGTGGGTGGCAGAGTAGGTCGGTGAGCATCCTCGCCCGAGACCGGAGCACCGCAGCGCGGCTGCGGGACGGCGATCGCGTGGTGGCCGAGCGGATCGGCCCGCTGCACCGAGGCGCGCCGATGCTCGAGTGGGGCTCGATCACGAAGACGGTCACGGCCGCGATCGCCGCACGGCTCGCCGAGGCCGGCGAGCTCGACCTCGACGCGCCCGTCGCCACGCTGCTGCCGGCGACGCTGCTCCCCGACGCCGTGACCGTGCGCTCGCTCATCGAGCACACGTCCGGACTCCCTCGCGTGCCGGTGGGCATGACCGACCCGCTCGACCCCTACGCCGCCTTCTCGACCCAGCGCTTCGACGCCGAGGTCGTGCCGACGCTCGCGGCGCGGCGTCGCGAGCCGAGGCCCACGCCCGAGTACTCGAACCTCGGCTACGCGGTGCTCACGCGCGCCCTCGAGGACCTCACCGACCGGTCGTGGTGGCAGCTCGCGCGCGAGCGCGTGCTCGAGCCGCTCGGGGTGCTCGACGTCGACGTCGTCCCTCCTGCCGAGCGACGCCCCGTCGTGCGCGGCTGGAGCGGCGCCCCGCGCGCGCCGTGGACGATGCACACCGGACCGTTCGTCGGCGCGGGCGGGCTCTGGGGCGCCTTCGATGGACTCGAGCGCTACGCGAGCGCCGCGCTGCGGGGCACAGGGGCGGATGCGTGGGCCCCTGGCTGGCAGGTCTCGGGCACGCTGCGCTGGCACAACGGCCACGTGCGCGACTCGGGCTCCTTCGTCGCCGTCGACACCGCATCCGACCGGGTCGTCACGGTGCACACGCTCGGCCGCTTCGTCGGCACGGCCGATCGCGTCGCGCAGCGGCTCGCGCGCCGCCATCGCCGCGACGCTCGCTGAAGCGGTCGGGCGCGCCCCCGCGGCATGCCAGGCTGGAGGCATGCCCGGCGCACTCCTGTTCGACATGGACGGCACGCTCATCGACTCGGAGCCGCTCTGGCACGCGGAGATGCGTCGCTTCGCCCGAGTGCAGGGCATCGAGTGGACAGCCGAGGACGCGCACTGGACGACCGGCAGGCCGATGGTCGAGTGGGCCGACCGGATGCGCGAGCGCGGGGTGACGCTGGAGCGCGCGTCGATCATCGCCACCGTCGCGGGCACCGTCGCCGCCGCGGTGCGCGAGGAGACGCCGTGGCTGCCCGGCAGCCTCGCGCTGCTCGAGCGGGTCGCGGAGGCCGGCGTGCCGGCCGCGCTCGTCACGAACGCGACGCGGGAGAACGCGGAGGCGCTCCTCCAGGCCGCTCCGGAGGGCGCGCTGCGATTCGCCGTCACCTCGGAGGACGTCGAGCGCTCGAAGCCCGACCCCGAGCCCTACGCGCTCGCCGCCCGGCGCCTCGGTGCCGACGCGACCGCGAGCATCGCCTTCGAGGACTCGGGCAGCGGCGCGCGCTCGGCAGCCGCGGCCGGCGCGCGGCTCTGGTTCCTCACGACCCAGCTGACCGCATCGCCCGTGCCCGCCGAGCGCACGATCGCGACGCTCGCCGACATCGACGCCGACGAGCTCTTCGCGCAGCTGGACTGAGCCCCGGCGGCCCGCCCGTAGACTCGGCGTGTGGCTGCCGCTGACCGGATCGTCTGGATCGACTGCGAGATGACGGGCCTCGACCCCACGGTCGACGAGCTCGTCGAGGTGGCGGTCGTCGTCACCGACTTCGAGCTGCGGGTGCTCGACCCGGGCCTGCAGGTCGTCATCAAGCCGTCGGACGCCGCGCTCGAGCAGATGAACGACTTCGTGCGCCAGATGCACGCGACGAGCGGGCTCGACGCCGAGCTCGAGCACGGCGTCTCGCTCGCCGAGGCCGAGCTGCTCGTGCTCGAGTACGTGCAGCGCTTCGTGCCGCTCGAGCGCTCCGCCGCCGTCGGCGGCAACACGATCGGCACCGACCGGATGTTCCTCGCGCGCTACATGCCCGCGCTCGACGGCTTCCTGCACTACCGCTCGATCGACGTCTCGAGCATCAAGGAGCTCTCGCGCCGCTGGTTCCCGCGCGCCTACTTCCAGAGCCCGGAGAAGGCGGGCGGCCACCGCGCGCTCGCCGACATCCTCGAGTCGATCCGCGAGCTGCGCTACTACCGGCGCGCGGTGTTCACGGATGCGCCGGGTCGCTCGAGCGAAGAGCTCCAGGCGATCGCGGCCGACGTCGTCGACGGCTTCGGGGAGCACCTCGGCAGCTGACACACCATCCCGCCGATGTCGTGCGGGCGTCGTGGATGTCGTATGCTGTCATGGTTGCGCTCGCGCACATGGTGGGTATAGCTCAGTTGGTAGAGCGCCTCGTTGTGGTCGAGGAGGCCGCGGGTTCAAGCCCCGTTACTCACCCCACGCGGAAGGCCCGGAGGATCATGTCCTCCGGGCCTTCACTCGTCCCCGGCTCGTCACGCGGGCTCGTCCGCCGCTCCCGGCGGGCGCACGAGGCGGATGCGGATGGGTCCCCTCGCGCTGTCGAGGTCGACGACGCTGCCGCGCTGGGTCACCTCGACGGCGCCCGCGGCGACGAGCCGCCTCGCGGCGTCACGCGCCGCGTCCATCTGCGGTCGCCAGTCGGCCTCGTCGGAGCCCGCGACGGCCTTCGCCGCGTCGCTCGGGCAGATGGTCGCGCCTTCGCGGCGCTGTGCGAGGAGGTCGAGGATGGCCGACTCCATGAGCTCGTCCTGCGCGCGCGTCATGCGGTCAGTGTGACCGGCTGCGCTGAGGGTCGGCTAGGAAGCGGCGTGCTCCGGCGGCAGGATCTGGCCGATGGGCTCGCGCTTCTCGGCCTGGAAGCGGTCCTCCGTGCGGCCGAGCGCCCAGTAGCCCGAGAGCGAGACCTGGGAGCGCTCGAGGCCGCGGCGCACGAGCAGCTCGTCGCGGAGCGCCTTCATCGACTCGCGCTCGCCGTGCGCGAAGACCTGTCCGCGGCCGGCGGGCAGCTCGAGCGCCGCGGTCTGCTCGGCGAGCAGGCCGACGGTCGCAGCACTCGCCTCACCGCGGTGCAGCCACCGCACGTCGAAGCCGACGGGAGCCGAGAACGGGATCTCCTCCGACGCATCCCGCACCTCGATGAGCGCGGCGCCGCGAGCCGTCGCCGGGAGCGCCTCGACGCTCCGCGCGATCGCCGGGAGCGACGACTCGTCGCCGAGGAAGAGGTGCCACGCGGCGGTCTCGTCGGGCGCGAAGGCACCGCCCGGTCCGCCGAACACGACGCGCTCCCCCGGCTGCACGCGCGCGGCCCACGGGCCCGCGAGCCCCTGGTCGCCGTGCACGACGACGTCGATCGCGAACGAGTCGTCGGCGATCGCGCGCACGGTGTACGTGCGCGTCACCGGCAGGTCGTCGGGCGCGAGCGACTCGCGGAGCGCCGCGACGTCGTAGGGCGGCTCGAGGCCGAGCTCGGGCTTGGCGAACCAGAGCTTGACGTAGGCGTCGGTGAAGGCGTTGGGCGCGAAGCTCGCGAAGCCGTCGCCGCCGATCCAGAGCCGCACCATGCTCGGGGCGATCCGCTCGGTGCGGACGACCTCCATCACGTGCTGCGGACGGTTGGGACGAGGGGGACGACCAGGGTTGCTCATGTCGCTCTCGACGCTATCAGCGAGGGTGCGGACGCTCGGCCTCGGTAGGCTCACGATGAGGATGCAGAGGAGGCGGTCGCGGTGCTCGAGCTCGACCACGACGCGTTCGAGGCGCTCGTCACCGACGTGCTCGACGAGCTGCCCGACGAGATGGTCGAGGGCCTCGACAACGTCGTCTTCCTCGTCGAGGACGAGCATCCCGAGGAGGACCTGCTCGGCATCTACGAGGGCGTCGCGATCACCGAGCGCGGTCAGTACGGGTTCGGTGAGCTGCCCGATCGGATCATGGTCTACCGGCTCCCGCATCTCGACTCCACGGACTCGCTCGAGGAGCTGCGGGCCGAGGTGCGGACGACGATCGTGCACGAGATCGCGCACTTCTACGGGATCGACGACGAGCAGCTGCACGAGCTCGGCTGGGCCTAGTCGCCTCAGGCGGTCTCGCGGTACAGCTCGAGCAGCAGCCGGTGGCCGAGCTGCTCGAACTCCGCGTCGCCGACGCCGTAGGCCCAGACGGCCGTTCCCACCGCTTCGGCCACGAGGGCGCGCCGCCACTCCTCCGGTTCGCGGGGGTCGCTGCCGTACCCGTCCAGGAACGCCGCCTCCAGCGCCGGATCGCGCGCGAAGTCCTGTCGCGCGAGTCGGACGAAGTCGTCGGCCGCGGGGCGCAGGTCGGCGCGGCCGAAGTCGATGATCCTGACGACGCCGTCGTCGATCAGCCAGTTCCGGGGCTGCCAGTCGCCGTGCGTCGGCACCACGCGAGCCCCGCCGTCGGGCCAGGCGGACAGCTCGGCCCGCACGCGCCGCACGACCTCGGGATCGATCCGGTGCGGCAGCGCGAGGTGCCGCACGACGCGTCGGCGGAGCCGGTCGTTCCACTGCTCGTCGAAGAGCGACGCCTGGCCGTGGAAGGCGGCGAGGAGCGAGCCCGCCTGCCGGTAGACCTCCGGATCGTGCTGCGCCCCGGTCCCCTCCACGAGCGTGCCCGGGAGGTACCGCGTGACCAGCAGCTTCTCGGCGTCGTCGCCGAACAGCAGCTGCGGAGCGCGTCCGGTGGCGACCCAGGGCCGGACCCACTCCCGATGCGCCCGCAGCTCCCTTCCGATGTGGTGGTCGTCGCGGCCGCCTGCCTTCACGATGCATCGGCCCTGCGAGCTGGCCACGTCGAGCACCGTCGTCTCGACGAGCCCCCAGCCGAGATCGGCGAGGACCGTCGCGTCGGGGAGCCAGCGAGCCAGGAGCGCGCGCTGCTGCGGCCTCAACGGGTACGGCTCATCGATCACGAGGAGCGATCCTAGGTGCACGACGGCGCCTTCGGGCATGCCGATGCTCGAGTGATCGCGTCGCGCTGGCGGAGGTCAGAACGGCAGCGGCGGAGCGTTCGGATCGCCCTGCGCGGCTGGTTCGAGCGGGGCCCCGTGCCACTCGCGCAGCACCGCGGGATCGGGCTCGGTCCAGGTCGTCGGATCATCCCAGCGGCCGAGCCGCTCGAGCGCTGCGCGCTGGTCGGCACGCCGCTCGGCGCGAGTGCGGGTGGGCGGTCTCGGCTTCGTGCGCGGCATGTCGGTGAAGACCGGGCCGGCCGGCTCCGGCAGGTCGTCGATCACCTGGCCGAGCGGTGAGGTCCAGCGCAGCACGCCACCGGGCAGCTGCTCGACGGCCCAGCGGGAGCTGTGCTTGAGCACGTGATCGCGACGGCAGACGAAGCCGAGGTTGTCGAGGCTCGTCGCGCCGCCCTCGGCCCACGCGAGGGTGTGGTCGAGGTCAGCGCGGCGGGCTGGATGCGGACAGCCGGGTGCTCGACAGCGCTGATCGCGCCCGAGCAGGACGTGCCGCTGCGCCGCGGTCGGCGTGTACGAGTCGACCGTGACCGCGACGCCCGTGACAGGATGCGTGAACAGCCGCAGCCACGTCGGCGCCTCCCCCGCCAGCCGGCGCGCCGTGTCAAGATCGACGATCACCTTCCCGTCGAGCATCGCCGGGAACCGGTGCCCGGCCACCTCGGCCTCCGCCGCCGTGCCGTCGAAGCACAGCCCGCCCGCGGGGATCGCGATCATCGGCTTCACCCGGATGCCGGCCGTCCCGTGCAGGTCCTCCGGCACCACACCCGACAGCAGCAGCTCCTGGAACGCATCCGCCCGGAACTGGTCGAACGAGCGAAGATCCTCCTTCGGCTTCCCGCGCGCCGCCTGCGTCAGCCGATCGTGCACCGCGTACGCCTCCAGCGCAGGCAGGAACGCGTACAGGTGCGCCATCCCATCACCCGCATCCGACACCTCCACCCGCCGCCGCTGCCGCGCCGAATCGTGCCGGACCTGCAACGGCGTCGAGAGCACGTCGTTCACGACTTGCTTCGCCTTCGACCGCAGCCTCGCGGTGCTCGTGCGCTCGGCGACGTCTACGAGCTCGGCGACCACCCGGTCGCGATCGGCCGGAGCGACGTCCGCGTCGTCGCGCAGCGCGCGGGTCTCGGCCTCGATGATCCGCAGGTGGCTCGTGGTGATGCGCCCCTCGGCGGCTGCCTCGTGCGCGGCGGGGAGCTCGCCGACGATGGTCCACGCGTCGGTGATGTGCCGCTCGACGGTCGGGGTCGTCAGACCGAGCTCGACCGCTGCGAACGACGCGATCTCGCGCAGCATCGCGCCGGTGTCGCCGGCCTGGTCGATCATCCGCTGCATGTGCTCTGCGAGCAGCGCTCGCCGGCGGCCCTCGAGCCGCGCCGACTGCGCCTCGATCGCCACGAGCTCGCAGACGAGCTCCTCGTCGAGCCGCAAGCGCCGTTCCGCCGCCGACTCGGGCGCTCGCGGCAGCGGCGGGATCGGCGCGCCGCGCTCGGCCGCGGCCTCGACCTGCTCCGCCGACATCTCGGCCACCTGCGCCGACAGCTCGGCGAGGAACGCGTCGAGCTCCTCGTCTGCGGCGATCTCGGCCGCCGAGCGCGGCTCGAGCTGGGACGTCTCGAGCGCCTCCGCTCCGCCACCGGGCTCCGACTCCATGCCCCGATTCTCCCCGGCACCACCCACACGCGAGGGGCCGGAGCACGCCGCTGTGGAGAGCGCGGCTCAGGTGCGGATGACGTCGTCGGCGAGCGCGGCGGGATCGTTCGCGGCGATGTGCGCGTCCTCCTGCTCGCGCCACAGCATCCACCACGAGTCCTCGCCGTCGCGGGCGAGCGCGCGGGCGTGCCGCACCTCCTCCGGCGCCTCGAGCCACAGCGCCCGGTCGGCGTGCTCGCGCGACTGCAGCGTGAGCGAGCCGCAGCCCTCGACGATGAGCGGCTCGCCCGGCTCGGCGCGATCCTCGGCGCCCCAGTCGCCGATCGCCCAGTCCCACCGCCGCCACACCGCCGTGCGGCCGGCGGCGAGCGGCGCCAGGATGCCGCGCTCGAGCAGCCTCGAGCCGGTCGCGAGGCCGTGCCAGCCCGCGTAGAGGTCGTCCATGTGGATGACGCGCGCGCCCGACTCGGCCGCGAGCCGCGCGGCGAGCTCGGTCTTGCCCGCGCCGGAGCGCCCATCGACGATCGTCAGCATCACGCCCCCTCCCACACCGGCGAGAACGATCCTGCCGCGAGCGAGACGCCGAGCGCGGTCGCCGCCACGAGGGCGACGAGCAGCACGAGCACCGCATCGCGCCAGCCGAGCGTCGACGGCCGGGCCCACGTGCGCTCCGGCCCCCCGAAGCCGCGCGCCTCCATCGCGGTCGCGAGCGTGCCGCCCCGCCGCAGCGCGACGACGAGCAGCGCGAACGCCGCTTGCAGCGACCGGCGCACGACGCCCGTGTCGCCGAGCCCGCGCGCCCGCCGCGCGAGCGAGATCTGCCGCCAGTCCTCCCCGAGCACGCCGAAGAGGCGCGTGCCCGCGAGCGCGGCGAGCACGAACCGGTGCGGCAGCCGGGCGACTTGCGCGAGCCCGTCGGCGAGCCGCGTCGGATCGACGCCGACGAGCGCGACGAGCGTCGGCACGCCGACCGCCAGCACGCGCAGGCCGATCGCGAGCGCGAGCTCGATCGAGCGGTCGCTGATGACGGCGAGCCAGACCTGGGCGTGGATGCGTCCGGCCGGCTCGGCGTAGAGGAGCATGCTGACGGCCGAGAGCGGCGCGGCGACGAGCAGCGGCCACGAGCGGCGCACGACGGTGCGGGGGCCGATCCCGACGCTCGCGAAGACGATCGCCCACGCGGCGAGCGCGACGGCCGCGCTGACGACGTCGATCGTGAGCAGCATCGGGATGGAGTAGAGCACCGCCGCGAGGATGGGCGTGACGGGGTTCACCCGCTCGAGCGCCTTCACGCGGCGCCCAGCCGCAGCACGCGATCGCCGAGCACGCGCTCGACGTCGGCGTCGTGGGTCACCGCGACGACCGCGCATCCGTCGTCGTCGACGAGCGACGCGATGAGCCGGACGAGCTCCTGCCACGTGCGGCGGTCCTGCCCGAACGTCGGCTCGTCGAGCACCATCACGCGCGGCGCGGGCGCGAGGACCGTCGCGACCGAGAGCCGCCGCTGCTCGCCGCCCGAGAGCGTGAAGGGGTTGACGTCGGCGAGGTGGGCGAGCCGCAGCGCCGCGAGCAGCGCGTCGACGCGCTCGCTCACCGCGGCGTCGCTCCGCCCGAGCGCCCGCAGCCCCGCCGCGACCTCGTCTCGCACGCGCGCCGCGACGAACTGGTGCTCGGGCTGCTGGAACACGGTGCCGATGCGGGTCGCGAGTTGCTTCGGCCGCCAGCGGATCGGCGCCTCGGCCGCTGCGCCGCCGCGCAGCGCCGTCGTCGCGCGCACCGCGCCCGCGACCGGCGGCAGGAGTCCCGCGAGAGTGAGCGCGAGGGTCGACTTGCCGGCGCCGTTCGGGCCGGTGACGACGAGCGCCTCCCCCGCGCGCACCTCGACGTCGACGGGCTCGTGCACCGCCTCGCCGGCGCGGCCGGAGCGCAGCGTCTCCGCGACGAGCAGCGCCGGCCCGGCCGCGCGGCGCGCGCGATCGACCTCGACCGGGATCCCCGGCACCCACACGCCGCCCACGGCGAGCGGCTCGGCGTGCACCTCGAGCACCGCGTGCGGCGAGCCGTCGACCGCGACGCCCGCGCCCGGCTCCAGCACGACGACGCGGTCGACGACCGGGATCCACGTGTCGACGCGGTGCTCGACGACGACGAGCGTCGCCCCGGTGTCGGCGGCCACGCGAGCCACCGCATCCCGCACCTCGGCGACGCCGACGGGATCGAGGTTCGCGGTCGGCTCGTCGAGCAGGATGAGGCCGGGCCGCATCGCGATGACCCCCGCGAGCGCGAGCCGCTGCCGCTGCCCGCCCGAGAGCGCCGCGGTCGAGCGGTCGAGGTCGACGTCGAGGCCGACGGCGCCGAGCGCATCCAGCACGCGCGGCCAGATCTCGTCGCGCGGCACCGCGAGGTTCTCGCAGCCGAAGGCGACGTCGTCGCCGACGCGCGACATGATCGTGTTGGCCTGCGGGTCCTGCAGCACGAGCCCGGCGAGGCCGCGCCGGCTCGCGGGGTGGGCGCCGTCGACGAGCAGCTCGCCGGTCTCCTCGCCCTCCTCGTCGCCGCCGAGCACGCCGGCGAGCGCCGACAGGAGCGTCGACTTGCCCGCGCCGGAGGGCCCGAGCAGCAGCACGCGCTCGCCGGGCTCGACGTCGAGGTCGAGCCCGGCCACGGCGGACGCTTCCCGACCGGCGTGCCGCCACCCCCACCCGCGAGCGCGGATGCGGGAGCCGGTCACCGGCCGCGCGACCGACCCGACGCGAAGCGGTCGAGCACACCGGTCGCCGCCAGCGCCCGTGTCAGCAGCCAGCCGACCACGCCGGCGAGCAGGGCGCCCGAGACGACGAGGCAGCCGAGGTAGATCATCAGGAACTCGCCGCTCATGGCGAGGTTGCCCGAGATGAACAGCTCGATGGTCCACGCGGCGACGGCGGCGCCGATGCCGGCGAGCATCGCGACGCCGAGGCCGAAGCGTCGGTAGGCGAACAGCAGGAAGATCAGCTCGGCGCCCAGACCCTGCGCGATGCCGGAGTAGACGGTCTCGATCGACCACTGGCTGCCGAGCAGCATCGACACGGTCGCCGCCAGCAGCTCCACGAAGAGCGCCGCGCCCGGCTTGCGGATGATGAGCCCGCCCAGCACGCCGCCGATCAGCCAGATGCCGACGGCGAGGCCGCCGAAGCCGGGTGTGAGCGCGTCCATGACGCTGAACCATGCGTAGCCGACGCTGTTCCAGAGCACGAACAGCAGGCCGGTTGCGACGCCGAGCACGGCGGCGACGACGATGTCGACGACCCGCCAGCGGCCGATGCGGCGGCGCCCGGTCGACGAAGCGGATGCAGTGGATGCAGTGGTCATGAAGTGCCCTTCTCGGTGGAATGGCACGGGTGCGTGTCCTCCCTGCGCTGGCATGATCCAGATCAGGTTTGACGGTCGAAGGCTTCAGCCTTCCTCTCAGCCCGGCGCACCGGACTCCCGTGTCGCCAGCCAGTCTAGCCGGGGCGCCGCGCGGGTGGCGCGCGTAGGCTCGACGGGTGCAGCACATCGGATCCTTCGTGGCCATCGGCGACAGCTTCACCGAGGGCGTGGGCGACGAGCTGCCCGACGGCTCGGTGCGCGGCTGGGCCGACTTCGTCGCCGCGGGCCTCGCGACCGCGCAGGGCGCACCGGTGCGCTACGCGAACCTCGCGATCCGCGGCCGCAAGCTCGGGCAGATCCTGCACGAGCAGCTCGACGCGGCCATCGCGCTGCGCCCCGACGCGATCAGCATCAACGGCGGCGGCAACGACATCCTCCGGCCGAAGGTCTCGATCGACCACGTCGGGGAGCGCCTCGCGGATGCCGCGCACCGCATCGCGGCCGCAGGCATCCGCCCCATCATGCTCTCGGGCGGCAACCCCTCGGGCGTCATGCCCATCGGCGCCGTCATGCAGCGCCGCGGCGATGCGCTCGCGCGCGCCGTCGTCTCGCGCGTCGCCGACCTCGACGCGCCCTACGTCGACAACTGGTCGGACGTCGAGCTGCGGAGCCCCCGCTTCTGGTCGCGCGACCGGCTGCACCTCAACGCCGCCGGGCACGCGCACGTCGCCCGCAACGTGCTGCGCGCGCTCGGGCACCCTGCGCCCGAGTCGTGGCGCGACCTCGCCGCGATCTCGACGGCCGAGGGCCGCCGCGACGTCGCCTACTACCGCGAGTTCGTGCTGCCGTGGCTCGGCCGCCGCTTCACGGGCCGCTCCTCCGGCGACGGGCGCGACCCGAAGCTGCCGGGCTTCGTCGAGGTGCCGCCGATCGCCTAGCCGCCCGAGTGGCCCGTCGTCACGAAGTCGATGAGCTCCTCGACGCGGGCGAGCAGGGCCGGCTCGAGGTCGTTCCAGTCGCGCACGCGGCCGCGGATGCGCTGCCATGCGCGCGCGACGTCCTCCTGGGAGCCGTGCGGCATCCCGAGCCGCTTGAGCGTGCCCTGCTTCCAGCCCTCGCCTCGCGGCACGTCGGGCCAGCGCTCGATGCCGAGCCGCGCGGGCTTGACGGCCTGCCAGATGTCGATGAACGGATGCCCGACGATGCGCACGTGCGCGGCGTGCGGACCGCGCTCGACCGTCTGGGCGATCCGGGTCTCCTTCGAGCCGGGCACGAGGTGGTCGACGAGGATGCCGAGGCGGCGCGTCGCCGTGGGCGCGAACTCCGCGACGATGCCCGCGAGGTCGTCGACGCCGTGCAGCGGCTCGACCACGACGCCCTCGACCCGCAGGTCGTGGCCCCACACCTGCTCGACGAGCTCGGCGTCGTGCGTGCCCTCGACGAGGATCCGGCTCGGGAGCGCCACGCGAGCCTTGAGCCCCTCGACCGCGCGCGAGCCCGACGCCGTGCGGGTCGGCGCGCTCCGCTCGACCGCGGGCGGCACGAGCTCGACCTCGACGCCGTCGACGAGGAAGCCGCGGCCGAGCGGGAAGAGCCGCACCTTGCCGCGCCGGTCCTCGAGCTGCACGTGGCCGGCCTCGATGCCGACGACGGCGCCGACGTAGCCGTCGTGCCGCTCGACGACGAGGTCTCGCTCCGCCGGCACGCGCTTCGGCGGCGCTGGCTTCCTGGCCGCCTTCGCCTCCGGCGAGAGCACGTCGCCGCCCCACGAGTCCCAGTCGATCAGCACTCGATCGATCGTAGAGGCGACCCGGTGGTCAAGCGCGGAGGCTCGCGACCGCCTCGAGGGTGCGGAGGTCGCCCTGCACGAGGATCCGCGTGACGACCGACTCCTCCCAGCGCGCGAGGCCGTCGCGCACGCGCTCGATCGGTCCGACGAGCGCGATCTCGTCGACGAGCCGCGTCGGCACCGCCGCGATGGCCTCGGCCTTGCGCCCGGCGAGGTAGAGCTCCTGCACGCGCACGCACTCCGCCTCGAAGCCGAGCCGCGCGACGGCGTCGAAGTGGAAGTTGGCGCCCTTCGCGCCCATCCCGCCGACGTAGAGCGCGATCATCGGCCGCACGCGGTCGGCCGCGGCCTCGACGTCGTCGTCGACGACGATCGGCACCGGCACCGAGACCTCGAAGCGATCCGCGGGCGGCAGCGCCGCGTCGCGCTTCGCGAAGCCCTCCTCGAGCAGCGCGCGCGACGCCGCGTCCTGCGCGGGCGAGTAGAGGAACGGCAGCCAGCCGTCGGCGATCTCGGCCGCGAGCGCCGTGTTCTTCGGCCCCTCGGCGGCGAGGTGGATGGGGATGTGCTGCCGCAGCGGGTGCAGGGTCGAGATGAGCGGCTTGCCGAGCCCCGTCGTGCCCCCGCCCGTGAGCGGGAGCGGCAGCTGCGGACCGGGCGCCGTGACGGGGGCCTCGCGGGCCATGATGCTGCGCAGGATCGCGACGTACTCGCGCGTGCGGGCGAGCGGCTTCGGGAACGGCTGCCCGTACCAGCCCTCGACGACCTGCGGCCCGCTCACGCCGAGCCCGAGGATGACACGACCGCTCGAGAGGTGGTCGAGCGTCATCGCGGTCATCGCCGTCGAGGCGGCCGTGCGCGCCGAGAGCTGCGCGATGCCCGTCGCGAGCTGCACGCGCGAGGTCGCCGCACCCCACCACGCGAGCGGGGTGAACGCATCCGACCCGTACGCCTCCGAGGTCCAGATCGAGTCGAAGCCGAGCCGCTCCGCCGCCTGCACCGCCTCGAGCGCCCCCGCGGGCGGCGCGGCCTTCCAGTAGCCGAGCATGTAGCCGTAGTCCATGGTGCCCATCCTGCCCACCCGGGCCCCGCGCAACCGACCGGTTGTGCCGGATGCACGAGCGGCGCGCCGCTTCCGTAGGCTCGCTCCATGGACTTCCGCATCTTCACCGAGCCCCAGCAGGGCGCGTCGTACGACGAGCTGCTCGCGGTCGCGCTGCGCACCGAGCAGCTGGGCTTCGACGGCTTCTTCCGCTCCGACCACTACCTCCGCATGGGCGACGGCGACCCGGGCTACGGGCCGACGGATGCGTGGACGACGCTCGCGGGCCTGGCGCGCGACACCGAGCGGGTGCGCCTCGGCACGCTCGTCTCGTCCATCACCTACCGGCTCCCCGGCATCCTCGCCGTGCAGGTCGCGAACGTCGACGCGATGTCGGGCGGCCGCGTCGAGCTCGGCCTCGGCACCGGCTGGTTCGAGCAGGAGCACCGCGCCTTCGGCATCCCCTTCCCCGAGCGCCGCTTCGACCTGCTCGAGGAGCAGCTCGCGATCGTGACGGGCCTGTGGCAGACGCCCGGGGGCGCGCGATTCTCGTTCGACGGCGACCACTACCGCCTCGAGGACTCCCCCGCGCTCCCGAAGCCCGTGCAGGAGCGCATCCCCGTGATCGTCGGCGGGCTGGGCGCGAAGCGCACGCCGCGCCTCGCCGCGCAGTTCGGCGACGAGCACAACCTCTCGTTCCCGCCCCTCGAGCGCATCCGGCCGCTGTTCGCCGCGCTCGATGAGGCGATCGAGCGCGAGGAGCGCGAGCGCCCGGTCGTGCGCTCGGTCGCGCTCGTCGCGTGCGTCGGCGACGACGAGGCGACGTTCCGGCGACGGGCGGATGCGATCGGTCGCGCGCCCGAGGAGCTGCGCGAGCACGGCGTGGCCGGCTCGCGCGCCGAGGTGGAGGACCTGCTCGGCCGCCTCGCCGACGACGGCGTCGAGCGCGTCTACCTGCAGGTGCTCGACATGACCGACCTCGACCACCTGGACGAGCTCGCCTCGTTCGCGGGCGTCGCCGCTCCCGTCGCGGGCTGAGACGCGGCGGCACGCGGAAGGGGGCTGCCCGCAGGCAGCCCCCTTCCGTGCGTCGCGACGGCGGTTATGCCGTGGTGCGACCGCGGTTCTTGGTGATCAGGCCCCAGATGAGGAGCACGATGATCGAGCCGCCGATGGCCAGCAGCCACGTCGACAGGTCCCAGAACTCCTCGATGCCGACGCCGAAGATCATCGAGCCGATCCAGCCGCCGAGCAGCGCGCCGACGACGCCGAGGATCAGCGTGACGATCCAGCCGCCGCCCTGTCGGCCGGGGAGGATCAGCTTGGCGATGGCACCGGCGATGAGGCCGAGGACGATCCAACCGAGAATGCCCATAGTGTGGTCCCTTCTCTCTGCAGCGGTGCAAGGGTTTCACTCCGCCGAGCCCCGCCTGTGCGGAACTGGAGACAACACTCGCGCAGGTTCCTGGAAGGTTCCTGGGCTGTACCTGACTAATCCATAGCCCGCTGAAGGACGATCTCCCGCACTCGAGCGGCGTCGGCCTGGCCGCGCATCGCCTTCATGACGGCGCCGATGACCGCGCCGGCGGCCTGCACCTTGCCGTCGCGGATCTTCTGCAGCACGTCGGGCTGGCTCGCGAGCGCCTCGTCGACCGCCGCGACGAGCGCCGACTCGTCGGTGACGACCTTGAGCCCGCGCGCCTCGACGACCTCCGCGGGAGCGCCCTCGCCGGCGATGACGCCCTCGAGCACCTGCCGCGCGAGCCTGTCGGTCAGCGCGCCCTCGTCGACGAGCGCCTGGAGCTGCGCGACGTGCTCGGGCTCGACGAGGCTCGACGCCTCGACGCCCTGCTCGTTCGCGAGCCGGGCGATCTCGCCCGTCCACCACTTGCGCGCGGCCTGGGGCGTCGCGCCCGCGACGACCGTCGCCTCGACGAGGTGCAGCATGTCGCCGTTCACGACGTCCTGGAACTCGAGGTCGGTGAAGCCCCACTCGGCCTTGAGCCGGCGGCGGTGCGCGACGGGCTGCTCCGGCAGCTGCGAGCGCAGCTCCTCGACGAGCTCGCGGCTCGGCGCGAGCGGCAGCAGGTCGGGCTCGGGGAAGTACCGGTAGTCGTCGGCGTCCGACTTCGGCCGGCCGGGGCTCGTGGCGCCCGTGTCCTCGTGCCAGTGCCGCGTCTCCTGCACGATCGTGCCGCCCGCGGCGAGGATCGCCGCCTGCCGCTGGATCTCGTAGCGCACGGCGCGCTCGACAGAGCGCAGCGAGTTGACGTTCTTGGTCTCGGTGCGGGTGCCGAGCGCCTCCTGGCCGCGCGGGCGCAGGCTCACGTTCGCGTCGCAGCGCAGGTTGCCGCGCTCCATGCGCGCCTCGGAGATGCCGAGCGAGAGCACGATGTCGCGGATCGCCGCGACGTAGCGCTTCGCGATCTCGGGCGCGTCGTGCTCGGCGCCGAAGATGGGCTTCGTGACGATCTCGACGAGCGGCACGCCCGCGCGGTTGTAGTCGACGAGCGAGTACTCGGCGCCCTGGATGCGGCCGGTCGAGCCGCCCACGTGCGTGAGCTTGCCCGCATCCTCCTCCATGTGCGCGCGCTCGATCGGGATCGAGACCTGCCGCCCGTCGGCGAGCTCGATCTCGACGGCGCCCTCGAACGCGATGGGCTCGTCGTACTGCGAGATCTGGTAGTTCTTCGGCGTGTCCGGGTAGAAGTAGTTCTTCCGCGCGAACCGGCACGACTGCGCGATCTCGCAGCCGAGCGCGAGCCCGAGCGAGATGGAGTAGCGCACGGCCTCGGCGTTCACGACCGGCAGGCTGCCGGGCAGACCGAGGCTCAGCGGGTCGACGAGCGTGTTGGGCTCGGCGTCGTGGAAGTCCGGATGCGCGGGGTTGGGCGCGGCGGAGAACATCTTCGTGCGCGTGCCGAGCTCGACGTGCACCTCGAAGCCGAGCACGGGCTCGAAGCGCTCGAGCGCCTCGTCGAAGTCCATCAGCTTGTCCTTCATCGGCCCGCTCCGTCCTGCTCGCGGCCGGTCAGGGCCGGCGCCTTCGTGGTGAGGATGCCGCCCCAGCGCTCGGCGAGGAGCGCCTCGATCGCGGCGCCCGCGCGGTAGAGCCGCTCGTCCTCGAACATCGGCGCGAGCAGCTGCAGCCCGACGGGGAGCCCGTCGTCGCCGAGCCCCATCGGGAGCCCCATGCCCGGGATGCCCGCGAGGTTCGCGGGGATGGTCGTGATGTCGTTGACGTACATCGCGAGCGGGTCGTCGAGCTTCTCGCCGAGCTTGAACGCCGTGGTCGGCGCGGCCGGGCTGATGAGGATGTCGGCCTGCTCGAACGCGGCGTCGAAGTCGCGCTGGATGAGCGTGCGCACCTTCTGCGCCGAGCCGTAGTAGGCGTCGTAGTAGCCGGCGGAGAGCGCATAGGTGCCGAGGATGATGCGCCGCTTGACCTCGGCGCCGAAGCCCGCCTCGCGCGTCGCGGCCATGACGTCCTCGACCGTCTGCCCGGCCTGCTCGACCCGCAGGCCGAAGCGCACGGAGTCGAAGCGCGCGAGGTTGCTCGACGCCTCCGCGGGGAGGATGAGGTAGTACGCGGCGACCGAGTACGCGAACGACGGGCACGAGACCTCGACGACCTCCGCCCCCGCATCCGTCAGCACCCGCACGGTCTCCTGGAAGCGCGCCTGCACGTCGGCGGCGATGCCCTCGGAGTCGAGCTCCTTGACGACGCCGACCCTGAGGCCCGCGAGGTCGCCCCTCGACGCGCCCTCGCGCGCCGCCGCCGCGAACGACGGCCACTCGCGCTCGAGGCTCGTCGAGTCGAGCGGGTCGTGGCCGCCGATGACGTCGTGGATGAGCGCCGAGTCGAGCACGGTGCGCGTCACGGGGCCGACCTGGTCGAGGCTCGAGGCGAGGGCGATCGCGCCGTAGCGGCTCACGCCGCCGTAGGTGGGCTTCATGCCGACCGTGCCCGTGACGGCCGCGGGCTGGCGGATCGAGCCGCCGGTGTCGGAGCCGAGCGCGAACGGCGCCTCGAACGCCGCGACCGCTGCCGCCGAGCCGCCGCCCGAGCCGCCCGGGATGCGCTCGAGGTCCCACGGGTTGCGGGTCGGGCCGTACGCCGAGTGCTCGGTCGACGAGCCCATCGCGAACTCGTCCATGTTGGTCTTGCCGAGCGCGACGAGGCCGGCCTGCTTGAGGCGCGCGACGACGGTCGCGTCGTAGGGCGGGATCCAGCCCTCGAGGATGCGCGAGCCCGCGGTCGAGGGCATGCCGACCGTGCAGAGCACGTCCTTGATCGCGACCGGGGCGCCGGCGAGCTCGTGGAGCTCCTCACCGGCGGCGCGGCGCTCGTCGATCGCCCGCGCCTGCTCGAGCGCGGCCTCGTTGACGTGGAGGAACGCGTGCACGTCGCCGTCGACCTCGGCGATGCGGTCGAGGTGGGCCTGCGTCGCCTCGACCGACGAGACCTCGCCGCTGACGAGCAGCGCCGCGAGCTCGTGGCCCGCGAGGCGCGTGATGTCGGCGGTCACTGCTCCTCCCCCAGGATCGCCGAGACCCGGAAGCGCTCGCCGTCGTGGCTCGGGGCGCCAGCGAAGACCTGCTCGGCCGAGAGCGTCTCGCCGACCTCGTCGGCGCGCATGACGTTCGAGAGCGGCACGGGGTGGCTCGTGGCCGGCACGTCGGGACCGGCGATCTCGCTCACGGTCGCGATCGCGTCGACGATCGCCGACAGCTCGCTCGTGAGGCTCGTCACCTCGTCGTCGGTGAGCGCGATGCGAGCGAGTCCAGCCAGGTGCTGGACGTCCTCGCGAGTGATCTCGGACATGCGTCTCCTCGTCGGCAGCGGGGGTTCGCCCTCGATCCTACGGCTCGACGACGAGCGCCCAGACCGCGAGCGCCTCGATCACGAGGGCCGCCGCGAGGCACCACCGGCGCGCGTCGGCGGCGATCGCGAGCGCCTCGCGCACGATGGCGCCGGGCCGGTACGAGGGGCGGGTCCAGGCACCGACGACGGCGCCGTCGATGCCGAGCGCGGCGAGCAGCCACGCGGTGCGATAGGCGTGGTAGCCGCTCGTGACGACCGCGAGCGGCGCGCGCTCCCCCGTGAGGAAGGGCCGCGAGAGCTCGAGGTTCTCGCGCGTCGAGGTCGACGCCTGCTCGAGGTCGATCGCGCCGGACGGCACGCCGAGCCGCTCGGTGAGGTGCTCGGCCATCGCCGACGCCTCGGTGCGCACCTCGCCGGGCCCCTGGCCGCCGGCGACGACGATGCGGGCGTCGGGCCGGCCGGGCAGCGCTGCGCGCCAGACCTCCGCCCCCCGCTCGACGCGTCGGCGCAGCAGCGGGCCGACCTCGCGTCCCCGGAGCCCCGCGCCGAGGATGAGCACGGCGCCGGGCGGCTCGTGCAGCGGCGCGCGCGCGTGCAGCAGCATCGCGCCGACGAGCACCGCGAAGCCGAGGCCCGCCGCCCAGAGCGGCGATGCGAGCAGCAGCGCGGCGCGCGCGAGCGCCGGCTCGATCCCGACCGCGGCGACGATGCCGGCGCCGAGCAGCAGCATGCCGGCTCCGAGCGCCGCGATGAGCCGGTCGAAGAGCCGCACGCGCACGAGCCGCGTGAGCACGAGGCCGTGCCACGCCGAAGCGCCGCCGAGCGTGGTGGTCGCGACCACCGCGGCGACGACGACGGTGCTCCAGAGCGGCTCGCGAGCGTCGGCGTCGAGCCAGCGCGCGACCGGCGCAGCCACGAGGACGCCGGCGATCGCGACGATCGCGATCACGACCGCACCGGAGACGATCGCGGGAGCCAGCACGCGCATCCGCCCCCGCACCGCCGTCACGCTGCGACACTAACCGGGCGGCGCGCCGCTTGCGGCGAGATCGAACGTGTGTTCGAATGGCGGCCATGCGATGGGAGACGCAAGCCGCGACGCACGTCGACGACGACGCGCTGCCGGGCCTCGAGGAGCGCTCGAGCGTGCTCGAGTCATGGCCGACTCCGGGGTTCGACGGCATGTCGTTCCTCGAGATCACGGCGAAGAGCGCGCTCAACCACGTCGCGGGCGACGGCTTCATGGGCGGCGCGTGGACGATCAACCCCTACCGCGGCTGCCAGCACGCGTGCCGCTACTGCTTCGCGCGCAACACGCACACCTACCTCGACCTCGACGCGGGCGCCGACTTCGACTCCCGCATCGTCGTGAAGGCCAATCTCGTCGACGTGCTCGAGCGCGAGCTCGCGGGGCCGCGCCGCGACGTCGACGCCGTGCAGCTCGGCACCAACACCGACCCCTACCAGCGCGCCGAGGGCCGCTACCGGCTCATGCCCGGCGTGCTGCGCGCGCTCGCGCGGCACGGCGCCTCGATCTCGATCCTCACGAAGGGCACGCTCCTGCGGCGCGACCTGCCGCTGCTGCAGTCGATCGCGCGCGACGTGCCAGTCTCGATCGCGATGTCGATCGCGATCTTCGACGACGAGCTGCAGCAGGAGGTCGAGCCCGGCACGCCGACGACGCGCTCCCGGCTCGAGACCGTGCGCGCGGTGCGCGAGGCGGGGCTCGACTGCGCGGTCTTCGCGATGCCGATCCTCCCCGGCCTCACCGACACGCGCGAGCACCTCGAGCGCGCGTTCGCGGCGATCGCCGAGGCGGGCGCGACGAGCGCGATCGCGAGCGCCCTGCACCTGCGACCCGGCGCGCGCGAGTGGTACCTGGAGTGGCTCCGCGCCGAGCATCCCGAGCTGCTGCCGCTCTACGACCGGGTCTACCGAGACGCGCGCGGCCGCTTCGGCTCCTACGCGCACCCCGACTACCGCTCGTGGCTGCGTGACCGCATCCGCCCGCTGCAGCGCCGCTATGGGCTCGGCCGCACCGTCGTCGCCCCCGGCACCGGCATCTCGGCCGTCGCGCCGAGCAACCGCGCGAAGCAGCTGCCGAGCACGTCGGGCGAGCCGATGCTCGCGGCGGCGACGCTCTTCTAGGCGCCAGTCCCCTCGACGCTCGTGACGAAGGCGCGGATGCGCTCCGCGCAGTCGGGGTGATCGGCGACGGCGTGGCCGTGCCCGACGAGCACCTCGTGGGCGGCGCCGAGCTCGACGAGCGCCGCCGCGACCTCCTCGTACTCGGCGTTCCAGCCGCCCGTGAGCACGAGCGTGCGGGTGCGCGCGAGCGCGGCCGGGTCGACGGGATGCCGCCAGGCGCGCCGTGCACTCTCGCGCGGCGGGCGGAGCGCAGCTCCTCGGGCGAGCGCGCGGCGCCGATGTCGTCGCCGGTCAGGGCGAGCATGGGCGCGCTCGAACGACTCGTCCGAGGGGCTCGCGTCCCGGTAGACCGGCTCGACCCGCTCGATCGCGGCGGCGCACGCGGACCGGTCGCGCGACCTGGTAGAGGGCCGGCTCGATGAGCACGAGCGACCGGAACGGCACGAGGGAACGCCGCGGCCTGCAGCGGGCACGCCGCGGCGCCCGCGCGGCCCGCGCCGTGCGCGAGTGGAGCGCGGGGCCCTCACCGGATCGGGCGCTCATCGCGCCGGCCAGCGCCAGGCGGGCACGTCGAGCGGACCTTCGCGGCCGGCGACGAGCGTCTCGCCGTGCTCCTTCTCGAGCTCGATCCGGAGGCCTGCGAGCGCATCGGCGAGCTGCTGCTGATGCGTGACGACGATGATCTGCGTGCGCTCAGCCGCGCGGCGGATGAGGGCGGCGAGCGGCGCGACGAGCTCGACGTGGAGGCTGCGCTCGGGCTCGTTGAGGACGATGAGCCCGGGCTGCTCGACCGAGGTGAGCGCCGCGACGAGCAGCAGGAACTGCAGCGTGCCGTCCGAGAGCTCGGCAGCCGAGAGCGTGCGCAGCACGCCCTGCTGCCGCAGCGCGGGCGTCATGCGACCGTCGGCGGCGACGATCTCGAGCTCCGCGCCGTCGAACGCGTCGGCGATCGCGCGGGCGATCCCGTCGCCGAGACCCGCCTCGATCGAGGTGCGCAGCACCGCCGCGACGTTCGCGCCGTCGTCGTCGAGGCGGGGGCTGCGCGTGCCGATCTGGGGCTGGCGCGCGGGCGCGCCCGCATCGGTGCGGAACGCGTCGTGGAACCGCCACGAGGCCATAGCGCGCCGCACGCCCGCGATCTCGGGCGCATCCGCCGCCCCCTGGTGCTCGTCGAGCACCGACGCCCACGGCGCCATGCTGCGGCTGAGCTCGCGCCAGCCGCCGTCGGCCTGCACCCGGGCGAGCGGGCCGGATCGCTCGACGAGCACGGCGGCCGGGCGCGGCTCGAGGCCCGCGAAGACGTGCTCCTGCTTGATGACGGGGTCGCGATCGAACATGCTCGCGGCCGCGACCGGGATCCCGAGGTCGATCGCATAGCCGAGCCCGTCCGCCGAGCCGAACCCGAGCCGCAGCGCGATGGGTCCCGACCGCACGAGCCCCTGCGTCGGGGCGCCCTCCCGCACCGCGCGCGAGATGCGCTCCGGCCCCGCCCAGCGCACGGCATCCATGCCCCCGTCAGCGGCGAGCTCGCCGACCGCCTGCGCGCGCCCGGCGGCGGCGAGCAGGCGCAGCGCGCGGTAGAGGCTCGACTTGCCCGTACCGTTGCGCCCGGTCACGACCGTGAGCGGCGCGAGGTCGACGACGAGCGAGCGGATCGAGCGGTAGCCCTCGATCGCAAGCCGGTCGATCACGCGCCGAGCTGCCCGCGCGCGTAGCCCGCTTGGCCGACGTGCTGCACGCCGTCGTCGACGATGCTCACGAGCCGCACGCCGAGCGTCACCGGCGGGTCGAAGGATGCGTCGACGACGCGGTCGAGGTCGGCCTCGGTGAGCGTGGCGAGATGCGCGCGGGTCGCCTCGACGACCGCGTCGAGGTACTCGAGGAGCGCCTCGGCCGACTCGGGCCGCACGGAGCGGACGTCGTCGGGGCCGTGCCCGTAGCCGGTGTCGTCCGGGTCGGGCGCGCGGCCGAAGCGCGCTGCCCAGTCGCCCGCGAGATAGACCTGCTCGGCGCCGGTGAGGGCCGCGACCTGCGCGTCCTGGCCGCGCCCGATGTGCCACGCGAGCCAGCCGATCGGGTTGGCGCCTTCGGTCGGCGCCGCGACGAGCTGCGCGGGCGAGAGCCCCTCGACCGCGCGCCGGAGCCCGTCGGGAATGCGTGAGAGCGCCTCGGTCAGCACGCCGACCGCATCCATCAGGACTCCTCCGTCGGGCCGAGCGCATCGGGGCCCTCGGTGACGAGCACGTGGAACTGCGCGGCATCGATGATGCGCACGCCGAGCGACTCGGCCTTCGCGAGCTTCGAACCGGCGCCGGGACCTGCGGCGACGAAGTCGGTCTTCTTCGAGACGCTCGAGGCGGCCTTGCCGCCCGCTGCCATGATCGCCTCCTCGGCGCCCTCGCGCGTGTAGCCCTCGAGCGAACCGGTCGCGACGACCGTGAGGCCCGCGAGCACGCCGCCGTGCTCGGCGGCCGCGCCGGGGCCCGGGTGCCCGGGGATCGCGAAGCGCACGCCCGCCGCCCGCCAGGCGTCGACGATCTCGCGGTGCCAGTCCACCGCGAGCCACTCGACGACCGCGTCGGCGATGATGGGGCCGACCCCCTCGACCTCGGCGAGCTCGGCGGGGCTCGCGGCCTCGATCGCCTCGAGCGAGCCGAACCAGCCGGCGAGCGCTCGCGCCGCGACAGGGCCGACGTGGCGGATGTTGAGCGAGACGAGCTGGCGCCAGAGGTCCTTCGTCTTCGCCCGCTCGAGCTCGGCGAGGAGCGTCTCGGCCTGCTTCGACGGGTACGCGACCTCGACCTTCGTGATGCCCGCCTTCCGCCGCTCGGCGGGCGTCATCGACTCGGCCCCCGCCGGGTACTCGCGGCGGACGACCTGGAAGGGGCGGCGCACGACCGGCTCGCCGTCGTCGTCGAGCTTCGGCTGCCCTGTCTCGGCGTCGCGCACGACGACCTCGATCGGCACGAGCTGCTCGAGGGTGAGCGCGAACAGGCCCGCCTCGGTCGGCAGCGGCGGCTCGGCCGGCACGCGCGGCTGCGTGAGCGCCGCGGCGGTGACCTCGCCGAGCGCCTCGATGTCGAGCGCACCGCGGCTGCCGATGTGCTCGACCCTGCCACGCACCTGCGCGGGGCAGTCCTTCGCGTTCGGGCAGCGGAGGTCGATGTCGCCCTCCTTCATCGGCCGCAGGGTCGTGCCGCACTCGGGGCAGCCCTCGGGCATGACGAACTCGCGCTCCGTGCCGTCGCGCAGCTCGACGACGGGGCCGAGCACCTCGGGGATCACGTCGCCGGCCTTCCGCAGCACGACGGTGTCGCCGATGAGCACGCCCTTGACGCGCACGACGTCCTGGTTGTGGAGCGTCGCCTGCCGCACGACCGAGCCCGCGACCTGCACGGGCGCCATGTTGGCGTAGGGCGTCGCCCGCCCGGTGCGGCCGACGCTCACGACGATGTCGAGCAGCTTCGTGTGCACCTCCTCCGGCGGGTACTTGTAGGCGATCGCCCAGCGCGGCGCGCGGCTCGTGATCCCGAGCTCGGCGTGGAGCGAGAGCTCGTCGACCTTCACGACGATGCCGTCGAGCTGGTGCTCGATCGAGTGCCGCTGCTCGCCGAAGCGCTCGACGTAGCCGACGACCTCGTCGACGCTCGCGAGCACCTCGACGTGCGGGCTCGTCGGCAGCCCCCACGACTCGAGCAGGCCGTAGACCTCGCTCTGCGCCCGCACGGGCGGATCGCCCCACGCGCCGAAGCCGTGCACGTACATCGAGAGCGCCTCGATGCGCGCCTCGCCCGCCTCGCGCTCGAGCCCGGTCTTCTTCTCGAGCTGCTGCCGCAGGCCGCCGGAGGCGGCGTTGCGGGGGTTCGCGAACGCGGGGAAGCGCTTCGCGGCGCGATCGGCGGCGCGCTCCTCGTCGAAGTCGCCGCGGCTCGCCGCCGATCGCTTCTCCCACTTCGCGCGGTCCTCGGCGATCGAGCGCTCGCGCAGCTCGGCCTGCAGCGCGTTGAGCCGCTCGAACGCGGCGACGGGAATGAAGACCTCGCCGCGCACCTCGACGAGCTCGGGGTGGTCGTCGCCCGCGAGCCGCTCCGGGATGCCGGCCACCCGCAGCGCGTTCGTCGTCACGACCTCGCCGACGCGACCGTCGCCGCGCGTCGCGGCCGAGGTGAGCCTGCCGCGCTCGTAGCGCAGCGCGATCGCGAGCCCGTCGATCTTGAGCTCGGTGAGCCACGCGACCTCGCGGCCGGCGGCGGCCTCGGTCTTGGCGCACCACTCGCGCAGCTCGTCGATCGAGAAGACGTTGTCGAGGCTCAGCATGCGCTCGCGGTGCTCGATCGTGGGGAGCCCGCTCGTCGTGCCGCCCTGCACCGACTGGGTGGGCGAGTCCTGGCTCTGCAGCTCGGGGTGCTCGCGCTCGAGCGCGTCGAGCTCGCGGACGAGCGCGTCGTACTCGGCGTCGGACATGATCGACGCGTCGCGGTCGTAGTAGGCGGCGCTCGCCTCCTCGATCCGCGCCCGCAGCTCCTGCGCGCGGGCGTTCGCGTCGCTCAGAGCGACCTCTCCTCCAGTTCCCACCATGCGCCCATTGTGCACGCCGCGTCCGACAGCGATCCTGACGACGTCCGGGCAATCCGGCCGGGCTCGGGCTCCGAACCCACCACGACCGGCGCCCGCCACCGAGGTGGGCTCGACGCCACCGGCCGGACCTCAAGGAGGAGCCATGTCCCGCTCACCGAACCGCCTCGTCGCCACGATCTTCGGCGCCGTCTACCTGCTCGTCGGCCTCCTGGGCCTCTTCGTCGCCGGCACGAACGTCGTCGGCGAGGAGGGAGCCCTGCTGCTCGGCGTCTTCCAGGTCAACCACCTCCACAACATCGTCCACCTCGCGATCGGCGCGGCGCTCCTGCTCGCGGGACTCCGCAGCACGCCCGCGGCGAAGCGCGTGAACGTCATCGTCGGCGCGGTCTACCTGCTCGTCGGCATCGTCGGCTTCTTCATCGTCGACACGCCGGCGAACATCCTCGCCCTCAACACGCCCGATCACTTCCTCCACCTCGGCTCGGCGATCGTGCTGCTCGGCGTGGGCCTCGCCCTCGACCGCGACGCGGCTCCGCGCCGCGCGGCCGTCTAGGCGCGACGGTGGCGTCGCTGACGCAGCTCTGCGGCGCCATCGCCGCGCTCGGGGCGGCGCTCATCGCTCTCGCGGTGGGGGCCGCCGCTCCGCTGTGGCTCGCCGTGCCGCTCCTCGCAGCCGGCGCCGGCCAAGCGGTCGTCTCGGTGCTCGCGCTCCGCGGCGCGCGGCTCCCGCTCGCGGCCGTCGCCGCTCCGCTGCTGCTCCCGACCCTCGCGTGGCTCGCGACGCTGCTCGTCGTGCGCGATGCCGCCGCGACCCTGCCGCTCGGGCCGATGCTCGCCGAGTCGGCGCTCGCGCTCACCGCCGCCGGCCTGCTCGCGCGACGACCGCGCACGGACGACGCCCCGGGGCCGATCGCGGCGCTGCTCGTCCTCGTCGGCGCCGCAGTCGTCGTCGCTCCCGTCGCGACGATCGCGCTCACCGGCACGCACGCGGGCGCCTTCGCGCAGCCGCACGGCGAGCACGGCGCCGTGCTCGAGGTCGAGGAGCACGTCGGGCACTAGCCCGAGCTCGCTCAGCCCTCGACGGGACCGGCGAGCGTCTGCTGGTAGAGCGCGAGCCGCCACTCGCCGTCGACGCGCACGTACGCGCTCGACATGCGGGCGACGAAGTCGGTGCCGTCGCGCCGCGCGACGCCGGTGTAGACGAGCGCAGCCGACTCCGCGCCGAGGGTGACGATGCGCGGCTCGCGGATCTCGAACGTCGCCCACGGCGGCGCCTGCCCGAGCGAGGCGACGACCGCTGCGCGGTCGAGCACCGATCCGTCGACGAGCACCATCAGGCCGTCGTCGGTCATGAGGCGGCCGTAGAACCCATCGCCCGACGACTCGCACAGCGAGCGCCAGCCGGCGCGCTCGAGCTCGAGCAGCTCGTCGAGCACGCTCACGCCGCGTCCGCCTCGGCGAGACGCTCGGCAGCGTCCGCCGCCACCGTGCGGTCGATCGTCACCTGCCCCAGCACGCGCGTGCCCTCGTAGAGCACCGCCGACTGCCCGGTCGCGACGCCCGAGAGCGGCTCGGCCGGATCGATGACGAGCTCGTCGCCGACCATCCGCGCGCGAGCCGGCGCGGGGTCGGCGTGGGCGCGGATCTGCACCTCGACGTCGAGGCCGTCGGCGAGCTGCGGATGCGGTGCGCCGGCGTGCGAGATCCGGGTGCCGGCGAGGCGCACGACCGCGAGCGCCTCCTTCGGGCCGACGACGAGCTGCCGCGACTGCGGCTTGACCTCGAGCACGAAGCGCGGGCGGCCGTCGGGCGAGGGCACGCCGAGCGACATGCCGCGCCGCTGGCCGACTGTGTAGCCGTGCACGCCCTCGTGCGAGCCGACGACGCGACCCTCGCGATCGACGATCTCGCCCGGCTCGGCGCCGAGCCGCTCGGCGAGGAAGCCGCGCATGTCGCCGTCGGGGATGAAGCAGATGTCGTGGCTGTCGGGCTTCTGCGCGAGCAGGAACCCGCGCTCGGCCGCCTCGGCTCGCACCGCCGCCTTCGTCGGGGTGTCGGCGAGCGGGAACCAGCAGCGCTCGAGCTGCGCGCCTGTGAGGACCCCGAGCACGTACGACTGGTCCTTCGCCCAGTCCGCCGCGCGGTGCAGCTCGGGTCCGCGCTCGGTGTGCTCGACGCGCGCGTAGTGGCCCGTGACGACGCGGTCGAAGCCGAGCCCGATCGCGCGGTCGAGGAGCGCCTCGAACTTGATCTTCTCGTTGCAGCGCAAGCACGGGTTGGGCGTGCGGCCCGCGGCGTACTCGTCGACGAAGTCCTGCACGACGTCGTCGTGGAAGCGCTCCGAGAAGTCCCACACGTAGAAGGGGATGCCGAGCCGGTCGGCGACGCGACGCGCATCCATCGCGTCCTCGACGGTGCAGCAGCCGCGGCTGCCCGTGCGGAGCGTGCCGGGCATGCGGCTGAGCGCGAGGTGCACGCCGACGACCTCGTGCCCGGCGTCGACGGCGCGCGCGGCAGCGACGGCGGAGTCGACCCCGCCGGACATCGCGGCCAGCACCTTCATCCCGACAAGGCTATCGAGCACCAGCGATCTCGTGGCCGGAGGTGCCAGGCTGTCAGCGTGACCGCTGCGCCGCTCACGATCTCGGTCGTGATCCCCGTGCTCGACGACGAGCGCGCGCTCGCGCGCTGCCTCGAGCGGTTCGCCGCGCAGTCGGTCGCGCCGCTCGAGGTGGTCGTGGTCGACAACGGCAGCGCCGACGGCTCGGCCGACGTCGCGCGCGCCGCGGGCGCGCGCGTCGTGGAGGAGCCGGTGCGCGGCATCCCCGCGGCGGCGGCAGCGGGCTACGACGCGGCGGTCGGCGACGTCATCGCGCGCTGCGATGCCGACTCGGTCGTGCCGCCCGACTGGGTCGAGCGCATCCGGGACGCCTTCGCCGCCGATCCCGCGCTCGAGGGCCTCACCGGGCCCGGCCGATTCATCGACCTGCCGCGCCCGTGGCGCGGTGTCGCGAGCGTCGCCTACGCCGTCGGCACGTTCGGCGCGAGCGGCGCGGCGATCGCGAACGTGCCGCTGTGGGGCTCGAACATGGCGCTGCGCCGCACCGCGTGGGCGGCGGTCTCGGCGGAGGTGGAGCGGCTCGACGCAAGCGTGCACGACGACCTCGACCTCACGATGCGGCTCGGCCCGCGCGCCCGGCTGCGCTTCGAGCCGCGGCTGCAGGTCGGCGCCGAGGGGCGCATGTTCCACAGCCGGGATGCCGCTCGCCGACGCGTCGCGATGGCGATGCGCACCTTCCGCCGCAACTGGGCGATCGACGGCTCGGCGGGCCGCCGCTGGCTGCACCGCGTCTCGGGCCGCGGGCTGCTCGTCGGGGAGGCGCAGCGATGAGCTGGCTCGAGGGGCAGGACCGCTGGCTGGCGACCGACTGGCTGCGCGTCGCGATCGCCGTCTCGGTGCCGGCCGCCTACCTCGTCGCGGGCGGACCGGCGGCCGCCGCGATGCTGCTCGCGCTCGGCGGCACGATGGCGCTGCGCTTCGCGCGCATGAGCGTGCCCGCCGACGTCGTCGGGCAAGCGGTGCTCGGCGGCTCCGCCTGGTTCGCGGCGATCGGCGCGTACCAGGTCGTGCCGGGCCTCGACCTCGCGGCGCACCTCGCGAGCGGCGCCGTGCTCGCGCTGCTGACGCGCACGATCCTGCTGCGCACGGGGCTGCTGCCCGCGGAGCCAGGCGGCCGGGCGGCCCGCGTGCTCCACGTCACGACGGCGGTCGCGATGCTCGGCCTGCTGTGGGAGCTCGGCGAGTGGGCCGGCCACGCGCTCATCACGCCCGACATCGGCGTCGGCTACGAGGACACGCTCACCGACCTCGTCGCCGACGCGATCGGCGCCCTCATCACCGTGCTCGCGGTCGAGGCGGGTGAGCGGCGCGAGCGCGGCCGGGCGACCGCCGACCCCGCCGGCGAGCTGCGCGAGCGCTGACCCGCGCGCCCTCAGCCGAGCGACCGCGCGCGCTCGATCGCGCCGGGGAGCGCCGCGAGCAGCGCGTCGACCTCGGCCGCCGTCGTCGTGCGGCCGAGCGAGAGCCGCAGCGGCGCCGCGCCCTCGACGCCGCACGCGCGCACGACGTGCGACTCGCGAGCGACGCCCGCCGAGCACGCCGAGCCGTTCGAGACGGCGAAGCCCGCCTCGTCGAGCAGGAACTGCAGCGCCTCGCCGCTCGCGCCCTCGACGACGAGGTGGGCGATGTGCGGCAGCCGCGCCTCGGCCGTGAGGATGCGCACACCCGGCAGGCTCGCGGCGGTCGAGCGGATGCGGTCGGTCATGGCCGAGAGGCGCGTCGCCTCCGCGTCGAGCTCGGCGAGCGCCTCCTCCGCGGCGAGCGCGAAGAGCGAGGCGCCGAGCGCGTCCTGCGTGCCGGAGCGCAGGCCGCGCTGCTGCCCGCCGCCGTGGTGGAGCGCCTCGATCCGCACGTCGCGGCCGACGACGAGCGCGCCGACGCCGTGCGGGCCGCCGATCTTGTGGCTCGCGACGCTCATGAGCGATGCGCCGGAGTCCACGAACCGCAGCGGCACGTGCCCGAAGGCGCCCACGGCGTCGAGGTGGAGGGGCACGCCCGCGCGCGCCGACGCATCCGCCGCCTCGCGCACGGGCTGGAGCGAGCCGACCTCGTTGCTCGCGACGAGCATCGTCGCGACCGCGGCGCCGCCCTGCTCGAGCGCCGGGCGGAAGGCGTCGAGGTCGGTCACCGCCTGCTCGTCGACGCGCACCCAGCGCACGGGCGCGCCGTGCGCCTCGAGCCACGCGACGGCGTCGAGCGTCGCGTGGTGCTCGGCGACGGGCACGACGATCGCGCCTGCGGCCCCGGCGTCGCGAGCCGCCCACCACGCGCCCTTGAGCGCGAGGTTGATCGACTCGGTGCCGCCGGAGGTGAGCACGACCTCGGTCGGGTGGCACCCGAGGGCGATCGCGAGGCGCTCGCGCGCCTCCTCGAGCACCGCCCGGGCGCGCTGGCCCTCGCGGTGCGTCGACGCGGGGTTCGCGAGCGGCGCCGCCGTCGCGAGCGCCTGCCGCACCGACTCGCGCATCGGCGTCGAGGCCGCGTGATCGAACTGGTGCACGCTCCCCTACCCTAGAGCGCGTGAGTGCGGGCGACGAGCGGGTGCGGGGCATCGCGCCCACCGCGATCGGCCACCGGCTCACCGTCTGGTCGCGCCACGCGACGGCGATGGAGCTGCGGGTGTTCGACGCGGGCGACCCCGACTGGCTGCTGCACTCGCTGCCGATGGAGCACGTCGGCGACGAGTTCACGATCGACACCGAGCTGCTGCAGGTCGGCACGCCGTACGCGATCGGCGTGGAGGGGCCGGTGGGGCCGGGGCACGCCTTCGATCCGGCGCGGAACGCCATCCCGCCGCACGCGCGCGGCATCGTGCGCACGCCCCACGGCCAGCACCGCGCGACGGTCACCGACGACGCCTTCGACTGGGGCGACGCCCCGCGGCCGCGCGTCCGCCGCGACCGGCAGGTGATCTACGAGGCGCACGTCAAGGGCATGACGAAGCTCAGCCCCCACATGCCGCCCGAGCTCCGCGGCACCTACGCGGGCCTCGCGCATCCGTCGACCATCCGGTACCTGCAGGAGCTCGGCGTCACGACCGTGCAGCTGCTGCCGATCCACCTGTTCGTCTCAGAGCAGCGCCTGATCCGCCAGGGCAGGGTCAACCACTGGGGCTACAACTCGCTCAGCTGGTTCGCGCCGCACAGCGCCTACGCCTCGCGGCAAGCGCAGTTCGACGGCACGGGCGGCGTGCTGCGCGAGGTCAAGGGCATGGTGCGCCTGCTGCACGAGGCGGGGCTGCAGGTCTTCCTCGACGTCGTCTACAACCACACGTCGGAGGAGGGCGCCGACGGCCCGCCGTCGAGCCTGCGGCTCATCGACAACGCGTCGTACTACCGCCTCGACGACGAAGGACGGCCCATCGACTGGACCGGCTGCGGCAACACCCTCGACGCCTCCGAGCCCGCCGCGCAGGAGCTCGTGCTCGACTCGCTGCGCTACTGGCACCGCGAGATGCAGATCGACGGCTTCCGCTTCGACCTCGCGGTCACGCTCGGGCGGGGCACCGACGGCGCCTTCGACCCTCGGCATCCGCTGCTGCAGCGCATCCTCGCCGACCCCGCGCTCTCGGGGGCGACGATGATCGCCGAGCCGTGGGACATCGGCCCCGACGGCTGGCAGACCGGCCGCTTCCCCACCGGCTTCTCGGAGTGGAACGACCGCTTCCGCGACACCGCCCGGCAGTTCTGGCTCAGCGACTACCGCTCCTTCCGGCAGGGCGGCGACGGCGCGACGGGCGTCGGCCCGCTCGCGCACGCCGTCTCGGGCTCGGAGGGCCTGTTCGCCTCCGAGCGCGGACCCGTCGAGAGCGTCAGCTTCATCACCGCGCACGACGGGTTCACGCTCGCCGACCTCGTGCGCTACGACCGCAAGCACAACGAGGCCAACGGCGAGGACGGCCGCGACGGCGCCGACGACAACCGCTCCTTCAACCACGGCGTCGAGGGGCCGAGCGACGACATCGGCATCGAGCTCGACCGCCGGAAGTCGATGCGCAACCTGCTCGGCACGCTGCTCGTCTCGGCCGGCCTCCCGATGCTCACGATGGGCGACGAGATCGCGCGCACTCAGCGCGGCAACAACAACGCCTACAACCAGGACTCGGCCCTGACGTGGATGCGGTGGGAGCTCGAGGACTGGCAGGTCGCGTTCCTCGAGCAGACGAAGCGCCTGGTGCGGCTGCGGCGCGAGCACCCGGCGCTGCGGCCCCGCGAGTACGGCCAGGGCGGCCAGCGCGTCGCGGGGGCCTCGCGCCTCGACTGGTACAACGCCGACGGCCTGCACATGACGATCGACGACTGGGACCACTCCCACGACCGCACGATGCAGATGCTCGCCGAGTCGACGTCGGTCGACGAGCCCTACTCGCGCGTGCTCGTCGTCTTCCACGGCTCGCCGCGCGAGCGGATCGTCGTCGTGCCGGAGGCCGACGGCGCGACCGGCTTCGAGCTGCTGTGGGACTCGGCGCTCGACGGCGCGGGCGACGAGCTCGTCGCGCCGGGCGGCGAGATCTCGATCACGCCGATGAGCCTCCGCGTCTACGCCGTGCACGGGATGCCCGCGGCCGGAGCGCCGGAGCCGACGGTCGCGCGCTACCGCACGCCGCCGTCGGCCCCGACGACCGAGCAGGGCTCCCCGAGCGGTCAGCCCTTCGCGTAGGCGACGAGGCCGAGCTCGACCTCGGAGTCGAGCAACGGGTGCTGCGGCACGACGCGCACGGTGTAGCCGAAGGTGCCGGCGACCGGGAGCTGCACCTGCACCTCGAAGCGGTGCGCGTCGCCCTCGACCGCGATGGGCTCGAGCGCGTAGCGGCGCGTGCTGCGCAGCTCCCCCTCCTCGGTGATCCTGCCGGCGACGACCTCGACCTTGACGTCCGACTCCGCGATGCCGTCGAGCGCGACGTAGGCGCGCACGAGCACGGTGTCGCCGATGATCGGGGGTGTGTCGACCCCCTCGACCTCGACGTGGCGCACCTCGATGCGCCCGAACGACTCCCGCATCCGCCCCGTGAACGCCGCGAGCTCGCGCCCCGCCCGGTGGCCGTCGGCCGTCGCGAGCGCCGAGGCGCGCGCCGCCGGCGCGTAGAGCCGCGAGACGTACTCGGCGAGCATCCGCTCGGCCGAGAGCTCGGGGCTCAGGGTCGCGAGCGTGTGCCGGATCGACTCGATCCACGCGGTCGGCAGGCCGCGCTCGTCGCGCTCGTAGAAGCGCGGCGCGACCTGGTGCTCGATGATCTCGTAGAGCGCGTTGGCCTCGAACGCGTCGCGCTGCGCCGCATCCATCTGCTCGTGCGCCGACGGGATCGCCCAGCCGTTCTTGCCGTCGAAGTACTCGTCCCACCAGCCGTCGAGGATCGACAGGTTGAGCGAGCCGTTGAGCGCCGCCTTCATGCCCGACGTGCCGCACGCCTCGAGCGGCCGCAGCGGGTTGTTGAGCCACACGTCGCAGCCCGGGTAGAGCGACTTCGCCATCGAGATGTCGTAGTTCTCGAGGAAGACGATGCGGCCGCGCACCTCGGGCTCCTGCGAGAAGCGCACGAGCTCCTGGATGAGGCCCTTGCCAGCCTCGTCGGCCGGGTGCGACTTGCCCGCGATGATGAGCTGCACGGGGCGCTCGGGGTGCGTGAGCAGCGCCCGCAGGCGGTCGCGGTCGTGGAGCATGAGCGTGAGCCGCTTGTAGGTCGGCACGCGGCGCGCGAACCCGATCGTCAGCACGTCGGGGTCGAGCATCGCGTCGATCCAGCGCGGGGCGACGCCCTCGTTGCGCTCGTGCTTGACGCGCGTGCGGGCGCGCGCATCCTCGATCGTCTGCCGGCGCATCTCGTTGCGCGCCGCCCAGATCGTCTCGTCCGAGACGGCGTCGGAGGCCCAGTCGCAGCGCGTCGTGTCGAGCGTGCCGAGCTCGCGCTCGGCGAGGTGCTTGAGCACGGGCGAGGTCCAGGTGGATGCGTGCACGCCGTTGGTCACGGACGTGATCGGCAGCTCGTCGGTGTCGAAGCCGGGCCAGCGGTCCTGGAACATCGATCGGCTCACGGCGCCGTGGAGCTTCGAGACGCCGTTCGCGCGCTGCGCGATCGAGAAGCCGAGCTGCGCCATGTTGAAGATGTTCGGGTCGCTCTCGCGGCCGAGCGCGAGCACGCGGTCGACGTCGATGCCGGGCACGAGCTCGCCCGTGAGGTGGCTGCGCACGAGCTCGACGTCGAAGCGGTCGATGCCCGCGGGCACGGGCGTGTGGGTCGTGAAGACCGTGCCGGCGCGCACGACCGCGAGCGCCTCGTCGAAGCCGAGGCCCTCGCGCGAGATGAGCTGCGACATGCGCTCGACGCCGAGGAAGCCGGCGTGGCCCTCGTTCGAGTGGAAGACGCCCGGCCGCGGCGCGCCCGTGAGCTCGCTGTAGACGTCGAGGGCGCGCACGCCGCCGATGCCGAGCAGCAGCTCCTGCTGCAGCCGGTGCTCGCCGCCGCCGCCGTAGAGCCGGTCGGCGACGCCGCGCAGGTCGTCGTCGTTCTCGTGGATGTTCGTGTCGAGCAGGAGGAGCGGCACGCGGCCGATCGTGGCCTGCCAGATGCGCGCGTGGAGCGTGCGGCCGCCGGGGAGCGCGATCGACACGGTCGCGTGCTCGCCGTCGGGGCGCCGCAGGATGGTGAGCGGCAGGCCGTCGGGATCGAGCACGGGGTAGGCCTCCTGCTGCCAGCCCTCGCGCGAGATCGCCTGCTTGAAGTAGCCGGCCTGGTAGAAGAGGCCGACGCCGACGATCGGCACCCCGAGGTCGCTCGCGGCCTTGAGGTGGTCGCCCGCGAGGATGCCGAGGCCGCCGGAGTACTGCGGCAGCGCGCTCGTGATGCCGAACTCGGGCGAGAAGTACGCGATCGACTCGGGCACGTCCTCGAGCGACTGGTACCAGCGCGCTTGCGACAGGTAGTCGTCGAGCTCGTCGGCGAGCGCGTCGACGCGGGCGACGAAGGCGTCGTCGGCGGCGAGCTGGCCCAGCCGCTCGGTGCCGACCCAGCCCAGCAGCTGCAGCGGGTCGTGCCCGGTCGCGCGCCAGCCCTCGAGCGAGATCTCGCGGAAGAGCTCGCGGGTCGGCTCGTGCCACGACCAGCGCAGGTTCGAGGCCAGCTGCTCGAGGCGGCGCAGGCGCTCGGGGAGGGACGTGCGGACGGTGAACTTGCGAATCGCTCTCACGAGTCCAGAGCCTAGTCGGCGACTGTCCGCGCGCTTGCAGGAGCGATGGGTAGGTTGTGCTCGTGGCGAAGCAGATGGATGTCCTGTCCGGCCGGATCCCGGTGCTCGACCTGTACCCGCAGCAGCCCGGGAACACGTTCCCCGCGAAGGCGGTGGAGGGCGACGTCATCCCGTTCCGCGCGGTCGCGTTCCGCGAGGGTCACGACCGCATCGGCGTGACGCTCGTGCTGCGCTCCCCCTCCGGGCGCGAGCGGCGCGTGCCGATGGAGCCGCTCGGCGACGGCTTCGACCGCTGGCAGGCGCTCGCGCAGGTCGACGAGCGCGGCACGTGGCGATGGCACGTCGAGGCCTGGGCCGACGAGTGGGCGACGTGGCACCACAACGCCGAGATCAAGATCCCGGCCGGCATCGACACCGAGCTCATGGCCACGATCGGCGCGCAGCTGCTGAGCCGCGCGGCGAAGGGCGCGACCGGGGCCGACGCTACGCTCCTCGCGGGCGCGGCGAAGGCGCTCGGCGACTCGCGCACACCCATCCTGCAGCGCTGGGCGTCCGTCAACGACCCCGACATCCTCGACGCGGTCGACCGCCACCGCCCGCGGTCGCTCGAGACCGCATCCGCCGAGCTCGAGCTGCGCGTCGAGCGCACGCGCGCGGCCGTCGGCGCCTGGTACGAGTTCTTCCCGCGCTCCGAGGGCGCCGAGCGGCGCAGCGACGGCTCCTGGCGCTCCGGCACCTTCGAGACGGCCGCCAAGCGCCTGCCGGCCGTCAAGGCCATGGGCTTCGACGTGCTCTACCTGCCGCCCGTGCACCCGATCGGCGAGGTCAACCGCAAGGGCCGCAACAACACCCTCACGCCGCAGCCGGGCGACCCGGGCAGCCCGTGGGCGATCGGCTCGAAGCACGGCGGTCACGACGCGATCCACCCGGACCTCGGCACGATCGACGACTTCCGCGCGTTCGTGGCGAAGGCGGCGGATGCCGGGCTCGAGGTCGCGATGGACCTCGCCCTCCAGGCCGCGCCCGACCACCCGTGGGTCACCGAGCATCCGGAGTGGTTCACGACCCTCCCCGACGGGTCGATCGCGTTCGCCGAGAACCCGCCGAAGAAGTACCAGGACATCTACCCGATCAACTTCGACAACGACCCCGAGGGGATCGTCGCCGAGGTGCGGCGCATCCTCGACCAGTGGATCGCGTGCGGCGTGCGCATCTTCCGCGTCGACAACCCGCACACGAAGCCGCTGTGGTTCTGGGAGCGCATCATCCGCGAGGTGAACGAGGAGCACGGCGACATCGTCTTCCTCGCCGAGGCGTTCACGCGGCCCGCGGTCATGCAGGCGCTCGGCAAGGTCGGCTTCCAGCAGTCGTACACGTACTTCGCGTGGCGGAACACGAAGGCAGAGCTCGAGGAGTACCTGCAGGAGGTCTCGGGCGAGCAGGCCGCGTGGTTCAAGCCCGCGTTCTGGGTCAACAC
The DNA here is from genome assembly GCF_000400485.1 of Agrococcus pavilionensis RW1. GTDB lineage: Bacteria > Actinomycetota > Actinomycetes > Actinomycetales > Microbacteriaceae > Agrococcus > Agrococcus pavilionensis. The sequence continues at coordinate 94,265 of NZ_ASHR01000032.1, forward strand.
GCCCGACATCCTCACCGAGTACCTGCAGTTCGGCGGCGTGCCGGCGTTCAAGGTGCGAGCGGCGATCGCCTCGACCGCGGTGCCGACGTGGGGCATGTACGCCGGCTACGAGCTCATCGAGGCGGTCGCGCGGCCCGGCGCCGAGGAGGCGATCGACAACGAGAAGTACGAGCTCAAGCCGCGCGACTGGGAGCAGGCGGAGCGCAACGGCACGACGATCGCGCCGTACATCACGCGGCTCAACGAGATCCGCGCGCAGCACCCCGCGATCCGGCAGCTGTGGGCGCTCGACGTGCACTGGTCGGACGACGACGCGATCCTCGTCTACTCGAAGCGCGTCGAGGGCCGCTTCACCGAGTCGGGCGAGGACGACACGATCATCGTGGTCGCGAACGTCGACCCGCACTCCGCGCGGCAGACGACGGTGCACCTCGACCTGACGAAGCTCGGTCTCAAGCCCGGCGACCGGTTCGAGGCGCACGACCTCATCACCGGCGAGAGCTGGACGTGGAGCGACCACAACTTCGTGCGGCTCGACGCCTTCGTCGAGCCGGCGCACATCATCCACGTACGACGATCGGAGGCATGATGCTCGACGACGCAACCCTCCGCCGCCTCGCCGAGGGCGCGCATCCGCTGCCCCACGACCTGCTGGGCGCGCATCCGATCGACGGCTCCACGCACCTCGTGCGGGCCGTGCGCCACCTCGCCGACGCCGTCGCGGTCGTGGGCGAGGCCGAGACGCCCATGGAGCACCTCGGGCACGGGGTGTGGGAGGCCACGGTGACCGGGCCCATCCGCCCGTACCGCCTGCGCACGACCTACGGCGACGGCGGCTCGTGGGAGTCGGAGGACCCGTACCGCTTCACGCCGACGCTCGGCGAGCTCGACCTGCACCTGTGGCGCGAGGGCCGGCACGAGCAGGCGTGGAAGGTGCTCGGCTCGCGGCTGCGCGAGCACGAGGGGGTGCGGGGCGCGGCGTTCGCCGTCTGGGCGCCGAACGCGCACGCCGTGCGCATCATCGGCGACTTCAACGACTGGGTGGGCCGCGGTCACGCGATGCGCTCGATGGGCGCGAGCGGCGTGTGGGAGCTGTTCGTGCCGGGCGAGCTCGAGCACGCCGCCTACAAGTACGAGATCCTCACCGACCACGGCTGGGTGACGCGCGCCGACCCGATGGCGCGCTACACCGAGGTGCCGCCCGCGACCGCGTCGAAGGTCGGCATGAGCCGCTTCGCGTGGAGCGACGACGAGTGGATGCGGTCCCGGGCCGCGAGGGACCCCCACAACACCCCGATGTCGGTCTACGAGCTGCACTTCGGCTCCTGGCGGCCGGGCCTCGACTACCGCGAGATGGCCGATGCGCTCATCGAGCACCTCGAGGTGACGGGGTTCACGCACGTCGAGTTCATGCCGCTCGCCGAGCACCCCTTCGGTGGCTCGTGGGGCTACCAGGTGACCGGCTACTACGCGCCGACGAGCCGCTTCGGCCACCCCGACGACATGCGCTACCTCATCGACCGGCTGCACCGCGCCGGCTACGGCGTGATCATGGACTGGGTGCCGGGCCACTTCCCGAAGGACGAGTGGGCGCTCGCGCGCTTCGACGGCCGGCCGCTCTACGAGCACCCCGACCCGCGCCGCGGCGACCAGCCCGACTGGGGCACGCACGTGTTCGACTTCGGCCGGCCGGAGGTGAAGAACTTCCTCGTGGCGAACGCCGTCTACTGGATGGAGGAGTTCCACATCGACGGGCTGCGCGTCGACGCGGTCGCCTCGATGCTCTACCTCGACTACTCGCGCAAGGACGGCGAGTGGCTGCCGAACGTGCACGGCGGGCGCGAGCACCTCGAGGCGATCGCGCTGCTGCAGGAGGTCAACGCGACGGTCTACCGCCGCTGCCCCGGCATCGTCATGATCGCGGAGGAGTCGACCTCGTGGCCGGGCGTCACGAAGCCGACGGACGTCGACGGGCTCGGCTTCGGGCTCAAGTGGAACATGGGCTGGATGCACGACACGCTCCAGTACATGGCGGTCGATCCGATGTACCGCTCGCACCACCACGGCGACATCACGTTCTCGTTCCTCTACGCGTTCTCGGAGCAGTTCGTGCTCCCGATCAGCCACGACGAGGTCGTGCACGGCAAGGGCTCGCTGCTGAACAAGATGCCCGGCGATCAGTGGCAGAAGCTCGCCTCGGTGCGCGCCTACCTGACCTTCATGTGGGCGCACCCGGGCAAGCAGCTGCTGTTCATGGGGCAGGAGTTCGGGCAGCCGAGCGAGTGGAGCGAGGCGCGCGGCCTCGACTGGTGGATCCTCGACCAGCCGGTGCACCGCGGCCTCATGTCGCTCGTCGGGCAGCTCAACCGCGTCTACCGCGAGACCGAGGCGCTCTGGCTGCGCGACAACGAGCCGGGCGGATTCGAGTGGATCGACGGCGGGAACTCCTCCGACAACGTCGTGGCATTCCTGCGCTGGGGCGCGGACCGCGACCCGGTCGCGGCGATCGTCAACTTCTCGGGCCGCCCGATCGAGGGCTACCGGATGGGGCTGCCGTTCGCGGGCGAGTGGGAGGAGGTCGTGAACTCCGACGCCGTCGAGTTCGGCGGCTCGGGGGTCGGCAACCTCGGCACCGTGCACGCGACCGACGAGCCGTGGGGCGGCCGCCCCGCGTCGGCGACGATCACGATCCCGCCGCTCGCTGGCCTGCTCCTGAAGCCGAAGGCTGCGCCCACCCCGGCGCCCGCCGCTGCGACGAGCGAGGTGACCGCCTCCCCCGCGAAGTGACCGCCGCCTCCCGCGGCTGAGCGGTCATTCCCGCACGTGAGTGGCGCCTCCCGCGTTCGAGTGGCGCCGCTCGCGTCTGAGTGGCGCCTCCCGCATTCGAGTGGTCACTTCCGCGTCTGAGTGGTCACTTCCGCGTCTGAGTGGTCACTCCACGCGCGGACGGCCGAGCGCGAACGACCGCTCAAGTGCAGGCGTGACCGAGCCCATCCCGGACTGACCACTCACATCCCGGAGTGACCACTCACCTGCCGGAGTGACCACTCACCCGCGGGAGTGACCACTCACCTGCCGGAGGCGCCACTCACCTGCCGGAGGCGCCACTCACCTGCCGGAGGCGCCACTCACCTGCCGGAGGCGCCACTCGAGCCGCAGCGGGCCGCGGCAGGCGTCAGTAGAGGAGGGCCGTGAGGCGCTTGCGGGCCGCGACGACGCGCGGGTCGTCGAGGCCGACGATCTCGAAGTGGTCGAGGAGGCGCAGCCGCACGTCCTGCTTCTCGTCGCCCGAGAGCGTCGCCATGAGCTCGAGCAGCCGCAGGAACGCATCCTCGACGTGCCCGCCCGAGAGGTCGAGATCGGCCGCGAGCATCTGCGCGTCGATGTCGCGCGGGTCCGCGGCCGCGGCCGCGCGCACCTCGTCGGCGCTCTTGCCCTGCAGGCGCGAGAGCAGGCTCACCTGCGCGAGGCCGGCGATCGCCTCGGCGTCGCGCGGGTTCTGCGCGATCGCCTTCTCGAACGCGGCGATCGCGGCCGGCAGGTCGCCGATCTCGAGCGCGTCGTACGCCTCCTGGTGCAGCGGCGGCACCGGCTCGGGCGCGGGCTCCGCGGGAGCCTCCTCGCCGTCGCCGACGGGGACGCGCCCCGTGATGCCCTGCTGCTCGGCGAACGCGAGCACCTGCTCGAGCACGTCCTTCACCTGCTCCTCCGGCAGCGCGCCGGTGAAGAGCGGCGCCGGCCGGCCCCCGATGACAGCCGCGACCGTCGGGATCGACTGCGCGTTGAACGCCTGCACGAGCTGCGGGTTGGCGTCGGCGTCGACCTTCGCGAGCACGAGGCGGCCGCCGTGGCCCTCGATGAGGCGCTCGAGCACGGGCGAGAGCTGCTTGCACGGCCCGCACCACTCGGCCCAGATGTCGATGATGACCGGCACGCGGTTCGAGAGCTCGACGACCTGCGCGAAGTCCGCGTCGGTGACGTCGATGATCGCGCTCGGCACCCCTCCGGGCGCTCCGCCGCTCGCGGGCGCGGCCGCTGGCTGCTCGTGGCGGGCGGCGAGGGCCGACAGGTCGACCGCTCCCCCCATCGACGCTGGCAGTCGAGCCTCCGACATCACTGGACCTCCCTTGCGCTGACGAGCGACTGGCTGTAGCCGACGACCTGGATCTGCGTGCCCTCCGGCGCATCGGCCGGCGGCACCGAGAAGAGCACCTGGATCTGGTAGGTCGTCTCGATCCCGGTGTCGGACTGCTGCACCCCCGCGAGGATGCCTGCGCCGGCCTGCGCCTCGATCTCGACGCCGCTCTCCGTCGGCGTCGTGCGCTGCGTCTCGAGGAACGACGTCGCGAGCAGCGCGCCGCCCTCGTTCGTGACGAGCAGCATCGGCGCCTGCTCGTCCTCGGCGACGCTCCACTCGAGGTTCGAGAGCTCGAACTCGGGCAGCGCGCGCATCGCGTCCTTCGCGGGACGGCCGATCTCGGCGCGAAGCGCATCGCCCTCCTCGCGGAACCACGCGTTGTACTGCGAATCGGTGCCGTTCAGGATGACGTCGGCGTACGCCCCCGTGATCTCGTTCGGCTGGTGCAGCAGCAGCGGGGTGTCGCCCGGCAGGCTCGCGGCGCCGATCGTCGGGCTCGCGACGGCCGGCAGCTGCACGCCCGAGGCGAGCGTCGTCATGTAGACGAGCCGGTAGTTCGAGCGCGCGTCGGGCTGCTGGAACATGAGCGCCGACTGCGCCTGCGCGCCGTCCTGCCAGCCGACGACGGCCATGACCGAGCGCGGCCACACCTCCGTCTGCTGCGGCAGCAGCAGCTCGACGTCGCCGTCCGGGATCCCGGGCGCCTCGGCGAGCTCGGCGTTCTGCGCGCGCACCTGGTAGTTCGTCCTGCGGGCCTCGAGCATCGGGCCCGCGAGCCGGCGCTCGGCGATCGCGGCGTCGAGCGCCGCGTCGGCCTCGGCGACCGTCTCGCGCGTCGACTCGAGCACGCGGTCGAACTGGTTCTCCGTGAGCGCGACGGGCGGCAGCGTCTCCTCGAGCGTCGACGGCGTCGGGGCGTCCGTCGGGGCGGCCTCCGACTCGCCGCCCGGCCAGTACTGCGGCCCGCAGCCCGTGAGGCCGACGATCGCGACGACGGGCAGCGCGACGAGGCCGAAGCGGCTGCGGCGCGAGCGCGTCCCGCGGCGCTCGCGCGTGCCCGACTCGCGCCCGGGGGCGTCGGGGGCGGATGCGGTCCCGGGCTCGGGAGCGGATGCCGCGGCATCCGGCTCGGAGGGCGTGGCCGACGCGGCGTCCTCGCCTGCCGGCGCCGACGCATCCGCCTCGATCGCACCCTGCTCACCCGCGCGGGAGGGCGAGATCGGCTTCGCGGGCAGCGGCAGCCCCTGCTGCGCCTCGCGGCGCAGCGCGCGGCGCTCGGCGCGCGAGAGCTCGCGGTGGCTGCGGCGCTGCGGGCCGCGACGGCGGCGGTGGTGGCGGAGCGCGAGCAGCAGGAACAGCAGCGCGAGCGCGAGGAAGACGAGCCCGGCGGTGATGAGCGGGCCGAACAGCGGCGTCTTCGCGTCGAACGGCCACGCGACGCCGATCGCGGCGGGCGCGGCCTCGCCGGGCGCGCCGGTGATGGCGACCGCGAAGCCGACCGGCAGGTCGATCGTGAGCTCGAGCGATCCCTCGCCCTGCGCCTCCTCGATCCACATGTCGCTGCCGGCGATCGCGGGCAGCGGCTCCTCGTCGCCGCGCTGCTCGTCGAGCACGAGCGCGTCGGTCTCGTCGACGCTCGCGATGGCGTGGGCGCTCTCGCCCACCCAGCCCTCGACGTCGTGCGCGCGCCCGACGACCGCGGTGATGGGTCCGTCGCCCTCGACGGTGAGCGTCTGCACGCCGTCGTGCGCGTTCATGGCCTCGCCCGGGATGACGACGACCTGCGACTCGGGGGGCTCCTGCAGCTGCGCGACGATCGTCTCCGGCGGCGCCCAGATCGTGCGCTGCCCGATGCCGAGGCCGAGCAGCACGAGCGAGATCACGAGGCTCACGGCCGCGAGGATGTATCGCACGGGTCAGAGGTCCTTTCACGCTCGCCGCGGGATGCGGCGGGCCGTCCGGCCGGACGACGCAGAGCAGGCAAGCCTCCAGGGTACCGACGCACCCTGGGTGCTGCCAAGCCCGCCCCTGCGCCGTCCCGGCCGCGCGCCGTGCAGGGAGCAGGCCCGGGCGTCCGCCTAGGATTCGGATGTGAAGATCCGCAACGCCTTCGTGCTCGGCCTGCTCGGCGGCCTCGGCGTGCTCCTCGCCATCGCCATCGGCGCCGCGGTGCAGCAGATCGGCACCGTGCTCGTGTGGGCCTTCGCGGGCATCTTCCTCGCGCTCGGCCTCGAGCCGGTCATCCAGTTCCTCATCCGCCGCCGCGTGCCGCGCTGGGCGGCCGTGCTGCTGATCTTCATCGTGATCGTCGCGGCCCTCGTGGGCGCCGGCTGGCTCATCGTGCCGACGATCATCGCGCAGTTCTCGCTGCTCGTGCAGGCGATCGTGCAGGAGGTCGAGAGCGGGCTGCTCGACAGCGTGCTCGACTGGGTGCGCGAGACGTTCCCGGCGTTCGACGTCGACGGCACCCTCGACCAGCTCGGCGGCGCGCTCACCGACTTCAACACCTGGTCGTCGCTGCCCCCGTGGATGGCGGAGGTGGTCGGCTCGATCGTCGCGAGCATCGGGCAGGTCGCGTTCGCGATCGGCGGCGGGCTCATCGTCGTCGTGCTCATGCTCTACTTCACGGGCTCGCTGCCGGCCATCAAGTCGGGCATGTACCGCCTCGTGCCGGCGTCGTCGCGGCCGAAGTTCATCGAGATCGCCGAGCAGATCATGAAGTCGGTCGGGCGCTTCGTGCTCGGGCAGGGCGCCCTCGGGCTGCTGAACGGCACGCTCTCGCTCATCGTGCTCTCGATCGTCGGCTCCGAGCTCGCGGGCGTCTACGCCTTCATCGCGCTCATCGCCTCGACCATCCCGCTCGTCGGCACCATCACCGCATCCGTCGTCATCTCGTTGCTCGTGCTGCTGCTCGACGGTCCGCAGACGGCGCTGCCGGTCGCGATCTGGTACCTCGTCTACATGCAGCTCGAGGCGTACGTCATCAGCCCGCAGGTCATGAACCGCGCGGTGAAGGTGCCGGGCGTCGTGGTCGTGCTCGCGGCCCTCACGGGCGGCACGCTGCTCGGCATCCTCGGCGCGCTCGTCGCGATCCCGGTCGCCGCGGCGATCCAGCTGATCCTGAAGGAAGTCGTGATCCCGAAGCAGGACCTCAAGTAGCTCAGGCGGCGCGCCAGCAGCCGGTGTGCCAGTGGCGCCGATCCTCGATCGCCCGCTCGCCGAAGATCGAGTCGGCGCGCCAGACGACGACGTGCGCGGTGCCGGCCGTGACGGACTGGCCGCAGCCGGGGCACGAGTAGTCCTTCACCGCGGCGTGCGCGGCCATCGGCTGCACGTGCCACTCCCCGCCCGCGCGGCGCTCGACGCGCCGCACGCCCTGCATGAGCCGCTCGACGTCGAGCGGCACGTGCTCGGTGGCGCGGCGACGGGACGGCCGCCGCGACGGCATCAGTACCAGCCGACCCGCTGCGAGTGGCCCCAGGCGCCGCACGGGGTGCCGTAGCGGCCCGAGATGTAGCCGAGGCCCCACGTGATCTGCGTCACGGGGTTCGTCTGCCAGTCGGCGCCGGCCGAGGCCATCTTCGATCCGGGCAGCGACTGCGGGATGCCGTACGCGCCGCTCGAGCGGTTCTGCGCGTAGACGTTCCAGTTCGACTCCTTCTGCCACAGCGAGTAGAGGCAGGAGTACTGGTCCTCGCCCCAGCCGCGGGCGAGCACCATCTGGCGCGCGATCGCCTGCGCGGAGCCGGGATCGGGCGCGGCGACCGCGGGGATCGGCAGCGCGGCGCGAGCCGCCGTGCCGCCGCTCGAGGCGGCAGCGGGTGCGGCCGCGACGGGCGCGGGCTCGGGGGTCGGGGTGGGCGTCGGGGTGTGCACGACGATCGTGTCGCGGACGAGCGACGCCTGCTCGCCCGTGACCTCGCCGAGCGCCTGCCCCGGTCGCGGCTCGCTCAGCAGCGTCGCCGGCTCGGCGGCGACCTGCGCGCCGGGGGTCGCGGCGACGGAGACGAGCACGAAGCCCGCGGCGGCGACGAGCGAGACGCCCGAGAGCACGCCGCGAGTGCGCGTCGAGCGCGCGGAAGCGGTGGCAGATCGGGTGAACACGAGGATCCACGTTATCACGGAATGGTAACGACGCCGAGGGTGCGAGGGTCAGCGCACCGCCAGCATGAGCCCGACGACCGAGTCGAGCATCGCATCCACCTCGTCCTCGTCGTAGCCGCCGAACTGGGCGTCGAACTGGGCGGTGCGCACCTCGCGGGCCGACATGTCGGGCCCGTCCTCGAGGTAGTCGGCGATGCGGAGCGCGAACGCATCGACCTCCGCGACCCGGTAGCCGCGCGAGATGCGGCTCACGCGCCGGAACCGCTCGCCGTCGGGGCGGCGCAGCTGCTCGAGCACCTGCACGGCGCGCTCGCGGATCTGCGCGTACCAGGCCTCCTCGCCGTGCTCGGCGATGCCGCGCTCGTGCTCCCGCCGCGCGAACGCCTCCTCGAGCCGCTCGAGCGCGGCGTCGACGTGCGCGGGCGAGTAGCCGCCCTTCTGCATCGGGAAGCTCGTGCGCCGGATGCTCGACGAGTCGATCGCCGTGGCCGCGCGGGCGTCGGTCGCGTAGGCCCGTCGAGCGTCCTCGAGGAAGTCCTCGACCTGCTCGATGTCGTAGCCGGGCTGCGACCGCTTCGCCCTCGGGAACGTGCTCATCGTCACCATCATGCCAGGGGCGGCTCGCGTCAGGCGTGCACCACCTGGAAGAGCGCCATCATGACGACCGCGCTCGGCAGGATCGAGTCGAGCCGATCGAGGAACCCGCCGTGGCCCGGCAGGAACGACCCGATGTCCTTGATGCCGAGGTCGCGCTTGATGATCGACTCGGCGAGGTCGCCGACCGTCGCGGTGACGACGAGGAGCGCGGCGAGGATGAAGCCGAACCACCACTCCTGCCCCAGCAGCCACACCGAGAGCGCGATGCCGGCGAGCGTCGCGGCGAGCGCGCCGCCCGCGAGGCCCTCCCACGTCTTGCCGGGGCTGATGCGCGGCGCGAGCTTGTGCTTGCCGAGCCACACGCCGGCGGCGAGTGCGCCGGTGTCGATGACGGTCGTCATCGCGATCATCGCGAGCGTCCACCACTGCCCGCCCTCCTGCGCGGTGAGCAGCACGGCGAAGCTGCCGAGCACCGCGATGTAGGCGATGCAGAGCGCGCCGCCCGTGACGTCGGCGAAGACGGCGGATGCGCCGGTGCGGGTGCGCACGTCGGCGAGCTCGAGCACGCGCACGAGCGCGACGAGCGCGATCGCGCCGAGCGTGGACCACCACAGGCCCGCGGCGCCGAAGTACCACGTGATCGGGACGATCGCGCTGCCGAGCAGCACGAGCGGGATGCGCGGCACGTCGCGGCCGGCGAACCGCAGGGCGCTCGCGAGCTCGTAGAGCGCGAAGCCCACCATGACGGTGCCGAGGAGCATGAAGAGGGTCTTGACCCACAGCAGGCTCGCGAGCAGCAGCCCGCCGAGCAGGAGGCCGATGCCGATCGCGGCCGCGAGGTCGCGCCCCGTGCGCTTGTTGACGCGCGCGCGGGCCGCCTCGATCTGATCCCTGGCCGCGTGGATCTGCGCCTGGATCTGGGCGTCGATCTCGGCGGCGCTGCGATGCTCCTTGCGCATCCGTCGCCTCCCGAGCCCTCGATCAGACCTCGAGGAGCTCGGCCTCCTTCTTCTTGAGCGCCTCGTCGACGCCCTCGATCGACTGCTTCGTGATCTGCTCGAGCTCCTTCTCGGCGCGCGCGATCTCGTCGTCGCCGACCTCGCCGGTGAGCTTGTCGAGGTCGGTCATCGCCTGGCGGCGCACGTTGCGGATCGCGACGCGGGCCTGCTCGGCCTTGTCCTTGACGATCTTCACGTAGTCCTTGCGGCGCTCGGCCGTGAGCTCGGGCATCGTGATGCGCACGATCTGGCCGTCGTTCGAGGGCGTGACGCCGAGGTGCGGCGCGTTGACGATCGCGCGCTCGATGTCCTTGAGCGCCGACTTGTCGAAGGGCGTGATGACGAGCACGCGGGCCTCGGGCTGCTGGAACGACGCGAGCTGCATGAGCGGCGTCGGCGTGCCGTAGTACTCGACGTTGAGGCGCTGGAACAGCGCGGGGTTCGCGCGGCCGGCGCTCACCGTCTGGAAGTCGTCCTTCGCGACCTCGATCGACTGCGTCATCTTCTCCTTGGCCGAAGCCAGAACGTCGCTGATCACGTGGTTCCTTCCGTTGCTGTGGATTCTAGTGCGCGGATCGCGCGATCAGGCGCGCACGAGCGTGCCGACCGGCTCGCCGAGGATCGCCTTGGCGAGCGCGCCGTCGCCGTCCATGCCGAAGACGCGCATCGGCATCCGGTTGTCCATGCACAGGCTGAACGCGGTCGAGTCGACGACCTTGAGGCCGCGCACGAGTGCGTCCTGGTACGTGATCTCGTCGAAGCGGGTCGCGCTCGCGTCGAGCTTGGGGTCGGCGCTGTAGACGCCGTCGACGCCGTTCTTGGCGACGAGCACCTGATCGGCGTCGATCTCGAGGGCGCGCTGCGCCGCGACGGTGTCGGTCGAGAAGTAGGGCAGGCCGGCGCCCGCGCCGAAGATCACGACGCGGCCCTTCTCGAGGTGGCGCTCGGCGCGGCGCGGGATGTACGGCTCGGCGACCTGCGTCATCTGGATGGCCGACTGCACGCGCGTCTCGGCGCCCGCCTGCTCGAGGAAGTCCTGCAGCGCGAGCGAGTTCATGACCGTGCCGAGCATGCCCATGTAGTCGGCGCGGCCGCGGTCCATGCCGCGCTGGCTCAGCTCGGCGCCGCGGAAGAAGTTGCCGCCGCCGACGACGATCGCGATCTCGACGGTCTCCGCCGCCTCGGCGATCTGCTTCGCGATCGCGGAGACGACGTCGGGGTTCACGCCGAGGCTGCCGCCGCCGAACGACTCGCCCGAGAGCTTCAGGAGGACTCGGCGGCGCGACTGTGCTGGCATGGACTCCTCCTGGATCGTGACCCCCGGCGGGCCTCCAGAAGCCTACCGCGACCGCCGGACGGCGCGGTCCGGGCACTGCTCCGTGCCGGGGGACGACGGAGGGCCGGGGTCTCCCCCGGCCCTCCTGTCGAGCGTGCTGCTACGCGCCGACCTTGAAGCGCGCGAAGCCGGTGACCGTGAGGCCGGCGGCCTCGAGGACCTTGCCGACGGTCTGCTTGCTGTCGCGGGCGTAGTCCTGGTCGAGCAGGACGATCTGCTTGAAGAAGCCGTTGAGGCGGCCCTCGATGATCTTCGGCAGGGCGCCCTCGGGCTTGCCCTCGCCGCGAGCGATCTCCGAGACGAGCTCGCGCTCCTTCTCGACCTGCTCGGCCGGCACCTCGTCGCGCGAGACGAAGGTCGGGTCGAACATCGCGATGTGCTGCGCGACGGCGCGCGCCGTCTCCGCGTCGTCGCCCGAGTAGGCGACCACGACGCCGACCTGCGGGGGCAGGTCCTTCGACGTGCGGTGCAGGTAGACGGCGTGCTGCTGGCCCTCGACGCGCGTGACCTTCGTGAGCTCGACCTTCTCGCCGATGGTGGCGGCCTGCTCCTCGATGATCGACTTGACGGTGCCCGACTCGGCCGGCGCGGCGAGCGCCGACTCGAGGTCGGTCGCGCCCGCGGCGGCGACCGCTGCGACGACGCGCTCCGAGAGCGCGATGAACTTCTCGTTCTTCGCGACGAAGTCGGTCTCGCAGCCAAGCGCGATCATCGTGACGGCGCCCTCGCCCTCGGCGACGGCGACGAGGCCCTCGCTCGTGGAGCGGTCGGCGCGCTTCGCGTTGCCCTTCGCGCCCTTGAGGCGGAGGATCTCGGTCGCCTTCTCGACGTCGCCGCCGGCCTCCTCGAGGGCGGCCTTCGTGTCGCTCATGCCGGTGCCGAGCTGCTCGCGCAGCATCTTGAGGTCGGCGATGCTGATGTTGGCCATGCGCTGCTCCTTAGTTCGACTCGGACGCGGTGGCGTCCTCGGTGGTCTCGGCGGCGGGCGCCTCCTCGGCCGGAGCCTCGGCGGCGGCCTCGGCCGGCGCCTCCTCCGCGGCGGGCGCGGCGTCGGCGGCGGGCGCGGCGGCCTGCTCGGCGTTCGCCTGCTCGAGGAGCTCGCGCTCCCACTCGGCCATCGGCTCGACCTCGCCGTCGGCACCGCCGCCGTGGCGCTGCATGAGGCCCTCGGCGGCCGCGTCGGCCACGATCTTCGTCAGCAGCGCGACCGAGCGGATCGCGTCGTCGTTGCCCGGGATCGGGTAGGCGACGTCGTCGGGGTCGCAGTTCGTGTCGAGGATGGCGATGATCGGGATGCCGAGCTTCTTCGCCTCGTCGACCGCGAGGTGCTCCTTGTTCGTGTCGACGATCCACAGCGCGGACGGCGTGCGCTGCAGGTTGCGGATGCCGCCGAGCGACTTCTGCAGCTTGAGGAGCTCGCGCTTCTTGAGCAGCAGCTCCTTCTTCGTGTAGCCCTGCGTCGTGTCGTCGAAGTCGAGCTCCTCGAGCTCCTTCATGCGGCTCAGTCGCTTCGAGACCGTGTTGAAGTTCGTGAGCAGGCCACCGAGCCAGCGCTGGTTGACGTAGGGCTGGCCCACGCGCGTCGCCTGCTCGGCGATCGACTCCTGCGCCTGCTTCTTGGTGCCGACGAAGAGCACGCTGCCGCCGTGGGCGACGGTCTCCTTGACGAAGTCGTACGCCTTGTCGATGTGGGCGAGCGACTGCTGCAGGTCGATGATGTAGATGCCGGAGCGCTCCGTGAAGATGAATCGCTTCATCTTGGGGTTCCAGCGTCGGGTCTGGTGCCCGAAGTGCACGCCGCTGTCGAGCAGCTGGCGAGTCGTGACGACGGCCATGGCCGCCTCCTTCTTCTGTTCTGGTTGCCGGCTCGACCGGTCGGCCGAGCCCCTGGCGCCCTGACGCACCCCCACCAGGCGTTCGAGCACGGAGCGTGCAGGCTCTGTGCTCGAGAGCTGGACCAACGGAGGTGTCGTCGCGACGGGCGCGCGTAGTCATCGCCGAGAGGCGACGCCCTCCCATGCTACACGCCGCGGGGCCCGCCGTCGCGGGCGCGTTCTCCACCGGTGCCGCGCGCATCCGCCCCGCCCCGCCGCCCTCCGCGGCACGCTGTCGGGATGCGCGCCCTCGCGATCCTGCTCGCGCTCGCCGTCGCGCCGTGGGTGTGGCCGGTCGAGCCGGCGGTCGTGGCGCGCGCGTTCGACATGGCGGCCGGGCCCTACGGTCCCGGGCATCGCGGCATCGACCTCGAAGCGGCACCGGGGTCGGCGGTCGTCGCGCCCGACGACGGCACGGTGCGGTTCGCCGGCCCGGTCGCCGGCCGGCCGGTCGTCTCGATCGAGCACGCGGGCGGGCTCGTGTCGAGCTTCGAGCCGGTCGAGCCCGCCGTCGCGCGCGGCGATGCCGTGCGCCGGGGCGAGCGGATCGGCACGCTGCTGCCCGGCCACGTGCCGGGCGCGACGAGGCTGCACGTCGGGGCGCGGCTCGCCGGGCAGTACGTCGACCCGCTGCCGCTCCTCGGCGTCGAGCGGCCGGTGCTGCTGCCCATGCGGGGCGGCAAGCGCACCCTGGCACGCGGATGCGCTCGGGCGCGCGGGTGCGCTCAAGCGCGCGGGTGGGCGGTGCGGTACGCCTCGGCGAGGCGCTCGAGCGAGACGTGCGTGTAGATCTGCGTCGTGCCGAGGCTCGAGTGGCCGAGCATCTCCTGCACCGCGCGGAGGTCGGCGCCCCCGTCGAGGAGGTGCGTCGCCGCGGTGTGGCGGAGGGTGTGCGGCCCGTGCGGGCCCGAGCCCGGCGTCGCCTCGAGCAGCGACGTCACGAGCTCGTGCACGCGCCGCTGCCCGAGGCGCCCGCCCCGCGCGCCGAGGAAGAGCGCCGGCTGCGAGCGCGCGGCGCTCACGAGCCGCGGCCGGCCGCTGCGGAGCCAGTCGACGATCGCGTCGAGCGCGGGCCGGCCGAAGGGGACGACGCGCTCCTTCGACCCCTTGCCCGTGACGCGCACGGTGAGCCGCTCGAGATCGACGTCGTCGACGTCGAGCCCGACGAGCTCGCTGACCCGCAGCGCGCTCGCGTAGAGCAGCTCGACGACGGCGACGTCGCGGAGCGCCGTCGCGTCGCCCTCGGCAGCCGCTGCGTGGAGCGACGCCAGCACGGCGTCGATCGCTTGCCGGGAGAGCACGCGCGGCAAGTGGCGATCGCGCTTCGGCGTGCGCAGCCGCGCCGCGACGTCGTCGCCGCCGTGCGCGGCGAGCCACCGGCTGAACCCGCGCGCCGCGGCCGAGCGCCGGGCGATCGTCGACTTGCCCATGCCCGACTCCGCGCTCGCGTAGAGCCAGTCGCGGAGCGCGTCGAGGTCGACGTCGGCGGCGTCGCGGATGCCCGAGCGCTCGCAGTGCTCCTCGAGGCTGCGGAGGTCGCCGCGGTAGCCGCGCACGGTGTTGGCCGAGTAGCCGCGCTCGCGCTCGAGGTGGGCGAGGTAGCCCTCGATGCCCTCGGCGAGCAGCACTCAGGCCTCGTCGGCGGGAGCGGGCTTGCGGCTGAAGCGGTCGAGCCGTTCGGCGGGCTCGAGCGCGTCGACGGCGCGCGCGAGCTCGGCGGGCACCGTCTCGCGCGAGTCGTGCGGCAGCGCCGGCACGACCGAGTGGGCGATCGCGTCGGCGTACACCTCGACGAGGTTGAACGACTGGGTCGCGTCGATGCCGTGCATCGCCGGCGGCGGGCCGGCGAGGTCGTCGGCGTAGCTCGTCGCGCTCGCGAGCACGACGGGCACCTCGGCGAAGGTGCCCGAGCCGCCGATGTGGAGGTGGCCGGAGAGGATCGCGCGCACGTCGGCGCCGTCGACGACCTCGCGCAGGCGCTGCTCGTCGCGGAACTCGAGCAGCCGCATCAGGCGCGTCCGGTACGGCAGCGGCGGGTGGTGCATGACGAGCACGCAGCCGAGCGCGGGCGGGTCGGCGAGCGCGTCGGCGAGCCACGCCGCCTGGCCCTCGTCGAAGCCGCCGTGGTGCCAGCCGGGCAGGCTCGAGTCGAGCGCGACGATCCGCAGCCCGCCCACCTCGACGATCGAGTCGATCGGGTCGAGGGGCCCGCCGCCGAGGCCGAGCGCCTCGCGCATCGCGGGCCGCTCGTCGTGGTTGCCGGCGGTCCAGACGATCGGTGCGCCGATCTCGGCGGCGACGGGCTCGAGGATCTCGCGCGCGAGCGCGTACGCGCCGGGCTCCCCGAGGTCGGCGACGTCGCCCGAGACGACGATGACGTCGGCGTCCGCGGCCGCGACGCGCAGCCGCGCCGCGGTGTCGCGGAGGTGTGCCTCGGTGTCGACGAGGTCGGCGAGCGGCGCGCCGCCCGCGAGCAGGTGCGTGTCGCTGAGGTGCGCGATGACGACCGCCGCGTCCGGGTGCATGCCGTAGGTCACGCGCTCAGGCTAGTCACGCGCGGCGCGCGGCTCCGGCGAACGCGCCGGACGGCACCGCCACCGCCTACCGCGCCGCTTTCACCCAACCACCCGCGCGCTCGACGGCTCGCGCGCCGAGCTCGAGGAGCGAGAGCGACGCGACGACGTCGCCGCGCGCCATGCCGGTGCGCACGGCGAGTTCGTCGACGTCGCGCGCCGCCCTCGCGCTCAGCGCGTCGAGCACCCGCAGCTCGTCGCTCGAGAGCCCGCCGATCGGCGGCTGCTCCTCCCCCGGCCCGTCGACGAGCTCGACGATGTGCTCGGCGCGCTCGATCACCGCCGCGCCGTAGTCGCGCAGCAGCCGGTGGCAGCCGGTGCTCGCGCCCGAGGTGACGGGGCCGGGCACGGCGCCGAGCGGCCGCCCGAGCGCCGCGGCGTGCCCCGCGGTGTTGATCGACCCGGAGCGGCTCCCCGCCTCGACGACGACGGTCGCGCTCGCGAGCGCCGCGATGAGCCGGTTGCGCGCGAGGAACCGCCAGCGGGTGGGCGGCACGCCGCTCGGCGCCTCGGCGATGACGCAACCGGTCGCGGCGACGCGCTGCAGCAGCTCGTCGTGCCCCGCCGGGTAGAAGCGATCGAGTCCGCCGGCGAGCACGGCGACGGTCGTGCCCCCGGCGGCCATCGCGGCGCGATGCGCGGTGCCGTCGATGCCGTACGCGCCGCCGGAGACGACGGCGAACCCGCGGTCGACGAGCCCGGCGGCGAGCTGCCCGGTGACGAGCTCGCCGTAGCCCGACGAGGCGCGCGAGCCGACGAGCGCGGCCGAGCGCGCGCACCGCGCGAGCGTCGCCGGATCGCCGCGGACCCACAGCCCGGCCGGCGCGTGCGGACCGAGGTCGTCGATGGCCGTCGGCCAGCTCGCGTCGGCTCTCGTGAGCAGCAGCTGCCCGAACGCCGCGCCTTGCGTGAACGCCGAGAGGATCCGCTCCGCCTCGAGCCGCGGCCGCCAGCGCTCGACGCCCGCCGAGACCGCTCGTGCCGCCTCGGCGTCGCCGAGCTCGTCCGCCCACGTGCTCGCGCCGGCGCCCTCGACGAGCAGCTCGAGCGCTCGCACGTCGCCGATGAGCTCGCGAGCGACGCCGACCGCGCCGTCGCCGGGCTCGGGCAGCACCGTCCAGGCGCCGGCCGCGAAGCGCGCCACGACCTCGGCGTCGGTCGGCTCGACGCCAGGGGGCATGGTCGGGATCACGGCCGCCCTCAGCCGCTCGAGCGGGATGCGGTACGGCTTCATGCGGGGATCCCCTTCCGGAGCGCGAGCGCTCGACCGATGTGGGTGCGCGACGGCGCGTCGACGCCATCGAGGTCGGCCATCGTCCACGCGACGCGAACGGCGCGATCGAGCCCGCGCATCGTGAGCGCGCCGCGCTCGACGGCCTGCTCGAGCGGCAGCAGCAGCTCGCGGCCGAGCGGCAGGTTCCGCCGCAGCCACGGCCCCGGCACGTGGCCCATCGCGCGCCACTCGGTGCCCTCGAGCCGGCGCTCGGCGCGCGCCCTCGCCTCCGCGACCCTCGCGGCAGCCTCGGCGCTCGAGCGCCGCGCGCCGTCGGCGCCGGGCAGCACGCGATCGACCCGCACCTGCAGGTCGACGCGGTCGAGCAGCGGCCCGGAGAGGCGGCTGAAGTAGCGGCGCCTCTGCTGCGGCGGGCACGTGCACTCGCCGCTGCCGAAGAGCCCGCACGGGCACGGGTTCGCGGCGAGCAGGAGCTGGAAGCGCGCGGGGAACGTCGCGACACCCGCCGCGCGGTGGATCGTGATCGTGCCCGATTCGAGCGGCTGGCGCAGCATGTCGAGCACGGTGCGCGGGAACTCCGGCGCCTCGTCCAAGAAGAGCACGCCGTGCGTGGCTCGAGCCGCCGCGCCGGGGCGGATGGTGCCCGACCCACCGCCCACGAGCGAGACAGCCGTCGCGGAGTGGTGCGGGTGCTCGAACGGCGGCAGCACGTCGAGGGTCGAGGGCGGCGGCTCGCCCGCGAGCGAGCGCAGCGACGCGACCTCGAGCGCCTCCTGCTCGGTGAGCGCCGGGAGGATCCCGGGCAGCCGCATCGCGAGCATCGTCTTGCCCGCGCCGGGCGGGCCGACCATGAGCAGGTGGTGGGAGCCGGCGGCCGCGATCTCGAGCGCCTCGACGGCGTCGCGGTTGCCGACGACGTCGGCGAGGTCGAGGTCGGCGTGGGCGCGCGGCACGGGGGCGGCCGCCGGGACGGGCTCGACGGGTTCCGGGTCGAGGTCGGCGCCGAGCAGCGCCGCCGCGTGCGCGAGGCTCGGCGCTCCGAGCACGCGGATGCCCGCGACGAGCGACGCCTCGTCGACGGACGCGGTCGGCACCACGACGCGCGTCATGCCGGCCTCGGCCGCAGCTCGCGCGAGCGGCAGCGTGCCCGCGACGGGTCGCAGGCGGCCGTCGAGCCCGAGCTCGCCGAGCAGCGCCGTCTCGCCGTCGTCGGGCGGTACGACCCGCATGGCGCGCAGCACCGCGACGCCCATCGCGAGGTCGAAGTGCGTGCCGGCCTTCGGCAGCGACGCGGGCGTGAGGTTGATGACCGTCTTCCCGTGCGGCGGGGTGAGCCCCGCTCGAGCGATCGCGCTCCAGGTGCGGTGCTGCGCCTGCTGCACGGCGCGATCAGGCAGCCCGACGATGTGCACGCGCGGCAGCCCGCTCGAGGCGTGCACCTCGATCTGCACGCCGACGCCCGCCAGTCCCTGCAGCGCCACGCACGCCGCCCGCCCGAAGCCGCTCACTCGATGCCCCGCAGGTGCTCGACGCGCCAGCGACCGGAGCGCGGCGCGATGACCGCGACGGCGTCCATGCGGATCGGCCCGCGATGGCGGTGCTCGCCGAGCCACACGCCCGCGAGCGTGCGCAGGCGCCTCACCTTCTCGGGCGTGATCGCCTCGAACGGATGCCCGAACTCGGTGCCGCGGCGCGTCTTCACCTCGACGAAGACGAGCGTCTCGCCGTCGAGGGCGATGATGTCGACCTCCCCGTGCGGGCAGCGCCAGCGCCGGTCGACGATGCGCATCCCCGCGCGCTCGAGGTGCACGCTCGCGGCCGCCTCGCCGTCGAGCCCCAGCTCATCCTTCGCCCGCATGGGGCAGAGGAAAGCGGATGCGGCAGCTCGCGCGCGCGACGCGGGCGCGGCGCTGTGGAGAACGAGCGGGCAGCGCCCGCCTGCGTCACTCCTCGATCGCGAGGTCCTTCGGCAGCTCGAGGTCGCGGGAGGCGAGCTCCTCGACGTTGACGTCCTTGAAGGTCAGGATGCGCGCCGACTTGATGAAGCGGTCGGAGCGGTAGATGTCCCACACCCAGACGTCGGTGAGCTCGAGCTCGAAGTAGAAGTCGGTGCCTGCGTCGTGGCGCGTGACCTTGACGTCGTTCGCGAGGTAGAACCGTCGCTCGGTCTCGACGACGTGCTTGAACATGCCGACGACGTCGCGGTACTCCTTGAAGAGGGCCAGCTCGACTTCGCGGTCGTAGTCCTCGATGTCCTCGGGTTCCACGCATCCATCCTATGCCGCCCCGGCGCGCGGGCGGACCGGTGGCCGAGCCCTGCCTAGGATCGGGGTGTGGCTGTGGCATTCGCGGGGCGGTTCGCGCTCGTCGACCCGCTCGCGGAGGGCGGTTCAGGGGTCGTCTGGCGCGCGTGGGACCTGCGCGAGCGGCAGTACGTCGCGGCGAAGGTGCTCCGCCAGGTCGACGCGGCCTCGCTCGTGCGCTTCGCGCGCGAGCAGGCCACGCGCATCCGGCACCCGCACGTGCTCACCCCCACGGGCTGGGCGGGCGAGGACGACCGCGTGCTGCTCGCGATGCCGCTCGTCGACGGCGGCTCGCTCGCGACCCTCGCCGGCGACTTCGCGCCGCTGCCGGCACCGTGGATCGCGCGCATCGCCGACCAGGCGCTGCAAGCGCTCGAGGCGGTCCACGCGGCTGGCGTCGTGCACCGCGACGTCACCCCGGCGAACCTGCTGCTCGACGCGACGGGCACGGGCGAGCCGCGGTTGCGGCTCACCGACTTCGGCATCGCCGCGCGCATCGGCGGCCCTCGGCTCACGACCGGGCCGTTCGCCGTCGGCACCGCGGGCTTCCGCGCCCCCGAGGCGCACGACGCCGATCCGCACCCGTCGGCGGACGTCTACGCGCTCGGCATGACCCTGGATGCGCTCGGCCCTGGCGGCGTGCTGCGAGCGCTCGTCGACGAGATGCTCGCCGAGGCGCCCGGCGAGCGCCCGTCGCCCGGGTCGCTGCGCGAGCGGCTCCACGCCACCGGATTGCTCGAGCGCCCGCTCGGCGACGACGTCGAGGTCTTCCGGCAGCTCCCCGAGCTGCCGCCGGCATGGGGGCCTCGTGGCCCGGCTCCGGATGCATCGATGCCGACCGAGAGCGCCCGCCCGGTCCCAGCGGTGGACGACCCTCCGGATCGGGCGTCGTCGCGTCGCGCGGGCGCGCTGCTCGCCGGATCGCTCGCGATGCTCGCCGTGGGAGCCACGAGCATCGTCGCCGCACTGCTGCTCGCATGAGCCTTGACTTCGCGATCGCAAACCCATAGATTCGCAATCGCAAAGATTGCCGGGCCTGCCGCCCCGACCGAGGGAGACCACCTTGCTCCGACGCATCCGCCTCGCGACCGCGCTCGTCGCCGTGCTCGCCGTCGCGAGCTCGCTCAGCGCGGCACCCGCGCTCGCGGCGAGCCCGCGCGACGACGCCTCGCTCATGCTGGTGCTCGACGCGAGCGGCTCGATGGCGATGCCCGACGCGACGGGCGCCCCGCGCATCGACGCCGCCCGTACCGCCATCGACCGCGCCCTCGACGGCCTCGACGACGAGCAGCGCGTGGGCCTGCGGGTCTTCGGCGCGACCGTGCTCGGCCAGGAGTCCCCCGGCGCGTGCACCGACTCGCAGCGCGTCGTGCCGGTCGGCGCCGGGAACCGCGACGCCCTCCGCGCCGCGGCCGTCGCCTACGCGCCCTACGGCGAGACACCCATCGGCTTCGCGCTCCAGGAGGCCGCCGCGGATCTCGGCACCGATGGCCCGCGGTCCATCCTGCTGGTCTCGGACGGCCTCGCGAACTGCGATCCCGACCCGTGCACCGTCGCCGCGGAGCTCGCTGGCGGCGGCATCGACCTCATGATCAACGTCGTCGGCTTCGACGTCGACCCCGCTGCGCGCGAACAGCTGCGGTGCGTCGCCGACGCCGGCCGAGGCGCGTACGTCGACGCCGCCGACGCCGCTGGGCTCGAGCACGCGCTCACGGCGCTCGCGGCCCGCGCCTTCCGACCCTTCTCCGTCGTCGGCAACCCGGTCACCGGCACGCCGGATGCGTCGGACGCGCCCGCCATCCGCGCCGGCACGCAGTGGGTCGACGAGCTCGACGGCTCCGGCGCCGAGCGCCACTACGTCGTCGAGCGCGACATCCCCGGCTCGACGCTGCTCGTCGGCATGCTCGGGGTGCTCCCCGCGAACCACCGCGGCGGTGCCGTGACGATCCGGCTCGAGGCCGAAGGCGCGCTGTGCGGCTACGAGACCGTGTCGGCCGACGGCTCGACCCAGGCGTCGCTCATCGCGCTGAGCGCCGGTGCGCTCGAAGCCGCGGACGACGCGTGCATGACCGCGGACGCGCTCGAGCTCTCGGTCACCGACCTCGGCTCCCCCGCGGGGGCTGTGCCCTTCGAGCTGCGCCTCGTCGAGCAGCCGCTGCCCGCGAACCTCGACGCGCTCCCCGCGGCCGTCTCAGCCGAGCGCGACTGGACGCTCGGCCTCGCGGAGGACGCGGCCGGCGGCGAGCTCGAGCCGGGATCGAGCCTCAACGATCCCGCCGGCATCGAGCCGGGTTCCTACCGGGTCGACATCCTGCCGGGCGAGACGCAGTTCTTCTCCGTCCCGGTCGACTGGGGCCAGTCGGTGCGCGCGGTCGCATCGTTCGAGAACGACACCGATCATCCGTACGAAGCGGGCAGGCTGCACATCCTGGACCCGGTCGGCGGGATCGCGAGCGACCTCCTCGCGCGTGCCGCGGACGGCGCGCGCTGGGCTGACGTGGCTGCGGACACGCGGCTGCGGCTCGCGAACGCCACCCCGCCGATCGCGCTGCCCGCGCGGCGCTCCGGGGAGGCGAGCCTCGCCGGGGAGCACACCGTCGTGGTCTCGCTCGCCCCGATGGAGGAGCCGCGGATCATCCCCTACACGCTCACCGTCGAAGTGGTCGGCGACCCGAGCGGCACCCCGGAGCTCGCCGCCGCGCCCTCGGCGATGCCGACCCCGGGCGCGGCGCCCGTCGAGACCGCCCCCTTGGACGACGGCGCGACGGGCGCCGGCCCGCTCGCCATCGGGCTCGGCGTCGCGGGCGGCCTGCTCGTGGCAACGGGGCTCGTCGGGCTCGCCGTCTGGCTCCGCGCGCGGCGTCGCGCCTAGCGCGGGCCTGCCAGCAGCGCCGCGAGGCCGTCGGCCACTCGCGGGTAGCCGGTCCGGAGCTGCTCGATCGCGGCCTCGAGCTCCGCCCGCGGCGCGATCGCGAGCAGTGCGTCGCGGAGTGCCTCCGCCGGCGCGCCCGCGTGCGTCGAGCGCACGGTCGACGCGGCGATCTCTTGCGCGCGACGCGCGACCTCGGCCGCGGGCAGCCCCGCCCGGGCATCCGCCTCGAGCGCGATGAGCGCATCCATCCGCGCGAGCACGACGGGGTTGCCGATCTTGACCCGCTGGCCCTGCAGCAGCTGCGAGAGCATCGGCGCGGAGAGCCCCATCGCCTGCGCGAGCCGCGCTTGCGTCATCCCGAGCGATTCGCGCACCGGCGCGAGCAGCTCGGCGAGCGGGGCTCCGTAGAGCGCCGCCTGCTCGACGAGGTTGCGCTCCACCTGCGCTCGATCCATGCCCGGCCTCCCTGCCGCGAGCCTAGCCCGCGGCGGGCACGAGCCCGGTCGCGGCCGGCATGCTCGCGTCGGCGGTCGGCCGCTGGAGCGAGCGCAGCCAGGTGCGCCGGTGCAGCGCCGTGGGCCCGAGCTCGGCGATCGCCGCGAGGTGCTCGGCCGAGCCGTAGCCCTTGTTGGACGCCCAGGCATAGCCCGCGTGCACCGCGTCGGCCTCGACCATCCGCTCGTCGCGCTCGACCTTCGCGACGAGCGCGGCGCCCGAGACGGATGCGCAGTCGCGGTCGGCCTTCGCGCGCAGCACCGTGCGCACGGGCACGCGGAGGGCCGGCGCGAGCCAGTCGTGCGTGCCGTCGAGCAGGATCGCGGCGCTCGGCACGTGCACGCCGAGCGCGTGGAGGGCGACGAGCGCGCGGCGGCCGGCGAGGCCCAGCGCGACCTGGATGCCGAAGCGGTCGATCTCGTCGTTCGAGGCGTGCCCGACGGCGCTCACGCCCCACTCGCGCACCAGCGGGGCCGTCGCCGTGCGGCGGAGCGCCGTCATGGCCTTCGAGTCGCGGAGGTGCTCGGGGTGCGGCCCGCAGCCGTCGCGGAGGGCGAGCGCGCCGACGCTCACGGGACCGGCGAGCGCGCCGCGACCCACCTCATCCATGCCGATGACGACGGGCGCATCCGCCCAGAGCTCGCGCTCGTGGTCGAGCGTCGGCGACACGACCGTCATGCCGCCGGCACCGCCTCGGCGCTCACCGGCCCGAGCTCCGCCGCGCCCTGCGGCTCGACGCCCACGAACGTCGACTCGAAGTCGTCGAGCCACGCCCAGCGCTCGAGCGGCCAGGAGACGAGGATCGCGCGGCCGACGAGCGACTGCATCGGCACGAAGCCGCCGCCCGGCGCGTCGATGTGCGCGCGGGAGTCGCCCGAGTGGTTGCGGTTGTCGCCCATCACCCACACGTGGCCCTCGGGCACGGTGACGTCGAAGCCCTGCGCGCTCGCGGGCTGGCCTTCGGCGTCGAGGTGGAGGTAGGGCTCGTCGAGCGGCACACCGTTGACCGTGAGCTGGCCGAAGTCGTTGCAGCACTGCACGCGGTCGCCGGGGAGGCCGATGACGCGCTTGATGAGGTAGCCGTGGTCGTCCTCGGGCGCGAGGCCGACGAAGGTGAGGAACCAGTCGATCGCGCCGACGATGCCGCTCTCCTCCGGCTCGGCCGCCGGCTCGGGGAGCCAGCCGCCCGGGTCCTCGAAGACGACGATCTCGCCGCGGTCGACGGGCACGAGCGTCGGCGTGAGGAGGCTCACGATGATGCGGTCGTCGACCTGCAGGGTGTCGTTCATCGACTCCGACGGGATCCAGAAGGGCCGGATGAGGAACGTCTTGACGAGGAACGAGACGAGCAGCGCGACGAGGAAGATGACGACGATGTCGCGCAGGAACAGCAGCGCGCCGCGTCGTCGGGACGGCCCCGCGGCACGGCTCTCCCCCGTGTCGACCGTGTCCGTCATCCCGCGCCCTTTCGCCTCGGCAAGTCTAGGCGAGCGGGGGTGCCGCCAGCCGCTGGACGCGTCGCGCGAGATCACGATTCCGTGACGAACCGCCCGGCGCGAACGCGGAAGCGGGGCCGGCAAGCCGGCCCCGCTTCGTGCTCAGATCAGGAGAAGTCGCGCTTCTCGCGGATCTTGGCGGCCTTGCCGCGCAGACCGCGGAGGTAGTAGAGCTTCGCGCGGCGCACGTCGCCGCGGCTCACGACCTCGATCTTGTCGATCACCGGCGAGTGCACCGGGAAGGTGCGCTCGACGCCGACCTGGAACGAGACCTTGCGGACCGTGAAGGTCTCGCGCACGCCGTGGCCCGAGCGGCCGATGACGACGCCCTGGAAGATCTGCACGCGCGAGCGCGAGCCTTCGATGATGTTGACGTGGACCTTGACGTTGTCGCCGGGGCGGAAGTCGGGGACGTCGGAACGGAGGCTGGCTGCGTCGACCTTGTCGAGGATGTGCATGGCGGTATCGCTCTCTGCAGCCGCCACAGGTCGGCCGCGTCATGGGTTCGGGGTTGCGGTGCTCGCTCTCTCCCCTGTGGCAGAGGCCGCGCTCAGGCGGAAGCCGTGCGAGGCACCAACGAGCAATCTTGCCACAACCGGGGCCCGCGCGCCAACGCCGGCGGCCGGATCAGCGCTTGTCGTCGCCCTCGAGGCCGATGACGCGACCCGACTGCGGCCCCTCGATGCGCTCGAACGACGCGTCCGCCTGCCGCGCCTGCTGCTCGAGCAGCGGCGCCTGCAGGTCGTTCACGGCGCGCTCGACGCGGGCGCGCGTCTCGCGGCCGAGCTCGAGCACCTGGAGCCAGAAGAGCACGACGCCGCCGATGATCGTCGCCATGATGCCGATCGCGGTGAACGACTGCGACGCGGTGAGCCAGCCGTCGCCGAACCACGCGGTGAGGGCGCTCCCCGTGCGGCCGCCGCCTGTGTCGACGACCGTGACGCCGAGCAGCGCGATCACGAGCAGCCACGGGCCGAGCAGCTTCACGTCGCGCCACTGCGCCGCGCGGGGCTTCCGCACCTGCTTGCGCGCGATCGTGATGCCGACGACCGCGCCGATGAGGATCGCGAGCCCCGGGCCGAGGAAGGCCTGCAGCAGCAG
Organism: Agrococcus pavilionensis RW1; assembly: GCF_000400485.1. Taxonomy (GTDB): domain Bacteria; phylum Actinomycetota; class Actinomycetes; order Actinomycetales; family Microbacteriaceae; genus Agrococcus; species Agrococcus pavilionensis. The sequence continues at coordinate 119,386 of NZ_ASHR01000032.1, forward strand.
CGCATCGCCGAGCGGCGCGCCCGCGAGCGCGCGGCCGAACATGATCCACACCGGCAGCACGACGATCGCGCCGATCATCACCCAGAAGAACGCGCGCAGCGCCCAGTGCCGTTGCGCCCGAGGACGCTGCGTGGAGGAGGCGGTGGGGGCCATGGCTCGAATCTACCGACCGGGCCCGGGCGACGCTCGCGTGTTCGCTGAGGGCTACGCGTCGGCGCCGTCGGCCGGCAGCAGATCCGGCCGCACGCGCCGCGTGCGCTCGAGCGCCTGCTCGCGCCGCCAGGCGGCGATCGCCCCGTGGTTGCCGCCGCGCAGCACCTCCGGCACGTCGAGCCCGCGCCACGTGGCGGGCTTCGTGTAGGAGGGGTGCTCGAGCAGCCCCTCCTCGTGGCTCTCCTCGACGAGCGAGGCGGGGTTCCCGACGACGCCCGGCACGAGCCGGCCGATGGCCTCGATCATCGCCATCGCGGCGACCTCGCCGCCGTTGAGCACGTAGTCGCCGAGGCTCACCTCGATGACGCGCGCCCGGGTGGCGACGTGCTCGGCGACGCGCGCGTCGATCCCCTCGTAGCGGCCGCACGCGAAGATGAGCCGCCGCTCCTCGGCGAGCTCGCGCGCGAGCGACTGCGTGAAGGGCACGCCCGCCGGCGTCGGGAAGACGACCACGGCATCCGCCGCGCCCTCCCCCAGCAGCTCGTCGAACGCCTCGCCCCACGGCTCGGGCCGCATGACCATGCCGGCGCCGCCGCCGTAGGGGGTGTCGTCGACGGTGCGGTGCCGGTCGTGCGTGTGGTCGCGCAGGTCGTGCACGTGCAGCTCGAGCAGCTGCTCGCGGCGCGCGCGGCCGAGCAGCGAGACGTCGAGGACGCCGAAGAACTCGGGGAAGATCGTGACGATGTCGACGCGCACGGGCTACGCCCGCTCGTCGTCGGCGGTCTCCGAGGTGTCGGGGGCGGATGCGTCGTCGGCCTCCGCGGGCGCGCTCGGCTCGGCGTCGGCAACCTCGGGCTCGGTCGCGGCGGGCGCCTCGGTCGGCGCCTCCTCCTCGAGGTCCTCGAGGAGCCCCAGCGGCGGGGTGATGACGATGCGGCCCGCGCGCAGGTCGACCTCGGGCACGATCGCCTTGACGAAGGGGATCATGACCTCGTCGCCGGCGATCTCGACGATGAGCATGTCCTGCGCGGGCATCGCGTCGACGCGCACGACGCGGCCGACGCGCTCGCCCTCGCGCCAGACCTCGAGGCCGGCGAGCTGGTGCACGTACCAGGCGTCGGGCTCGGTCGGCAGCTCGGTCGCGTCCTGCTCGACCCACAGCACGGCCTTGACGAGCGTCTCGGCCTCGGTGCGGTCGCCAACGCCCTTGAAGAAGGCGACGGGGCTGCCGTTGTAGACGCGCAGCTCGACGAGCTCGATCGACTTGCCGTGCCACTTCGACGACGTCGGCACCTGCAGCGCGAAGCGCGCGCCGGGCACGAACCGTCGGCCGGGGTCGTCGGTGTAGAGCTCGATCTTGAGAGCACCCTTGAGCCCGTGGGCTCTCGCTATCCGTCCGACGCGCAGCTGGGTGCGGGCCGGCACGGCGGGCCTAGCGATCGGTGTCCACCACGTCCACGCGGACGCGGCGTCCTCCGGGGAGCGCACCGATCACGGTGCGCAGGGCGCCGGCGGTGCGACCGCCGCGCCCGATGACGCGGCCGAGGTCCTCGGGGTGCACCCGCACCTCGAGGACCTCGCCGCGCTGCGAGTCGCGCGCGCCGACGCGCACGTCGTCAGGGCGATCGACGATCCCCTTGACCAGGTGCTCGAGAGCGTCGCGCAGCATCTCAGGACTCGGTCGACTCGGCCGAGGCGTCAGCCTCGGTCTCGGCGGCCTCGGCCGCGGGGGCCGCGGCCGGCTTCTCGGCCTTGGGCTTGAGCACCGGCTTCTTGGCCTCGTCGGCGACGAAGGCCTTCTTGCCCTCGGGCTGCTTGACCTGGTTCTCGGTCGAGCCCTCGCCCGTGTGCTTGCCCCAGTCGCCCGTGAGCTTGAGGAGCGCGGCGACCTGCTCGGTCGGCTGCGCGCCGACGCCGAGCCAGTACTGCGCCCGCTCGCTGTCGATCTCGATGAGCGAAGGGTTCTCGGTCGGGTGGTACTTGCCGATCTCCTCGATGACGCGACCGTCGCGCTTGGTGCGCGAGTCGGCCACGACGACGCGGTAGAAGGGCGCGCGGATCTTGCCGAAGCGCTTCAGACGGATCTTGACTGCCACAGTTCTCCTGCTTTGTTCTCTCGTGATTGCACCGCGGCCTGCGCACGTGGGAGATGCGCGACCCGTAGAGCTGGGAGAGCGACGCGCGCCGGATAGAGGGTCGGGCGCGTGCTCGACCCCCCATTCTGTCACATCCTCGATCCGCTCGCGCGCCACTCAGGTTCGCGGTCCTACGCTTCCCGCATGGACTTCGCCTCCTCGAAGCGCTCGACCCTCGGCGTCGAGTGGGAGCTCGCCCTCATCGACCCCTCGACGGGCGACATCGCGCCGCACGCGAAGGAGCTGCTCGCCGCGATCGACGACCCGCGCTTCGACAAGGAGTTCCTGCGCGGCATGATCGAGCTCATCACGGGCGTGCACGAGACGACGGATGCGGCGGTCGACGAGCTGCGCGGCATGCGCGACCGCGCGGTCGCCGAGGCCGATCGCATGGGGCTCGCGCTCGTGGGCACCGGCACGCACCCCACGAGCCGCTGGCGGCAGCAGGAGCAGGCGGACGACCCGCGCTACCGGCGCGTCGTCGAGAAGGCGGGCGACTGGGGCCGCCGGCTCATCATCTTCGGCGTGCACAACCACGTCGGCGTCGAGGATCGCGCGAAGGCCGTGCCGCTCCTGCGCACGATGCTCGACAAGCTGCCGCTCATCCTCGCGCTCTCGGCCTCGAGCCCGTTCTGGCAAGGCGTCGACACGGGATTCGCCTCCCACCGCACGATGCTGTTCCAGCAGCTGCCGACCGGCGGGCTGCCGCCGATGCTCGTCGACTGGCCCGAGTACGAGCGCACGCTCGAGGACATGCTGCGCGCCGGCGTCATCGACGAGCTCGGCGAGCTGCGCTGGGACGTGCGGCCCTCCCCCGAGATCGGCACGATCGAGGTGCGGGTCGCCGACGGCGCGCCGTCGATCGACGACCTCGCCGCCGTCACGGCACTCACCCACTGCCTCATCGAGGAGGCGTCGCGCGACCTCGACGAGGGCAAGGCGCAGCTGCACCTGCCCTACTGGCTCGTGAAGGAGAACAAGTGGCGCGCGGCGCGCGACGGCCTCGAGGCGACCGTCATCGTCGACGAGCAGGGCACGCTGCAGCGCGCCGCCGACGCGATCGCCGAGGCGGCCGACCGGCTCGCGCCGATCGCCGCCGACCTCGGCGCGACGCGCTCGCTCGGCGCCGTCGAGCGCGTGCTCGCGACCGGCGGCTGGCCCGCGCGGCAGCGCGCCGCCTTCGAGCGCGGCGGGCACGCGGTCGTGATGGCCGAGCTCGCCGAGGCGATGCGCGCGTAGCCCTCTAGGCGTCCTTGCCGTCGCGCCAGCGGAGGAACGACTCGACGCGCTCGAGGTCGTAGCCGTCCGGGGTGTCGTCGCCCGAGAGCGGGATCGTGAACAGCCGCGTGCCGACCGCGTGCAGCGCGTCGAGCCGGTCGAAGCCCACGCCGCCGACCCCGTCGCGCACGCTCGCGCCGTTCGAGACCTCGATCTCGGCGATGTCGCGGCCGCGCGCCTCGCACGCGCGCCGCAGCACGTCGAGCTTGTGCGGCAGCTCGTCGGGACCGACGAACGAGTGCCAGATGTCGGCGTGCTCCGCGACCATCGGCAGCGTCTTCTGCTCGCCCTTTCCGCCGATGAGGATCGGCATGGCGCCGACGGGCGGCGGGTTGAGCCTCTCCCAGCGCGCGCGGATGCGCGGGAGCGCCGCGGCGAGGTCGTTGAGCCGCGAGCCCACGGTGCCGAAGTCGTAGCCGTACTCCAGGTAGTCGCGCTCGAACCATCCGCTGCCGATGCCGAAGATGAAGCGGCCGTTCGAGATGTGGTCGATCGTGCGGGCGACGTCGGCGAGCAGATCGGGGTTGCGGTACGAGTTGCAGAACACGAGCGGGCCGAGCTGCACGCGCTCAGTCGATGCCGCCCACGCCGCGAGCTGCGTCGTCGCCTCGAAGTGCGCGCCGTCGGGGTCCCCCGTGAGCGGGAAGAAGTGGTCCCAGCCGAAGACGGCGTCGACGCCCATCTCCTCGAGCCGGCGGGCCGCGTCGATCGTCTGCTGCATCGTGACGTGCTGCGGCGAGAGCTGCACGCCGATCCTCGTGGGTCGATCCGTCATGGACTCGACCCTACGGCCCGTCGCGCCCTACCCTGAGCGGGTGCCTGACCTCTCCCCCATCGCCGAGCGCGCCGAGGCGCCCGAGACCCTGCCCGAGATCACCGCGGGCGAGCTGTCGTGGCGCGCCGCGACGGTCGACGACGCGCAGCTCGTGACCGACTTCAACAACGCGATCGCCGAGGCCGGCGACTTCCCGTTCCGCGAGACGGTCGACGAGGTGCGCGACGAGCTCTCGGCAGCGTGGGTCGACCTCTCGACCCAGTCGATGCTCGGCTTCGACGCCGAGGGGCGGCTGCGCGCGGCGGGCTTCGCGACGACGGCGCCCGGCGACGTCCGCACGGTGCGCGCCTTCGTCTTCGGCGGCGTGCATCCCGAGCGGCGCGGCGAGGGCATCGGCCGCGAGCTGCTCGCGTGGCAGGTCGCGCGCGCCCGGCAGCTGCTCGCGGCTTCCGGCAAGGAGCTCCCCGCTCGCATCGCCGCCTACGCCGAGGACACCGACGCGGTGCGGCACCGCCTCCTCGAGCGCGCCGGCTTCGCCGCGCGCCGCTTCTTCGCCGACCTCAAGCGCCCGCTCGGCGCGGGCGCGCCGCCCATCCCCGAGGTCGAGCTCGCCGGCTCCCTGCGGCTCGCGCCCTTCTCCCCCGAGCTCGACGACGCCACCCGGCTCGCCCACAACGACGCGTTCCGCGACCACTGGGGCAGCGAGCCGCAGACCCTCGAGCAGTGGCAGAGCGGGCGCAGCGAGTTCGCGCCCGAGTGGTCGCACGTCGTCGTCGACGACGCGCCCGACGTCGACGCCCTGCTCGCGGACGAGCGCACGGATGCGTCGACGGCCGAAGCGCTGCGCGCCGGCGAGCCGCTCGTGGTCGCGTACGCGTACAACAGCCGCTACGAGGCCGACTTCCCCGTGCGGGGCTACTCGTTCGGCTACACGGGCCTGCTCGGCACGCGCCGCGCGTACCGCGGGCGGAAGGCCGCGATCGCCGCGCTCGCCGCGAGCATGCGCTCGTTCGAGGACGCGGGCATGGAGGCTGCGGTGCTCGACGTCGACACCGAGAACCCGAGCGGCGCGCACGGCCTCTACGCGAGCCTCGGCTACGTGAAGGAGCACGGCTCGCGGATGTACAGCATCGAGCTGTAGCCCGAGCGGCGGCTCCCGCGCCTGAGTGGCGGCTCCCGCACCCGAGTGGCGGCTTCCGCACCTGAGTGGCGGCTCCCGCACATGAGTGGCGGCTCCCGCACATGAGTGGCGGCTCCCGCACGTGAGTGGCGGCTCCCGCACGTGAGTGGCGGCTTCCGCACGTGAGTGGCGAATCTCCGCGTGCGGCGCCACTCACCCGCCGCAGGCGCCACTCACCCGCCGCAGGCGCCACTCGGCGCGAGGGCGCAGGTCAGGCGGGGAGCGACGCGAGCGCCTCGCGCACCGGGGTCTCGCCGCCGTTGCAGCGGATCGTGAGGCCCGAGACGGCCGGATGGGCGACGGTCTCGGCGATGAGGCGCGCGACGGTCGCGCGCGGGATCTCGCCCGACTCGATCGAGCCCTGCGGCTCGTCGAGCTCGATGCCGGACTCCTCGTCGAGCGTCAGGCCCGACGGCTGCAGGATGACCCAGTCGGCGACGCGCTCGCGGATCGCCTCGTCGACGAGCGCCTTGGCCTCGGCGTACGCGTAGAACGGCTCGTCGGGCGAGACGCCGTGCTCGAGGCTCGCGCCGAAGTACGAGACCATCACGAGCCGCGCGCCCGAGCGGGCCACCGCATCCACGACCTTCATCGCCGCGTCGCGGTCGACCGCCCACGTGCGCTCGGGATCGCCGCCGCCGGCGCCGGCCGACCACACGACGACGTCGAAGCCGTCGAGCAGCGCGTCGATGCCCGCCTGGTCGAGCGACTCGAGGTCGGCGACGACCGGCTCGGCGCCCGCCTGCCGGACGTCGGCGACGTGGTCGGGGTTGCGGATGACCGCGTGGACGGAGTGACCGGCCTCGGCGAGCATCGGCTCCGCGAGGAGCGCGACCTTGCCGTGACCGCCGAGGATCAGGATGCGTGCCATGCCGTCACGCTACGGGCCTCACCTGGACGGAGTCAGGGCGTGAAGACCGCGAAGGGGCGGTCGTCGATGCGGTGCACGCGCACGGGTGTGTCGAAGACGCGCTCGAGCACGGCGTCCTGCATGACCTCGTCGACCGTGCCCTCGACGCAGATCTGCCCCTCCTTGAGGGCGAGGATGCGGTCGGCGAAGGCCGCGGCCATGTTGAGGTCGTGGAGCACGATGACGATCGTGCGGCCGAGGTCGTCGGCGGCCGCCCGCAGCTCGCGCATCATCGCCACGGCGTGCTTCGGGTCGAGGCTCGCGAGCGGCTCGTCGAGCAGCACGACCTCGGTGTCCTGCGCGAGCACCATCGCGACGAACGCGCGCTGCCGCTGGCCGCCCGAGAGCGCGTCGAGCTGGCGATCGGCGAGGTCCTCGAGGTGCAGGAAGCGGATCGCGCGGTCGATGTGCTGCTGGTCGCCGAACGTCAAGCGGCCGCCCGACCAGGGGAAGCGGCCGAAGGCGACGAGCTCGCGCACCGTCAGTCGCGCCTCGAGCCGGTTCTCCTGCCGGAGGATCGAGACGATCCGCGCGAGGTCGGCCGACTTCGTCGCCTGCACGTCGTGGCCCATGACGCGCACGGAGCCCGCGGAGGGGTCGAGCAGCCGGCCGATGACCGACAGGAGCGTCGACTTGCCCGCGCCGTTCGGTCCCACGAGCGCCGTGATGCCGCCCGCGGGCACCTCGCTCGAGACGGGCCCGAGCACGACGTGCTCGGCGTAGCGCTTCGAGACCTGCTCGATGGCGATCACTTCGGCCTCCTCCGACCCAGCAGCAGCGCGAGGAACGCGATGCCGCCGACGACTTCGATGATGACGGTGACGAGCCCCGCGGCGTCGAACACGTGGCGCATGACGAGCTGCGCGCCCGCGAGCGCGAGCACGCCGAGGCCGACGGCCATCGGCAGCACGTGCGCGTGCTTGTGGGAGCCCGCGAGGCGGTATGCGAGCGTCGCGACGAGGAACCCGAAGAACGTCATGGGGCCCGCGAGCGCGGTCGCGAAGGCGACGAGCACCGAGACGCAGATGAGCGCGACGATGAGCTCGCGGCGGTGGTCGACGCCGAGGGCCGTGGCCCCGTCGCGCCCGAGCAGGACGACGTCGAGCCGGCGCCGACGCATCCACACCACCGCCCCGACCGCGCCGCAGACCGCGAGGGCGAGCGGCAGGTGGTCGGGCTGCACCGACGAGAGCCTGCCGAAGAGCTCGAGGCTCAGCAGGTCGTAGTCGGTCGGCGAGAGGATGCGCTGCACGAACGACGAGACGGAGTCGAACGCGAGCCCGATGACGACGCCGACGAGCAGGAGCGTCAGCACGCCGCCCCCCGAGCGGTCGAGCAGCCACGTGTAGAGCGCGGTCGCGGCGATCACCATGAGCGCCGTCTGCGCGAGCAGCTTCGGCAGTCCGTCGGTCGCCGCGATCGCCGAGCCGCCGAACACGAAGACGGTGAGCGTCTGCATGAGCGTGTACATCGAGTCGAAGCCGATGATCGACGGGGTCAGGATGCGGTTCGACGTCACGGTGTGGAAGATGACGGTCGCGACGGCGTGCGCGAACGAGGCGACGAGGATGCCGCCCACGAGCGTCGCGCGCCGCGGCATCGCGAGCTCGAGCGGGCCACGCACGTCGACGAGCAGCACCGCGACGAGCGCGGCGAGCGCGAGCGACCAGACGATCGCGAGCCGCAGCGCCGGGCGGGTGCCGGTGGGGGCGCTCGGCGCGCGGCCGCTCAGCGCGCGCGGAGCCGGGGCGCGCGGCGGCAGGGCGTCAGGCACGCTGCCTCCCGCGCAGGAGGAACGCGACGAAGGCGACGGCGCCGACGGCGCCCATGATGACGGATGCGGGGATCTCCATGGGCGCGACGATCGTGCGGCCGATGAGGTCGCACGCGAGCAGCAGCGCGACGCCGGCGATCGCGATCCACGGGAGGCTGCGGCGCAGGTCGTCGCCGAGCAGGAGGCGCATGACGTTCGGCACGACGAGCCCGAGGAAGGGGATGAAGCCGACGACGACGCTCGTGACGCCCGAGCACAGCGCGACGCCCGAGATGCCGAGGAGCGTGATGACGCGGTAGTCGATGCCGAGGTTCGTCGCGATGCCCTCGCCGAGCCCCGCGATCGTGAAGCGGTCGGCCATGATCCACACGACGATCGCGACGAGCGCGGCGGCCCAGAGCGGCTCGTGGAAGCCCTGCACGATGCCGCTGAAGCCGCCGGAGCTCCACGCGGCCATCGACTGCAGCAGGTCGGCGCGGGCGGCGAGGAACTGCGTGACGCCGCCGATGATCGCGCCGAGCATGATGCCCACGAGCGGCACGATGAGCGGCCCGCGCGTGCGCACGCGGCGCAGGATCGCAAGGAACACGAGGGTGCCGACGAAGGCGGCGGCGGTCGCGAAGACCATCCGCACCATGACCGGGGCGTCCGGCCACGTGATGAGGATGAGCAGCATGCCGAGCCCCGCCCACTGCGAGGTGCCCGCGGTCGTCGGCTCGACGAAGCGGTTCTGCGTGATGAGCTGCATGACGACGCCCGAGACGCTCATCGCGACGCCCGCGAAGATGAGCGCGAGGGTGCGCGGCACGCGCGAGATGAGGAACATCTCGAGCTGCGCGGGATCGGTGAAGAGGCCGCTCAGCGAGATGCCGTAGCCGCCCACGAGGAGCGAGGCGACGACGAGCAGCACGGTCACGCCAGCGAGCGCCGGCAGCAGCCGGCGCTCGCGAGCGGTCCTGACGGTCACAAGGAGATCAGTCGGCCATCGCCTGGGCGACCTGGTCGAAGGCGCGGGTGTAGGCCTGCACGCCCTCGGTGCGGTAGAAGTCGTCCTCGAGGTAGACGATGTGGCCCTCCTGCACGAAGCGCGTGCCCGCGAGCGCGGGGTTGCCCTCGATGACCTGCTTCGCGGGCTGCGCGTCCTCCGTGCCGGTGCCGGCGTCGCGGTCGAGCACGATCGCCCAGTCGGGGTCGGCCTGCGCGATCGTCTCGGGCGCGAGGCCCGAGTCCTGGTGGATGTCGCCAGCCTCGCCGGCGAAGACGTCGGTCATGTCGATCGCGTCGGAGAGGCGCGAGATGCGCTCCGCGCCGTTGTCGAGCTTGCCGCCGTTGACGATGCCGAGGAAGACGCTCTGGCCGGCCGCCGCCTCGGTGGCCGCCTCGACGGATGCGTCGAGCTCCTCGATGATCGCGGTCGCCTCGTCCTCGCGCTCGAAGATCGCGCCGAGCGAGGTCGTCTGCTGGCGCAGCGCCTCGACGTAGCCGCCCTCGTGCTCGTCGTTCGCGGCGATGTCGATCGTCGGGGCGATCGCCTCGAGGTCCTCGGTGTACTCGCCGAAGCGGTAGCCGCCGATGATGAGGTCGGGCTCGGCCTCGGCGAGCGCCTCGAAGTCGGGCTCGCGGTGCGTGCCGACGTCGGCGATCGACTCGTCCTCGACCCACTCGGCGAAGCGCTCGGGCGCGACGAGCTGCACGGGCAGCGCGACCGGGGTGATGCCCCACGCGAGCAGCGTCTCCATGGCCGTGTTGTCGAGCACCGCGACGCGCTCGGGCAGCACCTCGACCTGCACCTCGCCGAGGTTCGACGGGACGGTGACCGTCTCGGCGGCGGCGTCGGTCTCGGCGGGCGCCGCGTTGGCGCTGCAGCCGGCCAGGAGCGCGATCGCGGCCGCGGCGGCGATCGTCGTGCGGATGGCACGGGACATGGAGGTACTCCGTTTCGGAAGGGTGGGGATCTCGCTGCATCGATGCGCGAGTAAGGCAAGCCTAACCTTGCCCGCGGCGCGCGCGCAAAGCGCGGCCCCGCGCCTCCGCCCTACCGGTTGCCGAGCATGCGCTGGAGCGTCTCCTGCTCCGCGCCCGAGAGCTCGCCGAACGCGCCCTCCGCCTTCGGCTTGCCGAACGCGCTCCCCTGGGCGGGCGCCGCGGGCTGCTCGGTGCGCTTCGCGGGGTTGCCGGAGCGCTTGAGCTGCTTGCCCTGCGGCTTGCCGCCCTTCTTGGGCGCGCGCATGCCCGGCGGCATCGGCCCCATCCCGGGCATGTTGGGCATGCCGCCCTTCGCGACCGTCTTCATCATCTTCGCCGCCTGGTCGAAGCGCGCGATGAGCTGGTTGACGTCGGTGACGGTGACGCCCGCGCCCTTCGCGATGCGCAGCCGCCGCGAGCCGTTGAGGATCTTCGACTGCTTGCGCTCCTGCGGCGTCATCGACTGGATGATCGCCTCGGTGCGCACGAGCTCCTTCTCGTCGAACGAGTCGATCGCCTCGCGCATGCCCTTCGCGCCCGGCAGCATCCCGAGCATCTGCTTGAAGTTGCCGGCCTTCCGCAGCTGCTGCATCTGCTTGAGGAAGTCCTCGAGCGTGAAGCCGTCGGTCGCGATCGCCTCCGCGAGGCGGTGGGCCTCCTCCTCGTCGAAGGCCTTCTGCGCCTGCTCGATGAGCGTGAGGATGTCGCCGAGGTCGAGGATGCGGCTCGCCATGCGGTCGGGGTGGAACGGCTCGAAGTCGTCGAGCGCCTCACCCGTCGAGGCGAAGAGGATGGGCTTGCCCGTCAGTCCGCGGATCGAGAGCGCGGCACCGCCGCGCGCGTCGCCGTCGAGCTTCGTCAGCACGACGCCCGTGAAGTCGACGCCCTCCTGGAACGCCTTCGCGGTCGCGACGGCGTCCTGGCCGATCATCGCGTCGATGACGAAGAGCACCTCGTCGGGCTGCACGGCCTTCCGGATGTTCGCGGCCTGCTTCATCATCTCGGCGTCGACGCCGAGGCGGCCGGCGGTGTCGACGATGACGATGTCGTACTGGCGGCGCTTCGCCTCCGCTACACCGTCGCGCGCGACCTTCACGGGGTCGCCGATGCCGTTGCCCGGCTCGGGCGCGAAGACCTGCACGCCCGCCTGGCTGCCGACGACCTGCAGCTGCGTCACGGCGTTCGGGCGCTGGAGGTCGCTCGCGACGAGCAGCGGCTGGTGGCCCTGCGCGCGCAGGTGCTTCGCGAGCTTGCCCGCGAGCGTCGTCTTGCCCGCGCCCTGGAGCCCCGCGAGCATGATGACGGTCGGCGGGGTCTTCGCGAGCTCGAGCCTGCGGCTGTCGCCGCCGAGGATCGCGATGAGCTCGTCGTTGACGATCTTGACGACCTGTTGGGCGGGGTTGAGCGCCTCGGAGACCTCGGCGCCGAGCGCCCGCTCGCGCACCGCGGCGGTGAACGACTTGACGACGTCGAGCGCGACATCGGCGTCGAGCAGCGCCCGCCGGATCTCGCGGACGGTGCCGTCGACGTCGGCCGCCGAGAGCTTGCCCTTCGTGCGGAGCTTCGCGAGGGTCTCGGTGAGCCGAGTGGAGAGAGAGCCGAAGGTCGCCATGGTGCTCCCGAGTCTACCGGCGGGGCGCGCGCCCGGCTCGGCCTCCCCGAGCGGGCGGGCCTGGCATGCTGGTGCTGCGTTCGCGTCGACACCGGGAGGGGGATCGGATGCGCCTTCGAGGGATGCCGCCGAGCCACGCGCGCTCGCTCGGGCGCAGCGTGCGCGAGCACGGCTTCACGATCACGGCGCTCGCCCGCCACTCCGCGCGCGTGCGCCGCGATCACCTCGCGCTCGTCGTCGACGGCTGGAGCGCGACCTTCGGCGAGCTGTGGGAAGCGGCGGAGGGCGCCGCCTCGGTGCTCTTCCGCGAGCCGCTCGAGCGGCGGCCCCGGCCGGTCGTCATCGCGTGCGACGGACCGGCGATGGTCATCGCGCTCCTCGCCGGCTCCCGGCTCGGGCTCGACGTCATGCCGATCCGCCCCGCCCTGCTCGACGAGCTCCGCGACGCCGTGCCCGCTGACGCCCTGCTCATCCACGACGGCGAGGCGCCGGAGTGGCACCCGGGGCCGACCGTGACGGCCACCAGCATCCTCGAGTGGTCGCGCGCCGACGGTTCGGGGCTCGCGTCGACGCGGCGCCGCGTCCGCATCGCGCTCCCCGCCCTCTCGTCCGCGGGCACCGTGACGACCCACGTGCAAGGGGCGCTCGGCATCCAGGGCCTGCGCCAGCTCGCCGGGCTCCACGACCGCCTCGGCGTCGAGGGCACCGACGTGATCCTCGCGTGCGCGCCGCTGCACCGCGGCAAGGGGCTGCAGCTGCTCGGCATGTCGTTGCTCACTGGCGCGACGCTCGTGAGCGCCGCGAACACGCCCGCGGCCGACCGGCTCCGCATCATCGAGGAGCGGTTCGTCTCGGTGCTCTCGGCCTCGCCCGGCCAGCTCGCAGGCATGCTCGACGAGCTCGACCGCACCGGCAAGGCGCCTCCGCGGCTGCGCCGCATCCTGCTCGCGGGGCAGGACCTCGACGCCGACCTCGTGCGCCGCGTGCACGCGACGTGGGGGCCGATCGTGCTCACCGCGTACGGCACGGTGCAGACCGGCACGGTCGCGATGGCGACGCCCGAGCTGCTCTCGAAGCACCCGGGCACCGTCGGCCTGCCGCTGCCGGGCAGCGAGTTCGGCATCGTCGGCCACAAGGGCTCCGGCGATGCGAGCGGGCTGCTGTGGGTGCGCGGCGCGCACGCGACGGTCATCACCGAGGACCAGGCGCGGATCGAGGGCGGCAGGCTCACGATCACCGGGCCGCTGCAGCATCCCGACACGGCTGAGTAGCAGGCGGAGCCCTCCCGTCTCGATGCGGCCCTGCGGGCCTACTCGACGAGCGGAGGCTGACCGACGAGCTGCTCGACGCGGAGGTCCTGTGGACCTCCTCGCTGACCGGTCGCGGGAGCGGGCCTAACCGACGAGCTGCTCGACGCGGAGGTCCTGTGGACCTCCGCGCTGACCGGTCGCGAGAGCGGGCCTAGCCGACGAGCTGCTCGACGAAGACGTGCGGCGTGAACCCCGTCAGGTCGTCGATGTCCTCGCCCTGCCCGATGAGCTTGATCGGGATGCCGGTGCGCTCCTGCACGGCGAGGATGAAGCCGCCCTTCGCGCTCCCGTCGAGCTTCGTCACGACGAGCCCCGTGATGCCGGCGTGCTCGATGAACGCCATCGCCTGGTTCACGCCGTTCTGGCCCGTCGTCGCGTCGAGCACGAGCAGCACCTCCGCGATCGGCGACTGCTTCTCGATCACGCGCTTGATCTTGCCGAGCTCATCCATGAGCCCGCCCTTCGTGTGCAGGCGGCCGGCGGTGTCGATGATGCACATCGCGTGCCCGTGCGCCTTCGCCGCCTCGACCGTCTGGAAGGCGACGGATGCGGGATCCTGGCCCTCGCGCTCCGGGCGCACGATCGCGCTCCCCGCGCGCTGCGCCCACGTGCCGAGCTGCTCGACCGCCGCGGCGCGGAACGTGTCGGCCGCGCCGACCACGACCGACTGGCCGTTGCGCACGAGGAAGCGCGCGAGCTTGCCGATCGTCGTCGTCTTGCCGACGCCGTTGACGCCCACGACGAGGA
>NZ_ASHR01000033.1 GCF_000400485.1 Agrococcus pavilionensis RW1
GAACCCCGTCAGGTCGTCGATGTCCTCGCCCTGCCCGATGAGCTTGATCGGGATGCCGGTGCGCTCCTGCACGGCGAGGATGAAGCCGCCCTTCGCGCTCCCGTCGAGCTTCGTCACGACGAGCCCCGTGATGCCGGCGTGCTCGATGAACGCCATCGCCTGGTTCACGCCGTTCTGGCCCGTCGTCGCGTCGAGCACGAGCAGCACCTCCGCGATCGGCGACTGCTTCTCGATCACGCGCTTGATCTTGCCGAGCTCATCCATGAGCCCGCCCTTCGTGTGCAGGCGGCCGGCGGTGTCGATGATGCACATCGCGTGCCCGTGCGCCTTCGCCGCCTCGACCGTCTGGAAGGCGACGGATGCGGGATCCTGGCCCTCGCGCTCCGGGCGCACGATCGCGCTCCCCGCGCGCTGCGCCCACGTGCCGAGCTGCTCGACCGCCGCGGCGCGGAACGTGTCGGCCGCGCCGACCACGACCGACTGGCCGTTGCGCACGAGGAAGCGCGCGAGCTTGCCGATCGTCGTCGTCTTGCCGACGCCGTTGACGCCCACGACGAGGATGACCGCCGGCCGCTCCTTGAGCGAGAGCGTCGGGTCGAACTCGGCGAAGCGCTCCTCGAGCCGCTCCCGCAGCATGCGCTTGAGGTCCTTCGGGTCGTCGACCATGAGCCGGTCGACGTCGGCGCGGAGCGCCTCGATCAGCTGCTCGGTGATGTCGGGGCCGAAGTCGGCGGTGATGAGGGCCGTCTCGAGGTCGTCCCACGTCTCCTCGGTGATCGTCTCGCGCTGGAACATGCCCTTGAGGGCGCCGGTGAGAGACCACTTCGCTGCCATGGCTCCATGCTAGGCGGGCCGCCCGCTAGACTCGTCCCCTGGCGAAGGGGAGTATCCCGTCACGCCGCGATCGTCATCACGGGGCCCCGGGGCCCCCGGTCGCGGCGGCGCGATCCGCGCGGGAGAGACGTTCGCGCCCTTCCCGTACCCATTGAGAGGCGCAGCCCTTGACCCCGTACCAGATCTTCGAGATCGCCTCCATGGCGGTGCTCGTCGCGATCCTCATCTTCGACCTGCTCATCGTCGTGAAGCGGCCGCACGTGCCGTCGATGAAGGAGGCGACCGGCTGGGTCGCGCTCTACGTGTCGCTCGCGCTCGTGTTCGCCGGCGTGCTGTTCATCTCCGGCGAGCAGCAGAAGGCGGGCGAGTTCGTCACCGGCTGGCTGCTCGAGTACTCGCTGTCGATCGACAACCTCTTCGTCTTCATCATCATCCTCAGCCGCTTCTCGGTGCCGAAGGAGATGCAGCAGCGGGTGCTCATGATCGGCATCCTGATCGCGATCGTGCTGCGCGGCATCTTCATCCTCGTCGGCGTGCAGCTCATCGAGTCGTTCTCGTGGCTCTTCTACATCTTCGGCGCGTACCTCGTCTACGTCGCGTGGCAGCAGGCGTTCGGCCACGACGACGACGCGGGCGAGAAGGACAACTTCGCCGTCCGCCTGCTCAAGAAGCGCTTCAACTTCACCGACACGTGGAACGGCGGCAAGATCCGCCTGAAGTCGGAGGGCGTGACCTACTTCACGCCGTTCCTCATGGTGATCATCGCGCTCGGCACGACCGACCTGCTGTTCGCGATCGACTCCATCCCCGCGATCTTCTCGGTCACGACCGATCCGTTCCTCGTCTTCGCGTGCAACATCTTCGCGCTCATGGGCCTCCGCCAGCTCTACTTCCTGCTCGGCGGCCTGCTCGATCGGCTCGTCTACCTGCACTACGGCATCGCGGCGATCCTCGGCTTCATCGGCGTCAAGCTCGTCTTCCACGCGATGGAGAAGAACGACCTGCCGTTCATCAACGGCGGCGAGCCGATCACGTGGGTGCCCCACATCGAGACGTGGCACTCGCTCATCGTCATCCTCGCGTCGATGGTCATCGCGACCGTCGCCTCGCTCATCCGCATCCGCGTGAAGGGCAAGGAGACGGGCGACACGTCGCTCCACATCGGCCCCTCGGAGGCCGAGCTCGGCGCGGACGGGCACTACCACATCGTCGACGCGATGGGCACGACCTTCCACCGGCCGTTGCGCGTCGAGCACAACGACACGGGCACGCTCACGGTCGTCGACGCGCACGGCAAGGAGGCGCCGGTCGCCGACTTCTCGGCCGACGTCGTGCGCGAGGCCGCGCGAGAGGACATGCCGGCCGAGGACCTCGAGGAGCTGCGCCGACGCATCCGCGAGGGCCGCGAGTTCGACGAGCGTGACGACCGCCAGGTCTGACGCATGACCGGAGCGCCGGGCATCCTCGCGTGGCTGCGGCCGCGCGCGGTGCCCGGCGTCGAGGTCGTGGCGGCTGACGGCTACCGCCGCGCCCTCCCGGGGCCGCGCGTCGCGACGGCGACGGTCGAGGGCGAGCTCGCGACGACCGACGACCCCGACCTCGCGCGCGTGTTCGACCTCGACGGGGCGGATGCGCGGCACGAGGCGGATGCGCGGCTCGCGTGGGCGGCGGCGCGGCACGGCGTGCCGGCGCTCGCCCAAGCGCTCGAGGCCGCGCCCGCGCTCGCCCAGCCCGGCTGCGCGGACGCGCACGAGATGCTCGTGCGCGCGATCGTCGGGCAGCAGATCTCGGTCGTCGCGGCGACGCAGCAGCTCGCGCTCCTCGCCGCCCTCGGTGATCCGCTGCCCCCGGCGCTCGCGGGCAAGGGGATCGAGCGCTGCTTCCCGACGATGGCGCAGGTCGCGGAGGGCGCCGGCGTGCTGCGCGGCCCCGCGGCGAAGACCGCAGCCGTGCGCCGCGCCGCCGAGGCGGTCGCGACGGGCGCGATCGACGTCTCCCCCGCATCCGACCTCGAAGCCATGCGCGCGCGGCTGCTCGAGCTCAAGGGCATCGGCCCGTGGACGGTCGGCTACCTCTCGCTGCGGCTCGGCGACCCCGACGTGCTGCTGCTCGGCGACGTCGCGGTGCGGAAGGGCGCGCGGCTGCTCAGCATCGACGACCTCGCCGCGTTCGCCGCCGACTGCGCCGGGCACCGCTCGGCCCTCATGCTGCGCTGCTGGGCCGCGGCGGCACCGGCTGCGCCAGCGGCTGCTCCCCCCGCCGCGTAGCGCTTCAGCGCCGCGTCGCGGTGACCGTGAACTTCGGGTTGCGACTCACCTGCCGCGTGCGGCCGACCGCGTCGAGCGCCGCGCGGTAGCCGAGGTGGCTGTTCCAGACGCACCACAGCTCGCCGCCGGGCGCGAGCGCGCGGCCCGCGTCGGCGATGAGCCGCTCCGCGATGCCGGTGTGCACGGCGGCGCCGATGTGGAACGGCGGGTTGAGCAGGATGAGGCCGGCGCTCCCGTCGGGCACGCCCTCGAGGCCGTCGGCCTGCCGCGCCTCGACGCGCTCGGCGACCCCGTTGGCCGCCGAAGTCGCGCGGGTCGAGGCGATCGCTGCGGCCGAGGCGTCGGTCGCGAGCACCTGCACGTC
Organism: Agrococcus pavilionensis RW1; assembly: GCF_000400485.1. Taxonomy (GTDB): domain Bacteria; phylum Actinomycetota; class Actinomycetes; order Actinomycetales; family Microbacteriaceae; genus Agrococcus; species Agrococcus pavilionensis. The sequence continues at coordinate 3,466 of NZ_ASHR01000033.1, forward strand.
GGGGCGGCCCTGCGCGAGTGCGACGCCCAGCACCCCCGTGCCGCACGCGAGGTCGATCGCGTGCGACGCATCCGGCATCTCGTCGAGGTGCGCGAGCAGGGTCTGCGCGCCGATGTCGATCGACGTGCCCGCGAACGCGGCGCCGTGCGCGACGACCGTGAGCGAGCCGCGGCCGAGGCGGTGGGTGCGCGAGCGTGGCCAGCTGATGCCGGGCCGCAGCGGCCGCTCGGCGTGCAGCACGCGCGACTTGCGGCGGCCGAGGCTCGCGTGCACGTGCTTGAAGCTGCGGCCGAGCAGCGCGTTCATGCTCATCGACATGTGCTTGACGCGGCCGCCCGCGATGAGCACGACGTCGTCGGCCGCGTGCGTCGCGACGAGCTCGGCGATCTCGTCGAGGGCGTCGAGCGCGCGGGGCAGCTGCAGCAGCACAAGGCGCGCGCCCTCGACGAGGGATGCGTCGAGGTCGTGGTGCGCGAATGCGGTGAGGCCCGTGCGCTCGGCGTTGGCGTCGAGCGCGCGCTCGCCGACGATCGAGTCCTGGTGCACGCGCACGCGGCTCGCACCGGCGGCGAGCGCGCCGAGGGTGAGCGCGCCGTGGCGGTCGCCGATGACGACGACCTCGCCGAGCGGGCCGAGCTTTGCGGCCTCGTCGAGGATGAGCTCGTCCGAGGCGTCGTGCGCCTGGAGCGTCGGGTCCTCCACGTCGGGCCAGCGGCGGAGGCCGGCGAAGAGCGCGTCGCGATCGGTCACCGCTCGATCCTCCCATCCGGGTGCGGCGCTCGGCCGCCGCACGAGCGCCGTACCCGGTGCTGCAGCGCGTCGATCCCTCAGCGGGTGATGTCGATCACGGGCATGCCGGCCGCCCGCCAGGCGTCGAGCAGTGCGCGATCGCCGGCCACGCCGACGCCGCCGACGTCACGCATGACCAGCCCTGTGGCGCAGTGCACCGCGTCGAAGCCGCGCAAGCCGTGCTCCACTGCGAGCACGGCTGCGCGGCGCGCGAGCTCAGCGGAGAGCGGGCTGATGGAGCAGCGCGCCCACAGTCGCTCGGCGCCGCGCAAGGCGTCGTCGAGCCCGCGGGCATCGATGCGGCCCATGCGCATGGCTTGAGCGAGCGCCGCGGCGGTCTCTGCGATCGTGACCGCAGCGACGTGCACGCGCGCCGCGCTCCGCCACGCGAGCTCGCAGCGCGCCGACGTCGGCTCCTCGACGAGCAGCGGGACGATCGCCGAGGTGTCGAAGCACGCGATCATCGCCGCTGGTCGGCGACCAGCTCGCTCACGCTCCCGCGTGCCGGGACGCGTGCGGGCAGCTCACGACTCGAGTCGAGGGGCAGCTCGATCAGACCCTCGGCGACCAGCCGCTCGATGCTGCTCTCGTGTCGCGCGGGGATGATCAGGGCGATCACGCGCCCGTGCTCGGTCACCTGGATCGTCTCGCCTCGCTTGACCCGCTGCAGCTCGGCGCTGAGTCCGTCGCGGAGCGCACGGATGCCGACGCGACGCTCGCTTGTGGCGCTTGTCATGGGCAGATTGTAGCCACATCCGAGCACGTGCGCCATGTGCCCGATCGCCGCACAGCCGCACAGGAGACCCCTGGCGTGCGTGGGCGGCCGCGAGTAGCGTCCCGCGCGTGACTGCACAGCGGCAGGGCGCCGCATCAGAGATGACCGCGCCCGATCTCTCCTCGCTCGCCTCCTCCCTCTCCGGCCGCCTCACGCTGCCGGACGACCCCGCGTTCGACGCCGAGCGCTCCCCCTGGAACCTCTCGATCGACCAGCGGCCGCTCGCGGTCGCCCACCCCGACGGCCTCGACGACCTGCGGGCGATCCTCGCGGCCGCCCGCGACGCGGGCGTCGCGATCGCCGTGCAGCCGAGCGGCCACGGCGCCTCCAGCGCGCTCGAGCGCTCGATCCTCGTGCGCACCGCCGCCTTCGACCGCTTCGACATCGACGCCGATGCGCGCGTCGCGACGATCGGCGCGGGCGTCACGTGGGGCCCGGTGATCGACGCCCTCGACGGCACGGGCCTCGTCATCCCCTCCGGCACGAGCCGCGTCGTAACACCCGCGGGCTACCTCACGGGCGGCGGCCACTCGTGGCTCAGCCGCTGGGCGGGGCTCGGCGCCCAGTCGCTGCGGGCCGCGTGGATCCTCCGACCGGACGGCACGCACGAGCGCGTCGACGACGCATCCGACCCCGACACGATGTGGGCGCTCCGCGGCGCGGGCGGCCTCGTCGGCATCGTCACGCAGCTCGAGGTCGACCTGCTCGAGGCGCCGGGCATGGTCGGCGGCGTGCTGTCGTTCGACGCGGCCGACGGGCCGACGGTCTTCCGCGTCGTGCGCGACGCGGCGGCGGATGCGCCGGAGGGCCTGGGCGCGTTCGTCTCGTCGATGCGCATGCCCGACGCGCCGATGCTGCCCGAGCACATCCGCGGGCAGAGCTTCGTCACCGTCGAGGTGCTCGCCCGCTCGGAGAGCGACCTCGCGCTGCTCGAGGCGCTGCGGGCCGCCGCGACGCCGACGGAGGAGCGGCTCGGCCCCATCACGCAGGCCGGCATGGCGGCGATGTCGATGGAGCCCGAGGAGCCCTCGCCCGGCGGCGGCAGCTCGCACGCCCTCGCCGAGCTGCCCGACGCGGCGATCGACGACTTCTTCGCGTGGCGCTCGCGCGAGGAGCAGCGACCGCTCGTCGGCTTCACGCTGCGGATGCTCGGCGGCGTGCTCCACGAGCCCGCGCGACCGGCGTTCGCGACGCTCGCCGGGGCGGCGTGGATCTCGCACTCGCTCGTGCCGCAGTTCCCCGGCACGCCCGTCGAGCCCGGCCTCGCGTCGCTCGCCGGTCTCGACGCGCTGCTGCGCCCGCACCGCGCCGAGCGCATGGTGCCGACGTTCCTCGGGCCCGGCGAGACGCTCGAGCAGTGCGCGCCGGCAGACGACGTCGCGCGGCTGCGGTCGATCCGCGACGCGGCCGACCCCGACGGCGTGCTGCACGAGGGGCGGCTGCCGCGCTGACGCTCGACTCGACAAGGCGTGACGATCGAATCGTCGCGAACGTTGGGCTGTGCTTCGCACGGCGCCGACCTACCGTGATGCCATGAGCAGCATCGCCCGCAGCCCCATCCTCACAGGCGGCCTCGCCGCCACCGTCGTCCTCGTCGCCGTCGCGGGCTGCGCGACGGCCGCCCCCGCGGGTTCCGGCGGGCCGGCCCCGTCTGCGACCGCCGCTCCCGCCGCCCCGGCCCGGCCGGTCGCGACGGGCGCCGACGCGCAGGCCCAGCTGGCCGGCCTGCCGATGCCGAGCGCCGCGGAGCCCGTCATGGCGATCGGGCTCGCGCTCGACGACGGCGACCCGATCCTGTGCCTCGGGCCGGTCATGGAGTCGGCACCCCCGCAGTGCTCCGGCCCGGCGCTCGCCGGCTTCGACTGGGCGCAGCTCGAGCCCGTCGAGATGGAGGGCGTGCGCTGGGCGCAGGTCGCGATGCAGGTCACCTACGACGCCGCGTCGCACACCGTCACGCAGGCCGGCGAGCTGCTCGACCTCGCCGCGATCACGATGCCGGCGATCGAGTACCCGACGGGCGACCTCGACGAGGCGACGATCGCGGCGGTGCAGGCCGACCTCGACACGCTCGAGCGGGCGGATGTGCTGGGGCACGTCGGCATGGACGGTCTCGTCGTGCTCACGGTCACCTTCGACGACGGCTCCATGCAGGCGGCGCTCGACGAGGTCTACGGCAACGGCGTCGTGTTCGTCGAGTCGGCGCTGCGCTGACGCTGCTCGCCCGCCGCTGCGCGGTCATTCCACCGCCGCTCGCAGCTGAGTCGCCGCCACGGCGGGAGTCGATGTCACACAGGGAGTCGAGATTCGACTCCCGTCGTGCGATTCGGCGCGGATCGACTCCCTCAGTGGCCGTGAGCGAGCAGCTCAGGCGTCGACGGGCTCCCGCTCGCGCGTCGTCCGCTGCCCGACGACCGCCGAGACCCCGTCCTGCCGCATCGAGACGCCGTAGAGCGCATCCGCGATCTCCATCGTGCGCTTCTGGTGCGTGATGATGATGAGCTGCGAGCTCTCGCGCAGCTGCTCGAAGACCGTGAGCAGCCGGCCGAGGTTCGCGTCGTCGAGCGCCGCCTCGACCTCGTCCATGATGTAGAACGGGCTCGGCCGCGCCTTGAAGATCGCGACCATGAGCGCGACCGCCGCGAGCGAGCGCTCGCCGCCCGAGAGCAGCGAGATGCGGTCGATCTTCTTGCCCGCCGGCCGCACCGTCACCTCGACGCCCGTCTCGAGCATGTTCTCGGGATCCGTGAGCGTGAGCGCGCCCGAGCCGCCCGGGAAGAGGATCGGGAAGACCTCGGTGAACGCGGCCTTCGTGTCCTCGAACGCCGCAGCGAAGATCGTCTCCATCGTCACATCGAGGTCGGCGATGATCTGCTCGAGGTCCTTGCGCGTCTTCGCGAGGTCGGCGAGCTGCTCGGTGAGGAACGTGTGGCGCTGCTCGAGCGCCGCGAACTCCTCGAGCGCGAGCGGGTTGACGCGGCCGAGCCGCGCGAGCTTGCCCTCCGCCTGCTTGAGCCGCGCCTGCTCCGCCTTGCGGTCCCAGTCCTCGCCCGGTGCGTACTCGGCGACGAGCACCGCCTCCTCGAGGCCGAGCTCGCTGCCGGCGCGCTCGAGCAGGTTCGAGAGGTGCAGCTTCTGCTCGTACGCCTCCATCTCGGCGACGTGCACGTGCTCGGTGAGCTCCTGCAGCCGCTCGCGGAGCGCCCCCTCGCTGCGGCGCAGCTTCCCGAGCTCCTCGTTGCGGTCGCGCCGCGCCGCCTCGCGCTCGGCGAGCACGCCGCGGGCCTCGGCGACCGAGCGCTCGGCGACGCCGAGCACCGGCGGGATGGCGTCGAGCACGCGCGAGGCCTGCTCGCGCTGCCGCTCGCGCAGCACCGCGCGACGGGCCGCCTCCTCGGCGCGAGCCCGCTGCGCCTCGACGTCTCGAGCGAGCGACTCGGCGCGAGCGAGCTCCGCCCGCACGCGCTCCCGGGCGGTCTCGAGCTCGACGCGAAGGTCGGTCTCCGCCTGGCGCGCCGCTTCGAGCTCGGCGAGCACGCCGTCGCGCGCCGACGCGTCGAGGATCGGCCGCGGCTCGGCGAGGAAGCGGTCGAGCGCGCGCTGGGCCGACTCGACGCCCGCCGACGCATCCGTCACGCCCGTGCGCGCCTCGGCGAGCGCCGCCCGCGCCCGCTCGTGCTCCCCGGTCGCCGACTCGAGCCGCGCGCGCACGCGCGAGCGCTCCTCGCCGCGCGCGGCGGAGGCCGCGTCGTGCGCGCGCAGCTGCTCGAGCGCGTCGGCGGCGGCGCGCTTGGCCTGCTGGTGCGCCTGCCGCGCGCGCTCGAGCGCCTCGGCCTCGCGCTCGATGTCGGCGCGCAGCCGCTCGAGCTGCTCGGTCGCCGCGTCGCGCTCGGCGAGCAGCTCGAGCCGCGACTGCGCGTCGTCGGAGCCGCCGCGCATGAGGTACTCGGTCACGAAGTCGCCGCGGCGCGTGACGATCGTCACCGGTCCGCCGAGCTCGAGCGCTGCGATCCGCGGGCCCGCCTCCCGAGCGGCGTCGAGCGAGTCGACCACGAAGGTGAGCGCGAGCACCCCGAGCACACCGGCGGGCGCATCCACGACCGTTGGCGCGTGCACGGCGCCCTCGATCGACGGCACGTCGAAGCGCATCGGCGCGGCGTCGCCGACGACCGCCTCGATGCGGCCGAGCCCCGCCTCGTGCGCGTGCTCGATCGCCGCGGCGGCGGCATCCCGCGACTGCGCGAGCACGGCCTCGCCGAGCGTGCCGAGCGCCGCCGCGATCGCGGCTTCGAAGCCCTTCTTCACCTTGACGTGCTCGGCGACGAGCCCCGTGAGCCCGTCGATGCCGGCGCCGAGCAGACCTGCGGATGCGTTCCCCGCGTCGAGCGCGACCGTCAGGGCCGAGGCGCGGGCCGCGAGGGCGTCGCGCTCCCGCTCGACGCGGTGCAGGGCGTCGCGCCGCTCGTCGAGGTCGCCGGACAGCGCCGCTTGCCGCTCGTCGGCCTCGCGGTAGGCGACCGCGAGCGCCTCGGCGTCGCCCGCCTCCTCCGCGTCGCCGAGCCCCTCGGCGGCCGCGGTCGCGTCGGCGAGCCGCTGCTCGGCGTTCGCGAGCGCCGCCTCGCGGCGCGTGACCTCGGCGTCGCGCGCAGCGAGCGTCGACTGCGCGACGTCGACCTTCGAGCGATGCCCGGCCGCCTCGAGGTCGTGCTTCGAGACGAGCGCGGCCTGCGCGGCGATCTCCTCGTCGAGCGAGTCGAGGTTCGCGCGCGCGACGGCGGTCGCCGAGGCCGCCTTCGCGAGCCGGCCCTCCGCATCCGCCACCCGGTCCTGCAGCGATCGCGCCTCGTCGCGCGCCGCGGCGACCATGTCGGGCGTCACGAGCGGGCCGGCGTCGCCGATCTCGGGCGCCTCCTCGAGGAGGGCGAGCCGCTGGCCCGCGAGCGCGTGGAGCGACTGCAGCCGCGAGAGCTCCCGCTCGAGCGCGTGCGCGACCGTGCGGGCCCGGTCGACGTCGTCGCCCGCCATCGACTCCTCGATGCGGCTCGCGCGCAGCTTCGCCTGCTCGAGCTGCTCCTGCAGCACGATGCGCTCGGACTTCCGCTCCGACTCCGAGCGCGCGGCCGCCTCGAGCTGGCCGCGCAGCCCGATGACCTCGTCGGCGATGAGCCGCGCGCGAGCGTCGCGCACGGTCGCCTGGATCGTCGCGGCCTCCTTCGCGATCTCGGCCTGCTGACCGAGGGGCTTGAGCTGCCGGCGGATCTCGCCCGTGAGGTCCTGCAGGCGCGTGAGGTTGGCCTGCATCGCGTCGAGCTTGCGGAGCGTCTTCTCCTTGCGGCGGCGGTGCTTGAGGATGCCCGCGGCCTCCTCGATGTAGCCGCGGCGGTCGGCGGGCGTCGCCTGCAGCACGCTGTCGAGCTGCCCCTGGCCGACGATGACGTGCATCTCGCGGCCGAGGCCCGAGTCGCTCAGCAGCTCCTGCACGTCGAGGAGCCGGCACGACTCGCCGTTGATCGCGTACTCCGAGCCGCCGTTGCGGAACAGGGTGCGGGAGATCTGCACCTCGGCGTACTCGATCGGGAGCGCGCCGTCGGCGTTGTCGATCACGAGCTCGACGTGCGCGCGGCCGAGCGGGCCGGTCGTCGCGGTGCCGGCGAAGATGACGTCCTCCATCTTGCCGCCGCGGAGCGTCTTCGCGCCCTGCTCGCCCATCACCCACGCGAGGGCGTCGACGACGTTCGACTTGCCGGAGCCGTTCGGCCCGACGACGCACGTGACGCCGGGCTCGAACTGGAACGTCGTGGCGCGCGCGAACGACTTGAAGCCCTTGACGGTGAGGGTCTTGAGGTGCATGCGGCTCCCGGTTCGTGCTCGCACCACCGTAGTCGTGCGGAGGACCGCCGCGCGGAGGGCGCGCGTTGCGGGCCGCAATGTGCCCGCCTAGCGTGGGAGCCCGGATGGGACGCGACAGCCGCACGAGACCAGGAGCGAGTCGATGAGCGAGCATGACCAGAGCGCCGAGCACGGCGAAGGTGAGGGCCGCGAGGGCGGCGACCAGCACGAGTCCGGCCGCACGAACCGCATGTACCTGCGCTTCGCTGCGATGATCCTGACCGCGATGGTCGTGATGTACGCGGCGATGTTCGTCGGCTCGTACGAGTGGAGCCACGTGCGGTGGAGCGAGAGCCGGGCCTTCATGTCGCTGACGATGGGGGGCACGATGGGGCTGATCATGCTCGCGTGGATGCTCAACATGTACAAGAACGTGAAGGCGAACATCACGATCGTGATCGTGAGCGTGCTGCTGCTCGGCGGCGGGATCTTCCTGGACAGGAGTCAGACGACCGTGCAGGACTCCGGCTTCATGAGCGCGATGATCCCGCACCACTCGCTCGCGATCACCCGTTCCGAGCGAGCAGAGCTCGCCGACGTGCGGGTCTGCGAGCTCGCCGTCGAGATCAGTGAGGCTCAGCGGCGCGAGATCTTCGAGATGGAGTGGCTGATCGAGGACATCGAGCGCAACGGCGTGGCTGCCACGCAAGGCGACGCAGCAGCCCGGGCCGTCCCCGAGTACCAGGAGTCAGCGGAGCGAATCTGCCCCAACGGCTGACGTCGGGCCGTTCCGGCACCGTGTTGCACGGCAGGCGCGCGCGACCCTATCCTGCAATGCTGCCCGCCGGCATGGCGCCGGTGCAGAGCGGCAGGACCCATGCAGATCGACATCCGCCCCGCCGCGCCGCTGCCCGACGACGGCGACGCCGCCGCGCCCGGCGATGAGCTCCGCCTCGCGTACGAGCTCAACGAGCGCGCGAACGCCGCCCGCTTCGGCGAGGGCATCTACGTCAACACCCTCCCCGAGTTCACCGCGCTGCTGCGCTCCGACGAGACGGAGCGCATCGACGTCCTCTACGCGTGGCTCGGCGCGCGCATCGTCGGCGACGTGACGATCTACGCGAACCTCATCGACTCGACCGAGGTCGCCGACGTCGGCATCCAGCTCGACCCGACCCTCCCGCACGGCGAGCGGACCGAGCTCGCGGAGGCGCTCGTCGCGCGCGGCATCGACGAGGCGATCGCGCTCGGCCGCTCGACGATCGTGGCCTCCACCGTCGGCGCGCGCACCGGCCCCGTGACCGCCCGCACCGGCCACGGCGCGGCCAACCCGACGCATCCCGAGGTCGCGCCGCTCGTCGCGCGCGGCTTCGAGCTCGAGCAGGTCTACCGCGTGAGCGTCGCCGACCTCGCGCGGCTGAGCGACCTCGACGCGCGGCACGCCGCCGGGCTCGAGCGCGCGAGCGGGTACGAGCTCGTGCGGTGGATCGGCGAGACGCCCGCCGAGCACCGCGAGGGCATGCGGATGCTGCACGAGCGGATGTCGGTCGACGCACCCGTCGCGGGGCTCGCGTGGGAGCCCGAGTCGTGGGACGACGCGCGGCTGACGGCGTTCGAGCAGGGCAAGCAGGGCGGGGGCCGCTCGCTCATGACCGTCGCGGCGCGCAAGCGCTCGACGGGCGAGCTCGCGGGCTTCTCGACCCTCATCCTGCCGACGACCGGCGACGTCGCGCGTCAGCACGACACCCTCGTGACGCAGCCGCACCGCGGCCACGGCCTCGGCATGCTGCTGAAGCTCGACAACATGCTGCGACTGCGGGAGCTCCGGCCCGAGCTGACGCGCATCGTCACCTGGAACGCGGAGGAGAACCGGCCCATGCTCGCGGTGAACGAGCGATGCGGCTTCGAGCCGATCGCGTACGAGGCGCAGTGGCAGCGGAAGGACGCGCGATGACCGCCCTGCAGCTCGAGTGGCTCGAGCTCGAGGCGCCCGCCGACGACCTCGACGAGCCGCGGCTGACGCGCATCGCGCGCTACGTCCACGCCGCGAACCGCGTCACGCAGGCGCACTGGGGCGACGACTCGCACGACACGACCGTCGACGAGATCGTCGCGAGCCTCCGCCACCCCGACGACGAGGTGACGCGCCGCTTCCTCGTCGTCGAGAGCGGCCGCGACGTCGGCCGCGCGATCGCGTCGATCAACGCCGAGGAGGGCTCGCGCATCGCCTACGTCTCGGCGTGGGTCGTGCCCGAGGAGCGCGGGCGCGGCATCGGGCGTGCGATGGCCGAGCGGCTCGAGCAGATCGGCCGCGAGCTCGGCGCGACGACGCTGCAGTCGTGGGTCGACCACCGGCCGCCTGCCGAGGGCGACGAGGCGAAGCCCGCCGTGAGCGGGCACGGCGCGATCGCGCTCGACGCGCCCGCGCGGCTCGCGACCTCCCTCGGCTACACGCTCGAGCAGATCGACCGCATCTCCGAGCTCGACGTCGAGTCGGCGCGCGCCGACCTCGAGCGGCACCGGGCGGATGCGCTCGCGCACGCGGGCGAGGACTACGAGACCCGTGCGTGGCAGGGCCCGACGCCGCCGGAGCTGCTCGACGCGATGGCGACGCTGCACGGCCGCATGGTCACCGACGCGCCGGCCGCGGGCCTCGACGTCGACGACGAGCGGTGGGACGCCGCACGCGTGCAGCGGCTCGAGGCCGAGCTGACCGAAGCGGGGCAGACGCTCCTGCAGGCGGTCGCGATCCACCGCGCGAGCGGCGAGGCCGTCGCGTTCACGGTGCTCGTGCTCCCCGCGCCCGGGCGCCCAGCGTTCCAGGAGGACACCCTCGTGCACGCCGAGCACCGCGGGCACCGGCTCGGCATGCTCGTGAAGGCCGAGAACCTGCTGCAGCTCGGCCGCCTCCACCCCGATCGCACGCGCGTCATCACCTGGAACGCGAGCGAGAACCGCCCGATGCTCGCGGTCAACGAGGCGCTCGGCTTCGTCGCGGTCGGCGCGGAGGGGGCGTGGCAGAAGCGGCTGGGCGACGGAGCCAAGCCATAGCCGCACCTGCCAGCATGGGCGCATGAGCGACCGCGCAACGATCGACGCCCGCCCCGAGACCCGGCCCGATGCATCCATCGACGGCCTCGCCGCCGAGCTGCGCGAGGCGGTCGAGAGCGGGCTGACCCGGCCGCGCGAGTACCGCGAGCGGCAGCTCGACGGCCTCACCGCGATGCTGCTGCAGCACACGTCGCGGTGGGAGGCGGCGCTGAAGGCCGACCTCGGCAAGGGCGAGATCGAGGCGCACCTCACCGAGATCGGCTTCCTCGTCGCGGAGGCGCGCGCCGCGAAGCGGTCGCTGCGCCGCTGGATGGCGCCGCGACCGGTCGCCGCGCCGCTCGCGCTGCAGCCCGCGGTGGCGAAGACGCTGGCGCAGCCGCTCGGCGCCGCGCTCATCATCGCCCCGTGGAACTACCCGCTGCAGCTCGCGCTCGCCCCGCTCATCGGGGCGATCGCCGCGGGCTGCGCCGCGGTCGTGAAGCCGAGCGAGGTCGCGCCCGCGACCTCGGCGCTGCTCGCCGAGCTGGCGCCGCAGCACCTCGACCCGCGCTCGGTGCGGGTCGTCGAGGGCGCGGTCGACGAGACGACGGCCCTGCTCGAGCAGCGCTGGGACCTCATCTTCTACACCGGCAACGCGAAGATCGCGCGCGTCGTCGCGGCGGCCGCTGCGAAGCACCTGACGCCGACGATCCTCGAGCTCGGCGGCAAGAGCCCCGCCTACGTGCACCGCTCCGCCGACATCCCGGCGACCGCGCGGCGGCTCGCGTGGGGCAAGTGGATCAACGCCGGGCAGACGTGCGTCGCGCCCGACCACATCCGCGTCGACCGCGAGATCGCCGACGAGCTCGTCGAGGAGCTGCGCCGCGCGACCGCCGAGCAGCTCGGCGACGCGCGCACCTCCCCCGACTACGGCCGCATCGTCAACGGCCGCCACCTCGAGCGCCTCACGGGGCTGCTCGGCAGCGGCACGGTCGTGACCGGCGGCGAGGTCGACGAGGCCGACCGCTTCATGGCGCCGACGATCCTCGTGGGCGTCGATGACGCATCCCCCGTCATGCAGGAGGAGATCTTCGGCCCCATCCTGCCGGTGCTGCCGGTCGACGGCGTCGACGGCTTCATCGAGACGATGCGCGGCGCAGAGAAGCCGCTCGCGCTCTACGTCTTCGCGAGGGACCGGGATGCGGTGCGTCGCGTCGAGCGCGAGACCTCGTCGGGCGCGCTCGGCGTCAACATCGCGGTCGCGCACGTCGGCGCGGCGGGGCTGCCGTTCGGCGGCGTGGGCGAGAGCGGCTCGGGCGCCTACCACGGCAAGCACTCGTTCGACGCGTTCAGCCACCACCGCTCGGTGCTGTCGAAGCCGACCGCGATCGACACGCTGCGGGTCATCTACCCGCCGTTCAGCTCGTGGCGCGGGCGGCTCGCGAAGCGCATCCTCGGCTGACGCAGTCACCGCTCGTCGAGTAGCCGGCGCAGCCGGCGTATCTCTCATGGGTATTGGCGGGCCTGGGGCTCGCTGGCAGGCTGGCGGCGACTCCGGCGGTCGTGACTCTCGGCGTATCTGTCCCGCTTCGGCGGTGGCTTGGTCTCGACTTGTCCGATCGCGGGGGCCGGTGCCGGCCCACCCGCACCGATGGCTTGATAGAAGGCTGTCCAACCTGACGGTTGTGACTCTTGAGAGATCTGCCTCGACGCGACTTCCCAGGGCCGGCACCGACACGGTCCGATCCTGAGGAGGAACCGCGATGACCATCGTCGCAGACCGATGCACCCATGTCATGGGTGTCGACACGCATGCCAAGACCCACACGTTCGCGCTCGTCGAGGCCGCCACCGGCGCTGTCACGGCGACCGCGACGTTCCCCGTCACGCCCGCGGGACTGGACCGGGCGCTGGCCTGGGCGGGCCGCCGGGCGCCGGGCTACGTCGCCGCGGTCGAGGGCACCGCCTCGTACGGGGCGACGCTCACGACCCGGTTGCAGGCCGCCGGGACCGTCGTGTTCGAGGCGCGTCCGCCCAAGCGGGCAGCCCGGGCGGGGCGCGGGAAGTCGGACCAGATCGACGCAGTCGCCGCCGCCCGGTCGGTGCTGGGCGAACCGGTCGAGCGGCTCGCGCAACCGCGGTCCGGGGAGCTGCGGCAGGCGCTGCAGCTGCTGCTGACGGCCCGGCGGCTCCTAGACCGGCAGCGCGTGCAGGACCGCAACGCCCTGAACGCGCTGGTCCGAGGGGTCGAGCTCGGCCACGACGCGCGCCGAGCGCTGAGCGACGCCCAAGTCGCAGCGATCGCCGCCTGGCGCACCCGGCGCGACGACTCGGTCGCACACGCGATCGCCCGTGCCGAGGCGACCCGGCTCGCCAGGCAGGTCCGCGCGCTGCAGGGCCAGCTGCGCGAGAACTACGAGCAGCTCGAGCGGGTCGTGACCCTGATGGCGCCCGAGCTCATGCGCGAGCTCGGGCTCGGCCCGGTCACCGCCGCCGCCTGCATCGCCGCCTACTCCCACCACGGACGCGTCCGCACCGAGGCCGCCTACGCCTCCCTCGCCGGCGTCGCGCCCATTCCCGCCTCCAGCGGCAACACCCAGCGACACCGCTTGAACCGGCACGGCGACCGCCGCCTGAACTCGGCGCTCGACACCATCGCCCGCGTCCGGCTCAGTCACGACCCGGCCGCCCGCGACTTCCGCGACCGGCACCTCGCCGCAGGCAAGACCAAGACCGAGGTCCGCCGCCTGCTCAAGCGCTACATCGCCCGCAGCACCTACCGGAAGCTGCAGACCATGCTCCAGACCCCCGAGGTGCCTCACTGAGAAGTGAGCGCG
>NZ_ASHR01000034.1 GCF_000400485.1 Agrococcus pavilionensis RW1
CCTCGCGCTCACTTCTCAGTGAGGCACCTCGCGAAGAACCGGCCCTCGCTCGATGCGGGTAGGCTGCGCGGTCCTGCCCGCGTGCGTTCCACTACCATTCGGGCAAGTCACGCACGAGGGCGAAGTACGTCTGTGATGAGCGTGCGACTGCGGTACCCGATGCTTGGAGCTTGATGGATCGATCTGCCACCGGAGCGAAGAAGATCTCGGCAACGCCGGCGAACCCGAGTGCGGCGGACGCAACCCCCGAAGCAGAGGACTCGTCGGCCTCGCAGCGGCCGGTTGCTCAATCCGTCACCGGAGCAAACGAGACCTCGGCGTCTCAAGCGAGCCCGATCGTGGCCGAAGCAACCCAAGCCCCCGAAGCAGGCGACCCGCCAGCAACACGAAAGCAAACTCTCAGGAGTCGAATCGTCAAGTCGTTCGTCGCGGGCTTCGCCGTGATTGGCGTTGTCTCGAGCATCATGGGCGTCCTCGGCGTCAGTTTGCGAGACCTCTGGGAGCCAGACGATGCGCTTCCCGGGGCGCCCACCTACGCAGGAGGTTGGGGGCCAGACCGAACGATGTATCGCCTCCACGAGGACGAGATACCCACGCACCCAGCCTTCAACGCCTTCTCGGACAACGCGGTGTTTGGGGATGAACGCAACTTCGTTGGCATGCGCCTGCCGACCGACGTCGTGAACGGCGATAACGTGTGGTCGGATCGGTTGGAGGTGGAGCCGGGCGACACCGTGATCGTCCGCGCTTTCTACGAGAACGCTGCGCCCGATAACTACGACTCGATTCCAACCTCATGGCTCCAGGGCGCCACCGCTCGCTTCTACGTTCCTGCCGAAGCGTCCGAGGACGTCTCAGTGGGAGTCACGTTGTCTGCGAGCAACGCCGCTTCAGTCTGGGACGGTGCGACTGCACTTGCTTCCGAACCAGTGCGGCTCGTGCCGATCACCGGCAGCGGCATCATCGAGACGAATGCGCCCGGACTTGACTTCGACGCAGTGTCCGCAGCTACCGGTGCCCCCTTTCATCTCGGATTCGAAACCAACGACGGAGTCATCAAGCCGGGTTTCGAATATGCTGGCTACATCGTGATGCAGTTCCGGGTCGAACCGGGGTAGCTCTACGTCGTCATCCTTGCGGTTGCACGTGAGAAGCGGCGGGCGGACGTGCTGAACAACACGACCCGGTTGACAGCACAGACGGATGCAGCCGGTGGAGTCGCTAACGCCAACGTTCTGCTCCACGCAAGACCTGCGCGTACCGTGATCGACTCCCTCAACTCAACAGCGGCGATCGTCGAGCACTTTCAAGCTCCTCTCGGCATCGAGCCGGATCGTGACACGCTGAGCGTGATGCCGTGGCGCGAGGCGTTCCGGGAGCCCGAAAGGCTCAAGGTCGTGGGCGAGGAGGTCGCTCAAAAGGCGCTTATCGGCGCTGGCACCGCCGGAACGCTCGTTTCGTCTGCCGCCGTAGTTCTTGGTCGGAACGGCCCTAATCCCGGCGCGTCAGGTTCGGCAACGCTGCGTGTGGCAGCACCGCTGCCATCAGGGCGCCGGTCGACGGCGCATTGCAACCACGAAGTTGCGCGCTCAACAATCGTCAGGCGGGTGCCCCGGCGGGCGACGGTCGTGCAGCTGTGTGGGATGGTTCGGATCGGAGACGCTAGTTTCCGTGTCGATAGAGGCCCTACTCTGAAGTAGTGGTGACCGATGTGACAGCCGAAGAGTTTGCGAAGTACTTAGAGCGGTTTGACCTAGCCGCAACACGGCGTCATGAGATGGCCGCTCAAGACTTGCGTGACGCAGAATCTGTAGCGGCCTTCGACCGTGTTCTCTTGGCCCATCAGCGGAAGATGCGCGCCGCAGGCGAGCAGCGCATCGCAGAAGTCGTGCGCCCCCTGGCGGACAGCGATGCGGTGCCCCTGCTCGTTCAGGCGAACCTGGACGACCTTTGGCAACGATCGGTGCAACAAGTGAGCGAGGTGTTGCGCGCGGCGGCACTTGCTTCCGAAAGACGGCCACAAGCGACCCCTGGACCGCTCCACTTGGACCAGCTCTGGACAAATGTCTACTTTGCTCTTGGGCAGCAGATCGCCGTCGCGATGATTTCCGATTCATACGCCTCTTCGACCGATCAGTTGAGCTCACCCGCGAAGGGTGAGTCGCTGGCTGAAGTGATTGGAATGCTGGAGCGTTTCCGAGAATCGGCAGCGCAGCAATCAAAGGAGCGTCGCGTCGCATTGCGGGAGGCCTCGAATTACCGAGATTTAAGCGAAGTCGACCGACTCAAGGACGGCCTAAGTAACCTCGGCGGCCAAGTTGCTATCCTCGACGAGATTTTGCAGATTGCCAAACAAGCCGAGTCTGATCCAAGTGTTCCTCCTGATGAAGTGGTTCTAAACGTCCAGGAGCTGCTGGCGTTTGCGCGGCTCCAACGAGACGCTTGGGCCAAAGAGTTCCAACTGGCACTGGCAGTGCGCGACGTCGAGCGGGCAGAGTGCGCCAACGAACTCTTGAACTCCGCAAACGGGCAATCGCTGATGGCAGATTGGGCGAGAAACGTTATGGACGCGGTCGTCAGGCGGTCAGTAGTCGCTAACGAGCCGCCCCCGCCCGCAATTTCCGCGTTCGGGCGGTTCTTCTCACGGCCAGCTTCGCGCGATGTTTGAAGGGATCGACTTCGAACAGCTCCGCAGTCTCGGTCAGGGCAGCGTCGAGCGCGCTTGACCGACTCGTCGCTGCTCTTCGCTGCTCGTCGCTACGCGGTCCCAGCATCCGCGTAGCCGAGCGGCTTCCGTTGGTGCCGCGCCGAGTTCGCCGACACCCCCGGTAGTGCGGCTCGTGCACCGGGCCCAGCGTGACCATCCGGATGACGCCTAGCTGTACCGGGTCATGACCTTGGTGCGGTTCGGGTGATGGGTGGGGCTCCGATGGCTGAGTGGATGCGTTCAGTGTTGTAGCGCTGGAGCCAGGGGGCAAGGGCGGCGGCGCGTTCGGCGTTCGAGGTGAAGGGCTGCCGGTAGGCCCATTCGCTCTGCAGGGTGCGGTTGAAGCGTTCGACCTTGCCGTTCTGCCACGGGCAGTGGGGGCGGATGAACACCTGCCGCGCGCCGAGCTCTGCGACGGTCTCGCGCAGCGAGTAGCGGTACGCCCAGGCGTTGTCGGTCATGATCCGCTCGATCGAGGCGATGCCGTGCGCGGCGAAGAACGCAGCCGCTCGGCGCAGGAAGCCGGCGCAGGTGGCGCCCTTCTCGTCCGCGAGGATCTCCGAGTACGCGAGCCGGGAGTGGTCGTCGACGAGCGAGTGGACGAAGTCGTAGCCCGAGCGGCGGTCCCGATCCCGGTCCGCGCCCACGCCGCGGCCGTTCGCGCGCCAGCCGCCGCCGTCGGGGATGCGGCCGAG
>NZ_ASHR01000035.1 GCF_000400485.1 Agrococcus pavilionensis RW1
CCGCGCTCAAAGAAGCTGAGGCACGTCGGCCGGTTTGCACGCGGCCGAGGCGTGCGGTAACGTCTTCCCTCGGTAGTCATGTGCTCCGGCGCATGGCCCCATCGTTTAGCGGCCTAGGACACCGCCCTTTCACGGCGGCAGCACGGGTTCGAATCCCGTTGGGGTCACTCTCTCTCGGATTCGTCTGTACGATGGGTACTACCGGAATGGCCCTGTAGCGCAGTTTGGTTAGCGCGCCGCCCTGTCACGGCGGAGGTCGCGGGTTCAAGTCCCGTCAGGGTCGCCATTGCCCTGGCCCTCTCGAGAGAGAGGGCCTCGTGCAAGGGCGGGCGTGAGCCCGCCTCGGCTCCTCGAGAGCCTGGCTCTGTAGCTCAGTTGGTAGAGCGTTCGACTGAAAATCGAAAGGTCACCGGATCGATGCCGGTCGGAGCCACCATCGACAGCCCCCGCCACGGCGGGGGCTTCGTCGTTCCCGGTGCAGCGCCGGCGTTAGTCGCCGATGAGCGCCCGCAGCGTCGGCGCGTCCTCGTTGGCGCCGAAGGCCGGGAAGCCCGGCTGCAGCCGCAGGCCCGCCGCGAGCGAGTCGAGCACGACCGGGTCGAACCCGAAGTCGTCGACGAGCTGCGCGACGAGCGCGACGTCGTCGGCGCTGTCGCCCGCGACCGCGATCGCCCGCCGCTGCGGGCTCCCGGATGAGCGGGGCCAGTCGGCGAGGTCGTGGTAGCCCATGTGGTTGAACGCCTTCACGACGCGCGACTCGGGCAGGGACTCCTGCACGATCGTGCTCGTCGGCCGCTCGGGGTCGGTGAACTCGTCGCGGATGCCGTCCGTCTCCCACCAGTAGTTCATGGCGTCGACGACGAGCTTGCCGCGCAGCTCCGCGACGGGGATCCGGTCGTACTGACCGAGCGGCAGCGCGAGGATGACGACATCGGCCGCGCCGGCGACCTCGGCGGCGAGCATCGGCTCGGCACCCGGCGCCATGTACTCGGCGATGAGTCGGATGCGCGCGGGCGAACCCGACGCGGCGATGAGCGTGCGGTGGCCGGCGGCGAGCGAGTGCCGCGCGAGCACGGTGCCGATCTTGCCGGCCCCGAGGATGCCGATCGTGAGCGTCTCGCGGGGTCGCTCGGCGTCGGCGATGCTCGATGCGACCGTGTGCGTCATGCGGATGCTCTCCTCGTGCCGAGTGCTCGTCGTGCGGGTCGAGTGTGGCAACGCGGCCTGGAGGTTTCCCATTCCGCAGCTGCCGGTCGCCCGTAGGGTGCTGGCATGCGCGACACGGGTGTCGCATCCCGCCCCTGCCGTTCGTAGGCCTGATGACGCGGCCGACGCCTCGCGGGCGTGCCGCGACCCGGTCGGGGTGCGCCCGTTCACCTCACCGCGATCAGCGCCGTGCACACCGCGGCGCCGACGGCGCGCGAGACCGACTGGTCGCGGATCGTCGCGCTCTACGACCGGCTCGTCGCGCTCGATCCGTCGCCATCGTGCGGCTCGACCGGGCGGTGGCGATCGGTGAGGCCGACGGCCCGGCCGCGGCGCTCGACGAGGTCGACCGGGTCGCCGACGACCTCGACGGCTGCCACGCGCTGCACGCGACGCGGGCCGATCTGCTCCGGCGGCTCGAGCGCACCGCCGAGGCCGCGCGGCGTACGACCGCGCCCTCGAGCTCGCCGGCAACGCCGCCGAGCGCGCCTACCTCGCCCGGCGGCGCGACGAGCTCGCCGAGTGACCGCGCTCGCCGCTCAGTCGGTCGAGTCGACGAGCGGCTCTGCTGCCGGGTCGGGTTGCGGCCCGCGGTGGAAGCGGCGGCCGCTCACGCGCGAGAGCTCGATGCGCACGAACTCGCGCTTGACGCTCGGCACGAGCGGCCGGATGGGCAGTTGCTCGGCCTGCTCGAGCTCGCTGCTCGACTCGAGCCGGCGCGCCCTGCCGTGGGCGACAACGCTCCACGCCTCGCGCTCGCCGATGTGGTCGATCTCGAACACGACGTCGTCGGCGAGCAGCACCCCCGCGAGCTTCGTGCCCGGCGCGGTGCGGAACGTGATGTGCCGGCCGTCGGCGTGGTAGTTGACGGGGAAGACCTCGAGCGCGTCGGCGATGCGGAACGCGATGCGCCCGAACTCGAAGGCGCGCAGCAGCTTGAGGCACTCGTCCTCGCTGATCTCGATCATCCCGGCGGTGCTCATGGCCACATCGTGCCAAAGCCGCGCCGCCCGCGCCAGGGGTGCGGCCGCGTCAGCGCTCGCGCTGGGCCCGCTCCCCGCGCAGCCGCGCGGCGAGCCCGGCCTCGTCGGCGAGCCGCGGCTCGGTCGTCAGCTCGCGGTTGATGCCCACCTTGTCGGCGTAGAAGGCGCGGATGCGCTCCATGTCGGCCGGCACGTCACCCGTGAGCGCGATGGTCGGCCCGAGCCCCGTCGTGCGGGTCGTCGAGTCGACGAAGCCGAGCGTGACGGGCAGGCCGGCCTCGAGCGCGATGCGGTAGAAGCCGCTGCGCCACTGCTGCGACCTCCGGGTGCCGTCGGGCGTCACGACGATCACCGCGCGCGGATCGTCGCGCACGAGCGCGATGATGCGCTCGACGAGGCCCGACGGGTCGTCGCGATCGACCGGGATGCCCCCGAGGCGGTGCATCGCCCAGCCGAGCGGGCCCTCGAACAGCTCGCGCTTGCCGAGCCAGCGCACCGGCAGGCGCGCGTCCCACGAGATCGCGAGCATGAGCACGAAGTCGCGGTTGGAGGTGTGCGGGGCGCCGATGAGCAGCCGCGCGCCATCGACGGGCGGCTGCTCGCGCACGAGCTGCCAGGGGCTGAGCGCCCAGTGCAGCTGCGCGATCGCGTGACGGACAGGCTGCCGCTTCGGTGCCCTCCGGCTCATCGCCTCGTCGCCAGCATCGGGCACTCGAACGGGTCGCGGGCGGCGAGCCCGACGCGGTTCAGGTAGCGGACGACCGATGCGTACGCGCCGACCATGTTCGTCTCGGTGTAGGCGATGCCGTGCTCGCGGCAGTGGGCGCGCACGATCTCGCTCGCCGCGCGCAGGTGCGGGCGGGCCATGTTGGGGAACAGGTGGTGCTCCACCTGGTAGTTGAGGCCGCCCATGAGCGTGCTCATGCCCCAGCCGCGGATGTTGCGCGACGTCCTCACCTGCTTCGTGAAGAAGTCGAGCTTCGCGTCGCGGCTGACGGTCGGCATCCCCTTGTGGTTCGGGGCGAAGGATGCGCCCATGCCGATGCCGAAGACCGCGAGCTGCACGCCGAGGAAGGCGAGTGCCATGAGCGGCGGCATGACGAGCAGCAGGAACGTGATGAGCAGCGCGAAGCGGCCGGCGATGAGGCCGAGCTCGAGCCAGCGGCCCACGACCGGGCGGCGCTCGAGGAGCGTCGCGATCGAGCGCACGTGCAGGTTGGCGCCCTCGAACGCCAGCAGCGGGAAGAACAGCCAGCCCTGGCGCCGCGTGACCCAGCGCTGGATGCCGCGGGCCTTCTTCGCGTCGCTCGGCAGGAACGAGATCGTGTCGATCTCGATGTCGGGGTCGCGGCCGATCTGGTTGGGGTTCGCGTGGTGGCGCGAGTGCTTCGTCATCCACCACTGGTGGCTGATGCCGACGATGCCGGCGGCGAGGATGCGCCCGAGCCGGTCGTTCGCAGGGCCCGATCGCAGCACCTGGCGGTGCGAGGCCTCGTGCGCGATGAACGCGATCTGCGTGAGGACGACGCCGAGACCGGCGGCGATGAGCAGCTGGAACCACGAGTCGCCGAGCAGCACGGAGCCGACGAGCAGCCCCACGAGCGCGAGGCCGAGACCGGCCATGAGCCACGCGTAGAAGCCGACCCTGCGCTCGAGCAGGCCCGCGTCACGCACGGCCTTCGCGACCACCCGGAAGTCGGCGCGCGCTCCTCGCTCGGAGGGCGGTGTGGTGGCGCGGAGCTCGCCTTGCGTGCTCCTCACGGCGGTCATCGTGGTCATGGTGCCCCTCTCGGGCTCGTCGGCGACTTCCCAGCCGATGCGGGCCTGGTGACCTTCACGATCGTGACCCCGGATGCTTTACAGCGTATGGCGTACGCAATTCCGGAGGCCGCATACGTCCTGTGGATCGCGTCTGCATCCGCGGGCGCGCGGCCCGCGACGGCATCGAGGGGACCCGCCCTGCGGCGGATCTCCTCGATGGACGGCGGCGGCTCAGCGGGTCGCGAGCTCCGCGTCGTGCTCGTCGTCAGCAGCATCCGCCGACGGCGCCGACACCGAGTCGGCCGAGGGCGCCGACATGACGTCGGCCGGCGGCACGGGCGCCGCGCCCGCCGTCGCGATCGGCTGCGCCGACGGGTCGGACGCGCGCCCCCGCTTCTCGGGCACCGGAAGGGTGCCGGCGGCCCGGAGCTGCGCGTAGTGCGCCATCGCCTCGGCCTGGCGCTCGGCCTCGGCGCCGGTCGCGATGTGCGCGCGCAGGTGCTCGTCGCCGAGGCCGAAGGCCGCGGAGAGGTCGAGCGCGTGCGGCCGCAGCTTCTGCAGCAGCACCTCGATCGTCGAGGTCACGGCCTTCGAGCGGGCACCCGAGAGCCGGCCGTTCTCGAGGTGCCACGCGGCGTGCTCCTCGATGATCGTGAGCGCGAAGAGGTCGCGCACGTGCGTCATGACCTCCTTGGTCGCCGCGGGCATCCGCTCCACGGCCGCGTCGAGCGCGTCGTACTGCTGCAGCTCGACCCACGCGCGCGCGGCCTCGATGAGCTCGTGCTGCTCGTCGTTGAACGCGGCGGCGGCGCCGGCCTGGTCCTTCGGCGCGTTCCGCAGCCGGCCGGCGATGTCGGCGACCATCTGCTCGACGCGGTCCTCGAGCAGGTCGCGCTGCACGTCGCGGTCACGGAGCGCGAGCGACGACTTCTTGACGTTGCGGAGGTCGCGCACGTCCTGCGAGAGCGTGCGCAGGCCGACGAACGACGTCGCGCGATCGAAGAGCTGGTCGGCCGCGAAGCGGGCGATGTCGGCCTTCGAGGCGCCCTTGAACTGCTTGGAGAAGTCGCCGAGCAGGCGCTTGCCGACGAGCTGCAGCAGCACCGTGTTGTCGCCCTCGAACGTGACGTAGACGTCGAGGTCGGCGCGCAGCTGCACGATGCGGTTCTCGCCGAGGAAGCCCGCACCGCCGCACGCCTCGCGCGCCTCCTGCAGCGTGTCGAGCGCCTGCCACGTCGAGAGTGCCTTGAGCCCGGCGGCGAGCGTCTCCAGGTCCTCGCGCTCCTCGGGGGTGTCGGTGCGGCCCGAGAAGACGCCGTCGAACTTCGTCAGCAGGATCTCGTGCGCGTACGACTGCGCGTAGGCCTTCGCGAGCCGCGTGAACAGCCGGCGCTGGTGCCGGCGGTAGTCGAGCAGCACCTCCTCCTCGGCGTTGCTCGAGGCGTTGAACTGGCGCCGCTCGGTGCCGTAGCGGATCGCGATCGCGAGTGCAGCCTTCTGCGCGACGACGGCGGCGCCGTCGAGCGAGACGCGGCCCTGCACGAGCGTGCCGAGCATCGTGAAGAAGCGCCGGCCGGGGCTGGCGATCGGGCTCGAGTAGGTGCCGTCGGGCGCGACGTCGCCGTAGCGGTTGAGCAGGTTCGTGCGCGGCACGCGCACGTGGGTGAAGTGGAGGCGGCCGTTGTCGATGCCGTTGAGCCCGCCCTTGTAGCCGTCGTCCTCGCCCCCGACGCCCGGCAGGAACGCACCGTCGTCGTCGCGGAGCGGCACGTAGAACGCGTGCACGCCGTGGTCGACGCCCCGCGTGTGCAGCTTCGCGAAGACGACCGCGTGCTTGCCGTGGAGCGCGGCGTTGCCCAGGTAGTCCTTCCACGCACCGCGGAACGGCGTGTGGATGACGAACTCCTCGGAGGCCTCGTCGTAGGTCGCGGTCGTGCCGATCGAGGCGACGTCCGAGCCGTGGCCCGTCTCGGTCATCGCGAAGGCGCCCGGCACGTCGAGGCTGATGATGGCCGGCAGCAGCTCATCGTGGTGGCGCCGCGTGCCGAGGTGCAGCACCGCCGCACCGAACAGCCCGTACTGCACGCCCGACTTGATCTGCAGGCTCGGGTCGGCGAGCACGAGCTCCTCGAACCCGGCGATGTTGCCGCCGTGATCGTCGGCGCCGCCGAAGCGCTCCGGGAAGGCGGCGTGGACGGCGCCGTCGGCGACCAGCATGTGCATCTGCTCGAGCACGCGCTCGCGGTGGTCGGCCATCGTCAGGTCGTCGACGCGCTGGTAGCGGGGGTCGGCGACCTTGGCTCGCGCGGCGAGGCGGCGCTCGGCCCACGTGCCGAGCAGGTCGCGGCCGAGCCAGTCGACGTCGACCCGGCCCTGCGGGCGCGGGCTCGTCGAGCGCTGGCGGTCGGTGCGGTCGGCCATGGTTCCTCCTTCAGGACAGGACGGATGCGTCCTCACGGTAGGCACGACCCTCGAGACCGCGCGAGGGCGTTGGTCGCGACCGCAATCGCAGCCGGGGACGCCTCACGACCTGTTGTGTCGGATCCACAACGGTCCAACACATCCGCTGTCTGGGTCCGCAGGGTCTCGAGTCAACCCATCCCGTCGAAGATCGGCTCGCCCGCGACGAGCGTGAGCTCGACCGGCATGGCGCGCAGGGCCGCGGCGGCTCCGTGCGGGTCGTCGGTCGCGGGGAGCGGCGCACCGAGCACGACGAGGTCGGCGAGCTCGCCCACGGCGATGCGCGTGCGGCTCGATGCGGCGATCGCCTGCTCGAGCGAGAGCGCCTCCTCCGGCTGCCACGGCGCCTCGTCGCCGCGCGTGCGGGTGACGGCGGTCGCGATGCCGAGCCAGGGGTCGAGGGGCGTGACGGGAGCGTCGGAGCCGAGCACGACGCGCACGCCCGCGTCGACGAGGGAGCGCAAGCGATAGGCATCGCGCGAGCGGTCCGACCACAGCGAGGCCATGAGCTCGCGGTCGTCGAGCGCGTGCTCCGGCTGCACCGAGGCGACGATGCCGAGCCTCGCCATGCGCGGGATGTCGACGCCCGCGACGAGCTGCGCGTGCTCGATGCGCCCGCCGACGCCGGCGCGCTCGAAGGCGTCGATCGCCGCGGTGACGGCCGCATCGCCGATCGCGTGGACCATGGCATCGAGCCCGAGCTCGGCGGCCCGTGCGAGCAGCCGATCGAGCGCCTCGTCGTCGACGTTGCGCACGCCCCGGCCGAAGTCGCCGCCGTCGACCTTGGCGCTCGAGGTGCCGTACGGATGCGCGGTCCACGCCGTGCGCGTGCCGAGCGAGCCGTCGGAGATCACCTTGAGCCCGCCCACGCGGGCGCGGCCCGCGATGACGTCGCCCGAGCGCAGCCCGCGCTCGGCGGCGAGCTCGAGCTCGTCGGCGTAGATGCCGACGTCGACGCGCGTCGGTGTCGCCCGGCCGGGACGCATCCACTGCCCGACGGCGTCGCCGAACTCGAGGTCGACGACGCCGACGACGCCGCGCGATGCCGCGGCAGCCAGGGCGTCGACGACGTGGCGGTCGAGCGCGTCGGGGTCGAGCATGGCCTCGACGACGCCGAGCGCGGCGAATGCGGCGTCCTCGCGCAGCAGCGCACCGTCGAGCTCGAGCCCGAGGCGCGCGAGCATCGCGGTGTTCGGCCACGAGCAGTGGACGTCGCTCGAGACGACGAGCGTCGGCACCGAGCCGGTCGCCTCGTCGAGCAGCGCACGGGTCGGGGCGGCGGGCCAGAGGCCGTCGCGCATGCCGACGAGCACGAGCGGGTCGGGGCCCGAGTGGCGCACGACTGCCGCCGTCGCGATCGCGGCGGCCTCCTCGGCCGACTCCGCGGCGAGCACGCTCTGGCGCGTGCGATGCCGCGCCCACTGGCTCATGTGCGTGTGCTCGTCCCACAGCCCGGGGATGACGACCGCGCCCTCGAGGTCTCGGCGCTCCCCCGTCGACGGCGTCGATCCCGCCGGGCTGACGCGCTCGATCTCACCGTCGACGATGTCGATGTCGGTCAGGGAGCCGTCGAGGAGCCGGGCGTTCGCGAGTCGCATGGCTCCATTGTGGGGCCGCGGCGCGAGCCCGCCGTGCGCGCCGCGTCAGTGCGCGGATCGCGGCTCGCGGCGGCGCGCGATGCGCTCGAGATCGGGCTTCCGGCGCGGCGCCTGCTGGCGCAGGAGCACGACGACGGTCGCGAGCGATCCGACGGCGCCGATCGCGGCGATGACGGCGAGCCACGTGGGATCCGTGGCGACGCTGCTGGCCCAGGTCGCTTCCATGCGTCGATGATGCGCTCGCCGCCGCGCGAGCGCCAGGGGCCGATTCGCGGCAGACGGCCCGGCGATCGAGTGGCCGGGCCGTCTGCGGTCGGGATGCGGATGGGTCATCGGGCGGGCACCGCGCCGCCCCAGATGGCGGCGTCGATGACGGGCTGCGTCATCTGCGGCGCGAGGCCGTTGCCGGGTGCATCGAGGCGGTGCGAGACCTGCTCCTCGAGCGCGGCGGCGACGCGTCGCGCGTCGTGGTCGAGCGAGCGGTCGCGGAGCTGGGCGCTGCGCTCCGCATCGGTGGCGACACGGGCGCGCGCTGGCGGACCAGCGCGAAGACGGTGGCGACGATCGCGACGGCACCGAGGGCGACGAGGATGAGGAGCCAGGTGATGTTCATGGCAGGAAGTCTGCGCTTGCCAAGATCCCGCCACGAGTGGCAGAATCGTCAATGTCCGACAACATCCTGCCAATCACTCCGAGGGGGGCGCGCGATGCTCAAGGTGGCCTGCATCGTCGACGACGACGTCAGTGCGTTCGAGCTCGCAGTCGCGGGCGAGGTCTTCGGATACGACCGCACCGACCGAGGCGTGCCGCGGCACGACTTCCGCGTCGTGACGCAGACGCCCGGGCCCGTGCGCGTCGCCGGCGGGCTCGACCTGCCGATGATGGTCGAGCACGGGCTCGGCTTCGCCGACGAGGCCGACCTGCTCATCCTCACGCCGTACGCGCAGTGCGAGTACGACGGCGAGTGCTCGCTCGCCGTCTCGCGGGTGCTGCAGCGCGCCGTCGAGCGCGGCGCTCGCGTGCTCGCGCTGTGCTCGGGAGCGTTCGTCGCCGCGAAGGCCGGCATCCTCGACGGCCGGCGAGCGACGACGCACTGGCGGCACATCGACGGCCTCGCCGCGCAGTTCCCGCACATCGCGCTCGAGCGCGACGCGCTGTGGGTCGACGACGGACCCGTCACGACGAGCGCCGGCACGGCCGCGGCGATCGACGCGTCGCTGCACGTCGTGCGCCAGCTGCACGGCGCGCAAGCCGCCGCGGTCATCGCCCGCTCGATGGTCGTGCCGCCGCTGCGCGACGGCGGCCAGTCGCAGTTCGCGGTCGGGCCGGTCGCCGAGCAGCGCGCCGAGACGCTCGCGCCGCTCATCGACTGGATGGTCGCGCACCTCGACGAGGAGCACACCGTCGCCTCGCTCGCGCGGCGGGCGAACCTCTCGGAGCGAACGTTCGCGCGCCGGTTCCGCGAGGAGCTCGGCACGACGCCCGCCGCGTGGCTCACGTCGCAGCGCGTGCAGCGCGCGCAAGCGCTGCTCGAGGCGACCGACCTCGGCCTCGACGTCGTCGCGCAGCAGGCGGGGTTCGGCACAGCTGCGCTGCTGCGGCACCACTTCACGCGGCAGCTGCGCGTCTCGCCCTCGGCCTACCGACGCCGCTTCGCGGTGCCGGAGACGGCCGCGGCGGCTCAGCCGAGCGCGCTCCAGCCCGGCGGCATGTAGCCCTCCGCCTCGAGCACGAACCGGCCGAGCGGCGTCGGCGGGCGCTTCTGGATCTTCGGCACCGACGAGCGCAGCTCCTTGAACGGCTTGCCGTACACCGTCACCTCGCGGCGATCCTCGAACTCGATGCCGGGCCTGGGCATCGGGATCGTCAGCACGCGACCGGTCGCCCACTCCGGCTCCGCCGGCATGACGGGCTGCAGCTCGATCGCGCGGCCGTCCGGGAACATGAAGCCCCCGAAGGCGACAGGGTCGCCGCCGTCGACGGGCGTGAGCCACCGCATCCAGACGCCCGGGTCGAACTCCGGCAGCTCGGCTGGCGCCGCCTGCTCGACGGCTCGGCGGCTGCCGACCCGCCAGCGCTCGTAGGGCACGGCCTCGGCGTGGTCGCCGAAGGCGCGCGGCGCGAGCAGCCGCAGCTGGACGACGGCGTCGCCGGCCTCGATCGCCGCGACCGCCGCGTCGAGCCCCTCGACGGGCTCGGCCTCGTAGTGCCACGGGTGGAGCGACTTGCCGTAGGCGGTCGAAGGCTCGATCCAGAGCGTCTCGCCGCCCTCGTCGAGCTCGACCTCGACGCGCAGCGCGGCGCCACCCTCGTCGAGCGCCCACAGGCCGAACGGGTTGACCGGCTGATCGCCCTCGCGCTCGAGCGGCGGCTCCTGCGGCAGGAACGCCTCGGCGTCGGAGGCGATCAGGAGGTCCTGCTCGCCCGACTCCCACTCGTCGTCGAGCGTCGCGTCCTCGCGCACCGGCGCCGCGGGCGACTCGAGCTCGAGGTCGACTCCGATGAGCCAGCCGATCTCGGCATCGCTGTCGACCACTTGCTTGACGAGCGTGCTGTAGACGCCGGCGGGGATCTCGCCCGCGCCCTCGGGCACGCGGAGGTAGGTGCGGCGCTGCCCCATCGGATGGTTCGAGAGGCGGATCTCGACGATCGGGCCGCGACGCGACTCGAGGTAGCCGACGTGCGGGAAGGAGAGGTCGCCGACGAGCTGGGTCACGCGTCAACGGTAGCCCGGTCTCGATACGCCCGGCCTGCGGCCGGGCTACTCGACCAACGGGCGGAGGGGCGGCCTGCGGCCGGGCTGCTCGACCGACGGGCGGAGGAGCGGCCCGCGGCCGGGCTGCTCGACCGACGGGCGAAGGGGCGCTAGGCGAGCAGCGCGCCCGAGCCGGGCGGGAGCGTCAGCTCGCCCTCGAGCGCGACGTCAGGGTGGGTCGCGAAGCGCAGCTCGGTGCGAGCGACCGCGACCGTCTGCGGCTCGCGAGCGACGTTGATGACGATCTCGACCGCATCCGCCATGCCCGCTCGACGCACGAGGCGCAGCACGCGCCGCTCCTCGTCGACCTCGACGCGGTTGCGCGAGTAGTGCGGGTCGGTGAGCGCCTCGAGCTCGCGCCGCAGCCTCGCGAGCTGCCGGTAGCCCTCGAGCACGCGCGCGTGGCGCCCGCCCTGCGGCTCCGACCAGTCGAGCTTCGAGCGCTCGAACGTCGCGGGGTCCTGCGGGTCGGGCACGACGGCCGGGTCCCAGCCCATCTGCTCGAACTCCTCGAGCCGGCCCTCGGCGGTCGCCGTGCCGAGCTCGGGCTCGGGGTGCGACGTGAAGAACTGGAACGGCGTCGACGCCGCCCACTCCTCGCCCATGAACAGCATCGGCGTGAACGGGCCGGCGTAGAGCAGCAGCGCCGCGCACAGCAGCTGCGACTCGTCGAGCACCTCGGTGATGCGATCGCCGCGAGCGCGGTTGCCGATCTGGTCGTGGTTCTGCGCCGACACGACGAGCCGCCACGACAGCGAGCGCTCGACGTCGATCGGGTGCCCGTGGTCGCGACCGCGGAACGACGAGTAGGTGCTGTCGTGGAAGAAGCCGCGCTCGAGCGCCTTGCCGAGCGCCGCGAGCGGCTCGAAGTCGGCGTAGTAGCCCGCCGTCTCGCCCGTGAGGGCGACGTGCACGCCGTGATGGAAGTCATCCGACCACTGGCCGTCGAGGCCGTAGCCGCCGCCCTCGCGCGGCGTGATGAGCTTCGGGTCGTTCATGTCGCTCTCGGCGATGAGCTCGAGCGGCCGCCCGAGGTGCGCGGCCAGCGCCGCCGTCTCGATCGCCATCTCCTCGAGGATGTGCGTCTCGCCCTCGTCGTGGAGCGCGTGCACCGCGTCGAGCCGCAGCGCATCCACGTGCATGTCCTCGAACCAGAAGCGCACGTTGTCGAGGATGGTGCGGCGCACCTCCGGCTCGGCGAGGTTGACGTGCTCGCCCCATGTCGAGCGGCCCGCGCTCGAGAGGTAGGGCCCGTAGAGCGGCAGGTAGTTGCCCGAGGGCCCCAGGTGGTTGTAGACGACGTCCTGCACGACCGCGAGCCCCGCGGCGTGCGCGGCGTCGACGAAGCGCTGGTAGGCGTCGGGGCCGCCGTAGCCCTCGTGCACCGCGAACCAGGCGACGCCGTCGTAGCCCCAGTTGTGCGTGCCATTGAAGGCGTTCATCGGCAGCAGCTCGACGTGCGTGACGCCGATCTCGCGGAGGTGGTCGAGCCGGCCGGCGGCCGCCTCGAGCGTGCCCTCAGGCGTGAACGTGCCGACGTGCAGCTCGTAGATCACGCCGCCCGCGATCGGCTTGCCGGTCCAGCCCGCGTCCTGCCAGGCGTGGGCGGATGCGTCCCACACGCGGGAGCGCTCGTGGACGCCGCGGGGCTGGCGCCGGCTGCGCGGATCGGGCCGCACCGCGTCGTCGTCGTCGATCTGGAAGCCGTAGTCGCCGGCCGGCGCGAGCGCTTGCCACCAGCCGCCCTCGGCGCTCGTCATCTCGACGGACTCCTCGTCGGCGACGACGCGCATCCGCTCGGCGTTCGGCGCCCAGACCCGGTATTCGTGCAGCATGCAAGCAGGCTAGGGCGGCCGCCCGCCGCGAGCCTGCCGGTTGCCTGGGAGCCGCTCGGCTCGGTCTCGCTACCGCTGCGCGGAGCGCGCGGCGAACCACTCGTTGGCCGCCGGCAGGAAGAGCAGCACGACGCTCAGGATCGAGATGAGCGAGCCGAAGTTGAGCCCCTGGCCGGAGGCGAGCGACGTGACGATGCCGATCGCGGCGAGCACGGCGAGCACGATGCGGGCCCAGTTGCGGCCCTTCGTGGCGAACAGGAGCACGACGACCTGCGCCACCACGAGCACGGCAGCCACGGCGACGAGCGCGCCGACGACGCCGAGCGCCCCGGGCTCCCCCGCGCCCGCGAGCGCGAGCAGACCGATGAGGGCGAGGCCGATGCCGATCACGCCGAGCACCACGCCTGCCCACTGGATGCCGAGGCCCCACTTGACGACCGCCGGCATGGGCATCCCGGCGCCGTACGACGCGGGCTGTCCGTGCTGCCCGCCCTGGCCGTAGGGCGCGTAGCTCACCGGCTGCTCGGCGTAGGGCTGGCCCTGCTGGGGCTGCCCGTACGGCGCCGGCGATCCGTACTGGCCGGACTGCCCGTGCTGGGGCTGCTGCCCGTATCGCGGCTGCTGCGGGTCTTCGGGCGTGGGCGCGTCGTGCTGCATGAGGGCAGGCTATGCCCCTGCTGTGCCGAGCGCACCCTCCGGTGCCGCGGCGCGCCGACCCGCGGCGGAGGGGCCGAGCACACCCACCAGCAGCCCGACCCCTCCGGCGGCGACGCGACCGGGCCGGCGCCGCGATGAATGCGGCGCGAGCCGAGCCGCGAGCTCCAGCGCGCGATACTCGCACATCCTAGTAACAGCGTCTGCGAACGCGCCGAGAGCATGCCCGTCGCTGAGCGATCAACCCCGGTCGAGCGAGCCGGGGCGCCGTCAGTCGGCGCGCGTGAGGAGCGCGACCGGCAGCGTCGAGAGGAGGTCGGCGAGCCGGGTCTCCCCGCCCCGCAGCTCCTTCGTCGTCAGCAGCTCGCGCCAGCGGCCCTCTGGCAGCTGGATCGTCGTGTCGCCCCAGCCGCCGCGCTGGGCGAGCCCGATCGGCAGTCGCGTCGCGACCGCGATCGCACCGCCGCGGTCGAAGGCGATCGCGTGCGCCGCAGCCTCGCCGTGCAGCAGGATCGGCGCGTAGTCGGCGAAGCGCTCGGGGTGGTCGCGACGCAGGCGCAGCGCCTCGCGCACGAGCCGGGTCTTCGCGACCTCGAGGTCCCACCCGCCCGACAGCGGCGAGCGCGCGGACTCGCGCAGCGCATCCATCCGTGCCCAATCGATCGGGCGGCGGTTGTCGGGGTCGACGAGCGACTGCTCGAGCGCCTCGGAGCCCTGGTAGACGTCGGGGAAGCCGGGGATCGTGAGGCTCAGGAGCTTCGCGCTCAGCACGTTCGCGCGGAACCCGGCGTCGGTCGACGCGAGGAACGCCTCGACGTCGCCCCTCGCGGGCTCCCGCAGCACTTGCCGCACGAGCTCGGTGAGGTTGGCCTCGAACTCCGCGTCGGGGGCCGTCCAGTGCGTGATGTCGTCGGCCTCGCGCGACGCCTTCTCTGTGTAGGCGAGGAGCCGCTCCTCGCTCGCCGGCCACGCGCCGACGATCGCCTGCAGCAGCAGGTTGACGAAGGGCCGGCCCTGCTTGGGCGCGAAGACGAGCAGCTTGTCGAGCAGCGCCTCCCACTCCCCCGGCACCTCGGAGATGGTCGTGATGCGCGCGCGCACGTCCTCGCCGCGCTTCGTGTCGTGGGTCGAGAGGGCGTTCATGGCGAGCGGCCACTCCTGCTGGCGCTGTGCCATCGAGGTGTGGAACTCCTCGACGCCGACGGCGAACACCTCGGGGTCGCCGCCCACCTCGTTGAGGCTCGTGAGCCGCGAGTAGCGGTAGAACGCGGTGTCCTCGACGCCCTTCGCCATCACCATGCCGCTCGTCTGCTGGAAGCGCAGCGCGGCGGGCTGCTCGGGGTTGCCGAGCACGGGCAGGAGCGCATCGATCGTGGCGGCGAGGTCGGGCCGGTGCTGCTTCGCGAGCTCGGCCGCCCGGCCGAGGTGCTCGCGCCCCTCGGGCAGGTAGGAGCGGTAGACGGGGAAGCACGCGAGCAGCTCGGCGATCGCGTCGGCGGCGTCGGCCGGCGCGCCGCGGTCTCCCCACGCATCCGCCGCGCGCACCTCGCGCTCGAGCCGCAGCACCTCGGCGCGCAGGAGACGATCGGCGATGCCGCGCTTCGTGCCGTGGATCATCTCGGCCCAGTCGACGCGCTCGCCGCCGCGCAGCCGCGCGTCGAGCGCGTCGAGCGGCTCGGCCCCGGCGGGGTCGGTGAGCACGCGGTCGATGAGCCCGAGCGTGTCGTAGCCGGTCGTGCCGGCGGTCGCCCAGCGCGGCAGCTCCTCCCCCGGCTCGAGGATCTTCTCGACGAGCACGAACGCGCCGCCCGTGAGCCGGTCGAGGTCGTCGAGGTAGCCCGCGGGGTCGCGCAAGCCGTCCGGGTGGTCGACGCGCAGGCCCTGCACGAGCCGCTCGTCGAACCAGCGCGCGATCTCGGCGTGCGTCGCCTCGAAGACCTCGGGCAGCTCGACCCGCACGGCGGCGAGCGTCGAGACCGCGAAGAAGCGCCGGTAGTTCAGCTGGTCGTCGCCCTGCTTCCAGTGCCCGAGCCGGTAGTGCTGCCGCTCGAGCACCTCGTGCGGCGTGCCCTCGCCGGTGCCGGGTGCGATCGGCAGCCGCGTGTCCCAGTACCGGAGCGCCTCGCCGCCGTCCTCGATGGCGAGGTGGCCGACGGTGCCGTCCTCCGACCAGTCGTCGTCGCCGACGATCGGCAGCAGCAGCTTGCCGCCGCCCGCGTCCCAGTCGACGTCGAAGTACGGCGCGATCGCGCTCTCGCGCCCCTCTCGCAGCAGCTGCCACCACCACGCGTTGTGCTCGGGCACCGCGACGCCCATGTGGTTCGGCACGATGTCGACGAGCACGCCCATGCCGAGCCTGCGCGCCTCCTGCGCCACCGCATCCAGTCCCTCGGAGCCGCCGCGCGACGCGTCGATCCGCGCGTGCGAGACGACGTCGTAGCCGTGGTTCGAGCCGGGCTCGGCGTCGAGGATCGGCGAGAGGTACACCCAGTCGACCCCGAGGTCGGCGAGCGCCTCGAGCCGGGCGGCCGCGTCGAGGAGCGTGAACTCCTCGCTGATCTGCAGTCGGTAGGTGCTCTGCGGCGCGTGCACGGATCTCCTCAGTCCTGGGGTTCGGATGCGTCGGCGGCGACCGTGGGGATCGCACCGGTCGCGAGACCGTTCGTCGCCGCGATCGAGGCCGCGACCGAGAAGTCCTGCTCGACCGGCGGCCGGTGCTCGCGGAGCACGAGCAGCGCGCGCGGCGCGATGCGGAGCGCGGTGCCGGCATCGACGCGGCCGTCGTGCGGCTCGTGCGCGCCGGTGTCGATGAGCACGTCCCACGCCTCCGAGTACTCGCTCGGCGGCAGCGTGAGCTCGCGCTCCTCGTCGGAGGCGCTGCAGTAGATGAGGAAGTGGTCGTCGACGATCCGCTCGCCGCGCTCGCCGCGGCCGGCGATGCCGTGGCCGTTCAGGTACATGCCGACGGTCTTCTCGCTCGCCGCGGCATCCCAGTCGCCGTCCTCCATCGGGGTGCCGTCGCCGCGCAGCCACACGATGTCGTTGAGCCGCTCGCCGTTGCCCGTGCGCACCGTCGTGCCGGTGAAGAAGCGCTTCCGGCGGAAGGTCGGGTGGTCGTGGCGCAGCTGCGCGATCGCGGCCGTGAACTCGATGAGCGGCTGGTCGATCGCCGACCAGTCGATCCAGCTGAGCTCGGAGTCCTGCGCGTAGGTGTTGTTGTTGCCCTGCTGCGTGCGGCCGAGCTCGTCGCCGTGCAGGATCATCGGCACGCCCTGGCTCAGCAGCAGCGTCGCGAGGAAGTTGCGCTGCTGGCGCGCGCGCACGGCGAGGATCTCCGGGTCGTCGGTCGGCCCCTCGACGCCGTAGTTGTAGGAGCGGTTGTGGCTCTCGCCGTCGTTGCCGTCCTCGCCGTTGGCCTCGTTGTGCTTCTCGTTGTAGCTGACGAGGTCGCGGAGCGTGAAGCCGTCGTGCGCGGTGACGAAGTTGATGGATGCGACGGGCCGGCGACCCGAGTGCTCGTACAGGTCGGCGGAGCCGGCCAGGCGGCTCGCGAACTCCCCGAGCGCGGTCGGCTCCCCGCGCCAGAAGTCGCGCACCTGGTCGCGGTACTTGCCGTTCCACTCCGTCCACTGCGGCGGGAAGTTGCCCACCTGGTAGCCGCCCGGGCCGATGTCCCACGGCTCGGCGATGAGCTTGACCTGGCTGATCACCGGGTCCTGCTGCACGAGCTCGAAGAAGGTCGACAGCCGGTCGACGTCGTAGAACTCGCGCGCGAGCGTGGAGGCGAGGTCGAAGCGGAAGCCGTCGACGTGCATCTCGGTCACCCAGTAGCGCAGGCTGTCCATGATCATCTGCAGCGCGTGCGGGTGGGCGACGTTGAGGCTGTTGCCCGTGCCGGTGTAGTCCATGTAGAACTGCTCGTCGCCCTCGACGAGCCGGTAGTAGGCCTGGTTGTCGATGCCGCGCCACGAGAGCGTCGGGCCCATGTGGTTGCCCTCGGCGGTGTGGTTGTAGACGACGTCGAGGATGACCTCGATGCCGGCGGCGTGCAGCGCCTTCACCATCGCCTTGAACTCCTGCACCTGCTGGCCGCGCTCGCCCGTCCCCGCGTACTCCGCGTGCGGGGCGAAGAAGCTCAGGGTGTTGTAGCCCCAGTAGTTGCGCAGGCCCTTCTCGAGCAGCACCGCGTCGTGCACGAACTGGTGCACGGGCATGAGCTCGATCGCCGTCACGCCGATCTTCTGCAGGTGGGCGATGATCGACGGATGCGCGAGGCCCGCGTAGGTGCCCCGGAGCGCCTCCGGCACGTCGGGATGGGTCTGCGTGAGCCCCTTGACGTGCGCCTCGTAGATGACCGTCTCGTTGTAGGGCGTGCGCGGGTAGCGGTCGCCGGTCCAGTCGAAGAACGGGTTGATGACGACGCCCTTGACCATGTGTGGCGCGGAGTCGTCGTCGTTGCGGCTGAGCGGGTCGCCGAAGTTGTAGCTGTGGAGCGGCTGGCCCCACTCGATCGTGCCGCTCGTCGCCTTCGCGTAGGGGTCGAGGAGCAGCTTCGCGGGGTTGTGCCGCAGGCCTCGCTCGGGCTCGTAGGGGCCGTGCACCCGGTAGCCGTAGCGCTGCCCGGGCTGCACGCTCGGGAGGTAGGCGTGCCAGACGAAGGCGTCGACCTCGCTCAGCTCGACGCGGGTCTCGACGTCGTCGTCGTCGAAGAGGCACAGCTCGACGCGCTCCGCCGACTCCGTGAAGATGGCGAAGTTCGTGCCGGTGCCGTCGAAGGTCGCGCCCAGCGGGTAGGGCTGGCCGGGCCAGACCTGGAGCTCGGAGGCGGAAGCGGTGTCAGTCATCGGGCTGAGTGTATGGCGGGGCTCCTGTGGCGGGGCTGGAGGTCCAGCACCGCTGCTCCCACCGCACTAGTCGCCGACCACGCGCTCCTCGCCGCCCGTGATGCGCAGCAGCTCGGCGTAGGTCAGCATGAAGACGGTGTCGGCCGTGCCGGCCGCCGCCGAGAGCTGCTCGTAGTCGGCGAGTGCGACGTCCACGATCGTGCGGATGGGCGCGGGGTGCCCGAGCGGCGCGACGCCGCCGATCACCTGGCCGGTCGCGGCTCGCACCTGCTCGGGCGTCGCGCGCTCGATCGGCCCGTCGCCGAGCTGCGCGGAGAGCGCGGCCGTGTCGACGCGGTGGCGACCCGACGTCATCACGAGCAGGGGCGCATCCGCCATCCAGAAGATGAGCGAGTTGGCGATCGCGCCGACGTCGATGCCGAGCGCCGCCGCCGCGGCCTTCGCCGTGTGGGTGCCCTCGGGGAAGCGGATGATCTCGCGGTCGATGCCGAGCGCGGCGAGCTCTCGCCGGATGGCCTCGGCCCTGGGAGGCAGCGTCATGCCCTCATCATCGCGGATGTCACGCGATGCGGCTGCCGGGCGCGAGCGTGCGGGCGGGGGCGCGCACGGCGCCGATCGCGCCCCACACCGCGAGCGCCGCGAGCGCGAGGTGGATGGCGAGGCCGACGAACCAGCTCGGCACCGTGCGCTCGTAGACCTCCTCGGCCGTCTCGCCTTGCCACGCCCCGCTCGGCAGGATCTCCGGGCACTCCTCCTGCACCGGCTCGAGCTGGGCGTAGCGCACGCCGCTCGCGATCTGGCCGAGCAGGTCGTCGGGGTAGCCGCTCGCGTCGAAATGCGGCGGCACGGCGTCGGCGAGGATGACGTAGGGGTTCGCGGCGAGCAGCGGCCACACGCGATCGGGCCGCGGCACGGTCGTCTCGAACGTGCGATCGGTGACGCGGCACGTCGTCGCATCGGTCGTCTCGTCCCAGTCCCACTCGACCTCGTTGTAGGTCTCCTCGCTCTGGAACGCGATCGTCGCGACGCCGAAGCCGATGAGCGTGCCGACGCTGAAGAACGCGACGACGAGGTAGGTGACGACCGTCGAGAGCACGGGCCGGCGGATGAGCCCGGAGAGCCCGACGCCGATCGCCGAGACGACGCCGATCTCGACCACGACGACCGGGATCGCGACCGCGACCGCCTCGATGCGCAGCCCGCCGAGCAGCGCCGAGCCGAGCATGAACGGCGCGCACACGAGCAGGAAGCCGAGCGAGGCGATCCACGCACCGAGCACCTTGCCGAGCACGAGCTGCCCGGCCGTCACCTGCGTCACCTGCGTCGCGGCGAGCGTGCCGCCGTCGCGGTCGCCGTTGATGGCGTTGCCGCTGAGCGCGGGCGTCACGAGCGAGGTGACGAGCATGACGAGGAAGATCGTGGTCGAGAAGATCGCGCCGCCGAGGTCGCGCTGGTAGTCGGCGAGCGACAGGAACAGCACGACGATGACGCCGCCGACGACGAGGCCGACGACGACGAGCAGCACGTACCAGGCGACGCTCCGCACGCGCTGCGCGAGCTCGAGCCGCACGACCACGCCGAGCATCCGCATCCACGCCCCGAACCCGCGCGCGGGAGGCTGCACGGGCGCCGGCGCCTCGGGAGGAAGGGTCGCTGTCTGGCTCATCGGCGGCCTCCCGCGAGTCCGAGGTAGGTGCGCTCGATGTCGCCGACGGCGGGCGCGAAGTGGACGATCGGCACGCCCGCGGCCACGAGCCGCTGCAGCAGGTCGGCGGCGTGCTCCTCCCGGTCCAGCGCGATGAGGGCGACATCGCCCTCGAGCCGCACTCGGTCGAAGGCCACGCCGATGCTCGCGAGCTGGTAGCTCAGCGCCCGCGGGTCGAGCGCGCGGACCCGCCACTCGCGAGCCGCCTGCCGGGCGAGCACGAGTCGCTCGCCGCCGACGACCTCGCCGCGGTCGACGAAGACGGCGTCCTGCGCGATCTCGTCGAGCTCCGAGAGGTCGTGGCTCGAGATCAGCACGGTGCCGCCCGCGGTCGCGAAGCCGCGCAGCAGCTCGCGCAGCTCGAGGCGCGAGGTGGGGTCGAGGCCGGCGGCCGGTTCGTCGAGCAGCAGCACGCGCGGGCGGTGCACGAGCGCGCGAGCGAGCCCGAGCCGCTGCTGCTGGCCGCGCGAGAGCACGCGGCTCGGCCGGTTCGCGAGCTCCTCGAGCCGCGCTTGCACGATGAGCTCGTCGGCGCGGTCCCGCGCGACGCGCTCCGGCAGCCCGTGCAGGCGCCCGACGGTGACGAGGATCTGTCGCGGCGAGAGCGTGCGCCACGTGCCGAGTACGTCGGGCATCCACCCCATCGCACGCCGCACGGCCCGCGGGTCGCGCACGGGGTCGGCGCCCGCAACGCGGATCGCGCCGGCGTCGGGGGCGAGCAGCGACGCGAGCATGAGCATGAGGGTCGTCTTGCCCGCGCCGTTCGGGCCGATGAGCCCCGTCACCCGGCCGGGCTTCGCGTGGAAGGTCATCGCCCGCACCGCGTGCACGCCGCCGAAGCTGCGCCGGAGCCCGTCGACGACGATGCCGTCGGCGGCGAGGTCGACGCCGTCGTGCGGGCGCGCGGGGTCGATGGCGACCGGGTCGACGAAGACGGGGGATGCCGGCAGCGGCTCGGGCGCGCCGGGGCTCGCGGGCGCGCTCATCGTGGGCGCCGGCGGCAGGAGGGACGATCCATAGCCACATCCTGGGGCTCGCGCCCCAGGAGCGGAACAGGCTCGCCCGAAGATCATCCTCTGGCGTGACGCGCGCACGGCCGCTCGAGGCGGCGGCGCCGTCCTACGCTGGAGGGGTGCCTGCCTCCGCCCGCTCCCTCCTGCGCGGGATCCCGACCGGCGGGCTGCTCGTGGGCGTGCCGCTCGTGCTCGGCTCGATCGCCTCAGTGCAGCTCGGCGCGTCGATCGCCAAGACGGTGCTCGACCGCATCGACCCCGCCGGGCTCACGCTCCTGCGGCTCGTCTTCGCCGCGCTCGTCGTCCTCGCGATCGCGCGCCCGCGCATCCGCTCGTGGAACGCCGCGGCGTGGCGCTCGATCGTCTTCCTCGGCCTCACGCTCGCGGGCATGAACCTGCTGTTCTACCTCGCGCTCCCCCGCATCCCGATCGCGGTCGCGGTGACGGTCGAGCTGCTCGGGCCGCTCGTGCTCGCGCTCGTGCAGTCGCGGCGAGCCGTCGACTTCGCGTGGGTCGGCGTCGCGGCGCTCGGCGTCGGCGTCATCGGCGTGCAGTCGATCGGCGGCGACCTCGACCCGGTCGGCGTGCTGCTCGCGCTTGCGGCGGGCGGCTGCTGGGCCGCCTACATCCTCGCCTCGGCGCAGGTGGGGCAGCGGGTGCCGGGCGTCGGCGGGCTCGCGGGCGCGCTCGTCATCGCGGCCGTCGCGGTGCTGCCCTTCGGGCTCCTGGGCGCGATCGACGCGGTCGCCGCCGACCCGAGCGTGCTGCTGCCGGCGTTCGGGATCGCGATGCTCTCGAGCGCGATCGCCTACGGCCTCGAGCTGCTCGCGCTGCGGCGCGTGCCGACGCGCGTGTTCGGCATCCTCATGGCGCTCGAACCGGCGTCGGCGGCGCTGTTCGGCTTCCTCGTCATCGGCGAGCTGCTCACCGGTTGGGACCTGCTCGCGATCGCGCTCGTCATCATCGCCTCGGCGGGCGTCGCGCTCACCGCCGCGCGCGCGAGGCGCGAACCGCCGCCCATGACGGGGCCGAGCGGGCTCCAGCTGCCGCCGCTCCCCTGAACCGCTCGGGGCGGAGACGGCGCGGGCGCCGCCTGCCACGATGGATGCGTGGAGGGGCACGACGACGACGCGGCGCGCTGGGCACCGCCCGAGCGCCGGGCGGCAGCGGGTGCAGGCGGCGACGGTCGCGCCGAGCCGGATGCCCCGTCGGCGGCCGCACCGTGGACGCGCAGGATCCGCCCGCCGCGGGAGCCCGCCGACGCATCCGCACCGCTGGACGCGGGGCCCGTGCCCGTGCCGGAGCTGCCGTGGGAGCCGCCGCCGGAGCACGAGCGGCGCGCGCGGCGCGAGCCGCGCATGTGGCCGATCGCCGTCGGCGTCGCGGCGCTCGCGGTGCTCGCGTGCATCCCCCACTGGGTCGCACCGACCGTGGCGATCATGGTCGCGCTCGTCGGCATCCCGGTCGCGTGGGGCTTCCGCCGCATCTCGCAGGGGCGCCGGCGCGTGCAGTACATCGTCGTGGTGCTGACGCTGCTGCTGACGGTCGCGCTCTCGGTCGTCGCCCCGCTCCTCTGGCTGCGGCTCGGGGTGCTGCAGCCGCTGCAGCTGCCGAGCTGACGCGAACTCGCGCATTGACGCGCGCGGGCTCGGCGAGCAGGGTCGGCGCATGGCCACGATCACCGCGACCGAGAGCATCACGCTCGACGGCGTCATGCAGGCACCCGCCGCGCCCGAGGAGGACACGAGGGGCGGGTTCGCGCACGGCGGCTGGGCGGCGCCGTTCGCGAACGACGAGCAGCTGGCGATCATGGGCGAGGGCATGGCGACGACGAGCGGCATGCTCCTCGGCCGCCGCACCTACGACGACGTCGTCGGGCACTGGCTCTCGGCGCCCGAGCCGAACCCCTTCGGCGACTTCCTGCGGCGCACGCCCAAGTGGGTCGCCTCGCGCTCGGGCGCGCCGGTCGCGCATCCCTCGTCGACGCTGCTGCACGGCGAGGCGGTCGAGACCGTCGCGCGGCTCAAGCAAGAGGTCGACGGGGAGCTCTCGATCCTCGGCAGCGGCGAGCTCGTGCGGGCGCTGCACGCGGCGGGGCTCGTCGACCGCTTCGTGCTGCTCGTGCACCCCGTCACGCTCGGCAGCGGCACGCGACTGTTCGGCGAGGGGCCGCGGCGCGACCTCGAGCTGCGGCGGGCGGACACCACGAGCACCGGCGTGGCGATCCTGCAGCTCGCGGTGCGGCGGGCGGCGACGGCCTAACGAGCGGACACGGCGAAGGCCCGGTCGTCGACCGGGCCTCGTGGAGCGGATGACGGGAATCGAACCCGCGCTATCAGCTTGGGAAGCTGAAGTTCTGCCATTGAACTACATCCGCAGTGCCGCTCTCGCAGCGCCCCCATCGTACGACACCTCGACCGGCCGCGCATCGGAGGGCCCTCACGCGGCGGTCAGCCGCAGTGCTCGAGCGCCGCGACCCCCGCACCGAGGTCCGCCTCGGTGCCGAGCAGGACCACCTCGCTCGGGCGGTAGGTGCTCTCGAGCATCGCGAGCGTGCCGGCCGGCACGCACGATGGGGCCGTCAGCAGCAGCGGTCCCACGCGGTTCGCGAGCGCGGCGGCCGCGAGCGCGTCCGGGAAGTCGTAGCCCGGGGCGAGCAGCACCGTCTCCCGCTCGGCGACCGAACCCCGTCTGGCCGCGAGGACGTTGGTCGCGAAGCGGTCGCTGCCCGCGAGGCGCGAGGGCCGCAGGGCCGTAGCCTCGATGATCGAGCGCTCCGTCGCGATCGAGACCGACGGCGTCCCGCCGGCGATGGTGATCGAGACGAGGCTGCGCTCGTCGAGGAAGTCGCGCAGCGCCGGCGCGAGCTCGCCCGGCGGCG
The DNA here is from genome assembly GCF_000400485.1 of Agrococcus pavilionensis RW1. Classification (GTDB taxonomy): domain Bacteria; phylum Actinomycetota; class Actinomycetes; order Actinomycetales; family Microbacteriaceae; genus Agrococcus; species Agrococcus pavilionensis. The sequence goes on from NZ_ASHR01000035.1 coordinate 23,696, forward strand.
TCAGCAGCACCGGCGCGCCCCGCTGCGCAGCGATCGGGGCGGCGCTCAGCGCATCCGCGAAGCCGAGTCCCGAGGCGATGTACGCCTCGGCCGAGCCGGGGAACGCGTCGCGCGCGATCGCGGCGCTCGTGGCGTAGCGGTCGGCACCCGCGATGCGGTCGACCTGCGCGAGCGGCACGAGCTCCCGGACGGCGGTCTCGACGCCCGCCGAGATCGCGCCGTACCCGCCCACGACGACGACCCTCGCGGGAGCGAGTCGCGCGAGCTCCTCGCCGACGGCTGCCGGCAGCTGCTCGCGCTGCGTCAGCAGCAGCGCGCCGCCCGGCTGGGCCGCCGCGGGCGCGGCGCTCAGCGCGTCGGCGAAGGCCTCGCCCGAGACGAGGTAGGCGGTCTGCACCGTCGCCGGGTCGTTGTAGCGGCGCGAGAGCAGCACGGCGGATTCGAAGCGATCGGCGCCAGCGACGCGCGACACCGTCGGCCCGGTCGGCACGGGCGGCGCCGCCGGCTCGACGCTCGCCGCGGCCTCGGCGCCGATGGCATCGAGCCACGCGCGCACGTCGACGAAGGCGTCGATCGCATCCGGGTTGCGGTAGCGCCCGAAGTGCACGGTGCCGTACATCTTCCCGTCATCGCCGATCGCGATGCCGACGCCCATGACGGTGAAGTCGCGCGTGAGCGCGGCCTCGTGCGACGGCGACGCGATCCACTGGTCGACGAGGCCGAGCGCGTCGCGATCCCAGCGCGACGCGATGATCTCGCCCTCGCGCGAGGAACCGCGCGGGAGGTGCGAACCGGGGTCGGGGCTGTGGGCGAAGACCCCCGTCTCGGCCATCTCGAGGCTCCACTCGAGCGAGCCCTCGGAGATCTCGGGCGAGAACAGCAGCGGCTCGAGGTCCTTCGCCGCGCGGTAGGCGTTGATGCCGTCGAAGACGGCGGCGACGCGCTCGATCTGCGCCGGCACCTCGGGCGGCTCGACCGCCGGCGTCGGCGCAGCGGCGATGACGCCGATGCCTACCATCGCGGCGGTCAGCACCGCCACCAGCTGCTGCTTCAAGGGAGTCCCCCGGCCCGTGTCGGCCGTCCTCGTCGACGGCGCGCACGGGCAACGTAACACCGTCCGCGCTGTCCCCCAGCGCTCTCGGCGACTCTTGAGCCAAGCCTGCTCGAAGGCGCCGAGGCCCAGCATCCGCTCATGGCGCGATCAGCCGCTCGCGCCTCCGGCGCGGCGCGCGGCTACGCCGTGGACGGCTTGTACGGGTGCGCGACGACGTCGGCCTGCTCGGGGTGCTTCTCGAGCCATCGCTGCACGAACGTGCACTGCGGCACGATGCGGCGACCCGCCTCGCGCGCCTCCGCGATCGCGAAGGCGGCGAGCGCGCTGCCCACGCCGTGCCCGCCGAACGCCTCGCCGACGACGGTGTGCTGGAGCGTGCGCTCGCCCGTCTCCTCGTCGTCCGCGTAGGAGAGCACGCCGGCGAGCTGGCTGCCGATGTGCGCCTCGAAGCGCCAGCGGTCGGAGTCGTCGCCCACGACGACGTGGGTGCCGGGCGCTGCAGGTTCGGTCATGCCGCCCATCCAACCCTGCGGGCGGATGGGCGACAAGGCTCAGGCGCCGCCGTCCCGCCCCGCGTCGTCCCCGACCGGCGCCTCGGCGCTCGCCGCGGCCGCCTGGGAGCGGGTGAGCGGGCCGAGCGGCACGCTGCCCCGCACCGGGCCGGCGTACGTGCGCAGGTGGAGCCGCACGGCCTCGTCCTTCGCGCCCTCGCGCTTGCGTCGGCGCGCCGCCGCCGCGAGGTTGAGGCCCTCGACGAGCACCGCGAACACCATCGGGCCGTAGATGAACGCCTTGTCGATGTGGAAGCCGAAGCCCTCTGCGATGAGGAAGACGCCGATGAGCAGCAGGAACGACAGCGCGAGCATCTTGACCGTCGGGTGGCGGTTGACGAACTCGAAGATGTAGCGCGCGGCGAAGAGCAGGATGCCGAAGGAGATGACGACCGCGCTGATGATGACGATCATGTTGCTCGTCATGCCGACGGCGGTGATGACCGAGTCGAGCGAGAAGACGAGGTCCATCGCGAGGATCTGCGCGAGCACGGCGCCGAACGTCGCCTTCGCGGCGTTCGAGCCGTGCGACTCCTCCTCGCCCTCGAGCTTGAGGTGGATCTCGTGGATCGCCTTGTAGAGCAGGAAGCCGCCGCCGCCGATGAGGATGAGCTCTCGGCCCGAGAAGCCCATGCCGAAGACGGTGAAGAGGTCGTCGTTGAGCGTGATGATCCAGCCGGCGAGCAGCACGAGCCCGACGCGCATGACCATCGCGAGGGTGAGCCCGAGGGTGCGCGCCTTCGCCTGCTGCGACTCGGGCAGCTTCGCGGCGAGGATCGAGATGAAGATGACGTTGTCGACGCCGAGGACGATCTCGAGCACGAAGAGCGTGAGGAAGATCGCGAGGAGGTCGGGCGTGAGCGCGAGTGAGAAGTCCATGGTGCGATGATCGTAAGGCCGGGTTCCTGCGGATCGGCCCTCGGGCCCGCCGGACTCACGGCACCCGGTGGAGCCACTCCTCGGTCGCGAACTTCGAGCGGATGCGCTCCTCGGCCTCGGCGAGCTCGGCCTCGGTGAGCGCGCCCTCGGTGCCGCCGTAGAGCCGGCGGAACGTGCCCTTGAGCGCCTCCTGCACCTCGGCCTTCGGCATGCCGGTCTGCGACTTGAGCGGGTCGACGCGCTTCTTCGCGCTCGTCGTGCCCTTGTCGCTCAGCTTCTCTCGCCCGATGCGCAGCACCTCGGTCATCTTGTCGGCGTCGATGTCGTAGGACATCGTCGCGTGGTGCAGCACCGCGCCGGAGGCGAGCCGCTTCTGCGCGGCGCCGCCGATCTTGCCCCGCGCCGACGTGATGTCGTTGAGCGGCGCGTAGTACGCGTCGATGCCGAGTCCCTTGAGCGCCTCGATGACCCACGCGTCGAGGAACGCGTAGGAGTCCTGGAAGCTCATGCCCTGCACGAGGTCGCCCGGCACGTAGAGCGAGTAGGTGATCGCGTTGTCGGGCTCGGAGAACATCGCGCCGCCGCCCGTGATGCGGCGGATGACGGGGATGCCGTGGCGCTCGGCGTTCTCGGGGTCGACCTCGTTGCGGTACGACTGGAACGAGCCGAGGTAGACGGCGGGCCCCGCGAGGTTCCAGAAGCGCAGGGTCGGCCCGCGGGAGCCCGCGCCGACGGCCTCGGTGAGCACCTCGTCGAGCGCGACGTGCACGATCGGCAGGCGCGGCTCGTCGTCGATGATCGTCCACTCGTAGTCGCTGAACGAGCTCGCGTGCTGGAGCGCGCGGCGGATCGCGACGCCGACCGACTCGGGCGTGAAGCCGAGCAGCACCGCGTCCTGCGGCAGCGCGCGCTTGATCGCCTCGCCGATCTCGGCGGCGGTCGCGGTGACGGGCAGGCCGTCGACCGCGGCGTCGATCGTGCCGAGCGCGTCGTCGGGCTCGAGGAAGAAGTCGCCCGCGAGCCGGAAGCCGGCGATGCGGCCGTCCTGCTCCTCGAGGTCGACGACCACGAGCTTGCCGCCGGGGACCTTGTACTCGCCGTGCATGGCCCTCAGCCTAGGCGGATGCGCGTCTCGAGCGCAGGCCGGCGGAGCGCGGCGCGCGCAGCGTGGCCGTCGCCCACGCGCGCATGACGCCGTACGCCTCGGCGCGCGGCTCGGGCCACGAGAGGAACACGTCGTGGATCGCGCGGTCGATCCGCGCGATCGTGACGACCGAGCCGATCCGCGTCGCCGCGCGCGCGATGTCGTCGACCGTGAGCACCGAGTCGGAGCTCGTGAGCTCGTCGACCCACCGGAACGGCGGCGTCGAGCGCGCCGAGAGCAGCACGAGCGCGGGGCAGCCGACGTCGACGCCGGCCGCGATCCGCTGGTGACCCGCGAGCACGGCGTTGAGCCAGCCGGGGAGGATCGCGAAGGCCTCCGCCGGCCGCCAGCGCTCGCGCCCCTCGGCGGTCGGGAGCGAGCCGATCTCGCGCTGCGCTCGCGCGTAGGTGCTCAGCTCGATCGCGGGCGGTGCGCTGAGCGGCGCAACGCGCGCGTGCGCGCGCAGCAGCGGCGCGATGGCCTGCCGCGCGAGCGCGCCCGTCTGCAGCTCGAGCCACGGGCTGTTGAGGATGAGCGCGGCGGCGACGCCGGGGTGCCTCGCAGCCCAGAGGGTGAGCGTGAGCCCGCCGGTCGAGTGGCCGAGCAGCACGAGGCGGCGGGAGCGCGGCTCGCCGTCGTGGCCGATCGCGTCGAGCGCCGCCGCGATGTCGGCGTCGTAGGCGTCGAGCGAGTCGACGTAGCCGGGCGTCTGCCCGTCGCGCAGCGACCGGCCGTACTTGCGCAGGTCGAGGGCGTAGAAGCGCGCGCCGAGGTCGTTCCAGGACTGCGCGAGCTCGGCCTGGAAGAAGTAGTCGGACCAGCCGTGCACGTACAGCACGTCGACGTCGCGGAGCGGTCCGAGCATCCGCTGCCCCCACCCCGGCAGGCGGCGCACGAGCGTCGCGACGACCTGCCCCTCGGCATCGTCGCCGAGCGGGAGCGTGCGCTGCTCGAACGGGGCACCGAGCACGTCGGGGATCCACGGCTCGGCCACCTCGACAGCCTAGGCGCCGGGCGTCTCGATCCGAGGCTCGAAGAGGCGTTCGTCGAGCCACGCGGTGAGGTCGTCGAGCACCTTCTGACGATTGATCTCGTTGAAGATCTCGTGCCGCGCGCCGGGGTAGATCGTGAGCGTCACGTCGTCGAGGCCTCCGCGCCGGCGGTAGGCCTCCGCGAGCCGCCGCATCGACTTGGCGCCGCCGAGCGAGTCGTCGGAGCCGCCCGCGATGAGCAGCGGGATGGGCGGCTGGATGCGCTTCGGCACGCCGTAGAGGCGCGTGCCGTCGGCGACGCCGAAGAGCGGGAGCACCTTCGCGGGGAAGGTCAGCGGGTCGTCGACGAAGGCGCTGACGATCGCGGGATCGCGCGAAAGCCACTCGTAGCCGGTCGAGCCCAGGTGCGCGTGACGGGCGTTGAGGTCGCCGGCGTTCATCCAGCCGGGCACGCGGTAGGCGGTGCCGCTCAGCACTGCCGCGTCGACGAGGTCGCTGCGGCTGTTGAGCAGGATCTGCGTCGAGAGCGAGCCCCACGAGTGCCCGACGATCGCGATCGGGATCGTCGTGTGCTCGGCCCGCATGCGCTTGAGCACGTTGACGAGGTCGCCGACCACGGCGCGCATGCCGCCGGGGCCGAGCCGGCCGAGCTTCGTGACGTCGCCGCCGTGCTGCTCGACGCCCGTCGCGCCGTGCCCGCGCTGATCGATGGCCCACACGGCGTATCCCGCCTGCACGAGTCGCTGCGCGACGTGCTCGTAGCGCAGGGCGTGCTCACCGAGGCCGTGCGCGATGAGCACCGCCGCCTTCGGCCGGCCCGGCTGCCACTTGTAGAGGTGGATCGTGACCCCCTGGAGGTCGACGAACGTCGACTCGTCGCGGAGGGCGGTGATCTGCATGCCGCGGAGTCTACGTCGAGCGCTCGGGAGGCTCCGGCATCGCGGCCTCGCCGGCGGCGCGAGCCGCGAGCGCGCCGCGCACCACGACCTCGAGCAGCGGGCGGGGGTCGCGCTCGTCGTGGCGCGCGATCCGGTGCAGGATGACGCCTTCGCTCGCGGCCATCAGCGCCTCCGCTCCGGTCGCGGGATCGGCCGCGCCGACCGCGCGCATCGCGGCGACGACGACCTCGACGTACGCGGCGCGAGAGGCGCTGATCCTCGAGCGCAGCCGCTCGTCGCGGTCCGCCTCGAGGAAGAGGGCGAGCCGCGCCGCCGTGGCGGTGCGCAGCGCTCCGGTCACGAGCTCGATCGCTCGCGCGGCCTGCTCGACGAGCTCCTCGACGGTCGTCGCATCCATCGGCCGCAACCCCTGCAGCTCCGCCGCGACGAGCCCGTCGGACGCGCCGTCGATGAGCGCGGCACGGGTGCGGAAGTGGTTCGACGTCGAGCCCTGCGGGAGGCCCGCCAGCTCGTCGACCCGGCGATGCGTGAGCGCCCGCGCGCCCTCCGTGCCGAGCAGCTCGAGCGCTGCGGCGACGATGCGTTCTCGAGTCGAGGTCACGATGCCACTGTAGGACTACATCCGTAGTGGCGTGTCTACTACAGCCGTAGTACCGTGCGGCCATGACGACGACGACCACCGCGCCCATGCCGGAGCTGGCAGGCGCGACGCACCGACGCATCCGGGTCGGCGATCTCTCGATGCACGTCGCGGAGGCGGGTCGCGGCAGGCCCGTGCTGCTGCTGCACGGCTCCCCGCAGCACTGGTTCGAGTGGCGGCGCGTCGTGCCCGAGCTCGCCGGCGACCACCGGCTGCACATGCCCGATCTGCGCGGGGCCGGCTGGAGCGAGTCGCCTCGGCACGGGTTCGACGTCGACTCGCAGCTGCACGACGTCCTGGGACTGCTCGACGCGCTCGGCGGCGAGCCGCCCGTGCTCGTCACCCACGACTACAGCGCCTTCCTCGGCTGGCGCATCGCGTTCGACCACCCCGACCGCATCGCGGGGCTCGTCGCGCTCGGCTCCCCGCACCCGTGGACGCGGCCGACCGGCGCGATGCTGACGCAGCTGTGGCGCGTGTGGTTCCAGCCGGTGCTCGCGACGCCCGGCGTCGGCGCATGGAGCGCGCGAACCGGCAAGCAGCGCATCGTGCGCTACATGCTCGACTGGCAGCGCGAGACCTTCGACGAGGCCGAGCGCGAGGCGTTCCTCGCCGTCTGGCGCGAGCCCGAGAAGGCGCGCGGCCTCTCGGCGATCTACCGTCGGCTCATCCTGCCCGGCATGGCGGCGATGAGCCGCGGGGCGTGGGACGGGCGCCACCTCGCGCTGCCCACGCGCATCGTGCTCGCGGGCGAGGATCCGGTGCTCACCGAGGCCACGCTCGGGCCCTGGCGCGGCACGGCCGCCGACCTGCGGATCTCGACCGCTCGGGGCTCGGGCCACTACATCGCGAACGATCGGCCGGATGCGGTCGCCGACGCGGTGAAGGAGCTCACCGGCCTGATCGACTGAGCAGCGTCACACCGCCGCGAGCCGCTTCGCGAGGTGCCGGCCGGTGAGGGAGTCGCCGGGCTCGGTCGCGAGCGCGATCGGCGTGCCCTCGAACACGACGCGTCCGCCCTGCGCGCCCGCGCCGGGCCCGAGGTCGATGAGCCAATCGGCGCGCGAGACGACGTCGAGGTTGTGCTCGATGACGATGACCGTGCGGCCGGCGTCGACGATGCGGTCGAGCAGCCGGATGAGGTTGTCGACGTCGGCCATGTGGAGTCCGGTCGTCGGCTCGTCGAGCACGATGACGTCGGCGGTCGTGCCCATCTCGATCGCGAGCTTGAGCCGCTGCCGCTCGCCGCCCGAGAGCGAGGTGAGCGTCTGCCCGAGCGTGATGTAGCCGATGCCGACGTCGACGAGCCGGCCGAGCATCGGGCGCACCTGCTTCTCGGTGAAGAAGCCGGCGGCCTCCTCGATCGACATGTCGAGCACGTCGCCGATCGACTTGCCGCGCAGCTCGTACTCGAGCACCTCCGCCGTGAAGCGCCGACCGCCGCACAGCTCGCACGGCGTCGTCACGCCGGCCATGAACGCGAGGTCGGAGTAGATGACGCCAAGGCCCTTGCACTCGGGGCACGCGCCCTCGGAGTTCGCCGAGAAGAGCGCGGGCTTGACGCCGTTCGCGGTCGCGAAGGCCTTGCGGATGGGCTCGAGGATGCCCGTGTAGGTCGCGGGGTTCGACCGCCGCGAGCCCTTGATCGCCGATTGGTCGACGAACGCGACGCCGTCCCGCGGCAGCGAGCCGTGGATGAGCGACGACTTGCCCGAGCCCGCGACCCCCGTGACGGCCACGAGCACGCCCGTGGGCACATCCACGTCGACGCCCTGCAGGTTGTGCTCGCGCGCGTCGCGGATCTCGAGCCTGCCGGCGGGCGTGCGCACCTGGGCCTTCAGCTGCTGCCGGTGCTCGAGGTGCTCGCCCGTGCGCGTGCCCGAGGCCCGCAGCTCGTCGAAGGTGCCCTCGAACACCACCCGGCCGCCGTGCACGCCGGCGCCCGGGCCGAGGTCGAAGACACGGTCGGCGATCGCCATCACCTCGGGCTTGTGCTCGACGACGAGCACGGTGTTGCCCTTGTCGCGCAGCCGCCGGAGCAGCTCGTTCATGCGCTGCACGTCGTGCGGGTGGAGGCCGGCGGTCGGCTCGTCGAAGACGTAGGCGACGTCGGTGAGCGCCGAACCCATGTGGCGCACCATCTTCGTGCGCTGCGCCTCGCCGCCCGAGAGGCTGCCGGCGGGGCGGTCGAGCGAGAGGTAGCCGAGGCCGATCGCGTCGAAGGTCTCGAGCAGGTCGACGAGCTTCGCGCGCAGCGGCGCGGTCGCGGCGCCGCCCGCATCGGGCGGGATGGCGGCGACGAAGGCAGCGAGGTCGGTGAGCTGCATCGCGGTCGCCTCGGCGATCGTCACGCCCTGCACGCGCACCTCGCGCGCGGCGGCGTTGAGCCGCGAGCCGCCGCACTCGGGGCACGCCTCGAAGGTCGCGGCGCGCTCGACGATCGCGCGGAGCGTCGGCTTCATCGAGTCGACGTCCTTGACGAAGACGCTCTTGCGGAGCTTCGGGATGAGGCCCTCGTAGGTCATGTTGAAGCCGGCGAACGCGAGCTTCCGCTCCTCGCCGTGCAGGAAGGTGTGCAGCTCGTCGTCGGTGTAGTCGGCGATCCGCTTGTCGGGGTCGAGCAGGCCCGAGTCGGCGTAGATCTTCCAGTACCAGGTGCCGACGCCGTAGTTCGGGAAGTCGATCGCGCCCTCGTTGAGGCTCTTCGAGCGGTCGACGATGACATCGACGTCGATCGTCGACACGCGGCCGAGGCCCTCGCACGCGAGGCACATGCCGCGCGGATCGTTGAAGGAGAGCATCACCGACGACTCGAGCCGCGGCGTGCCGACGCGCGAGTAGAGCACGCGGAGCATGGTGTACGCGTCGGTCGCGGTGCCGACGGTCGAGCGCGAATTCGCGCCCATCTGGTCCTGGCTGACGAGGATCGCCGCGGTGAGCCCCTCGAGGCTGTCGGCGTCGGGCTGGGGCGACGGCGGCATGAAGCCCTGCACGAACGCGTCGTAGGTCTCGTCGATGAGGCGACGCGACTCGGCCGCGATCGTGCCGAACACGAGGCTCGACTTGCCGGAGCCGGAGACGCCGGTGAAGACGCTCAGCTGCCGCTTGGGGATGTCGACGTCGACGCCCTGCAGGTTGTTCTCCCGCGCGCCACGCACCGCGATGTGCTCGATCACGCAGCGAACCTAGCGCGCACCGCCCACGCGGGCGAGGCGCCCTTCGCGCAGAGTGCCAGCACTCTGCGCGAAGGGCGCGGGCCGCAGAGTGTCGGCACTCTGTCGTTCTCGAGGGTCGCGGACCGCAGAGTGTCGGCACTCTGCGGCTCGGGAAGCCGCGCTCGTCTTGGCGCGGGGTGAAGATACTGGGATCTTTCGCGCGGGGAGATCAGCCGCTCGGGTCGGCGCGGCGCGTAGCGTCGGGTGCGGTTCGGCACCTTCGACCCCTCGGCCCCGCTCGCCACCGCGAGCCTCCCGGCCCCGCGAGAGCCCGCTCGGCGACCCGCCCGAAGCGATGGCGACTCACACCTCGCATCACTCCTGCCGAAACTTGGAGCACTCTTGACCCAGCTCATGCCCGCGCCGACGCGCCAGGCCGAACCCACGCATCCCCACCCCGCCACCGAGACCGCGGGCCACGCGATCGTCCGCGTGCTCGAAGAGCACGGCATCCGGCGCGCCTTCGTCGTGCCGGGCGAGAGCTACCTCGAGGTGCTCGACGGGCTGCACGACTCGAGCATCGAGACGGTCGTGTGCCGCCACGAGGGCGGCGCGGCCTACATGGCCGAGGCGGAGGGCAAGCTCGGGCCGCTGCCGGGCATCGCGATGGTGACGCGCGGGCCGGGCGCGGCGAACGCGCTCGTCGGCGTGCACACCGCGTGGCAGGACTCGACGCCGATGGTGCTGTTCATCGGCCTCATCCCGCTCGCGCACCGGCACAAGGAGGCGTTCCAGGAGTTCGACGTCGACGGCTGGTTCGCCGCCGGCGCGAAGAGCGTGGTCACGCTCGACGTCGCCGAGCGGGCGCAGGAGGTCGTCGCCGACGCGCTGTTCCTCGCTCGCGCCGGGCGCCCGGGGCCGGTCGTCGTCGGGCTGCCGGAAGACGTCATCCGGGAGTCGATCGAGCGGCACCCGCAGCCGCAGCTGCCGGTCGCCGACGGCGGCATGACGGCGCACGACCTCGACGCCCTGCGCGACGCCCTCGCGACCGCCGAGAAGCCGCTCTTCGTCACCGGCGGCAGCGACTGGGACGCCCAGGCGTCGGCCCGGCTCACCCGCTGGCTCGAGCGGCACCGCCTGCCAGCGGTCGCCGAGTGGCGCACCGAGGGCATCGTGCCGTTCGACTCTCCCTCCTACGCGGGCCCGATCGGCTACGGCCGCCCGAAGCCGACGCTCGACGTGCTCGAGGAGTGCGACCTGCTCGTCTTCGTCGGCACGCTCCCCGGCGACGTCATCACGAACGGCTTCCTCGTGCGGCAGGGCTGGGAGCGCCGCAACTTCCTCGTCTCGATCGACCCGACCCTGCGCGGCCGCTCGGGCGCCGTGAGCCACCACATCCTCGCTCGCCCGAGCGCCTTCGCCCGCGACCTCGAGCGGATCGAGCTCGCGCCCGACGATCGCCGCGCCGAGTGGACCGCGAGGCTCCGCGAGCAGCAGGTCGCCTTCAGCGCGCTCCCGGGCCTCGAGCCCGGCGCGGGCCGCGCCTCGATGGCGACCGTCATGGCGCACCTCGTGCCGCAGCTCGAGCACGACGCGCTCGTCACGTTCGGCGCCGGCGAGCACACCAACTGGGCGCACCGCTACTTCCCCACCCGCGCCTACCCCTCGATGGTGAGCTGCGGCAACGGGTCGATGGGGTACTCGATCCCATCGGCTGTCGCCGCCTCGCTGCACTTCCCCGAGCGGCAGGTCGTCTCGATCGCGGGCGACGGCGAGTTCCTCATGAACGGCCAGGAGCTCGCGACCGCCGCGCAGGTCGGGGCCACGCCGCTCGTCGTGCTCGTCGACAACCAGGAGTACGGCACCATCCGCACGCACCAGGAGCGGCGCCACCCGGGCCGCGTCTCGGGCACGCAGCTCGAGAACCCCGACTTCGCGATGCTCGCTCGCGCCTACGGCGGGCACGGCATCGCGGCCGAGCGCGACGCCGACGTGCCGGCCGCGGTCGAGGAGGCGCTGCGGCTGTGGCGCGAGGGCGGACGCTTCGTGCTGCTGCACGTCGTCACCGAGCAGCGCGAGCAGGCCTACTGAGGGGTGCGGATGCGTCGGTCGGCCGGGCGGTCCGCGCCCGGCCGCGCTCGCCGCGCGATCGCGAGCGCCGCGACCGCGAGCAGCGCGCCGACCGCGGCGCCGACGCCGTTCGCGAGCGCGTCGTCGGCAGCGCACGAGCGGCCGAGCGCCGGCACGAGCGCTTGCACGGCCTCGATCGCGAGCGCGAGCACGATGGTGACGGCGGCGCCGAGCGCCGGCCTGCGGCTCGCGACACCGACGAGCAGCGCGAGCGGCACCGTGAGCACGACGTTCGCGAGCGGCTCCGGGGCCGTGAGCCGCGCCTCGACGACGAGGACGCAACCCGCGTCGAGCTCGCGACCCGTCGGGCTGAGCGTCGCGACGAGCACGGCGAGCGCCGCGAGGGCGGCGAGGGTCCACGCGGCGCGCGGCCGACTGACGAGCAGCGCGCCGATGGGCGGCGACAGCAGCGCGAGCGCGGCGAGCGCCGCGGGCGCGAGCCAGGGGTAGCCGGCGAGGATCGTCGAGAGCACCTCGAGACGCTAGCCCGGATCGGGCGCGGTGCGCGTCGCCCGAGCGGATGACTGCGGACTACGATCCGAGAGGCGGTCGCCGCCGCCCGGAACACCGAAGGAACCACATGTTCACCTGGCGCCTCCGCGACGCGTCGCGACTGACCGCATCCGACCTCGTGCTCCCCGAGGAGCGGCTCGCCTGGCCCCGCACCATCGGCCTCGGCATGCAGCACGTCGTGGCGATGTTCGGCGCGACCTTCCTCGTGCCGATCATCACGGGCTTCCCGCCGTCGACGACGCTGCTGTTCTCAGGGCTCGGCACGATGCTCTTCCTCCTGATCACGAAGAACCGGCTGCCGAGCTACCTCGGCTCGTCGTTCGCTTTCCTCGCGCCCATCGGAGCCGCGACCGAGATCGGCGGGCCGGGCTTCGCGCTCTCGGGCGTCATCCTCGTCGGGCTGCTGCTCGCGCTCGTCGGCGTCATCGTGCACTTCTCGGGCACCCGCTGGATCGGCGCCGTCATGCCACCGGTCGTCTCGGGCACGATCGTCGCGCTCATCGGCTTCAACCTGGCCCCGGCCGCGCGCGACAACTTCGTGAAGGACCCGCTGCTCGCGGCCATCACGCTGCTCGCGATCGTGCTGACGTCGGTGCTCTTCCGCGGCATGGTCGCGCGCCTCGCGATCCTGCTCGGCGTCGTCCTCGGCTACGTCATCGCGCTGCTGACGGGCCGCGTCGACCCCGAGAAGCTCGAGGCGATCGAGGACGCCGCGTGGATCGGGCTCCCGACCTTCACGTCGCCGACGTTCGATCCCGCGCTGCTGCCGGCGATCCTCATGTTCGTGCCGGTCGTGCTGCCGCTCGTCGCCGAGAACCTCGGGCACGTCAAGGGCGTCGGCCAGCTGCTCGACCGCGACCTCGACCCGCTCGCGGGCCGCGCGCTCTTCGCCGACGGCATCGCCACCACCATCGCGGGCACGTTCGGCGGCTCGCCGACGACCACGTACGGCGAGAACATCGGCGTCATGAGCGCGACGCGCGTGTTCTCGACGGCCGCCTACTGGATCGCCGCGATCACCGCGGTGCTGCTGGGCCTCTCGCCGAAGGTCGGCGCGGTCATCTTCGCCACTCCTGACGGCGTGCTCGGCGGCGTGACGACGGCGCTCTACGGCCTCATCGGCATCATCGGCGTGCGCATCTGGGTCGAGAACAAGGTCGACTTCTCGATCCCGCGCAACCAGTTCGCCGCGGGCGTCGGCCTCATCGTGGCGATCGCCGACTTCACGCTCGCCTCGGGGCAGATCTCGTTCGGCGGCATCGTGCTCGGCACGGTCGCGACCCTCGTGATCTACCACCTGATGGCCGCGCTCGAGCGGCTCCGCGGCCGCCCCGCGGCGGTGCGCGACGACCACGCGCCGCCCGCGACGACGACGACCGACTGAGCCCGGCGCATCCGTCGCTCGCGCCGGGCCGCCGCGCGGGCTACCGGGCGGCCTCGAGCTCGCGTTCGCCCGCCTCGACGAGCGGCATCGACGTCGTGTCGATGAGGGGGTTCTCGTCCTGCGTCGCGACGAGCTCGACCGCCTCGGCGCGCGACTCGACCGTCGGCACCGAGCCGATGAGCGGGCGCCGCGCCGTCTCGCGCATGCCGAGCACCGCGAGGCCGCCGACGATGCCGAAGAACATGATGTAGAACGCCGGCATGTAGGGGTTGCCGGTCAGGTCGATGAGGGCCTGGCTGAACAGCGGCGTCGTGCCGCCGAACAGCGAGACCGAGAGGTTGTAGGCGATCGCCATCGCGCCGAAGCGCGACGCCGTGGGGAAGAGCGCCGGCAGCGTCGCCGCCGAGCAGCCGATCCACAGCGCGACCGGCACCGCGACCATCACGAGCGCGATCATGACGGCCCACAGCTCGCCCACCTGCATGAGCGCGAACGCGGGCAGGATGAGCACGACGACGGAGGCGGACGCCATGAGGTAGACGGGCTTGCGGCCGATGCGGTCGGAGAGCCGGCCGAGCAGCGGCAGGAGCGCCGAGAGCAGCAGCAGCACCGGCACGGTCGCGAGCGCCGCGGTCACCGTCGAGAGCCCGACGGTCGCCTCGAGGTAGGTGGGCATGTAGCTCGTGAGCGCGTAGCCCGCCGTGTTCGTCGCGGCGACGACGGCCATCGCGACGAGCACCGCGCGCCAGTGGTGGCGGAGGATGCCGAGGATGCCGTGGCGCGCCATCGGGTCGTCGGCGTCGGTGTGCGGGGCCTCCTGCGCGACCTCGTAGGCGGGCGTCTCGGGGATCCGCAGGCGGAACCAGATCGCGACGACGCCGAGCGGGATGGCGATGAGGAAGGGGATGCGCCAGCCGTAGTCGACCATCGCGCCGGCCCCGGAGACCGACTCCGTGATCCAGGTCGTGAGGGCGACGACCGAGGCGCCGGCGGCGAAGCCGACGTAGGAGCCGACGTCGAGCCACGACGACCAGAAGCCGCGCGAGCGGTCGGGCGAGAACTCGGCGACGTAGGTGGTCGCGCCGGCGTACTCGCCGCCGGTCGAGAAGCCCTGCACCATCTTCAGCAGGTAGAGCGGCAGGATCGCCCACGCGCCGATCTGCGCGGCGGTCGGCAGCACGCCGATGAGCGCCGTCGCGGCGGCCATCATCGCCATCGTGAGGAAGAGCACCCGCTGCCGGCCGATGCGGTCGCCGAGCGGGCCGAGCACGAGGCCGCCGAGCGGGCGGACGAGGAACGAGATCGCGAAGCCGAGCAGCACGACGAGCAGCCCGAGGCCCTCGTCCATCCCGGCGGTGAAGACCGCGGTCATCGTCACGGCGAGGTAGCCGTAGATGCCGAAGTCGAACCACTCCATGAAGTTGCCGACGACGGTGCCCGAGATCGCCTGCCGCACGCGCCCGGTCTTCACCACGAGCACGTCGTCGACCTCGAGCCTCCGCAGCTCCCCGGTCGTGGCGGGCGGATCGGCGGATGCGTCGGGTCGCGTCGAGCGGGAGTCGGCGGGGTGGCTGGCGGGCATGGCTATACGCGTCTCGTCTCTTGACTCGGTTCCGTGGATCGTCGCGGGCGCAGGAGCGCTCGCCGCGGCGGTGGACGACGGTAACGACCGTTCCTGAGTCGCCCTCGCACGGCGATTCGCTACCCGCGTGCGCGTGCGCGTCCGCGCGCGGGTGCTGAGGCCTCAGGCCACGCGGCTCGCGGCGAAGCGGCGCGGGTCGAGGAAGCCGATGTCGGTGAAGGGCGCCTCGTCGACCGCGAGCTGCGCGGCGAGCTCGCCGAGCGCGGCGGCGTGCTTGAAGGAGTGCCCCGAGCAGCCGCCCGCGACGACGACCCGGCCCGACGCATCCGTCGGCCCGACGAGGAACTGCCCATCGGGGGTGTGCGCCATGGTGCACGTCGTCGACTCGGCCGGCTCGGGCTCGAGGTCGGGGAAGGTCGCCGCGACGAGCGCCGCGATGCCGTCGGTCTCGCCAGCGTGCACCTCGCGGTCGATCGCGTCGGGATCGTCGGGCTCGAACGGGCCGTCGAACTCGGGCCCGACCTTCGCGAGATCGCCCGCGAGCGCGCCGTGGCCCCAGATCCACTGCCCGGTGCCCGGCGCGGTGCGGATGAAGACCGGCAGGCGGTCGATGGATGCGTCGTGGCCGTCGCGCGCGCGGAACCACGTCATCACGACGCGATGGGGCACGAGCGGCACGTCCGCCAGCTGGCCGAGCCACGGCCCGGCGGCGAGCACGACGCGGCGGGCGCGCACGTCGCCGGCCGCGAGCCGCACCACGACGCCGTCGCCGTCCGGCTCGATTGCGAGCACGCGCTCGCCGGTGCGGATGCGCGCCCCGGCGGCGCGCGCGGCGTCGACCGCCGCGACGATCGCGGCCTCCGGTCGGAGGATGCCCGCCTCCGGGTCCCACAAGCCGATGTCGCCGGGCTCGAGCCGTGCGTGGCCCGGGAGCCAGCGCTCGAGCTCGTCGGCGGTCAGCCGCTCGACCGGCAGGTCGTGCTCTCGCGCCGCGGCGAGCGTGCCCTCGATGATGCGCGATCCGGGCCGGCCGATCATGATCGCGCCGGTCTCGAGCAGCAGCTCCTCCCCGCTCGACGCCTCGAGCTCGCGCCACAGCTCGCGCGCGCGGCGCGCGATGGGGGTCAACCCCGGGTGCTCGAGGCACGCGACGCGGAACAGCCGCGTGCGCCCGTGCGAGCCGCCCCACGCGTGCCCCGGCTGGTGCTGGTCGATCCCGACGACGTCGCGCCCGCGAGCGGCGAGCCGCCACGCGGCGCTCGAGCCGATCGCGCCGAGGCCGACGACCGCGACGTCCGCTCGCTCACCCATGCTCGAACGCTACCGACGCGCCCGGGCGCCGGGCGCATCCGCCCGCAACACGAGGACACGCAGGCAGATCCGACGGATTTGAACGATCAGCCGTCCCGGAGGAATACGCTGTCGGCACGACCCGTTGCACTGATTATTCGATTTTGAACGACTTGCTCGCGACGGAAGGACCCCCAATGAGCAGCATGCAGTTCGGCATCTTCTCGGTGAGCGACATCACCGAGGACCCGACCACCGGCCGCACGCCGACCGAGCACGAGCGCATCCGGGCGTGGGTCGCGATGGCGAAGAAGGCCGAGGAGGTCGGCCTCGACGTCTTCGCCGCCGGCGAGCACCACAACCCGCCGTTCTTCTCCTCGTCGCCCACGACGATCCTCGGCTACATCGCCGCGCAGACCGAGCGGCTCATCCTCTCGACCGCGACGACGCTCATCACGACGAACGACCCGGTGAAGATCGCCGAGGACTTCGCGATGCTGCAGCACCTCGCCGACGGCCGCGTCGACCTCACGCTCGGCCGCGGCAACACCGGCCCGGTCTACCCGTGGTTCGGCAAGGACATCCGCGACGGCATCGAGCTCGCGATCGAGAACTACGCGCTGCTGCACAAGCTGTGGCGCGAGCCGGTCGTGAACTGGCAGGGCAAGCACCGCACACCGCTCACGGGCTACACCTCGACGCCCGCGCCGCTCGACGGCGTCGCGCCCTTCGTGTGGCACGGCTCGATCCGCTCGCCGCAGATCGCCGAGCAGGCGGCGTACTACGGCGACGGCTTCTTCCACAACAACATCTTCTGGAACAAGGAGCACACCGAGCGGATGGTGCGGCTCTACCGCAACCGCTTCGCGCACTACGGCCACGGCGAGCCCGAGCAGGCGATCGTCGGCCTCGGCGGCCAGGTCTTCATGAAGCCGACCGAGCGCGAGGCGAAGGAGCGGTTCCGCCCGTTCTTCGACGTCGCCCCCGTCTACGGCCACGGCCCCTCGCTCGAGGAGTTCACCGAGGCGACGCCGCTCACCGTCGGCACGCCCGAGCAGGTCATCGAGCGGACGCTCTCGTTCCGCGACTTCGCGGGCGACTACCAGCGCCAGCTCTTCCTCATCGACCACGCCGGCCTCCCGCTCGAGGAGGTGCTCGAGCAGATCGAGATCCTCGGCACGGAGGTCGTGCCGGTGCTGCGGCAGGAGTTCGACCGCGTGCGCCAGCCCGGGGTGCCGGATGCGCCCACGCACGCCGCGCGCGTCGCGGCCGCGCGGGAGGCGGGCACGCAGCTCGGCGAGCAGGGCCGCGCGTGGCAGGAGCAGGGCGCGCGCAGCGACCTCGACACCGGCGCGGCGATCGCTCAGCAGGCGGGAGAGGCGCGATGAGCGAGCCGCGGATCGCGGTCGTCTCGGCCGGCCTCGGCGACCCCTCGAGCACGAGGCTGCTCGCCGACCGGCTGCGCGACGCGACGCTCTCGGCGCTCACGGGGCACGGCCAGACCGCCGAGGCCGTCGACGTCGTGCTGCGGCCGCTCGCGCAGGACATCGCCGCGCACATGCTCACGCACAACCCCTCGGGGGCGCTCGCCGCCGCGATCAGGGAGGTCGTCGACGCCGAGGCGATCATCGCCGTGACGCCGACGTTCAACATGTCGTACTCGGGGCTGTTCAAGTCGTTCTTCGACGTCATCGAGGAGGGGCAGCTCGCCTCGATCCCCACGGCGCTCGGCGCGACGGGCGGCTCGGCGCGCCACTCGATGGTGATGGACACCGCGATGCGGCCGATGTTCGCCTACCTCAAGGCGCAGGTCGTGCCCACCGGGGTCTTCGCCGCGAGCGAGGACTGGGGCACGGCATCCGGCCTCGAGCGCCGCATCGCGCGCGCGGGGCAAGAGCTCGCCGACCTCATGGTCGCGATGCCGCGACGGCGCGAGGCCGACCCGTTCGACGTCGAGAGCGACGCGTTCGTCTCGTTCGAGCAGATGCTGGGGCACGCGTGAGCGCGGCTCGCGGCAAGCCGACGGCGTCGCAGACCTGGCGCGAGTACTTCGAGGGCTCGAGCCTGCTCGAGAACGAGCTCGAGCGGCGCCTCAAGGAGGCCGCCGACATGGACCTCGGCGAGTTCAACATCCTGCTCGTGCTGCACGAGGCCGAGGGCTCGCGGATGCGCATGGGCGACCTCGCGCGCGCGATCGCGTTCGCGCCCGGCCGGCTGACGTATCGCGTCGCCGCGCTCGAGCGCTCGGGGCTCGTGCGGCGCGAGCAGAGCCCGACCGACCGCCGCGGCACTGAGGCGGTGCTGACGGATGCGGGGCGGCAGCGCCTGCGGAAGGCGCGTCCCGTGCACGCCCGGCACGTCGAGGAGCTCTTCCTCGGCGGCCTCGACGACGAGGCGATCGCGGTGCTGCACCGCGTGTTCGGCCCCTTGCGCTCGAGCCTCCTCGGCCGCGGCGCGGCCGACGCGAGCGGCGCGGCCGAGTAGCCGCCGGCAGCGCGCCTCGCGCAACTCGCCGGGCGCTCGCACCGCATCCGTACCCCGATCGTCGCGCGCGCCTGCGACGATGGGTGCATGCGTGAGCAGGCGCTGCTGGAGAAGGCGATCGGTCGCACCGGTCGCCTCGTCGCCGTCGAGCCCTTCGGGCACGGCAGCATCGCGCGCTTCACGATCGACGACGGCGAGTGGGCCGGCGAGTGGTTCGTCGACACCTCGCGGCAGCCGGTCGCGGTCGAGACCGGCTTCGTCGTCAGCACGAGCGACGGCGTCCCTGTCGCCCGCATCTGGAAGCATCCGCTCGACCCGCGCCTGCCGGCGCTGCGCACGGCCGTCGACCCCGAGCGGCTCGCGCGCATCTCGGCCGCGGCGGGCAGCAGCGGCCGGATCGAGGCGCGCGTGCTCGCCTACCGCCCGGGCCGCCGCGCCGTCGTGCGCATCACGCAGCACGGCGTGCACCTGTTCGTGAAGGTCGTGCGGCCCGCGGAGGCCGAGGACCTCGTGGCGATCCACGAGGCGTGCCGCTCGGTCGGCGTGCCCGCGCCCGAGGTCGTGCACTGGTCGCCGTCGGGCGTCGTCGTCGTGCGCGACGCGATCGGCACGCCCGGCCCCGTCACGGCCGCGACGATGCCGGCCGACGACGTCGTCGACGCGGTCGACGCGCTCCGCGAGCGGCTGCTCACGGTGCGCACGCGCCGCATCGCGCGCGCCTCGGTCGCGACGCGCATCGACTGGCACCTCGCGCGCATCGGCGAGGCACTCCCCGACCGCGCCGCCGACGTGCGAGCGCTCGCGCCCTTCGTGATCGCGAACGCGCGCCGCGTCGGCCCGCCGCGCGTCATCCACGGCGACCTCCACATCGGCCAGCTCTTCTTCCACGGCAGCGCCGTCTCGTCGGTCATCGACGTCGACACCGCGGGGCTCGGCGACCCCGCCGACGACTGCGCCGCCTTCGTCGGGCACGCGACCGCGAGCGCCGTGCGCAACGACGTCGCGGGGCGCGCGGCCGATGCCGAGCTGCTGCAGGACCTCGCCGACGCCGCCGAGGAGCGCTGGCTCGACTCGGCGCACACGCGAGCGCTCACGGCGCTGCACCTGCTCGGCCACGGCATCCGCGCCGCCGAGCGATCGCCCGAGGCGGCGAGCCTGCTGCTCGATCGCGCGCTCGAGGTCACGGGGCTCCGGCCCCGCCGCTGAGCCGGCGGCGGCCGCTCACACGAGCCGGTAGCCCATCCCCCGCACCGTCTCGATGCGCTCCGCGCCGAGCTTGTTGCGGAGGTAGCGGATGTACACGTCGACGACGTTCGAGCCCGGGTCGAAGTCGTAGCCCCACACGCGAGAGAGCAGCTGCTCGCGCGAGAGCACCTGGCCCGCGTGGCGCACGAGCTCCTCGGCGAGCGCGAACTCGCGGCCCGAGAGCTCGACCTCGCGGCCGTCGACGCTCGCGCGCCGGGTGCGGACGTCGAGCGCGAGGCCCTGGTGCGAGAGCTGCGCGACCGGCTGGCCGCTCGGCGCGGCGCTCGCCATCCGCAGCCGCACGCGCGCGAGCAGCTCGTCGAAGCGGAAGGGCTTGGCCATGTAGTCGTCGGCGCCGCCCTCGAGCCCCGCGACGGTGTCGGCACCGCCCGCGCGCGCCGTGAGGATGATGACCGGCATCGTCGAGCCCGAGCCGCGCAGCTGCGCGAGCACCTCGAAGCCGTCCAAGCCCGGCAGCCCGATGTCGAGCACGAGCAGGTCGAACTCGTCGGTGAGCGCGAGGTCGAGCGCCTCGGGGCCCGTCGTCGCGACGCGCGTCGAGAAGCCCGCGGCCGCGAGCCCCTTCTCGACGAACGACGCGATGCGCGCCTCGTCCTCCGCGATCAGGATCGATGCCATGGCTGCTCCTCGCTGTCGGTCTGGGATCGGGCGTCGGGTCGGGCGTCGAGCCGGGCGCGATCGACGGCGCCCCGGGGCGGATGCGCGCCACCGGCGGCGGGGACGACGGCGCCCGGGAGGGTGAGCCGGAACTCGGAGCCGACCGAGGCATCCGTCGCCCTGGCATCCACGACCGACGCCGAGCCGCCGTGGCGCTCCGCGATGAGGGTCACGATCGCGAGCCCGAGCCCCGAGCCGCCGTCGCCCCGCCCCTCCGCGACGCCGCGGCGGAAGCGCTCGAAGATGACGGCCTTGAGCTCGTCCGGCACGCCCGGTCCGCGGTCGCGCACGAACAGCTGCAGGTCGCGGCCGAGCACGCGCGCGCCGATCGCGATCGGGCCGCGCGCGTGCCGCGCGGCGTTCGCGACGAGCTGCAGCATCGCTTGCGTGATGCGGTCGGGATCGAGCACGGCGACCGCGGCCACCGCCTCGACCCCGGGCTCGAGCTCGGCGCCGTCGATCGCGCGCGCCTTCTCGGCGATCTGCTCGAGCAGGGCCGCGACGTCGGTCTGCCGCAGCTCGAAGGCGCCCGGGTCGCGCAGCCGCGCCGCTGCGCGCAGGTCGTCGACGAGCCGCGCCATGCGGTCGAGCTCGTCGATCGCGAGGTCGCGGGTCGCCTCGACGTCGGCCGGGTCGTGCGCGTCGACGAGCTCGAGGTGCCCGCGCACGATCGTGATGGGCGTCTTGAGCTCGTGGCCCACATCGCGCAGCAGCTCGCGCTGGCTGCCGAGCGCGCCGCCGAGCCGGTCGAGCATGCCGTTGACGGTGATCGCGAGCTGCGACACGTCGTCGCGGCTCGACCCGACGGGGATGCGCTCCGAGAGGCTCGCGGCCGAGGAGCGCTCGGCGACCTCGCGCATCCGCCGGATGGGGCGCAGCAGCCGGTCGGAGACGAGCAGGCCGACGAGGAACGTCGCCGCGGTCGTGACGAGCGCCGTGATCGTGAACACGCGCGCGGCGCCGTCGAGCTCGGCGAGCTCGGCATCGACGTCGTAGCCGGTGACGAAGACGGCGGCGGGCGGCGCGCCCTCGTCGACGTCGCCCACCACGACGGGCGCCGCGAGGTAGCGCACGGTGCGCTCGCCGCCCGCGTAGGTGCCGACCACGACCTCGTGCCCGGCGGTCTCGGCGACGACGCGCTCGACGAAGCCCGGCAGCCGGTCGAGCGGCACGTCGGTCGCGATGCCCGGCACGAGCGCCGCGCTGCCGTCGACGATGCCGAGCGTGCCGGTGTTGTCATCCGGCGCGAGCCGCTGCACGACCGCCCGCAGCGCTTGCGCGGAGTCGGCCCACGCGTCGTCGGCGACGATGAAGCTCGCCGACTCGAGCGCCGCGCGCAGGTTCGCCTCGATCTGCTCGAGCGTGCGCGAGCGCTCCGCGACGTAGGCGACCCCGCCGGCCACGAACGCCGAGACGAGCGCGAGGAGCGTCAGCAGCCCGACGATGCGCGAGCGCACCGTCCATGGGCGCAGTCGCCTCCGCTCGGGATGGGCCATGCCTCCATTCAACCCCCGCGGTCGCGGGGCGGCGATGAGCCGAGGATGAGAGGCCCCTCGCGATCGGCCCGCGCCGCCCGGCGATCTGGTCGAATGGCCGTGTGGATGCAGCGATCGACGGGCGCGCCCAGAGCGCCGAGGAGCGGATGCTGCGCGACGCCCTCGGCGAGCAGCTCGAGGGCGAGCTGCGCATCATCAGCCGCGAGCCGTTCGGCGGCGGCGCGCTCACGGGCTTCGAGGAGCTCTCACCCCAGGCGCGCTACTGGTACGTCGACACCTCCGGCAAGCGGGTCGAGGCCGAGACGGGCTTCGTGCTCGGCGACCCGGGGCGCCCCGACGCGCGCATCTGGCTGCACCCGGCCGATCCCCGCTTGCCCGCCCTCGCCCCCGCATCCTTCCCCGCCGCCGCGGCGACGCTCATGGGCCGGCTCGGCGTCTCGATCGACCGCCCGCCCGAGCTGCTCGTCTACCGGCCCGGCAAGCGGGCGATGTTCCGGATGCGCGCGGGCGAGCGGGAGACCTACCTCAAGATCGTGCGCCCGTCGGCCTCCGGCTCGATCGTCGAGCTGCAGGAGTCGCTGCGCGCGGGCGGCGTGCCCGTGCCGCACATCACCGGCTGGTCGGAGCTCGGGATCGTGCTCACCGAGACGGCCGACGGCGTGCCGCTGACCTCGCGGCTCGCCGAGCTCGAGCCCGATCGGCTGCTCGACTCGATCGACGCGCTGCGCGAGCGGATCGCCGCGGTCGACACCGGCCGCGACGCGCGCGCCTCGCTCGCGCTGCGGCACGACTGGTACCTCGCGCGCATCGACGCGGCGCTCGCCAGGGCAGCGGAGGGCGACCCGGCGGTCGCCCCGTCGGCGGTGCTCCGCGACCACCTCGCCGCCGTGACGGCGGTCGTGACGGGCGCCGACGCATCCGCCCTCGTCGTCGACGAGGCCGAGCGGCGCACGATCCACGGCGACCTGCACGTCGGGCAGCTGTTCGTCGACGCCGACGACGCGAGCGCGATCGCGGGCGTCATCGACATCGACACCGCGGGGCTCGGCGACCCGGCCGACGACGAGGCGGCGCTCATCGCCCACCTCATCGCCTCGATCGCGCTCGCGCGGCGCGACGAGGGCCGCTCGGCGGGCTTCCGGCGGCTGCTCGACGCCGCGGCCGCGCGCTGGCTCGCCCCCGGGCGGCCGGGCCGGGCGCGCGTCGCGCACCGCACCGCCGTGCACGTGCTCGCGCACGCGCTCGCGCCGATCGAGCGCGGCGACCTCGAGACCGCGGAGGTCGAGCTCGCGCTCGGCCGCGACATCCTGCGCGATGCAGATGAGAGACCTCTCATCTGAGCGTCCTCCCGCCCTCACGGAGACCGGCGAGGGTGGAGGCATGCAGCGGAAGCAGTGGGTGCTCGTCGGCACCGCGGGGGCGCTCACCCTCGCGGGGCTCAGCGTGGGCGCGATGGGGATCGCGAACGCGATGCAGGTGCAGGACGCGGCAGGCTCGCCCGTCGCCGGCATCGAGCTGCGCGGCGAGCGCTCGAGCACGGGCGACGGCTCGGCACCGGGCGCGAAGGCCGCCGCGGGCACGATCGTCGCGCCCTCGCCGACCGAGGCGGCGGTCTCCGCTCAAGAGGTGCCCGCCCCGGAGCCCGTGCCGGCCCCGGCCCCGGTCGCGCCGGCCGGCTCCGCGAGCGCCGCCTCGGCCGGCTCGAACGGCTGACGCCGACCGGATCGCGCGCCGATCGGCGCGCGATCGCCGTCGACCTCGCGGCGGGTCGTTTGGTAGACTAACGAAATGCCGACCATCGCCCTCGCCGACGCCTTCCGGGTCGCCCTCGTGCGCATGGGCAGGCGCATGCGGGCCGAGCGGGTCGACGAGGCGCTCTCGCTCCACCACCTCTCGGCGCTCGGCGCGCTGCAGGTCGTCGAGGAGCCCACCCTCGCCCGCATCGCGGCGTGCGAGGGCGTGAAGCCGCCGAGCATGGTCAAGACGCTCCAGCACCTCGAGTCGCTCGGCTACGTCGAGCGCCGCGACCACCCGAGCGACGGCCGCATGGTGCTCTTCGCGATCAGCGAGAAGGGCGGGCAGATGATCGCCGAGACGCGCGAGCGCCGCAACCGCGCGCTCGCCGAGGCGATCGACGCGCTGAGCCCCGAGGACCGCGAGGCGCTCGTGCGCGCCATCCCCGTCATCCAGAGGCTCGCCGAACGATGATGTTCCGCTCCCTGCGCCTGTTCAACTACCGCACGTGGTTCACCGGCGCCCTCATCTCGAACATCGGCGCGTGGATGCAGTCCACCGCGCTGTCGTGGACCGTGCTCACGGTGCTCACCAACAACGACGCGACCGCGGTCGGCGTCAACATGGCGCTGCAGTTCGGTCCCCAGCTGCTGCTCGTGCCGGTCTCGGGGCTCATCGCCGACAAGTACGACCGCCGCAAGGTGCTGCTCGTGACGCAATCGGCGATGGGCATCCTCGCGCTCATCCTGGGCATCGTCGTCACCGCGGGCGTCGTCGAGCTGTGGCACGTGCAGCTGTTCGCCCTCGCCTTCGGCATCGTGCAGTCGTTCGACAACCCGGCGCGGCAGGCGTTCGTCTCGCAGATCGTCGGGCAGGACGACATCGCCAACGCGGTCGCCCTCAACTCCGCCTCGTTCCACGGCGCGCGCCTCGTCGGCCCGGCCGTCGCGGGCCTCTTGATCGCGCTCGTCGCGCCCGGCCCGGTGTTCCTCATCAACGCCGTGACCTTCATCGCGATGATCGTCGCGCTCCTGCGGCTGCGCACCGACGAGCTGCGGCCGAGCCCGCGCGGCGCGAAGGGGCTCGGCGACATCGTCGCGGGCTTCCGCTACGTGAAGAAGCGCGGCGACCTCATGATCGTCTTCGCGATGGCGTTCATCCTCGGCACCTTCGGGCTCAACTTCCCCATCTACATCTCGACCATGACGAGCGTCGAGTACGAGGCGCAGGCCGACACCTTCGGCATCCTCTCGAGCGCGATGGCGATCGGCTCGGTCGCGGGCGCGCTGCTCGCCGCTCGCGCCGCGCGCCCGCGCTGGACCCTCATCGTCGGCGGCCTGGGCCTGTTCGTGCTCGGCTGCCTCGCGGCGGCGGTCTCGCCGCACATCGTGCTGTTCGGCGTCGCGCTCGTCGTGGCGGGCTTCACGGCGCAGCTGTTCATGACCAACGCCAACTCGATGGTGCAGCTCACGAGCGCGCCCGAGATGCGCGGCCGCGTCATGGCGCTCTACGGCGCGGTCTTCATGGGCGGCACCCCGATCGGCGCGCCGATCGTCGGCTGGGTGGCGGATGCGTGGGGCCCGCGGGCGGGACTCCTCGTCGCGGCCGCGACGTGCCTCGTCGCCTTCGCGGTCGGCGCCATCTGGTGGATCCGCGTGCGCCGCTCCGACCGCATGAGCCGCACCGGCACGCTCACGCTGCCGCCGCCCACCGAGCAGATCGACATCGCCAAGTAGCCTCGGTCGCGGTCGCGGTCGCGTCAGCCGCGTCGCCGCCACCCCGACACCGCGAGCGCCTCGTCGAGCGCGTCGTGCACCGCGAGCCGCTCGAGCGAGTCGAGCTCCTCGCGAGCGCCGGCCGACGCGGGCGCCCGACCGGGCGCGCCGACGCGCACGGTCGAGCCGCCGCTCTGGCGCAGCATCGCGGTCGGCGTCTCGATGACGTCAGCATGCTCGAGCTCTCCCCCGCCCGCATCGCGCAGCTCGCAGCGCTCCTCGCCCCACGAGCCGACGCGCCACCGCACCTCGATGTGCGCACCCGCGTGATGCACGGCGCACGGGCTGTCGGCGAGCCGGCGGGCGAGCTCGCTCGCGACGTCCGCGAGCGCCCAGCGCCCCTCGCCGCTCACCGCCGCGGGCTGCGGCCGCGCCGCCGCGAGCGGCATCGCGCGCCGTCGCCGATCGCGCAGCATCCCCCGCACCGCGAAGCCGACGAGCAGCGCGCCGACGACGAAGCACGCGGCCGGCACGAGCAGCACGAGCGTCTCGACGTCGAGCGCCCAGCGCCGCGGCACGGCGAGCATCGCGGCGAGCACCGCCGCGCCGACGGCGGTGAAGAGCGCGCCGATCAGCAGCGGCACGAGCCGCCGCGTCACGCCTTGCGGCTCGACTGCACGGCCTCGATGACGAGCCGGACGATGAGCACCGCGAGGAAGACGGCGAAGACGATGGAAGCCGTGCGCGGGTCGAGCAGGTTGGCGACGGCCGCGCCGAGCGCGGTCGTGACGCACGCGGAGAGCCCCACGACGAGCGCGGAGCGCAGGTCGACGTTCTTGCGCCGCAGGTTGCCGATCGTGCCGGAGATCGCGGTGGGGATCATCATCGCGAGCGACGTGCCCTTCGCGACGAGGTCGCTCTGCCCGAAGAGCAGGATGAGCATCGGCACGATGATGATGCCGCCGCCGACGCCGAGGATGCCCGAGAGCACGCCCGTGCAGAAGCCGAGCACGACGAGCCCGATGATCGGCAGCACCGTGAGCTCGAGCTCCGCCTCGCGCGAGGGGACGACGAGGAAGAGGCTCACGGCGACCGCGGCGAGGAAGACGATGAACGCCCAGCGGATCGCGAGCAGCGGCAGCCGGTGCAGCAGCTGGGCGCCGACCTGCGCGCCGGTCACCGAGCCGACCACGAGGATCAGCGCGACGAGCCAGTCCACCTGCTCGAGCGCCGCGTAGCTCGCGACGCCGACGAGCGCGGCCGGCACGATCGCGGCGAGCGAGGTGCCCGCCGCGAGCCGGCGCTCGAAGCCGGCCGCGAGCACGAGGAGCGGCACGATGACGATGCCGCCGCCGATGCCGAACATGCCCGAGAGGAACCCGGCGAAGAGGCCGATCCCGATGAGCGACCACAGCGGGCGACGGCGGGTGGCCTCGAGATCGTCTGTCACCCATCCATCTTGCCGTGACCGGCCGCATCCGTCGTTCAGGCGGTGGCGTCGACCTCCGGCCGGGCGGGAGCGCGGAGTGCGTGCGCCATCCACCACCAGGCGAAGATGCTCAGGATGATCGGCACGATGAGCGAGACGAGCGAGCCGAGCGCGACCCACGGGCCAGCCAGGGCGACGAGCTGGCCTGGGTCGGCGATGCGCTCGAGGAGGCCGGGGTCGATGGCGCCCGGATCGAAGTCGCCCGGGTCGCCGCTCCAGCCCTGCGCGCCCCAGTAGGTGTCGCTCGGGTCGAAGTCGAGGTTCGGCCCGCCGGCGAAGGGGAGGCCGCCGAACGCGGGGCCGATCGTGATCGAGCCGAGGCTGCCGAGCAGGATGTTCGCGGCAGCGGCGATGCCGAAGCCGGCCCACGTGACGCCGACCGGGCGGTGGACGCCGCCGCGGCGGAGGATGCGGGCGCTGATCCAGAGGCCGACGAGCCAGACGACGACGCCGAGCGGGATCGCGGCGATCACCGCGATGCCGGCCGCGGAGCCGAGCCAGTCGGTGAGCTGCGGCCAGACGCCGCCGGTCGCGCTCGGACCGCCGTCGCTGAGGGCGAAGCCGATGCCGAAGATGACGGCGCTGACGATGAAGGGCAGCGCGAGGAGGAGGATCGCGGCTTGCGAGATGCCGAGGCCGAGCCAGGCGATGCCGCCGCCGATGCCGCCGGCGAGGCGGGCGCGGTGGGCGTCGGCCTTCGACAGCGGCGGCCGCGGGGTCGTCGTCTGGGTCGGCGCGACGGGCGGGACGTACGGCTGGGCCGGCGCCTGCTGCATCGGCTGGCCCTGTGCGGGATTGGGGACGGTCATGCGAGCAACGCTAGGCGCGCGCGGGTGACCGGGCCACCCGGCCGCCCCGGGATCCGCCTGGGGGATGACCCCCGGTGGATCCCGCTCGGGGCGGCGGTCAGCGCGAGGAGACGGTGCCGAAGCGCTGCGCGATCGGCACGAGCAGCGACGGCCTCGCCGCGAACCACGCCGCGGCGATGACGAGCAGCGAGCCGGCGAAGAACGCGAAGCCGAGCCAGTCGTCGGCCTCCCGCGCCGCGTACATGTGGTTGAGGTTGCGCAGCGCCCCGGTCGTGAGCACGAGCAGCACGTGCGTGACGATGAACACCACGAAGTACAGCATCACGGGGAAGTGCACGGCGCGCGCCCACTCCACCGGGAAGGCGCGGTCGAGGCCAGCCTTGCCCTGCGGCCACCAGCGGCTCATGCGGATGCCCGTGATGATCGCGAGCGGCGCGGCGACGAAGACGGTGGTGAAGTACGCGAGCTGCTGGAGCGCGTTGTAGTTCACCCAGCCGTGCTCGGTCGGCCAGTCGAGCGAGACGTACTGCAGGCCCGCCGAGATCGCGTGCGGGAAGACCTCGAGGCTCGTCGGCACGATGCGCATCCACTGCCCGGTCGCGAACAGCAGCACGACGAAGACGAGCCCGTTGACGACCCACAGCACGTCGAGGCTCGTGTGGAGCCAGACCGACAGCGACGTCTTCTTCCCGCCGCGCTTCGGGGTCCAGTAGGCGGCGGGCTTCCGCTCGTACCGCACCTGCAGGCCCGAGCGGATGATGAGCACGATCAGCAGCGAGTTGAAGAAGTGCGACCAGTTGAGCCACGGCGGCAGGCCGACGGGCGCGCCCTCCGGCAGGTCGTAGGTGCCGGAGTACTGCTGCATGAACGCCGCGACCGGCTCGAGCCCGACGAACCAGCGGGCGATCGCGACGACGATCGTCGCGAGGCCGACGATCGCGAGCGCGACGATGATGCTGGTCGCGATCCACTGGCGCGCGGTGACCGGGCGCATCGACGGCGCGGCGGCAGCGGTCGCGGCCGACTTCGCGGCGGCGGCCGCCGGCTTCGCCGCGGCAGCGGCGGGCTTCGTCGCCGGGGCGGGCTTCGCCGCCGGCGTTGGTCGAGCCGCCGCGGGCGCCTCCACCTCCGCGGGTCGAGCAGCCGCCGCAGGCGCCTCCACCTCCGCGGGTCGAGTAGCCGCCGCAGGCGCCTCCACCTTCGCTGGTCGAGTAGCCGCCGCAGCCGGCTCCACTCCCGCTGGTCGAGTAGCCGCCGCAGGCGGCGTATCGAGACCCGCCGGCTCCGTCTCGATACGCGCGCTGCGCGCGCTACTCGACGCACGGGTGGAAGCAGGCGGCGCATCGAGACCCGTCGGCTCCGTCTCGATGCGCGCGCTCTGCGCGCTGCTCGACGAACGGGCGGGGGCCGACGCGGCAGCGCCGGCGGGCGGCCACGGCTCGCCGCCGCGCACGCGCGGCAGCCCGCGGCGGATCGTGGCGCCGGTGTCGTGAGTGGTACCGATCTGTCGCTCGACGGGGGCGGCAGGCGGCGAATCGGTACCACCCGGCGCGGCCTCCGGGGCGGGGGTGGTACCGATGTGTCGCTCGGCGGGGGCGGCAGGCGACGAATCGGTACCACCCAGCGATGCAGGCTCGCGCTCAGGCTCGGCGATCGGCTGCTCGACGGGCGCCGCGACGGCCGCGGCCGCACCGGCCGCAGGCGGCCACGGCTCTCCGCCGGCGACGCGCGGCAGGCCGCGCCGGATCGCGCCGGGCGGGGTCGAGTGCACGGCAGCGGGGGCGGGAGCGGGAGCCGCGGCCTCTGGCTGCTCGACCGGCACCGCCTCGACGGCGGTCGCCGCGTCGTCGCGCGGCTGCGGCGGCGCATCGGCCGCGATCGGCGCAGCGGCCGTCGCGATGGCCAGCGGGTCGGCCGCGGCGACGTCCGACGCCGGCGGCCACGGCTCGCCGCCGGGCACGCGCGGGAGCCCCCGACGCACCGCCACCGCTCGCTCCATCGTCAGCCCTTCCGCGCCTCGAGCGCCGCGGTGAGCTGCGGCACGATCGTGAACAGGTCGCCCACGACGCCGAGGTCGGCGATCTCGAAGATCGGCGCCGACGCATCCCGGTCGATCGCGACGATCGTCTTGGCCGTCTGCATGCCGGCGCGGTGCTGGATCGCACCCGAGATGCCGACCGCGAGGTAGAGGTCGGGCGAGA
Source organism: Agrococcus pavilionensis RW1 (assembly GCF_000400485.1). Taxonomy (GTDB): domain Bacteria; phylum Actinomycetota; class Actinomycetes; order Actinomycetales; family Microbacteriaceae; genus Agrococcus; species Agrococcus pavilionensis. Next base: position 53,760 of record NZ_ASHR01000035.1, read on the forward strand.
CCGACGTGCCGGTCTGCCCGACCTGCGCGCTCGGCTCGACGTATCCCGCGTCGACGGCGGCGCGCGAGGCGCCGACCGCGGCGCCGAGCGTGTCGGCGAGCTGCTCGATGAGCGCGAACTGCTCCTTCGAGCCGAGCCCGCGTCCGCCCGAGACGATGCGCTTCGCCGTGCGGAGGTCGGGGCGCGTCGAGACCTGCGCGATGGGCTCGAAGCTCTCGATCGTGGCGGCGCGCCAACCGGATGCGGTGACCTCGAGCGGCTGGACGTCGGGCGCCGCGGCCTCGGCGCGGTCGTCGATCGAGCCGAGGCGCATCGTCGCGATGAGGGGCCCGTAGGTCGCGGCCGACTCGACGTCGTACGCGCCGCCGTAGACCGAGTGGCGCACGACGACGCCCTGCTCGTCGCGCGCGACGCCGACGATGTCGGCGGCGATCGGCGCGCGCAGCCGCGCCGCGAGCCGGCCGGCCGCCTCGCGGCCCTCGACCGTCGCCGGCACGAGCACGAGCTCTGGCTGCACGAGCCGCGCGGCCGCCTCGAACGCGTCGGCCGCCGGTGCGCCGAGCTCAGCGCCCTCGACGACGGCCGTGTGCACGCGCGCCGCGCCGAACGACGCGGCCTGCTCGGCGAGGCCGGGCAGCGCATCCGCGGGTCCGGTCACGACCGCGATGGGCGTGCCGATCGAGGCGGCGGCGCCGATGGCCTCGGCGGCACCGGCGATGAGCCCGCCCGCGGGAGCGGCGGGCAGGAGCACGAGGATGGGGTTCACGCGAGCCTCCGCTCGGCCAGGAAGGCCGCGATGCGCTCGCCCGCGTCGCCCTCGTCGGTGATGATGGTGCCCGCCGAGCGCGGCGGCCGCTCGGCGACCGAGGTCATGATCGAGCGCGGCGCGGCCGTCTCGTCGAGCGCCGCGCCGACCTCGTCGAGCGGCAGGTCGTCGAGCGTGAGCTGCTCGACCGGCTTCTTCTTGGCGTTCATGATGCCCCGCAGCGCCGGGAAGCGCGGGTCGGGCAGCGCCTCGGTCACCGAGACGACGGCCGGCAGCGCCGCCTGGACGACCATCGTCCCGCCGTCGGTCGCGCGCGTGCCGCGCACCGCATCCGCCGTGATCTCGAGCGACTCGAGCCGCGTGATGCCCGGCGCGTCGAGCATCTCGGCGAGCATCGCGGCCATCACGCCGCCCGTGCCGTCGGTGGATGCGTCGCCCGTGATGACGAGGTCGAAGCCCGTCTTGCGCAGGGCCGCGGCGAGCACCTCGGCGGTGCGCACGTAGTCGGCGCCCGCGAGCCGCTCGTCGGCGACGTGCACGGCGGAGGCGGCGCCCATCGCGAGCCCCTTGCGGAGCGCGGACTGCGACTCGGCCGGCGCCATCGACAGCACGACGACCTCGGCGTCGCCGGCCTGCTCGGCGTGCTGCAGCGCGGCCTCGAGGGCGCGCTCGCCGATCTCGTCGATGACCGTCTCGCTCGCCGCGCGATCGGCGAGGCCGGTCTCGAGGTCGAGCACGCGCTGCCCGTACGTGTCCGGGACGGGCTTCAAGAGCACGACGATCTTCATCGAGCGGTTCCCTTCGTGGTGGGGTGCTGAGGCAACGGTACGGTGATCGAGGAGGAGGAGCCGATGCCGCACAGGCCGATGCCGATGGATCCGATCGCCGAGGCCCGCCGCCAGTGGATCGAGCACGGCTGGACGGATGCCGTCCCGGGCATGACGCTCGTGACCTCGGTGAACCGCGCGCAGCAGCTGCTCGTCGCGCCGGTCGAGGCGACCCTGCGCCCCTTCTCGCTGTCGTTCGCGCGCTTCGAGGTGCTGCGGCTGCTCGCGTTCACGCGCGACGGCCGGCTGCCGATGAAGTCGGCCGTCAAGCGGCTGCAAGTGCACTCGACGAGCGTGACGAGCACGGTCGACCGGCTCGTGCGCGACGGGCTCGTGATGCGCGAGCAGCACCCGACCGACGGTCGGGCGACGGTGCTGGCGATCACGGATGCGGGGCGCGAGCTCGTCGAGCGGGCGACGGTCGCGCTCAACGAGCGCGCCTTCACGGGGCTCGACATCGACGAGGACGACGCGGCGGAGCTCGTGCGGCTCATCGCGCGGATGCGCAAGCGAGCGGGCGACTTCGAGGACCCGCGGCCGGTGGCCGAGCCGCTGTGAGCACGCCACCGGGACCCGTTCTGCCGAGCGGGACCCGGTGCACCGGGTCCGGTTCGGTCGAAGGGGTCCGCGGAGCGGCTCGGGAGCAGCTCAGCGGTGCTGGAACCTCGGCTCGCGCTTCTCACTGAACGCCGCCATCCCTTCCTTCTGGTCGGCCGTGTCGAACAGGCCGGTGAAGCGCTCCGCCTCGAGCGCGAGGCCCTCGGTGAGCGGCACCTCGAGCGCCGCGTCCATGGCCGCCTTCGCGGCGCGGAGCGCCGGCAGCGACTTCGCCGCGATGCCCGCGGCGACCTTCCCCGCCTCCTCGAGCAGCGCATCCGCCGCCACGACGCGCGAGACGAGCCCGATGCGCTCGGCCTCCTCGGCGCCGACGCGACGCCCCGTGAGGATGATCTCGGCCGCCTTCGGGTAGCCGACCGCGCGCACGAGCCGCTGCGTGCCACCGATGCCCGGGATGACGCCGAGCCCCACCTCGGGCAGCCCGAACGTCGCGGTGTCGGCGGCGAGGATGATGTCGCACATGAGCGCGAGCTCGCAGCCGCCGCCGAGCGCGTAGCCCGACACCGCCGCGATGACCGGCTTCTCGACGTCCGCGAACTCGAGCCACGCGTCGAAGTGGCCGTCGGCGCGCATCTCGGCGGTCGACTTCGTCGCCATCTCCTTGATGTCGGCGCCGGCGGCGAAGGCGCGCTCCGAGCCGGTCACGACGATCGCACCCACGCCGTCGTCGGCGTCGAGCTCCTTCGCGACCGCGACGACCTCGCGCATGAGCTGCGCGTTGAGCGCGTTGAGCGCCTCGGGGCGGTCGAGGTGGATCCAGGCGACGCGGTCCTGCCGCTCGACGCGGATGGTCTCGTGCTCAGTCATGCGTGCTCCTCGTGCTCGGTGACGGCGGGCAGCCGCAGGTCGCCCTCCGGCGGCGCTGCGAAGCTCGCCTCCACCATGGCAGGCGTCACGTCCGTGAGCGAGGAGGGACGCCACTGCGGCGCGCGATCCTTGTCGATGAGCTGGGCGCGCACGCCCTCGGCGAAATCGGGCTGCAGGGTCGTCGCGCGCGAGACGCGGTACTCCTCCACGAGCGCGGCCTCGAGGCTCGGCAGCTCGCGCGCGCGGCGCAGCGCCGCGAGCGTCACGGTGACGGCGAAGGGCGAGCGCTTGCGGATCGTGGCCGCGATCGCCTGCCCCTCGGGGCCGGATGCGTCGAGCCGCTCGAGCAGGGCCGTCACGTCGTCGCCCGCGAGCGCCGCGTCGAGCATCGCCCGCTCGCCCTCGAGCCGGCCCTCCGGCGGCTCGGCGGCGACGCGGCCGATCGCCTCGTCGGGCTCGGCGGTCTCGAGCGCCGCGAGGAGCTCGGGGAGCCGGCGCTCTGGCACGTAGGTGTCGGCGAGGCCGAGCAGGATCGCGTCGGCGGCGCCGAAGTGGTCGCCCGTGAGGGCGGCGCGCGTGCCGAGCTCGCCCGGCTCGCGGGTCAGCAGCCACGTCGCGCCCACGTCGGGCACGAAGCCGATCGTCACCTCGGGGAAGCCGATGCGCGTCGAGTCGGTGACGACGCGGTGGCTCGCGTGCCCCGACAGGCCGACGCCGCCGCCGAGCACGATGCCGTGCTGGATCGCGACGACGGGCTTCGGGTAGCGGGCGATCGCGGCGTTGAGCGCGTACTCGTCGCGCCAGAAGCGGCCGGCGCTCTCGCCGCCCGTCGCGCGGATGTCGTCGACGAGCGAGACGACGTCGCCTCCCGCGCAGAGCGCCCGCCCCGCGCCCGTGATCGCCACGCGCTCGACGCGCGGGTCGTCCGCCCACTGCCGCAGCGCATCCGCGATCTCGAGCACCATCTCGTGCGTGAGCGCGTTGAGCGCCGCCTGCCGGTCGAGCACGACGACGCCGAGCGCGCCCCGCACCTCCGTCCGGACGTGCTCGCCCGTCATCGCGCGCCCAGGAGCGAGCGGCCGACGATCATGCGCATCATCTCGTTCGTGCCCTCGAGGATGCGGTGCACGCGCAGGTCGCGCACGACGCGCTCGATGCCGTACTCGTGCAGGTAGCCGTAGCCGCCGTGCAGCTGCAGCGCCTCGTCGGCGACCTTGAACGCCGCGTCGGTCGCGAATCGCTTCGCCATCGCGCACGCGGCGGGCGCGTCGGGCGCCTTCGCGTCGAGCTTCGCCGCGGCCTGCACGAGCAGCGCCCGCGCCGCCTGCAGCTCGGTCTCCATGTCGGCGAGCTGGAACATCACGTGCTGCCGCGTGGCGAGCGGGGCGCCGAAGGTCGAGCGGTCCTTGACGTAGGCGATCGTGCGCTCGAGCGCGAACTGCGCGCCGCCGATCGAGCACGCGGCGATGCCGAGCCGACCGCCGTTGAGGCCGCGCATCGCGATGCCGAAGCCGTCGCCCTCCTCGCCGAGCCGGTTGGCGGCTGGCACGCGCACGCCGTCGAGCACGACCTGCTTCGTCGGCTGCGCGTTCCAGCCCATCTTGTGCTCGTCGGGCCCGAACGAGAGGCCCGGCGCGTCGGCCGGCACGATGAACGCCGAGATGCCACCCGCGCCCGGCTCGCCCGTGCGCGCCATGACGACGTAGACCGCTGAGGTGCCCGCGCCCGAGATGAACTGCTTCGTGCCGGTGAGCACGTAGTCGTCGCCGTCGCGCACGGCGCTCGTCGCGAGCGCCGCGGCGTCGGAGCCGGCGCCGGGCTCGGTGAGGCAGTAGCTCGCGAGCTGCTCCATCGAGCACAGCCCAGGCAGCCACGCGCGGCGCTGCTCGTCGGTGCCGAACGTGTCGATCATCCACGCGACCATGTTGTGGATCGAGATGTAGGCGGCGACCGCGATGTCACCGCGCGCGAGCTCCTCGTAGATCGCGGATGCGTCCACGCGGGCGAGGCCGGATCCCCCGACGTCCTCCCGCACGACGATCGCGCCGAGGCCGAGCGAGCCCGCCTCGCGGAGCGTCTCGACGGGGAACTCGTGGTCGGCGTCGCGCTGGTTCGCGAACGGCGCGAGGCGGGCGTCGGCGAAGTCGCGCACCGCCTCGACGAGCGCGGCGCGCTCCTCCGCGCTGATCGCCGAGGTCGTCTCGGCGGGATGGGTCAGGCTGGCGGTGCTCACGGCACGACCTCCTCGTCGCATGCTTGCGCGTCCACTCAGTTCGGTGGACGTCCACATATCTACCACTCGCCGCGCCCGACGCGCCACCCCGCTCTGTCTTCAACCGGACAGGCGGTGGGGGGAGGAGATATGTGTCGCGCCCCACCGGCTATCCGGTTGAAGACCTCTCAGTTGAGGTGGGCGGATGCGGTCGCTAGGTTCGGGGGCGATGGTGCCGATGGCGGCGCCGCGAAGGGTGCGCATGGACATCACCGGGCAGGTCGCCCTCGTCACCGGCGGAGCATCGGGGCTGGGCCTCGCGACCACGCGCGCGCTGCTCGCGGCCGGCGCGAAGGTCGTCGTCGCCGACCTCGGCGGCACTCCGCAAGCCCAGGCCATCGAGCAGCTCGAGGGCGCGCGCTTCGCGGCCACCGACGTGCGCGACGAGGCCGCGGTCGCCGCGGCGCTCGACGTCGCCGCCGAGCTCGGCGACCTCCGCCTCGTCGTCAACTGCGCCGGCGTCGCCGACGCAGCGAAGGTGCTCGGCAAGCGCGGCGTCTTCCCGCTCGAGACCTTCCAGCGCGTCATCGACATCAACCTCGTGGGCACGTTCAACGTCATCCGCCTCGCCACCGAGCGCATGGCCGCGCTCGAGCCGATCGGCGAGGAGCGGGGCGTGATCGTGAGCACCGCATCCGTCGCCGCCTTCGACGGCCAGATCGGGCAGGCCGCCTACTCCGCGTCGAAGGCGGGCGTCGCCGGCATGACGCTGCCGCTCGCGCGCGAGCTCGCGGCGCTGCAGATCCGCGTCATGACGATCGCGCCGGGCCTGTTCGAGACGCCGATGCTCGCGGGCCTGCCCGAGGCCGCGCAGGCTTCGCTCGGCCAGCAGGTGCCGCACCCCGCCCGGCTCGGCAAGCCCGAGGAGTACGCGCTCCTCGTCACGCAGATCGTCGCGAACCCCATGCTCAACGGCGAGACCATCCGGCTCGACGGCTCCATCCGAATGGCAGCGAGGTAGGTCACGATGCGCTCGAGCTTCTACGACGACGAGCACGACGCGTTCCGCGAGAGCGTGCGCGAGTTCACCGCCCGCCACATCGCGCCCCACTACGCGCAGTGGGAGGAGGCGGGCATGATCGGCGACGAGCTCTACCCGCTCATGGGAGAGGCGGGGCTCATCGGCATCGCCGTGCCCGAGGAGCACGGCGGCATGGGCGTCGACGACTACCGCTTCCGCATGGTCATCAGCGAGGAGTTCGCCCGCATCGGCGCCGCGTCCGTCAACGCGACGCTCGGCGTGCACGACGACATCGTGCTCCCCTACCTCATGGACCTCGGCACACCCGAGCAGCTCGAGCGCTGGCTGCCGCCGATGGCCGCCGGCACCTCGATCGGCGCGATCGGCATGACCGAGCCCGGCGCGGGCAGCGACCTGCAGGGCATCCACTCGAACGCCGTGCGCGACGGCGACGACTGGATCCTCAACGGCTCGAAGACCTTCATCACGAACGGCTTCCACGCCGACAAGGTGCTCGTCTTCGCGCGCACCGACCCGGCGGCCGGCTCGCGCGGCTTCACGCTCTTCCTGGTCGAGGACGGCATGGCGGGCTTCGAGCGCGGCCGCAAGCTCAAGAAGCTCGGCCTGCACGCGCAGGACACGGCGGAGCTCTTCTTCAAGGACGTGCGCATCCCCGCCGCGAACGTCGTCGGCGAGCCGGGCCAGGGCCTCGTCTACCTCATGCAGCGGCTGCCGCGCGAGCGGCTGTCGATCGCGTGCGGCGCGCTCTCGTCGGCCGAGGCCGCCTACGACTGGGGCCGCGAGTACGTCTTCCAGCGGCAGGCGTTCGGCGGCGCGGTCGGCGACCTGCCGACGGTGCGCTTCACGCTCGCCGAGCTCGAGACCGAGCTCGACGTGACGCGCGCCTACGTCGAGCGCTGCATCCTGGCGCTCAACGAGCAGCACCTCACGACCGTCGACGCCTCGAAGGCGAAGTGGTGGGCGACCGAGCTCGAGCAGCGCGTCATCACGCGCAGCCTGCAGCTGCACGGCGGCTACGGCTTCATGGACGAGTTCCCCATCTCGCGCGCGTTCCGCGACTCGCGCGTGCAGACGATCTACGGCGGCACGACCGAGATCATGAAGGAGATCATCGCGCGCGACATCGCGAAGCGCTCGAAGGCGTGAGCGATGCAGCGGCGGCGGAGGGGATGACGGATGCGTGAGGCAGTGATCGTCGACGCGGTGCGCACCGCGTCGGGCAAGGGCAAGCCGGGCGGCGCGCTGCACGGCGTGCACCCGGTCGACCTGCTCGCGAGCGTGCTCGAGCAGCTCGTCGCGCGCACGGGCATCGACCCCGCGATCGTCGACGACGTCATCGGCGGCTGCGTGCAGCAGGTCGGCGAGCAGTCGGGCAACGTGACGCGCAACGCCCTGCTCGCCGCCGGCTTCCCCGAGCACGTGCCCGGCACATCCATCGACCGGCAGTGCGGCTCGAGCCAGCAGGCCGCGACGTTCGCGGCGCAGGCGATCATGGCCGGCTCGCAGGACGTCGTGATCGCGTGCGGCGTCGAGTCGATGAGCCGGCTGCCGCTCGGCACCGCCGCGATCGAGCGCGACATCCACGGCGCCAGGCTCGCCGAGCGCTACCCCGACGGGCTCGTGCACCAGGGCATCTCGGCCGAGCTCATCGCCGCGAAGTGGGGCTTCAGCCGCGCCGAGCTCGACGACCTCGCCGCCCGCTCGCACGAGCTCGCCGCGGCGGCCGCGGCCGACGGCCGCTTCGACGGGGAGGTCGTGCCGATCGCGACCCCGGCGGGCGAGCACGTGCGCGACGAGACCGTGCGTGCCTCGACGACGCGCGAGGGGCTCGCCGAGCTCAAGCCCTCGTTCGAGCACCCGCGCTACGCGGAGCGCTTCCCTCAGATCGAGTGGAGCATCACGCCCGGCAACTCCTCGCCGCTCACCGACGGCGCCTCGGCGGCGCTCATCATGTCGCGCGAGAAGGCGGATGCGCTGGGCCTCCGACCGCGCGCCCGCTTCGTCGCGTTCTCGGTCGTGGGCGACGACCCGATCATGATGCTCACCGGCCCGATCCCGGCGACGGCGAAGGTGCTCGACCGGGCCGGGATGCGCATCGACGAGATCGACGCGTTCGAGGTGAACGAGGCGTTCGCGTCGGTGCCGCTCGCGTGGCTGCGCGAGACCGGCGCCGACCTCGAGCGCCTCAACCCGCGCGGCGGCGCGATCGCGCTCGGCCACGCGCTCGGCTCGTCCGGCACGCGGCTGCTCGCGACGCTCGTCAACGAGCTCGAGCACAGCGGCGGCCGCTACGGCTTGCAGACGATGTGCGAGGGCGCGGGGATGGCGAACGCGACGATCATCGAGCGTCTCGACTGACCCGCTCGTCGAGTAGCGCGCGCAGCGCGCGCCCCCGCTCGTCGAGTAGCGCGCGCAGCGCGCGTATCGAGACGGAGCAGGCCGGTCTCGATATGCCGCCTCCGGCGGCTACTCGACCAGCGGAGGGGGGCGCCGCCTCCGGCGGCTACTCGACCAGCGGAGGGGGGCGCCACCTCCGGCGGCTACTCGACCGACGGTGCGGCGAGCGCCTGCTCCACCTGCGGCCGCAGCTCGTCGGGCGTCGTCGTCGGGGCGAAGCGCTCGATCACGCGGCCGTCGCGCCCGACGAGGAACTTGGTGAAGTTCCACTTGATCGCGCCCCCGAGCATCCCCTTCTTCTCGTCCTTGAGCCACTGGAAGACGGGATGCGTCGACGGGCCGTTGACCTCGATCGGTGCGAACATCGGGAAGCTGACGCCGTAGTTCTTCTGGCACACCTCGGCGATCTGGTCGGCCGAGTCGTGCTCCTGCTTGAAGGTGTCGGAGGGGAAGCCGAGCACGACGAGGCCCTCGTCCTGCAGCTCGCGGTAGAGCTGCTCGAGCCCCTCGAACTGCGGCGCGAGCCCGCACTGGCTCGCGGTGTTGACGACGAGCACGACCTTGCCCTCGAAGTCCTTGAGGTCGACCTGCTCGCCGGTGAGGGCCTCTGCCTGGAAGTCGCTGAGCGTCGTCATGCCGCCACTCTGCCGCGCGTTGCTATGCGCGCCCCGAGAGCCGCGCACCCGCTCGCTCCCCGCAGAGTGCCGGAACTCTGCGATCTCCGGGCCTCAGGACGGCAGAGTGCGGGAACTCTGCGACCCGGCCGGCTCAGGCGGGCGGGGTGGCGGATGCGGTGGGCGGGGCTGGTGCGTCGAGGCGCCGGCCTGACCACGCGGCCAAGGCCGCGACCAGCACCCCGGCGGCAGCGACCGCGACGAGCCAGCGGAAGTCGACGACCGTCACCAGCGCGCTGCCGAGCGCGAGCATGAGCATCTGCGGCACGTTGATCGAGACGTTGAGCGCCGCCGACGTGCGGCCCTGCAGCCGCGGCGGCGTGAGCCGCATGCGCAGCGTGACGACGCCGACGATGATCCACGGCACGCCGAAGCCGATGAGGGCCTGCGCGCCGCCCATCGCGCCCCAGCGCATCCACGCCTCCGCGAGCGGCCACTGCACCGCGACGAACGCGACGACCGTGCCGAGCCCGAGGAGCGCGAGCCCCGCCGCGACGAGCCGTCGCTCGCCGAGCCGCCGCAGCACCGCCGCCGAGCACAGGCCGCCGAGCAGCGCGCCGACGCCCTGGATCGCCTGCGCGGGACCGAGCGCAGCCGGCCCCTCCTGCAGGCCGTGCTCGACGAGCGGGAAGATCGTCGCGTTCAGGAGCCCCGTGATGCCGAAGCCGAGCGCTGTCGCGATCGTCAGCAGCCGCAGCAGCGGGTCGGCGAGCAGCGCGCGGAAGCCGCCAGAGAGCTCGTGCCAGTAGGTCTCGCCCTCGAGGCGCGGCTCGGGCTCCGACTCCCGGATGCGGATCGTCGTGAGCAGCACCGCCATCGTGAGGAAGCCGGCGGCGGCGAGCACGACGACCGCGGCGGGTCCGGCGGCGACGTAGAGCGCGGCCCCGAGCGCGGGGCTCACGATGCGCATGCCGTTGTCGATCGAGGTGAAGATGCCGTTGGCGCCCGCGAGCTCCTCGTCGGGCAGCAGGTCGCGCAGGAGCCCCGATTGCGCCGCGGCGGTCAGGTAGGCGGCGAGCCCGTAGCCGAAGGTCACGGCGTAGATGAGCCAGACCTGCTCGGCGCCCTGCACGAGCAGGAGCGTCAGCACGACGGCGGCGGTGCCGAGGTTCGTGCCGATGAGGAGCGGCCGGCGGTGCACGCGGTCGGCGAGCTGGCCGGCGAACGGCGCGAGCAGCGCCGGCAGGCCGATGAAGAGGAACACGAGCGCGCCCGCGGCATCGGAGCCGGTGAGCTCGCGCACCCAGATGGCGAGCACGAGGTAGAGGGCGCTGTCGCCGAGGTTCGTCGCGACCCAGCCGACCATGAGGCGGCGGTAGGCGGGGCGCCGCATGGGCGACGGCGGCTTGCGGGCGGCGGGGGCGGATGCGGTGGTCGTCATCGCGGGGCTCCTTGCGCGGGCGCGCGCCATCGCGCGCCGGGAGGCGAGTGCGGGTGGGGTGGACTGCTCGACGGGGGCGCGCCGCTACGGCGTCGGCTCGCCGTCGAGATCGGGGTTGAGGGTGGCGAAGAAGTGAGCCTTGCGGCTGCCGGAGGGCCGGGTCGCCGGGTCGGCCTCGCGGCCGTGGAAGCGCTCCGTCACCTTCGCGATCGCCTCGGCGAGCTCCTTGAGCTCTGCCGGGGTCGCCCAGAAGGTCGAGAGGTTGACCGTCGTCCCCTCGATCCACTCCCCCTCGGCGCCGTGCTTCGTGAAGAAGTCGACGACGCGCGCGGCCTCGTGCTGCACGTAGAGCGCGCCGATGGTCGCGGACGTGCGGATCGATGCGGGGTCGGCCGGGTCGGGCCGCAGGTCGCGGCTGCGGTGCACGGCGCGCCAGGGCTTCGACGTGCCCTGCGCCTCGCAGCGCTCGATGAACCCGACCTTCGCGAGCGTGCGGAGGTGGAACGAGCAGTTCGAGGGGCTCTCGCCCACGCGCTCCGCGATCTGGGTCGCGGTCGCCTCGCCGAGCTCGTCGATCACGGAGAGGATCTCGACGCGCAGGGGGTGCGCGAGCGCCCGCAGCAGCGCGGGGTCGCTCGAGCGGAGGTCGGGCATGTCCGCCTTCCGCCGGGCGGCCTGCTCGGCCGCTCCCTGCACGTCGGTCTCCTCAGCCACGATCAGATCCAACCACGCTGGCTCATGGCCTCGGCGCGGATGCGCTCGAATCGGCGCGCGGCACGCTCGGCCTCGAGACCGGCGCGGTGCCGCTCCTCGACGCGCACGCCGATGCGGTGGCGGATGCGTTCGGTGCGTCCCATGGGATTCCCTCCTCGATCGGTGCCGGCGGTGCGATGGCTTCGGGTGCCGACATTCGAAAGACTACTTTCAAAGGGATCGCTTCGCAAGAGTTCTTTCGAAAAGGTTGCTTCGGCGTGTCGCGGGGCATCGACAAGGCCCTCGCCGAGTGAGCGAGGGCCTTCGGGCGCTGCGCGTCAGCGCATCGAGACGAGGATCTTGACCTCGTGCTCCTTGTTGTCGATGAGCTGCCGGAACCCCTGCTCGACGATGTCGTCGACGACGATGCGCCCGGTGATGAAGGGCGCGAGGTCGACCGCGCCGCTGCGCGCGAGCTCGATCGCCTCGGCGTGGTCGTTCGCGTAGCCGATCGACGCGCCCATGACCCGATCCTGCATCGTGAGGCTCGCGGTGATGTCGAGCTCGTAGGGCTTCGTGTGGATCGCGACGATCTCGAGCCGGCCACCGGGGCCGAGCACGTCGAGCAGCTGCGTCACGACGACGCCGACACCCGCCGCGTCGAACGCGACGTCGGCACCGGCACCCTCGGTCTCGGTGCGCACGACCTCGGCGAGGTCCTGCTTCGCGGGGTCGACCACGACATCCGCGACCCCCGTGTCGCGCGCCTTCTCGCGGCGCGCGGTCGACATCTCGGAGACGATGACGCGGAGGCCCCTCGCCTTGAGCACCGCGGCGAGGAGCAGGCCGATCGGGCCCGCACCGCCGACGACGGCCGTCTGGCCCTCCTCGGCGCCCGCGTGCTTCACGGCATGCAGCGCGACGGCGAGCGGCTCGATGAGCGCGGCCTGGTCGAGCGGCAGGTCGCCGACGGGGTGCACCCACCGGCGGTCGACGACGATGCGCTCGCTGAGCCCGCCGCCGAGGCCCGAGATGCCGATGAAGCCCATCTGCTCGCACAGGTTGTACTTGCCCGCCACGCACGCCGGGCACGTGCCGTCGACCATGAGCGGCTCGACGACGACGCGATCGCCGACCTCGAGGCCGTCGACGCCCTCGCCGAGCTCTTCGACGACGCCCGAGAACTCGTGGCCCATGACCACCGGCAGCGTCTCCTTCGAGAGCGGATGCGGCTGGTCGGCCGAGGGCGCGGGCGGGATGGGACCGTCGTGGTACAGGTGCAGGTCGCTGCCGCAGATGCCGTTGAACGCGGGCGCGATCTTGACGGTGCCGGGGCGCGTCTCCGGCTCGTCCACCTCCTCGACCCGGATGTCTTCCTTGCCGTAGTACATCGCTGCCTTCATGGTGCGACTCCCTTCGTCGATGGAGCCTCCACCATGGCGCGCGCGCATCCGAGCGCGCTGGACGCACCTCAGCCCGCGGCGACGAGCTCCTCGCGGCGCAGCTCGATCCACGGGCCAGCGGGGTTGATGACGATCGAGGCGAACGGCCCCTGCTGCAGCTGCTCGAGCACGTGGGTCGTGGTGGTCGTGACGATGCCGTCCTGCGGGTCGCGCGCGAGGATCTCGGGCGCGGAGGTGAAGGCGAGCAGCGCCATGCTCCCGTCGTCGCGGCGCGTCACGCGCAGCTGCGGCGGCTCGTCGTCACCCTGCCCCTCGGCGCGCTGACCAGCGAGCAGCAGCGGCCCCTCGGCGACGAGCGCGGTGATCGCCTCGGCGCGCGGCGCCGTCCCGGCATCGACCGCGGCGATCGCGGCGCTCAGCCGGTCGTTGCGCGGGTGCCGCAGCGCGAAGTCGATGTCGGCGGCCGAGAGCGCCGCGGTCTTCTCGGCGGGGTCGATGTAGAGCCACGCCGCGCCCTGGCGCCGCGCGAGCTCGAGCACCGCGGCCGCGGGCTGGCCGATCGACTGGTAGCGCGTGCCCTCCGGGTGGATCCGCGCGATCTCGTCGTTGCTCGTGAAGGCGAGCAGGGCCCGCTGCCCGTCAGGGCCCACGCGCTGGTTGATGCGCAGCTTCGATCCCGTGTGCAGCCGGCCCTCGGAGATGTTGAGCTCGGAGCCCGTCACGTCGAGCAGCAGCTCCCCCGTGAGGCATGCCCGCAGCACGTCGAGCATCGTCTCGTGCTTCGGCTCGGCGGCGAAGGCCGCCACCGCGCGCCGCACCCGGTCGTTGTCCACGAGCTCTGCCATGCGCCCACGCTACCCACGACGCGCTCTCCCCGGGCCGAGAATCTGCAGAAGATGCACACTTCACTCTTGACTTATATAAGCGACGGTGCAACAGTGCTCGCATGCATGCGCTCGACGTCCTCGGCGACCCGGTGCGGCGACGCATCCTCGAGCTGCTCGCCGACGGCGAGTCGAGCGCGGGCGAGCTCGCGCAGGCGATCGGCGAGGAGTTCGGCATCAGCCAGCCGGCGGTGAGCCAGCACTTGCGGGTGCTGCGCGAGCACGGCTTCGCGAGCGTGCGGCCTGAGGGGCGACGGCGCCTCTACGCGGTCGATGCGGCCGGTCCGCGCGAGGCGAGCGAGTGGCTCAGCGCGTTCGACCGCTACTGGGCGCCGCGGCTCGCGGCGCTCGACACCGAGCTCGCGCGGGGGCGCCGGCAGCGGCGGCTCGACGCGGAGCGCGACACGAGTGAGGGATGACCATGGTGGATGTGCAGGCGCAGCTCGGCGCGGTCGAGCGCACGGTGGGGAGCACGGAGGTCGACGGCGCGCCCGCGCGCGTGCAGTCGCTCGCGCAGCGCTACCCCTCCCCGATCGACGACGTGTGGAGCGCCGTGACGGATCCCGCGCGGATCGCGCGGTGGTTCTTGCCGGTCTCGGGGGACCTGCGGCTCGGCGGCCGCTACCAGACCGAGGGCAACGCGGGCGGCGAGATCCTCGAGTGCGATCCGCCCGCCGGCGACCGCGCGCGCTACCGCGTGACGTGGGAGTTCGGCGGCGGGATGTCGTGGCTCGAGGTGCGGCTGACGGGCGAGGGCGACTCGACCCGCTTCGAGCTCGAGCACGTCGCGCGCGAGGCGGACGTGCCGGCGGAGATGTGGGAGACCTTCGGCCCGGGCGCCACCGGCGTCGGCTGGGACGGCGGGCTCCTCGGGCTCGCGCTGCACCTCTCCGCGCCCGACACGGCGATGACGCCCGAGCAGGGGCAGGCGTGGGCGCTGAGCGATGAGGGCATGGCCTTCAACCGCGGCGCGGCCGACGCGTGGGCCGAGGCATCGATCCTCGCCGGCACCGACCGCGAGACCGCGCGTCGGCAAGCCGCCGCGACCTTCGGCTTCTACGCCGGCGAGCCGGGCACGAGCGGCGAGGGCGCCGATCCGACGGGCGGCGACCCGGCGCACGCGGCGCGCTGACGCTCGCCCCGACGCGCGGAGCGGCCGAGCCGGCGCGGTGCCGGCTCGGCCGCTGTCGTGCTCGGCGCTACGCCGACTCGGGCGCCGAGGGGTGCCCCGGCGCGAGGAGCGGACCGGCCTGCCCCTTCGAGGCCATCGCCGAGCCGGCCGCCTGGCCCTGCGCGGTCGCGTTCACGATCGCCTGCAGGTCGATGCCGGTCGCGTCCTTCATCATCTGCGTCATCGAGGCCATGTTGCCGACCATGTCGCCCGTGAGCTTGCCGGTGCCGTCGGCCGAGACGACCGTGATCTGCGACGACGCGTAGGCCTTGCCGAACGCATCCGCAACCTGGGGCATGACCTTCAGCAGCTCCTGCGCGAGCACGACCTGCGCGTTCTCGGTGAGCGCCTTCGCGCGCGCCTCGATCGCCTGCGCCTCGGCGAGGCCCTTCGCGCCGATCGACTCGGCTTCGGCGCGGCCGCGCGCGGCGGTCGCGACGCCCTCGGCCTCGCCCTCGGCCTTCGCGGCCTCGGCCGCTGCGATGCGCGCGGTGCGCTGCGCGGCGCCGCGCGCCTCGGTGACGGCCGCTTCGGCGTTGCCCTCCGCCTTCACGGCCTCGGCGCGCGCCTCGCGCGCTGCCCGCTCGGCGTTCGCCTCGGTGGCCTTCGCCTTCGCGTTCGCCTCGGCGGTGACCTGGATGCGGTAGGCCTCGGCGTCGGCGACCTTGCGCACCTCGGCGTTGAGCTGCTGCTCGCGCAGCTCGGCCTCGCGCTGGGCGGTGATCTCCTCCTGCGCGACGATCGCCTGCCGCTGCACGGCCTCCTCGAGCGGCTGCGCGGCCGCAGCCTGCGCGACGGCCTTGTCGGTCTCGGCCCGCACCGCCGCCTCCTGCAGCTGCAGCACTCGGTTGGCCTCGAGGATCTGCTTCTTCGCCTCGATCGACGCCTGCTCGGCGGCCTTCTGCGCCTCGGTGTTCGCGATCGCCGCAGCGCGCTGCACGGCGGCCGACTCGGGCACGCCGAGGTTCGAGATGTAGTTCTGGTTGTCGTTGATCTCCTGGATCTGCAGCGTGTCGACGACGAGGCCCTGCTTCGTGAGGGCGTCCTCGGCGGCCTGCAGCACCGCATCCGCGAGTGCCTTGCGGTCGTGGATGATGTCGAGCACCGTCAGCTGGCCGATGATGCCGCGGAGCGAGCCCGAGAGCACCTCCTGCGTCGACGACTCGATCTCCTCCTGCTGCGAGAGGAAGCGCTGGGCGGCGTTGCGGATCATCTCCTCGGTGCCGCCGACCTTGATCACGGCGACCGCCTGCGCGTGGATCGTGATGCCGTTCTTGGTCTGCGCGGTCGTGTTGAACAGCAGCCGCCGCGAGCGCAGCGAGAGCTTGAACGACTTCTGCACGAACGGCATGACGAAGACGCCGCCGCCCGTGACGACCTTCTGCCCCGAGAGGTCGGTGAAGGAGTGGCCGGATGCGTCGACGGTCGTCTTGCCCTTCCGGCCGGTGACGATGATGGCCTCGTCGGGCTCGGCGATGCGGTAGCGGCGGACGCCCGCGGCGATGAGGATCGCGACGACGACGACCGCGACGACGATCAGGATGACGACGGGACTGAGCAGATCGGGCACGGAGGCTCCCTAGGTGCGTGGTGCGTGACACTCGCACGCTACGGGCGCTCCATGCGATCCAGCGCCAGGCGCGACGAATGCTCGATATCCCGCCGCAGACACCCCTGTGGAGAGCTCGCACGAGGCTCTGCCGAATGCGCGACACTCCGGGTCGACCGATGGGAGCGTGCGAATGGGTTCGACGATCGAAGTGCCGATTCCCCGCGACGGCGCCATGTGCTTGCTCGTCGGCGGCCCGTACAACGGCGTGCGGCGACGCTTGCTCCCCTTCCCCGATCACCTCGTGTGTGTGATCGACGTCGCGCTGCGGATCGGCCCAGTCGATGGCGCCTACGCGCACTACCGCCGCACTGGCACTCGACAGGTCGAGGGCGCGTGGGCGATGCACTTCGAGGGGACCTTCGACGGCCGCGGGGAACCGATGTCTCGAGACTCCCGCCCCGACCCTGCGCGCTGACGTCCCTTGGACGACCGCTGGCCTCAGAGCAGGCCGCGCGTGGCCTGCACCTGCGCTCGCAGCCGGTCGTGCTCGAGCAGCTGGTGCTCGGCCTCTACCGCCACGGTGTGGCGCTGGAGCCACGATGTCTTCGCCGTCCCGAAGCGCGTGCTGCGCTCGCTGCGTGCCATGGTGATGCCTCCTCGAATCGAGCCCTCGGGTTCGATCCCACCACCGGCCACCAACATGGGAGGGGCGTCGCGACACGCCGTCGCGAAGGCGCCGACGGCGGCGACGTGCCGCCCGAATCCGATCTGACCCGTTCCCGCCGACGCGAGCCGTTGCAGCGGGTCGCGTCGCCGAGAAGGGGTCGCCTGGGCGCTGCAAGGGGTCGCGTCGGCGAGACGGGGTCTGGACGCCGCGACAACGGGTCGCGTCGGCGCGACTGGATCGCGCGAGCGCGCCGCGCGACGCCTACCGCACGAGCAGGATCTTGCCGCCCGGGGCGTCCGCCGAGCCCATGAGCTCGTGCGCGCGGCCCGCCTTCGCGAGCGGCATCGTCGCGCCGATCACCGGGCGGATCTCGCCGGTCGAGAAGAGCGGCCAGACGTGCTCGCGCACCTCGGCCACCGCATCCGCCTTCGATCCACGCCCCTCGATCGGTCGCGCGCGGAGCGTCATGGCGCGGAGCGTCACGCGGCGCTGCATGAGCCGGCGCAGATCGACCTCCGCCTTCGAGCCGCCCTGCACGGCGATGACCGTGAGGGCGCCGTCGAGGGCGAGCGCGTCGATGTTGCGGTCGAGGTAGTCGGCGCCGATGACGTCGAGCACGACCTCGGCGCCGCGGCCCTCGGTCGCGCCGAGCACCGCCTCGACGAAGTCCTCCGAGCGGTAGTCGATCGCGAGCTCGGCGCCGAGCGATCGCACGAGGTCGTGGTGGCGCGCGCTCGCGGTCGTCGCGACGCGCCAGCCGAGCGCGCGCAGCAGCAGGATCGCCATCGTGCCGATGCCGCCCGAGCCCCCGTGCACGAGCGCGAGGCCGTCGGGCGAGGGCGGCGGCACGTCGCGGATCGCGGTCCAGACGGTGAGGACCGCCTCGGGGAGCGCCGCCGCCTCGTCGAGCGCGATGGCGGCAGGCACGGGCAGCACCTGCGTCGCGGGCACGGCGACCCGCTCGGCGTAGCCCCCGCCTGCGAGCAGCGCGCACACCGGCTCGCCGAGCGTGAACCTCTCCACGCCCTCGCCGAGCGCCGTGATCGTGCCAGAGCACTCGAGCCCGAGGATCTCGGAGGCGCCGGGCGGCGGCGGGTACTTGCCCGCCGCCTGCATGACGTCGGCCCGGTTGACGGCGGTCGCGACGACGTCGATGACGACCTCGCCGTGCCCCGCGACGGGATCGGGCGCATCCGCCCACTCGAGCGGCTCGCCCGCCGCGCGCTGCCGGATCGCCTTCACGACGTCACCGCACCGCGATCGTGAGCAGCAGCACCGCGTCGGTGAGCGCATCCACCGCGTGCGTCTCGTCGGGGATGTCGACGACGTCGCCCGCCGCGAGCTCGACCGACGCGCTCCCCCACCGCAGCCGCACGCGGCCGACGAGCACGTGCAGCGTGCCCTCGCCGTTCGCGGAGTGGTCGTCCATGCCGTTGCCCTCGGTGAGCGCGAGCACCGTCTGCCGCAGCGACAGCCCGCGGCCCGAGCGGGTCGACCGCCCGGCGCGGCCGCTCGAGGCCTCGCGCGCGGTCGCGATCAGCTCGTCGGCGAGGGTGGGCAGGTGCACGGCGTCCATGCCCCCAGCATGCCGGGGATCGCGCCGGGGCTCTAGCCTGGCCGCGGAGGCGGACATGGCGGATGCGGTGGGTCACGAGGGCGCGCTCGGCACGCCTCGCGTCGTGGCCGACGGCGCAGCGCTCGCCGCGCGCACCGGCGCGGCCGACGAGCGCGGCGCGGTGTGGCGGCTCGCGGAGCCCGAGCGGCACCTCGACGCGAACGTCATCGCGCTCCCGCCGCTCGGGCGCATCGAGCCGCACGACGGGCCGGCCGAGGACGTGCTGTGGCACGTGCTCGCGGGCGCCGGCACGCTCGAGACCGGCGGCGAGCCGGTCGCGCTGCGAGCGGGCGCGATCGTGTGGCTGCCGCGCGGCGCGCGGCGCGCGGTGACCGCGGGCGAGGAGGGCCTCCGCTACCTCTCGGTGCACCGGCGGAAGGGCGGCTTGGGCATCGGCGCGCGGCCCGCCGACTGACGCGCGCTCAGCCCTCGATCAAGATCGCTCGCCCGGTGCCCGCCTGGGGCGTCGGCGCGCGCTACATTCGGCTCTCGTGAGCAACGTCGCCCCCTCCGCCGTCATCCTCGTGCGCTCGCGCCGGTTCCGCGTGAACCCCGCGACGGCCGCCGACAACGCCTTCCAGGCCGACCCGCCCGCGGTCGACCCCGCGGCCCTGTCGGCGCAGGCGACGCGCGAGATGGACGCGGTCGCCGACGCGCTCCGCGCGGCGGGCGTGACGGTGCACGTCTTCGACGACGACGACCCCACGCGCCCCGACAGCGTCTTCCCCAACAACTGGATCTCGACGCATCCGGGCGGCATGGTCGGCGTCTTCCCGATGTTCGCCGCGAACCGGCGGCACGAGCGCCGCGGCGACGTGCTCGAGATGCTCAAGGCGCACTACCGGGTGCAGACGATCGTCGACTACTCCGGGCTCGAGGCCGACGGCATCTTCCTCGAGGGCACGGGCGCGATGGTGATCGACCACGACTCCCGCGTCGCCTACATGGCGCGCAGCCACCGCGCCGACCAGGTGGCGCTCGAGCGCTTCTGCGCCGACTTCGCCTACGAGCCGATGGCGTTCGACGCCGTCGACTCGGGCGGCCTGCCGGTCTACCACACCAACGTGCTCGGCTGGATCGGCACCCGCATGGCGATGTTCGCGCTCGAGATGGTGCCGGATGCGTCGCGTCGCGAAGCGCTCCGCGAGCGGCTGTCGGTGCACGGCCGGCAGGTCGTCGAGCTCACCGAGGCGCAGGTCGGCGAGTTCGCCGGCAATGCGATCGAGCTGACCGGTCGGCACGCCGACGGCAGCTGGCGGCCGATCGTGGCGATGTCGGCGCGGGCCCGGCGCTCGCTGCGCGATGACCAGGTCGCCGCGATCGAGCGCTCGGCCGAGATCGTCGCGGTCGACATCCCGACGCTCGAGCTCTCGGGCGGCTCGGTGCGCTGCATGATCGCCGGCATCCAC
Source organism: Agrococcus pavilionensis RW1 (assembly GCF_000400485.1). GTDB lineage: Bacteria > Actinomycetota > Actinomycetes > Actinomycetales > Microbacteriaceae > Agrococcus > Agrococcus pavilionensis. The sequence goes on from NZ_ASHR01000035.1 coordinate 73,878, forward strand.
CTCGACCCGCGGCCGGGCGTGCGGCCGGGGCACGCGGCGGCAGACGACGCGCTCGCCGCGGAGGGCAGCGGGCTCCTCGCGTAGCCGAGGACCTCTCCGCCGGTCGCGCTTCGCGCGCGGACCGGCGCAGCCCGCGGGATGAGAGCTCAGCCGCCGGCGGAGCGGTAGTGCGCCGCGAGCCGGCGGAGGCCCTCGTCGATCGAGACGCTCGGCGCCCAGTCGAGGTCGCGGCGCGTCTCGCGCTGGTCGAACCAGTGGGCGGTCGAGAGCTGCTCGGCGAGGAACCGCGTCATGGGCGGCTCGTCCTGGCCCGGCCGGATCGCCCAGGCGCGCTCGATCGCGCTGCCGGCCGCCTTCGCGAGGCCGGCGGGCACGCTGAAGCGCGGCGGCCGCACGCCCGCGGCGAGGCAGATGCCGGCCATGAGGTCGCCGACCGCGCGCGGCTCGCCGTTCGTGATGACGTAGGCGTTGCCGTGCACGGCGTCGGCGCGCCCCAGGGCCGCGACGATCCCGCTCGCGGCGTTGTCGACGTAGGTCGAGTCGACGAGCGCGGTGCCGCCGTCGAGCAGCGGCAGCGTGCCGCGGCGCGCGCGGCCGATGATGCGCTCGGTGAGCTGCGGGTCTCCCGGGCCCCACACGAGGTGCGGCCGGACGGCGACGACCCGCATCGAGGCGGAGCCGCGGGACAGCGCGAGCAGCTCGGCCTCCGCCTTGGTGCGCGCGTAGCCGCCGCGCGCGTGCTCGGGCGAGGCCGGCTCGGCGCCGACGCCCGCGAGCGCCGCACCCGCGTGCGCGACCGAGGGCGACGAGACCTGCACGAAGCGCGAGACGCCCGCGCGCTCGGCGGCGTCGAGCATCGTGCGCGTGCCGTCGACGTTCACGCGCCGGAAGTCCGCCGGGTCGCCCGTGAGCGAGACCTTCGCGGCGAGGTGGACGACGCCCTCGGCGCCGTCGAGGGCGCGCGCGACGAGGGATGCGTCGGTGACGGAGCCCAGGACATCCGTCGCCCCGGGCACCTGCGACGGGCGCCGCTGGAGCGTGCGCACCTCGTGGCCGGCGGCGACGAGCTCGGCGGCGACCGCGCGGCCGAGGAAGCCGGACGCGCCGGTGACGACGACGATCACGGCGCGCTCGGCTTCTCGCCCGCGAGCACGCGCTCGGCCCAGTCGGACAGGCGCGAGCGGTCGATCTTGGAGTTGTGGCGGATGTCGGTCGGCAGCTGCGGCACCGCGAGCACGGCCGCGAGCGGCACCCGGGAGCGCTCGCGCACGGCGGCGGCGAGCTCCGGCTCGGCGAGGCCGGGGCGCGCGACGGGCGGGATGGTCTCGACGACCGCGACGGCTTGCCGCAGCCCGTGCGGGCCGACGCCGACGACGCCCGCGCGGCGCACGCCGTCGACCGACTCGGCGTCCTGCTCGGGGCCGACGGGCGCGATCGGGCCGTCGGCGGCGACGATGACATGCTGCGTGCGGCCCTCGATCCACACGCGCCCCTCGGCGTCGAGGTGGCCGAGGTCGCCGGTGCGGTGCCAGCGGGGCGCGTCCGCGTCGACGAGCGCCTCGGTCTCGCGCGCCGCCATGCGGTCGGTGAGCCAGAGGCGGTCGTAGTGATCCTTGAGGTGCCCCGCGGCGATGACGATCTCGCCGAGCACGCCCGGCTCGGCGCTCGGCGCGCCGGTCGCTCGGCCGTCGGCGTCGAGCGCGCTCACGAGCACGCGATTGTCGCCGATGGGCCTGCCGACGCAGACGCCGGCGTCAGGGGCGGATGCGGCGGCCCGGATGCCCTCGAGCGTCACGTCGGTCACGAGCAGGCACTCGGTCATGCCGTAGGGCGTGTGCGGGGTCGCGTTCGGCATCACCTCGGCGGCCGAGGCGAGCAGGGCCTCGCCGATCGGCGCCCCGGTGGAGAGGAACGTGTGCACGCGCGCAAGCGCGGCGCGCTCGTCGGCACCGAGCGCATCCGCCGTCGCCACGACGTTGAGCACCGCCGCCGGCGAGAGGAAGACGATGCCGGCGTCGGACTCGCGGACGGCCGCCGCGACGGCGGTCGCGGTGAGCGTGCGCGGCGCGGAGACGTCCATGTCGGGCGTCGCCGAGCGGGTGCCGAGCGCGGGGCCGAGCAGCGCGAAGGGGGCGAACCCGGTCACGAGCCCGGTCTCGGGCGTGATCTCGAGGTGGCGGGCGAGCACGTCGCGGAGGGCGCTCAGCTGGCCGTGGCGGTAGACGACGCCCTTCGCCGGGCCCGTCGAGCCGGAGGTGAAGAGGATCGCGGCCTCGTCGGCGGGACCGGGCTCGGGCGGCGGCGCCTCGCCGCTCGAGCGGATCGCGGCGCCGAGCGCGGCGACCTGGCCGAGGCTGTGCGAGACGTCGAGCGCTGCCTTCGCGGCGTAGGGCAGCCGCTCGGCGGAGATGCGCATGCCGGGCCAGCCGAGCGCGCGGGCGGCGGTGAGGCCGAGCCGCTCGCCGATGATGACGTCGGGCCACGCGCCGCGGACGGCGCGCGTGAGCCCCTTGACGCCGAGGCCCGCGTCGGCCACGACGACGACCGCGCCGATGCGCAGGCACGCGTAGATGACGGCGGTGAGCGTGGGTCCGGGCTTGACGAGGAGCGACACGCGGTCGCCCCGCTGCACGCCGAGCTCGGCGAGGCCCGCAGCGAGGTCGAGCACGCGGTCGTGGAGCTGGCGCCACGTGACGCGGCGGGCGGGGCCGCGCTTCGTCGCCATGTCGATGACGGCCACATCGTCGTCGGTCGCGCGGGCGTCGAGGCCGGTCCAGAGGGGGCGGAACGCCTCCGCCCCGTTGGTCGAATGGTCGTCTACGACCACCCCGTTGGTCGAGTAGTCGCCCGCAGGGCGACGTATCGAGACCTGTCCCTCCCGTCTCGATACGGCGCCTTCGGCGCCTACTCGACGAGCGGAGGGGGTGGTGTCGAGCCACTGGAGGATCGCCTCGGCGTAGGGGCGCTCCTCGGCGATGAGGTGGTTCGCGCCCTCGAAGCGGTGCACGTCGGCGTGCGGCAGCCGGTCGACGAGGTCGTCGAGGTAGCGGTCGCTGAAGATCGGGTCCTTCGGCCCCCACAGCATGAGCGCCGGCACCTCGAGCCCCGCGACGCCCGCGGCGATGCGGTCGAGCTCCGGACGGCTCTCGTGCGAGGCGTCGGCGGGGATGTCGGCGACGAAGCCGCCGATGCCGCCGCGCCGGTCGGCCGAGCCGTAGGGCGCACGGTAGGCGTCCTTCACCTCCGCCGGCAGCGGCGGGCTCGCGAGCGCGAGCGTCGTGTCGAGGAACGCGGTCGTCGCGACGGTCGAGGCGGCGAGCACGCCGCGCGCCCCCGCGAGCCGCAGCGGCGCCGGCACGGGCACGCCGTCGGGGTGGTGGATCGCGGTGTTGAGCAGCGCGACGCCCGCGAGCAGCTGCGGGTGGTCGACAGCCCAGCCGAGCGAGACGACGCCGCCCCAGTCGTGCCCGAGGGTGACGACCGCGCCCTCGATGCCGAGCGCATCCGTCAGCCCCGAGAGGTCGGCGACGCGCTGCGCGAGCGGGCGATGCCGCCCGGTGCGCTCGGAGTAGCCCATCTCGAGCTGGTCGACCGCGATGACGCGCCACGCGGGCTCGCCCGCCGCGGCGGCCGCGACCGACGCGGCGAGCATCGACCGCCAGAGGTAGCTCCACGTCGGGTTGCCGTGCACCGCCAGGATCGTGCCGGCGGGTGTCGCGCCGAGGCGCTCGAGCTCGGCACCCGTGTCCAGGACGTGCCACGTGCGGGTGAGGCCCGCATCCGCCCCCGCACCGGGCACGGCGACGAGCCGGCTCCACGCGGGGTCGAGCCCCGGCAGCCCCGTCGGCGGCAGCGCGGCGGGAGCGGCGGGAGCAGTCACCAGGCGAGCTCCATCATGGCCGTGTTGAGGCCCGAACCGACGCCCATGAGCAGCACCCGGTCGCCGCGCTGCAGGCTCCCCCGCTCCTCGACGAGCGTGATGGGGATGGATGCGGGGCCGACGTTGCCGAGGCGCGGGAAGGTCGTCGGCACGCGGGCCGGGTCGAGGCCCGCCGCCTTGATGATCGCGTTCGTGTGCACCGAGGAGACCTGGTGCGTGATGTAGCGGTCCATCTTCGACCAGTTCCACTCGGGCGCCGCCTCGCGCCAGGCGGAGACGACGAGGTCGAGGCCGCCCTTCAGCAGCTCCTTCGCGTTCGTGTACATGCCGTCGACGCTGCCGACGCACAGGTCGTGGAACTGCGTCGCGGCGCGCGTGACGCCGCCGAGGATGCGGTGGCCGTCGGGGTGCTTGTCGGCGCGGCCGAGCACGGCGGCGGCCGAGCCGGAGCCGAGCGTGAGCGTGGCGAACTCGCTCAGGAAGCCGGTGCGGTCGACGTCGTCGCGCAGCAGCCGGTCGATCGTGTTGACCTGGATGTCGTCGGCGTCCTCGCCGTTGACGACGATCGCGTAGTCGATCTGTCCGGCCTCGATCATGCCGCTCGCGAGGCTCATGCCGTTGACGAAGCCGAGGCACGCGTTCGCGACGTCGAAGTTGATGGCGCTCGTCGGCAGGCCGAGCTCGTGGTGGAGCCGCACGGCGACCGAGGGCTCGAGGTGCTTGCGCGTGACGCTCGTGTTGATGAGCAGCCCGACCTGGCCCGGCTCGACGCCCGCCTCGGCGAGCGCGCGGCGACCCGCGTCGACGGTCGCGGCGTCAGCAGACTCCCCCGCCGTCGCATCCCAGTTGCGGCGCTCGAGCACGCCAGCGACCCGGCGCAGCAGCCCGCCCTTGAGGCGCAGCCGCGAGAGCGCGTCACCGAGGCGGTGCTCGATGTCCTCGGAGGTCGTCACCCGGCTGGGCAGGGTGCTCGCGACCGACAGCAGGGCGACGTTGTCGAAGCGGGTGGTCGCGTTGCCTGTCATATGGGGTCTCCGTAGGAGGCGGCTGGGCGCGGTCGCGCATCGATAACGGTATCGACGCGACCTGTGGTCGGTCTGCATGGGCGCGTGGGAAACGCCTCGGCTTCAGCGTGCCGGATGCCTGGGGTCGCGATCGCGCGCACCGAGCGTGCCGCTCGCGCTGCGGCGCGCGAGCCAGCCGACCGCGAGGCCGACGGCGACGCCGGCGAGGTCAGCCAACGCATCCCACGCATCGCCCGAGCGGCCGGGCAGCAGCAGGTGCTGCACGACCTCCGACAGCACGGCGTGCGCCGCGAGCGCCGCGCCGAGCCACAGCGGCCGAAGCCCCGCGAGCACGCCGAGCAGCGCCGGCGCCGCGAACACTGCGAAGTGGACGAGCTTGTCGGAGCCGGGCGGCGCCGGGATGTCGGAGGGCGGGTCGGGCACGTAGAGCACGACGAGCTGCGCGACGAGCGCGAGCGCGAACAGCACCGTGATGGTCCGCCGCCAGGTCGTCGCGCTCATGCGTCGATCGTCGCACTCCGCGCAGCGAGGCGACGCAGATGTGCGACGATCGGCGCTCGGCCGGAGCGGACGGCAGCCGATCGCCTCACATCTGCAGCCGCGTCACGGCGTCGGCATGCCGCCGTTCACGTTGAGCGTCTCGCCGATCACATAGCTCGACTCGGGCGAGGCGAGGAACACGTAGGCGGGCGCGAGCTCGGTCGGCTGGCCGGCGCGGCCGAGCGGCGTCGACTTGCCGAACTCCGGCAGCTCCTCCTTCGGCTGGCCGTCGGTCGGCTGCAGCGGCGTCCAGATCGGGCCGGGCGCGACCGCGTTGACGCGGATGCCCTTCGGCGCGAGCTGCTGCCCGAGCCCCTTCGTGAAGTTGTTGATCGCGGCCTTCGTCGAGGCGTAGTCGAGCAGCACCGGCGGCGCCATGTAGGCGACGACCGAGGTCGTGTTGATGATCGTCGAGCCGGGCTGCAGGTGCTGCAGGGCCGCCTTCGTGATGCGGAACATCGCGAGGATGTTGACCTGGAAGGTCTCGACGAGCTGCTCGTCGGGGAGCTCCTCGAGGCTCTCGCGGGCGATCTGCTTGCCCGCGTTGTTCACGAGGATGTCGAGCCCGCCCAGGCCCTGCACCGCATCCGTCACGATGGTCTCGCAGAAGGATGCGTCGGTGAGGTCGCCGGGGAGGAGGACGGCCGTGCGGCCCTCGGCCTCGATGATCCCCTTGACCCACTGCGCGTCGGACTCCTCGGCGGGCAGGTAGTTGATGGCGACGTCGGCGCCCTCGCGCGCGAACGCGATCGCGACGGCCGCACCGATGCCGGAGTCGGCGCCGGTGATGAGCGCCTTGCGCCCCTGGAGCCGGCCAGTGCCGCGGTAGGAGTGCTCGCCGCGGTCGCTCTTCGGCGTCATCTCGGAGTCGAGCCCCGGCTCCTCCTGGTGCTGCTCGGGCGGCTCGATCGCCGGGTAGCGGTCGACGGGGTTCTGGAACGTCAGCTGGTCGGTGGTCTCGAGGTGCGCGTCGTCGGCGTGCGTCTGGTCGGTCATGGCTGGCTCCTTCGCGTCGGGGGTCAGCACGGTAGTCAGCGGGCCTGAGCGCGGCGTCCGGCTCACGCACAGCGCGTGTGGAGGCGGCGGTTCTCCACAGGCGGTCGTCCGGCTCGCGCGAAGCCGCGACCACCGCGCGCATCCTGCGGACATGAGAGCGGATGCGACCCACCGGTTCACCTTCGACGTCACGGGAGGCGGTTCGTTCGAGTGCATCGGGCGCACGCGCTCCGAGGCCGAGCAGGTCGCGCGGCACGCCGGCGCACCGGTGCGCTTGCGAGCACAGACGCCGCTCGGCCCGCGCGAGGGCGATGCGGAGGCCAGGCGGATGCTGAGAGGCTCGCGCCTCGGCAACCCGGTCTGGAAGCACGATCTGCACGAGCTCGTGCAAGTGCTCGACCACGTGCGCATGTGCGGCGGTGCCGCCTCGGTCGTCCCTGTCGCCGCGCTCCTCCCGGAGGACATCGCCGCGCGCGGCATCCAACCGTGCTCGGTGCACGAGCACGAGCCGTGGCCGGACGGCCGGGTGCCGGTCGATGCGCCTGCCGGAATCACCGTCTGCATCGAGGAGGACGGCGGCTGGAAGCTGCACCTGATGCACTCCGCACCACTCCCGCCGCGCTTCGCCCAGCTCGAGTGGGAGCGGTGCGAGCACGGCAACCCAGCGGTCTCGATGGTGCCGGGCTGCTCGGTGTGGACCGTCGCGGAAGAGGTGATGATGGCGCTGCTGCTCTCGGTCGGCATGCGCCCGGGAGAGCTCTCCGCCAAGCCGATGCTGCCGTCTGGCTTCGTGGGCTGACATGGCAAGACCGGCACTTCTTCCCATTCTCGGGCAGCGGCGCTACCCTCGCGCCATGGATCGGGTCACCATCACCGCCGCGCGTGACCGGCTCTCGACACTCGTCGACCGGGCGCGGACCGCACCCGTCTACCTCACGCGCCGCGATCGCGAGGTCGCCGCGATCGTCGACGCCGACGTGCTGCGACGGCTGCTCGACGACGCGGAAGAGCTCGCGGACATCAGGGCGGCGGCAGCGGCCCAGGACGAGGCCGAGCGGCTCGACGAGGTGCCCGTGCCGTGGGATGAGGTGAGGCGCGACCTCGGCCTGTCGTGAAGCGCTACCGCGTTGGGCTGCTCCCCTCGGCAGCGCGCGCCCTTCGGAAGCTGCCGCCGGACGGCAAGCGCCGCGTGCAGGCGATGCTCGAGCTGCTCGCCGAGGCTCCGCGGCCGCCAGCAGCGAGGAAGCTCACCGGGCGGCCGGAGTGGCGGGTGCGCAGCGGCGACTACCGCGTCGTCTACGCGATCGAGGACGACCGCTTGCTCGTGGTCGTCGTGACCCTGGGCAGGCGCGACATCGTCTACCGCTGAGCGAGTGCGGCGTCGAGCCGCTCAAGCGCGAATGCCCACGGGATGCGCTCCTGCTCGAGGCGCACGTCGCCCTCGTCGCGCACGCGGTCGAGCGCCGCTTGCTCGAACGGCTCGAGCGTCGGGTAGGCGCCCCGAGCCGGCTTCGGCTCCCGCACCCACAGGTCGCGATGCGCGAGCAGCGCCTCCTCGTCCATGACGACGCTCACCACCGACGGCAGCGCCGACCGCAGCCGGTGGAGGATCGCGAAGCCGTTCGAGTCGAGGTCGCCCCAGTAGCGCACTCGCGCACCCGTGAGCCACGGGATGCGCGCGAGCTCGGCGGCGGCGTAGCCGGCCCCGTGCACCGCGACGACGCCGGGCATCGGCGGCAGCGCGAGCAGCGTCTCGAGGTTCTCGAGCACGAGCACCGCGTCGGCCTCCACGCGGAGCACCGCGAGCTCATCCACCGACGCGCCGAAGGCCCGCGGAGCGCCCGGGAGCACGCGCTCGTCGAGCAGCCGCACCCGGAACTGCTGCGCATCGCCGACGATGCCGAGCGACTCCCGACCGCTCGCCGCGAGCACGAGCGCCGACACCACCGCGCGGTGCGCGCCGAACCACTTCGAGTCGACGCCGCGGATGGGCAGCTGACGCGGCCGCATGCCATCGACCGGGTGCTCGGCGAGCCAGCGCGAGACGTCGAGCACCGTCTGGAACTCGTCGTCGCCATAGGCTGCGAGCGCGGTGGCGTGCGAGCGCGCGGCTGAGGCGACCGCCGCGCCGCCGCCCAGTCCCTCGATCGCGGCCGCGACCCGGTCGCGCACGCGCGCCCACGCATCCGCCGTCTCTCGCCCGGCGAAGCGGGCGAGCGCATCCGCTCCCTCGATGGCGACGCGCGCCGGCACCGACTGGGCGCCGAGACGGCTCCAGCTGCGGGTCGCCCACTCGAGCGCGACCCCGGGTTCGGTCGCGGCCGCCGTCCAGGCGTCGCGCCAGGCGATCACCGCCCCCTGCTGTGCGAGTGCGTCCCGCTCGCTCGGCGGGTGCAGGGCGATGCGCACGACCGCGCCGGCCGCGGCCGCCGGATCGGCGGCCCAGTCCCGGGCGAGCGCGGCAACCCGCGCTGCCACGCGAGCGCGAGCCTCGTCGACCGGGATCACCGCGATCGCTCGAAGCCGAGCTGGTCGACGGTCGACTGCCGCTGCGTCGGGTTCTGCACCACCGCGACGCCGCCGATGTAGGGCTCGAGCGTCTGCAGCAGCTTGAGCGGGGTGGCGAGCACCATGTGGAAGCCGAACTCGACGAAGATGTCCATCGCCATGCGGGTGTAGCTGCTGTCGGCCTTGTCGAACGCCTCGTCGAGGATGACCGTGCCGTAGCGAGGCCGCTCCGAGCCCTCTTGCGTGAGCTGGTAGCGCAGCGCCGCCGCGAGGCAGAAGACTACGAGCTTCTGCTGCTGCCCGCCCGAGAGCGACGCGCCGGAGTCGTACGTCTCGAGCACGAGCCCGGCGCGGTCGACGACCTCGGCGAGGAACGAGACGTGCAGCCGGGTGTCGAGGCACAGCTCGCGCCACTTGCGGTCGGCCGGCTCGCTCGAGCCCAAGCGCGCCATCAGCTGCGCGAGCACCTCGAACCGGCGCTCGGCCGACGCGGCGTCCTCGTCGTCCCAACTGCCCTCGGCGATCCGCGCGAGCTCCTGCATGAAGCGCTGCACGACGTCGCCGCGCGTGAGCTTCACCCGGATGCGCAGGAAGCGGTCGCGGTCGAACTGCGACCGCCCGAGCGACTCGTTCACCGGCGCGATGCGCTCCCGCACCTCCTTCGGCGCGTCGAGCAGCTCCTTGCGCAGGAAGCCGACCACGTCGCTCGACTTGGCCCGCAGCAGCCGGCGGAAGCTCTGCTCCTGCGAGGGCAGGTCGTTCGCCTCGATCGTCTCGAGCAGCGCCCGGAAGCCGGCGCGATCGTCGACGCGGGCGACGAGGTCGGCGGATGCGACGGTCCACTTCTCCTTGAAGCTCGTCGCGGCCGCCGCGAAGTCCTGCGCGGCGAGGTCGCGCTCGCCGATCGCGCGCTCGCGCTCCCTGCCGAGCCGCCCCTCGACCTCGCGCGCGGCAGCCGGGAGCTCGGCGAGCGTCATGCGCCGCCGCACCTCGCGGAACCGCGCCTCGAGCTGCTCGACAGGCTCGGGCGCGAGCTCGCCGCGGCCGTCAGCGGCGATGGAGCGCTCCGCCTCGGAGATCGCGCCGGCGAGGCCCTCGAGCTCGCGCACGGCGGCGCGGGCTGCCGCGAGCGCCTCGTCGGCGGCGGCGCGAGCGGCCGTCGCGGCGACCCGCGCCTCCTGCTCAGCCGCCGCCGCGCGCTTGAGGTCACCGCTCGCGCTCGTGAGCACGAGCCGCTGCCGCTCGAGCTGCGCGACGCGGGCGGCCGCGCTGCTCGCGTCGTACTGCTCCCACGACTCGGTCACGAGCTGACTGAGCTGCTGCCGCCGGCGAGTGCTGAGCTCGACGTCGGCCTGCAGCTGCTCGACCTCGCGATGCGCCTCCTTCGCCTCGGCGTCCGCATCGACGCGCTGCGCGAGCAGCGCCTCGAGGCGGGCTTCGCTCGAGCCGAGCAGCCACCGTGTCGGGTCGTCGACCGCGTGCGTGTCGTCCTTCTCGTAGCGCGTGGCCGAGCGCTTCACCTGCCCTCGGATCGTGACGGCGCGCGCGAAGCGGTCGAGCTCGTCGGCGGTCTCGACGCACGCGATGTCGTACTGCTCCGAGAGCCGGTGCGCGAGCCAGTCGTGGAAGTTGCCGCTCGCGACGACGACCTTCCGCACGAGCGACGCGTCGCTCGCGAGCGAGCGCGGCGAGGGCACGTCCGCCTCCACGACCTCGAACACGAGCCGAGTGCCAAGCGACTCCGCGTCGATCCAGCGCCGCGCGGCCGCGAGGTGCTCGGCGCGCACGAGCAGCGTCGTGGCGAGCGGCCGCAGCACTCGCTCGATCGCGCCCGTCCACCGGCGCTCGCCCGGCAGCACCTCGAGCAGCTCGCCGGCGAACGGCACCGCCCGCTCGGGCACGCCGAGGTGCTCGGCGAGCCGGGAGCGCACGCCCAGCCGCCGCGCGTCGACGTTGCTGCGCGAATCGCGGAGCGCTCGCAGCTCGTCGTCGATGCGTCGTCGGCGCTCGGTCGACCGGGCGAGCCGCTGCACCGCGGGGTGCTCCATGTCGAGCTTCGCCGGCGGCTGCCGCAGCTCATCCTCGGCGAGCGCCCGCAGCCCGGCGAACTGCTCCTCGGTGCCGGGCACCCGCTCGATGCCGACGTCGGCGAGCTGGCGCGCGAGCCGCTCGAGCCGCGCCCGTCGCTGCCCGGCCTCGCGCTCGACGTCGCGGATGCGGACGTCGAGCTGCACGAGATCGGCGCCGCCCGCGCGATCGAGCGCCTGCTGCGTGAGCCGGTGGTCGTCGGCCGCGGCCTCGTCGGCCTCGCGCGCGACCGCGAGCGCCGCGCTCGCCTGCTGCGCCGCGATCTCGGCCGCCGCGCGCTCCTGCCGCGCGAGCCGCAGCCGCTCGCGCGCCTCGAACTGCCGCACGAGGTCGCGCAGCTCGCCGGCGGCGGTGGCGCGGGCGGATGCGTCGTCGTAGCGGTCGCCGAGCTCGCGCATGACCATGAGCGCGTCGCGCTGGCGGCGCAGGTCGACGACGTGCCGGTGGGCGGCATCCAGCTCGCCGAACTGCTGCACCGCGTTGTCGGCGATCGCGAAGGTCGCCGGCCGGTCGAGCATGAAGGTGCGGAAGAGATGGTCGAGGCTGCCGAGGTTCTTCGCCGACTGCGTGCGGTGCAGCAGCTGCAGCGCGTTGTCGCCGCCGATGCCCAGCACGCTCTGCAGCCGCGCGTAGAACTTCGCGTGCTTGCCGCTCGTCGTCAGCACCGCCTTCGGATGGGCGCGCTGCAGCGCGCGGGTGTCGATGCCGTTCGCGCCGCTCGTGACGAAGCCGCGCAGCCGCTCGAGGTCGAGTTCGCCCTGCTCGAGCAGGTACGCGTCGCGCAGGTCGCCCTTGTCGGTCGACGTGCCCTTGAGGAACATGAGCCGCGCGAGCGCCACCACCGCATCCGCCCCGTCGTGGTATCGCAGCAGCACGCCGCTCACGACCGTGCCGGGGCGCAGGAAGCGACTGACGACGCGATCCTGCTCCTCGTCGGCGGTCTTCGACCACGCGCCGCGCACGTAGCTGACGATGCTGCGGTCGCCGCGCCCGCCGCCCGCGCCCTGCGCGGCGGCGTTGAACTGGAGGAGGCCGTCGGGCGTGAGCACAGCGGCGATGCCGTCGAGCAGCGACGACTTGCCCGAGCCGGAGCTGCCGGTGATGAGCTGCCCCTTGCGGGCGATCGGCACTCGGTGCAGGCCGTCGAAGGTGCCCCAGTTGAGCAGCTGCACCTCGGCGAGGCGCCACTGCGCCGTCGGCTCGAGCACCTCGAGCCCCTCGATCTCGAGCATCGTCACGGCGTCAGCTCCCGGTCGTCGGCGTCGGCGGCGGCGTCGAGGTCGAGCGCCGCCTCACCGCCGCGCTCGAGCACGCGCTCGTACTCGCGGCGCAGCGACTGGACGCGGTCGTCGTCGAAGATGAGCCGCAGCGCGGGCGAGATCTCGACTCGATCGTCGCCGCCGGCGCGGTGGATGAGGCCGAGCTTGTTCATGAGCTTGGTCCAGGATGCGTTCATGCGGCGCTCGAAGTCGGCCTCGTCGCGCGCGACCCGGTAGGGCGCGAGCTGCTCGAAGACGTCGCTGCGATCGACGAACACGCGCCGCTCGCCGCGAGCGGCGAGCAGGCGCTGGCGCAGCACGAGCAGCATGAGCGTGTCCATGAACGTCAGCGCGCGCGAGCGCACCGCGAGCGGCACCGGGCGCTCGCCCGCGTCGACCGGGCGCACGAACGCGATCTCGTCGTTCCGGTCGATCACGAGCTCGAGGAAGAGCTCGTGCAGGCGCGAGCGGATCTCGTCGGCGTCGGCGAGCAGCGCGACCCACAGCCGGCCGCGGTTGGAGGATGAGAGGTAGGGGCCCTGGATGAGCTCGAGCAGCGCGCGCCGCGAGTCCTCGCGCAGCCGGCCCGAATCCCCCGGCCAGAGCGCGCTCGAGCCGGTCGACGCATCCGCCCTCTCCTCGTCGGGAGCGGCGTGCTTGAGCGCTGCCGCGTGCGGATCGGTCATGTCGGGATCCTCTCGACGAAGCGGTGGCTGCGCACCACGGCGCTGCGGGTCGTGCCGTCGACGCCGGGCCAGACGAGCGTCTCGGTCTCGTCACCCGAGACGCTGCCGTGCTGCATCGCGAGCGTCATGAGGCCGACGACGCTCGCGACGCCCTGCGTGGCGGGCCAGTCGGCGAGCAGCTGCGCGACCGTGAGCGCCTCGGCGCCCCGCAGCCGCGCGTTGACGACGCCGGTGAGCTCCTCGAAGTCGATCTCGGTGTCGCGCGCGAGGGCCTTGAGCTGCTCGTAGTCCGCGAGCCCGGGCTCGTGGGCGACGACGTGCTCGTCGATCGCGAACTCGGATGGGTCGTGGGCGGTGAGCGCGCCGATGCTCGAGAGCTCGACGGAGGTGAGCGGCAGCTCGACGCCGCTCGCGTGGAACGGCTTGACGTGCTCGGCCGCTCGCAGCGCGGTCGCGAGCGCGGCGCGGATGGAGCGCTGGAGCGCGCGGTCGCGCTGGAAGTCCTGCGACTGCACGTAGCGGCGCAAGCCGCGGGCGAACTCGGCGAGCACGCCGTGGATCTCGTGGCTGTGGAGCTTGAGCTCGCGGAGGAAGGTGCGCAGGAACCGGCGCTCGGACATCGACATCGCGTCGCCGAGGTCGCGCTCGAGCAGGCTCGCGATGTCGGCCTCGAAGGCCTCGCTGCGCTCGGCATCGAGCACGAGGACCGAGAACGCGGCGAACGTGAGCCCCTCGTCGGTCTGCTCGATGAGGTCGACGCCACGGAAGATGTCCTCGAGCACGGTGCGCTGCGACTCGTCGGCGTCGAGGAGGCTCGCCATGAGCTCGTGGTTCAGCTCGTCGAAGCGGAATCGCACGCGCTGAAAGTCGGAGGGCACGTCCTCGGCGAGCCGCAAGATCTCGGCGACCCGCTCCTTCGTGCGCGCCGCATCGAGCGGCTCGAAGCGCCCCTCACCGATCGCTCGGATCTGCGCGTCGATCGCGGCGCGCTCGCGCTCGAGCGCCTCGCGCCGGCGCGCTCCGTCGGGGTCGGTCTCGATCGCGAGGCGCTGCACCTGGTCGCGGATGGTCATGAGCCGCGACTCCGTGGCGGTCGCCCGCGGCTGCTCGAGCTGCTCGAAGACGCGGATCGCCCGCAGCGCCGCCGGCGAGAGCTCGACGGTCTCGGCGCGCGCCTCGGCCGCGGGCCGCCGCACGAGCCAGCCCGCCGCGCGCCACGCGGCCGCGTAGGCCTTGCCGGTCTGCGGCAGCTCGAAGTGCGGTCGCAGCGCATCGAGGTCGGCGTCGACGAGGTCGACGAACTCCTCGGCCGGGCGGCGGCGCACCTCGCCGCCGAGCAGCCGCGAGAGGAGCGCGACGATGATCGGCGCGTGCTCGGCGCGCAGCAGCGCGAGCGCGGGGTCGTCGGCGACGAGCCGCTGCAGGCGCAGCGCGGCGCTGACCGTGGTCATCGTCGAGCCCCCATGACGTCCATTCTGGCGGAGGCCGGTGACGCGCACGCGACGAGCCCGCGAGCCGCGGGATGCGCTCCCGGCGCGCTTCAGCCGATGCCGGCCGCGGCGCGGAAGCCGCTCGCGCCCGGGTCGAGGTGCACCAGGCCCGGGATGCTCGCGAAGCCGCGATCCGCGGAGACGAGCGCTCGCACGTGGTCGCGGCGCTGAGCAACGGCCGCGAGCACGGCATCGAAGGCTCCGAGCGGCTCGTGCTCCCGGAAGAGGCGCAGCCCGGCCGAGAGATCGCCTGCGTCGACGCTGATCAGCGGTGCCAAGGCGGTCGCGTAGCGCTCGGTCAGCGCCGCGGCGTCGTCGCGCCCGCGCCGCCGAGCGCGCACATGAGCGAACTCCTGCAGCACCTCCACCGTCGTCGTGGCCGCGAGCGTGCCGTCGCCGACGGCGGCGATGACGGCACGGCACGGCTCGCGCAGCGGATGCTCTGCGCCGACGGCGTAGACGAGCACGCTCGTGTCGAGCAGGATCACGCGCCGCCCCGCAGCTCGTCGAGCTCTGCGCGGAGCGCCGCCGGGTCGCCGACGGCCATGGGCTCGGCCGCGAGGATGTCGGCTGCCGCGGCCGCGCGGCGATCGCCGTGCGGCGGGTACACCAGGTCGATCGCGTCCCTGACCAGGGCAGCCACCGAGACGCCGCGGTCGGCCGCCCGCTGCTCGAGCCGCACCCGCTGCTCGGTCTCGATCAGCACCTGCAGCCGCTCCGATTTCATGAGCATACTGTAGCAGGTGCATGCGCGGCAGGACCGGTCGAGCCGCTGGGATACTCGGGAGCGATGAAGACGCACGAGCGCGTGATGGCGTGGGTGACCGAGGAGCTGCAGAGCGGCAGGCTCACGATCGGCGATCACCTGCCCGGCGAGCGCGCGCTCGCCGAGGCGCTCGGCATCTCCCGCGGATCGCTGCGCGAGGCGCTGCGCGTGCTCGAGGCGCTCGGCACCATCCGCACATCGACCGGCTCGGGCCCACGATCGGGCACGATCCTCACCGCCGCGCCCGAGCAGGCGCTCGCGCTCGCGCTCAGCATGCAGCTCGCCACGCGCCACGTCGAGCACGAGCACATCTACGAGGCGCGGCTGCTGCTCGAGACGTGGAGCGCCGAGCACGCCGAGCTCGGCGCGAGCGACCTCGCCGCCGCCGAGGCGCTGCTCGACCGCATGGACGACCCCGCGCTCGCGGTGCCCGACTTCCTCGAGCTCGACGCGGAGTTCCACGTCACGATCGCGCGCGCCGCGCACAACCCGCTGCTGTCGACGCTGATGGATGCGCTGCGCACCTCGATCGCGGACCACACGCGGGAGCGCGCCGAGGCCCTCCCCGACTGGCCGTCGACCGCCGTGCGGCTGCGGAGCGAGCACCGCGGGATCCTCGAGCGGCTGCGCGCCGACGACCGCGCCGGCGCCGCCGAGCGCATCCGCGCCCACATCCGCGGCTACTACCGCGAGACCTCGCAGAGCGCGCCTACGCCCGACGCGTGATCCGCGCGGCGCGCGCGCCGACGCATCCGCTCGCTTGACGCCCGCAACGCCGTTCCCCTACTGTCTCTGTGGTCTGACCACATGGTTCGACCACATCCCGTGCACCTTCTCGAGGGAGAGAGCTCTTGTCCAGCACGTCCACGGCAGCCCCGCCGGAGCGCCTCAACTACCGCGTCCTCATCGGCAGCCTCTCGGGCTCCGTCATCGAGTGGTTCGACTTTCTCGTCTACGGCACCGTCGCGGCGCTGGTCTTCAACAAGACCTTCTTCCCCACCGACGACCCGTTCCTCTCGACGATGCTCGCCTACGCGTCGTTCTCGCTCACCTTCTTCTTCCGCCCCGTCGGCGGCATCGTCTTCGCCCACATCGGCGACCGCATCGGCCGCAAGAAGACGCTCTTCCTCACGCTCATGCTCATGGGCGGCGGCACGGTCGCGATCGGCCTACTGCCGGACTACGCCGCGATCGGCATCGCCGCGCCCATCCTGCTGCTGCTGTTCCGCATCCTGCAGGGCATCGGCATCGGCGGCGAGTGGGGCGGCGCGCTGCTGCTCGCCTACGAGTACGCGCCGAAGCACCGCCGCGGTCTCTACGGCGCCGTGCCGCAGATGGGCATCTCGCTCGGCCTGCTGCTCGCCTCGGCCGTCGTCGCGCTGCTGACGCTCCTGCCCGAGGACCAGTTCCTCTCGTGGGGCTGGCGCGTGCCGTTCGTCGGCTCGATCGTGCTCGTCTTCATCGGCCTGTGGATCCGCAACGGCCTCGACGAGACGCCCGAGTTCAAGCGCATCCGCGAGACCGGCGCGCGCCTGCGCCTGCCGATCAAGGAGGTGCTGACGAAGCACTGGCGCGCCGTGCTCGTCTCGATCGGCGCGAAGGCCGCCGAGACCGGCCCGTTCTACATCTTCGGCACCTACGTGATCGCCTACGCGACGAACATCCTCGACGTGCGGCAGAACACGGTGCTGCTCGCGGTCGCCGCCGCCGCGCTCGTCGCGACGATCTGGATGCCGTTCTTCGGCCACCTCTCCGACAAGGTCGGCCGACCGGTGCTCTACCGCTTCTCGGCGATCACCACGATCGTGCTCGTCGTGCCCTACTACTGGGTGCTCAACATCGGCGAGACGTGGGCGGTCTTCGCCGCGACGATCGTCGCCTTCGGCATCCTGTGGGGCAGCGTCAACGCGATCCTCGGCACGCTCATCGCCGAGAGCTTCAGCCCGGAGGTGCGCTACACCGGCGCGACGCTCGGCTACCAGGTGGGTGCCGCGATCTTCGGCGGCACCGCACCGCTCATCGCCGCGTGGCTGCTCGAGGTCAGCGGCGGCCAGTGGTGGCCGATCGCCGCATACGTCGCGGTCTGCGCCTCGCTCTCGGTGATCGCGTCGTTCTTCATCAAGCACGTCGCGCACCGCGAGCCGACCGACTTCGACGTCGCCGCCGAGACCGTCGCTCGCTGAGCGACCCCACGCATCCCCGACCAGAAGGAACCAGGAGGCACAGCATGGTGAAGCGCCAACTGCCCAAGCCGCTCGAGCTCATGGAGCTCATGCAGTTCAAGAAGCCCGACCTCGACGGCCGCCGCCGCCGGCTGAACAACGCGCTCACGATCGACGACCTGCGCGTCATCGCGAAGCGCCGCACGCCCGCGGCCGCCTTCGACTACACCGACGGCGCCGCCGACGGCGAGGTCTCGCTCGCTCGCGCGCGGCAGGCGTTCGAGGACGTCGAGTTCCACCCGGACATCCTGCGCCCGGCCGAGCGCGTCGACATGTCGACCGAGGTGCTCGGCGGCCCGAGCGCGATGCCGTTCGGCATCGCCCCGACGGGCTTCACGCGCCTCATGCAGACGGAGGGCGAGACCGCCGGCGCCGGTGCCGCGGCTGCCGCGGGCATCCCCTTCACGCTCTCGACGCTCGGCACGACGACGATCGAGGACGTCAAGGCGACGAACCCGAACGGCCGCAACTGGTTCCAGCTCTACGTCATGCGGCAGCGCGAGATCTCCTACGGCCTCGTCGAGCGCGCGGCGGCAGCGGGCTTCGACACGCTCATGTTCACGGTCGACACCCCGATCGCCGGCGCGCGCCTGCGCGACACCCGCAACGGCTTCTCGATCCCGCCGCAGCTGTCGATCAAGACGATCGCGAACGCGATCCCGCGCCCGTGGTGGTGGTTCGACTTCCTCACGACGCCGAAGCTCGAGTTCGCGTCGCTCTCGACGACCGGCGGCACGGTCGGCGAGCTGCTGAACTCGGCGATGGACCCGACCATCTCGTACGAGGACCTCGACGTCATCCGCAGCATGTGGCCCGGCAAGCTCGTCGTGAAGGGCGTGCAGAACGTGCCCGACGCGGTGAAGCTCATCGACCTGGGCGTCGACGGCATCATCCTGTCGAACCACGGCGGCCGCCAGCTCGACCGCGCCCCCGTGCCGTTCCACCTGCTGCCGCAGGTCGTGCGCGAGGTCGGCAAGGATGCGACGGTCATGATCGACACGGGCATCATGAACGGCGCCGACATCGTCGCGTCGGTCGCGCTCGGCGCGAAGTTCACGCTCATCGGCCGCGCCTACCTCTACGGCCTCATGGCCGGCGGCCGCCAGGGCGTCGACCGCACGATCGCGATCCTCCGCTCGGAGATCGCGCGCACGATGGCGCTGCTCGGCGTCTCGTCGCTCGAGGAGCTCGAGCCCCGCCACGTCACGCAGCTGCGCCGGCTGATGCCGGTGCAGGCGGATGCGTCGGTGCCGTCGGTGCGCTGACCTCACGATCGCAGGCCGAGGGCCGCCCGGTTCGCCGGGCGGCCCTTCTGCGTCTGCCGCTGCGCCGCTCGCGACTAAGCGGCATCGCGCACGTCACAGACGACGTCTTCGGCGTCGCCGACCTCATCGCATTCTGCTCGAGCATCGTGCGGCTGCGCCCCGGCCAGGCCATCGCGACCGGCACGCCCGGCGGCGTCGGCCACGGCATGCAGCCGCCGCAGCACCTGCAGCCTGGCCAGCTGCTCGAGACGGAGCTCGGAGGCGTCGAGACGCTCCGGAGCCGCGTCCGCTTACGCCCGTCGACATGAGATGTCGCGCGTGCCGGAAGTGAATTCCTAAGCAGCGAAGCAGGTTCGGCCGCCTTGCCACGACAGCGATGACGGCACGTTCGGTGAAATGCCGCGTCGTGAAGCGCCCGACGGCACGCAATTCGACGCGAGCTCTCTGGCGAGCCGTGAGCGCGCATTCGGAGCGGGTCAGCGGGTCCGCACCGACAGGTGCGGGTGCTCAGCCACGAGCGCATCGATCGCCTCGGTGATGATCCGCACGCGTAGCAGCTCCGTCAGGTCGCGCGGCACGACGAGCCAGTAGGTGCGGCTGATGCTGAGCGCCTCGGGCAGGACGCCGACGAGCTCGGGGTCGGCACCGCCGATGTAGGTCGGCAGGATCCCGATGCCGAGGCCGGCGCGCGTGGCGCTGTGCTGACCGGTGATGTTGTTCGTCTGCAGGCGCGCGTGACCGCGCGGCAGCAGCTCGTCGAGGATCCGCAGCGGCGCGACGTCGAGCAGCGCCTCGACGTACCAGATGAGGTCGTGGTCGCGCCGCAGCTCGTCGATCGAGCCCGGCGTGCCGTGCCGCGCGAGGTAGTCGCGCGACGCGTAAGCGCGCAGCTCGTAGTCGGCGAGGTGCCGCACCGCCGCCGCCCGCGGCGAGGGCTTCTCGAGCGTGACGGCGACGTCGAAGTCGCGCGCCGTGATGAGGTCGTGACTCGTCGCCGTGATGACTTCCAGCGAGAGACCGGGATGTGCGTCGAGCAGCGGCCGCAGCCCGGGCACGAGCACGTTCGCACCGAAGCCGTCGGGCGCGAGCAGCCGCGCCGTGCCGCTCAGCTCCCCCGGTCGCGAGACGACCGCCTCGAGCGCACGCGCGACGCTCGACTCGACCGCCTCCGCGTGCGGCAGGATCAGCCGCGCCGAGTCGGTGACCCGCCACCCCTGCGGCGTCCGGTCGAACATGCGCACGCCGAGCTCCTGCTCGAGCCGGCTGATGCGCCGCGAGACCGTCGTCTCGTCGACCTCCAGGCGCGCCGCGGCGTCTCGCAAGCGCCCCGTTCGCGCGACCTCGAGCAGGAATCGCAGGTTCTCGGCATCCACGCATCCATTGTGCCCGCCGCCCTGCACTTCTGCAGTCGCACCTGCGCGCTTGGTCGTTGACGCCTGCATCCGTGCCAGGCGATGCTGGACGCATCCACACCCTCTGACGGGTCCGACCACGAAGGCGTGCAACCGGTGAGCATCGACATCAACACCCCTCCCATCCTCCGATTCGGCGCGGGCGGCGTCGACAGCATCGGCGAGCTGCTCCAGACCCTCGGGGCCGAGCGGCCGATCGTCGTGACCGATGGCTTCCTCGTCTCGACGGGCCTCGCGGCGAGGGTGGCGGATGCGCTCACGGCGGCGGGCCTGCAGGCGTCGGTCTACGACGGCACGATCCCCGACCCGACGACCGACTCGCTCGAGAACGGGCTGGAGGCGATCCGCGCGCACGAGGCCGACAGCATCGTCGCGCTCGGCGGCGGCAGCCCCATCGACACGGCGAAGGCGCTCTCGGCGCTCGCGGTGCGCGGCGGCCACATGCGCGAGCTCAAGGCGCCGTTCCAGTTCACCGGCCCGGCGCTGCCGGTCATCGCGGTGCCGACGACCGCCGGCACGGGCTCGGAGGTGACGCAGTTCACGATCATCACCGACAGCGAGACGAACGAGAAGATGCTGTGCGCGGGCCCCGGCTACCTGCCGAAGGCCGCAGTCGTCGACTTCGAGCTCACCGTCTCGATGCCGCCACGCCTCACCGCCGACACCGGCATCGACGCGCTCACGCACGCGATCGAGGCGTACGTGAGCCGCAAGGCCAACCCGATCTCCGACACCTACGCGCTCGCCGCGATCTCGCGCATCGGCCGCTACCTGCGCCGCGCCTACCGCGACGGCGACGACCGCGAGGCGCGCGAGGAGATGATGACCGCGGCGACGCTCGCGGGCATGGCGTTCTCGAACGCCTCCGTCGCGCTCGTGCACGGCATGAGCCGGCCGCTCGGCGCCCACTTCCACATCGCGCACGGCATGGCCAACGCGATGCTGTTCGCCGAGATCACCGCCTTCTCGGTCGAGCACGCGGTCGAGCGCTACGCGACGTGCGCGCGCACGCTCGGGGTCGCAACCGAGGCCGACTCCGACGCCGCGGCCGCCGACGCGCTCGTGCAGGAGCTGCGCACCCTCGCCCGCGAGGTCGAGGTGCCGACGCCCGCCACTCGCGGCATCGACCGCGCCGAGTGGGGCGAGCGCGTGCCCGTCATGGCGCAGCAGGCGCTCGCCTCCGGCTCGCCGAACAACAACCCGCGCGTGCCGACGGCCGAGGAGATCGAGCAGCTCTACGCCGCCATCTACGAGTAGGCCTCCCCACCCGCTGGCTGAGCCGGTCCGCGCCGAAGGCGCAGACCGTGTCGAAGCCCACCCACGAACCCAACGCAACCAGGAGCATCCATGACCATCACCGAGCAGTCCACCGAGACGGCCTCCGTCCACCACTGGATCGGCGGCGCCGCCCACGAGTCGGGCAGCGGCCGCACTGCGCCCGTCTACGACCCCGCCCGCGGCGTCGTGACGAAGCACGTCGCGCTCGCCGACGACGCCGACGTGCGCGCCGCGATCGACGCCGCCCAGGCCGCCTTCCCCGCCTGGCGCGACCTGTCGATCGCCCGCAAGCAGGCGATCATGTTCCGCTTCCGTGAGCTGCTCAACGAGCGCCGCGACGAGCTCGCCGAGATCATCACGAGCGAGCACGGCAAGGTGCTCTCGGATGCGGGCGGCGAGATCGCGCGCGGGCTCGAGGTCGTCGAGCTCGCGACCGCGTTCCCGAACCTGCTCAAGGGCGCGTTCTCGGAGAACGTCTCGACCGGCGTCGACGTCTTCTCGGTCAAGCAGCCGCTCGGCGTCGTGGGCATCATCAGCCCGTTCAACTTCCCCGCGATGGTGCCGCTGTGGTTCTTCCCGGTGGCGATCGCGGCGGGCAACACCGTCGTGCTGAAGCCGTCCGAGAAGGACCCGTCGGCCGCGATGTGGATGGCGGAGCTGCTCAAGGAGGCAGGCCTCCCCGACGGCGTCTTCAACGTGCTGCACGGCGACAAGGTCGCCGTCGACGGGCTGCTGACCGCGCCCGAGGTGCAGGCGCTCTCGTTCGTCGGCTCGACGCCGATCGCGCAGTACATCTACGAGACCGCCGCGAAGCACGGCAAGCGCGTGCAGGCGCTCGGCGGCGCCAAGAACCACATGCTCGTGCTCCCCGACGCCGACCTCGACCTCGTCGCCGACGCGGCGGTCAACGCCGGCTTCGGCTCGGCGGGCGAGCGCTGCATGGCCGTCTCGGTCGTGCTCGCGATCGACTCGATCGCGGACGCGCTCATCGAGAAGGTGCAGGAGCGCGTCGCGACGCTGCGCATCGGCGACGGCCGCCGCGGCACCGACATGGGCCCGCTCATCACCGGCCAGCACCGCGACAAGGTCGCCGGCTACATCGACATCGCCGAGGCCGACGGCGCGAAGGTCGTCATCGACGGCCGCGGCATCGAGGTCGACGGCGACGCCGACGGCTTCTGGCTCGGCCCGACGCTGCTCGACAACGTGCCGACCTCGTCGAAGGCCTACCAGGAGGAGATCTTCGGCCCCGTCCTCTCGGTCGTGCGCATCAAGTCGTTCGAGGAGGGCGTCGAGCTCATCAACACGGGTGTCTTCGGCAACGGCACCGCGATCTTCACGAACGACGGCGGCGCCGCCCGCAAGTTCCAGAACGAGATCCAGGTCGGCATGGTCGGCATCAACGTGCCGATCCCCGTGCCCGTCGCCTACCACTCGTTCGGCGGCTGGAAGCAGTCGCTCTTCGGCTCCGCGAAGGCCTACGGCGCCGCCGGCTTCGACTTCTTCACGCGCGAGAAGGCGATCACGCAGCGCTGGCTCGACCCGAGCCACGGCGGTCTCAACCTCGGCTTCCCCGAGAACTGAGATAGCGCATGCGTAGGGCAGACCTGCGCGGGCGGGGTGCCGTCGTCACCGGTAGTGGCGGCGGCATCGGCCGTTCGATCGCGCTCGCGCTCGCCGGAGCCGAGATGGACGTCGTCGTCGCCGACATCGAGCTCGAGGCGGCCGAGCGCGTGCGCGACGAGCTGCTCGCGCTCGGCCGCCGCTCGGTCGCCGTGCGGACGGATGTCTCTCAGGCCGCGGAGGTCGAGGCGCTCGCCGACGTCGCCTA
>NZ_ASHR01000036.1 GCF_000400485.1 Agrococcus pavilionensis RW1
GCACCGCGATCTTCACGAACGACGGCGGCGCCGCCCGCAAGTTCCAGAACGAGATCCAGGTCGGCATGGTCGGCATCAACGTGCCGATCCCCGTGCCCGTCGCCTACCACTCGTTCGGCGGCTGGAAGCAGTCGCTCTTCGGCTCCGCGAAGGCCTACGGCGCCGCCGGCTTCGACTTCTTCACGCGCGAGAAGGCGATCACGCAGCGCTGGCTCGACCCGAGCCACGGCGGTCTCAACCTCGGCTTCCCCGAGAACTGAGATAGCGCATGCGTAGGGCAGACCTGCGCGGGCGGGGTGCCGTCGTCACCGGTAGTGGCGGCGGCATCGGCCGTTCGATCGCGCTCGCGCTCGCCGGAGCCGAGATGGACGTCGTCGTCGCCGACATCGAGCTCGAGGCGGCCGAGCGCGTGCGCGACGAGCTGCTCGCGCTCGGCCGCCGCTCGGTCGCCGTGCGGACGGATGTCTCTCAGGCCGCGGAGGTCGAGGCGCTCGCCGACGTCGCCTACGCGGAACTCGGCGACATCGCCGTGCTCGCGAACAACGCCGGCGTTACGTGGCGGCCGTACCGGGCGAGCTGGGATGCGTCGATCGGCGACTTCGAGTGGATCATGGGCGTGAACTTCTGGGGCGCCTTCCACGGCCATCGGGCGTTCGTGCCTCGCATGGCCGCATCGCCGCTGCCCGCGCACATCGTGAACACCTCGTCGATCGCGACGCTGAAGCCGACGCCCGGCCACGCGGCGTACACGGCGTCGAAGGCGGCGATCGGCGGCTTCTCGCTCGCCACCCGAGCGGAGTATGCGGCGGCCGGGCTCGGCATCGGCGTCACGGTGCTCTACCCCGGCCCGGTGCAGACGGGCTTCGCGACGAGCGAGCGACTGCGCCCGGCGGCCGACCGCGCTGACGCGCGCGGCGTCGTCCCGTGGCAGACGTACACCGACGGCGAGCCGATGCGCGCCGGCGCCGAGACGCCCGGTGCGATCGACCCGGCCGCCGTCGGCCCGATCGTGCTCGACGCGATCGAGCACGATCGCCCGTACGCCATGACGCATCCGCTGCCGCCGTACGTGCACGAGCGCGCCCGCCTGCTCACCGAGCTCTCACCCCATCCGCCGGTCGAGTAGCCGACGAAGTCGGCGTATCGAGACCACTCCTTGTGGGCGGCCGCCCGCAGACTGAGCTCGTGGAGACGCACCGCGCAGCAGCCCCGGCCTTCGCCCGCGACCTCGACCGAGAGGTAGCGGAGGCACTCGGTCCCAGCCGAGAGACCGAGCTCGACCTCCGCTGGAACCCGCGCGGCCACCGCGAGCTCTCGACGCCGATCCTGACCGGCCAGCAGCTCGCCCTCTGGGTCGTGCTGCTGGAGCCCGGCGAGTGGGCGGTGCTCGAGCTGCCCGGCGGCGAGGAGAGCCGCTGGGCGCAGGTGATGCGCGTCGATGAGGACTGCATCGTCGAGGTGCACGACGGCTCCCCCGGCGACTGGGCGAGCCGCGTGCTGCGCGAGCGCGACGCTGGCGCCAACTCCGACGAGGCAGACGGCCTCTGGCACGGGTTCGACGCCGCCGAGATCCTCTGGGCATGGTTGCACGGTGCGCTCCCGAGCGGCTGCCGGCGCGCGCGCCTCATGCGGCGCCGCGCCGGCTCGGTCGGCGATGTCGTCTGGTGCACCGCCGACCTGCCGCACGGCTCTCGCTAGCGCCTCACTCGCCGAGGTAGCTCGCCGGTGTCATGCCGAGCTCGCGCAGTGCCTGCAGCTCCCGGCCAAACACGCTCACCGCCCACGACGCATCCGCTCGCCGCACGCGCCGCGAGAGCTCGACGAGCGCGAGCACGCCCGGCATCGTCGGCGGCCGCCGGTGAAAGGCGACCGCCCAGGCGAGATCGTCGGATGCGTCGTGCAGGTCGACGTCGGGCAGCGGGCTGAGCGGCAGCACGAGCGCGCACAGCGCGCACACGTCGCGATCGGAGTAGGGGTCAGCGGGGCGGCGGACGCCGTCGTGCGGGCAGTCGCGCTGCGCCCGAGCGATCGCCTTGAGCATCGAGGTGCCGTAGCCGCGTGCCGGGTCGGGCCAGGCCGGCGGCCGCTGGCGCCGCTTGAAGTGCTCGTCTCCGGCGAGCGGTGGTTGCACGTGCATGGGAGCTCCGTTCCCTCGGCGGGTACGGCGCGCCGCTCCCGCTGACTTGCCCAACGCGATCGCGCCGGGCCGGCTCTTCCCCTGGGGCACCCCGCTCAGCGGAGGGGGTTGCCGTGCAGCCGGCCAGGTACCGATGGCTGCAGCTCTTGAGCCTGCCCCGACGATAGCGCGCCCCGCCGACACCGGCCGTCGGTCGAGCAACCGACGAAGTCGGCGCATCGAGACCACCTCGCCGATAGTCTCGCCCCATGCCCGAGCGCACCACCTACCTGCTGATCGATGGCGAGAACATCGACGCCACGCTCGGCGTCTCGATCCTCGACCGCCGCCCCGAGCCGCAGGAGCGACCGCGCTGGAACAAGGTGCTCGACTTCGCCGAGCGCGCGTGGCAGCAACCGGTGAAGGGCCTGTTCTTCCTCGCGGTCTCGCACGAGCTGCCGGCATCGTTCGTGCAGGCGCTCATCGCGATGGGCTACCGGCCGGTGCCGCTGAGCGGCGAGGGCAAGGTCGTCGACATCGCCATCCAGAAGACGGCGGATGCGCTGGCCGCGCGGGCAGACGACGTCATGCTCGTGAGCCACGACCGCGACTTCGCGCTGCAGATGCAGCGGCTGGCCGAGGACGGCGCGCGCCGCGTCGGCATCGTGGGCTTCGGCGAGTTCATGGCCGGCGACCTGCGCGACGTCGACGGCGTCGAGTTCTTCGACCTCGAGTACGACGTCGCGGCCTTCACGAGCCGACTGCCGCGCGTGCGGATCATCCCGATCGACGAGTTCGACCCGCTGGAGTTCCTAGATTGATGCAGCACAGCTTCGCAGCCTGATCGCTGCCATGACTTCAGGCAAGGTTGCCTCGCCAGGAGTGTAACGCGAGGTCATGACTGCCGTGGCCTCAAGCAGCCGCGACCGTGCGACGAACCGTGACGGCACCTGCCTGAAAGTGTGTTCCCGATGGGTTTACCCCCATATGGTCGTCTTCAACGGGACGTTGTTGAGTTGCGCGAGGAAGGCTAACCGTGACGGGTTCTCCCATGGACTCATACGATGCGCAGTGGGTGCGCAACATAGAGGCGGCTCGAGAGTTTTATGAGCGCACCGGGAGGATGCCCCGTCTAGCGGGAGGGCAAGATACCGACCCGCATGAGCGACGGCTCGGGCGTTGGCTGCACAACGCACGCACAGCGTCCCGCAATCCAGCCGCTGCAATGCGATGGAGTGCGGAGCGCGAATCTCAGCTCGACGCTTTGCTACCTCGATGGCGGGACTACGGGACAGAGCAAGCGTCTCGCCGCCGATGGACAGCACGTCTCGCCGAACTCGCAACGTTCCTCGCGACAGAAGGGCGTGTCCCGCATGAGACACACGACTCGATCGGGCGGTGGCTGCGAGCACAGCGCCACGCCGAGCTCTCGCGGGTACAAAGCGAGGCGATCGAGTCAGTGCTCGCGGGCTGGGCGACGCCGCCGCCAGGTCGCTGGGCAGCGCGGTTGGACAGAGTTGCGCAATGGTCGGCTCAGCGGGGTCGGCTCCCAAGAGCTTCAGCGGCCGACCGCCAAGAGCGGCTCGACGGCCTGTGGTTGTCCCAGCAAAGGTCAAGATGGCGTAAGCAAGCGTTGTCGCCTATGCAAGTGGGCGCTCTCGACGAATCACTTCCAGGTTGGGAACACCCCGACGGAAGGCAAAGGGCGTCTACGCGCGCTTGATGACCAGCGACCTGCACAACGTGGACGGCATCGGCTACCTCGACCTCGGTACCATGTCGCGGCGTTCACGAGCCGCTTGCCGCGCGTCCGCATCATGCCAATCGACGAGTTCGACCCGCTCGATCTCTTGTCACTCTCTGGCGTCGGCGCATGCCGTCGCACGCGTCCGCGCTGCCGTCGGACGCATTCGCTGTAGATTGCGGCTACTCGCACCTTCACGATGACAGGACCCTCAATGGCACCACGAGCCGTCAACGGCGCCAAGATCGCACGCGTCGCGGTGGACGCGTGGCCGGTCATCCGAGGGCTGATCGAAGCCTTCGACACCCCTGAACGCAGGGTGCAATTGAGGCGCTGGCTGGCGAGGGCGGACGCGGCCATCAGGAAGCTGACGCCGGAAGGCCGCATCAGTGCGCGGATCGCTGTGCTGCGAGCGCACCTCGATCGTCTGGACGCCGATGCCGCCAACGGTCAGGTCTGGAACGAGCGGCTGTCGAAGCTAGAGGCGAAGCGGGCGCTTCTGAAGGGCCCGCTCGATGCTCGCACTCGCCGTGCGCACAACAGGAAGCTGGCCGAGGACCTCGAGTCTCTCTGGGCAGAGGTGTTCGCCGCGATCTGAGACCCGCGCGACCGATCGCGACTCGCTGCTACTCCTGTGAGTCGAGCGGCTCGATCTCTTCGAGGCCACCAGCCCGACGCCGCGCCTCCCGCCTCTCCTGCACTCGCCGAGCGAGTCGCAGAACGGCGTCGTCGCTCCGCTCTTGAACCCCCGCTCCGATGACTTTCGCGCGCGCTGCCACTTCGCCGCTGATGGAGCCAACTTGGTCCGCAGCGTCGCCGACCAGCGCCTGCGCGGCTCGATGCCACGCAGTCTGTTCGAGCCTCTGCACATCGGCGAGCACGAGGTCCGCGTGCCGAGCGAACTCCGCAACGGTGTCGTTGACAGCGTTGGAGCGCTCGGTGACCCGGCGCGCGCTGAACGGATTCGCCACCCGGTCGCGATTGGTCAGCTGGGAGGAGGCGTGGACGGACGCGTTGATCGCGTCCAGGCTGTCAGCGATGCGCTTGGCTCGTGCGGCCCGAGCAATCGTGATGCCCAACCGATGCTGCTCGAGCTGGTGAGACTCCGCCTCAGCCACGCGTGCGAGCTCTAGGACGTACTGCCGATCCTGCAGCGCGATCGTCCGCGCGAGCACTCCGAGCCAGAACGATACGTCGCCCCTAACCTCCTCCAGCACCGCAGCAGACTTGTCCGTGTCGACCCCACGCTCGTTCACCATCTCGGCCAGCGCACTGAGCTGAGCGACAGCCTCCGCCTGCATCGTCTGCAGGGCGAGAGAGTTTGCCTGCACCTTCGACCACGTGACCGACGAGACAGCGCCGGTCGCTTCGAAGATGGCGTTCGCCTCGTCGATGGCGAACATGACGCCGCCGAGCTGGCCGAGTGCCTCGATCTTGCGCTGCTTGAGCAGCCTGTCGAGCTTGGCGTCGATGACCTCCAAGTACTTCTGGATGTCATCCAGCGCCGCTTCGAGCGACGCTTGAGTCATCACCGACGCTAGGGCGAGCGGTGCCGCCGGCGTCAACAGCGCCGCGTTCTCGAACTTCAGGTGCTTGACGATCCGCCCGCCCTTGGTACGAACGACCCCGGTCATGAGCTTGTCAGCCTTGCCGAGGGACTCGCCGTGCTTCTTGACCAGCTCAGCCGATTCCCTGGTGAGCTTGACCCATCTGCCGCTGCTCGCCTGAACTTCTCCGATCACTCCGAGCGCTTTGCCCGCGGCTGAAAGTGATCGCTGCGCGACTCGACGCGTGTCGAGCCCAGCACGAGACTCGAAGTCTCGCAATGTCGTCTCGTCGCCCAGCAACAGGATCCCGTCGTCGCTCTCGATGATGGCGAGCGCGAGCTCTTCGTGACTCATGTGCTGATTCTGACGGATGCCGACCACATCGCGGCGCAACTCTGTCGGATCTAAGCCCGACGCGAAGCACTCAGCCGCTCCGAGCGACTTGAAGGGCAGCCTCCAACAGGCGCGCCTCGCTCATCGTCAGGCGGTGCGGGCCGGTCGGGCCATTGAAGGAGAACTCGGGCTCGCCAACGACCGGCGCGTCGGCCGTCGTCGGCATCTCCCCAGTCGCATCCTGAAACCGCACCGAGGATCGAGGCGCTTGCCGCAAGGCTCGGGGCCGAGGAGCGTGGGTCGGGGCTGGCGGCGCGACGATGTAGCCGGAATCGATGTCGCCGAAGACGACGAGGCGCTGACCTCCGATCGACCACAAGTAGGCAAGCCACGCACACACGATGCCGTCGACCTCATCCTCGATGCGGTTGAGCGCGCCGTGACCAGTGGCCGCCACGGCGATCGAGCGCAGTTCGCTCCACCGCGGGAGCGCGCTCACTCTGAGCGTCGCCTCCGCCTCGAGCAGGTCTAGCAAGCGCTCGAACTCCCGCTTGCGGAAGGCGAACTCGTACTTCGCCTTGTGCTTGTACTTCAGGTTCAGGTCGAGCTCCCAGAGACCGACCATGGCGGGATGCGGATACACCTCGATGGCGACACGGTTGCGCAGGCTCGGATCCACAGGCAAGCCGAGCCGCTCGGCGATCACAGCTCCTCGAGGCGGATTCATCTCCGGCTTGCCGAGGTTCGTCGAGTGCGGACTCGCGTCGAAGCGGCCGAACGCGGCGTGGATGGCCGACTCGCAGGCTCGGCGCCCGGTTCGGTTCGTGACGATGAGCGGCGCATCGATCGCAACCACACCCCGTCGCAGTGCGTGCGCATCGATCCAGTCGATGATCTCGTCATCCGAGCCGGCGCTGCCCGACGCGAGCAGACGACCGTCGGCGCCGACCGCCGCGAGACCGGTGCGGTTCTTCGGGCCCCACGCCAGATCGACTCCGACGTGCACGGTCGTGGCGAGCGTCAAGGCGCCCACCCGCACCAATCGCAGCCTGCGAGCGACATGACCTCGCCGCATCGGGGGCACGGCTCGTTGGCCACCTGGCGGGGGCTGCCGCTCCGCTCGCCACCTCCCGACTGCGCCGATACGGGATGACGCACGCCCCAGCAACCCGGCAGCCACTCACTCGGGAAGGGCTTGACGTCACCGACGAGCTCCTGCACCTCGTCCTCAGAGCGGAACCCGATGGTCGAACTGTGGTGCACCTGGAGTGCCGGCTCCCCCGAGCGCCGCTCGACGCGGAAGTGGTCGCTGTACCGCAACAACGCGGCGGCGTCGACCTTCGCCACGAAGTCGGCGATGAAGCGCTGGTTCTCGAAGGGTGTCCGGTACTCGCGGAACGCGTCCCCGAGCGTGTCGATCGTGCGATCAGTCATTCCGCCATCCTGCCCCGGAGTTCACGCGACGGTCAGCAGATAGTCGCCGAGCCGCTCACTTCTCGCGCCAGGAAGCTCCGTCGCTGCCGCCCTGGACGCATCCGCCCAGTCCGGCAGGTGCGTCTCGGCGAAGAAGTCGCGCTCGGGTCGACCGAGGTGATGCATCAGCACCAGCCGCTCCGATCGAGCATGCAACGAGCGGATGCGCTCCGGGCGCAGGTGGGACGCGGCACCGAAGAGCGAAATCACCGTCTCGAAGCGGCGCTCGCACAGCGCCTGAAGGAACCGCTCGACCGGGAGCACGTGCACGTCGCGGACCCACTGGTGCTTGAACAGGAGCGAGTGCATGAGCCCGCGGCTGCGCTCCACGGCGGTGTACCCGTGCTGCTGGCCGGCGAGGCCGAGGTCGAGCGCGGCGCCCGCGCGCGAGCCGAGATCCGTCACGTGTCGGTCCGTGAGCCCGAGCTGGCGCAGCCGCTCCCCCAGCGCGAGCACTCCGCTCGCCTCGAACGCATCGTCGAAGTCGAGGGCGGCGAGATCCCAGGGCGAGACGAGATCGGTGGCGGTCACCGGCGCGTCCTGGCGGCCGTACTCGGCGGTGACGGGCGCGATGTTGAGCGCCTTGCTCACGCTCGTGCGATGCGACATGAGCCACAGCTTGACTCCGCGCTGCATCTCGCGCTGACCGAGCGGCTCTCGACCGTAGGGCACCCCGACGTCCGGCAGGTGCAGCTCGATGTTCAGGCGCCGGTAGAACTTCCGCGGCATGCCCGCGGCGTGGATGACGCGAGCGGCGCGTTCGTAGATCGCCTCGTCGAGGTGGCGCCCCTTGATGACGTAGGAGTGCTCCGCGCCGCCCTCGAACGTCGACGCCCACTTCCACTGCCATGTCGGCACTTGCGCGGCCAGCCACGCGATCTCGCGCTCCATCTCTGCGTCAGCGGTCGCCCGCGCTGACTCTCCATCGATCACCGTCATGTGGCAACTGTCATGGGAACCGCTGACAACGCTCGATCTGCCGGGGCTTGCCGGGTGTCTGTGGCCGTCGAGCCGCTATCCCGGTTGTCGTCGCCCCAGCGCCGCGAGCATGGCGGTCGCCTGCGCATGGCCGGCCGTCGAGGCAGGCACTTGCTCGAGCTCGTCCTCAAGTCTGCGCAGCGCGTCGCGCAGGCGCCGCTCATCGTCGCTGAGCGACGAGGCGAAGTCGTCGGCGAGGAGGTAGGAGTGCGCGTCGGTCGCGTACGCGACCAGCACGTCGAGGAACACCTCGACGGCGCGTCCGTCAGGCTCTGGTCCTGAGCCGAGGGGACGCATCCGCACCTGGTCCTTCCACAGCTCGGCTGCGATCGGGTCGTCGGTCAGCGTGAGCGCGGTCGCCCGTTCCGCCATGGATGCGGGCTGCGGCAGCGCTCGACGCACGTCGTGGACGATGCGGTGGAAGTGCTCGTCGGCGAGGCCGAAGCCCACGAACAGCAGGTGATGCGTGAGCAGGTTCGCCTTCACGATCGCCGACAGCGCCTCCCGCTGCGATGCATACCCGAGGTAGTCGTCGCGCGTGAGCACGATCGACGCGGGCCTGTCGACGCTCCCGTGCAGCTTGAGCAGCCACGCGTCGCCCGTCTCGGCCGTCTCGCCGTCAGGGATGCGGACGCGCGGCAGGCCTGCGTCGTCAGACGCCTTCTCGAACAGCCGGTCGTAGTTCAGGGTGATCGCTTGCGGCGTGCGGAGGCTCGCGAGCAGGGCGGGCGCGAGCCCGTACCGGGGAACGTCGACGAGCCGCACGACTGCGTCCGCGAAGGCCGCTTCCGCGTCCTGGCTCGTCCTGCCCTGCTCGACGTGCCGCTCGATGGTGCGCTGACGCAGGAACGCAGCGCGATCGAGCTCGCCCCACTTCTCCAGCGCCTTCCGTTGCTTCTCGTCGAGCCCGACGTCGTCAGCGAGCCGATCGAGCAGGTCGTGCCAGCTCGGCGCGCCAGCGCTCATGCTGGTTCCTGCGCCGAGGAAGGGCACCAGCCGGCCACTCTTGGCGAGGCGGGCGAGGCGCTCAGCATCGGCGACCTGCTCCTGCGAGAGGTCGCTCTGCCACCCCGCGCGGCGCTTCCGCAGCTCCTGCATGCGAGCGAAGCTGCGCTCGTCGCGTAGCACGATGGCGAGGTCGACATCGTGCGCGCTCGCCATCTCGGTGCAGACGTCGAGCAGCCGCTCGGCGAGCTGCCCCCTCAGGTGCGCGCCACCGCCCTTCCCGGTTCCGAAGCTCGGCAGTGCCAGCAGCCGCTTCGTCCGCTCGTGACGAGGAGCGGCGGCCATGTGCGCGGCGCACTCCACGAACTCACGCACCGACGCCTCGATGTGCTCGATGCCGGATGCGTCGAGCACGCCTTCGAGCGGTACGGTCGCGAGCACGGTGGCCGGGCCGTCTCCGCCCGGCGCGAGGGGAGCCGCCTGGGTGTCTCCGGTCCGCAGGACAGCGGTGTCCGTCCTGTCGAGTCGTTCCTGCAGCTCCGGGAGTGCTTCGAACCATCCGTCGGTTATGGCGAGCCGCTCGTCCGTCGGCAGCAGCCACGCATCGCACTCGAGATGCGTGATGTCGCCCATGGTGATGAAGACGTGACCGCGACTCATGGCCGCAATCTATCCGGACGCGGTCGCGGCTCTCGCGAGCCGCGCGATCGCGTCCCCCAACGCATCCACCGCCCCGCCGTCGAGGTCGCCGGTGCGCTCATCCATGTACTGATCTCGTCGCAGCTCGACCATCACCGATTGCACCCGGCCATCTCGGCCGAAGTGCTTGAGCGGCACGTACGCGCCGGCGAACGGCTCGTTGTCCGCCTGCTCAAGATGGCCGAACACTTCGCGCACGCAGCTGAGCAGCGACGCCGCCATGTGGCGTTCGTCGTAGCCGACGCACAGCGGCGGCCGACGGCCATCGGCGTGCAGCTCGTACGGCAGAGCCTGGTTTGGGTACGAGTGCACGTCGATGATGAGGGCGCGTCCGTGTTGCTCGAGCGCCCGATCGACGAGCCGCTCGACCGCGCTCGAGTAGCGCTCGAAGTGCAGCAGCAGCTCGGCCCGCGCCGGCTCGGGCACCTCACGGATACGCTCTCGCCGCGCGCCGTGCGTGTACAGCACACCCATACCGACGGCGTTCATCTCCTCCTCGTCGCCGGGGAAGCGCTCGACATCGACGACGAGTCGCGAGACCTCGGCGATCACCGCGGATGCGTCGCACGACTCGAGCGCGCGGCGCACCATGCGGTCGACCGCGTGGTCGGTCAGCGCGAGCAGCTCTCGCCGGAGCCCCGCGTCGTCGATCGTGAAGTGGTCGCGGAACGGTGACGGGATGCGCGTCGATCCGTGCGGCGCGTGCAGGATGACCGGCGAGCGCTCCGCGGCGTCGACCACCGTCGGCTCCAAATCGCCAACGCCATCCGGCTCCACCGCGTGCTCATCGCTCATCCTCGGGTCACTCCCGCCAGCTCCAGCACCCGCACTGCGAGCCGGTCGATGTCGCGACCCAGCTCGTCGTACATCGTGAGCAGCGGCCGCACCCCCACGTGTCGCGTGTGCACGAAGCCATCGGTGTCGAGCACGAACGCCGTCTCGACATCCCTCGTCATCGCCCACAGCCAGGGCCGCACCTGCACCGACCTCGGATCGCCGAAGCGCTTCGCCGCATCGTCGCGATGGTTGTGCACATCGTGGTGCACGGTCTCGAACCCCAGCATCAGCGGCTCGTCCTCCGGCTCGAGGAGGCCGTGGATCATCGGCTGCACCTCGATCGGCACCGGCACCCACGGTCGAGGTGCGTCGAGGTGCATCGCGAGCAGCCGCGCGATCAGCCGGTAGACGATCGAGCGGGCCGTCGTCGCCGGCGCACGGTGCGGGATGCCGAGCCCGCTCGTCACCTCGATGCGCTTGAGCGTGTCGTGCGCGCCGGGACAGTGCAGCACCGTCTCCCACGACCAATGCGACTCGCTCTCCCCGCGATACGCGCGCACGCCCGCCTGCAGGTCGAAGAAGACGCGCGCCTGAGCGTCGTCGCCCGCCTCGGCCGCGACGAGCACCGGCCCGGTGGAGTGCATGAAGCGCTCGATCCACACCCGCGGGTGTCGGCGGCCGAGCTCGCTCGCGAGCCACCAGGCCTGCTGGAGCTTGAACCGGTCCGCGGTCATCGAGCCCCCTCCGAGGCGAGCCGGCGCACCGCGTCGACGAGGAACTGCTGCGGGTTGTAGCGGGGCATCGAGGCCCGCAGCGAAGCGAGCGCGTCCTCGGCATCGGCACCGTGGTGCCGCACGGCGTACAGTGCGGCGACAGCCGCGGTCCGCGAGCGCGACTCCGCGCAGTGGAGCAGCACCTCGTGACCCTCCGAGCGCAGCATCGCCACTGCATCCGCCGCATCGGTGAGCACGAGATCGAGGTGCGGGTTCTTCCCCGGCTGGTCGATGAGCCGCACCTCGATGTGGTTAACCGCCTCGACCCGCGCCTGCTCGCGGCCGACCCGGCACAGCGAGACGACGGCGGTGACGGATGCGGGGGCGACGTCGAGCGCGCCGAGGTCGCCGAGCCAGACGCCCGGGTCGGCGGGGTGCGGCACGAGCAGCGGCTCATTCAGCAGCGGCATGCGCGCTGCCATCGGCCAGCCGCAGGAGTCGACGCCGCGGATGGCGAGCGTAGCGAGTTCGATCAACGTGCGACGGTCGCCAGTCGCGCCCTCCCCTGCCCAGCCGTGCAGGTGCCGGGTGAGCGCGGCCGGCAGAGCGGACGCGCCGTAGACCGCTCCGGCGAGCGAGCCGGCGATCGCGGCGACCGTGTCGGTGTCCTTGCCGGAGCGCACGGCGAGCTCGAGCACCTCGGCGAGCGTCGCACCGTGGACGATCGCCGACCATGCGGCCTGGAACGCGCCGACTACCCAGCCGTTGTTCGCCGTCAGCTCCCACGGCATCCGCAGCTCGGCCTCGCCGGCGAGCTCGCGCCAGCGCTGCTGCCGCTCCTCCGGGAGCGACGCGATGGCACGCTCGAGATCGAGGCCGCCCGTAAGGATCGCGCGGCGGATGGCGAGCGTCCAGATCACGCAGGCGTCGCCGGCATCGACATCGAAGTGCGTGAGGTCGCTGATCGCGCGAGCGGCCCAGGCCGCGTCTCCCGCGCGGCCGCGCTCGAGGTAGCCGAGCGCGACGGGGCCCGTGCGCATGAGCGAGCCGTTGCCGCCGGAACGGCCGCGCCGCTGGTGCAGCTGGGCGGCCGCCGCGCGTGCAGCTGCGGCGGTGGGCTGCTGTGCATCACGGAGCACCGCACGGATCTGGATGCCGACGTCCTTCGCGGTGGCGCTCCAGCCGATCCACTGAGCGACGAGGCGGTCGAGCGTCGCCTCGTTGTCGAGCGAGCGGCCATCCGCGAGCGCGCGGAGGATCGGCAGCGCCATCGCGGTGTCGTCGGTCCACTCGCCGAGCTCCCACCCTCCCCCGGCGTGAGCCGTGATCGCGGTGGGCGGGAGCACGGCCGGGCCGAACTCGTAGGGCGCGCCGAGGGCATCGCCGGCGGCAGACGCGAGGATCGCGCCGAGCGCGCGGTCCGTCTGAGGTGAGGTGAGGGCCATGGTGGCTCCTTCCGGTCGAGTCGAGCGGGTTTGCTCACTCTTGATCTAACTCGTGGCCACTGACATTAGCGCAGGCCTGCTTGAATCGGTGCATGAGTACGAGGGCGAAGAGAGATGCGAGCCTTACCGACTACGCACGGCCGTCGGTCGCGGTCGACACCGCGGTACTGACGGTGCGTGATGGCGCGCTTTGCGTCGGGCTCTTGACAGACGAGCGGACGCGACGACGCCGACTGCCCGGCACCTTCCTCCACGAAGGCGAGGTGCTGGCCGACGCGGTGCGGCGCTCACTGCGCGAGAAGGCTGGCATCCGCGATGTCGAACCGGCGCAGCTCCACGTCTTCGACGCGGTCGACCGGGACTCACGCGGATGGGTCCTCTCCGTCGCGCACATGGCCGTCGTGCGCGCGAATGCGCTCGGCACGCTCGACGCACTCCCCGTCCCGGACGCGGTCGGTCTCGACTTCGACCACGACGCGATCGTCGCCTTCGCCGTCGAGCGAGTGCGCGCTGACTACGCCGATCGGGCCGACCCCTCGGGCCTGCTCGACGAGCCGTTCACGATCAGATCCCTGCGCGAGGTCCACGAAGCGGTGCTGGGTCACCGGCTTCAGCCGGACACCTTCCGTCGGCGCGTGCTGCCACAGCTCGACGAGGTGGGAGCAGTGCGGCGCGGCGGAGTCGGCAAACCTGCATCTCTCTTCGCGCGAAGGCCGTCGACCCGGTCGAGTTGAGCGAATGTCAGCGGTGCAGGCGACACTTGCAGCACCGCCGGATCCCGACACCGGCGGAGCGTTCGGAGGGCGTCGCCAGACGCCCGGAGGCCGAGGCCGTCGTCGGATCCAACGGAGGAAGGAGACGGCCATGGCCGACACCGACTACACCGCCCTGCTCATCGTGCTCGACCGCTCGGGCTCCATGAGCAGCATCCGCGACGACATGGTCGGCGGACTCGAGCGCATGCTCCGGGAGCAGGCCGCGCAGCCCGGGATGCTCACGGTCGACATCGTGACGTTCGATGATCAGATCGAGCACACGCACGTCTCGGCCGCACCGGAGGAGGTGCGCATCGAGCTGCAGCCCCGCGGCGGGACGGCGCTCTACGACGCCGTCGGCATCGCCGTCAACGGCTTCCATGAGCGCCTCTCCGCCCTGCCCGAGCACGCGCGTCCCGCCACGGTGCAGGTGATCGTCGTCACGGACGGCCACGAGAACCAGAGCCGGGAGTACACCGCCGCGACCATCAGGGCACTGGTCGAGCAGCGACGCAAGCAGTCGAGCTGGGACTTCGTGTTCCTCGGCGCCGACCAGGATGCCGTGCTCACCGCACGCGGCCTGGGCATCGCCGCCGACCGCTCGATGACCTACGCTCGCGGCTCCCACAACGTCGACGCCATGGCGACGTCGGTCAGCCGGCACCTGACCCAGACCCGACGCCGGGAGCAGCCGCTCGGCTTCACGGAGGCCGAGCGCGCCGCAGCGGTCGAGCGCGAACCCGACGACGAGTCCTGAGGCGCGCACGCGCATCCCTGACGAATAGGAGCGATCGTGATCCTCGAAGACGAGACCCTGCTGCTCACTGCGAGCGACCTGACCCGAGCGAGCGGATGCGAGTGGCAGGTCTTGACCGCGCTCGACGCGAAGCTCGGGCGGCGAGCGCCGGTGCCCGAGGAGCAGGACGCGATGCTGGAGCGCACCGCCGTGCTCGGCGACCTGCATGAGGCCACGATCCTGGATGCGCTGCGCGCCAAGGGTGAGGTGGTCGAGATCGAGAAGGGCCTCGATCGAGCCGGTCGCGAGGCCGCGGTCGCGGCGACTCGCGCCGCCCTCGATCGGCGCGCGCCCGTGGTCTTCCAGGCGGCGTTCGAGGGCGAGCGCTTCTTCGGCTACGCCGACTTCGTCGAGCTCGTCGACGGCGAGTACGTGGTGTCGGATGCGAAGCTCGCGCGGCGAGCGAAGGTCGCGGCGCTGCTGCAGCTCGCCGCTTACGCGCGAGCCCTCCGGTCCATAGGCGCTCCCGTGGCGGATGAGGTACGGCTGCTGCTCGGCGATGGGACCACCAGCGTCCACCGGCTCCGCGACATCGAGCCGGTGCTGCTCGAGCGGCGCTCGAGGCTCGAGCGGATCGTCGACAGGCGCCTGGCCGCCGAGGCCGCACTGCCCTGGGGAGCCGAGGGCGTTCTCGCCTGCGGCAAGTGCGCTGCCTGCGAGGAGCAGCTCGAGCCGCACGACGACCTCTTCCAGCTCGCCGGCATTCGACGCGATCAGCGGCAGCGGCTCCGCGCCGCTGGGATCCCCACGGTCGCAGCACTCGCGACGGCAGCCGAGCCACCGGCGGGGATGGCGGCGGCGACGTTCGCCGCGCTCCAGCGCCAGGCTCGCGCGCAGCTGCGGTCCCGCGATGAGGGCACGCTCGCGTTCGAGCTCGTCGACCCCACTCCGATCCGCGAGCTGCCGCAGCCGTCCCCCGGCGATCTCTTCTTCGACTTCGAGGGCGATCCGCTGTGGCAGGAGGGCCCGTTCTGGGGCCTCGACTACCTGTTCGGCGTGCGCGACGCGTCGGGCGCGTTCCGCGGATTCTGGGCGCACTCGCTCGCCGAGGAGAAGCAGGCGCTCATCGACTTCCTCGACTTCGTCCGCGAGCGCCGGGCGCAGCATCCCGAACTGCACATCTACCACTACGCCTCCTACGAGCGCACGCACCTGTTGAGCATCGCCGCCCGGCACGGCGTCGGCGAGGAGGAGATCGATGACCTGCTGCGTACGGGCGTGCTCGTCGACCTCTATCCGGTCGTGAAGCGTTCGCTCGTGATCGGCAGCCCGAGCTACTCGCTGAAAAAGCTCGAGCCGCTTTACATGCCCGCAGAGCGCGCCGGCGAGGTGACCAACGCCGGCGATTCGATCGTCTGGTTCCAGCAGGCCACGGACCTGCGCGAGCAGGGCGAACACGAGCAGGCCGATCGCCTCTTCGCCCAGATCGAGGACTACAACGCCTACGACGTCGAGTCGACCCACGGGCTGCGCGATTGGCTGCGGGAACTGATCGCCGACCACATCGACGAGCGGATGCCGTCAGCACTACCGAAGGAGCTGGCACCGGAGAAGGCGGAGGCCATAGCGGCGCGCGAGCAACTCGTCGGGCGTCTGCTTGCGCGCGCCGGCGATGACCCGTCCCGGCGAGACGCCGACGAGACGGCGCTCTGGCTCGCTGCCGCCGCTGTTGGCTTCCACAAGCGCGAGGAGAAGCAGTTCTGGTGGCAGCACTTCTCGCGCCTCGACGGTGCTCTCGAGGAGTGGCGCGAGCAGCGTGACGTCATCACCGTCGACGAGGTGCTGGAGGTCGGCGCGTGGCGCCCGGAGAAGCGGAGCGTTGTACGAAGGATTCGGTTCCGCGGCACCGTCGCCCCAGGTTCCCGTCTCAGCGAAGAGGCGAGGGAGATGTACGCCGTCTACGCGCCGCCGACGGTGATCGACCCGGGCGCGGTCACGGCGCTCCGCGCCCATCGCCGGACCGCGCTGACCTGGAACGGCGACATCTTCGAGCTCGCCGAACGCCAAGGTGTGGTGCCCGAGCCGTGGGACGACGTGCCCATCGCACTCACTCCGGGCTCGGGGCCCCCCACCGACTCGTTGCGCGACTCGATCCAAGCCTGGGCGAGCCGAGTCGCCGCCGCCTCAGAGCACGACCGGCCCCTCGCTACGGCCCTGCCTGACGACCCCGCGCTCGACGTTCTCCGGCGTCGAGCGCCTCGAACCCTCGCC
This sequence comes from Agrococcus pavilionensis RW1, assembly GCF_000400485.1. Classification (GTDB taxonomy): domain Bacteria; phylum Actinomycetota; class Actinomycetes; order Actinomycetales; family Microbacteriaceae; genus Agrococcus; species Agrococcus pavilionensis. The sequence goes on from NZ_ASHR01000036.1 coordinate 16,533, forward strand.
CCGGTCGGCGGGGACGACCGGGGCACCATCGATGCGGTCACCGAATCGCTCGCGGAGCTCGATGCCCGATTCGTCGCCGTGCAGGGTCCTCCCGGAACGGGCAAGACCTACGCCGGCGCACGCGTCATCGCGGCGCTCTTCGAGCGCGGCTGGCGCATCGGTGTGGTTGCGCAGTCACACGCCACGGTCGAGCACATGCTCGACGGCGTCATCCAGGCGGGCGTGCCCGCCCACCGGGTGCTGAAGAACCCGAAGGGCCGCGACTCGCCGACCCGCTCCTGGACGACGTCGACCGATCCGGAGCGCGACCTCGCCGATGAGCCGGGCGTTATCGGCGGAACGGTGTGGGACTTCGCCGGTCTTGCGAACAACGGCCGCCGCGAGCTCGACCTTCTCGTCGTCGACGAGGCCGGTCAGTTCTCTCTCGCGAACACGATCGCCGCCGGCCGCGCGGCCGCGCGTCTGCTCCTGATCGGCGATCCGCAGCAGCTTCCGCAGGTCAGCCAAGGCATTCACCCGGCACCGGTCGACGACTCCGCGCTCGGGTGGCTGTGCGACGGCGCCGCGGTCGTCCCACCCGAGTTCGGCTACTTCCTCGGCACGTCGTGGCGCATGCATCCGGCCCTGTGCGAGGCGGTGTCCGATCTCGCGTACGACGGCAGGCTCGGCGCGCACGGTTCGGAGCGCGACATGCCCGGCGTCGAGCCGGGGCTCGTGCCGCTGCCCGTGGAGCACAACGGCTGCACGACCACCTCGACGGAGGAGGCGGACGAGGTCGTGCGCATCGTGCACGACCTCGTCGGTCGCGAGTGGATCGATAATCACGGCCGACGGCCTCTCACCGCGGCTGACGTCATCGTCGTCGCGCCGTACAACGCGCAGGTCGGTCTGCTCCAGGATCGCTTTCGAACAGCGGGACTCGGCGCGGCCTCCGTGGGAACGGTCGATCGGTTCCAGGGCCGAGAGGCCGCGGTAGTCATCGTCTCGCTTTCTGCGTCGAGCGCCGAGGAGGTGCCGCGCGGCGTCGACTTCCTCCTCTCGATCAACCGCCTCAACGTCGCGATCTCGCGCGGACAGTGGCTCGCCTACCTGGTGCACTCCCCAGGCCTGCGAGCTCACCTCCCCTCGACACCGGATGGGCTGGCGCGGCTCAGCGCATTCCTGCGGCTCGTCGGAATGTCAGAGGACGGACGACCGGTGCCTCCCGCGACCGCGTCTGGCCATCATCAGCGCTGAAGCCCATCCGCCGAATCGATCGCGAATCGCCGCGCCGCTCGGGCGTCGCACGCCGCCAGCTGCCTCGCGCCGTACCCATTGCTCGTAGCCCGCGTAGCTCGGCCGCCCTCCGCGCTCCAGCGAGGACTCGGCGTAAGCCACGACCGCTTCGATGTACTCGTCGGCGGTGAAGTGCAGGAGACCCTTCGGCCGACCGGCGCGCCTGATCTCGAGCCCCATGGCCTCGAGCGCGTCCTTCCATGAACCGTCGCCCAGACGCCTGATGATCGTCTGCTTCGTCGGAGGCCATGGGGAGCGCCCCTTCGCGGTCGACAGTCCCCACCGATCGAGGATGTGCGCGCGAACCGCGTCGTAGCGAGCTGACGCGATCGTCACACTCGGGTCCGCATCGGCGAGATCGCGGGCGGCTGCCACTGTCGCCGCGATCTCGTCGACAGGCAGGCCATCCTGTTCCTCCAAGAAGCCGACCACGTCGGCGCCAAGAGCAGCCCTCGCGACCGCGATGTCGTCGATCGGGCGCACGCGGTGGTCGACGCCGATGGCGTACCAGACTGCGGCGCTGAGGGCATTCTCTGGGAACAGAGCGCGGACGCCCCCTGGCACGAACGCAACCGGAAGCCGCCGCAGCACCCGCTCGATGATCTCCTCAGGGAGTTCCTGGTGCCGGACGACCAACCGCTCGATCGTCGCGCGCTTGCTGAGCCCCTGCTCCGAGTAGCGGGCGACATCGTCGCTGATCGCCGCCTGTGCCGCGGCGACCGCGGCGGCGTCGATCTCGAGCGCACGCTGCTGGCGTTTCGCCCTCATCTCGGAGGCAGGTGGTGCTCCGAGCTGCTTCAGAAGCTGACGGATCCGCTCCCGCGTTAGACCGACCCGTGCGCCGATCTCATCCAGGGTCAGCAGCTCGTCGGTCCACAGAGCGAGGATCTCGGCATCTCGCTGCTGACGATTCCCGCCCGCCGCGGCAGTAGCGGGACGACCGGTCGGGCTTCCCTCCAACGGCCACGCTGACTCATCGAGCGCCCACTGCTGCGCGTCCGGCTCCTCGAGGGTCGGTTGGTGCCGCGGTGTTGCGAGCGCGTCGTCGAGCAACTGCGAGGGCGCCTCTACCCACGACACCGCAAGCTGGTCGCGGGCGCGGGATGCCGCAACGTACAGCAGCGATCGCTCTCGGAGCAGCGCGTCTTCGCGATCGCTCGTCGCTTCTCGGTCGATCCACCAGGAGTTGGGCACCGCCGTTGCCGAGACGTCGAACAGGACGACACGCGAGAACTCGAGGCCCTTGGAAGCATGCATCGTGAGGACCTGGGGACGCGAGTGCTTCCCGGTGCGCGAGCCGAGATCGACGTCGAGCCCTCGCGTTTGCAGCTGCCGGACGACGTCCTCGGCCGTCTTGGTCGTGCGTACGAGCACCGCGACCGACTCTGGCTGCACGCGATCGGTCTCGATCCACTCTTGGATGAGCGCTGCGACCCCGTCGAACTGCTCCTCCATGGTCTCGCTCGGCAGCGAGGCCGGCTCGGGACCGGTGAAGGCGCTCCGGTAGCCCGCGATCGAGTCAGGATCGTCGCTGGAGTCGAGGTAGCTGCCCCCGGTGAGCACAGCGAGCGCGTACCGCAGGTTCTGCGCGGTCGTTCGGTAGTTCAGCTTCAGTCGACGCGACCGGCCGACGATGCCGATGCCCAGCCGAGAGAGCGTGATGTGCTGACCGTAGATGCGCTGGTGCGAGTCTTCCGCGATGAAGAGGTCGTCATCGCCGGGCGCGACGAGGGCTCGCAGGAGGAGCCACTGCGCTGGCCGGAGATCCTGCCCCTCGTCAACCAGGACGTGATCGGCGAGCGTCGTGTCGCTGGATTGCAGCCACCGTGCTGCGACGGCGGCGATCTCGCCGTACGTTACGCGATCGAACATGCGCGAGGCGCGTCGATACGACTCAACCACGAGCCAGACAGCGTCTCGCCGCCGTCGATCGAGCGGCACTCGCCGGCCGGCGCGTGTGGCCTTCCGATAGTCGTCCCTGGTCACGATGAACTGCGGCAGCACGACCTGCTCGTACTCGGCGATGAAGAACGAGACGGATGCGAGATCAGGACCGAGCGCGTCGATGTGGTCATCGATCGCCTCGCGCCAGGCGGTCTCATCCGCCTGACCCGCTGCGGGGCGAGCGGAGCCGATCGGCGAACCCAAAACCTGAAGTGCGGCGTCGTCGAAGGCAGACGGCCCCGCCTGCGCGCGCACCGCGGCCGCCAGTTGGTCGACGCCGAACACGCCGATACCGGGCTCGCCCGGGATAGTCGCGCGAGCGACGTCGGGATCGAGTCGGTCCAGGTCGCGCTGAAGGTTGTCCGCGAGCGTCCGGGTGAACGTCGTCAGCAAGGTGCGCGCATCCGGATTCTCCCGCGCAAGACGGCGCGCTCGGTGGAGCAGCACAACGGTCTTGCCAGTGCCCGCGCCGCCGGAGACTCTGCCTGGGCCGTGGAACGTGCGCTCAACCAGCGACTGCTGCTCGGGGTGCAGGAAGACCCGCCATGCGGCGATATCGCCGCCCTCCACGATGCGTCGGAGCTCTTCGTCATCCTCGCCGTCGACGAACGCGAACTGCATGCGCGCAGCGGGTTGCTGCATTGCCTCCAGCAGGGCCTGGTCGCCAGCCTTGGCAGGCTCGGCAGGATGGGCATCGTCCGTCAGGGGCTCGAGCTCGAGGGACTGGACGATGTCCTCGACGGCTTCGCCCGCGGCGAGGGAGAGCAAGACTTCGGCGTGGTATGGCACCTCGGCGATCACAGCTAGGTCCAGCAGCTCGTCAGCAGTGCGGCATGCGAATGCCAGCTCGACGATGTCCTCAGGGAGGCCGAAAGTCTCGGTCAGGAGCTCCGGCTCGTATCCCGCACCTGCAAGATACGAGTCATCCGACGCATCGTCCTGGACGCTCGACGCCTCGGCCGGGGTGACCGCGGCGCTCGAAGGAGCCGCTGAGCTCGAAGCGTCCGCGCTCGCGACGCGCAGTTCGGACTCAGCCTGAGCTCGCGCCGCGTCGGCCGCGGCCATGGCCGCCTCGAGCGACTCGGGCATGACCGGGACACCGAAGCGCAGCTCGGCGACGCCAGTGATCGGATTGATCATCAGCTGCACCTTGCGTGCGATGTCGATCGCCTCGTCATGCTCGTACGTGCCGAGGTAGCAGTAGGTCGGGTCGCCTTGCGCTCCCTCGAGCCGCACGAGCACCGCGCGGAGCGACTGACTGACGCGGCCGGTCCGAGCGCGCGGATCAGCAGCGTGCCGCATTGGCTCGATGTGCAGGCCCGGTGCTTTGTGGTCCGCACGCAACTTCATGAGGAAATCGAGGACGAGCTTCGGGTGCTCCTGGTCCTTCTCGCGGTTCTTTCGAGCGGACTTAACCATCACGACGTTTGCCATGACTCAGCTCCTTCCAAGCGCGCGCAGCGCCGCTTCGACGTCGGGAGCCACCGTCCACCCGGCCGCTTCGAGCCGAGATCCAAGTTCCGCAGCATCGCGGTCCACGAGGACGAGCCGCTCCGATTGCCATGCGATCGGCACCAGCTCACCCTCGATCTCGGCGCCGATCTCGGGCTTGGGCGCTCCTCCGGCTGCGAGCGCGCGGAGGAGAGGCAACTCGTCGGCTTCCGCTCCTTCGATCAGCTCGAGCCACTCAGGCGGGAGACCGGTCTCGTCCCGCGGCAGCGGTTCGTATTCGACGGAGATCGTGGGTTCGTGCATCGACCTCGCAAACAGGTCGGCGGGCGCGGCGGCGTGCGCAAGGAGGTTGCTCAGTCGCAACCAGATGCGCCAGCGGTCTGCGAAGCCGGAATCGCTGACGGCCGCCGGGCTGTCGTCGAGGGCGAGCGCGGCCCGTGATCCCGACTGCGCGATCACTGCCCCCAGCGCCAGCGCGCCGTCGCGTGAGACGAGGCGTGACTGGAACGACTTCGCGACCTCAAGGCTGCCATCGAGCGCGGCGATCGCCAACGAACGAGGGTCGGCATGCACGCTGCTGGCTTGCGTCGGCGACGGTGCCGCGAAGGGGACGAGATCGGCGATCCGCTGCCATTGCTCTCCAGCCAGCTTCGGCGCGCGGATCCAATCGATGAGCTGGCTGACCGGATCGGCAAGCGCGAGCTCCACCGTGGAGGCAGCCACCCCGGCCTTCTGGGCAAGCGCCCGCAGGCGGGACATATCGAGCCACTGCGCTTTCGCGAACCATTGGGGCTCTTCGAGGTCTCGGTGGGTCACTGCAACTACGTGCAGGCCGTGCTCCCGCAGGTTCGCCCGCTTGGCAGCGTCGTCGGCCAGCCGGTTGACCGCCGGGCTGGCGTGATAGGCGTAGCCGTCGGTGTAGATCGCCACCTCGGGAAGCGCGCCCCCGTGCCTGCGGAGAACGTAGTCGGGCACGGTCCCGTGAAGGTGCATCTGGGGCTTCAGGATCCACTGCGCCCCGTCGACTGTGATCGTGAGCTGCACCCCGCCGGCGACGGCGGTCTCCGTGATCGTCGCACCCAGCGTCTCCTTCAGCCGATCGGCGAAGTCGACCCTGAAGCGCTGTTCGAGCAACGACTCCGGAGACTCCGCTCCGGGGTCCGTGGTCGTGACGCTCCACTGCTCCTCACCCAACAGGGTCGCGAGACCCTGCAGAGCGCTCTCTCGCGAGATGAGCGGCACATCGCTCGACCGGCGCGCCATCGGGATGAGGCAACGATGGCATGCCGCCTTGCCCTCGCCCGCGCATTCGCACCGCTCGAGCACCTCCTTGGCGCGCTCCAGCATGCGGCGGACACGCACGTGATCCGTCAGATCGGCGAGGTAGCCCGTGCCGCCAGGCACGGTGTCATGCAGCAGGAGGGCGGGCAGCGGCACATCCGAGCCTCGGACCGGCTCGACGATGTGCTCGATGTCGAGGTGGTCGGGCTCGCCGCCGATCTCCTCTCGAAGCCCGAGCCGGATCGCCGCGATGAGCGAGGGCAGCCCGAGCGAGCTCATCGTGATCACGGCCGGCAGACGCAGCACGCATCCTTGCGTGCGGAGCGTGCGCTTGAGCGCCAGGCTCCGCGTGTGCTCATCCTTCGCGGTGCGGCGGGAGCACCAGGGGCGATGCTCTCGCACCGAGTTCGTGTCACCATCCTCGTCGAGCTTGCCGCATTCGGCGCATACGCGGAACAACGGCGCCGCGCCGTCGAGACCGGCCACAGCGAGCGTGCTCGCGCTCTCGCCGCGGCCGAGGTTGAGCCATCGAATCGTGAGGTCGCGGTAGAGCTGCACGCCGAACCCGTTCTCCTCGACGAACCAGCCGTGCGAGCGACGCGAGGGATCGAGATCGGCCGCGACTCGCAAATGGAACTGCCGGTTGATGCGATCGTCGCTCGTGTCGGCGATCACCGACTCATCGCGCCTGACCTCCGCCGAGACGTTGCGGAGCTCCGCGACCTCGATCCGCTGCCCGACATCTGCGATCGCTGCGCTACCGCATCGCGGGCATTGCGTGGAGGGCGCGGATACGTGCTCGAGGTCCTCGGCATAGCCGCAGGCGGGGCAGAATGCCCAAGTCTCGACGCTGTCGCCATCGACACCGAGGTCGACAGCGTCGACATCGACCTGCATCCCTCGGGCGTAGAACGTGGCACCGGGCACCAGCTCACGGATGGCGTTGCTCGCCCCCCGATCCAGCTCGAAGCTGTCGTGCATGAACTCGCCGGTGTCGGGGTCGAGCCACGAGACCACCACGCCCAATTTCACCGAATCATCGATCAGCGAGTAGTTCGGCAGCAGGCCGGCGCGCTCGAGCGCGCCGATCCAGTGGGTGTTGCGAAGATCCTTCAACGCGCCTCGGTAGTAGCGCCACGCGGCCTTCGCCGCATTCAGCGCCGCCTTCTCCTCGACTCCGGCAGTCGGATGCGCCGCCTCCGCTTCGAGGTCGGGCAGCGCGGCTTCGACGTGCTGACGCCGGAACTTCAAGTGCTGTTCCTCGACGAGCCACCGTTGCACAGCTGCCACCGCTGCGTTCGCTAGGCCGCTGGTGCCGGGTCCGCCATGAGGCTTCACCCACTCGCGCAGGCGCTCTCGCGCAGCCGGGCGAAGCGCGGTGTCGTCGAAGGTGGACAGGAAGCGCTCGACGGCCGCATCGTCGGCTTCCGCTGTTGCGACGATCTTTCCGAGAGGGGAATCCGGGTCGACCGACCGGAGGACGTCGGATGCGAGCCACGACTCCGACTGCCCCTGCGCGACGAGCGCATCGAAGAGGGAGGCGGTCAGCTGCCGCTGCAGTATCTCCTCCGCGTCGAGGTACGTGGCCGGTGGCCGCACGTCGCCGTCTATCGTCGCGAGTGGATCGGCCAGGCGCGCGAGCTGGCTGCCGCGACCTTCCACGAAGGCCAGCAGCAGCGCGTTGCCGCTCAGTCGGCCGGCGCGGCCGACGCGCTGCACGTACGAGGCGATCGTCTTCGGCAGCCCTGCGAGCATGACCGTCGAGAGGTCGCCGATGTCGATGCCCATCTCGAGGGTCGGCGTCGCGACGAGTACGTTCGGCGCATCGGGGCGATCCGACGATGCCTTGAACGCCTCTTCGTACTCCAGTCGCTGGGCGCTCTCCAGCAAACCGGTGTGCTCACGCGCGACAACACGGCGCACGTCGCCGTCGGAGTACAGCTCGCGATAGAAGTTGGGCTCCGTCGGCATCGGGCGGAGGCGGCCCGGGCAACGAGCGGCGAAGCAAGGGCCGCTCTCCAGAGCCTGCGCCACCTTGGCGCCGAGCGGTGAAGGCGCGTTGCACACGTCGCATCGCAGCCCGAGCTGTTCGCCGAGCTGACGGGCGGCAACACGGATGCGATGCGGCTGCAGCGCGTACGCGCGGGCGGCGCTGCCCACGGGCGTTCCGTCGAGCAGGTCCTCCGCTTCGAGTTCCTCGAGCAGTCGTGCCGTCAGGAGGGCTCCGTCGGCGCTGGTGACGCGCAGCGAATCTCTGGCCCAGAGGGCGAACCAGCTCTTCGTCGAGTTCACGGGATCGAGCTCGGACTTGCTGGCTTGCGTCGCCGTCGCCCCGACGCGCGGGAAGGAGGGGGCATCGCGACCAGGCGGGAAGGCGGGCATGCCGTCCTTGTGCTGCCGACCGCCCCAGATGCGCCAGCGCCTGCCGTCGTCCTCGATGTAGGGCTTGAGCCAACGGTGACTGATCGCACCGCGCGACCGCATGCGCTCGAGCACCCCGTGGGCCCAGCGCAGCAGGTCGGCGTCGAGATCAGCGGACGTCGGCGTGACCCCGATCTCGACAGCGCGCTCGGCTCCGCGAGTGACCCTCTTGGCGGCCGCCAGCAGGGTCGCATCATCGATGTCCACGAAGGCACCGGCAGCCCCCGTGAGCTCGAGGGTTCGACCGATCGATGCTTGAAGGCCGAACTCGAGCGCGAGATCGAACTGGAGTCGACGCAGCACGCGCTCGCGCAGCGCCGATGAGACCTTCTTGGCGTCCTTGGCCCAGAAGTCTTGGAACCGGTCGCGGCCGACGATGTCGGGCGGGAGCAGTCGGTATCGCTCGTGGGGCGTGACCGCGCCGTCGATCATGCGATCGGCGAGCTCGCGAAGCGACGCGGGCCCGGCATCGAGTGCCCGGCGAATCGCATTGCGAAATGCGAAGACGTGCGCGCGGGATTGGACGAAGCCGGCGCGGTGCGCGGCGTCCTGCACCGAGTCGGTGAACACGAGCGCCTTCTTCTCGCGCTCGTCGAGCGCCTGGTCGCCGAACACGGTCGTGATGGCGACCGAGAGCATCGTCGCCACGGCCGATCCGATGAAGCGGATGCCGTCCCGGCGTTCGCACGCCGGGCACCACCCACGTCGGGAGCGGTCGTTCGCGCGCTGGTCGAGGAACGTCAGTACGGGGAGCGCCCAGGTCTCGCCGTTGGACCTATCGTGGGACGGCTGCGCGGAGAGCGCTCGATTGCGCACGTCGAACCAGGTGAGCCCCTCGACGGTCTCGCCCCTGGACGCAGCATCGGCTTCGGCCGGCGCGAACAGCAATGCCCGCTGCCGTGCACTGCCTTCGAGCACCTCGCGGCGGATCGTCGCGTCGTCCTGGCCGAGTGCGTTTCCCGTCGGCGCCAGATGTACCATCCAGCCGTTGCGACCGCAGTGCCGGCAGTAGATCGCCGGGAAGGCCGGTCGACCGTCGTCGGCGAACGGGTCGTCGTTGTCGCCGGGCTCGATGCTACCGTCGTCGAACCAGCGAAAGCTCGGCGTCGGGCCGGCGATGCGGTCAAGGCGGCTGACGGATCGCATCCAGAGGTGAAGATCGACGGAAGGCTCAGACCTGCCCTCGGCTGCGCGGACCTCGCTGAGCACAGCGAGGAGCGCGGAGACCGCGTCCTTGCGCAGCGCGGCGAGCTCCAGATCAGAGCGGGCCGTCGACGATCGGGATCCGAACAGCTCGACGGCGAGCTCGTCGACCGGCCGGGGCGATGAAGTCGCGCGGAGCAGATCCCGCATAATCGCTGAGCGTCGGGTCGCTTCTGCCGGAGTCGCGGCTCCGATGAGCGCCGCGAAGGCCTCGGGCCGTTCCCCCGCGGGCACGTCCAGCAGCGCAGCGTATGCGGCGAGCGCGTCCTCGCCCGGCGTGACCGCATCGCTCGGTGCAGCGCTCCACGCACCGACCTCGAGACGCGTCTCGCCGATGACCGCATCGGCGGAGAACGGAACACCGAAGACGGTCTGCGCAAACCGGATCATCGCAGCGGGGTCGCCATCGGTGCCGAGCGTCGCTGAGGTCGCAACGGGTGTGGGGCGGACCGCGGCCGCGCCTCCCGCTGCAGCGTACCGATCGAGCGTCAGCTGCAACCTTCGCAGCAGCATCGCCACGTCGGTGCCCTGAGCGCCGTCGTACGTGTGGAACTCGTCGAGCACGATGTACCGCAGGGTCTGCACGCTGCGCTGCCAGATCGGTCGGTCGAGCTCGCGCAGCAGCAGCTGGTCGAGCATCTTGTAGTTCGTCAGCAGGATGTCGGGCGGATCTTGCCGGATCGCCGAACGCTCGGTGATCAGGCCGTCCGGCGCCATCGCCGATCGCTGTGGTCCCCCCTCGCCCGTGTACAGCGCCGCGCGGATGCCGGTGAGTGCCTCCTCGTTATGGATCAGCTGGGCGAGACGCGAAGCCTGATCGTTGGCGAGCGCGTTCATCGGATAGAGGATCAGCGCCTGCACGCCGCGAATGCCCCGTCGGCGAGCGCGCTGCACGTGGTCGAGGATCGGGTAGAGGAACGACTCGGTCTTACCCGAGCCGGTGCCCGTGGTCACGAGCGTCGGGAGGGGTTCGGGACGCCGCTCGTCCAGGTTGGCAGTGCTGAGCCGCGCGAAGGATTGGGCCTGGTGACCGTACGGCGTGAACCCGCCGTTCCACTCGAGGTGTCGCTGCCAGCCATCGGCGGCCGGCGCGAACGGCATGCGGGTGCGGACGTAGGGTCCTAGGAAGATCCCGTGCTCAGGGTCCGCGAGGAACTCATCGAGGGCGCGCCGTGAGCCCGGATCGACGAGAGCGAAGGTCGTTCGGAGATAGTCGCGGATGCCATCCTGGACCTCCCCGACCTGGAGCGACGGGATCAACTCGCTCACGAGCGATCCTCCAGCAGCCGCGTGAAGTGCGCATGCGCCTTCCGCATGTCGGCTTCCCGATTGAGCGTAACGAACGGCAGCTCATTCGTGTAGGCGATCCCCGACCCCGGGTGAACTGCAGTCCGGTCTTCTTCGCTGATCGAGTCCCCCAACTTGCGCCAGCGCTGAAGAACTTCGTTGCTCACCAGCCGCCCAGCGCTATCGAAATAACTCGACCGCCGATCCTGATCAAACAGGACTGAGAACTGGGAGCGATACAAAGAGCAAATCTCGTCGGCCGTCAGCCCGAGAGACACAGCCACAATCGCGTCGATCTCGAGAAGCGCCTGACGACGGTCCGATGCCCTCCTGAAGGGAGTAGCGCGCCGCCAATTGGGTCCTGCAGCCATCAGCGGTCGATTCGCATACTCTAAGCCACCTGACCAGACCGAAGCGAGCCACTCTTCTGTCCATCGCATTCTCCACAAATCCGAGAATGCTTCTGTCAAAGCATTCAAACGAAGCAGCCGCAATTCAAGTTCTGGCAGCAACTCATTGTCAATGAGTGGAAGGCGGTTAATGGTGGACGAGGAAATTGTTGCGCGGGGAACCGACCGAACGAGATAGTCGCCCACTAGAGAAGTCGCAATTGACGCGGCCTGCATCAAGCTGCGGGCATCCGCAGGCGATCCAACCGCGGAGATCCCATGAATATGGGCGGCGCCTGGTGGAATAATCGCGGGGATCAGTGTGCGCGCACCCGTATTCGCAGCCATGTATCTCCAGGCAAGCCGGTAATGATCACGCGCGGAAGATCTGCCTCCAGACCACCGGGCGTAAGTGGAGTCGTATACGGTTCGATCCCCGGCCGGGCGGTACGAGGTGACGGGCACCGCGTCAACCTCAAGCGCTTCGAGGTCGACCGAAACCCAGTCTTGGTTATGAAGCATCGTCGGATTTGGCACCTTATAGAACGGGCTCGCCACATGGATGTGAGGGCCCTGTAGAATCACGTCCGGCCAGTCCTCAACCCGGCCCCACGTCACGTCGAAGCGACCTTTCGAACGATCGTCCTTCTCCTGCCACCCACCCGAGGTCTCCAGCCGCAGGGCCGCGACGCGACGAGAGTCCGCAAGACGCTCGAGAACCTTCGCGGAGGTGGAATTCAGAGCGTAAACCATTCGAGTGAACTCGATGGGCGTATCCTCGTCTTCGAGCATTCCATGCCAAACAGCTAGGGACTCATGGGTAACTCGTGCAATACGACTGTGATGTGGTCGTAAATCCCATCCGCCCTCAGGCGTCTTCAGACCCGGCTCCGGCCCCTCCCCATCATGAAGCAATGACCTCTTGACGGTGTCTGGGTGATACATGTTGACGGCGTTTCGGAAAGCGATTAGCTCCCTCCGGGATCCAAACACGCTGACCGCATAATGCACGAGGTGATGAATATCGAACAGCTGCAACTCGTTGATGAACTCCCAGTGGCGACGAAGGCGATGGTAGTTCTCGGCTCGGAACATTCCAGCTCGTTCGTCCGTGAAGTGCGTATCGGAGTGGATCAGTGCTGACACGCCGGTCGCCGCTGCATTTCGCCAAACCAGCTCGATGAAGCACCTGTACAAGTCGGGCTGGACTCCTCTCAGCGTCGGGAACTGTGTGGCCGCACCTACGAAGCTGGCGAGTGCGAACGTCTCACCTACCGCCTCACCCACGGACTGTCTTGCTCTCGGGGACGCCAGGACTTCCCGGCGTTTCTGGTCGAGGTCCGCTTGCGAAACCTTGGCCTTGAGCTGCCACCATGGGTCTTCCTCAGCGAACAGCGACTCAAGATCGATCCTTGGACGCACCCAAGGCGGGTTGCCCACTTGCAGGTGAAATCCTCCGCTGGCAAAGACACCAGCAAAGTCGAGTTCCCAGTGGAAGTAGCCCTGCCGCTGCGCGATGTCCTCAGCGACCCGCAGCCACGGGTGCGCATCGAGCGCGTCGTCGATGCCCTCAGCGCTGGCGTACCCCAGGTCGATCGCCTCGGCATCATCCAGCTGTGACCAAGACGTCGGCGGCGCGATGCTCGTCTGTCCTTGCGCTCGCTGTCTTGCGCTGGATTCCGCGTGGATGCCAAGGAGCGACTCGAGTCCGTTGATCCACTGGTCGAGGGTCGGCGGCGTGAACGTCGTCTGCGTTGCGGGCCAAAACCAGAGCGCGCACCATGCATCCATGACGCGGCGAAGTCGCCGATACGGGCTTGCCGGGTCACCGAAGAGGGACCGTTCGATCTGCTCGCGTGTCACCGCTCCCGCGCCCGCGCTTTCGCGACCCCAGACCCCAATGTCGCGCCGGATCTCGCGCTCAGCGATCTCGATGCGGCGGAGGGCGAACTGCCACAGCGTCTCAACGCGCAAGGCGAGGCGCTGGAGGCGGTCTAGCTGCGACTTCGATGGTTTGCCGGTGACTCCGCGCCGCCAGGCTTTCACTGCCTTCGCGGCATCGGGGGCAAGCTGCGCCGCCTCCTTGGCATCGGCGGTCGAGCCCCAGCCGGCCGCGGGCAGCAGGAAGTGGTGGACGGCGCCGGCCATGCCGCTCGCGAGAGCACCGCTTTCGAGATCGCCGCGCAACGATGACATCGGAACGTCCCGCGGCGCCTCTGTCAGCCATGATTTTGAGGTGATGGCCTCCTTGGAGTACACCGCTCGACGGGCACCAACGAGGGAATTGCCTCGTCGAAGGTGCAGCCCGAACCAAGGTGCTTGCAAGCCCTCGACCATAGTGTCGAGCCAGAGCGAGACCTCCGCGAGCTCGACTGCGGTCGCATTGAGATCGACGCCGTAGACCTGGTGCAGGGCGATGTGCGCTTTCACACGCTGGAGCTCCCGCGGATAGTCCTCGGGATCGATGCGTTCGTCGAGTTCCTCCTGGCGCCGCGATAGATACTCCTCCGCCAGCTGGCGTACCGCCTCGATCGCGAACGCGCCAGACCCGAGCGCGGGCTCGCACACTGTGAGCTGGAGGATCTCCTCGGCGGTCGTGCGGGTGCCGTCCTGGTCGAGCAGTTCTTCCAGTGCCTGGGACACCGTGAATCGCGTCAGCACCTCGGGGGTATAGAACGACGCGGACTGCTGCCGCTCACGCCCGGCCAGGCGGAACACGAAGCTGCCGGGCTCATGCACTACCGGCTCCATCGTGCCCGTCTTCGGGTTCTCGGCCTTGACGAAGTCCTTGCCAGCGATCGACGACGACCGCTCGACAGGCACCACCCAGGATCCCTTCGAGGCATCGCCGTCCTTGGCGACCTCGTGCAGGCGCTCGATGGCGAAGAAGCCCGTGTAGGACATCAGCCCCTCGTAGACGGCGCCCAGCTGGTTGATCCCGAGCTCCGCGTAGGAGATGAAGCCGCGATCCTTGCCTCGCTGCTCGCGCGAGAGAAGCAGCAGGCTCAGTACGCGGTGCAACTGCCCGTCGCCAAGACCGACCTCGTCGATGTAGGCAGTGGCCGAGGGCCGGAAAAGATCTGCTTGCAGGCTCTCGAAGCGAAGGCCGTCGGGGATCTCGTCGTCATCCCGTTCCGCGGCGCCCGAGTCGACGAGGCGGAAGAGCACGCCGAGGGAGGCGTGGAGGTGGGTGCCGTCGTCATCGTCGTCGACGCTGGCGAGGATGAGCTCGCGGAGCCGGTCGAGGCTGTAGCCCGCCTCGTAGTCGCCCGTCCCGAGCGGCAGCACCCCCATCTCGGGGCTGGCCTCCGCGTAGAGGAGGAAGAGGACGCGGTAGATGTATCGCAGCGCCTGACGCGCGAGCGGCTGCGCCTGGTCGGCGGGCAGCGGCGCGAGGCCGCGTCGAGCGCGCCGCCGGACGACCTCGTTCGCGATGATCTCGATCGAGTGGCGCACGCCCTCGCGCAGATCCTTCGACACGGACACCGTGTGCTTCGCCGATTCGTCGAGGGTCTCCCGCCACCATGTCGTGCCCTCGGGGGAGGGCAGCAGGGAGCCTGCGTCGATCGAGGCGATGAGGCGATCGATCTCGCCAGTCCGGCGCGTGTCGTTGCGAGCCAGCACTGCCTGGACGTCGACGGCGAGGTAGCGGCCCTCGGCCCACCGCTCCTGCTCAGCGACGAGCACCCAGGCGCCAGCAAGGACGAGCGCGAACGGCGGCGCCTCGTGGCCGAGGAAGATGCTCGAGAGGAGCCTCGCGACCGACTCGAACGTCTGCTCGTCGTCATCGACGTATCGCTCGAGCAGGGAGCGTGCGTCCTTCTGCAGCAGCGCATCCGGAGCGTCGACCGGGCGCGCTTCGACCAGCACCAGGGACGCTCGCTCGTCTCCTGCGACTCGCACCTCCGTCACCGGCCCCCGCCGAAGGTGATGCTGCGCGAGACCGTCGGAGTATCCGAGCGCACGGAGGAGCGGATGCGTCACCTCGGCGCGCAGGAGCGTCGGGTCGATTCCGTCCACGAAACCGTCATCGTCGGCATCTGGGATCCGGGCGAGCGCCGCCTCGAGGGCGCTTCGCGCAGTCGACAATCGCGAACGGGACGTCTCCTCACCGTCGGCACTCAGCGCATCCCACGACTTCCGGAGCGACGTCAGACGAGCTTGGAACGACTGCGACTTGGCGTCGGACGAGAAGTAGTGCTCCCCGATCCAATCCTCACCGACGATGAATGCATCCGAGACGCTCATGCGGCCTCCTCCTCGACACTCGCGTAGTCCAGCGGCACGACGACCAGCAACGGGCGCACGAGGTGCCTGCTCGGCTTCATCGAGTCGGCGATCGCGGCTTCCTGCTCGACCGACACGCGCCGCTCCCGAAGGTCCTGGCGCTGGATGAGCGCGTCTGCTTCGGTCTCCCACCGTTGCACGCGACGTGCCCACTGGTCGACCTTCGCGTCGACCCAGCTGCGCAGCGACGCGATCTGCGCGTCCACGGCAACGCGCGTCTCCGCGACGGCAGGCGCGATCAGGGGCTGCAAGAAGCCGGCGTCGACCGCCCCAGGGTTGATGGCCTCGCGGCCGAGCCCCAGCTCTTCCATCGCCTCCGCCAGATCCACGGCCCGCGCGAGCGCGAATTCCGGCGACCCGTTGGGGAAGGTGACGGTCGAGTAGCTGGCGCCGATCGTCTGGCCCCGCCGGTTGGTCAGCGTCGCGAGGAGCAGCACCGTCGGTGCTCCGACATCGCCGCGGATCGCGAACACCTCGTTGCGGCCGAGCTTGCCGAGCACGCGATCGCTCGCCCAGTCGAGCACGGGGTGCAGCGGGGCGAGGTAGTGCGCCTCTGGCCAGTTGGACGTGCTGTCCGCCGACTGGCGAGCGTGCGCGAGCGAAGCCGCGGCGCGGCTCGTCGTGGTCGCGAGCACGAGGCGATCATCGACGCCCCGCTCAGCGCGATAGGTCTGCGGCAAGACCTGCAGACGCCGAGCGAGCGCCTTGTCGGGCTCCAGCTGCAGCGTGCCGTGCTTGCGGTCGCGGGTGAAGCCGACGCCGCCTCGGCTCGGTGGAGCGGCGGGGTCGACGAAGACAGCGCGCAGCGCCTGCTCGAGGAAGT
Source organism: Agrococcus pavilionensis RW1 (assembly GCF_000400485.1). Taxonomy (GTDB): domain Bacteria; phylum Actinomycetota; class Actinomycetes; order Actinomycetales; family Microbacteriaceae; genus Agrococcus; species Agrococcus pavilionensis. The sequence goes on from NZ_ASHR01000036.1 coordinate 32,895, forward strand.
CGGCGTCGCTCTCGTACAGCGAAGCCGTCGCTGGCGTCTTGTCCTCCGCTAGTTCGGAGGTGCTCGCCGCGTCGCCCCCGAACAGCAGCTGGGCGATGAAGTCGTTGGACAGTGCCTGCTCGATGGGCTGCACCACGTCATCGATCGCCTTGCCGCTGGCGAGCGCTTGGCGGATGGCGTCCTCCTCCGCCTCGACGGAGTGCTTGCCCATCAGCGATGCGACGTCGCCAAGGGCGCCGTGCGCTTCGTGCTCGCGGCCGATCAGCTTCTCGAGCACCCGCACGTCACCCGCGAAGCGCTCGTGCTCCGGGTCGAGGAGCAGCGTCGTGATCTGCGGGCGATGCCGCTGGCCGTATCGGTCGATGCGGCCGTTGCGCTGCTCGATGCGGATCAGGCTCCAGGGGATGTCGAAGTGGATGAGGTGGTTGCACTGTGCGTGCAGGTTGACGCCCTCGCTCGCCACATCACCCGTGACCAAGATTCTGAGCGGCGCGCTCGCCTGCTTGAAGCGGTCGACGATCTCGAGCATCGAGGTGTCGGCCAGTTGGCCGTGCATGACCGCGACCTGGTCGGGCTTCATCTTGAGATCGCGCTCGAGGCGCGTCGCAAGCCACTCGAGCGTCGGCACGCGCTCCGAGAAGATCACCACTCGCTTGTCGCTCGTGCGACTGATGCCGATCGTGCGCAGCTCGTGGAGCAGCGCCGCGTACTTCGCGCTGGCGTCGACGCTCCCGGCGTTGAGCGCCTGCAGCCGCCGAAGCGCCTCCCGCTCCCTGCGCGCCGCTTCCGAGGCGTCACCGACGCGACGGATGCGCTCCTTGAGGGTCTCGGCGAGCGCTGCCGGCGATGACAGGAAGGCCTTCGCGAGGGTCCACGGGAAGAGTCCCTTGTTCTCACCCGAGTACGGGGACGCGCCGCTGGCGGGATGCAGCCAGACTTCGGCCAGTTCCGTCGCGACCGCCTGCTCGGCGTGCGACGGCTGCACCACGCGATGCTGCGGGTCGAGCCGCTCCGCCCAGGCATCCCCGACCTCGCGGGCAACCTCCTCGCTGTGGCGGTGGCGGCGCACGATGAGGCGATCGAGCTCGTCGCCCACCAAGTCGCCGTCAGGCGTGACCGCGGTCGGCTCGAGCAGTCGGATCAGCTCGGCGAACGACTCCTTGCGGCCGTTGTGCGGCGTGGCGCTCGCGAGGATGAGCGCCTCCGCGTTCGGGGCCAGAATGCGCGCGAGGCTGTTGTTGAGTGTGCGGCCGGTGATGTTGTGCGACTCGTCGATGACCACCGCATCCCAGCGATGCTTGCGCAGGTGCTGCAGGTAGCGCGGCTGCTTGAGAGTGTCGATCGAGATGATCGCGCGGCGGTACATGCTGAACGGGTTGCGCGTGGCGGGCAGCTGCTGGCGGACCTTCTGGATCCCGACCGAGTCGAGCCGCACGAACGGCAGCGCGAACCGCGTCCACATCTCGTGCTGCATCTGCTCGAGCACATGGCGAGGCGTCACGATCAGGATGCGCTCGCCCCGGCCGCGACGGACGAGCTCTGAGAGGATCATCCCGATCTCAATCGTCTTGCCAAGCCCGACTGCGTCGGCGATGAGGATGCGCGGGCGCAGGTTGTCGGTGTCCAGTGCCTTCGCGACCGCGGAGCGCTGGTAGCCGAGAGCATCCGCAAGCCCTCCGGTGGCCACCGTCAGGCGAGGCTCGTACAGGGGCACAGGAGACTTCCTGATCGTCGCCTCGAGCCAGAGTCGAGCGTCGCGGTTATGGCTCGATGCGTCGCCGCGCACTCGCGCCTTCGCGGGGTCAAGAACGACGATCCCGTCCTCACCCTCGAGGTCCTCGAAGAACACCGCGGTCTGGTCCTGCACGATGCCTCGCAGACCCTGGCATTCGATGCGAAGGCCGCTCTTCGACGGCTCGGCCTTGGTGACCAACCACTCTGCGTCGCGCACGACGATCGTCGATCCGGGCGAGACGTCGAGAGTCGAGACAGCTGGGGACGACACGTAACTCCTCTGTAAAAGCGTGACTTCTCCTCAGCGTAGGCGACGGAGGCGACATTCGACGCGCGCGCACGGAGTCAGTCGTCGCACATAAAATCCGTTGAGGACCTCTCATCGAAAGCGTGGCACGCGAATGACCAGTGGAGCAGAGCGGCTCGACGCACGCCTCGAATCACTTCTCTTCTCACTCGATGAATTGCTCGCGGAGCACTTCGCCGACGAAGCAGGGGATCGCCCATGGCCGACCGCGCTGCTCCGAGGCCTCACCGACGCGGAAGCGGTGGCGTGGAAGCGGCAACCCACACACCTACTGCGCGCCGCGATGCTTGCCCGTCCGCTGCCTGGCGCCATGATGGCCGACGCGAACCTCATCATCGACGCCATCGAATCCCGGGTCGAGCTCAACGATCAGCAGACCGAGCGGTTCGAGGCGACGATCGAAGCATTGAGGCGGGCGTGGGGTCTCGAGGACGCCACGGAGTTCACGACCTTGAGCTCCAGCACGCTCGGAGGGGCGTCGATCCGAGTATTCGCACCGCAGACCGTGTCGCTCAATCTCGCCGCCACCGCAAGCCCGATCCGTGCGCACATCGAAGTTGCCGCCGGCTCAGTCGACGCGCGCCAGGCTCAACTGGACGTCGCGCTCATCGCCGACGGGATCCGACTCACGATGCCGATGCGCGACGACGTCTCGCTGTCACCAGGGGAGAAGACGCGCCTCAACACTCACGAACTCGCGTTCGACAGCAGCAGCATATGGGCGCTCGACCGGGTGACGCGCGGCGTGCTGCAGGCCCGTCTCCTCGACGGCGAGGGAGGCGTCATCGCCGAAGCGAGCGCCGGCCTCGATGTGTTGCCGCCGCGCGCGTGGCACGAGTTCGATCGCACACTCGAACCTTGGGAGACTCTCGCCGCGCACGTGCAACCGCATTCGCCCGCAGTGCAGCAGCTCATCCCCGCTGTGCAGGCGAAGCTGCGTGCGCACACCGGCAACGGATCCATCGACAACTACCAGTCCGGCGACGCGACTCGTGTCGACGCGATCGCCCGCGCCGCGTTCGAGGCGCTTCGCGATTGGCAGTTGGGGTATGCCGAAGCACCGGCAAGCTGGGATGTGCGGGGACAGCTCGTCCGCACTCCGGACGAGGTGTCGGCAACCCGTCTGGCGACGTGCATGGACTCGACGGTGCTGTTGGCTTCCCTGCTCGAGGCGCTGGGCGTCATGCCGTTGCTGGTCGGCTTCCCCGACCACATCCTGGTCGCCTACTGGCGGGTCAAGGGGAACGCCCCCTCGTCGGCCGTCCGCGCGCACGACCTACCGGCCCTGCTGACATCAGAGGTCGGTCTCGTGGAGACCACCATGGTGTGCTCATCCGCGGGGGCAGTGAGCTTCACCACAGCCACGGAGGCGGCCCGTGCCAAGGTCGAGTCCTCGTTGCCAGCGGGGATCGACGCGATCGTCGACGTGCACGTCGCCCGACGCCTGGGCGTTCGCGCCATGCCAGCACGGGTGCTCCTGCCTGACGGCAGCGTCACCGTCATCGAATACACAGCCGAGGTCTCGAGTCAGCGCATCGAGTTCCAGGGCGCGAGTCAGGCGCGAAGGACCAGCGCTCCTTCCCGCGTCGAGCGCTGGAAGTCGTCGCTCCTCGATCTGTCGCTGCGGAACCGCCTGATCAACTTCTCTCCCCGATCGCAGACGAGACTCGTGGTGCCAGCGGACGGGCTCAGCCGCTTGGAGGACGGCCTCAATGCCAACGCCGTCGTCCCGATCACGCACGACCGCGACTTCGATCCAGTCCTTCAGGACCGCATTGGACGGCTGCAGCGGCAACAGGACTTCGAAGGCAGCGCTGCCGAGATCCGCAAGGCGATCGCACGACGCTTCGACGAGCGCATGACCGTCTTTGTCAAGCTGCCGCGAACCCCGGATGAGGGTCCGAATCCGGTGACGACCTTCACGACCAAGATGCGCCGCCTCACCTCCGAGGCGCAGCGCGTCGAACGCGAGCAGGGCACCAACAACCTGTACGTGTGCTTCGGGATGCTGCGATGGAACCTAGGCGGCAAGCCGCTCGAATCGCCTCTCATCCTCGTGCCGGTGCATCTCACCTCAACGCACCGGGGAACGAAGTTCCGACTGCAGCTCGACGAGTCGGGCGCGTCCACGCCGAACTTCGCGCTGCTCGAGAAGCTCAAGACCGAGTTCGATCTCGACCTACCGGGGCTGGCGGACCCCAAGGCCGACGAATCAGGGATCGACCTCGAGGCACTGTTCGCGTCCGTACGTGAATCGATCGCTCAGCGGGGCCTAGGCTTCGCGGTGGACGAGGTCGCCGTACTCGGCCTACTCGCGTTCGGCACGTACCGCCTCTGGAAGGACGTCGCCGACCACTGGGAGCAGTTCGCGGCGACACCCCTCGTGCGGCATCTGATCCACACGCCGACCGAGGCTTTCGAGGACCCTGTGCCCGCTCGCGCGGGCACTGATCTCGACGACCTGGGACTGCGTACCCCGATCCCCGCGGATGGATCGCAGCTCGAAGCAATCGCCGATGCGGTGCACGGCACGACGTTCGTGCTGGAAGGACCTCCTGGAACGGGCAAGTCCCAGACCATCGTCAATCTGGTCGCGCATGCGATGATGGAGGGCAAGCGAGTGCTCTTCGTCGCTGAGAAGGCGGACGCGCTCGAGGTCGTCGACCAGCGACTCCGCGCGTCGGGCCTCGACGCGTTGACCCTGAACCTCCACCACGATGACGCGAAGCCGAAGCAGGTGAAGGAGGCGTTGCTCGCCGCCCTCGACCTGGCGCCGGAGTTTGATGCCGATGGACTCGCCACGCGAGGGGAATCGGCGCGAGCGAGTCAGCGGGTGCTGCAGCGCTACGCCCGCGCGCTCCACGAGCAGAACGCTGCGGGCCACTCCATGTACTCGGCTCACAATCGCGTGCTCGCGTCGCGTGAAGTCGGCGATGCGGCGGTGCCGTTCGCTGATGCGGTGGCCGCGGTGCCCGCGGAGCGCATCCAGCAAGTCCGCCAAGTCCTCGCTTCTGCTGGCGAAGCGATGGTGGCGGCCCGCCCTCGGCCCGACCACCCGTGGTCGTTCATCAACCATCCTGTCGCGGACATCGCGTCGGTCGGGCGAGCGTCCGTCGCTCTGGACAGTGCTCTGCTGGCGAGCCGCGCAGCGCCGGAACTCCACTCCTACCTGCTGACCTCGGCTTCGCTTGCGGACCGACAGCTGTGGCTCGGTGTGCAGCACGCGCCCCCCTGGCACCCCGAGACGTTGAGCGCGTGGGCGAGCTCCGATGCGCTCCAGATGGTCGAGCAATTGCGCTCCGACGTCGCGCAGTTCGTCGGGCGGGAGCGCCGCTGGTTCCGCGAGCTTCGCCCGGAGACCCTCGACCAAGACCTGCTGGGCTGGCACGCCGCAGCCGAAGCCGCCGGTCGGGGGAACCCGTTCACGCGGAAGCGTCGTCAGCGCGAGGCCGCCGAGGCGCTCAGCCCGTGGCTGCGCCCCGGCGAATCGATGAACGAGGCGACGTTCGGCTCGAAGCTGCAGGAGCTCATGCTCGACCGCAGCCAACTCGAGCATCTCCGAGATCGCCTGCGGCAGCTGCCGCTCAGCGCTGGCGCGGCAACGGCCAACCCGCTCATGGCGGCACATGGGGAGCATCTCGCCGTCGAGCTGAAGCTGTTGGCAGAGCGGCTTCGCATCCTGCTCGAGGCCGGAAGGAGCGCGGGTGCTGCAGCAGTCATTGCGGCAGCCCGCCGTGGTCGGCTCCACGAGGAAGCGCGACTGGCATCCGCCGTTCTGGAAGCTTGGAACGAGGTACAGCGCACGCTCGCGCCCGCAACGGACGGAGTCACCACCCTCCAAGCATGGGAGTCATTGCGCCTCGGCGGGTCCGCGCCGATCTCCGCCGGCGCTATCGAGTGGAACGACCTGCTGCTCGCGATCGATCCACTTGCGTCGCCTCCATTCGACGACCTGCGCGCACGCATCCTCTCGGGCAAGGAAGATCCGGATGCGATCGTGCTCGCCTTCGACCACGGAGTCGCGGCCGCGTCCGCACGGGAACGCTTCGAAGCGATGCGCATGGACTCGTTCGACCGCGCAACCCACCACGCGGCGATCGATCGGTTCGTTGCGAGCACGGAGGCCATCCGTGGCATGCTCCCCCAGCGCATTCCCGCTGCAGTGGTCGAGCACCGGACCTTCCACGGCGGCGCGCGGAGCGGCCGCATCGGCGAGTTGCGGCGCAAGCTCGGCAAGCAGCGCGGCGGTGACACGATCCGCGAGATCTTCGCGTCCCACGGGGACTTGATCACGCAGATCGCGCCCTGTGTGCTCACCAGCCCGGACGGGGCAGCTCGCTTCCTCCCACCGAACGCAGAGCTCTTCGACATCGTCGTGTTCGACGAGGCCTCGCAGATCAAGGTTGCCAACGCCATCGGCGCCCTCGGGCGCGCGCAGGTGGCCGTGGTCGTGGGCGATAGCAAGCAGATGCCGCCATCTTCCGTGTTCGACTCAGCCCTCTCCGAGGACGAGGCCGACGAGACAGCAGTCGTTGATGAGGAGTCGATCCTGCGCGAGTGCGTCCTCGCCAACGTCCCGCGACGTTGGCTGAGCTGGCACTACCGAAGCAAGGACGAGACCCTCATTGCCTTCTCGAACGAGAAGTACTACGAGTCACGCCTCGCGTCCTTCCCTTCCCCCATCGGCGCCTCCGGCAGCGGTCTCAGCCTGCGCCGCGTCGACGGGACGTTCGATCGCACGAGCCGTGGCGCGAGTGCTCGCACCAATGCGGTGGAAGCCGACGCTATCGTCGCCGAGATCGAGCGCCGGTACGCCGAATCGCCGGATGCGCTGCCTTCGATCGGTGTGATCACGCTGAACATCCAGCAACGAGACCTCATCAGAGAGCGGCTCCTCGCTACTGCCGATCCCAGGATCAGTGCCACGCTCGAAGACCCCGACAATCAGGCACTGTGGGTGCTGAACCTCGAGAGCGTGCAAGGCAAGGAGGCTGACCTCGTGCTGTTCTCGATCGCGTTCTCGAAAGACGCAAGTGGGAAGCTTCCGCTGCACTTCGGTCCAATGAACCTTCCTGGCGCGGAACGACGGCTCAACGTGGCCGTCACCCGCGCGCGGGCGGAATCGATCGTGTTCTGCTCGTTCGAGCCCATGGAGCTGCAGGCTCGGCAGCCCGCCAGCCTGGCTCTGCAGCACCTGGCGGACTTCCTCATCCGGGCGCAGGGTGGAGCGACCGCGGCCCTGCAGAGCGGGCTCCGGCGGACAACTGTCGATCGCCACCGCGACGAGCTTGCAGCGGCGCTGAACGCCGCCGGCTTCACTGCGACGACTGACGTGGGTCTGTCCGACTTCCGAGTCGACATAGCGCTCTCAGACCCGGCGGACCCCGACCGTCAACTCGTGGCTGTGTTGCTCGATGGACCGGGCTGGCGCGATCGGAAGACGGTGCACGACCGCGATGGGCTGCCGATCTCAGTCCTGTCCGATTCGATGGGCTGGCCAGCGGTCGAGCGCGTCTGGCTTGCGGACTGGATGCGTGACCGCGACGGCGTGCTCGAGCGGCTTCGGGCGGCCGTCGATCGAGCGATGACTGGCCAGCCCCTCTCCGCCTCCCCTGCGGCGACCGTGCCTGTTGCGCCATCTCGCGCAACCGCGGCCGTCGCGTCGAACGATCCCGGCGGAAGGGGGTTCGCTGTCTCGCCAACGAGGGCGCGGGCGCGCACAGCAGCCGACTCCATGCTGGCCCGCCATGCGAGCGAGTATCGACCGTGGGATCCAGAGGCGGCACGCAGCCCCCGCTACGAGGTCGATGATCTGCCCGGCTCGCGCGAACACCAAGAGGTGTCTGCCTACGCGGACCAGATCGTCGCGGCGGAAGGGCCGATCGCGTTCACGCGGCTCGCTCGGCTGATCGGCGACGTCTACGGTTTGGGGCGCGTGACCGCTGGCCGACAGGCCAAGATCCTGCGGTGCGTCTCCGATGCCTACCGCCGCTCGGGTGACCCCGATTTTGCCTGGCCTCGCGCCATCGAGCCGGCGAACTATGCCGGCTTCCGCGTACCTGCGCCCGACGAGGTCCGGTCGGTGCAAGAGATCGCGCCGGAGGAGATCGCCAACGCGATGGCGGTCATCGCGAAGCAGAGCGGTGGCGCGACTGCCGCTGACCTCATCAGTGAGGCGTTGTCAATCTTCGGCGGTCGGCGACTCACCGCGCAGGCTCGCACCGCGCTGGAAGCAGGGCTCGACCGCGGACTGCGCTCGGGACGACTGCGCAGCGACGGCGACCTCATCCATCCGACGTGGCATGGCGGTTCCGGGGATGTCGGCGCGGCCGCCGAGGACTGACATCGAAATGGGCCTGAACCGCCTCAGCGTCGACGTCGTCGGCGGATTCTTCAGATCAAGGAGCCTGGCGCCTAGGGATCCGAAGGAAGTGTGCGCTCGCCCGTAAGGTCATGAGGAAGAGCTCCGGAACGCGGAGGGCTCTTGCGCAAGGAGGAGCTGTGGTGTCACTCGTGTCGTGGTTGGACGTCTCGGCTGAGGAACACCGACGCATGCGTGAGCTTGCCGCGCTCTTCGAGCTCGGTGAGGCGCGGGAGGAGCTCGGGCTGGCTTCGCTCCGTGACGACATCGCTGACGCACTGTTCCCTGGGACGTCGACACTGCACACACGCGCGCGCTACACGTTGATCGTGCCCTGGTGTTTCCAGGCCGCGGCAAAGGCGGGCGGGTCGATGGAAGACCTCGCCCGTGTCGAGCGCCAGGCGATCGAGACACTGCGCAATTCGAAGCTGGAGATCCCCGGCCTGCTGGGCCGGACCGCCGGGGCTGGGCTCAAGACGCTTCCTTCGAGCCTCTATTGGTCTGCGCTGCAGCGGTGGGGCATCGTCGCCGAGCGGATGTCGCGACCTGATGCGCTCGCGAACTCTCGGGATCGCCGCCATGACGCTGAGGACGAATCGAACGACCAAACGGAGTCGATCTGGGATGTCTTGCCAGCGCCAGACGGGTTCCCCAAGCGGATAGACGGCGGGCTCGATCTCACGCCTGCAGAGCAGGTGTGGCTTAGGGAGAGGTTGCTGACCAGCGCACCTGACTCGCTGCTGGCCCACTTCGCGAAGCACGCGCCCTCCGCCGAGTCCTCCGCGCCGTGGGACGACCCTGCCGCTCTAGACGCCCCTTCGCGGGTTCGCGAGCTGCTCGAGCTGGCCCGAGGCTTCTCGGCCCTGATGCACGGCGCGCAGCTCCTGTACAACCTGCTGCTAGCGGAAGCGAGGCTCGCAGCACGCCCCAACGACGCGTCGTTCCAGGAATCGGTTCCCCTATTCCGGGCGGCATTGACTTCATGGGCTCAGCACGAGGACCTCGCAACGACCCTGGAAGGGTGGCGGCTCGAGGCGCTGGAGGGTGCCCTGCGGGGTGTCCTCGCGCGACCGCGTAAGACCGACGACGACACTGCTGACTTCGTGCGGCAGTGGCAGCGCCTCATGAACGGCAGAGACCTCAACGGAGTCGCCGACGATGACTTGGCGCGCGAGCTCGTCGCACGGCGCGAACTTCACGTGAAGGGCACCAAGGCCCGGCTTCGCAGCGAGCGGCGCCTCCTGTCTTGGGGCGGCTCGTCGGGCGCCGGTGCCCTCACCTACCGGTGGGGGACCGTGCGCGGCTTGATGCTCGACATCCACGCGGGAGCAGCGAGTGTTTGAGCCCAGTCACCGCAGTCTCCTCTCAGAACTGATGAGGCCTCCGACCGGCTTCCGTCTCGAGCATGCCGTCGGAACCACATTCACCCTGCACCTGCCGAGCGTGCTTCCGATCCCACTGGCCTTCGCATACACGCAGACGCCAGACGACGATCCGATCGGCGTGCTCAATGCGCTCCGTCAGTCGACCGACCGCATCGACATCTTCTGCCAGGCCGGATCGATCTCGATGCCGCGCTTGAATGACCTCGTCGCGCTCCTTGAGCCGTGCATCCATCCGGTCGTTCCAGACCGCGGACTCTTCCATCCTAAGGTGTGGTTGCTCGAGTTCGGGAACCAAGACGAGCGCCGATACAGGCTCATAATCGGCAGCCGCAACCTGACGCAAGACTCGACCTGGGATGCGGTGGCGTCGTTCGACGGGGTGGTCGTCGGCGATCTCGATGAATCCGAGCGCGCGAGCAATGAAGCAATCGCCGCCTTCGTCGCGTGGCTGACATCCCGCTCGCAGCCGTCGTTGTCAACCGAGCGCGCTCAGCGGCTGGCGGCGTTGGCTGAGCGTTGCCATGCCATCAGATGGGACAAGCCGGACGCCGTTGAGGCGCTCACCATCCACGTACTGGGCATCGAACGCGCCGGTCCCGTAGTCGACGCGAGCAACCGGGCGCTCATCATCTCCCCGTTCGTGAGCGACGATGGCATCCGCCGGCTCGCGTCTGCCGACGGTGAGACCGTGCTCGTGTCACGGCCGGAGCAGATCGATCTCCTGTCACCTGAGACGCTTCGTCGCCTGAGCCTCCGCATGCTGGACGACGGAGCGGACCTCCCGGTCGTCACAGCCCGCGCGTCCCCCGATTCCGACGAGCAGACGACCGTGCGTCCCGCATCCGACTCGCTGCTCACCGGCTTGCACGCGAAAGTCGTGGTGCATGACGTCGCGCGCGGACGCTCGCGGATTCTGATCGGTTCGGCGAACGCAACCGGCAGCGCCTGGGCGGGGAACGTAGAAGTGGTCGCGGAGTTGCTCGGCAGGACGAAGGCGATTGGGGTCGATGCCACGCTCAACGCGATGGGGGACCTCGTCGAGGAGTATGCCAGCGACGGCGGTCGAGAAGCCGACCCTGAGCAGGTGGCGACGCGGAAACTGGAGAGAGAGCTGCGGCGGATTGCTGGCCTCAGCCTCGCCGTCGCGTTCGATGGTGCAGGCCCGTTCACCTTGACGATGCGGGCCGAGAGCGACTGGCAGAGCTCCACCCACCACCACGACCTCACCTACACCTGGCGGCTCGTCACGCGAGACGCACCAATCGCCGCCGGTCCTCTCAGTCCAGGTGCGCCCGTCGTCGTGAGCGACCTCGCGCTGCGCGAACTCACGCCGTTCGTCGTGCTCGAACTCGATGACACTGACGGGCACCGCGCTTCGGCGATCCTGGTCGCGCGGATCGACCAGGACGTGGAAGGTCGGCGAGATCGCATCATCGCGCAACACCTCGACACCCCCGAAGCCTTCGCGCGGTTCCTCCGCCTGATGCTCCAGTTGCCTGCAGCGGAAACACTCGGTGGCGCAGGCGGGTGGGGGATGCTCAAGGGCGTCGGATCGTCTGGGGGCGGCATGCTCGAGCTCCTCATGCGGGCGGTCGGCGGCACGGGCCAGCCCCTCGCCGAACTGGACCGCATCCTGCAGCAGATGACGGACGAAGAACGCCAGACCGTGCTGCCTCAGGGCTTCGACGAACTGTGGGCGAACTTGAGGGCAGCGACGGAGGATCGATGACCGACTTCTCGGCGGACGACATCGTCGAACGGCTCAAGCCGTTCCAGCGGGATGCCGTGGAGCACGTCATCGAGCGCTTCTACGGCTCGAGCGGGGGATCGCGCAGCGGGCGGTTCCTCGTTGCGGACGAAACCGGGTTGGGCAAGAGCATCGTCGCTCGCGGCGTCGTTGCGCGGACCATCGAGCGGTTGCAGGATGACCCCGAGGTCGAACGCATCGATGTGATCTACATATGCAGCAATCAAGATCTCGCTCGTCAGAACCTGCAGCGGCTGAACGTCACCGGCGACCCTCACGTCAGCATGGCCACGCGGCTCACGCTGCTGGCGAGGGAGTCCAAGCAGCTGAACGGGCCGAGTCGCGACGGGCGCAAGCGGGTCAACCTCGTCTCGTTCACACCCGACACGTCATTCAGGACCGGAGGGTGGCGCATGGGCGCGGCGCCGGAGCGGGCGCTGCTCACCGTCGTCCTCGACCGCCACCACCGTCACGATGAGGCACAGAAGCACGGCACCCGGGTGCTGTTCCGAGGTGCCGCCCGAGAGCTGAAGAACTTCGTGCGGCACGTCGACAACCTGAACTTTGATCTCGACCATGGGCTGGAACTGGACGACTCGATCGTCCAAGGCTTCCTCGAAGCGTCGGAGGAGAGCGGCACCGCAGCGGCCTTTCAGAATCTGCGGGATCAGCTGACGGAGGTCGACAGCGTGCCTGGCGAGCTCTGGCATAGCGCTCAGGATCTGATCGCGCGGCTGCGGCAGGAGCTTGCAAAGGCGGGCATCGCTGCGCTCGAACCGGACCTCGTCATCCTCGACGAGTTCCAACGTTTCCGACACCTCATGGACCCCGACGCCAGCGACGCCGCTGATCTCGCCAACAGCCTCTTCACGCATGGGGATGCGAAGGTGCTCCTCCTGTCGGCCACGCCGTACAAGCCGTACACGGCCAATGGCGAGGCGGAGGACGACCATGCGCGCGACTTCTTGGCGACGCTCAAGTTCTTGGCGGGCGGAGATGAAGCGTTCGTCAGCGATGTCCGCGAGGCGTTCGCGGCCAACCGAGCCGCCTTGACCCTGGGACAAGGGCAGGCGCAGGCAGCGGATCGGATCCGCGAATTGCTGCAGTCGGTGATGTCCCGTTCGGAGCGACCGCCGCTTCAGGACAAAAAGGACATGGTCATGGAGCGACCGCTCCACGGCAGCGTGCCGTCAAGCGAAGACATCCAAGACTGGCGGGCACTCCAGCGTCTCGGCCGCGCCATCGAGTCGCGCTTCGAGCTCGACCACTGGAAGTCGATTCCGTACTTCGCGAGCTTCATGGAGACCTACCGCTCGGGAACGCGCACACGGGCCCTCCTCGAGACGGGGGCGAAAGAGGTCGCGGACGCACTCGACGCCACCCGAGGGATCACGAACAGCGCTGTCGACGCTCGGGAAGAGGTCGACCTGGGCAACGGCATGTTGAGAGCGCTAGCAGAGGAGACGATTGGTAAGGGCTGGTGGAGGCTGCTGTGGATGCCGGCCTCGATGCCTTACCTGGAGCCCGGACCGACGTACCGAGATCTCAGCGCCGACACGACGAAGCATCTGGTGTTCTCGGCCTGGAACGGCGTACCGACCGCCATCTCCGCACTGCTGAGCCACGAGGCGCATCGCCGAGCATCGACGCAGCCGGGTTCCTCTGAGGCGCCTTCATCAAACACGCGACGACTCGCGTGGAGCATGAGCGATGCTGGCAACCCCGAGCTTCGCACGCTGATGCTGTTCTGGCCTCACCCCGGCGTCGCGGCACTCGCTGATCCGCTGCAGCTCGCCCGACGTGCAGGGAGGTTGATCACCGCCAAGGAAGCCCGCCAGATGGTCAGGCCGGGCACGGCGGAGCTCACCGAGTCCCCCTGGTCGGCGTTCTTCTCTACGGCGAACGCGATCCCCGAGGACGTCGAAGACCCGGTCAAGCTCGCGACCGCAGCCCAAGGGTCTGACGACCTCGACTCCAACTTCGCGGCGCACCTCCGGGCGGGCGAGGAGTCGTCACGCGAGGATCCGCGGAGCCATGCAGCGCTTGGGGACCTCGCGCTCAGCGCGCCAGGTTCCATCGCATGGCGGAGTGTCTCGACGATCGGCGGTGACGATGTCAGCCCGGCCGCCAAGTGGCGTGCCGCGTGGCGCATCTCCCTCGCGCTTCGCGCGCTCTTCAACCGCACCGCGACCGCTCGCCTGCTCGATGGGCTCTTCCCGGGCGATCTCGACTACTGGCAGAAGGTGCTCACTTACAACACTGACGGCAACCTCCAGGCCGTGATGGACGAGTACCTCTTCCAACTGCGGAGCGAACTCGGAGGTGGGCCGCTCGACGACGCGAAGCTCCTGCAGATCGCCGATTCGGTCGCAGCAGCCCTCGGGTTGCGCACCGTCAACCTGGAAGGGCACGAGACAACTCCTGAGCGCGACGTCATCCGTTTCCCAACGCGCTTCGCCGTGCGCTATGGCGGTGTCAGCCACAGCGTCGACGGCAAGACTGAGCAGCGCCAAGCCGATGTGCGCGCGGCGTTCAACAGCCCATTCGCGCCGTTCATCCTCACCTCGACGAGCGTCGGTCAGGAGGGAATCGACTTCCACTGGTGGAGCCACGCAGTGGTGCACTGGAACCTGCCGTCGAACCCTGTGGATTTCGAGCAGCGGGAGGGCCGAGTGCATCGTTTCCTTGGGCATGCCATCCGCAAGAACTTGGCGCAACGGCACCGCGACGATGTACTGGCTTCCACCCTGCCGCCCTGGGACGCCGCCCTGCAGGCAGCCGAGCAGGCGTCGGAACAAGAAGGGAACGCGTTCGCGCCCTGGTGGGTCTACGAGGGCGACGCCCGGATCCTGCGACGAGTCGCAAGTCTTCCGCTCAGTCGCGAGCCGGCACGTTACGAGCGTCTACGGCGAGACCTCACGCGTTACCGACTGACACTCGGTCAGCCGCGCCAGCAAGACCTGCTTCGCGTCCTCGAAGAACAAGGCGACTCCCAAGGGAAGCTCAAGACCATCGATCTCAGTCCTCCGCGGTGGAATGAGGCCCAGCGATAGCGGTGTCCGCTGTGCTGACCCGAGCACAGCGGCGCACCTCACTCGTGCGGATCAGCCAGCCTCGGATGGCTGCGGGCCTGCTCCCTTCCGACAGCAACATGCACCGCCGGGTGCGGCCGTCCAACACGACGCCCAGTCCAGCGACCCGCCGGAGTCTTCAACAACCTCCCGGTTCTCGAGCATCGCAATGATCTGCATCTTGCCGATCGAGGCGAAGCAGGTGCTCTCGCGATGCGCCGCTAACGCCTCCGCATCGTTCCAGACCTCGACGATCGTGAAAGGCGTTTGGGCGCTAGAGGTTCAGCGCGATCGGCTAACAAAGTTGCCGGGCCCTTGCCGGTTCTCTTCCGCGAGCGCTGGCAGGAGCTTCGCTACGCGGTCGGCCGCCTAGCGCTTCGGCGGCGTAGGCGCCGATCGCAACGAAATGCTCAGCGTTCCAAGTTTGCGCAATCGCGGTTGGCAAACCGGCACGCGACGCTCAGCGCGAAGGCGGCGCCACCGACTCCCGCTCGATGAGGTGCTGCTTCAGCACGCGCGTCACTGGTGGACGGCCGTCGCCCCTCACGCGGCGGATGAGCAGCTCCGCCGCCTCCGCGCCGATCTCGTGGATCGGCTGCGCCATCACCGTGATGCCCGGCGTCGCGACGCCCGTCCAGTCGGCGTCGTCGAACGCGACGAGCGAGAGGTCGCGCGGGATCTGCAGGCCGAGCTCACGCGCGGCCCGGAAGACGCCGAGGGCGATAAGGCTGTCGGAAGCGACGATCGCGGTCACAGGGTCGGCACCCGTGAGCAGGCGAGTCGCCATCCGCTCCACGCCCTCGCGGCGCGCATTGAGGTGCACGTGCCGCTCGGGGTGCTCGATGCCCCCGGCTGTCATCGCGTCGAGGAAGCCCTCGACGCGCTCGGCGACCGACGACGTCGGCAGCACATCGGTCCGCGCGAAGGCATCGGCCGGATGGGTCGTGGTCGAGATGAAGGCGATCTGGCGGTGCCCGGCGTCGACGAGCAGCGAGGTCAGCTCGCGCGCCCCGCTGCGGTTCGCGGCGATGACGCTGTCCGCCTCAACGCCTTGCGCGGTGCGGTCGAAGAGCACGAGCGGACGCCCTGCGTCGATGACGGTGCGCAGGTTCTGCGTCTCGACCGAGGACGCCGCGGCGACGAGCAGCCCGTCGACACGCTTCGCAAGCTGCACGCCGATCGCCTTCGCCTCCGTCTCGAGGTCCTCGTCGGAGTTCGAGAGGATCAAGTCGAAGCCCGCGGCAGCTGCGACGTCGGCGGCGCCTCGCGTCGCCTGCGCGAAGAACGGGTTCTCGATGTCGCCGACGACGATGCCGAGCGTGTTCGAACGGCCGGTGCTCATCGTCTTCGCGAGCGCGTTCGGGCGATAGCCGAGCCGATCCGCGGCCCCGAGCACCCGGTCGCGCACGGCATCGCTCACGGCGCCGTAGTCGCCGAGCGCGCGGGCGGCGGTCGCCTTCGACACGCCGGCCGCGGCCGCGACGTCGCTCACCGTGACTTCGCGCCGCCCGCTGCCCGTGGCTGCCGGTTCGCTCACCGTTCCTCCGATTCGAGTGTTGACGTCTCGCCGCGTCGTGCCGTACTGTCCCAGCAAACGGGTTGAGACCGGTCTCAACATAACCGAGTGAGACCGGTCTCAGCAACGGGACCAACAGCATCCGATGCAGCACCACCGGCGTTGCACCATCGAGAGGACCACCATGAAGCTCCGCCCCAACCACCGCCGCTCGGCGCTCACCGCCGTCGTGGCGGCCGCAGCCGTCGGGCTCGCGGCCTGCTCGGGAGGCGCACCGAGCGCTTCCGACAGCGCGACCGAGGACAACCCCTACGGCCTCATCACGCCCGGCCAGATCCGCGTCGCGAGCCTGGGCGACGCCCGCCCCTACACGTTCACCGACGAGTCGGGAGAGTTCACCGGCTTCGACGTCGAGCTCTTCACCGACGTCGCCGAGCGCATCGGCATCGAGGACGTCGTCTTCACCGGCCAGGACTTCTCGGGCCTGCTCGCCGCAGTCGCGAACGGGCAGTTCGACGTCGGCGTCGCCGCGATCGGCATCACCGAGGAGCGCCAGCAGACGGTCGACTTCAGCGACGGCTACCTCGCCGGCTACCTGACCGTCATGGCGAACCCCGACGCGGGCATCGCCGACGAGGCCGACCTCGCGGGCACGCGCCTCGGCGTCGTGCAGGGCACGCTGCAGGAGGCGTACGCGGTCAAGAACTTCACCGACACCGAGCTCGTGCGGTTCCCCGACAACAACGCGGCGATCTCTGCCGTCAACAGTGGCTCGATTGACGCGCACTTCCTCGACTACGAGGCGGCGAAGGAGTACGCCGAGCAGTACGGGCTCGAGAACGCGATCGACATCCCGTCGTTCGACGCCCCCGCCGGCTTCGCGATCGCGAAGAACAAGCCCGAGTTCCAGGCCGCGCTCAACGAGGCGCTCGCCGCCGCGATGGAGGACGGCACCTGGAAGGAGCTCTACGAGAAGTGGTTCCCGGGCTCCCCGATGCCCGAGCAGTACCTCCCGTCGAGCGAGCAGTCGGAGTAATCGAAGAGTCGGTGCCTGGCGCGGCCTGACAGCGCCGCGCCAGGCACCACCAAGCAACGGAGCACACCATGGACTGGCTCGACAACCTCATCAAGACCTTCCTCGACTTCGAGGCCATGTGGCTGGTCCTCCCCCAGCTGCTGGGCGTCGGACTCGTCAACACGCTCGTCATCTCGCTCGCGGCGACCGCCATCGGTGTCGTGCTCGGGATGGTGGTGGCGATCATGGGCATCTCGCCGTCGAAGTGGCTGCGGGTCCCCGCCCGCGTCTACACCGACATCTTCCGCGGGCTGCCCGCGATCCTGACGATCCTGCTGATCGGTCAGGGCTTCGCGCGGATCAGCCAGCAGATCTTCGGCCCCTCCCCCTATCCGCTGGGCATCCTCGCCCTGAGCCTCATCGCGAGCGCCTACATCGGCGAGATCTTCCGCGCCGGCATCCAGAGCGTCGACCGCGGGCAGCTCGAGGCCTGCCGCGCGCTCGGCATGAGCTACGGACGCGCGATGCGCCTCGTGGTGGTGCCCCAGGGCATCCGCCGTGTCCTGCCGGCGCTCGTGAACCAGTTCATCGCGATCGTGAAGGACTCGAGCCTCGTCTACTTCCTCGGCCTGCTCGTCAGCGAGCGCGAGCTGTTCCGCGTCGGCCAGGACGCCGCGGTGCTGACGGGCAACCTCTCGCCGCTCGTGCTCGCGGGCGTCTTCTACCTCGTGATCACGGTGCCGCTGACGCACCTCGTGAACTACTTCGACGACCGCTTCCGCACGGGCCGCCGCAAGCCCGCACCGCCGAAGAGCGGACTCGACGAGCTCGAGGAGCTCACGCCCACGCCGGCCCTCACCTACGGGAGCAACACGTGACCTACACCACCCCCGTCCCCATCACCGACGGACACTTCTACGCCGGCTCGAGCCTCGAGCTGCGCGACCTGACCATGGCCTACGGCGAGATCGAGGTGCTCCGCGAGGTGAGCCTCGAGGTCGAGCCCGGCACGACGACGTGCATCATCGGCCCCTCCGGCTCGGGCAAGTCGACGCTGCTGCGCGGCGTCAACCGGCTGCACGAGCCGAAGTCGGGGGACGTGCTGCTCGCGGGCGAGAGCGTGCTGACGCAGAAGCCGGATGCGGTGCGCAAGCGCATCGGCCTCGTCTTCCAGCACTTCAACCTCTTCCCCGACCACACGGCGCTCGAGAACGTCGCGCTCGCGGTGCGGCACGTCAAGGGCCTCTCGAAGGCCGAGTCGCGGCGCATCGCGGAGGCGCGGCTCGAGGAGGTCGGCCTCGCCGAGCGCGCCGACCACCGCCCGCGCGACCTCTCCGGCGGCCAACAGCAGCGCGTCGCGATCGCCCGGGCGCTCGCGATGGAGCCCGAGGTCATGCTCTTCGACGAGGCGACGAGCGCGCTCGACCCCGAGCTCGTCAAGGGCGTGCTCAACCTCATGGCGCAGCTCGCGCAGCGCGGCATGACCATGCTCGTCGTCACCCACGAGATGGGCTTCGCCCGCAAGGTCGCCGACCAGGTCGTCTTCATGGACGAGGGCCGCGTCGTCGAAGCGGGCGCGCCCGCCGACCTCTTCGAGCACCCCAAGAGCCCGCGCCTGCAGCGCTTCCTCTCGGAGGTGCTGTGATGGCGGCGAGCGCTCAGGCGCCGATCCGCACGGCGATCATCGGCTACGGCACCTCCGGCCGCATCTTCCACGCGCCGTTCCTCGCGGCCGATCCCGACTACTCGCTCGACGTCATCGTGACGGCGGATGATTCTCGGCGGGCTGCGGCGGAGGCGCAGCACCCGGGTGCGCGCGTCGTGCCGACTCCGGATGCGCTGTGGGCGCGGGCGGGCGAGCTCGACCTCGTGGTGATCGGCTCCCCGAGCGGCACGCACGCCTCACTCGCGTCGGCGGCGCTCGAGGCGGGTCTCGACGTCGTCGTCGACAAGCCGTTCGCGGCGACCGCGGAGGAGGGCGAGGCGCTCATCGCGCGGGCCGAGCGCCTCGGCCGGCGCATCACCGTCTACCAGAACCGCCGCTGGGACGGCGACTTCCAGACGCTCCGGCAGCTCATCGGGCAGGGCGCGCTCGGCGAGGTGCGGCGCTTCGAGTCGCGGTTCGAGTGGTGGCAGCCCGAGCCGCGCGCCGGCTGGAAGTCGGAGGCGACCGTCGGCGAAGCGGGCGGCATCCTGTACGACCTCGGCACCCACCTCATCGACCAGGCGATGCAGCTCTTCGGCGCCGTCGGCGGGCTGCACGCGGAGGTGTTCCGCCGCCGCGCGGGCGCGGCCGCCGACGACGACGTGTTCCTCGCGCTGCAGCACGAGTCGGGCGTCGTGTCGCACCTGTCGATGAACGCGGTCGCGCCGACCTTCGGGCCGCGCTTCCACGTGCTCGGCGCTCGCGCCGCCTACACCTCGTGGGGACTCGACGGCCAGGAGCCCGCGCTGCTCGCCGGCGCGCGCCCCGGCGACGCCGGCTTCGGCGAGACGCCCGAGGAGCGCTGGGGCGTCGTCGGCACCGGCGACGACACCCGCCGCGTGCCGACGCTGCGCGGCGACTACGGCGCCTTCTACCGCGGCCTCGCCGAGGCGCTCCGCACCGGCGGGCCGCTGCCCGTCGACCCGGCCGACGCCGTCGCCGCCCTCCGCGTCATCGAGCGGGCGCACGCCGCCTCGGCAGCCCTGCTCTGACCTCCCTCTCACCAGAAAGCGAAGCATCCGCATGACCACCTCCCCCTCCCACGTCGTCGTCCTCGGCGGCGGCATCCTCGGCGTCTCGACCGCCGCGCACCTCGCGCGTGCCGGCGCATCCGTCACGCTCGTGACGTCCGGCGCCCTGGCCGACGGCGCATCCGGCCGCTCGATCGCGTGGCTCAACTCCTCCGGCGACCGCTCGGCCGCCTACCACTACCTGCGCCTCATCGCCCTCGACCGCTACCGCACGTGGAGCGCGCGCCACCCCGAGAGCAGCTCGTACCTGCGCTTCGACGGCGCGCTGAAGTGGGGCAGCGCTGACGAGAGCTTCGCGCAGACGTTCGCCTTCGAGCGGGCGGGCGGCTACGACGCCGTCTGGGTCGACCGCGACGACGTCGCGGCGATCGCGCCCGACGTGAACCCGGATGCGGTGGCCGACGAGGGCGCGATCTTCAACCCGGGCGAGGGCTGGGTGAACCTGCCTGACCTCATCGCGGCGCTCGTGAGCGAGGCCGTCGCGAACGGCGCGCAGGTCATCGAGCAGGCCGGCGACGCGCGGGTCGACGTGCAGGACGGCGCGGCCGTCGGCGTCGTGCTCGGCGACGGCACCCGCATCGCCGCAGACCGCGTCGTGCTCGCGACCGGCGGCTCGGTGCCCGCGCACCTCGCGGCGCTCGACGTCGTCGTGCCGGATGCGACGCCCACGGCCTTCGTGCTCGTCACCGAGCCGGTCGACGTCGAGGTGCGGACGGTGCTCAACACGCCGCGCGTCGCGGTGCGGCCCATGCCCGACGGCCGCCTCGTGCTCGACGCGGACTGGGCCGAGAAGTCGATCGTCGTCGGCGACGACGGCTCGATCACCGTGCCCGAAGCATCCGTCGAAGGACTGCTCGAGGAGGCGTCGAAGGTGCTCGCGGGCAACCCGACGCTCACCGCGCAGCGGGTCGCCGCCGGGCTCAAGCCCATCCCGGGCGACGGCGAGCCGGTCGCGGGCCGCGTGCCGTCGATCGACGGGCTCTACACGCTCTTCACGCACTCGGGCGCGACGCTCGGCCTCATCCTCGGCGAGCTGCTCGCGGAGGAGATCGTCACGGGCACGCCGTCGCCGGTGCTCGCGCCGTTCACGCTCGACCGGTTCAGCGGCGAGCAGGAGCGCGACGAGGTCGGCACCGGAGCGTGGGCGCCGGTGCGCTGACCACTGCGACTTCGTGCTGGAGCCCGGGTCGGACATCGTCCGACCCGGGCTCCTCGCTTCGCGCAGACCCTCGGCGCGTCAGCCGTCGACGCGCTGCGAGATCCCCAGCGGGTTCTCGTCGCGCAGCGCCTCGGGCAGCAGCGCCGCCGGGAAGTTCTGGAACGCGACTGGGCGCAGGAAGCGAGTGACGGATGCGGTGCCGACCGCGGTCGTCGTCGGCGCGGTGGTCGCGGGGTACGGCCCGCCGTGCTGCTGCGCGAACGTCACCGAGACGCCCGTGGGCCACTGGTTCCACAGCACGCGGCCGGCCCGGTCGACGAGCGCCGGCACGAGGCGACGCGCGACTTCGAGGTCGGCCGCGTCGCCCTCGTCGGCGACGATCGTCGCCGTGAGCTGGCCCTCGAGCCCGCGCGCGACGCGCTCGAGCTCGGCAGCGTCCGTGTAGGTGACCACGAGGCCCGCGGGGCCGAAGACCTCGCGCACGAGCGCCTCCGGGTCCTCCAGCACCGCGTCGATGGTCGTCAGCAGCAGCGTCGCCTCGGGCGGCGACTGGCGGCTCGCCTCGCCCTCGCGCAGCACGGAGACGTCGGAGCGGCCCGTCATCTCCTCGAGCCCCGCGACGAAGCCCTCCTGGATGCGGTCGTTGAGCAGGGGCGCGGGAGCCGGCACGGCCGCGCCGCGCAGCGCATCCACGATCTCCGACTCGGCGGGCACGAACAGCACGCCGGGCTTGGTGCAGAGCTGGCCCTGGCTGCCCGTGACCGACGCGAGGTACTCCTCGGCGATCTGCTGGGCACGGCGCGACGCGGCGGCGGGCGCGACGAACGCGGGGTTCACGCTGCCGAGCTCGCCGTAGAACGGGATCGGCTCGGGGCGCGCGTTGGCGATGTCGAACAGCGCGCGGCCGCCGCCGATCGAACCGGTGAACGACGCGGCCTTGATCGCCGGGTGCTTCAGCGCCTCGACGCCGTTCTGCGTGCCGTGGATGACCGACACGAGGTCGGCCGGCGCCCCGGCCTCGATCGCAGCCTTGCGGATGACCGCGACCGTCGCGTCCGAGAGGCGCGGGTGGCCCGAGTGCGCCTTCACGAGCACGGCGTTGCCGGCCGCAAGCGCCGCCGCCGTGTCACCGCCGGCGACCGAGAAGGCGAACGGGAAGTTGCTGGCAGCGAAGTTGAGCACCGGGCCGATCGGCACGAGCATGCGGCGAAGATCCGGCCGCGGGGCACCCATCGGCCACTCGGCGTCGGGCCGGTCGATGCGCACGTCGAGGAAGTCGCCGCGCTCCACCTCGTCGGCGAACAGGCGCAGCTGGAACGTCGTGCGCTTGAGCTCGCCCTTCAGGCGCGCCTCGGCGAGCGCCGTCTCCTCCTGCGCGATCGCGATGAGCTCGGCGCCGGCCGCGTCGAGCGCGTCGGCGATCGTGCGCATCACGCGAGCGCGCTCCGCGTAGGGCGTCGCGGCCCAGACGGCGGATGCGTCGGCGACCGTGAGGACGGCCTCGTCGGTCGTGCGCGCGATCGTCGTGGTCTCAGTCATCGGGTCCTCCAGTCGTCGGCAGGCACGGGGACTGCACCGTGCCGTCCCCCATTGAAACCGCCGCGCGGCTAGAGTGATGCCATGAGTTCCGATGAACGGAACGCTCCGCGCTCGATGATCGGCCGTGTCGCCGCCGTGCTCGGCGCGTTCAGCGGCGAGCGCCCGGTGCTCGGGGTCAACGACATCGCGCGCTCCGCGGGGCTCGCGAAGTCGGTCACGTCGCGCATCGTCAGCGAGCTCGTCGCCGTCGACTTCCTCGAGCGCGCCGACAACGGCGTGCGCGTCGGCATCCGGATGTTCGAGCTCGGCGAGCTCGCGCAGCGCTCGAAGGAGCTGCGGCAGCTCGCGCTCGCGGCGATGGCCGACCTGCGGCAGGCGACGGGCATGACCGTGCAGCTGAGCGTGCTGAAGAGCCCCGATCAGGTGTACGTCGAGATCCTGCGCGGCCGCGACGCCGACATGCCCATCCGCTCGCGGATCGGCGGGCGAGTGCCCGCCTACGCGACCGCCGGCGGCAAGGCCGTGCTCGCGCACTCGACGGACGAGGTCGTCGCCGGCGCGACGCCCCAGCTGTTCGAGCAGCTCGGCCCCGGCACCGTCACCGACGAGGCGGCGCTGCGCCGCCAGCTCGACGCCGTGCGGGCCAACGGCTTCTCGCACGAGGTCGAGGAGTCGAACCCCGGCGTCGAGTGCGTCGCGTGCCCGCTGCTGCGAGCCGACGGGACGCCGATCGCGGCGATCTCGATCTCCGGCCCCGCGCACCGCGCGAACATGCTCCAGTACGCACCCGCCGTCCGCATCACGGCCCTCGGCCTCAACCGACGCATCCGCGCCAACTCCGCCTTCAGCTCGCTGTAACCCGATCCGCTGACCGGAACGCGGTTTGCGCCGCACCGGCACCGCGGCCCTACGTTGAGCGACGTCGTCAGACATCGACTGCTGCGCACGGCTGCGCACAGGGCCATCCATCGGCATCGATGCACAGCGACCGATCAACGAGGAGGCGCCGCGTGAAGGCGATGGTGATGCACGAGACAGGTGCTCCGCTCGTGCTCGAGGAGCTCGAGCTCGACCAGCCCGGTCCCGGCGAGGTGCGCGTGCGCATCGAGGCGGCCGGGGTCTGCCACAGCGACGTCCACTACATCTCCGGCGGCCTCGCCGCCCGCACGCCGATCGTGCTCGGCCACGAGGGCGCCGGCATCGTCGAGGAGGTCGGCGACGGCGTGAGCGGCTTCCGGCCGGGCGACAAGGTCGTGCTGATGTGGCGACCGCGCTGCGGAGAGTGCGAGTTCTGCCTCACCGGCCAGCCGGCGCAGTGCGCCCTCGGCAAGGTGCACGGCCAGACGAACGGCCTGCTGCGCGGCGGCACGCGCCTCAGCAAGGACGGCGTGCGCTACCACCACCTCATGGGCGACGCGTGCTTCGCCGAGCACGCGGTCGTCTCGCAGGAGTCGCTCATCGCGATCGACAGCGACATCCCGTCGGAGATCGCCGCGATCGTCGGCTGCGCCGTCATCACCGGCATGGGCACCGTGCTCAATAAGATGCCCGACCTGACGGGCAAGTCGGTCGCAATCATCGGCGCGGGCGGCGTCGGCCTCTCCGCCGTGATCGCCGCGCAGCTCGTCGGCGCCGCGCAGATCATCGTCTCCGACGTGGTCGCCTCGCGCCTCGAGAAGGCGCGCGAGCTCGGGGCGACGCACACGATCGACTCGTCGACCGAGGACTTCACCGACCGGGTGCTCGAGCTCACCGGCACGGGCGTGCACTACGTGCTCGAGGCCATCGGCCGTCCCGCGACCATCCGCGCAGGCTTCGAGGCGCTGCGCCCCGGCGGCACCGAGGTCGTCGTCGGGCTCGGCGCCGTCGGCGAGGAGCTCTCGATCCCCATCAACCTGCTCGTGCAGGGCGACCGCAAGGTCGTCGGCGCGCTCTACGGCTCGTCGAACACGCCCGTGCAGCTGCCCGAGATCCTGCGCCTCTACCGCGCCGGCCGGCTCCCGCTCGAGAAGCTGCTCGACCAGTCCTTCGCGCTCGAGGACGCCAACGAGGCGATCGAGCACCTGCGCACCGGCGCGGTCGGTCGCCCGATCCTCGTCCCCTGAACTCCCCCTTCAACCGCACCAACGCATCCGCTTTGCTTATCAAAGGAGAGAGCATGACCGCCATCGACGACAAGCCGCCGACGACGCCTGACATCGTCGTCTCGGCCAAGGACCGCCGCCGCGCCCTGTGGGGCAGCGCCGTCGGCTCGACCATCGAGTGGTACGACTACTTCCTGTACGGGACGATGGCCACGGCCGTCTTCAACCTCCACTTCTTCCCGAGCGAGGATCCGGTCGTGAGCTCGATGCTCGCGTTCGCCTCGTTCGCGCTCGCGTTCCTCGTGCGCCCGCTCGGCGGCGTGATCTTCAGCCACGTCGGCGACCGCATCGGCCGGAAGAAGACGCTCGTCATCACGCTGACCCTCATGGGCGTCGCGACGATGCTCATGGGCGTGCTGCCCGACTACGCCGCGATCGGCGTCGCCGCGCCCATCCTGCTCACGCTCCTGCGCCTCGTGCAGGGCCTCGCCCTCGGCGGCGAGTGGGGCGGCGGCCTGCTGCTCGCCGTCGAGTACGCGCCGAAGAACCGCCGCGGCTTCTACGGCGCCGTGCCGCAGATCGGCGCGCTCGCCGGCCTCGCGCTCGGCAACATCGTGACGATCGGCGCTCGCGCGATCTTCCCGGAGGAGGCGTTCGAGTCGTTCGGCTGGCGCATCCCGTTCCTGCTCTCGGGCGTGCTGCTCGTCGTGGGCCTCTGGATCCGCTCGAAGATCGACGAGACGCCCTCGTTCCGCAAGGTGAAGGCTGAGGGCACGACCCAGCGCCTGCCGATCGCCACGGTGCTCAAGAAGTACTGGCGCGAGGTCGTCATCTCGACCGGTGCGAAGTTCGTCGAGACCGCCACCTTCTTCATCTTCGCGACGTTCTCGATCTCCTACGCCACGAGCTTCGGCTACGACTTCGGCGCGGTGCTCGCGTTCCTGCTCGTCGGCGCGATCCTCGGCATCGGCGGCATGCTGTTCTACGGCGGGCTCTCCGACCGCATCGGGCGCAAGAAGGTCTTCCTCGGCGGCTCCGTCGCGGTGGCGATCTTCATCTTCCCGTACCTCGCGATGCTCTCGAGCGGCAACCTGTGGCTCGCAGGCCTCGCGATCATCCTGTCGTTCGCGGTCATCTGGCCGACCTACGGCTCGCTCATCGGCACGGTGCTCGCCGAGAACTTCGCGCCCGAGATCCGCTACACCGGCGCATCGCTCGGCTACCAGCTCGGCGCCGCGATCGTCGGCGGCCCGGCGCCCCTCATCGCGACGGCGCTGCTCGCGGCGTTCATGGGCAGCTGGATCCCGGTGGCGATCTTCGTGGTCGTCTGCGCGCTCGTCGGGTTCGTGTCGGTGTCGTTCGTGAAGGTGCGGCACAACGAAGAGCTCGATGTCTGAGCAGCGCTCAGCTGAGCTGGCCCGGGCGCCCCGCGTGGGCGCCTGGGCCACGCTCGACTCCCCCGTCGCGACGGAGCAGGTCGCGCGCACCGGCTTCGACTACGTGTGCGTCGACGGGCAGCACGGCCTGCTCGGCTACGACGCGCAGGTGCGGGCGCTGCTCGCGGTCGCGGCGGGCGGCGCGACGCCGTGGGCGCGCGTGTCGACGAACAGCGCGGCCGAGATCGGGCGCGTGCTCGACGCCGGCGCGCGCGGCGTGATCGTGCCGCTCATCGACACCGCCGACGAGGCGCGCGCGGCTGCGGAGGCGGCGCGCTACCCGACCTCCGGCGGCCGTCGCTCCTACGGGCCGATGCGACTGGGTCCGCACTTCGGCGCGACGCCCGGAGAGACGGATGCGTCGGTCACCGTGCTCGCGATGATCGAGACGGCATCGGGGCTGGCGGAGCTCGAGGCGATCCTCGACGTCGACGGCATCGACGGCGTGTACGTCGGTCCGTACGACCTCTCGCTCGCGCTCGGCGCGCGAGTGCCGTTCGAGGACGAGATCCTGCCGCGACTCGACGCCGAGCTCGATCGGGTGGCTGCCGCGTGCCGCGAGCGCGGCAAGATCGCCGGCGTGCACTGCGCCGACGGCGAGCAGGCAGCGCGACGCATCGAGCAGGGCTTCACGATGGTGACCGCCGCCACGGATGTGGCGTCGCTCCGAGCCGACATGCAGCGGCAGCTCGGCGCGGCGACCGGCGCGCGCCTCGAAGCGTCGCGGGCGTACTGACGCGAAGTCGGCGGCGAAAGGGCGGGCTCGGAAGAGCTCGCCCCTTCTTCGCTCAGTTCAGCGACCCATCCCCGGAGTAGCCGACGACCTCCCGGCTCTCGAGCATCGGGATGATCTGCATCTTGCCGATCGACGCGAAGTGGGCGCTCTCACGGTGCGCCGTGAACGCATCCGCATCCTCGTAGACCTCGACGATCGTGAAGACGTTCGGCCGCTCGAGATCGCGCGCGATCGAGTAGGAGATGTTGCCCGGCTCCTGCCGACTTTCAGCGGCGAGCGTCGGCAGCAGCTGCGCGACGCGATCGGCGGCCTCGGGCTTGGCGGTGTAGGTGGCGATGACGATGTAGTGCTGGCTCATGATTGGTTCTTCCTGTAGGTCCAGAGTGTGCGCTCGCTCGTCGAGACGCCGGCCGCTCCACATGCGATCGCGGCCTCGAGCGAGCGCTCGTTCGCGACGAATCCGCCGGCGATGACGGGCGAGATGCGCATCACCGGTTCGTCGAGGATGTAGGGCAATACGGGGGCCGGCATGATCTGCACGAAGCTCGGCTGAGATCCCTCGAGCCCATGGGTCGATCGCGGCAGGTTCAAGCGGTCGGTGATGAAGAGCTTCTGCATCGCGAGCATGCCGTGCTGCTCGATCCGGGCGATCATCGCGGCCCGGGTGGTCACGACCCCGGCGGCACCGATCTTCGCGAGGAAGTCGATGCCGCCGCGATCTGGCGCGAGTCCCGAGACGGTGTCGGCGTTGATGAAGGCGAAGCGGTCAGCCCCCGCCATGCGCGCGACCACCGATTCGAGCCGGAGCAGCTCGCCGTTCGCGACAATGCAGACGGGCGCGTCGGTGTCGAGGAACTCGTCGACATCGTCGGGCGAGAAGAGCGACGCGATCGCCGGCCGGGCGCGGAGCTGGGTCGACACCAGCAGCCGGCGACGCGTCAATGCACTCATGCTCGCGATGCTAGCGAGCGAGCCCCAGCTTGCCCGGGTTCAGGATGCCCTGCGGGTCGAGCGCGCGCTTGACCGTCTGCAGCACCTCGAATCCGCCCTGGAGCGACGGCTCCATGAAGCGCGCCCGCAGCAGCCCGACGCCGTGGTGGTGGCTGAGCGTCGCGCCGTGGCGGATGATCACCGCGTTCGCCGCATCCCACGCCGCCTGGTACCAGTCGGCACGGTCCTCGACCGCGACCTCGCCGCGCAGGCTGAAGTAGAGGCAGGCGGAGTCGACGTAGGCGTGCGACTGGTGCGCCGAGCCGGCGAGCGTGCCGGGCACCTGCTGCAGCGCCTCTACGACCTCGTCGTAGATGGCTGGCAGGTCGCGCCAGCGCCCGATCATCTCGAGCGTGTCGGCGACGAAGCCGGGGCTCTTCTTGAAGCCCTCAGCGCTCTTGCCGGTCAGGTATCGGGTGTCGAGCCAGCGCTCGAAGATCGCGTCGCTATCGAGCTCCGCGCCGCCGATGCGACGGCACACGTCCTCGGCGATCGCCATCCCGGCGTCGACGAGCCCCTGCGGGCCCTCGTCGGCGATGAGCAGCACGTGCCGCTCTGGCTCGTCGAACTGCAGGCCGCTCTCGAGGGCGTCGTAGAGGCGCAGCGCGCCCGGCGTCGCGCCCTCCTGCATGATGAGCCGGCACGCCTCGAGTCCATCGGAGAAGGAGTCGAAGCCGTAGGCGATCGCGCGGCCATAGTCAGGCAGCCGCTCGAGCTTGAAGCGGATGCGGGTGATGACCCCGAGCACGCCCTCCGAGCCGATGAACAGCTGCATGAGGTCGGGCCCGACGGCGGCGCGGGCCGTGCCGCCAAGCGTGACCTTCTCGCCGCTCGCGAGCACGACGTCGAGCCCGACGACCATGTCCTCGATCTTCCCGTAGCGGGTCGAGAGCTGCCCGGCGCCCCGGCACGCGACCCATCCGCCGACCGTGGAGATCGCGTAGGAGGAGGGCCAGTGGCCCATCGTCATGCCGAAGTCGCGCTGGATCATCTCCTCGAAGAGGTCACCGAACATGCCAGCCTCGACCTCGACGATCTGGCTCTGCTCGTCCCACGAGACGAGCTTGTCGAGCCCGCACACGTCGAGCACGATGCCGCCCGCGAGCGGGAGCGCCGCGCCGGTGACGTTCGAGCGCCCTGCCGAGACCGTGACGGGGATACCGTGCTCGGAGGCGATGCGCATGACGCCCTGCACCTGCTCCTCGGTCGAGACCTTCACGATCACCGCGTCGATGACGGCCGGCTCGCCGCTCGTCTCGGCGACCATCGTGCGCGCCCACCAGTCGCGCGTGCCGTGGATGACGCCGGCTTGGTCGGTGATCACCTCATCGGATGCGTCCCGCAGCTGCGCGAGCACGGCCTCCGGCACCGGGGTGGCGGCGAAAGCGAGCGACGCGCGCTCTGCCGGGGCCGGCGTCTCGGGCGCCCACGCCGGCTGCGTGGGCGCGCCGACGGTGTAGTTGCCGCGGTTGTACCCGCGCTTGACGGCTTCCTTGCTGATCATGCTGCTTCTCCGATCGTTGGGGTCTGCATGGCTGGCTCCGACCCGAGGAGGATGGCCTTCTCCTTCGCGGTCGCCGCCTGGTAGTCGCGCACCTGCCGGTCGCGCTCGGCGTCACTGAAGCCCAGCTCGCGCTGCAGCAGCTCGGCGACGCGGGGCGCCGCGGCGGCGGATGCGTCGCGCGCCTGGATGCGGCTGCGGGTGCGGCGGCTCAGCACGTCGTCGACGTTGCGAGCGAGCTCGTGCCGGGCCGAGTAGACGATCTCGGCCTCGAGGTAGGGCAGGCCCTCGACGACCGGCGCGCCGAGCGACGGGTCGGCGGCGAGGATCTGGCTGACGAACGCCGACTCGGTGCCGTAGCGCTCGCCGAGGTGCGCGCGCAGGCCGCCGGAGGCGACCACGGCCTCCGGATCGTAGCCCGCGGCGCCCAGCACGTATGCGTCCTTCGTGCGTACGCGGCGTCGCTCGCCGAGCACCCGCTGAGCCGCGTCGATCGTCTGCTCCGCCATGTGGCGGGCGGTGGTGAGCTTGCCGCCGACGACCGTCACGAGCCCGTCGGGGTCGGTGCGGATCTCGTGGTTGCGCTTGACCTCGATCGTCTTGCCGCCGGGCGGGGCGACGAGGGGTCGGGTGCCGGCGATCGAGCCGAGCGCATCCTCGGGCTCGATGTCGACGTTGAGCGCACTGCGGGCGCCGTCGAGCAGGAAGTCGAGCTCCTCGCGCGTGCAGTGCACGTCGTCGAGGTCGCCCTGGTAGTCCTCGTCGGTCGTGCCGAGGTAGGCGGTGTCGCCCCAGCGTGTGATCGTCGCGCGGCGGTTGCGGCCCGGCACCGGGATGGTGACGGTGCAGTCGTTCTGGATCTTCAACCACGGCACGGCGACGTGCACGCCCTTCGCCGGGCGGATGTTGGGCGCGTCGACGTCCTTGCCTGCGCCGTTCCAGTCGCGCAGCCACGAGCCGACCGCGATGACGACGGAGCGCCCGCTCACCGCGATCTCCTCGCCGTCGACCTCGGCGGTGACGCCGGTGACCTTGCCGCCGCCGCGCCGCACATCCGTCACCTTGGCTCCGTTGAGCACGACCGCGCCGTGCAGCGCCGCGGTGCGGGCGATCGCGAGCGTGAGCCGCGCGTCGTCGGCGCGCGCATCGAAGTACAGGAAGCCGCCGTCGAGGTTCTCGGCCTTGAACGTCGGGCAGTGCGCGAGCACCTCGCTCTTCGAGAGCTTCTGGTGCAGGATGCCCTCGCGCCAGCCGCCGGCGAGGTCGTACGTCCACAGGAGGGACTCGAAGCCGGCCGCGAGGCGGCGGTCGAAGACGCCGTCGACGCTCAGCACGGGGAACAGGAACGGTAGCCGCTGCACGAGGTGGCGCGCGTTCTTCCGCAGCCGCTGGCGCTCGAGCAGCGAGTGTCGTACGAGCGGCAGGTTGCCCTGCTCGATGTAGCGCAGGCCGCCGTGGATCATCTTCGACGACTTCGACGACGTGCCGGAAGCGAAGTCGTCCTTCTCGAGCAGCGCCACGCTGTAGCCGCGCAGCGCCGCATCCATGGCGGCGTAGGCCCCGGTGATGCCGCCGCCGACGATGATGATGTCGAAGCGCTCGCTGCGCAGCCGCTCGGCCTGGTCGGCACGCCGCAGCTGGAGCGGCTCGGTGATCGTCATGCGCTCGCGCGCGCGGTCGGTCTTACGGGCCGGCAGGCCCACCGTCTTCATCTTCATCTCAGTCCCTCAGTTCCTGACCGGCGCGGGCGAGCCGCACCTCGAGTTCGACTCGGGCACGCCAGGCGTGCACCTGCTCGTCGCGCTCCGCGCGCGCGAGCCGCGGTTCGAAGACCGCTT
This sequence comes from Agrococcus pavilionensis RW1, assembly GCF_000400485.1. Taxonomy (GTDB): domain Bacteria; phylum Actinomycetota; class Actinomycetes; order Actinomycetales; family Microbacteriaceae; genus Agrococcus; species Agrococcus pavilionensis. The sequence continues at coordinate 64,050 of NZ_ASHR01000036.1, forward strand.
CCTCCTCGAGCAGCGCGACAGCGTGCTCGAGGTCGGGCCACAGCGATCCGACGCCGCCGAGGAAGGCCGCGCCCCGCAGGCTCGCCACCTCGGTCTTGCGTAGCCGGCGCTGCGGCACCTGCGTCAGATCCGCCTGCATCTGCAGCAGCGGGTCGCTCTGCGACAGGCCGCCGCCGACGAGCATGCTCGTGACGTCGACCCCCGCGACCTCGGCGTCCGCCTCGAGGCTCCACGCCACCGAGTGGGCGATGCCCTCGAGCACGGCAGCGGCGACATCGGCCTTCGTCGTCGAGAAGTCGAAGCCCGTGAGCATCGACTTCACGCGCGGTTCGACCACCGGCATCCGCACTCCGGTCATGGCGGGCAGGAACTGCACCTGGCGCCGGCCCGATGCCTCGGCCGCGGCCGCGGAGATCGCCTTCGCGTCGTCGAACCAGCCGAGCGAGCCGCACAGCCAGTCGAGTGCGCTCCCGGTCGCCGCCGTGAACGTCTCGACCGTGAACAGCGAGCGCTGCTGCGCCCGCCATGCCACGAGCGACAGGGCTCCCTCGTAGAGGCCTGGGCGGGCCGGGGTCGCACCACCGATGTTGAGGTCGACGAACGAGCCCGTGCCGTGGACGCACATCGCGTCGCCGGCGGTCACGGCGCCGAGGCCGAGGAGCCCCGCGTGCTGGTCGCCCAGCACCGCGGTCACCGGTACCTCGATGCCGAGCACCGCCGGGTCTGACATGCCGAACGCGTCCTGGTCGTCGCGGAGCGCAGGGAGCAGCTCGGTTGGGAAGCCCAGCGCGTCGAGGTACTCGGTCGCGTAGCGGTGCTCGCCGATTATGTATGCCCCACAGCTCGTGGCGGTCGTCGCGGTCGTCGCGAGCGGCCGGCCCTGCACGTAGTTCCACAGCAGCCAGCTCTCGACCGTGCCGAACCCGAGCCGCCCGGCACGGTGCGCCTCGCGCACCCGCTCGTCCGTCTCGATGAGGCGGAGCGCCGTGACGTAGGGCGAGCGGACACCCACGGGGCGCCCGACGCGAGGTACGAGCCACGCGTCCCACTCTGGCGCGAGGGTCGCGAGATCTTCGGCGTGCCGCGTGTCCTGCCAGACGATGGCTGGCATGAGCGGCTCTCCGCTGACCGTGTCCCACAGCACGGTGGTGGCGCGCTGGGTGGCGATCGCCAGGCCGACGATTGCCACCCCCTCTCGGGCTGCGTCCGCGACCGCGTGGTGCACCGCATCCGTCGTCTTCGTCAGGATCTCAGCGGCGTCCTGCTCGACGACGCGGGGGCGCGGCGACGAGACCGCGAGGCGCTCGTAGTGGAGCCCTCCCACGGTGCCGTCGGCCGCGACCCACGCGGCGCGCGTGCCGGTCGTGCCCTCGTCGATCGCGATGATGCCGCGACGGATGCTCATGGTCAGCCCCTCAGCGGACGAGCTCGGCGTCGCGCTCAGCGGCGTCGTCGGCGAACTGCGGCGCGTCGAGCTCCTCGTCGGGGCTGACGGCGGCCTTCGTCGGCTCCCACTTGATGACGCTGCAGATGATGCAGGCCGTGAGCGGCACGAGCGCGAGGATGAGGAACGTCGTGCCGAGGCCCAACTGCTCGCGGAGGAGCGGGAAGACCATGAGACCGAGTGCCGCACCGAGCGAGCCGATGGCGCCGATGATGCCGTTCGCGCCGGCGCGCAGCTCGCTGCGGAACGACAGCGTCGACAGGCTCTTGCCGTTCGCGCCGGGACCACCGGAGTGGAAGAGGATGAACAGCGACGGCACGATGAAGGCGAGCCACAGCGGCATGGTCTCGAAGAACACGCCCATGATGACGAGCATCAGGAACACCGCGCCGAAGCCGATCGCGGATGCCTTGCGGAGGCCGAGCTTCCCGGCGATGAACGACGACGAAAAGCCGCCGACGATACCAAACACGTTGAACACGAGCGTTCCGAGCGTTGCCAGCACGAAGTCGCCCTCGCCGAACAGCGCGATCGAGATGATCGGCAGGTACCAGCCGACGGCGAAGTACTGGATGGACTGCGCCATCTGCACGGTCGAGGCGAGGATCGTGCGCGGCAGGTACGTGCCGCGGAAGATGAGCGCGACGTTCCGCACGCCCTTCGTGGCGAGGTTGACCACGGGGATGCGGTCCTCGACGGGAGCCGCCTCGAACTTCTCCTTGTAGATCTTGGTCATCGAGGCCGCGGCGCGCTCGAGCCGCTCCTTGCGGGCGAGCCACGTCGGGCTCTCGACCATGAACGTCGCCTGGAGGATGAAGAGCGTGAGCGCGACCACACCGGCAGCGCCGACCGCATATCGCCAGATCGCGTCGCCGACGTTCCAGTTGTAGAACATGATCGCGAGTAGCAGGTTCGAGCAGACAGCCGTGTACCAGATGCCCTGCCAGGTGTTGAGGCGGCTCTTGAAGCGAGCCGGGGTGAACTCGGCGAGCAGCGCCATCGCGATCGCGAAGTCGATGCCGTAGGCGGCGCCGACGAAGAAGCGACCAGCGACGACGAGCTCGAAGGTCGGAGCGAACGCGGCGATGCCGGCGCCTGCGAGTGCGAGCACCTTCGCGAGCAGCAGCGGAGGGATGCGGCCCCAGCGGTCAGCCATCCAGCCACCGATGGGGTTGAACGCGAGCGCGACCCAGGAGGCCATCGAAGTGAGGATCGCGATCTGCGTCGAGCTCAGCTCCATGTCGCGAGTCATCGGCCCGAGGCCCGCGCTCAGCGCGGAGTTGGAGAACGCGTCGAGGAAGAGCCCGCCGAGCGCGAGCCACCAGATGACGCCCGCCCGCCCTCGGATGCCGGTGCGGGAGTCGATGTAGGAGACGACGTCGGAGACGCCGTGGAGGATTCTCGTTGCCATGGGAAGTTGACCTCTCTGTCAGCCCTGACAGGTGCAACGCCTACATGACAAAAGGGCACACGAAGACTCCTGTCAGGAATCTTCGTCTTGCCCTGTGCCAGCGACCATACACGGCGTTCAGGGCCAACGCAAGAGCTCGACGTGCCTCAGCTTCTTTGAGCGCGGGG
>NZ_ASHR01000037.1 GCF_000400485.1 Agrococcus pavilionensis RW1
CCTCGCGCTCACTTCTCAGTGAGGCACCTCGCGCTCCGGCTCGCTCGCTTGCTACATTGGTAAGGCTTGCCTCACTTGAGGCGCCGATACCCAGGAGGCTTCGCATGGCGGGACCCGAGCGCGTCGCCGCGGTCGCACCCAGGTTCATCGAGCTCGAGGTGCTCGACAACCAGCAGGTGTCGCCGCACATCCGTCGCGTGACCCTCGGCGGCGACGAGGTCTCGGCGATGACGCCGCAGGGCTTCGACCAGTGGTTCCGCTTCTTCATGCGCCGCGAGGGGCAGGAGGCGCTGCGGGTGCCGAAGAGCCCCTCGACGTGGTTCCCGCAGTACCTCGCGATGCGCGAGCAGCACCGCCCCTGGATCCGCAACTACACCGTGCGCGACTTCCGGCTCGACGCCGGCGAGCTCGACATCGACATCGTCTGCCACGAGGACCCGGGCCCGGGCGCGGCGTGGGCGATGGCCGCCGAGCGCGGCGAGCGCGCGGTGCTGCTCGACGAGGGCCTGCTCTACAACGACGACGGCCTCGAGGGCGAGATCCTCATGGTCGGCGACGAGTCGGTGCTGCCGGCCGTCGCGGGCGTCTGCGGCTCGCTCGAGGACGACGCGCGCGGCACCGTCGTGCTCGAGATCGGCCACCGCGACGACATCCAGGAGTTCCGCCGCCCGGCCGGCGTCGACATCCGCTGGGTCGAGCGCGGGAGCCTCCGCGAGGGCCAGGCCGCGCTCGAGGAGCTGCGCGGCATGCGCATGCCCGAGGAGTTCGGCTACGCCTACGCGGCGGGGGAGCAGCAGCTCGCCACCGGCGCCCGCCGGCACCTGGTGCGCGACCGCGGCATCGACAAGCGCCGCATCACGTTCACCGGCTACTGGAAGCTCGGGAAGGCCTACGTCTCCTGATCCGAGCGGTGGAAAGTTCGCCCGAACTTTCGCCATGGTGACGTTGCGGCCATCCTGACCGTCGGTTCCGACGGTGGTGACGCGTCCGCTTGCCTAACGTGTAAGCCGTGGCATCCGCAACCGTTCCCGCCGTCGACAGCGCCCACCAGGCGTGGCTCGACCGCGTCGCTCTCGCCGAGTCCGCCGTCCCCATCATCGGCCGGCTCTACCGCGAGCGCGACGTCGTCACGCACGTGCACGGCAAGCAGCTCGTGAACCAGTCGCCGATCGAGATCCTGAAGGCGCACAAGTGGGCGCGCCGCGTGGGCGAGCGGGTGCTGAGCATCGAGGACTCGATGGCCGTGCTGCGCCTCGTCGACGAGCTCGGCATCCGCGGCGTCTCGCTCGACCTGGGCCTGCTGCTGGGCGACGCGCCCGAGAGCGGCCTCGAGGACTGGGCGCGCGAGCGCGTCGCCGAGCTGCCGTCGTGGGAGCAGGACCAGCCGACCGACGTCGTGCTCTACGGCTTCGGCCGCATCGGCCGCCTGCTCGCGCGCATCCTCATCGGCCACGCGGGCCGCGGCCTCGGCCTGCGCCTGCGCGCGATCGTCGTGCGCCGCGGCGGCGAGAACGACCTCGAGAAGCGCGCGAGCCTGCTGCGCCGCGACTCGGTGCACGGCGCCTTCCAGGGCACGATCGAGATCGACCGCGAGGCCAACACGATCCTCGCGAACGGCACGCTCATCCAGGTCATCTACTCCGACGACCCGTCGAGCGTCGACTACACGCAGCACGGCATCGAGCACGCGATCGTGGTCGACAACACCGGTAAGTGGCGCGACGAGGCCGGCCTCGCGCAACACCTCGAGTGTCCCGGCGTCGACCGCGTCGTGCTCACCGCGCCGGGCAAGAGCCCGCTCAAGAACGTCGTCTTCGGCGTCAACCACGAGACCATCGGCGCCGACGACCGCATCGTCACCGCCGCATCCTGCACGACGAACGCCATCACGCCGGTGCTGAAGGTCATCAACGACGCGTACGGCATCGAGCACGGCCACGTCGAGACGGTGCACTCGTACACGAACGACCAGAACCTCATCGACAACTTCCACAAGGGCGCCCGCCGCGGCCGCTCGGCGGCGCTCAACATGGTGCTGACCGAGACCGGTGCCGCGAAGGCCGTCTCGAAGGCGCTGCCCGAGCTCGAGGGGAAGCTGACCGGCAACGCGATCCGCGTGCCGACGCCCAACGTGTCGATGGCGATCCTCAACCTCTCGCTCGAGCAGGCCGTCGAGCGCGACGCCGTCAATGAGCTCCTGCGCCGCACCTCGCTCACCGGCGAGCTGCGCGCGCAGATTGACTTCACCGACTCGGCCGAGGTCGTCTCCTCCGACTTCGTCGGCAACAACCGCGCCGGCATCGTCGACGGGCTCGCGACCATCGCGAGCGGCAAGCACCTCGTGCTCTACGTCTGGTACGACAACGAGTTCGGCTACTCGTCGCAGGTCATCCGCGTCATCGAGCACATGGCCGACCAGATGGCCAAGGCCCGGCAGCTCGCCCCGGCCTGACACGACTTGCCCCCGTCGGGACTCTCCTGGGTGGAGGCCCGACGGGGGCAAACCCCTCGACGTCCAGCGCGCATCCGATAGCGTCGTCGGCATGCGCGAGGTGACCGAGGAGCAGCTCCGCGCGTGCTTCGTGAACGCGACGCGGCGCGAGCTCGAGCAGCTGCCCATGCCGGGGCTGCACGAGACCATCTGGGACGAGCGGGAGTACCTCGGCTGGCGCGGCGAGCGCTCGAGCCGGATCGGCTACATCGTCCACTGGCGCGGCGACGAGCTCGTCGGCGTCGTCGTGCGCGCGGCGCCCGGCGGCCTGCGCCCCGGCATCGCCGCGATGTGCTCGATGTGCCACTCGACGCAACCCGCGACGCAGGTGCGGATGTTCAGCGCGCGGCTCGCGAGCCTCGACGGCGACACCGGCAGCTCGATCGGCACGTACCTGTGCGAGGACCTCGCGTGCTCGCACATCATCCGCAGCGGCCCGCCGCACCTGACGAGCCCCGCGCGCATCGCTGCGCGCGGCGCCGCGCTGCTCGAGCGGCTCGAGCGCTTCACCGCCCGCGTCGAGCGCGCGACGCGCGAGGCGCGCGGCGGCTGAGCGCCCCGCGGTTCGATAGCGTCGGCGCGTGAACGACACGCAGCGCAGCGACGACTCCAAGCCCGCCCCCGACACCGGCATCACCCAGCTCGACGACGAGCTCATCACCACCCGCCACACCCTCGCGACCGACGAGGGTGAGCTCTCCTACACAGCGCGATCGGGCCGCGTGGTGCTGTGGCAGGAGAAGACCGAGGACGACGTCTTCCGCGGCCGCCGCGCCCGCGCGCAGGTCGCGATCACGGCGTACACGCTCGACGGCGCCGACCCGACGCAGCGACCGGTCACCTTCGCGTTCAACGGCGGTCCGGGATCGGCGAGCGTGTGGCTGCACATGGGCGTGCTCGGCCCGCGCCGCGTCGTGATGGGCGACGCCGGCTCGCTCGCTGCGCCGCCCTACGGCATCGCCGACAACCCCGAGTCGCTCCTGCGCGTCTCGGACCTCGTCTTCATCGACCCGGTCTCGACCGGCCGCTCGCGGCCCGCCGAGGGCGAGAAGGCGAAGGACTTCCACGGCTTCACCGCCGACATCGAGTCGGTCGCCGAGATCATCCGCCAGTGGGTGACGGCCGAGGGGCGCTGGCTGAGCCCGAAGTTCCTCGCGGGGGAGTCGTACGGCACGACGCGCGCCGCGGGCCTCGCGCAGCACCTGCAGGGCGAGCTGGGCATGTACCTCAACGGGCTGCTGCTCATCTCGAGCGTGCTCGACTTCTCGACCGCCAACTTCGAGCGCGGCGGCGACCGGGCGCACGCGATGTACCTGCCCTTCTACGCCGCGACCGCGTGGCAGCACGGGTTCCACGAGGGCCGCTCGCTCGAGGAGGTCGTCGCCGAGGCGCAGGATTACGCCGCGCGCGACTACCCGTACGTGCTGGGTCGAGGCGCGCGATTGACGGCGGAGGAGCGGGCGGATGCGGTGGCTCGCGTCGCGCGCCTCACCGGCTTGAGCGAGACCTACGTCGACCGCGCCGACCTGCGCATCGAGCACTGGCGCTACTTCGGCGAGCTGCTGCGCGACCGCGGGCTCACCGTCGGCCGCCTCGACTCGCGCTTCACCGGGCCGGCAGCGAGCGGCATCGCCGAGCACATGGACGCCGACCCGTCGATGGATGCGATCCTTGGGCCGTACGCCGCCGCGTACCAGCACTACCTCCACCACGAGCTCGGCGTGCGCGACACCGGACCGTACCACGTGTTCGGCAAGGACGTCATCGAGCACTGGAGCTACAAGGAGTTCGAGAACGCGCCCGTCTACGTCATCGACCGGCTCTCGCGCGCGATGCGGCAGAACCCGCACCTCGCGGTGCACTTCGCGTACGGCTGGTTCGACGGCGCGACGCCGTTCTCGGCGGCGGAGGACTCGGTGGCGCACCTGCAGATCCCTGCGGCGCTGCGCGACAACCTCGAGCACCGCTACTACGAGGCCGGCCACATGATGTACGTGCACGAGCCCTCGCGGCTCGCGCAGGCGGCCGACCTCGCCGACTTCGTGCGCCGCCGCGCCGACCGCTCCGCTTCCTGAGCCGCTCTGCGATCGACCCGCTCCCTGAGCCGCTCCGCGCTGAAGGCGCAGAGCGTGTCGAAGGGGGAAGCGACCCCTCCCGCATGCGGTAGTCTGTCTTGGTTGCCTCCGGGCGACTCGATCGCGAGAGCGACGGGCTGTGGCGCAGCTTGGTAGCGCACTTGACTGGGGGTCAAGGGGTCGCAGGTTCAAATCCTGTCAGCCCGACAGCAAGCCCCGGTGAGCACTGCTCACCGGGGCTTCTTCGTCCCGCGAGGCCGGTGGGTCGATGCCGAGCCCGATGCGTTGGTGCGCCCAGCACCAGCCGCAAGCGCCCGCACAGGCGGTTCGCATACGCTGTGGTCGTCTCCGACGGAAGGGTCGATCGTGCATCCCGCAGCAGAGCACCCGGCGCCGCACCACATCCCCGGCGCTGATGAGCACAGCATCCCCGAGCTCGAGGCAGATCAAGCCGTCCCTCCGCGCCCCGAGGAGGAGATCGCTGACGTCCTCCGATCGGAACCGGACACGGCGGATCATCGGCCGCAGGACCGCTGACCGCAACATCGGGGGAGCGCGCCGTGCTCGATCCGCCCGTGTACCGCGCCCCGATGCGCTCGCGGCTGCCCGCCGTCACTGTGGGTGCCGCTGTGGAGCGGGCGCTCGCCGAGGGCGTCGTCGGCATGGGCGGCGCGCTCGCCCCGAGCCCCCGCACCATCGTCGAGGCGGCGGCGCTCGCGGCCGAGCAGCACGACGAGCGGCTCGCCGCCCGCATCGAGCGCTTCGCCGACGCGCCCGACGGCGCGTTCGTCTGGACCCGCGACGACGACGGCCTCTCGTGGCTCGGGCGGCTCGCGGGGCCGTGGCGCTACGACCCGAGCCCGGATGCGTCGGCGGTCGACCTCGTGCACGTGCGGCCATGCGAGTGGCTCGGCGCGCCGGTCGCCGAAGCCGACGTGCCGCCCGCCGTGCGCGCGACCTTCGCCCGCGGCGGCCGCAACTGGCAGCGCACGCACGACGCGGCCGTCTCCTCGCTCTCGGCCGAGGTCTGGGCGCGCGGCGTAGGGTGACGCCGACGGGCGCCGTCCGGCCCGCCGAGAGGAGCGCATCCGTGATCCCGACCACGACCGCCCACAGCGGGCTGACCCTGCCGGTGCTCGGCTTCGGCACCTACAAGCTCAAGGGGCGCGCGGGCACCGACGCGATCGGCAGCGCGATCGAGCAGGGCTACACGCTGCTCGACTCCGCCTTCAACTACGAGAACGAGGGCTCCGTCGGCGCCGCCGTGCGCGCGTCCGGCCGTCGCGACGAGCTCGTCGTCACGTCGAAGCTCCCCGGCCGCCACCACGACCGCGACGCGGCGCGCGTGACGATCGAGGAGAGCGTCGCGCGCACGGGCCTCGAGCGGCTCGACCTCTACCTGATCCACTGGCCGAACCCGGGCCGGGGGAAGTACGTGGATGCGTGGGGCGCGCTCATCGAGGCGAAGGAGCGCGGGCTCGTGGGCGCGATCGGCGTGTGCAACTTCCTGCCCGAGCACCTCGAGCGCCTGCGGGCGGAGACGGGCGTCGTGCCCGAGGTCAACCAGGTCGAGCTCCACCCGTACTTCCCGCAGGAGGAGCAGCTCGCCTACGACCGCGAGCACGGCATCATCACGCAGGCGTGGAGCCCCCTCGGGCGCGGCAACGACCTGCTCGAGCGCGGCGAGGTCGTCGAGATCGCCGAGGCGCACGGCGCGACGCCCGCACAGGTGCTGCTCGCGTGGTCGATCGCCCGCGGCGCCGTGCCGCTGCCGAAGGCGACGTCGCCCGACCGGCAGCGCGAGAACCTCGGCGCGCTCGACGTGGCGCTCGCCGACGACGAGGTCGCGGCGATCACGGCGCTCGGCCGGCCCGACGGGCGGCTCGGCGATCAGGACCCCGCGCGCTACGAGGAGATGTAGCGCGCCGTCTCCTACGAGTCGGGCCATCGCCACCTGGCAAGGCGCTGAGTTCGGTTGTGCACAACCGATCCACCTGCGAGGCTCGCAGCATGTCGACCACCGAGCAGAGCACGCGCGTCACCGAGCGGATGGTGTGCTTCGCGCTCTACTCCGCCGCGCGAGCGACGAGCCAGGCCTACCGAGCGCTGCTCGAGCCGTGGGGTCTGACGTACCCGCAGTACCTCGTGCTCGTGACGCTCTGGGTCGAAGGACCGCAGAGCGTGCGCGCGCTCGGCGAGCGCATGCAGCTCGACAGCGGCACGCTCTCGCCGCTGCTCGCGCGCATGGAGACCGCCGGCCTCGTGCGCCGTGAGCGCGGTGGCACGGATGCGCGCGTCGTCACGGTGCACCCCACCGATCGCGCGATCGAGCTGCGGGACGAGCTCGGCCACGTGCCGCCCGCGATCGCGCGCGGCATGGGCCTCGGCGATGCGGAGGACGCGCAGCGCCTGCTCGCGACGCTCCACGGCGTCGCGGCATCGATGCACGCGGTCGCCGACGACCCCGCGGCCGCCACCACCGACTGACCGAACCTGCGTCGGCCGCCGTGCCGACGCATCCGACCGACCGAACGACGAGGAGAGGACCACCATGGACGTGCTCTACACCGCAGAAGCCCTGTCGACCGGAGGCGGTCGCGACGGCCGCGTCACGACCGCCGACGGGCGGCTCGACCTGTCGATGGCCGTGCCGAAGGAGATGGGCGGCTCGGGCGACGGAGCCAACCCCGAGCTGCTCTTCGCCGCCGGCTACGCCGCGTGCTTCCACTCGGCGCTGCAATCGGTCGCGCGAGCGCGGAAGGCGAAGCTCGAGGGCTCGAGCGTCGGCAGCCGTGTGCAGATCCTGCCCGACGGCTCCGGCGGGTTCCGGCTCGGCGTGCACCTCGAGGTCGTGCTGCCCGAGGTCGAGCCGCAGCTCGCGCAGGAGCTCGCCGACGCCGCGCACGAGGTGTGCCCCTACTCGAACGCGACGCGCGGCAACATCGAGGTCACCGTCGCCGTCTCGGACGACTGACGTGCCCGCCGCGAGCACGAGCGAGGCGCCGTCGCGAGTCGGCGCGATCGCGCGCGGGGCCGTGCGCGTGCTGCTCGGAGCCTCGCTGCTGCTGGCCGGCATCGGCCACCTCAGCTTCGCCCGCGCCGAGTTCCAGGCGCAGGTGCCGCCCTGGCTGCCGCTCGACGCCGACCTCGTCGTGGTCGCCTCCGGCGTCGTCGAGATCGCGCTCAGCCTCGGGCTGCTGCTCCTGCGCCGCCACCGCGCGCTCGTCGGCCTCGCCGCCGCCGCGTTCTTCATCGCCGTGTTCCCCGGCAACATCGCGCAGTGGGTCGAGGGGCGGGATGCGTTCGGGCTCGACTCCGACGCCGCTCGCTTCACGCGGCTCCTCTTCCAGCCGCTGCTCGTGATCGCCGCGCTGTGGTCGACCGGCGCGTGGCGCGAGCTGCGCCGCTGGTGGCGCGAGCGCCGCTCCTGACCGCGCGGCCGTGCCGCGCATCCATCACACCGAACCGCCAACCGAAGGGAGCGCACATGCGCGCCATCGTCCACGACCGATTCGGCGAGCCCGAAGACGTGCTGCACGTCGAGGAGCGGCCCACGCCCGAGCCCGGCCCCGGCCAGGTGCGCGTGCGCACGACGCTCGCGACCATCCACAACCACGACCTCTGGACCGTGCGCGGCACCTACGGCTTCACGCCCGAGCTGCCCGCGGGCAGCGGCACCGAGGCCGTCGGCGTCGTCGAGGCGCTCGGCGAGGGCGTCGAGAGCCTCGCGATCGGCGATCGCGTCGTCGCCGGCGCGTTCGGCGTCTGGGCGGAGTCGTTCGTCGCCGACGCACGCGGCCTCGTGCCGGTGCCGGAGGGCCTGCCCGACAGCGCGGCCGCACAGCTCGTCGCGATGCCGTTCAGCGCCGTGAGCCTGCTCGAGAGCCTCGACCTCGCCGAGGGCGACGTGCTCGTGCAGAACGCCGCGAACGGCGCCGTCGGCCGCATGGTCGCCCAGCTCGCGCCCGCCCGCGGCATCCGCGTCGTCGGCCTCGTGCGCCGCCGGGAGGCGGTCGACGAGCTGCGCGAGGCCGGCATCGAGGGCACCGTCTCGACGTCGGAGGACCATTGGCGCGAGCGCGTCCGGGAGCTCGCGGGCGACGGGCGCATCGTCGCGGGCGTCGACTCGGTCGGCGGGCCGGCTGCCGGCGACGTGCTCTCGGTGCTCGATGAGGGCGGCACGCTCGTCGTCTTCGGGGCGATGGGCGCGCCGACGCTCGAGCTCTCCTCGGGCGACCTCATCTTCAAGGGCACGACCGTGCGCGGCTTCTGGGGCAGCACGGTGGGGCGCACCATGGCGCCTGAGACTCGCGAGCGGCTCTTCGCCGAGCTCGCGGAGCGCATCGGCGAGGGCACGCTCACGCTCCCGGTCTCGAGCACGCATCCCTTCGAGGACGTGCGAGAGGCGGTGCGCGCGAGCCTGACGCCTGGCCGCGTCGGCAAGGTGCAGCTGCGGCCGTAGCCCGGGTCGCGCCCACGAGACGATCAGGCGCTCTGCATAGTGTCGGGGCGGGGAGGAGCACCATGGACGACTCGACGGGCGACGCTCCGCGCCGCATCCTCATCACGGGCGCGACGGGCGGCATCGGCCTCGTGCTCTCGGAGCGGCTGCAGGGCGACTACGACGTCGTCATGCACGGCCGCACGCCGCGGAGCCCGCGGCAGGAGCGCGAGCTCCGCGAAGCGGATCTCACCAACTTCGAGGCGGTGCTCGAGCTCATGGACGGCATCGACACCGTCGTGCACCTCGCGGGCAGCGCGAGCCCGGAGTCGACGTGGGACGACGTGCTGGGCGCCAACATCGTCGGCACCCGCAACGTGCTCGAGGCGGCGGTCGACGCGGGGGTGCGCCGCGTCGTCTTCGCCTCCTCCAACCACGCGATGGGCATGTACGACCGGCTCGAGCAGTGGCCCGTCTACCCCCACCACCTGCCGCGGCCCGACTCGCTCTACGGCGTCTCGAAGGCGCTCGGCGAGACGCTCGGCCGCTTCTACTTCGATCAGCACGGGCTCTCGTTCATCGCGCTCCGCATCGGATGGATGACCGACGACCCTGCGAGCGCCGACCTCGACATCCTCCACGCGATGTGGCTGAGCGAGGACGACGCCGTGCAGGTGTTCCGCTGCGCGATCGAGGCGCCCGTCGACTTCGGGCCCTACTACGCGATCTCCGACAACCCGAACCGTCGCTGGGACCTCACGAACACCATGCTCGACCTCGGCTACCGGCCGAAGGACTCGTGGGCGGATGCGGCACCCGGCGGCGAGGACGTCGTGCCCGAGGGTGAGTCGGTGCCCGACTCGTGGCCCGAGGGCTCCTAGCGGTCAGTCCGCGGCGTCACCGAGGATCGCGTCGACGAGCCGCGCCGCGTCGTCGGCGTCCGACGAGCTGCGGCTGAGCGCCCGCAGCACGACCGCCCCGATGAGGGCCTCGGCGAGCTGCTCGGTCGCGACGCCCGGCCGCAGTGCCGTCGTGGAGCCGATCGCCGCGTCGAGGCGACCGGAGATCGAGGCGGAGCCGGTCAGGCTGTCGCGCAGCCGCGCGCCCACCTCGGGATGCTCCGCGGCGGCGGCGAGGAGCGAGAGCACGAGTCCCGGCTCGGCGTCGATCACCGCGAAGACGGTCGTGAGCCACGCCTGCATGTCGGCGCGCACGTCGCCGGTGTCGGGCAGCGCGAGCCGGTCGTCGAACAGCAGCCCCTCGAGCAGGCACTCCGCGACGAGCGCGCCCTTCGATCGCCACCAGCGATAGATGGTCTGCTTGCCGACGCCCGCGCGCGCCGCGACGCCCTCGATCGTCAGGTGCTCGTAGCCGCGCTCGGCGAAGAGCGCCGCGGTCGCCTCGAGGATCGCGAGGCGCGCCGCCTCGCTGCGCACGGGACCGGTGCGGGGGAGCGACATGGCACCTCCAGGAGCCACAGGAAAGACGAGACGGTGCGTGTTATCTTAGTCCCCGCTTGTCGTCGTCGGGAGCGCTCGGCCTCGGCTCGCGCGCGGATCGGAAGGGCCTCATGGCCGAGCTGCTGCATCGCCTCGGGACGTTCGCCGCGCGCCGCGCGTGGACCGTCCTCATCGCCTGGATCGTCATCCTCGCCGCCGCGGTCGGCGGCTTCCTCGTCGGCTTCAAGGGCCTCTCGTCGAGCTTCGACATCCCCGGCACCGCGTCGGGCGAGGTCGTCGCCGAGCTCGAGCGCGAGCTGCCCGACTTCGCGGGCGCGACCGGCACGGTCGTCGTGCACGCGACCGACGGCGCGATCACCGACGAGCAGCGCGAGCAGCTCGCCGAGCTCATCGAGGGCGCCGAGTCGCTGCCCGACGTCTCGGGCGTCAACGACCCCTTCGCGACCGAGGCCGAGCGCGCCGACCAGGCGCAGCAGCTCGAGGACGGCCGCGCGCAGCTCGAGGCGGGGCAGCAGCAGCTCGACGCGGGCCGCGCGCAGCTCGAGGCGGGTGCCGCGGCGCTCGAGGAGGGACAGGCGCAGCTCGACGCCGCGCGCGCCCAAGCCGAGGCCGCGGGCTTCCCGACCGCCCAGCTCGACGCCCAGGAGGCGCAGCTCGACGCGCAGCGCACCGTCATCGACGCGCAGCGCGCACAGCTCGACGAGGGGCAGGCCGAGCTCGACGAGCAGCGCACCCGGCTCGAGCGCGGTGAGGAGCTCCTCTCGCTCGCCGACGGCATCCGCCTCGTCTCCGAGGACGGCGCGACGGCGCTCGTCACCGTCTCGTATACCGAGACCAGGCTCGAGCTGCCGCAGGAGTCGAAGGACGCCACCATGGCGCACTTCTCCTCGCAGCCGATCGACGGGCTCGAGATCTCGTTCTCGACCGATATCGCGCAAGGCGTGCCCGAGATCCTCGGCATCGGCGAGGCGATCGGCGTGGCGCTCGCGGCGGTCGTGCTCGTCGTCGTGCTCGGCTCGCTGCTCGCCGCCGCCCTGCCCATCGTCACGGCGCTGCTCGGCGTCGCCATCGGCGCGATGGCCGTGCTGTCGTTCTCGGGCGTCGTGCAGATGGCGTCGGTCACGCCGATCCTCGGCGTCATGCTCGGCCTCGCGGTCGGCATCGACTACTCGCTCTTCATCGTCTACCGCCACCGCAAGCAGCTGCTGCGCGGCATGGGCGTCGTCGAGTCGATCGGGCTCGCGAACGGCACGGCGGGCAACGCGGTCGTCTTCGCGGGCGTCACGGTCATCGTCGCGCTCCTCGCGCTCGGCATCACCGGCATCCCCTTCCTCGGCCTCATGGGCGTCGCGGGCGCCGTGAGCGTCGCGATCGCCGTGCTCATCGCGATCTCGGCAACGCCGGCCCTGCTGGGCCTCGCGGGCCGGCGCATCCTCAGCCGGCGCGCGCTCGCGAAGGCCGAGGCGGCGAGCGACGGCGCGGATGCGCTGCGGTCGGTGCGCCCGATGTCGCACGCGCGCGCGGTGCTCAGCGCCGTGCTCGCCGTCGCGGTGCTCGCGACGATCGCGATCCCCGCGCTCTCGATGCGCCTCGGCCTGCCCGACGGCGCCTCCGAGCCCGCCGACTCGACCGCCTACCGCGCGTACGCGCTCACCGAGGAGGCGTTCGGCGAGGGTCAGAACGGCCCGCTGCTCGTCACCGCGACGATGCCCGGCGACCTCGACGACGTCGAGGTCGAGCGGCGGCAGCTCGCGGTCGCGAGCGAGCTCGCGACGAGCGACGACGTCGTCGCAGTCGCGCCGATCGCCGTCTCCGACGACGCCGGTGCGGGGGCACGGCTCGCGGTCTTCCAGGTCGTGCCCGCGGAGGGCCCCAACAGCGAGTCGACCGAGGCGCTCGTGCGCGAGCTGCGCGCGCGGCCCGCGATCGAGGGCGACATGGCGCTCGGCGTCGCCGGCCAGGCGGCGAGCAACATCGACATCTCCGAGGGCCTCGCCGACGCGCTCCCGACCTACCTCGCGGTCGTCGTCGGGCTCTCGTTCCTCATCATGGTGATGGTGTTCCGCTCGCTCCTCGTGCCGCTCATCGCCACCGGCGGATTCGTGCTCTCGCTCTTCGCGACCTTCGGCGCGGTCACCGCGGTGTTCCAGTGGGGCTGGCTCGGCGGCCTGTTCGGCGTCTCGGAGCCTGGGCCCATCCTCAGCTTCCTGCCCGTCATCCTCACCGGCATCCTCTTCGGGCTCGCGATGGACTACCAGCTCTTCCTCACGACGGGCATGCGCGAGGCGTACGTGCACGGGGCGGATGCGCGACTCGCGGTCGCGCGCGGGTTCCGGGCGGGTCGCAGCGTCGTCATCGCCGCGGCGCTCATCATGATCGCCGTCTTCGCGGGCTTCATCGCCTCACACTCGATCATCATCAAGGCGATGGGCTTCGGACTCGCGCTCGGCGTGCTGCTCGACGCCTTCGTCGTGCGGATGCTGCTCGTGCCCGCGATCATGCACCTCGTGGGCCGCGGCGCGTGGTGGCTGCCGCGCTGGCTCGACCGCATCATCCCCAACGTCGACGTCGAGGGGGCCTCGCTCGAGCGGCGCCACCCGGCGGCGAGCACCGGCAGCACCGACGCGGTCGCGGCGGACGCGACGGCGGAGCGCTGACCCGGCGAGGCGGAGCTCAGAGGAACGCGAGCTCCTTGAGCTTCGCCTCGACCTCGTCGTTCGTCGGCTCGACCTGGTGCGAGCCGTCGGGGAAGACGACGACCGGGATCTGCATGCGGCCCGAGATGCGCTGCGCCTCGCGCGTCGCCGACTCGTCCTCCTCGAGGTCGATGTAGTCGAACGGGACCTCGAGGCCCTCGAGCTGCTGCTTCGTGCGCCGGCAGTCTCGGCACCAGTCGGCGCCGTAGACCCGGATCGTCGTCGTGTCGGTCATGAGCCCACGGTACGCGGGCGGCGCTCGCTTCCGCCACGCACGAGCGTCGCGACGATGCGCCAGCCGACCAGGAGCGCGAGCAGCGCGAGGGTCGCGACGACGACGAACGGGAGGGCCGTGCCCTGCCCGCTCACCGTGCGCAGCAGCATCCCGCCGACGACCGTCACGAGCCACACCGGCACGCCGGTGCGGAGCGGCGCGGCGGGCCGCCGCCACGCCCCCGACGCGAGCCAGCCGACGAGGAGCGCCGCGAGGAAGGGCCACGCCGTCGTCGCGAGCCCGATGCCGCCCTCGCCGAGCACGCCGGTGCCGCCGTCGTGGTGGCTCGCGCGGCCGATCGCGGCGAAGGCGACGACGAGCGCGGCGTCGAGCGCGAGCGCGAGGACGGCGGATGCGCGAGGTCGCGGTGCACGGGCAGGGCGGGAGGGCATCGCTCCACGCTAGCCCGCGGCGCTCCGCATCGCGCCGCGCGGGCTCTGGCATGCTCGCTCCATGGAGCAGACCGCCACCACCGCACTCGACGTCGACGCGCTGCGCGCGCGGTTCCCGTCGCTCGCCTCGGGCATCGCCCACTTCGACGGGCCGGGCGGCACGCAGACGCCCGCCGAGGTCGGCGAGGCGATCGCGCGCAGCCTCACGGGGCCGCTCTCGAACCGCGGCTCGAGCGTCGCGAGCGAGCGGAACGCCGATGCGGCGGTCGCAGCCTTCCGCGCCGCCTACTCCGACCTGCTCGCTGCCGACCCGCGCGGCATCGTCTACGGGCGGAGCGCGACGCAGCTCACCTACGACTTCTCGCGCACTCTCGCGAAGCAGTGGTCGGCCGGCGACGAGCTCGTCGTCACGCAGCTCGACCACGACGCGAACGTGCGGCCGTGGCTGCAGATCGCCGAGCGCGTCGGCATGGCGGTGCGGTGGCTGCGGCTCGACCCCGCCACGGGGCAGCTGCGGCTCGACGAGCTCGACGAGGTCGTCACCGAGCGCACCCGCCTCGTCGCCGTGACCGGCGCATCCAACCTCATCGGCTCGAAGCCCGACCTGCCTCGCATCGCGGCCCGCGCGCACGAGGTCGGCGCGCTCGTGCACGTCGACGGCGTGCACCTCGCCGCGCACGACGCGATCGACGTCGCCGCGCTCGGCGCCGACCTCTTCGTCTGCTCGCCCTACAAGTTCTTCGGCCCGCACTGCGCCGTGCTCGCCGCCTCGCCGGGGCTGCTCGAGTCGCTGCACCCCGACAAGCTGCTGCCCTCGACGAACGCCGTGCCCGAGCGCTTCGAGCTCGGCACGCTGCCCTACGAGCTCATGGCGGGCGCGACCGCCGCCGTCGACGTGATCGCCAGCATCGCCGGCCGCGAGGGCGACCGGCGCGAGCGGCTCCTCGCGGCCAACGCGCTCATCGAGCACCACGAGCGGCGCCTGCGCGAGCGCATCGAGTCGCACGTGCGGTCGTACGACGGGCGGCTGACACTGCACTCGGTCGCCGAGGACCGCACCTCGACGCTCTTCGTCACCTTCCGCGACCGCGATCCGTTCGCCGTCGCCCGCGAGCTCGCCGGGCGCGACGTGCTCGCGCCCGCGGGCACCTTCTACGCGCACGAGCCGTTCCTCGCGCTCGGCACCGGGGTCGCGGCGGGCCTGCGGATGGGGCTCGCGCCCTACAACCACGACGCCGACGTCGACCGGCTGCTCGAGGGGCTCGACGCCGCGCTCGCGTGACGGGCGGCGGGGGATAGCCCTCTGGCCCTCGCGCCGCGCGCGTGCCTACGCTGAGCGCGGCCCGGATGCGGGCCCGAAGTGAAGGAGCGCCCGTGACCGACACCGCCAGCACCGCGCCCGCGCCCGCGCCGAAGCTGCCGCCGCGCTGGTTCGTGCGCTCCGCGTGGGTCGTGCACCGCG
Organism: Agrococcus pavilionensis RW1; assembly: GCF_000400485.1. GTDB lineage: Bacteria > Actinomycetota > Actinomycetes > Actinomycetales > Microbacteriaceae > Agrococcus > Agrococcus pavilionensis. The sequence continues at coordinate 15,292 of NZ_ASHR01000037.1, forward strand.
CGCTCTACCGCGCCACGGGCGGGCGCTTCGGCCTCGCGCGGCCGAGGCCGGGGAGGTTCGGCATGCTGCGCCTGCACACGATCGGCCGCCGCTCGGGCGAGCCCCGCATCGCGATCGTCTCCTACTACGAGGAGGGCGACCGGCTCGTGACGATGGCGATGAACGGCTGGGCCGACGCGCACCCGGCCTGGCTCCACAACCTGCGTGCGCAGCCCGACGCATCCGTCGACCTGCCCGACGGGCTGCGGCTCGTGCGGGCGCGCGAGGCGACCGGCGTCGAGCGCGAGCGGCTGCTCGCGGGCTTCGACGCCTTCCACGAGGGCCCGGCGATGGCGGAGTACGAGGCGGCGCGCCGGCGCGCGACGCCCGTGATCGTGCTCGAGCCGCGCGACCGCTGACGTCCCGGCGCTAGGGCTCGAAGGCGAGGATGCGGTCGTCGCCCTCCGAGGGCCGGCCGCGGCCGTCGGTGCTGCCGGTGAGCGCCCAGACCGAGCCGTCCGGCGCGGCCGCGACGTCGCGCAACCGCCCGTGCTCGCCCTGCCAGTGCACGCTCGAGCTCGCGAGGTCGTCGAGCGGCACGCGGCGCAGCGACTGCCCGCGCAGGTTCGCGATCCAGAGCGCCTCGCCCGCGACGGCGATCCCGCTCGGGCTCGCCTCCGCCGGCGGCCACTGCTGCACGGGGTCGACGAAGCGCCGATCGCCCGCCGCGCCCTCGACGAGCGGCCAACCGTAGTTCGCTCCCGCCTCGATGACGTTGAGCTCGTCCCACGTGTCCTGGCCGAACTCGGTCGCGAGCAGCGTGCCGTCGTCGCTCCACGCGAGCCCCTGCGGGTTGCGGTGGCCGAGCGTGTAGACCGGCGAGCCCGGGGTGGGGTTGTCGGCCGGCACCGAGCCGTCGGGCTCGAGCCTGAGGATCTTCCCCGCGAGGCTCGCGGGATCCTGCGATCGCGCCGGCACGCCCGCGTCGCCCGTCGTGGCGTAGAGCATCCCGTCGGGCCCGAACGCGATGCGACCGCCGTTGTGGTTGCCGGCCGCGGGGATGCCGGCGAGCAGCTCCTCGGGCTCGCCGAGCGTCCGCTCGCCGGGGGAGCCCTCGAGCGACGCGCGCAGGATCGCGTTGCCGTCGGCCCTCGTCGCGTACCAGTAGAGGCGCCCGTCGCGCACGGCGATGCCGAGCAGCCCGCCCTCGCCGCGCGGCACGACGCCGTCGATGGCGGCGACCGCAGCGGTGCCGCCGCCCGGCAGCACCTCGACGACGCGAGCCGTGTCGCGCTCGCTCACGAGCGCGCCGCCACCGGGCAGGAGCGCGATGGACCACGGGCTCTCGAGCTCGGTCGCGAGCGTCTCCGGTGACTCGAGCGTGCCGGTGCGCGGGGAGGGCGAGGCGGATGCGTCGGGTGAGCCGGGCGAGCCGCTCGGGGCCGGGTCGGTGCTCGCGGCGGGCCGCTCAGCGGTCGGCTCCCCGGGCCCGCACGCGGCGAGCGCGAGGACGAGCGCGAGCGCGACGGGCGGCGCGGCGACACGGCGGCGACGGCGGGGGCTCATGCTGCGGCTCCGGCCATGCTCGCCTCCCTCCCGGGGTGCGCTCAGCATACGCGCGGGCGGGATATACGGTGGCGATCATGAGCACGCCTGCGGCAGGCTTCGCGCTCGACGCGAGCGCCGACGTCGATGCGCGGCCGAGGCTGCCGTGGCCCGCGTGGATCGCCGCCGGGGTGCTCATCTTCCTCGCCGCGGCAGCGGGCGTGCTGTTCGCGCCCGCGGGCACGACGGTCGCCGTCTGGTGGCCGGCGGCCGGGCTCTCGGTCGCCTTCGCGCTCCTGCAGCCGCCGCGCCGCATCTGGATGGTGCTCGTGCTCGTGCTCGTCGCGACCACGGTGGCGAACCTCGCGGGCGGACGCACGATCCTGCAGGCGCTCGGCTTCGGGGCGGCCAACGCCGCCGAGGTCGCGGTCGTCGTGGCGCTGCTCGGCTGGGGGCGCGAGCACTTCCAGCTCTCATCGCTGCGCGCCGGCCTGCGGTTCGCGATCGCCATCAGCGCCGGCTCCCTCGCGGCGGGCCTCATCGCAGCGGTCTCGGTCACCGTGCTCGAGCGGGGCGCCTTCTGGCCGACGATCGTGCTCGTGGCGGCGTCGCACGCGGCGGCGGTCGCGATGATCGCGCCCTTCGCCGCGCTGCCGCCGCGCGTGCGCGTGCGCGCGAACACCGTCGAGATGCTCGCGCAGTCGCTCGTGCTCGTGCTCGTGCTCGCGCTCGTCTTCCAGCTCGACTCGAGCCTGCCGCTCTCGTTCGCGCCCTACCCGGTGCTCGCGTGGGCGGCGTTCCGCTTCCCCATCCGCGTCGTGCTCGTGCAGTCGCTCCTCGCGTCGCTCGCGATGCTCGTGCTCACGCTCGCGGGTCGTGGACCCTTCGCGTCGGCCGCCCTCGACGTCACCGAGCAGGCGGCGGTGCTCGAGGTCTACCTGCTGACGATCGCGGGCTTCGCGCTCGTCATCTCGGCCGCGCAGTACGAGCTGCGCGCCGTCTGGCGCCGGCTCGACGCGTCGGCGCGGCTGCTGACCGGCAGCGTCGTCGAGTCGCGCCTCGGCCTCGTGCTGTGGCGCCCGGGCCGCGACGCCGCCCGGCTCGTGTGGGCGAACCCCGCGGCGAGGGCCATGCTCGACGCGGAGCTCGACGGCGACGACTGGTCGGGGCCGATCGCCTCGGCGGCGGCCGCGGCGCTGCGCTCGGGTCGCACGGCGACCGCGACGACCGCCGCCGGGCGCACGCTCACGGTCGAGGCGAACCCGATCCACGGCGGGGACGACCGCGTCGCGGTGCAGCTGCTCGACGTGACCGAGGTGCTGCGGGCGCGCCAGGTCGAGGTCGAGGCGGCGGTCGAGCGCGAGGCGGCGCGCTCGATCCGCGCGGAGCTCGAGCGGCAGCGCGACGACTTCCTCGCCACCACGAGCCACGAGCTGCGCACGCCCATCACGAGCGTCGTCGGCTACGCGGAGCTGCTCGCCGAGTCGAGCGGGCTCGGTGCCTCGGAGCGGAAGTGGGTCAGCGTCATCGAGCGGAACGCCGAGCGGCTCTCCGAGCTCGTCGAGGACCTGCTGACCCTCAGCGGCGGCGCGACCTCGACGCCGCGACCGAAGGAGCCCGAGCGCATCGACTGCCGAGCGCTGCTCGACGACGCGGCCGCGAGCCTCGCGCCGATCGCGGAGCGCAAGGCGGTCGAGGTGCTCGTCGACGCCGACGGCAGCGTCGCGCTCGGCTCCCGCAGCGACGCGGGCCGCGCGGTGTCGAATCTGCTGACGAACGCCATCAAGTTCACGCCCGCGGGCGGCACCGTGCGGCTCGCGGCCGCCCGCGACGGCGACGCGGTGCGCATCCGCGTCGCCGACACGGGGCCCGGCATGAGCGACGACGAGCTCGCGCACGCGTTCGACCGGTTCTACCGAGCACCGGGCGCCGTGCGCGACAACGTGCCCGGCACCGGGCTCGGCCTCGCGATCGTCGCCGAGCTCGCCCGTCGCAACGGCGGCTCGATCGAGCTGCGCCGCGGCGACGAAGGCGGGCTCAGCGCCGAGCTGCGGCTACCGGCCGTGCCGACGCCGAGCGGCTGAGCGCGCGCTCGAGGTCGTCGATGAGGTCGGCCGGGTCCTCGAGCCCGATCGACAGGCGCAGCACCCCGGCGTGCGGCTTCGCCTCCGCGGCGACCGGTCGGTGCGTGAGCGACGCGGGGTGCTGGATGAGGGAGTCGACGCTGCCGAGCGAGACCGCGTGCGTGAACAGCACGACCGACTCCGCGAGCGCGGCGGCGCGCTCGGACGAGCCGACGTCGACCGCGATCATCGAGCCCGGCCCCGCCATCTGCCGGCCCGGGCCCACGAGGCCGGCCGGGTCGCATCCGTCGAGCCCCGGGTAGCGCACCTCGAGCACGCCGTCCATCGCCTCGAGGGCGCGCGCGACGACCTCGGCGCCCGCCTGCTGGGCGCGCACGCGCAGCGGCAGCGTCTGGAGCCCGCGGTGCATGAGGTACGCGGCGAGCGGATGCGCGAGGGCGCCCGTGATGGCGCGGACGGGCCGGAGGGCCTGGGCCCACTCGGCGTCGCACGCGACGACGCCCCCGACGACGTCGCCGTGGCCGCCGATGTACTTCGTCGCCGAGTGCAGCGAGAGGGCGGCGCCGTGTGCGAGCGGGCGCTGCAGCACGGGCGTCGCGAAGGTGTTGTCGACGAGCACGGGCGCGGCGCCCGCGGCGGCGACGAGTGCCGAGAGGTCGACGAGCTCGAGCGTCGGGTTCGCGGGCGTCTCGACGATCACGAGGCCCGTGTCGGGGCGGCACGCGCGCTCGACGGCCTCGACCGAGTCGACGAAGGTCGTCTCGGTGCCGAGCAGTCCCGTCGCGAGCAGGTGGTCGGTGCCGCCGTAGAGGGGGCGGAGCGCCACGACGTGGCTGCCGCGCCGCTCGCGCGCGGCCATGAGCACGGCGGTCACCGCCGCCATGCCGGAGGCGAAGGCGACGGCGCGCTCGGCGCCCTCGAGCTGCGCGAGCGCCTCCTCGAAGCGAGCGACCGTCGGGTTCCAGAGCCGCTGGTAGACGGCCGAGCCGTCGCCGACGTCGCCGCCGGTCGCGAGCCGCTCGTAGGCGTCGCCGCCCGTGAGGACGTCGGGGAGCGGGTTGGTCGAGGAGAGGTCGATGGGGATCGCGTGCACGCCGAGCGACCGCAGATCGTCGCGGCCGGCATGCACCGCGAGCGAATCGGGTCGGAGGCGAGCGTCATTGCTCGTCGTCATGCATCCGATCATGCCTCAAGTGTCGAGTGATGGATGCCTCCCGCGCGGCCGGGCGGGCGGCGCGCGCTCGCCGATGGCAGGATCGAGAGCCGTGACCCTGCTCGCCCAGCCCCTCCGCATCGGCGCCTTCGACGCTCCCAACCGCATCATGCAGGCTGCGCACTCGAAGCAGTACTCCGACCGAGTGGAGTCGGATCGCGAGACGGCCTACTTCGTGCGCCGCGCGCGCGGCGGCTGCGGGCTCTTCGTCGCCGGCAACCACCTCGTGCACCCGAGCGCGTCGACGCGCGGGTTCCAGGACGCCTGGCGGCCGGAGGCGGTCGACGCGAACCGCCGCATGACCGACGCGATCCACGAGGCGGGCGCTCGCGTGCTCGTGCAGCTCAACCACCACGGCGCGCAGGCCTCGCCCGAGGGGCCGGCGGGGCCGCGCGCGGTGCTCGCGCCGAGCCGCATCCTCTCGCCCTCGACGGGCGTCGCGACCGCGGCGGCGAGCCGGCGCGACATCGCGGCGCTCGTGGAGGCGTGGGCCGACTCGGCCGAGCGCGCGCGGCTCGGCGGCTTCGACGGCGTCGAGGTGCACATGGCGCACGGCTACCTCCTGCACCAGTTCCTCACGCCGCTCACGAATCGCCGCACCGACGCCTACGGCGGCGACCTCGAGGGCCGCTCGCGCTTCCCGCGCGAGGTGCTGCGCGCCGTGCGGGCGCGCGTCGGCGACGACTTCACCGTCGGCATCCGCATCGTGCTCGACGAGCACCACGAGGGCGGGCTCGACGCCGCGGCGATGCGCGAGGTCGTCGCCGCGCTCCGCGCTGAGGCGCGGATCGACTTCCTCGACACCGCGGCCGGGAGCTACCACGACGTCCACTGGGTCTTCCCGTCGTCGGCGATGCCCGTCGCGTGGCTCCGCGACGACGTCGCGGCGCTCAAGGCCGCGAACCCCGACATCCCGGTCTTCGGCGTCGGGGCGGCGCTGCGCGTCGAGGAGGCGGAGGAGGTGCTCGCGAGCGGCATCGCCGACATGGTCGCGCTCACGCGCGGCCAGCTCGCCGACCCCGATCTCGCCCGGAAGCTCCTGACGGGGGCGACCGAGGGCATCCGGCACTGCATCCGCTTGAACCAGGGCTGCCTCGGGCGCGGCAGCCAGGGGCTGCCGGTCTCGTGCACGGTCAACCCCGAGGCCGGGCGCGAGCTCGAGCCGGCGCCCGCGGCGGCCGCGACGCCGAGGCGATGGGCGGTCGTCGGCGGCGGCCCCGCGGGCCTCCGCGCCGCGCTCGACCTCGCCCGGCTCGGGCACGCCGTCACGCTGCTCGAGCGCGAGCACGAGCTCGGCGGCCAGCTGCGGCGCGCCGCTCGCGTGCCCGGCCGCTCCTCCGTCGCGCTGCTCGTCGCCGACCTCGAGCGCGACGCGCGCGCGGCGGGCGTCGAGCTGCGGCTCGGCACGCCGGCCACGGCGGCGGTGCTCCGTGCCCTCGGTGCCGACGCGGTCGTGCTCGCGACCGGCGCGGCGCCGCCCGCGCGCACCGCGCTCGCCGTCGAGGAGGGCTTCGAGGGGGAGCGGCCCGCGACGATCGACGCGTGGCGCGCGATGGACGATCCCGCCGCGCTCGGCGAGCGCGTGCTCGTCGTCGACGACGACGGCACGGCGCGCGCGTCGGGCGTGCTGCTCGCGCTCGCGGCGAGCGGCGCGGCGATCGAGGTCGTGACGCCGTTCGAGCGGCTGCTGCCGCACGTCGGCACCGGCTACGAGCGGCAGCTCGTGCTGCGCTCGCTCGCCGCCGGCGGCGTCGTGCGGCGCACCGCGGCGCGCGTGCGCCTCGATGGCGGCCGGGCGTGGGCGGTCGACGTGCTCACGGGCGAGGCGACGCGGCTCGCCGACCCGACGGCGATCGTCGCGCTCACGCCGCCGGAGGCCCTCGGCCTCGATGGGCACGACGCCGAGGGGCTCGAGGCCGCGCTCGGCGTGCCCGTGCTCGCGATCGGCGACGCGCGGGCACCGCGCGGCATCGACGCCGCGATCGCCGAGGCCTGGCAGCTCGCGCGCGACGCCGCGGCCTGACGGACCCTGGCGCCCGCCGCCCGCCTGCGGCATGCTGACTCCACGCGGCCGCGCGGCCGCAGTGAGGAGCCGAGATGGCAACCCTGCTCAACCCCTACCTCGCGTTCGGGCGCGAGGCTCGCGAGGCGATGAACTTCTACCACGGCGTGTTCGGCGGCGACCTCGTCGTCAGCACGTTCGGCGAGAGCGGCATGGCCGACGACCCGGGCGACGCCGACCTCGTCATGCACGCCCAGCTCACGACCGCCGACGGCCACACGATCATGGCGAGCGACACCCCGCGCGGCATGGAGCAGCCGACCGGGCGCCAGCAGGTCTCGCTCTCGGGCGACGACGACGCGACCCTCTCGCGCTACTGGGAGAGCCTCAGCGACGGCGCCACGGTGCTCGAGCCGCTCGTCGCGGCGCCGTGGGGCGACAGGTTCGGCATGCTCGTCGACCGCTGGGGCGTGCTCTGGATGGTCAACATCGCGCCCGGCGCGGGCCGAGGGGCGGATGTGTCGTCGGCGATCGACGACGACGGCGTCGCGACCGCGGGCGGGCACCAGGACACCGCCGAGCAGTGGCACTCGGAGGGCGCGACGCCCGAGCCGAGCTCCGGGCACGAGAACACCGCCGATCAGTGGCCGGCGGACGAGCAGCGGGATCCCGGCGCGCAGCGCTGAACCGCGAGCGCCGGCGCCGGGATCCGGTCGCCGGCGCTCGCGCTCGCGATGGGCGACCGCTAGGCGGGGCCGCCCGAGACGGTGTCCTCCTCCGTCTCCGGGTTGTGGTGGTCGGGCTCGGGGCGCTCGGCGCCCTCGCGCGGCTCCTCCACCTCGTCGGGCTGCTGGCCATGCTGCTGCTCGGTCACGATGCCTCCTGTCGTCGTGTCCCCGTCCTACCGCGCCGACCTGAGAGCCGCGCGCCCGCGCCCGCGCCCGCGTATCCTGGTCGTACCCCGACCTGCGAAGGAGCAGCACCATGCCCGAGACGATCATCGCCGGATACGCGCGCACGCCGTTCGCCAAGTTCCTCGGCCAGCTCGCCCAGTCGAAGTCGACCGAGCTCGGTGCTCACGCCGCCCGCCACGCGCTCGAGCGCGCCGGGGTCGCCCCGGGCGAGGTCGACGCGGTCGTCGTGGGCCAGGTGCTGCAGGCGACGGTCGGCCAGAACCCGCCGCGCCAGACCGCCGTCGCCGCCGGCGTGCCGATGTCGGTGCCCGCGCTCGGCATCAGCGCCGTGTGCCTTTCGGGTGCCGAGGCGATCGTGACGGGCCACCGCATGATCCAGCTCGGCGAGGCCGACGTCGTGCTCGCCGTCGGCCAGGAGTCGATGTCGCTCGCGCCCCACGCGGCGCCCATGCGCGCCGGGGCGAAGTTCGGCGACACGAGCCTCATCGACACGATGCAGTTCGACGGGCTCACGGATGCGTTCGACCGCGTCGCGATGGGAGCGTCGACCGACGAGCACAACGGCCGCTTCGAGATCACGCGCGAGCAGCAGGACGAGTTCGCGGCGGCTTCGCACGCGCGCCTCGCGCGAGCGCAGGCCGACGGCACGCTCGACGGCGAGATCGTGCCGTTCGAGGCGAAGGCCGGCCGGAAGACCGTCACGGTCTCGGCCGACGACGGCCTGCGCGCCGACACGACGGTCGAGTCGCTCGCGTCGCTCCGCCCCGCCTTCACGCCCGACGGCACGGTCACCGCCGGCAACGCATCCCAGATCACCGACGGCGCGGCCGCGGTCGTGCTCGTCTCGGACGCGTACGCGAAGCAGCAGGGCCTCACGGGCCTCGCGCGCATCGTCTCGACCGGCTTCGTCGCCGGCCCCGACGTCTCGCTGCACTCGCAGCCCGCCGACGCGATCGAGCAGGCGCTCGAGCGCGCGGGCCGCGCGACGACCGACCTGCAGGCGGTCGAGATCAACGAGGCGTTCGCCGCGGTCGGCGTCGCCTCGACGCGCCAGCTCGGCGTCGACCCGGAGATCGTGAACGCGAACGGCGGCGCGATCGCGCTCGGGCACCCGATCGGCGCGTCGGGCGCGCGCATCGTCGGCCACCTCGCGCGCCGGCTGCAGCAGCTCGGCACCGGCTCGCTCGGCGCGGCCGGCATCTGCGGCGGCGGCGGCCAGGGCACGGGCCTCGTGCTCGAGGCGATCTAGCGGCACCCGCCGGAAGGGCGCGGCCGAGGACGCAGCGCGTAGGCTGGATCGATGCGCCTCTCCGTGCTCGACCTCGCCCCGATCAACCCCGGAGAGACGGCGGGCGAGAGCCTGCAGGGCTCCGTGCTGCTCGCCCAGGCGGCCGAGCGCCTCGGCTTCGCGCGCGTCTGGTACGCCGAGCACCACAACATGGCGACGATCGCGTCGAGCGCGACGAGCGTGCTCATCGCCCATGTCGCCGCGCACACGTCGACGATCCGGCTCGGCGCGGGCGGCGTCATGCTGCCCAACCACTCGCCGCTCGTGATCGCCGAGCAGTTCGGCACGCTCGCCGAGCTGCACCCCGGCCGCATCGACCTCGGCCTCGGCCGCGCGCCGGGCACCGATCAGCGCACGTGGACGGCGCTGCGCCGCGACATCCGCGCGTCCGACCGCTTCCCCGAGGACGTCGTCGAGCTGCAGGGCTACCTGCGCGGCGAGCCGACCGTGCCGGGCATCAAGGCGGTGCCGGGCCACGGCACCGACGTGCCGCTCACGATCCTCGGCTCGTCGCTCTTCGGCGCGCAGCTCGCGGCCGCGCTCGGCCTGCCCTACGCGTTCGCGTCGCACTTCGCGCCGGATGCGCTGCACCAGGCCGTCGCCGTCTACCGCGAGCGGTTCCAGCCCTCCGCGCAGCTCGCGGAGCCCTTCGTCATCGCGGGCATCAACGCGGTCGTCGCGCCCTCGCGCGCCGAGGCGCTCGAGATGCAGCGCGAGGTCGCCCGGGCTCGCGTGCGCGGCCTGCTGCTGCGCGACAGCCCGATCGCGCAGCAGGTCGGCGACGACGAGCTCGACGCGCTCGCCGCGAGCCCGCAGGCCGCGCCGGTGCAGAAGATGCTGCAGCACACCGCGCTCGGCACGGGCGAGGAGGCGGTGACGACCCTGCGCCGGTTCCTCGTCGAGGCCGACGCCGACGAGCTCATCATGGCGGTGCACGGCACGACCGCGGAGCGCGTGCGCGCGCTCGAGCTCATCGAGGGCGCGGGCGGCCTCGCCGACGCCGCTCCGCCCACAGCGTGAGCCCCGCGTAGGCGGCTCCCGCGGGCGCGAGCACTCGGAGCGATCTCAGCGCGAGCGGAGGGCGAGGCGCGCGACGGTCGCGGCGGCCGCCTCGACGAGGCTCGCGGCGTCGCGCTGCAGCTCGTCGAGGGTCGCGGGGCCCGGCGCGATCGAGAGCGCCGGCACGCCCATCGCCGCGGCCGCCTCGGCGTCGACCGAGCCGGCGATCACGGCGAGCGGCGCGCCCGCGCGAGCGGCGGCAGCGTGCACGACCGAGACGACCTTGCCGAGCGCCGACTGGCCGTCGAAGCGGCCCTCGCCCGTGAGCACGAGGTCGGCGCCCGCGACCGCGGCATCGAGGCCCGCGAGCTCGGCGAACCACGCGCCGCCCGCGACGATCTCGCCGCCCGTGAGCGCGCGCAGCACGCTCGCGACGCCGCCCGCCGCACCGGCGCCCGGCACGTCGGCGATCGCGGCGGCCTCCACGCCGAGCGCAGCCGCCGCGACCCGGGCGAAGTGCTCGAGCGCGGCGTCGAGCACCGCGACGTCGTCGGGGCTCGCGCCCTTCTGCGGCCCGAAGACGGAGGCCGCGCCCGCGGGGCCCGCGAGCGGCGCGTCGACGTCGGTGACGAAGCGCCAGCGCGCCGCGCGGGCCCGGGCGTCGAGGCCCGTCGCGTCGAGGTGCTCGAGCGAGCCGAGCCCGCCGCCGCCCGAGCGCACCGGCCGGCCCGACGCATCCAGCAGCTGCACCCCGAGCGCCGTGAGGAGCCCCGCGCCGCCGTCGGTCGTCGCCGAGCCGCCGAGCAGGAGCGTGAGCTCGTCGGCGCCGCGGTCGAGCGCGTCGAGCACGACCGCGCCGAGCCCGGCGGTCGAGGCGGCGAGCGGCTCGAGCGGCACGTCCTCGACCTGCGGCAGCCCCGCGGCCTGCGCGAGCTCGATGACCGCGTGCGAGCCCTCGAGCGCCCAGCGCGCGAGCGCCGGCCGGCCGAGCGCGTCGACCGTGGGCGTGGCGCGCTCCTCCCCGCCGCGCGCGAGCACGGCGTCGAGGCTGCCCTCGCCGCCGTCGGCCATCGGCAGGAGCGCGACGTCGGTGCCCGGCGCCGCGGCGCGGATGCCGCGCGCCGCCGCCTCGCACGCCTCGAGCGCCGTGAGGCTGCCCTTGAAGGCGTCGAACGCGACGACGACGCGGGTCATCGGGTGAGCCCGTAGCGCTCGGCGAAGCGACGGAGGATCGACTGCGGGTGCGAGACGCTCGCGGCGCGGCCCGCGGCGACGAGGTCCTCGACCTCGTCGGGGGAGAAGTAGCCGTGGTCGCGGTAGACGCGGATGCGCTGCTCGAGCCCGTCGGCGTCGAGCTCCGGGTGGAACTGCGTGCCGACGACGTGCTGCCCGACGCGCACCATGTGCACGCACGCGGCCGAGACGGCGAGCGTCGTCGCGCCCTCGGGCGCCTCGGCGATGCCCTCCTTGTGGCCGCCGAACGCCGTGAAGGCTCGCGGCAGCCCCTCCGTGAGCCAGTCGTCGCCGATGAGGCTCAGCTCGACCGGCGCGACCGACTCGGCGATGCCGCGCACCATGCGGCCGCCGAGCGCGTGCACGAGCGCGCCGAGCCCGAGGCACGCGCCGAGGTAGGGGATGTCGTCGCGGATGACGCGCTCGCCGAGGTGCGTGAGCCACGCGATCGTCTCGGCGTGGCCGGGCGGCCGGCGGTGCTCGTCGCTGAAGTTCGCGGGGCCGCCGCCGACGAGCACGGCGTCGACGTCGCGGAGCTCGAGCGCCGGGATCTCGCGGTCGAGCCGCACGCGCTGGATGCGCGCCTCGTCGAGCGCGCCGAAGCGCACCATCGCCTCGAGCTCGGCGTCGGCGACCTCGTCCTCGGGCCGCGACTGCACGACCATGATCCGGCGCATCACGCCGCCTCCGCCCTCGAGCCGTCCGCCGCCCACACGCCGCTCGAGCCGCGACGGTGCGAGCCGATGAGGTGCGTGTCGACGATGCCGACCGCCTCCATGAGCGCGAACATCGTCGTCGGTCCGACGTGCGCGAAGCCGCGCCGCTTGAGCTCCTTCGAGAGCGCGACCGACTCCGGGCTCGACGTCGGCACGTCGGCGAACGAGCGCGGCATCGGCGTCGACGCCGGCTGGAACGACCAGATGAGGGCCGCGAGCCCGCCGTCGTCCCGCAGCCGCACGGTCGCGCGCGCGTTCCCGATCGTGGCGTCGATCTTGCGCCGGTTGCGCACGATGCCCGCGTCACCCATGAGCCGGGCGACGTCGTCGTCGCCGAAGCGCGCCACCGCATCCGGATCGAAGCCAGCGAACGCCGCGCGGAACGCCGGCCGCTTGCGCAGGATCGTCGCCCACGACAGGCCCGACTGGAAGGCCTCGAGCGAGAGCCGCTCGAACAGGCCGCGCTCGTCGCGCACCGGCATGCCCCACTCGGTGTCGTAGTAGTCGCGCAGCAGCGGATCCGTCGCCGCCCACACGGGGCGGGCGAGGCCGTCGTCGCCCACGGTCAGGTGCATGCAGGCAAGGCTAGCCGCGCGCCTAGGCTGGATCGGTGCAGACGGATGCGGTGCGACGCGCCTGGCGCGAGGGAGTGAGCGTCGTCGTGGCCACGAGCGCCTACGGGCTCTCGTTCGGCGCGCTCTCGATCGCCTCGGGCCTCGACCTCTGGCAGACGATGGTGCTGAGCCTCGTGATGTTCTCGGGCGGCTCGCAGTTCGCGTTCATCGGGGTCGTCGCCGCGGGCGGCGGCATCGCCGGCGTCGCGAGCGCGGCGATGCTCGGGCTGCGCAACGCCCTCTACGGCATGAGCATGCGGCGCGTCGTGCAGCCGCGCGGGGCGCTGCTGCCGGTCGCGGCGCACGTCACGATCGACGAGTCGACCGCCGTCGCGCTCGCGCAGGACGAACCTCGCGCGCAGCGCACGGGGTTCTGGGTGACGGGCGTCGGCATCTGGATCGGCTGGAACCTCGCGACCCTCGCGGGAGCGCTGCTCGGCGACCTGCTGGGCGACCCGCGGCAGTGGGGGCTCGACGCGGCGGCCGCCGCCGCGTTCGTCGGGCTGCTCTGGCCGCGGCTCAAGGCGCGGCAGGCGGTCGCGGTCGCGGCGGTGAGCGCGGTGCTCGCCGCGGCGCTGCTGCCGGTGCTGCCGGCCGGCATGCCCGTCATCGTCGCCGCGGTCGTCGGCGTCGTCGTCGGCGTGACGAACTGGCTCGGGCCGCGGCACGAGTCGACGCTGCCCGGCCCGGGTCCGCGGGGGAGCGGGAAGGGGCAGCACTCGTGACGCTCTGGCACCTGCTGCTGCTCGCGAGCATCGCGGTGCTCGCGATCAAGCTGCTCGGCTACGCGGTGCCGCCGGCCGTCTTCGACAGCCCGCGGCCCCGGCGCACGCTCGAGCTGCTCACCGTCTCGCTGCTCGCGGGCCTCGTCGCGGTGCAGGCGCTCGGCGGCGACGGGGGCGTCGTGCTCGACGCGCGGATCCCCGCGGTGCTCGTCGCAGCGGGACTGTTCGCGGTGCGCGCGCCCTTCATCGTCGCGGTCGCCGCCGCGGCCGTCACGGCGGCGCTGCTGCGGGCGTTCGCGGGCTTCCCCTGACCGGCGCGCCGCGTCGGCGGCATTCGCTAGGGTGGCCTGTCGAGGCTCAGACGTTCAAGGTCTGGTTCAGCCTCCGGATCGCTATGCTGAACGGCACTTGAGACCCTGGCCAGCGATGGCCCATCCGCGTGGAGGAAGCGCATGACCGAGCACGACGGCCGCCAGCCCGGCCGCGACGGAGAGAGCACCCAGTCGTGGGGTGACGACTACCGCGCGCAGCTCGCGTCGATGCTGTCCGGCACCACGCCCGAGGACCGCGAGGCGGTCGCCTCGCTGCCGTCGGGGTCGGCCATCCTCGTCGTCCGCCGCGGGCCCAACGTCGGCGCCCGCTTCCTGCTCGACCAGGACTCGACGATCGCGGGCCGGCACCCCGACGCCGACATCTTCCTCGACGACGTCACCGTCTCGCGCCGGCACGCGGAGTTCGCCCGCTCCGGCACGACGTTCGAGCTGCGCGACCTCGGCTCGCTCAACGGCACGTACCACAACGGCGAGCGCGTCGAGCAGGCGGTGCTGCACGACGGCGCGGAGGTGCAGGTCGGCAAGTTCCGCCTCACCTTCTACCGCTCCCGCCTCGACCTCGAACCGCGGCAGTGAGCGCGCAGGCGGCGAGGAAGGCTGCCGCCCTCCTCTCGATCGGCCAGGTGCTCGCGAAGCTCGGTCCCGAGTTCCCCGACCTGTCGCCGTCGAAGCTGCGCTTCCTCGAGGACCAGGGACTCATCTCGCCGCAGCGCACGCCCTCGGGCTACCGCAAGTTCGACGCGGCCGACGTCGAGCGGCTCCGCTACATCCTCACGCTGCAGCGCGACCACTACCTGCCGCTCAAGGTCATCCTCAGCCACCTCGACGACATCGACGCGGGCCGATCGCCCCAGATCCCGGGCGCGAACGTGCGCCTCGAGGCGCCGTCGATCCTCGGCAGCGAGCGCCGGCTCTCGCGCAGCGAGCTGCAGGCGGAGGCGGGCGCCTCGAAGCAGCTGCTCGCCGACGCGATCTCGGCGCAGCTGCTGCCGGGCGCCGAGCCGTTCGGCGAGGCGGCGGTGCAAGCGCTCCGCTCGCTCGTCGAGCTGCAGCGCTTCGGCATCGAGCCGCGCCACCTGCGCGGCATGCGGCAGTCGGCGCAGCGCGAGGCCGCGCTCATCGAGTCGGCGCTCAAGCCGATGCGCGGCCGCCGCGAGACCGGCAGCCAGGCGAAGGCGGCCGAGACCGCGCGCGACCTCGCCGGGCAGATCCAGGCCGTGCGCGACCTGCTCACGCGCGACGCGCTCGGCGAGTGAGCGCCCGCGCGTCCCGGCCGCGCGTCGGCGGCAGGGCGTAGACTCGACCCGACACGCCGCGCCGGTCGCAGGTTCCGCCGGGTCGGGGCGGCGGGTCGATACGGTGGGCGACAACACTCAACCTCACCTTGAAGGTTGGGGCTCAGCTCTTCGGAAGGGAACGGCGATGCGCGACGGCACCCGGGATGCAGACCAGGGCGGCACCACCCGCATCGACGCGGGCCTGCTCTTCACCGACGGGCTGCCGCAGGAGCACGACGCGGTCGGCTACAAGGGCTCGATCGCGGCCGACGCCGCCGGCATCACCTACCGCCAGCTCGACTACTGGGCGCGCACCGGGCTCGTCGAGCCGTCGATCCGGCCCGCGCACGGCTCGGGCAGCCAGCGCCTCTACTCGTTCCGCGACATCCTCGTGCTCAAGCTCGTGAAGCGCCTGCTCGACACCGGCATCTCGCTGCAGCAGATCCGCGTCGCGATGCAGCAGCTCCACGACGCGGGCGTGCGCGATCTCACGCAGACGACGCTCATCTCCGACGGTGCGAGCGTCTACCTCTGCACCTCGCACGACGAGGTCATCGACCTCCTGAGCAACGGCCAGGGCGTGTTCGGCATCGCCGTCGGCCGCGTGCTGCGCGAGGTCGAGTCGCAGCTCATCGAGCTCGAGGGCACGCCCGTCGACGAGCGCCCCGTCGACGAGCTCGCCGCGCGCCGCGCGCGCCGCAGCCGCACCGCCTGACCCGCCCCGCGCATCCGCCCACTCCCGCGCTCGAGTGGCGCCTCCCGCACGTGAGTGGCGCCTCCCGCACGTGAGTGGCGCCTCCCGCACGTGAGTGGCGCCTCCCGCAGGTGAGTGGCGCCTCCCGCCCCCGAGTGGCGCCTCCCGCCCCCGAGTGGCGCCTCCCGCAGGTGAGTGGCGCCTCCCGCGGGTGAGTGGCGCCTCCCGCGGGTGAGTGGCGCTTCGCCCCTCGAGCGGTCAGCCCCGCGAGTGCGGACGCGACCACGCAGCGAAGGGGGAACGCGAGAGCGCCCGCACCGAAGGAGGTGCGGGCGCTCGCAGCGGGACTACTGCTGCTTGTCGGCGGCGGGGGAGGAGTCGGCGTCCGCCTCGGCAGCCGCCGCCTCCTCGAGCTGCGCGGCGGCCGTCGCGTCGACGGCTGCCGTCGGCGCGGGCACCTTGCGGCCCGAGGCCGCCTCGTCGCCAGCTCGGCCCGAAGCCGTCAGCACGAGCTGCAGCAGCTCGTCGAACTGCAGCGCCATCTCCTGCGCGCCCTCGCCGGGCCACACGTGCAGCGGCCGGGCCGCGCCCTGGGCCTGCTGCATCGAGGTGCGCTCGGGCAGCACCGTGTCGAGCACGAGCGGGCCGAACATGTCCTTGAGCTCCTGGATGCGGTACTGGTGCTCGAGGGACTGCGGGCGCGCGCGGTTCACGACGATGCCGAGCGGCTGGAGGCGCGGGCTGAGGCCGCGGCGGATCTCCTCGATCGCGCGCAGCGCGCGGTCGGCGGCAGCGACCGAGAACAGGCCGGGCTCGGTCACGACGAGCACGCGGTCGGACGCCGCCCACGCGGTGCGCGTGAGGGCGTTGAGCGACGGCGCGCAGTCGACGAGCACGAGGTCGTAGTCGTTCTCGACCGTCGTGAGCGCCGTCTCGAGCTTCCAGATGTCCTTGATCGTCGGGTGCGGCCCGTCGAAGTTGATCGCCGAGGGCGAGCCGATCAGCACGTCGATCGTGCCGCCGTGGCCCTGCGTCCAGCCCGAGGGCGAGATGGCCTGCTGGACGACCTTGTCCTTCGGGTTCGCGAGCACGTCGGCGACGTTGAGCCGGCCCTCGATCTCGATGTCCATGCCCGTCGAGGCGTCGGACTGGGGGTCGAGGTCGACCACGAGCGTGCGGAGGCCCTTGGCGAAGGCGGCGGAGGCGAGGCCGAGCGTCACCGTGGTCTTGCCGACACCGCCTTTGAGCGAGCTGATCGAGAGTACGTGCACGGCGCCCAAGCCTAGCCCCACTACATTGAGAAGCCCGCGCCGCCGCACCCTGGAGGGTTCCTCTATGTTCTCGAAGCTCCTCGTCGCCAATCGTGGCGAGATCGCCATCCGGGCGTTCCGCGCGGCCAACGAGCTCGGCATCCGCACCGTCGCCGTCTACGCGCACGAGGACCGCAACTCCCTCCACTGCCAGAAGGCCGACGAGGCCTACCAGATCGGCGAGCCGGGCCGCCCGGTGCGCGCCTACCTCACGGTGAGCGAGATCATCCGCGTCGCGAAGGACGCCGGCGCCGACGCCATCTACCCCGGCTACGGCTTCCTGAGCGAGAACCCCGAGCTCGCGACCGCCGCCGCCGAGGCCGGCATCACCTTCGTCGGCCCCGGCCCCTCGGTGCTCGCGATGGCCGGCAACAAGGTCACGGCCAAGGAGCACGCGATCGCGGCCGGCGTGCCCGTGCTGCGCTCGACGCCCGCGACGACCGACATCGAGGCGCTCATCGCGGGCGCCGACGAGATCGGCTTCCCCGTCTTCGCGAAGGCGGTCGCGGGCGGCGGCGGTCGGGGGATGCGGCTGGTCAAGCGCCGCGAGGACCTCCGGGAGGCGCTCGAGGGCGCGATGCGCGAGGCCGACAGCGCGTTCGGCGACCCGACGATGTTCATCGAGCAGGCGGTCGTGCGCCCCCGCCACATCGAGGTGCAGATCCTCGCCGACGCGGCAGGCGAGACCGTGCACCTGTTCGAGCGCGACTGCTCGGTGCAGCGCCGCCACCAGAAGGTCGTCGAGCTCGCCCCGGCGCCGAACCTCTCGCAGGAGCAGCGCGATGCGCTCTACCGCGACGCGGTCGCGTTCGCCCGCTCGATCGGCTACGTCAACGCCGGCACCGTCGAGTTCCTGCTCGACACCGCGGGGGAGCGCGCGGGCCAGCACGTCTTCATCGAGATGAACCCGCGCATCCAGGTCGAGCACACCGTGACGGAGGAGATCACCGACGTCGACCTCGTCGCGAGCCAGATCCGCATCGCGGCCGGCGAGACGCTCGAGCAGCTCGGCCTCACGCAGGACCGCATCGAGATGCACGGCGCCGCGCTGCAGTGCCGCGTCACGACCGAGAACCCCGCCGACGGCTTCCGCCCCGACACGGGCCGCATCACCGCCTACCGCTCGCCGGGCGGCGCGGGCGTGCGCCTCGACGGCGGCACCATCAACCCCGGCACCGAGGTGAGCCCGCACTTCGACTCGATGCTCGCGAAGGTCACGTGCCGCGGCCGCGATCTCGACACCGCGATCCGCCGCGCCCACCGCGCGGTGAGCGAGTTCCGCATCCGCGGCGTCGCCTCGAACATCCCGTTCCTGCTCAACCTGCTCGACGACGAGGAGTTCCGCGCCGGCGACGTCTCGACGAGCTTCATCGACGAGCACCCCGAGCTCACGCGCATCAACCCCCCGAAGGACCGCGCCTCGAAGGTGCTCGCGTGGCTCGCCGACGTCACCGTCAACCAGCCCAACGGCGCCGCCGACGGCGTCATCAACCCCGCGATCAAGCTGCCGGACTGCGACCTCGAGACCGAGGCGCCCGCGGGCGAGCGGCAGCGGCTGCAGGAGCTCGGCCCCGAGGGCTGGGCGCAGGCGCTCCGCGACCGCACGTCGCTCGCCGTCACCGAGACGACCTTCCGCGACGCGCACCAGTCGCTGCTCGCGACGCGCGTGCGCACCGCCGACCTCGTCGCGATCGCGCCGCACGTCGCGCGCATGACGCCGCAGCTGCTCTCGATGGAGGCGTGGGGCGGGGCGACCTACGACGTCGCGCTGCGCTTCCTCGGCGAGGACCCGTGGGAGCGGCTCGCGCGGCTGCGCGAGGCGATGCCCAACATCCCGCTGCAGATGCTGCTGCGCGGCCGCAACACCGTCGGCTACACGCCCTACCCGACCGAGGTGACGAGCGCGTTCGTCGAGGAGGCGGCCGCCACGGGCATCGACGTCTTCCGCATCTTCGACGCCCTCAACGACGTCGACCAGATGCGCCCCGCGATCGACGCGGTGCGGGAGACCGGCACCGCGGTCGCCGAGGTCGCGCTGTGCTACTCGGGCGACCTGCTGAACCCCGACGAGGACCTCTACACGCTCGACTACTACCTGCGGCTCGCCGAGCGCATCGTCGACGCGGGTGCGCACGTGCTCGCGATCAAGGACATGGCGGGGCTGCTGCGCGCCGGCGCAGCGTCGAAGCTCGTCGCGGCGCTGCGCGAGCGCTTCGCGCTGCCGGTGCACCTGCACACGCACGACACCGCGGGCGGCCAGCTCGCGACGCTGCTCGCCGCCTCGGCGGTCGGCGTCGACGCCGTCGACGTCGCGAGCGCGCCGATGGCCGGCACGACGAGCCAGCCCTCGCTCTCGGCGCTCGTCGCCGCCATCGCGCACACCGAGCGCGACACGGGTCTCTCGCTCCAGGCCGTGAGCGACCTCGAGCCCTACTGGGAGGCCGTGCGCCGCCTCTACAAGCCGTTCGAGTCGGGGCTGCCCGGCCCCACCGGCCGCGTCTACCACCACGAGATCCCCGGCGGGCAGCTCTCCAACCTCCGCCAGCAGGCGATCGCCCTCGGCCTCGCCGACGACTTCGAGCGCATCGAGGACTGGTACGCCGAAGCGAGCCGCATCCTCGGCCGCCCGACGAAGGTCACGCCCTCGTCGAAGGTCGTCGGCGACCTCGCGCTCCAGCTCGTCGCGCAGGGCGTCGACCCCGAGGAGTTCGAGCGCGACCCGCGCCGGTTCGACATCCCCGACTCCGTCATCGGCTTCATGGCCGGCGAGCTCGGCGACCTGCCGGGCGGCTGGCCCGAGCCCTTCCGCTCGAAGGTGCTCGAGGGCCGCGACGTCGACATCTCGGTGAAGCCGCTCGCGCCCGAGCAGGCCGCGCGCCTCGCCGAGCCGGGTGCCGATCGCCGAGATGCGCTCAACGAGCTGCTCTTCGCCGGCCCGACGAAGGCCTTCAAGGAGACGCGCGAGCAGTACGGCGACCTCTCGGTCGTCGACACGATCGACTTCCTCTACGGCATGCAGCACGGCGAGGAGCACCACGTCGGCATCGGCCGCGGCGTCACGCTCAACGTCTCGCTCGAGGCGGTCGGCGAGGCCGACGACGACGGCATCGTCACCGTCATGACGGTGCTCAACGGCCAGCTGCGCCCCGTCTACGTGCGCGACCGCTCGGTCAAGGTCGACAAGGCGAAGGCGGAGAAGGCGGATGCGTCCGTGCCGGGCCAGGTCGCGGCTCCCTTCGCGGGGGCGGTCACCGTCAAGGTCGCCGCGGGCGATCAGCTCGCGGCCGGCGACCCCGTCGCGACGATCGAGGCGATGAAGATGGAGGCGGCGATCACGACCCCGGTCGCCGGCACCGTCGAGCGGCTCGCGCTCTCCGGCACGACGCCCGTCGAGGCGGGCGACCTCATCGCGGTGGTGCGGCCGGCGTGAGCGTCCGAGAGATCCGAGTCTTCGGCGACCCGGTGCTGCGCGAGCGCGCCGAGCCCGTCGACCCCGCCGACCCCGCGACGGCCGCGCTCGTGCAGGACCTGCTCGACACCGTGCGGCTGCCGGGTCGCGCCGGGGTCGCCGCCAACCAGATCGGCGTCGCGAAGGCGGCGTTCGCCTACCTCGTCGACGACGAGCTCGGCTACGTGCTCAACCCGCGCATCGACGAGGTGCGCGGCGAGCCGCAGCTCGTCGACGAGGGATGCCTCTCGGTGCCCGACCTCGGCTTCCCGACCCCGCGGCACCCGTTCTGCCGCGTGATCGGCGTCGACCTCGACGGGCGCGACGTCGTGCTCGAGGGGGAGGGCCTCATGGCGCAGATGCTGCAGCACGAGATGGGGCACCTCGACGGGCGGCTCTACCTCCAGTCGCTCGAGAAGGAGACGCGCGCGGTCGCGATGCACGCGGTGCGCCAGGCCGACTGGTTCTGACACGACGAAGGGGGCCCCGCGGGGCCCCCTTCGCGCTGCGGCTCACTCGCCGACGTCGTGCGCCTTCGAGTCGGCGGCGTAGATGTCGTCGATCTCTGCCTGGAAGTCCTTCAGGATGTTGTGGCGCTTGATCGACATCTTGGGCGTCAGGTGACCGTTCGCCTCGATGAACTCCACGGGGACGATCGCGAACTTGCGCACCGACTCGGCGCGCGAGACGAGCCGGTTGGCGCGCTGGATCGCGGAGCGCACCTCCTCGATGACCGCGGGGTGCTGCGCCGCCTGCTCGAGCGAGAGCGACTTGTCGTGCCCGTTGTTCTCGAGCCACGTGGGCAGCATCTCGCCGTCGAGCGTGATGAGGGCGGCGATGAAGGGCCGTTGGTCACCGACGACGACCGGCTGGCCGATGATCGTGTTCGAGCGGATGGGGTCCTCGAGCATGTTGGGCGCGACGTTCTTGCCCGCAGCCGTGACGAGGATCTCCTTCTTGCGACCCGTGATCGTCAGGTAGCCCTCGCTGTCGAGCGACCCGATGTCGCCCGTGTGGAACCAGCCGTCCTCGGTGAACGCATCCTTCGTGGCCTGCTCGTTCTTCCAGTAGCCCGCGAACACGGCGACGCCCTTGCCGAGCACCTCGCCGTCCTCGGCGATGCGCACGCCGTTGCCGGGCAGCGCCGGACCGACGGTGCCGATCTTGAAGCGGTCGGGCACGTTGACCGTGAGCGGCGCGGTCGTCTCGGTCAGGCCGTAGCCCTCGAGGATGCGGATGCCGAGCGAGCGGTAGAAGTGCGCGAGGAAGGTCGACAGCGGCGCCGAGCCGGACACGGCGTACTTCACCTGCCCGCCCATCGCGACCTTGAGCTTGTTGAGCACGAGGCGCTCGAGCACCTTGAAGCGCAGCTTGAGGCCGAGCGGCACGTGCCCCTCGTCGAGCGCCTTCGAGTGCGCGACGGCGGCGTGCGCCGCGGCGCGGAAGATCTTGCCCTTGCCGCCCGCCTCGGCCTTCTGCTCGCTCGCGTTGTAGACCTTCTCGAACACGCGCGGCACGGCGAGGAAGAAGGTCGGCTTGAAGCTGCCGAGCGACGCGAGCAGCTTCTTCGTGTCGGCCTGGTGGCCGACGCGGACGCCCGCCGAGATCGCGAGCACCGAGATGAAGCGGGCGAAGACGTGCGCCTGCGTGACGAACAGCAGGGTCGACGAGCCCGGCCCGACGACGTCGGCCATCACGGCGGCGGCGTTGCGGCACAGCTCGACGAAGTTCGAGTGCGTGAGCATCGTGCCCTTGGGGCGACCGGTCGAGCCCGAGGTGTAGATGAGGGTCGCGAGGTCGCTGCCGACCGCGAGCGAGCGACGGCGCTCGATCTCGCCGTCGGCGACGTCCTTGCCCTGCTCGACGAGCCGGTCGAGGTCGCCGCGGTCGATGCGCCAGACGTCGGCGACGGCGGGGAGGTCGCCGTGCGCCTCGTCGAAGCGCGAGACGAGGTCGGCATCCTCGAGGATGACGCGCGTCGCGCCGCTGTCGGAGAGGATCCACTGGATCTGCGAGGGCGCCGAGGTCTCGTAGACCGGCACCATGCGCGCACCGGCGTACCAGAGCGCGAAGTCGACGAGCGAGAACTCGTAGCGCACCCTGCACATGAAGCCGACGAAGTCGCCCGGCTGCACGCCGGCGGCGACGAAGCCCTTCGCGAGCGCGATGACCTGGCGGTGGAACTCCCGCGTCGTCACCTCGCGCCAGCCCTCGCCCTCGGGGATCGCGAAGAGAGAGCTGTCGGGAGTGCGGCGGAGGGTCTCCTCGAGGAGGTCGGTGACGTTGGCGTCGGGGTCGGCTGGGACGACCGGGGGCATGACGCCGTCAGGGACGGTGATCTGGGGCACTGGGACTCCTTCGGCTCTCGTGCGTTCTCCTCATCATATTGCGGCGGTCTCGCGCCGGCCCGCGGCGCGCATGTCCCTGCGGCCCGGCAGCCTGCCCTAGGCTCGCGTCCTGGAGGTGCGATGTTCTACTGGCTGCTGCGGCACTGGGTCGTCGGCCCGTTCATGACGCGGGTGTTCCGCCCCTGGGTCTCCGGGCTCGAGAACATCCCCGCCTCGGGCGGCGCCATCATCGCGGGCAACCACCTCTCGGTCATCGACTCGTTCCTCATGCCGCTCGTGCTCGACCGGCGCGTCTACTTCCTCGCGAAGTCGGACTACTTCAACGGCAAGGGACTCAAGGGCCGGCTCGTCCGCTGGTTCTTCCTCGGCGTGGGGCAGCTGCCGATGGATCGCTCTGGCGGCGAGAAGAGCTCGCAGAGCCTCGGCGCCGCGCTCGAGAAGCTGCAGGACGGGCAGCTCGTCGGCATCTACCCCGAGGGCACGCGCAGTCCCGACGGCAAGCTCTATCGCGGCCGCACGGGCGTCGCGCGCATGGTGCTCGATGCGCGGGTGCCGGTCATCCCGTGCGTCATGGTCGACACCGAGAAGATCATGCCGATCGGCAAGCGGCTGCCGCGCGTGGGCCGCATCGGCATCGTCTTCGGCGAGCCGCTCGACTTCTCGCGCTACTACAACCTCGAGGGCGACCGCTTCGTGCTGCGGTCGATCACCGACGAGATCATGGTGACCCTCAACCGCATCTCCGACCAGGAGTACGTCGACATGTACGCCTCGAGCGTCAAGTCGCGCATCGACGCGGAGCGGCGCGCACCCGCCGCCGCGCCCATCGCGGACCCCGCGGCTCGGTAGACTCGAGCGGTGGCGCACTCGGCGCCGCGTGAGGCAGAGGCACATGACTGACACGATCGCGATCCCGCATTCCGACGAGCGCCGCTCCATCGAGCAGGGCCTCGACGCGTATCGGGCCCTGCCGATCAAGCAGCAGCCGCACTGGCCCGACGAGGCCGAGCTCGAGCGCGTCCGCCGCGAGCTGCGCGCCGCGCCGCCGCTCGTGTTCGCGGGCGAGGTCGACATGCTGCGCGATCGCCTCGCGGCCGCGGCCGAGGGCCGCGCGTTCCTCTTGCAGGGCGGCGACTGCGCCGAGACCTTCGCGGGCGCGACGGCCGACAACATCCGCAACCGCGTCAAGACGATCCTGCAGATGGCGGTCGTGCTCACGTACGGCGCCGCGATGCCGGTCGTGAAGATGGGCCGCATGGCGGGGCAGTTCGCCAAGCCGCGCTCGAACGACCACGAGACGCGCGGCGACGAGACGCTGCCGGCGTACCGCGGCGACATCGTCAACGGCTACGACTTCACGCTCGACTCCCGCACGGCCGACCCGGAGCGCATCCTGCGCGGGTACCACATGGCCGCGTCGACCCTCAACCTCGTGCGCGCCTTCACGCAGGGCGGCTTCGCCGACCTGCGGCAGGTGCACTCGTGGAACAAGGGCTTCGCCGAGAACCCGCTCTTCGCGCGCTACGAGGCGCTCGCCGCCGAGATCGACCGCGCGGTGCGCTTCATGGAGGCCGCGGGCGCGAACTTCGACGAGCTCAAGGGGGTCGAGTTCTTCACCGGCCACGAGGGCCTGCTCATGGACTACGAGCGGCCGCTCACGCGCATCGACTCGCGCACGGGCCTCGCCTACAACACCTCGAGCCACTTCCAGTGGATCGGGGAGCGCACGCGCGAGATCGACGGCGCGCACGTCGACTTCTTCTCCCGCGTCCGCAACCCCATCGGCGTGAAGCTCGGGCCGACCACGACGCCCGCCGACATGGAGGCGCTCGTCGACAAGCTCGACCCGCACCGCGAGCCCGGCCGCTTGACGTTCATCACCCGCATGGGCGCCCGTCGCATCCGCGACGCGCTCCCGCCGCTGCTCGAGGCCTCGAAGTCGCTCGAGTCGACGCCGCTGTGGGTCACCGACCCCATGCACGGCAACGGCATCACGACGCAGAACGGCTACAAGTCGCGGCGCTTCGACGACGTCGTCGACGAGGTGCGGGGCTTCTTCGCCGCGCACCGCGCGGTCGGCACGTTCCCGGGCGGCATCCACGTCGAGCTCACGGGCGACGACGTCACCGAGTGCCTCGGCGGCTCGGAGGACATCGACGAGCTCGGCCTCGAGTCGCGCTACGAGTCGCTGTGCGACCCGCGCCTCAACCACATGCAGTCGCTCGAGCTCGCCTTCCTCGTCGCCGAGGAGCTGCGCGACGCGGGCCGCGTCCGGGAGCGCGCGGCGGGCTGAGCCCGCGGGTGCTCGGCGGCGCGGTCGACGAGGCTCAGTAGGTCGCGTCGATGACGATCGTCGAGCCCTCGACGACCGGGCCGGGGGCGCCCGGCTCCTGCGAGAGGATCGCCGCGAGCGCCTGCAGCGGCGACGGCACGTTCGTGCGGAGGTCGGGCACGAGGCCGGCGTCCCGGATGGCCTGCACGGCCTCGGGGATGGGGTCGCCCACGACGTCGGGAACCTCGATCATGCGCGGCCCGAGCGAGACGACGCCGCCGATCGTCGCGCCGCGGCGCACGAGCCCATCGCTCGGGATCGCGACGGAGATGAGCTGCCCCTCGGGGACCTCCAGCGAGTGCTCCTCCGAGAAGTCGGCGACGAGCCCGACCTGCTCGAGCGCCGCGGCCGCCTCGGCGGCGCTCTGCCCCGCGGCGGCGGGGACGGGGCCGAGCGAGACGCGCAGCGCGATGGGGGAGCGCTCCTCGAGCGACTCGAGCTCCGCGAGGTCGGTGCCGTCCGGCGCGAAGGCGGCGAGCACGGTGTTGGCGGGCGCCTGGTCGAACACGAGATCGGGATCGACCTCGGCGACGGTGAACTCCGCAGCCTCGATCGCGGCGCGCGCCTCCTCGAGCGGCATGCCCGTGAGCGCCGGCACCGCGAGGCTCCGCCGGCCGGAGGAGACGATGAGCCGCACGGGCTCCCCGTTCGCGAGCTCGGTGCCCGCGCCCGGATCGGTGCGGAGGGCGAGCCCCGCCTGCACGTCGTAGTCGGGCTCCTCGACAGTCGCCGACACCTCGATGCCGTGTTCGGCGAGCATCGCGATCGCGGCGTCGGCGGGCTCGCCGGAGACGTCCGGCACCATCGAGCGGCCGCCCGGCCCGAGGTTGAACCACCAGCCGAGCCCCGCCGCGACGAGGGCGCCGATCACGACGACCGCGAGCCACAGCATCCCGCGCCTGCGCCGCACGGTCGCGCGCCGCGCGAGCGCGCTCGCGGCGACCCCGTCGCCCGAGTCGTGCACGACCTCCGGCGCGGCCGCGATGCGGCGCGGGGGCTTCGGCCGCTCGATGATGGTCGTCGAGCGGTCGTCCTCCGAGAGGGCGGGGAGCAGCGCGGTGCGCGCGTCGAGGCCGCGGTCGCGGATCGACTGCACCTCTGCGAGCATCTCGGTCGCGTCGGCGGGCCGCAGGTTGGGGTCGCGCTGCGTCGCCCAGTGCACGAGCGCGTCGAGCTGCTCGGGCACGCCCGGCGCCTCGGTCGACGGCAGCGGCACCTGCTCGTTCGCGTGCTGGAAGGCGATCTGCATCGGCTCGTCGCCCGTGAAGGGCTGCTTGCCGGTGAGCATCTCGAAGAGCATGATCCCGACGGCGTAGATGTCGCTGCGGGCGTCGGCGACGCCGCGCGTGACGAGCTCGGGGGAGAGGTAGGCGATCGTGCCGAGCAGCGCCTTGCCCGTCGCGGTGTTCGCGGTCGCGGCGCGCGCGAGGCCGAAGTCGCCGATCTTGATGCGCCCGTCGTGCGCGAGCAGGATGTTCTCGGGCTTGAGGTCGCGGTGCACGATGCCGGCGCGGTGCGCGGCCGAGAGCCCCGCGAGGATCGCCTCGAGCACGTCGAGCGCCTGCTCGGGCGTGATGCGCCCGCGCTCGGCGAGCAGGTCGCGCAGCGTGATGGAGGGCACGAGCTCCATGACGAGCCACGCGAGCTCGCCCTCCTCGCCCTGGTCGTACGTGTTGACGACGTTCGGATGCGCGAGGCGGGCAGCCGCCTTCGCCTCCTGGATGAAGCGCTCCCGGAAGTCCTCGTCGTCGCTCAGGTGCGGGTGCATGACCTTCACGGCGACCTTCCGGTCGAGCCGCAGGTCGACGCCCTCGTAGACGCTCGCCATGCCGCCGCGCGCGATGCGCTCGCCCACCTCGTAGCGACGGTCGATCATCCGTCCGATGACGGGATCGCGGGAGTCGACGGGCACGAAGCGAGGATAGGCGGCGGCGGGGCGTCCGCCCCGCACCCACGCTGGCGGAGCCGAGAATGCCAAGATGGACGCGTGACGCAAGACACCGCATGGCTCTCCGTGCCCGACCTCGTGACACTGCTCGGCCAGCCCGTGGGGCGCATCCATCGCCTGATCGAGGAGCATCGCCTGCCCGCCACGCGGCGCAACGGCCCCCTCCAGGTGCCGGCGCTGTGCGTGAAGGACGGCGAGCCGCTGCCCGAGCTGCGCGGCACGCTGCTCGTGCTGCTCGACCAGGGCTTCACCGAGGACGAGGCGATCGACTGGCTGCTCGCGGAGGACGACTCGCTCGGCGTGCCGCCGGTCGAGGCGATGCGCGGCGGCGCGAAGGCCGCCGTGCGCCGCGCGGCGCAGCTGCTCGGCTGAGCGCTAGCGGTCGCGCTTCGCGACCGTGTCGGCGAGCCGCTCGAGCTCGAGCATCGCCGCGCGCGAGAGCTCGCCCTCGTGGAGCGACTCGAGCGCCTCGCCGACCGCCCGGTCGATGAGCGCCTCGAGCCGCGCGGGCGCCTCCGAGCCGGCGATCGCGTCCTGCAGCACCGCGACCTGCCGCTCGTCGAGCTCGCGGTCGCCGAGCAGCTCGTCGAGCATCGTGCGGACGCCGGGCGCGAGCCGCTGCCGCGCGATCTCGATGAGCACCGTGCGCTTGCCCTCGCGCAGGTCGTCGCCCGAGGGCTTCCCCGTGACCGCCGGGTCGCCGAAGACGCCGAGCAGGTCGTCGCGCATCTGGAACGCGACGCCGAGCGGCAGGCCGTAGCCCGCGAGCGCGTCGAGCTGCGCGTCGTCGCCGCCCGCGAGGAGCGCGCCGAGCGCGAGCGGCGCCTCGACGGAGTACTTCGCCGACTTGAAGACCGCGACGGTGTGCGCCCGGTCGAGCAGGGCATCCGGGTCCTGCCGGATCCACGCGGCCTCCTCGAGCACGTCGAGGTACTGGCCGAACGTGACCTCCTCGCGCATGCGCCGGTAGGCGTCGTGCACGCGCTCGCCGTGCGCGGCGCCGCGGCACGCCTCGACCATGCGGTCGTCGGCCCAGTTGAGCAGCAGGTCGCCGACGAGGATCGCGGCGCTCGTGCCCCACGACTCCGGCTCGCCCACCCACTCGCCCTCGCGGTGCATCGCCTCGAGCGCGCGGTGCATCGCGGGCCGCCCGCGGCGGGTGTCGGATGCGTCGATGATGTCGTCGTGCACGAGCGCGGCGGCGTGGAAGAGCTCCATCGCGGTCGCGACGCCGACGACGTCGCCCCACTCCGGGTCGCGCTCCGTGCCGGCCTCGTGCGTCGCGTCGGGCCGCGCGGCGGCGACCGCGTGCCAGCCCCACAGCACGAAGGCGCTGCGCACGCGCTTGCCGCCCGAGACCATCGCGCGCACGTGCCGCACGAGCGGCTCGGCATCGGGGGAGATGCGGGCGAGGGCGCGCTCGCGCGCGTCGAGATACTGGTCGATCGAGCCCTCGACTGCTCGGGCGAAGCGCTGCTGTGCGGACACAACCCACATGCTATTGACAGGAGTGATGCGTAGACTGGCGCTCCGCACCGGTCGGACGAAGGGGGGTGCGAGATGGGCCTCTCCGAGCACGAGCAGCGACTGCTCGACGAGATGGAGCGCAATCTCTACAAGCACGAGGCGGACATCGTCGCGACGACGAGCGGGCCTCGCACGGTCGACTACACGAAGGTGGCCGTCGGCGTCCTCGGCGTCGTCGCCGGCCTCGTCCTCATCGTCGTGGGCGTGCTCATGAAGCTCGCCATCATCGGCGTCGCCGGCTTCGGCGTCGCGGTGCTCGGCGCGCTGTGGGCGCTCTCCGCCTCGCGACCCGCGTCGGGCGACGACGTGCCGCGAACCGGCGCGATGGGCGAGGGCCCCGCCGCGACGAAGCAGTCGACGAGCCTCATGGACCGCCTCGCCGAGGAGTGGGACGACCGCAACCAGCGCTGAGCCCGCAGCGCTCACCTTCACGGTGAGCGCGCAGGGCTCAGGGTCGAGTAGCGCGCGGCGCAGCCGCGCGCGCATCGAGACCCACTGCTGACCCGAGCGACACCGGATCCAGCTCCAGTCCCCACCCCCTCCACCTTCCTCCCCCAGGGACCGACTCACCCGAGTCGGTCCCTTTTTCGCGCCCTCGTGCGCTCCTGCGCCCCACCGTGCGGCCGATCCAGCGCGAATCTCGGCCGAATCCCTCCACCGCGATCCTCCGCAGAATCCTGCGCAACACGCGGGTGAATGCAGAGGATTCCTAGGCTGATGTGGCGGTCAGTGGAGTAGAGTGGAGGAAGTCGGGGTGACCCGGCGCAGCATCTGCTCGCAGGCCGGACGAGAGGGGGCACCGTGTTCCTCGGCACGCACACGCCCAAGCTCGACGACAAGGGCCGCGTGATCCTCCCCGCCCGGTTCCGCCAGGAGCTCGAGGGCGGGCTCGTGCTCACGCGCGGCCAGGAGCGGTGCATCTACGTCTTCTCGATGCGCGAGTTCGAGCGCGTCCACGAGCAGATCCGGCAGGCGCCGCTCACCTCGGCCGGTGCGCGCGACTTCCTGCGGCTCTTCCTCTCGGGCGCCTCGAGCGAGCAGCCCGACAGCCAGCACCGCGTCACGATCCCCTCGAACCTCCGCGAGTACGCCGGCCTCGGCCGCGAGCTCACCGTGATCGGCGCGGGCTCCCGCGCCGAGATCTGGGACACCGAGGCGTGGAACGCCTACTACGCGGCCAAGGAGGCCGACTTCGCTGCGACGACGGAGGAGGTGATCCCCGGCATCTTCTGACCCGACCCGTGACCCTCAGCCGGTCGCCGCGCCGCACCTTCCCCGGTGGCGCGTCGCACGGATGGGGATCAGGGGCCGGGTCGGACCGCCCGAAGCCCATGGACGCATCCGACCTCCACATCCCCGTCATGCTCGAGCGCACGCTCGAGCTGCTCGCGCCCGCGGTCGCGCGCGCCGAGGCCGCGGGCCGCGCGCCGCTCGTCATCGACGGCACGCTCGGCATGGGCGGCCACACCGAGGCGATGCTCGCGGCGCACCCGTCACTCCGCGTCGCCGGCATCGACCGCGACCCCGACGCCATCCGGCTCGCGGGGGAGCGGCTCGCGCGCTTCGGCGACCGCTTCGTGCCCGTGCAGACCACGTACGACCGCATCGACCTCGCGCTCGAGGCCGCCGGCGCCGCGCGCGCCGACGGCATCCTGCTCGACCTCGGCGTCTCGAGCCTGCAGCTCGACGACGCCGAGCGGGGCTTCGCCTACGCGAAGGACGCGCCGCTCGACATGCGCATGGGCCAGTCGGGCGACGTGACGGCCGCGACGATCCTCGCCGAGCGCAGCGACCGCGAGCTCGCGCGGCTCTTCCGCGTCTACGGCGACGAGAAGCTCGCCGACCGCTACGCGCGGGCGATCGTCGCCGCGCGCGCCGAGGCGCCGATCGAGACCTCCGCGCGGCTCGTCGACATCCTGCAGGCGGCGACGCCGCGCGCGCTCGCGAACCAGGGCCACCCCGGGAAGCGCGTCTTCCAGGCGCTGCGCATCGAGGTCAACCAGGAGCTCGCGATCCTCGAGCGCACGATGCCCGCCGCGATCGACGCGCTCGGCGTCGGCGGCAGGCTCGTCGTGCTCGCCTACCAGTCGCTCGAGGACCGCGTCGTCAAGCGCACCCTGCAGGCGGCGTCGAGCTCGACCGCGCCGCGCGACCTGCCCGTCGAGCTGCCCGAGCACGCGCCCCACCTGCGGCTGCTCGTGCGCGGCGCCGAGCTCGCCGACGAGGCCGAGCGCGCCCGCAACCCCCGATCCGCACCCGTCCGCCTGCGCGCGGCCGAGCGCATCCGACCCGCATCGAACGACTCGACCACCGCCCCGACCCCCAGGGAGCAGCCATGACCAGCCTGAGCGTCCTCGACCTGCACGCACAGCCGCTGCCCGCGCCCGAGGCGCCCGCCGAGCGGCACCTCAAGGCGCTGCCGTCGCCGCGCGTCGCGCCCCGGCGCGCGCCGCGCCTCGTGCACGGCGTCATCGCCCTCGCGGGCCTCGCCGGCATCGTGTGCGCGCAGCTCGGCCTCTCGGTCGTCATCAGCGAGGGCGCCTACCGCATGAGCGCGCTGCAGGCCGAGTCGACGAGCCTCGCGCGCGCCGAGCAGAGCGTCGCCGAGGAGCTCGCGGTGCTGAGCTCGCCGCAGCACGTCGCGGTCGCGGGTGCCGAGCTCGGCATGCTCGCCGGCCAGCCCTCGCAGTTCCTCACGCTCGCGACGACCTCGACCGCGGGCGGCCCCGACGCGCTCCACATGCAGGTGCCCGCCGTCGACGGCTTCGGCATGTACGTGCCCAACTCGCTCCTGACCGCGCAGCCGCAGGTCGCCGCATCCGTCGCCCAGGTGCAGGCCGCCACGATCGAGCCCTACCCGGGCATGCTGCTGCCCGCGGGCGAGAGCGCCGCGGCGATCGCCGCGGCCGCGCCCGCCGCCGCGCAGGACGTCGAGCCGACGGCGGTCGCGCCGACCACCGTCGCGCCGACGACGATCGCGCCGGGTACGCTGCTGCCGGCTCCCGGGCAGGAGTGAGCCGGCGAGGGCGTGGCGGCTCGGCCGCGCGCCCCGACGCCGATACCGTGCACGTCGACATGGATGCTCGGCCGCCGAGCAGGAAGCGCAGGTGAGCGTGGCCGCGAGGGCGAAGCGCAGCAGCGAGCGGTGGCGGACCGTCCTGGTCGCCATCCTGACGTTCGCCCTGCTCGCCGTCTTCGTCGTGCGGCTCGCCGACATCCAGCTCGTGCGCGCCGAGGCGCTCAACGCCGAGGCGGATGGGCGGCGCGGGGTGACGCAGACGATCTTCGGCACGCGCGGGCCCATCGTCGACGCGAACGGCACGGTGCTCGCCGAGAGCGTCGACCGCTGGGACCTCACGATCTCGCCGCGCTACACGCGCGACCTGCAGCCCGGCATCGACCGCGTCGACGAGACGCTCACGGTCGGCGACGCGCTCGTCCAGATCGGCGCCATCACCGGGCAGGACCCCGTCGACCTGCAGGCGAAGATCCTCGCCGAGCTCGAGCGCAATCCCGACTCCGACTACCTGCTGCTCGTCGACGGACTCGACGTCTCGCAGTTCGAGGCGGTGCGCGACCTCGGCCTGCCCTACGTCTACCTGCGGCTCAACCCGCAGCGCGTCTATCCCGCGGGCTCGGTCGCGGGCAACCTCGTCGGCTTCATGGGCGCCGACGAGCCGCTCGCGGGCATCGAGCGCTCGGAGGACGAGTGCCTCTCGGCCGAGGACGGCGCGCGGGTCTTCGACCGCGGCGCCGACGGCACGCCCATCCCGGGCTCGATGACGACGCGGCCCGCGATCGACGGCGGCTCGGTGCAGCTCACGATCGACGCCGACGTGCAGTTCCAGATGCAGCAGCTCACGCAGCAGTACACGTCCCAGCTGCGCGCCCGCAGCGGCACGAGCATCGTCATGCGCGCCGACGGCACGATCGTCGCGGTCGCCGAGTCGTCGACCGTCGACCCCAACGACCCCACGGCATCCGATTCCCGCGACCGCGGCTCGCGCGCGTTCACCGCGGCGTACGAGCCGGGATCGATCTTCAAGGCGTTCTCGTTCGCCGCCATGCTCGACCTCGGCATCATCACGCCGCGCGACGAGCTGAGCGTGCCGTGGACGTACACGGCGCCCGGCGTGCGCGTGCGCGACGCCCTCTCGCACGAGGTCAAGCAGTGGACGGCCGCCGGCATCCTCGTCAACTCGTCGAACTCCGGCATGGTGCGCCTCGCCGAGCCGATGTCGACCGCCGACTACTACGACTACCTCGACCGCTTCGGCTTCGGCGAGCGGAGCGCGGTCGACTTCGCCGGCGAGCAGTCGGTGGCGCTGCGGAACCCCGCGAACCTCGACGCGCAGACGCAGCTCAACGTGCTCTTCGGCCAGGGCATCGCCGCAACCCCCATCCAGCTCGCGTCGGCCTACCAGGCGCTCGCGAACGGCGGCGTGCACCTGCCCGCGCGGCTCATCGCCGGCTGCACCGACGCCGAGGGCGAGGTCACCGCGCCCGAGGTCGGCGAGGGCGAGAGGGTCGTGAGCGACACGACCGCGCGCCAGACGCTCGAGGTGCTCGAGAACGTCGTGACCGACTACGGCTACGACACCTTCCCGATCGAGGGCTACCGCATCGCCGCGAAGACCGGCACGGCGCAGATGGCGTACGAGGACGGATCGGGCTACGACCCGAACCGGATGATGATCTCGGTCGCGGGCGTGTTCCCCGTCGACGACCCGCAGTTCGTCGTGCTGACGATGTACGACAGCCCCCAGACGATCCGCACGAGCGGCGGGGCCATCCCGGCCTTCCACGATATGGTGAACCTCTTGATCCGCCACTTCGACATCCCGCCCAGCACGACCCAGCAGCCGGAGATCCCGCTCGAGTGGACCGCCGATCAGCCATGAGAGCAGCGTTGGATGAGGAGAGGATGTCCGTGGGACCCGTCGCACCGAGGATCCTGCGGCCCGAGCACCCCACCCCCAGGCCGCTCACCGGTCTCGTCGAGGCGTTCGAGCTGACGGTCGAAGCCGATCTCGACGGGATCGAGGTCACGGGCGTCACGCTCGACTCGAGCGACGTCGAGCCCGGCGACCTGTTCGCGGCGCTGCCCGGCGCCCGGCGTCACGGCGCCGAGTTCGCCGCCGCGGCCCTCGAGCAGGGCGCGGTCGCGGTCGTCACCGACCCGGCCGGTGCCGCGATGCTCGAGACCGGCGCACCCGTCATCGTGCTCGACGACCCCCGCGCCGCGCTCGGCGAGATCTCCGCCTGGGTGTACCGCACGGGCGAGGACCGCCCGCGGCTCTTCGGCGTCACCGGCACGAACGGCAAGACCTCGACCTCCTTCATGCTCGAGGGCCTGCTCGCCGACCTCGGCTTCGTCACGGGCCTGTCGACGACCGCCGAGCGGCACGTCGGCGACCTCGTCGTGACGTCGAAGCTCACGACCCCGGAGGCGAGCGAGCTGCACGCCCTGCTCGCCCGCATGCGCGAGGCCGGCGTGCGCGCCGCCGTGCTCGAGGTGAGCGCGCAGGCGATCGAGCGGCACCGCATCGACGGCGTCGTCTTCGACGTCGTCGCGTTCACGAACCTCAGCCACGACCACCTCGACGACTACGGCTCGATGGACGCGTACTTCGACGTGAAGGCCGAGCTCTTCACGCCCGATCGCGCCGAGCGCGGGGTCGTGTGCGTCGACACCGAGTGGGGCCGCCGCATCGCCGAGCGCAGCCGCATCCCCGTCACGACCGTCACGAGCGAGCCGGGCGTCGACGCCGACTGGCACGTCGACATCTGGGAGGAGACCCCCTCCTCCACCTCGTTCACGCTCACGGGCATCGACGGCGGCGCCGTCGAGGTGCAGATCCCCTTCATCGGCCGCCACATGGCGATCGACGCGGCGATCGCGATCCTCATGCTCGTCGAGGACGGCTTCGAGATGGACGCGATCGCCGAGGTCATCGACCGTGGCATGCGCCCGACGCTCCCCGGCCGCATCGAGCGCGTCTCGGGCGAGGAGGGCCCCGCGGTCTTCCTCGACTACGGCCACAGCCCCGACGCCTTCGTGCAGACCCTCGAGGCGCTCCGGCGCGTCACCGAGGGGCGCCTCGTCATGCTGTTCGGCGCCGACGGCGACCGCGACGCGACGAAGCGCGCCGACATGGGACGCATCGCCGCCGAGCTCGCCGACGCCGTCGTCGTCACCGACTTCAACCCGCGCACCGAGGACGCCGCGAGCATCCGCGCCCAGGTGCTGGGCGGCGCTCGCGCCGCCGCGGGCGGCAAGCCCGTCATCGAGTCGTCGCCCGAGGAGGCGGCGATCCGCGAGGCGCTGCGCCTCGCCGGCCCCGGCGACACCGTGCTGTGGGCCGGGCCCGGCGACGCCGACTACCGCGACGTCGCGGGGGTGCGCGAGCCGTTCGACGCGCGCGCCGAGGCGCGCCGCGCGCTCGAGGAGGCCGGCTGGCCCACCGAGGAGCGCGGCGAGCGCCCGGCGCGGGACGTGCGCTGATGCTCCGGATGCGCGCCCGCGAGATCTCGGCGGCCGTCGGGGGAGCGCTCCACGGCGACGACGTGCTCGTGACGGGCTCGGTCGAGACCGACTCGCGCCTCGTCGCGGCCGGCGGCGTCTTCGTCGCGATGCCGGGCGAGTCGACCGACGGCCACCGCTTCGTCGACGCGGCCGTCGCCGCGGGCGCCGCGCTCGTCATCGCCGAGCGCCCGCTCGAGCAGGCCGTGCCGCACATCGTGGTCGACTCCGGCGTCGTCGCGCTCGGCGCGCTCGCCGCCGACGTCATCCGGCGCGTGCGCGAGGCGGGCGCGCTCACCGTCATCGGCGTCACCGGCTCGAACGGCAAGACGACGACGAAGAACATGCTGCAGGCGATCCTCGAGCAGCACGGGCCCACCGTGAGCCCGATCAAGTCGTTCAACAACGAGGTCGGCGCCCCGATGACGATGCTGCGCATCGACGAGTCGACGCGGTACCTCGTGCTCGAGATGGGTGCGAGCTACGAGGGCGACATCGCCCGCCTGACGGCCATGTCGCATCCGGACGTCGGGGTCGTGCTCAAGGTCGGGCTCGCCCACGCGGGCGAGTTCGGCGGCGTCGAGGCGACGACGCGCGCGAAGACCGAGATGGTGCAGGACCTCGGCTCCCACCACGTCGCCGTGCTCAACCGCGACGACGAGCGCGTCGCGGGGATGGCCCGGTCGACGCGCGCGCGCATCGCGTGGTTCGGCACCTCGCCCGGCCCCGCCGACGAGCCGACGACCCTGTGGGCGGGCGACGTCGACTCGACGCTCGAGGGCACGATCGCGACCGTCCACCGCGGCGACGAGTCGTGGCCGCTGCGCCTGCGCATCCTCGGCGAGCACCACGTCATGAACGCGCTCGCCGCGCTCACCGTCGCCGACGCGCTCGGCCTCGACCTCGAGCGCGCCGTCGGGGCGCTCGGGAGCCTCGAGCGCGCGGAGCGCTGGCGCATGGAGCTGCTCGAGCCCGGTGGCGGCATCACGGTCATCAACGACGCCTACAACGCGAGCCCCGACTCGATGGCCGCCGCGATCCGCTCGCTCGCGCACATGACGCGCGGGGCGCAGCGCCGCTCGATCGCCGTGCTCGGCGAGATGGGCGAGCTCGGCGCGCTCTCGACCGAGGAGCACGACCGCATCGGCCGGCTCGCGGTGCGCGTGCGCATCGACCGGCTCGTCGTCGTCGGGAGCGCGGCGAAGGCGATCCACGACGCGGCCGAGCTCGAGTCATCGTTCGGCCAGGACACGGCGTGGGTCGAGACGGCAGAGGAGGCCGAGGCGCTGCTGCGATCGAGCCTCGAGCCCGGCGACGTCGTGCTCGTGAAGTCGTCGCTCTCCGCGGGCCTCAAGGACCTCGGCGACCGGATCGGGGGCCGCTAGATGCTCGTGCTCATCGCCTCCGCCGGCATCGCCCTGCTCGTCTCGCTGCTCGCGACGCCGCTGTTCATCCGCGGCTTCGCGCGGATCGGCTGGGGCCAGTTCATCCGCGACGACGGCCCGCAGTCGCACCACACGAAGCGCGGCACGCCCACCATGGGCGGCCTCATCTTCATCGTCGCGATCCTCGCGGGCTACTTCGGCGGGAAGCTCGTCGGGCAGGACCCGCCGACCGTGCCCGTGCTGCTCGTGCTGCTGCTCATCGTCGGGATGGGCGTCGTCGGCTTCGTCGACGACTTCCTGAAGATCTCGAACCAGCGCTCGCTCGGCCTCGGCGGCTGGGCGAAGGTGCTCGGCCAGCTCGTCGTCTCGGTCGCGTTCGGGGTGCTCGCCGTCACCGTGCCGGTCGGCCCGAGCGGCCGGCCCGTCGTCGATCCGGTCATCTCGGGCGTCCGCGACATCCCGTGGCTCGACCTCGCGCCGTGGGGCGCGCTCGGCGTCATCGTCTTCGTGCTGTGGATCACGCTCATCAACGTCTCGGCGGCGAACGCGGTCAACGTCACCGACGGGCTCGACGGCCTCGCGACCGGCTCGATGATCATCTCGATGATCGGCTACGCCTTCATCGCCTTCTGGCAGTTCAACCAGTCGTGCTTCACGCCCGGCGCGGCGGAGGAGGATCTCTTCCGCTGCTACGACGTGGCGCAGCCGCTCGACGTCGCGACGCTCGCGGCCACGATCGCCGCCGCGCTCATCGGCTTCCTGTGGTGGAACACGAGCCCCGCGCAGGTGTTCATGGGCGACGTCGGCTCCCTCGCGCTGGGCGGCGCGCTCGCGGGCCTCGCGGTCATGACCGACACCCACCTGCTGCTGCTGCTCATCGCGGGCCTGCCGATCATCACGACCGGCTCCGTCATCGTGCAGCGCGCCTACTTCAAGATCACGGGCGGCAAGCGCATCTTCCTCATGAGCCCGCTGCACCACCACTTCGAGCTCAAGGGCTGGGCCGAGATCACGGTCGTCGTGCGCTTCTGGATCATCGCGGGGCTCTGCGTCGCGGCGGGCGTCGGCCTGTTCTACTTCCAGTGGCAGGTGGCGACGCCGTGAGCCGGCTCGACGACCTCACCTCGTGGCACGCCGATTGGAAGGGCCTCCGCGTCGCGGTGCTCGGCCTCGGCGTGACGGGCTTCGCGGCGGTCGACACGCTCGTCGAGCTCGGCGCCGACGTCACCGCGATCGCCGAGCGCGTCGACGACGAGCGACGGACGATCCTCGGCGTGCTCGGCGTGCCGATCGTCGAGGCCGGCCGCGACGAGTCGCCGGCGGCGCTGTCGGAGGCGGAGCTCGTGATCGCCTCGCCAGGGCTGCGCCCCGACCACCCGTGGCTGACCGCGGCCGCCGAGCGGGGCATCCCGATGTGGGGCGACATCGAGCTCGCGTGGCGCGTGCGCGACAGGGTGCGCGCCGCGGAGTGGATCCTCGTCACCGGCACGAACGGCAAGACCACGACGACCCAGCTCACCGCGCACATGCTGCGCGAGGCGGGCAGGCGCGTCGCGCCGGTCGGCAACATCGGCACGCCCGTGCTCGACGCCGTGCGCGACCCCGAGGGCTTCGACGCGCTCGTCGTCGAGCTCTCGAGCTTCCAGCTCCACAGCCTCCCCGTCGACGGCCCCGGCGCGCTCTGGCCGCACTCGGCCGCGTGCCTCAACATCGACGATGACCACCTCGACTGGCACGGGTCGGCGGATGCGTACCGCGCCGCCAAGGGGAAGGTGTACGGCAACGCTCGCGTCGCGGCGGTCTACAACGTGGAGGACGACGCGACCATGCGGCTCGTCGAGGACGCCGACGTCGTCGAGGGCTGCCGCGCGATCGGCTTCTCGCTCGGCGTGCCGGGCCCGAGCGACCTCGGCATCGTCGATGGCGTGCTCGTCGATCGCGCCTTCCTCGACGAGCGCCGCTCGAGCGCGCTCGAGCTCGCGCACCTCGACGACCTCGAGCCCGCGGGGCTCCGCTCGCCCCACATGGCGCGCAACGTGCTCGCGGCCGCCGCGCTCGCCCGCGCGGTCGGCGCCGATCCTGCCCACGTGCGCGAGGCCATCCGCTCGTTCCGGCTCGACCGCCACCGCACCGAGCTCGTCGCGATCGTCGACGGCGTGCGCTTCGTCGACGACTCGAAGGCGACGAACCCGCACGCGGCCGAGGGCTCGCTCAGCGCCTTCGACCCCGTCGTGTGGATCGTCGGCGGGCTCTTCAAGGGCGCCGACGTCGCCCCGCTCGTCGCGAAGCACGCGCCGCGCGTCGCCGCCGCGGTCGTGATCGGCGTCGACCGCGCGCCCGTCGTGGAGGCGTTCGCACGACACGCGCCCGGCATCCCGGTCGTCGAGGTCGACACGCCCGACACTGGATCGGTGATGCGGATCGCCGTCGAGGCGGCCGCATCGCACGCCGAGCCAGGCGCGACGGTCCTGCTGGCCCCGGCGGCGGCATCCATGGACCAGTTCGTTGACTACGCGGAGCGCGGCGACCGGTTCGCCGACGCGGTGCGGGAGAGGGGGGCTCGTGGCGACCACGACGGCTCCCGCCCCGGCGGCTGAGGCCCGACCGGCCGGCATGGGCCGACGCGCGCTCGTGCGCGTGCGCGCGGTCTTCGGCGCGCCGACCCTCAACGCGGCCCTGCTCTCGGGCACGACGCTCTTCCTCGTCGCGTTCGGCCTCATCATGGTGCTCTCGTCGTCGTCGGTCGAGTCCTACGTCGCGGGCGGCTCCTTCTTCACCGACTTCGCGAAGCAAGCGGCGTTCGCGGCCGTGGGCGTCGTGCTCATGCTGCTCGCGGCCCGCATGCCCGCCACGACGTGGCAGCGCCTCGCGTGGCTCGGCATCATGCTCGGCATCGCGCTGCAGGTGCTCGTCTTCACGCCCCTCGGCTTCGGCGCGAACGGCAACCGCAACTGGATCGGCATCGGCGGCTTCTCGCTCCAGCCGTCCGAGTTCGTGAAGGTCGCGCTGTGCGTGTGGCTCGCGATGATCATGACGCGCAAGCAGTCGCGCATCCACGGCTTCTGGCAGGCGTGGATCCCGGCGGGCCCCGTCGCGGGCCTCTCGATCGGCCTCGTCCTCCTCGGCAGCGACCTGGGCACCGTCGTCATCATGGCGCTGCTGTCGTTCGGCGCGCTGTGGTTCGCGGGCGTCAAGTGGTGGCACCTCGTGCTGCCCGCCGTCGGGCTCGGCCTGCTCGCCGTCCCGGTCGTGCTCTCGAGCCCGTCGCGCGTGCGCCGCGTGACCGCCTTCATCCAGGGCTGCACCGACGCCGACTACTACTCCGGCTGCTGGCAGCAGCTGCACGGCACGTGGGCGCTCTCCGCGGGCGGCCTCTTCGGCGTCGGGCTCGGCAACTCGAGCGCGAAGTGGTCGTGGCTGCCAGAGGCCGACAACGACTACATCTTCGCGATCATCGGCGAGGAGCTCGGGCTGCTCGGCGCCGCCGTCGTGCTCGCGCTGTTCGCGCTCCTCGCGTGGACGATGCTGCGCATCGTGCGCCACGCGTCGTTGCAGATGACGCGCGTCGTCACGGGCGCCGCGATGGTGTGGCTCGTCGGCCAGGCGATCGTCAACATCGGCGTCGTGCTCGGCCTGCTGCCCGTGCTCGGCGTGCCGCTGCCGTTCATCTCCTCCGGCGGCTCTCAGCTCATCGCGGCGCTGCTCATCGTCGGCATCGTGCTCTCGCTCGAGCGGGTCGACAACCCGACCGTGCGCGGCGCGCTCCTCGAGGCGCGGGACTGACGATGCGCGTCCTGCTCGCCGGCGGCGGCACCGCCGGCCACGTGAACCCCCTGCTCGCGACCGCGCAACGGCTCCGCGAGCGGCACCCGGGCGCCGAGCTCGTCGTGCTCGGCACGCGCGAGGGGCTCGAGCGCGAGCTCGTGCCGCGCGCGGGCCTCGAGCTCGCCACGATCGAGAAGCTGCCCTTCCCGCGCCGCCCCGACCTCGCCGCGCTGCGGTTCCCGGGCCGCTGGCGACGCGCGGTCGCCGAGGTGCGCGCGCTCATCCGCGAGCGGCGCATCGAGGTCGTCGTCGGCTTCGGCGGCTACGCGTCGGCCCCCGCCTACCGCGCCGCGCGGCTCGAGCGCGTGCCGATCGTCATCCACGAGGCCAACGCGAAGCCCGGCATGGCCAACCTGCTCGGCGCTCGCTGGACCGAGTTCGTCGGCATCTCCTACCGCTCGACGAGGCTGCCGGGCGAGCTCGTCGGCATGCCGCTGCGCCCCGAGATCACCGCCCTCGACCGGGCTGGCCTCCGCGCCGAGGCGCTCGCCGAGCTCGGCCTCGACGCCGAACGGCCGACGCTGCTCGTCACGGGCGGCTCGCAGGGCGCCCGCTCGATCAACCGCGCGATCGTCGCCGCCGCGGCCGACATCGTCGACGCCGGGTGGCAGATCCTGCACCTCTCGGGGGGACGCCAGACCGACTTCGAGCCCGCGACCGTGCCGCACTACGTCGCGATCGAGTACCTCGACCGCATGCACCTCGCGCTCGCCGCCGCCGATCTCGTCGTGTGCCGCGCCGGGAGCCTCACGGTCTCCGAGCTCATGGCCGTCGGGCTGCCGGCGATCTACGTGCCGCTGCCCTACGGCAACGGCGAGCAGGGCCTCAACGCGGCCGACCAGGTGGCGGCCGGGGGAGCCGAGCTCGTCGCCGACGCCGACTTCACGGCAGAATGGGTGCGCGCGCGGCTCGTGCCGCTGCTGCGGGACGCCGATCGCCTCGCGGCGATGGCCTCCGCCTCCGCGGGAGCCGGCGCGAGCGACGGCAGCGACCGGATGTGCGATCTCATCGAGCGGGCCGCCGCCACGAGGAGGCAGCCGTGATCGAACCAGACCTGACCCAGCCGATCCCCGAGTCGATCGAGCGCGTGCACTTCATCGGCATCGGCGGCTCGGGCATGTCGGGCATCGCGCACATGATGCTCGACGCCGGCATCGCCGTCTCGGGCTCCGACCGCTCCGGCTCGGCGACCGTCGACCGGCTGCGTGAGCGCGGCGCGAGCGTCGCGATCGGCCACGCCGCCGCGAACCTCGCCGGCGAGGGCGAGCACCGGGCGGATGCGGTGGTCGTCACGAGCGCGCTGTGGCCCGACAACCCCGAGCTGCTCGCGGCGCGCGAGGCCGGCATCCCCGTGCTGCACCGCTCGCAGGCCCTCCACGTGCTCGCGCGCGGCAAGCGCGTCGTCGCCGTCGCCGGCGCGCACGGCAAGACGACCACGACCGGCATGCTCGTCGTCGGGCTGCACGGCCTCGGGATCGAGGCGGGATTCGTCAACGGCGGCATCATCGCCGGGCTCGGCGTCTCGAGCGGCCACGGCGACTCCGACGTGTTCGTGATCGAGGCCGACGAGTCCGACGGCTCGTTCCTGCTCTACGACGTCGCCGTCGCGCTCATCACGAACGTCGACACCGACCACCTCGATCACTACGGCACGCCCGAGGCGTTCGACGCCGCGTTCGCGGCGTTCGCGAACCGGGCGAGCGAGGCCGTCGTCATCTCGATGGACGACCCGGGCGCGCGCCGCGTGCGAGAGTCGATCACGCACGAGCGGGTCGTGACGTTCGGCGAGGCCGAAGGCGCCGACGTGCGCATCGTCGACGTCCGCCTCGGCGAGAGCGCCGAGTGCACCGTCGAGGTCGCCGGCACCCGCTTCGAGCTCTCCGCCGGCGTGCCCGGCAGGCACAACGCCGTGAACGCGGCGGGCGCCCTCGCGACCCTCGTCGCGCTCGGCATCGCCCCCGCCGACGCGGCTCGGGCGCTCGCCGCCTTCCGCGGCACCGGCCGCCGCTTCGAGCTCCACGGCGAGCGGCGCGGCGTGCGGGTCTTCGACGACTACGCGCACCACCCCGCCGAGGTCGACGCGGCGCTCACGGCCGCCCGCAGCGTCATCGGCGACGGCCGGATCATCGCGATCCACCAGCCGCACCTC
This sequence comes from Agrococcus pavilionensis RW1, assembly GCF_000400485.1. Lineage (GTDB taxonomy): Bacteria > Actinomycetota > Actinomycetes > Actinomycetales > Microbacteriaceae > Agrococcus > Agrococcus pavilionensis. The sequence goes on from NZ_ASHR01000037.1 coordinate 57,702, forward strand.
TACACCCGCACGCGCGACATGGCCGCCGACTTCGCGGCCGTGTACGAGCGCGTCGCCGACCACACCGTCGTGCTCGACGTCTACGGCGCGCGCGAGGACCCGATCCCCGGCGTCACCGGCGCGCTCGTCGCCGAGCGCTTCGCCGACCCCGCCGACGTCGACTACCTGCCCGACTGGCAGCGCGCGGCCGAGCGCGCGGCTGCGCTCGCGCGCGAGGGAGACATCATCGTGACGCTCTCGTGCGGCGACGTGTACCGCATCATCCCGCAGGTGCTCTCGGCGCTCGAGGAGGGCGGCGAGGCGTGAGGCGACCCGACGGCTTCGAGCCGGTCGAGCCCGAGCCCCGCGCGACCGAGGCCGAGGAGGCGGGGGAGCGGCCCGTCGACCTCGCCGAGCTCGTGCGCGCGCGCCGCGAGGCGCTCCGGCGGGAGGCGCTCGAGCGCGAGGCCGCCGAGGCCGTGCCGCAGCGGCGCTGGGCGCTGAGCGCCTACGGCGACCTCGACGAGGGCGAGGCGGCGGATGCCGACGGCGCCGACGCGGGGACGGCGCCGGTCGGGCCGCTCGTCGAGGGCGGCTCGCACGCCCAGCGCGTCGACCGGGCATGGCGCGAGGCGGAGCGCGAGCAGCGGCGCGCCGAGCGCGCCGAGGCACGGGAGGCGGCGCGCGCCGCGCGGGTCGCGAAGCGCGCGCGCGTGCGCCGCGAGCGCGCGGAGGTGCGACGCTTCACGGCCGCGCGCCGCAGGCAGCTGCGCACCGCGCTGCTGGCCGTGGGCGGTCTCGCGGTCGCGCTCGCCGTGCTCGTCGGGCTCGTCTGGTCGCCGCTCATGTCGGTGCGCGAGGTGCGCGTCGAGGGCACCGAGCGCCTCGGCGCCGCCGCCGTGCAGCAAGCGCTCGCCGACTCGATGGGCCAGCCCATCGCGACGGTCACCGAGGAGGGCGTCGCCGAGCGCCTCCGGTCCATCCCGCAGATCGAGTCCTTCCGGGTCGACATCGTGCCGCCGTCGACCGTGATCGTGCGGATCGTCGAGCGCGAGCCCGCGGCCATCGTGCCGGGGGATGCTGGCGAGGTCGTGATCGACGCGGCTGGCGTCGTGCTCGGCGGGGTCGACGAGTCGACCGCCGCGCTCCCGCGGCTCGACGGCGTCGAGGTCGGCACCGAGGAGTTCGAGGCGGCCGCGACCGTGCTCGTGTCGGTGCCGAGGAGCGTGCTCGAGGCGACCGCGACGATCGCGGCGCCGACCCCGTCCGACATCCAGCTCTCCCTGCACAGCGGGCAGACGGTGCTGTGGGGCGGCGCCGACGAGAGCCAGCTCAAGGCCGACGTGCTCGCCGCGCTGCTCGAGACGCAGGACCCGGCGCTCGCGGTCATCCTCGACGTGAGCGCCCCCGAGACGCCCGTCGTCCGCGGCTCCTGACGCCCGTCGGCGGCGTCCCGAGCGCCCCCTGGCGCCTCGAAGAATCTGACGATTCTTTTTCTTGTCCCGACCTGCGCCGACACACCGAGTCGCTCCCGGCCGAGCGCCTCCGCCGCCCGTACCGTCGGAGCCGTCAGCATGAAGTGAGGAATTCTCTAAACTTCAACTAGAGGTTGAGAGTTCGATCGAGGGGCCGGGACCGTGACTTCCAACAACAACTACCTCGCCGTCATCAAGGTGGTCGGTGTGGGCGGCGGCGGCGTGAACGCCGTGAACCGCATGATCGACCTCGGCCTGCGCGGCGTCGAGTTCATCGCCATCAACACCGACGCGCAGGCGCTGCTGCTCAGCGACGCCGACGTCAAGCTCGACGTCGGCCGCGAGCTCACCAAGGGCCTCGGCGCGGGCGCCGACCCCGAGGTCGGCCGTCGCGCTGCCGAGGACCACGCGGAGGAGATCGAGGAGGCGCTCGCCGGCGCCGACATGGTCTTCGTCACCGCTGGCGAGGGCGGCGGCACGGGCACGGGCGGCGCGCCCGTCGTCGCTCGCATCGCCAAGAGCCTCGGCGCGCTCACCGTCGGCGTCGTGACGAAGCCGTTCTCGTTCGAGGGCCGCCGCCGCCAGGCGCAGGCCGAGGCCGGCGTCGAGGCGCTCAAGAACGAGGTCGACACGCTCATCGTCGTGCCGAACGACCGCCTGCTCGAGATCAGCGACATGGGCATCTCGATGGTCGAGGCCTTCGAGACCGCCGACCAGGTGCTGCTCGCGGGCGTGCAGGGCATCACCGACCTCATCACGACGCCGGGCCTCATCAACGTCGACTTCGCCGACGTGAAGTCGGTCATGCAGGGCGCGGGCTCCGCGCTCATGGGCATCGGCTCCTCGCGGGGCGCCGACCGGGCGATCAAGGCGGCGGAGCTCGCCGTCGCGAGCCCGCTGCTCGAGGCCAAGATCGACGGCGCCCACGGCGTGCTGCTCTCGATCCAGGCGGGCAGCAACCTCGGCATCCACGAGACCTACGACGCGGCGAAGCTCGTGCAGGAGGCCGTGCACCCCGAGGCGAACATCATCTTCGGCACCGTCATCGACGACACGCTCGGCGACGAGGTGCGCGTGACGGTCATCGCCGCGGGCTTCGACGGCGCCGGCCCGATCGCGAAGGACGACGACTCGGTCATCCGCACCGCGGCGCGCACCGAGATGGGCCTGCGCGAGTCGTCGCACAGCGCCCCGAGCGCGCAGGAGGCGCCCGCCGAGCGACGGCCGATCCCGGCCCCGCCCGTCGCCGACCACCTCACCGGTCCCGTGCAGCCGCTCACCCAGGTGGACGAGGAGGAGGACGAGTTCCTCCCCGACTTCCTCCGCTGACGTGACCGACACCCCCGCCGCGCGCCTGGCCGCGTTCCTCGACGAGCTCGAGGGCGCGCGCCGGGGGCGCGAGGTGACGCTCGTCGTCGTGACGAAGCTCCACCCGGCCTCGCTCGTGCGCGAGCTCGCCGAGGCGGGGCACCGGCACTTCGGCGAGAGCCGGCACCCGGAGTCGCGCGACAAGGCGGCCGAGCTCGAGGACCTCGGGCTCACGTGGCACTTCGTCGGCCAGCTGCAGCGCAAGAAGGCGCGGCAGGTCGCCCGCTACGCCGACGTGCTGCACTCCATCGACTCCGTCGACCTCGTCGAGGCGCTCGAGGGCGGCGAGCCGGGCGACGAGCGCCCGGTGCGCGACGCGCTCGTGCAGATCAACCTGACCGACGACCCCGGCCGCGGCGGCGTCGCGCCCGCGGGGCTCGACGCGCTCGCCGAGCGCGTCGCCGCATCGCCCGCGCTCCGGCTCCGGGGCGTCATGGCGGTCGCGCCGCTCGGCGAGGAGCCGGCGCGCGCCTTCGAGCGGCTCGCCTCGCTCGCCGAGCGCGTGCGATCGATCGACCCCGACGCCGACTGGATCTCCGCCGGCATGAGCGGCGACTGGCGCGAGGCGCTCGACCACGGCGCGACACACCTGCGCATCGGCACGGCAATCACGGGAAACCGTGCGACCGGCTTATAGCGTGAACCCAGCCACGAGGAGGATCCCATGAGCAACGCACTCAAGAAGGCTGCGATCTACTTCGGCTTCGCCGAGGAGGACGAGCTGACCCAGGAGGTCCGTCCTGTCGAGCGGGCCGAGAGCGAGGAGCGCGCGCCCCAGCCCGTGCGCGAGCGCGCGGCGGAGGAGCCGCGCCGCGCACCCGTCACGAAGCTCCGCGCGAGCCAGAAGGTGAACGACATGAGCGAGATCCTCACGGTGCACCCGCGCCAGTACAAGGACGCGAAGGCGATCGCCGAGGCGTTCCGCGCCGGCACGCCGGTGATCATCAACCTGTCGCAGATGACCGACGGCGACGCGCGTCGACTGATCGACTTCTCCGCCGGGCTCACGCAGGGCCTCGAGGGCCGCATCGAGCGCGTGACGACGAAGGTCTACCTCCTCACCCCCGAGCACATCGCCGTCTCCGGCACGCGCTCGATCGACGAGGACGCCGACTCGGCCGTCTTCTCGCACTGACGCGCGCCCAGTGCTGCTCGTCTCGATCCTCGCCTGGGTCGTCCACACCGCCGCGCTGCTCGCGTTCTACCTCCTCTTCGCGCGCATCGTCGTCGACCTCGTGCGACAGGTGCGGCGCGACTGGCGGCCGACGGGCTTCTGGCTCGTCGTGTCGGTGTGGATCCTGCGGCTGACCGACCCGCCGCTGCGGTTCGTGCGCCGGTTCGTGAAGCCCGTGCGCGTGGGCGGCGCGATGCTCGACCTCGCGATGGTCGTGCTCATGCTCGCGCTGCTGCTCGTCATGACCATCGTCGGTCCCTTCCGGCTCCTGCCCGCCTGAGCGCTCGCTCGGTCGGCGCTTGGCTAGGATCGACAGAACGCCGTCCGCGGGCGGGTACAGTGAATCTGCGCTGCAGGCCCGCTCGGGCCGGGCAGCCGACGAAGAAAGGCAAGCCATGGCACTGACTCCTGACGACGTCGTCCACAAGCGCTTCGAGACGACGCGCTTCCGCGACGGCTACGACCAGGACGAGGTCGACGACTTCCTCGACGAGGTCGTCACCGAGCTGCGTCGCCTCATCGAGGAGAACGACGGGCTCCGGGCCGAGAACGAGCAGCTCCGCCAGGGCATCGCCCCCGCCGAGCCCGCGCCGGCCGCCGAGGTCGACACCGCCGAGCTCGACGCCCTGCGGGCCGAGAACGAGCAGCTCAAGCAGCAGCTCGCCGAGCGCGACGCCGCGCCGGTCGAGCAGGCCGAGCCCGTCGCAGCCGCCGAGCCCGAGAGCGCTCAGGTCGACACCGCCGAGCTCGACGCCCTCCGCGCCGAGAACGAGCAGCTCAAGCAGCAGCTCGCCGAGCAGCAGGAGAGCGCCGCGCAGGCCGCGCCGGCCGCCGAGGCGGCGAACCCCGTGCAGACCGAGGCCAACAGCCTCATCGTGCTCGCGCAGCGCCTGCACGACGAGCACGTCGCCGAGGGCGAGCGCAAGCGCGACGAGCTCGTCGCCGCCGCTGAGCTGACCGCCCAGCAGATCGAGGAGGCCGCCGAGGAGCGCAAGTCGCTGCTCGAGCAGGAGTTCGACCAGACCAAGGCCCGCCTCGACGAGCAGAAGGGCCTGCTCGAGCAGAAGATCGACGAGCTCAAGAGCTTCGAGCGCGACTACCGACTCAAGCTGCGCGGCTACATCGAGAGCCAGCTGCGCGACCTCGACCGGTCGTCGTCGCTCGCCTTCGGCGGCCAGGGCGGCAGCTGAGCCGCTCGGTGACGCTCGACGCTGCACCCGAGACCCCGGGCGCGGCCCCGGCGGCGCGCTCCTGGCGCACGCTGGGGCTCGTGCTCGGGGTCGCGGCGCTCGTCTGGCTCGGTGACTTCCTCGCGAAGGAGTGGGTCATCGCCGAGATGGGCGAGGGGGAGCGCCGGCAGGTGCTCGGCGAGGTGCTCCAGTGGCACTTCGTGCGGAACCCCGGCGCGGCGTTCTCGCTCGCGGCCGGCTCGACCTGGATCTTCACGATCCTCGCCGCCGCGGTCGTCGTGGTGATCATCACGCAGCTGCGACGCATCCGCTCCATCTGGTGGGCGGCCGCGTTCGGCGGCCTCCTCGGCGGCACGCTCGGCAACCTCACCGACCGCCTCACGCGCGAGCCGGGCTTCTTCGTCGGCCACGTCGTGGACTTCATCCAGGTGTGGGGATTCCCGGCGATCTTCAACGTCGCCGACATCTTCATCGTCTCGTCGATGATCGGCATCGTGCTGCTCGTGCTGCTGAACATCGGCCTCGACGGGCAGCGGCACACCGACGAGCCGAAGGCGGCGGATGCGTCCGGCGAACCGGGTGCTGACGCAGAGGGCGCGCGCGACTGATGGAGTCCCGCTTCCTGCAGGTGCCGCCCGGGCTCGACGGCTCGCGCGCCGACGCCGGCATCGCGCGGCTGCTCGGCCTCTCGCGCACCGCGGTCGTCGCGATGCTCGAGAGCGGCGGCGCCGTGCAGGACGGCGCCGTGCTCGGCAAGTCCGATCGGCTGCGCGGCGACGCGTGGCTCGACCTCTCGTGGCAGCCGCGCGAGGAGCCCACGATCGTCGCGACGCCCGTGCCCGACCTCGGCATCGTGCACGACGACGACGACATCGTCGTGGTCGACAAGCCCGCGGGCGTCGCGGCGCACCCGAGCATGGGCTGGCAGGGGCCGACGGTCGTCGGGGCGCTCGCCGCCGCCGGCTTCCGCATCGCGACCTCCGGCGCGGCCGAGCGCCAGGGCGTCGTGCACCGGCTCGACGCCGGCACGAGCGGCCTCATGGTGGTCGCGAAGAGCGAGCGCGCCTACTCGCGGCTCAAGGCCGCCTTCCACGACCGCGAGGTCGAGAAGACCTACCACGCGGCGGTGCAGGGCCACCCCGATCCGCTCGCGGGCACGATCGACGCGCCCATCGGGCGGCATCCCAATCATGAGTGGCGCTTCGCGGTCGTCGCGAGCGGCAAGCACGCCGTGACGCACTACGAGACGCTCGAGGCGTTCCGCGGCGGCAGCCTGCTCGAGGTGCAGCTCGAGACGGGGCGCACCCATCAGATCCGCGTGCACATGGCGGCCAGGAGGCATCCGTGCCTCGGCGACGCGATGTACGGCGCCGACCCCACGGTGAGCGCCCGGCTGGGGCTCGAGCGGCAGTGGCTGCACGCGGTGCGGCTCGGCTTCAAGCACCCCGGCACCGGGGAGTGGGCGGTCTTCTCGTCCGAGCCCTCACCGGAGCTCGCGCACGCGCTCGAGGTCCTGCGCGAGGACTGACAGCCGGCGCGCGAGCCGCCGCCCGCCGTGGGCGCCCCGCCGTAGGATCGAGGGGCCATGGCAGACTCCTTCGCGCACCTCCACGTCCATACCGAGTACTCGATGCTCGACGGCGCCGCTCGCATCAACGAGCTCATGAAGGCCGTGCAGGAGGAGGGGATGCCGGCGGTCGCGATGACCGACCACGGGAACGTCTTCGGCGCCTACGAGTTCTGGAAGGCGGCGCGCGCGCAGGGCGTCAAGCCGATCATCGGCACCGAGGCGTACATCACGCCCGGCACGCACCGCAGCGAGAAGACGCGCGTGAAGTGGGGCGGAGCCGACGCGTCGCCCGGCGACGACGTCTCGGGCAGCGGCGCGTACACGCACATGACGCTGCTCGCCGAGAACGACGAGGGGCTGCGCAACCTCTTCCGGCTCTCGTCCTACGCCTCGATGGAGGGCTTCTACTTCAAGCCCCGCATGGACCGCGAGCTGCTCGAGCGCTACTCGACCGGGCTCATCGCGACGACCGGCTGCCCCTCGGGCGAGGTGCAGACGCGGCTGCGGCTCGGGCAGTTCGACGCCGCGCTCGAGGCGGCCGCGAGCTACCGCGACCTCTTCGGCGCCGACAACTACTTCCTCGAGATCATGGACCACGGGCTCGAGATCGAGCGGCGCGTCAAGGACGACCTGCTCGAGATCGGCTCGCGCCTCGGCCTGCCGCTGCTCGCGACGAACGACCTGCACTACACGCACGCGGAGGACGCGAAGAGCCACGAGGCGCTGCTGTGCGTGCAGTCGGGCTCGACCATGGACGACCCGAACCGCTTCCGGCTCGAGGGCGGCGGCTACTACGTCAAGTCGGCCGCCGAGATGCGCCACCTCTTCCGCGACCTCGAGGGCGCGAGCGACAACACGCTGCTCGTCGCCGAGCGGTGCGACGTGCAGTTCGACGAGTCGGCGAACTACATGCCGCGCTTCCCGGTGCCCGAGGGCCACACGGAGGAGTCGTGGTTCCGGCACGAGGTGCAGGTGGGCCTCGAGCGCCGCTACCCGGGCGGCATCCCCGACGCCGTCCACCGCCAGGCGGAGTACGAGATGGGCGTCATCTCGAACATGGGCTTCCCGGGCTACTTCCTCGTCGTCGCCGACTTCATCAACTGGGCGAAGGACAACGGCATCCGCGTCGGCCCCGGCCGCGGCTCGGGCGCCGGCTCGATGGCCGCCTACGCGATGCGCATCACCGACCTCGACCCGCTCGAGCACGGCCTCATCTTCGAGCGCTTCCTCAACCCCGACCGCGTCTCGATGCCCGACTTCGACATCGACTTCGACGACCGGCGGCGCCCCGAGGTCATCCGGTATGTGACCGAGAAGTACGGCTCGGAGCGCGTGGCCCAGATCGTCACGTACGGCACGATCAAGTCGAAGCAGGCGCTCAAGGACGCATCCCGCGTGCTCGGCTTCCCCTTCGGGATGGGCGAGAAGCTCACGAAGGCGATGCCGCCCGCGGTGATGGGCAAGGACATCCCGCTCTCGGGCATCTTCGACGAGAAGCACGAGCGCTACAAGGAGGCCGGCGACGTGCGGGCGGTCATCGAGACCGACCCCGACGCGAAGACCGTCTTCGAGACCGCGCGCGGGCTCGAGAACCTCAAGCGCCAGTGGGGCGTGCACGCGGCGGGCGTCATCATGTCGTCCGACCCGCTCATCGACATCATCCCGATCATGAAGCGCGAGCAGGACGGCGCGATCATCACGCAGTTCGACTACCCCGCGTGCGAGTCGCTCGGCCTGATCAAGATGGACTTCCTCGGGCTCCGCAACCTCACGATCGTCTCGGATGCGCTCGACAACATCCGCGCGAACCGGGGGGAGGAGCTCGACCTCGAGACGCTCCCGCTCGACGATCGCGGCGCGTACGAGCTGCTGCAGCGCGGCGACACGCTCGGCGTCTTCCAGCTCGACGGCGGGCCGCTGCGCTCGCTCCTGCGGCTCATGAAGCCCGACAGCTTCGGCGACATCTCGGCCGTCATCGCGCTCTACCGGCCGGGCCCGATGGGCGCCGACTCGCACACGAACTACGCGCTGCGCAAGAACGGGCTGCAGGAGATCACGCCGATCCACCCGGAGCTCGAGGAGCCGCTCGCCGAGATCCTCGCCGAGAGCTACGGCCTCATCATCTACCAGGAGCAGGTGATGGCGGTCGCGCAGAAGGTCGCCGGCTACTCGCTCGGCCAGGCCGACATCCTGCGGCGCGCGATGGGCAAGAAGAAGAAGGCCGAGCTCGACAAGCAGTTCGAGGCCTTCTCGGGCGGCATGCTCGAGCGCGGCTACTCGGCCGCCGCTGTCAAGGCCCTCTGGGACATCCTGCTGCCCTTCTCGGACTACGCGTTCAACAAGGCGCACTCCGCCGCCTACGGCGTCATCTCCTACTGGACCGCCTACCTCAAGGCGCACTACCCGGCCGAGTACATGGCGGCGCTGCTGACGAGCGTCGGCGACTCGAAGGACAAGATGGCGCTCTACCTCTCGGAGTGCCGCCGGATGGGCATCACGGTGCTCCCGCCGGACGTCAACGAGTCGTCGCTCTACTTCACGGCCGTCGGCGACGACATCCGCTTCGGCCTCGGCGCGGTGCGGAACGTCGGCGATGGCGTGGTCGACGGCATCATCACGGCGCGCACGCGCGAGGGCGCCTACTCGAGCTTCCACGACTTCCTGAAGAAGGTGCCGCTCGGCGTCGCGAACAAGCGCACGGTCGAGTCGCTCATCAAGTCGGGCGCGTTCGACAGCCTCGGCGCGACGCGTCGCGCGATGCTCGAGATCCACGAGGATGCGGTGGATGCCGCCGTCTCGATCAAGCGCAACGAGGCCAACGGGCAGGTCGACCTCTTCGGCGACATCTTCGACGACCTCGAGACCGTCGCCGACCGCGTGCCCGACCGCCCGGAGTGGGGCAAGAAGGACAAGCTCGCGTTCGAGCGCGAGATGCTCGGGCTCTACGTCTCCGACCACCCGCTCTCGGGGCTCGAGCTCGAGCTCGCGAAGCACGCGACGCACCAGATCCAGGACCTCGCCGACACGGCCGAGGACGGCGACACCGTCACGCTCGCGGGGCTCATCACGAACGTCCAGCACCGCGTGGCGCGCAACTCCGGCAACCAGTACGGCATCTTCTCGCTCGAGGACTTCGGCGGCGAGCTCGAGGTCATGGTGCTCGGGAAGACCTACACCGAGTTCCGGCCGGCGCTCGTGCCCGACCAGGTGGTCGTCGTGCGCGGCCGAGTGCGCACCCGCGACGACGGCTTCACGGTGCACGCGAACATGATCGACACCCCCGACGTGCAGCCGATCGACGAGAGCCGGCCGCTCGAGCTGCGGATCCCCGAGCGGCGCGCCTCGATGACGGCGATGCGCGAGCTGCGGTCACTGCTCGAGCGCCACTCGGGCCCGACCGACGTGCGGCTCGCGCTCGAGCGCCCCGAGGTGCTGCGGGTCTTCTCGCTGCCGCAGAAGGTGCGCGTCTCGAGCGACCTCTTCGGCGAGATCAAGAGCCTGCTCGGCCCCGCCTCGATCGCCTGACCCGCTCCGCGCCACCCGCGCACGCCGCCCCGCCCGTGAGTGGCGCCCGCGGCAGGTGAGTGGCGCCCGCGGCAGGTGAGTGGCGCCCGCGGTGGGTGAGTGGCGCCCGCGGTGGGTGAGTGGCGGACGACGCCGCCACTCACGTGCGGGAGCCGCCACTCAGGCGCGGGAGGCGCCACTCGGCGGCAGGGCGGGGGCGGCGCGGGCGGGCGCGGCGAATACGATGGAGGTCATGCTCCGACGACTCGACCTCACGACGCTGCCCGGGGATCAGGAGCTGCGCGCGCTGCTGCCGCGGCCGGCCGTCGACGTCGAGCGGGCCCTGCCCGCCGCGCAGGAGCTCATCGCCGACGTGCGCGAGCGCGGCGCCGACGCGCTCGTGGCACAGGCCGAGCGCTTCGACGGCGTGCGGCCGGCCGACCTCCGCGTGCCGAGCGAGGCGGTCGAGCGCGCGCTCGCCGAGCTCGATCCCGCCGTGCGCACCGCCCTCGAGACGGCGATCGCCCGCGTGCGCGTCGGCTCCGCCGCGCAGGTGCCGCCGCCGAGCTCGGTCGAGCTCGCGCCGGGCGCGGTGGTCGAGCTGCGCTGGCAGCCGGTCGACCGCGTCGGCCTCTACGTGCCGGGCGGCAAGGCCGTCTACCCCTCGAGCGTCGTCATGAACGTCGTGGCGGCCCAAGCGGCGGGCGTCGGCTCGATCGCGGTCGCGAGCCCCGCGCAAGCCGAGCACGGCGGCCTCCCGCACCCGACGATCCTCGCCGCGTGCGCGCTGCTCGGCGTCGACGAGGTCTACGCGATGGGCGGCGCCGGCGCGATCGGCGCCTTCGCGCACGGCGTTCCGGGCATCGGCCTCGAGCCCGTCGACGTCGTCACCGGCCCCGGCAACGTCTTCGTCGCCGCCGCGAAGCGCGCCGTCGCGGGCCGCGTGCGCGTCGACGCGGAGGCTGGCCCGACCGAGATCCTCGTGATCGCCGACGAGAGCGCCGATCCCGAGCTCATCGCCGCCGACCTCGTGAGCCAGGCCGAGCACGACGAGCTCGCGGCGGCCGTGCTCGTGACCGACAGCACCGACCTCGCCGACCGCGTCGACGCATCCGTCGCCCGCCGCGCGGCCGCGACCGCCGCCGCCGAGCGCGTCGCGACGTCGCTCGCCGGTGAGCAGTCGGCGATCGTGCTCGTCGCCGACCTCGAGGCCGCCGCGCGCGTGAGCGACGCCTACGCGCCCGAGCACCTCGAGATCCAGACCCGCGACGACGACGGGGTGCTCGCGCGCATCCGTCACGCAGGTGCGATCTTCCTCGGCGCGCACGCGCCCGTGAGCCTCGGCGACTACGCCGCCGGCTCCAACCACGTGCTGCCGACGGGCGGCCAGGCGCGACGCGTCGCGGGACTCGGCGCCGCGACCTTCCTGCGACCGCAGCAGGTCGTGCGCTACGACCGCGCGGCGCTCGAGGCGGTGCGCGCCGATGTCGTCGCGCTCGCCGGCGCCGAGGGCCTGCCCGCGCACGGCGAGGCGATCGACGCCCGATTCGAGGAGGCGCGCTGATGCACTGCCCGTTCTGCCGCAACCCAGACTCGCGCGTCGTCGACTCGCGCACGACCGACGACGGCACGTCGATCCGCCGCCGGCGCCAGTGCACCGAGTGCGGGCGCCGGTTCACGACCGTCGAGACCGCGAGCCTCTCGGTCGTGAAGCGCTCGGGCGTGCTCGAGCCCTTCCGGCGCGAGAAGGTCATCGAGGGCGTGCGGAAGGCCGTGCGCGGGCGCCCCGTCACCGACGCCGACCTCGCGAGCGTCGCGCAAGCGGTCGAGGAGAGCGTGCGCGCGACCGGCGCGAGCCAGATCGACGCGAACGAGATCGGCCTCGCGGTGCTGCCGCCGCTGCGCGCGCTCGACGAGGTCGCCTACCTCCGCTTCGCGAGCGTCTACAACGCCTTCGACTCGCTCGACGACTTCGAGTCGGCCATCCGGGCGCTCCGCGAGGAGCGCGCGGCGGCGGCGGACGGCGCCGAGGACGACCGGTGACCGCCTACGACCTGCTCTTCCGGCACGGCTTCGCGCACATCGATCCCGAGCGCGCGCACCACCTCGGCGCCGCCGCGATCCGCGCGATCGGCGCCGCGCGCCCCGGGGTGCGGACGGATGCGCGGCTGACGACGCAGGCGCTCGGCCGTCGGTTCCCGACCCCGTTCGGCGTCGCGGCGGGCTTCGACAAGGACGCGACGATGATCGCGGGCCTCGGCGCGCTCGGCTTCGGCCACGTCGAGGTCGGCACGATCACGGCGCGCGCGCAGCCCGGCAACGAGCGGCCGCGCCTGTTCCGGCTCGTCGACGACCGCGCGCTCGTCAATCGGATGGGCTTCAACAACGGGGGAGCGGCGGCCGCCGCCGAGCGCATCGCGGCCGCTCGCGAGGCGCGCTCCCGCCCGGTGATCGGCGTCAACATCGGCAAGAGCCGCGTCGTCGACGCCGATGACGCCGCGGCCGTCGAGGCCGACTACCTGCACTCGGCGCGCCTGCTCGCGCCGGTCGCCGACTACCTCGCCGTCAACGTCTCCTCGCCGAACACGCCGGGCCTCCGCGGCCTGCAGGAGGAGCGGGTGCTCGAGCCGCTGCTCGCCGCCGTGCGCGAGGCGGCCGGCGCGGTGCCCGTGCTCGTGAAGATCGCGCCCGACCTCGACGACGAGCAGGTCGCGGGCATCGCCGCGCTCGCCACCCGGCTCGAGCTCGCCGGCATCATCGCGACGAACACGACGATCCGCCGCGACGGGCTGCGGACGGCAGCGGATGCGGTGGCTCGCGCGGGCGCGGGCGGCCTGTCGGGGCCTCCGGTCGCGTCGCGCTCGCTCGCGGTGCTCCGCCTGCTGCGCGCCGAGCTGCCCGGCTCGATCGACGTCGTCTCGGTCGGCGGCGTCGAGACGGCCGCCGACGTGCGCGAGCGGCTCGAGGCGGGCGCCGCGCTCGTGCAGGGCTACACGGGCTTCATCTACCGCGGGCCGGGGTGGGCGCGCGAGATCAACCGCGGGCTGCTCGCCGGCTGACCGCGCCGACCGAGCCGACCGAGCGAGCCGCTCCGGCGGCTACTCCGGGTACTTGAAGAGCTTCGTCTTCGGCTTCGGCATGCGCATGAACGGCAGCTGCACCGACCGCATGGTCGCGTACCAGCCGTGCCCCTTCGCATCCTTCTCGCCGAACTTGCCGCGGATCGCGCGCCGCAGCTGCCACGCCATGAAGACGGAGTCGAGGATGACGACGATCACGAAGCCCCACAGCACGAGGTTCGCGATGAGGCGCCACTGCGGGTCGTTGAGGAACGTCATGACGAGCACGACGATCATCATCGGCATCGCGAGCGTGCCGATCGACAGGCGCGCGTCGACGAAGTCGCGCACGTAGCGGCGCACCGGGCCCTTGTCGCGCGCCGGCAGGTACTTCTCGTCGCCCGCCTCGAAGCCGCGGCGCGCCTTCTCGCGCTCCGCGCGCATCTTGTCCTGCATCTGGCGGCGGGCTTCCTTGCGGTCCTCCGGCACGAGCGGCCGGCGGTTGCGGGCGACCTGCTCCGACTGCTTGGGCGTGCGACGGCCCGAGGGCTCGGGAGCGGCGACGGCCTTGTCGTCGGCGGAACGGCGGAACAGGGCCACGGGGAGGTCCTTCTCGTTGTGTGCCAGGGGAGCCCCCATCCTACCGCCGCGCGCGTGCCGTGCCCGCGCCTAGGATCGAGCGCATGACTCTCGCCTCCGCTGACTCCAGCGCGCTCTCCGAGCGCGACCAGGCCATCCTCGCCGCCGTCGACGCCGGGTTCGCCCGCGCGGTCGAGGATCTCAAGGGGCTCGTGCGCATCCCGTCCGTCTCGTGGGACGCCTACGACCCCGCGCACGTGCAGGAGAGCGCCGACGCGGTCGCCGCGCTCGCCGAGGGCACCGGCGTGTTCGAGCGCGTCTCGATCGAGCGCGCGCCGATCGGCGACACCGACCAGCTCGGCCAGCCCGCCGTGCTCGCGACGCGCGCGGCGCGGAACGGCAAGCCCTCGATCCTGCTCTACGCCCACCACGACGTGCAGCCGTGGGGCGACGAGGCGCTCTGGCGCACGCCGCCGTTCGAGCCCACCGAGATCGACGGCCGGCTCCACGGCCGCGGCGCCTCCGACGACAAGGCGGGCGTCATCACCCACCTCGCCGCCGTGCGCGCGCTCGCCGAGGTGCTCGACCCCGAGGTGGGCCTCGCGCTGTTCATCGAGGGGGAGGAGGAGCACGGCTCCCGCTCCTTCCAGCGCTTCCTCGAGCTCCACGCCGATGCGCTGCGCGCCGACGTCATCGTCGTCGCCGACAGCGACAACTGGTCGACCGAGACGCCCTCGCTCACCGTCGCGCTGCGCGGCAACGTCGCGCTCAACGTGCGCATCACGACGCTCGGCCACGCGAGCCACTCCGGCATGTACGGCGGGGCGGTGCCGGATGCGATGCTCGCGTTCGCGAAGCTCGCGGCGACGATCTGGGACGACGAGGGCTCGGTCGCGATCGAGGGGCTCACCGAGGCCGACCTCGACGTGCCCGAGCAGTCCGAGCAGCACCTCCGCGACGAGGCCGCCGTGCTCGACGGCGTCGAGCTCATCGGCACGGGCCCGCTGCTGCGGCGCCTCTGGGCGAAGCCCGCCGCGACGATCACCGGCGTCGACGCGCCGAGCGTGCCCGACGCATCCAACACGATCCTGCCGACGATGCGGTTCCGGCTCTCGACGCGCATCGCGCCGGGCCAGTCGGCCGCCGACGCGTTCGCTGCGATCGAGCGGCACCTGCGCGCCCACGCGCCCTTCGGCGCGCACCTCGAGATCACCGACGTCGACCTCGGCGACCCCTTCCTCGTCGACGCGAGCGGCTGGGGCGCCGAGGCGGCGAAGCGGGCGATGGCGGATGCGTGGGGTGCGGAGCCCGTCGAGGCCGGCATCGGCGGGTCCATCCCGTTCATCGCCGACCTCGTCGCGCAGTTCCCGGGCGCGCAGATCCTCGTGACGGGGGTCGAGGACCCGGGCACGATGGCGCACAGCCCGAACGAGTCGCAGCACCTCGGGGTGCTCAAGCGCGCGATCGGGGCCGAGGCGCTGCTGCTCGCGCGCGCGGGAGACCTCGAGGCGTAGACTGAGGGGCGCCGGCCCAGCCCGGCCGACTCGAAGGGAGCGAACCATGACGGATGTCGCGACGCACGGCGTCATGCTCACCGACACGGCCGCCGACAAGGTGCGCCGCCTGCTCGACCAGGAGGGCCGCGACGACCTGCGGCTGCGCGTCGCCGTGCAGCCGGGCGGATGCTCGGGGCTCATCTACCAGCTCTACTTCGACGAGCGGAGGCTCGACGGCGACGTCGTGCGCGACTTCGACGGCGTCGAGGTCATCGTCGACCGCATGAGCGTGCCCTACCTCGACGGCTCGACGATCGACTTCGAGGACACGATCCAGAAGCAGGGCTTCACGATGGACAACCCGAACGCGCAGGGCTCCTGCGCCTGCGGAGACTCGTTCCACTGATGGTCCTGGTCACCTCGGCGCGGGGCGCGCGACGCGATGCGTCGCGGGGCTCCTGCGCCTGCGGAGACTCGTTCCACTGATGGTCCTGGTCACCTCGG
>NZ_ASHR01000038.1 GCF_000400485.1 Agrococcus pavilionensis RW1
CACCTCGGCGCGGGGCGCGCGACGCGATGCGTCGCGGGGCTCCTGCGCCTGCGGAGACTCGTTCCACTGATGGTCCTGGTCACCTCGGCGCGGGGCGCGCGACGCGATGCGTCGCGGGGCTCCTGCGCCTGCGGAGACTCGTTCCACTGACGCGAGCAAGCCCCCACGCCGGAGCGCCGCGGATCCGTTCGGGTCCGCGGCGCTCGGCCGTGGCACGGCCCCTTCGGTGGAGCGTCGGCGGGGCCTGAGTGCTGTCTGTGGGTACTAGGATCGAGGGAGACTGCTCAACGACTCGGAGGAAGACAGTGCGCAATCGTCGATCTCGCTGGATCGCCGCCCCGGTCGCGGGGGTCGTCGCTCTTGCGCTCGCGGGATGCACCCAGGCTCAGCTGCAGGGGTACATGCCGTCCGAGCCGGGCCTGACGAACCACGTCGACCGCATCATGGGGCTGTGGACGACCTCCTGGATCGTCCTGATGGGCGTGGGCATCATCACGTGGGGTCTGATGATCTGGGCCGCGATCGCCTACCGTCGTCGCCGCGGCCAGACGGGCCTGCCGGTGCAGCTGCGCTACCACATGCCGATCGAGATCTTCTTCACGATCGTCCCCGTCGTGCTCGTCGCCGGCTTCTTCGCCTTCACGGCGCGCGACCAGGCGATCATCGAGGAGCCGATCGAGGATCCGGACTACTCGCTCACCGTCTACGGCAAGCGCTGGTCGTGGGACTTCGTCTACGAGCGCGAGGGCCAGGACCCGGTCTACTACCAGGGCATCCAGGTGCAGAACGATCCCGAGACGGGCCAGATGCGAGCCGACTCGCTGCCGACCCTGTACCTCCCGACGAACTCGTCGATCGAGATCACGCTCGAGGCCCGCGACGTCGCGCACTCGTTCTGGGTGGTGGAGTTCCTCTACAAGAAGGACCTGATCCCCGGAGTGACGAACCGCATGTACTTCGAGACGGGTGACCAGGAGCGCGTGCTGCGAGGCAAGTGCGCCGAGCTCTGCGGCGAGTACCACGCGGCGATGCTCTTCAACGTCGAGCTCGTCAGCCCCGAGGAGTACGATGCCTATCTCGAGAGCCTCGAGGAGCAGGGGTTCGTGGGTGAGATCGGCGAGTCGATCAACCCCTTCTCGGGTGACGAGAGTGTCGACGCCGACCGCGATGCCGATGTCGACACGACCAACGAAGGCGAGGACCGCTGATGACTGCCACGGTGACGCCCGGCACGCAGACGCGACCGGCGTTGAGCCCGGGGGCTGAGCGCAAGGGCAACGTCCTGGTCAAGTGGCTCACGACCACGGACCACAAGACGATCGGGTACCTGTACCTGATCACGTCGTTCATCTTCTTCCTGATCGCCGGTGTCATGGCGCTGCTGATCCGCGCCCAGCTGTTCGCGCCGGGCCTCGAGGTCGTGCCGACGGAGGAGCAGTACAACCAGCTCTTCACGATGCACGGCACGATCATGCTGCTGATGTTCGCGACGCCGCTCTTCGCGGGCTTCGCGAACGTCATGATGCCGCTGCAGATCGGCGCGCCCGACGTCGCGTTCCCGCGGCTCAACGCGCTCGCCTTCTGGATGTTCTCGTTCGGCTCGCTCATCGCGCTGTCGGGCTTCCTGACCCCGCAGGGCGCCGCGTCGTTCGGCTGGTTCGCCTACACGCCGCTGTCGACGACGGCGTTCTCGCCCGGCATCGGCGGGCACCTCTGGGTGCTCGGCCTCGGCCTCTCGGGCTTCGGCACGATCATGGGTGGCGTCAACTTCATCACGACGATCATCACGATGCGCGCGCCGGGCATGACCATGTTCCGCATGTCGATCTTCACGTGGAACGTGCTCATCACGTCGATCCTCGTTATCGTCGTGTTCCCGGTGCTCGCGGCCGCGATGTTCGGTCTCGCGATGGACCGCATCCTCGGCGGGCACATCTTCGACCCAGCCAACGGCGGAGCTGTGCTCTGGCAGCACCTGTTCTGGTTCTTCGGGCACCCGGAGGTGTACATCATCGCGCTGCCGTTCTTCGGCATCGTCTCCGAGGTCATCCCGGTCTTCGCACGCAAGCCGATCTTCGGCTACAACACGCTCGTCGGCGCGACGATCGCGATCGCGGCGCTCTCGGTCACGGTGTGGGCGCACCACATGTACGTCACCGGCACGGTGCTGCTGCCGTGGTTCTCGCTCATGACGATGCTCATCGCGGTGCCCACGGGCGTGAAGATCTTCAACTGGATCGGCACGATGTGGCGAGGCTCCATCACGTGGGAGTCGCCGATGCTCTGGACGCTCGGGTTCCTCGTGACGTTCACGTTCGGCGGCCTCACGGGCGTCATCCTCGCCTCGCCGCCGCTCGACTTCGCCATCTCCGACACCTACTTCGTGGTCGCGCACTTCCACTACGTCGTGTTCGGCACCGTGGTGTTCGCGATGTTCGCGGGCTTCTACTTCTGGTGGCCGAAGTGGACCGGCAAGATGCTCAACGACCGGCTCGGGCACGTCCACTTCTGGATGCTGTTCATCGGCTTCCACATGACCTTCCTCATCCAGCACTGGCTGGGTGTGATGGGCATGCCGCGGCGGTACTACACGTACCTCGTGGAGGATGGCTTCACGTGGATGAACCAGGTCTCGACGGTCGGCTCGATGCTCCTCGGCCTGTCGATGATCCCGTTCCTCTGGAACGTGTGGATCACGGCGCGCACCGCGCCGCGCGTCACGGTCGACGACCCGTGGGGCACCGGCCGCTCGCTCGAGTGGGCGACGAGCTGCCCGCCGCCGCGGCACAACTTCCACTCGATCCCGCGCATCCGCTCGGAGTCGCCGGCGTTCGACCTGCACCACCCGAACGCGGGCATGCAGTACGGGGTCGGAGCGGGAGCGCTCAAGGACGCCCCGCAGCGTCCGGTCGCGGATCTCTCGGACGGGGAGGTGCGCTGACATGCGCGTGAACATCATCCTGATGGCGATCCTGACCGCCTTCTTCTTCGTCTGCTCCGCGGTCTACACGATCTGGCACATGCTCGCGTACGACGGTCGGGTCGAGTGGGCGGGAACGCTCGGCCTCGCGCTCACTGGTCTCATGGCCGGTCTCATCGGCTTCTACCTCGTGCTCGTGCGGCGCGGGCAGGGCGGCCACGAGCACCCGTCCGACCGCCTCGACGCCGAGATCGACGACGCCGACCCCGAGGAGGGGCACTACTCCCCGTGGAGCTGGTGGCCGCTCGGCGTCGGCTTCGCGCTCGCGCTCGTCTTCCTCTCACCCACCGGGCCGACGTTCCTCATCCCGATCGCGGCCGTGCTGCTCATCATCACGCTCGTCGGCTGGGTCTACGAGCACTACCGCGGCAACTTCACGCACTGACCGCCAGGATCGAAGCGCCCCGTCCCTCGCGGTCGGGGCGCTTCGCTCCCAGCGGCACCGCAGCACCCCGGCGAGCAGGATGAAGACCGGGAAGAGCGTGAGGGTGGTGCGCGCGAGAGGTAGCTCGTGCTCGAGCAGCGCCGCGGCCACGACCTCGAGGACCGCCTGCAGCTCGCGGTCGCGACGATCCCCGAGCGCTCCCTCGAGCCAGTAGCGGCCGCGGAGGCACGAGCGCCAGGCTCCGGAGCCGTGGGCGGTGACCCGGGCAGACGCCGACGGTCGCCGCGAGCGAGGCGACGGCCGCGCCGCCCCACGCGGCCACGACGGCCGCACCGAACGCGAGCAGCCCGACGTGCTGCGCGAGCCACAGGGCGACGCCGCAGCGCAGCGGCCGCGCGAGCCTCGCCCGGCGTTCGGCCCGCATGGGTGTCGTCACGCCGCCCCCTCGCAGCCCGCCGCGGAGCCCGGCCGCGTGCGGCCGGTGCGGGGGAGCCGAGCGAACCGCGAGCGCGAGGGGAACGTGTCAGACCGCGCGACCGGCGCGGAGGCCAGTGTGGAGGCATCCGCCGAGGAACGTGCCCTCGAGCGCGCGGTAGCCGTGCACGCCGCCGCCGCCGAAGCCGGCGGCCTCGCCGACCGCGAACAGCCCGGGGATCGGCTCGCCGTCGGCGCCGAGCGCGCGCGAGTCGAGGTCGGTCTGGATGCCGCCGAGCGTCTTCCGCGTGAGCGTGTGCAGGCGCACGGCGATGAGCGGCCAGTGGCGCTCGTCGAGGATGCGGTGGGGCGCGGCGATGCGCACGAGCCGGTCGCCGACGTACTCCCGCGCGCGGCGGATCTCGACCGCTTGCGGGTCGGTCGAGGCGGGGTCGGCGACGGCGTCGTCGCGCTCGTGGATCGCCGCGACGACCGCGGCGCGGTCGATGCCGCGGCCGAGCCGCTCCATGCCGTCGAGCAGCGCCGTGAGGCTGTCGGCGACGACGAAGTCCTCGCCGTGGTCGAGGAACGCCTGCACGGGCGCGGGCGCGCCGGGGAGCACGCGCTGCGCGAGGCGTCGGAGGCTCCTGCCGGTGAGGTCGGGGTTCTGCTCGGAGCCGGAGAGCGTGAACTCCTTCTCGACGATCGACTGCGTGAGCACGAACCACGAGTGCTCCGCGCCGACCGAGCGCAGGTGCTCGAGGGTCGAGAGCGTGTCGAAGCCGGGGTAGTTCGGCGACGGCAAGCGGCGGCCCAGGTGGTCGAGCCACAGGCTCGAGGGACCGGGCAGGATGCGGATGCCGTGCTGCGGCCAGATCGGATCCCAGTTGCGGATGCCCTCGGTGTAGTGCCACATGCGGTCGCCGTTCACGAGCCGGGCACCGGCATCCGCCGCGATCGCGAGCCCGGAGCCGTCGACGTGCACCGGCACGCCCCGCACCGCCGTCTCGGGCGCGGCGCCGAGCCGCGCGGGCCACAGCTCGCGCACGCGCTCGAGCTCGCCGCCGATGCCGCCGGTCGCCACGACGACCGACTCGGCGCGCAGCTCGAAGCCGCCGACCGCCTCGCGGCTCGAGGGCTCACCGCGCACGGTGACGTCGGGCGCGAGCCGGGAGCCGGCGACGCCGACGACGCGACCGTCCTCGACGAGCAGCCGCTCGGCGCGGTGCCGGAACGAGAGCTGCGCGCGACCGTCGGCGACCGCGTCGCGCAGCCGCCGCGTGAACGGCGCGACGAGCCCGGGGCCCGTGCCCCACACGATGTGGAAGCGCGGCACCGTGTTGCCGTGGCCGCCGGGCGTCCGCGCGCCGCGCTCGGCATGCCCGACGATGGGGAAGAGCCCGACGCCGAGCTCGCGCAGCCACGGCCGCAGCTCGTGGTGGGCGAAGTCGAGGTAGGCGTCCGCCCACTGCCGGGACCACGCATCCTCGTCGCGGTCGAAGCCGGCCGACGCCGCCCAGTCGGCGCGCGCGAGCGCCGGCGAGTCGGCGATGCCGAGCCGGCGCTGCTCGGGGGAGTCGACGAGCAGCAGCCCGCCGAACGACCAGTAGGCCTGGCCGCCGATCGCGTGCGGTCCCTCCTGGTCGATGATGCGCACGCGGCGCCCGCGCTCGAGCGCCTCGCTCGCGGTCACGAGGCCGGCGAGGCCGGCGCCGATCACCAGGACGTCGTCGGCCATGGTGCTCCTCCTCGAGGGTGGGGTCAGCGGATGAGCGGGTTGCGGTTGAGCATCGAGGTCGCGGCCCGCTCGAAGTAGTCCTCGATCTCGGCGCGCAGCAGCGGCGCGGGCTCGAGCGCGTCGAGCGCGCCGCGCATGCACGCGATCCACCGGTCGCGCGCATCCGGGTCGATCTCGTAGGCGGCGTGGCGCATGCGCAGCCGCGGATGGCCGCGCTGCTCGCCGTAGGTCGTCGGGCCGCCCCAGTACTGCTCGAGGAACATGCGGAGCCGATCCTCGGCGCCCGCGCGGTCGTGCGCGGGATACATCGGGCGCAGCACGTCGTCGGCCCACACGCGCTCG
Source organism: Agrococcus pavilionensis RW1 (assembly GCF_000400485.1). Taxonomy (GTDB): domain Bacteria; phylum Actinomycetota; class Actinomycetes; order Actinomycetales; family Microbacteriaceae; genus Agrococcus; species Agrococcus pavilionensis. Next base: position 5,860 of record NZ_ASHR01000038.1, read on the forward strand.
TAGAACTCGTGCACGAGCGCGCGGAAGAACGCCTCCCCGCCGAGGGCCTCGTGCATGCTCTGGTTCGTCACTTCGACTGCTCCATCCCCTTGACGACGATGCTCTGCATCGACGGCAGGTGCAGGCCGAGGTCGTCGAGGCCGAGCTTGACGCGACGGCGCAGCTCCCGGCCTGCCTCGTACTTCGCGCTCGCCTTCGTGCGCACCACGAGGCGGATGACGATCGCCTCGGACGAGACCGACTCGACGCCCCACACCTCGGGCTTGTCGATGATGCGGTGGAGCCACGCCGGATCCTCGCTCATGCGCGTGGCGATCTCGAGCAGCCGCTCCTGCACGCGGTCGATGTCGACGTCGTAGGGCACGGCCTGGTCGATGATGACGCGCGCCCAGCCCTGCGACTCGTTGCCGACCCGCACGATCTCGCCGTTCCGCACGTACCAGAGCGTGCCGTGCACGTCGCGCACCTGGGTGACGCGGATGCCGACCGACTCGACGACGCCCGACGCCTCGCCGAGGTCGACGACGTCGCCGATGCCGAGCTGGTCCTCGAACACCATGAACAGCCCGTTGAGGAAGTCCTTGATGACGCCCTGGGCGCCGACGCCCGCGGCGGCGCCGAGGAAGCCCGCCATCGCGACGAGCGACGCGGCGTTCACACCGAGGATCGAGAGGATCAGGATGAGCGCGAGCGCACCGATGACCCACGCGGCGAGGGTGTTGAGCACGCTCCCGATCGCACGCGTGCGCTGCACGACCCGCACCTGCGCGAGCGGCGAGTTCGAGAGCGCCTCCGTGTCGGCCGCGTCGGCCCGGCGCTTGACGCCCGAGACGACGCCGTGCACGACGCGGCCGATCGCCGCCCTGACGATCCAGAAGGCGACGAACGCGCCCACGATCGCGAGCAGCACGCCGACCGGCTGGCCCCAGCTCTCCCACCACTCGGCGACGGCGGCCCAGCCGGTCGCCGTCGTCTCATCCGTCGCTGCAGTCAGCATCCCGCTCCCGATCAGGCGTCGCGCTCCTGCGCCTCGAGCGCGCGCTCGACGCCGGCGAGGTGCTCGACGACGATGCGGCGCAGCGCGGGCGCGGTCGACTCGTTGCGCTCGAGCCACTCGCGCGTCGTGCGCGCGAGCCGCTCGTCGGCGACGACGGCGGGGTAGAGGCCGACGAGCAGCCCCTCCGCGACCTGGTACGTGCGCGTGTCCCAGATGCCGTGGATCGCCTCGTGGTACCGGTCGACGATGGCGTCGAGGCTGGATGCGTCGTTGACGTGCACGAGGCCGAGGCCCGTGTAGCGCACGATCATGTTCGACGCGCCCGCCTGGTCGACGACCGACGCGAACGCGGCCTCCTTGGCCTCCGCCGTGGGGATCGTCGCGCGCGCGCGGGCGGCGAACTGCCGGCCGGTCGCGGTGTCGTCGCTCGCGAGCTCGGCCGCGATCTCCGCCTCGCCCGCCGCGCCGTTGAGCACGAGGCCGTCGAGCAGCTGCCAGCGCAGATCGGCGTCGACCTCGAGCCCGTCGAGGGCGCGCGAGCCGTCGAGCAGGCCGCGGAGCGCGTCGACGTGCCGCTCGGTCGAGGCGAGGCCCGCGAAGGCGCCGACGAACTGGAACTGCGCGTCGGAGCCGGGCTCGGCATCCACCACGAGCGACCACAGCGCGTCGCCGATGCGCTCGATCGTCGCAGCCCTGCGCGCGGGGTGCACGTAGGTGCGCGCCGCCTGGGCGAGCTGCGCGAGCGCGAGCCGGATGGTCGTCGACTCGGTCTCGGCGCCGATGTTCGCGAGCACGAGGTCGACGTAGTCGCTCGCGGGCGTCTCGCCGTCGCGCGTCGCATCCCACGCTGCACCCCACACGAGGGCGCGAGCGAGGGGGTCGTCGATGTCGCGCAGGCTCGCGAGCGCCGTCGCCATCGACTGCTCGTCGAGGCGGATCTTCGCGTACGCGAGGTCGTCGTCGTTGAGCAGGATGAGCGCGGGGCGCAGGTGGCCCACGAGCTGCGGCACGTTCGTCACCGCGCCGGCGACGTCGAGCTCGATGCGCTCGCGGCGCACGAGCTTGCCCTTGACCTCGTCGTAGAAGCCGATCGCGAGACGGTGCGGGCGCAGCGTCGGCCACTCGGCCGGCGCGGTCTGCTCGATCGTGAACGCGGTGATGATGCCGTCCTGCGTCGTCTCGATCGTCGGGCGCAGCGTGTTGACGCCGGCCGTCTCGAGCCACAGCTTGCTCCACTCGCCGAGGTCGCGGCCGCTCGCCGCCTCGAGCTCGGCGAGCAGGTCGGCGAGCTCGGTGTTGCCCCAGGCGTGCTTGCGGAAGTAGGCGCCGACGCCCTCCATGAACGACTCGAGGCCCACCCACGCCACGAGCTGCTTGAGCACCGAGCCGCCCTTGGCGTACGTGATGCCGTCGAAGTTGACCTGCACATCCTCGAGGTCGCGGATCTCGGCGACGATGGGGTGCGTCGAGGGCAGCTGGTCCTGGCGGTACGCCCAGGTCTTCTCCATCGCCTGGAACGTCGTCCACGCGCCCGTCCACTCGGTCGCCTCGGCGGTCGCGAGCGTCGAGGCCCACTCGGCGAACGACTCGTTGAGCCACAGGTCGTTCCACCAGCGCATCGTCACGAGGTCGCCGAACCACATGTGGGCGAGCTCGTGCAGCACGGTGACGACGCGCCGCTCGCGGATGGCGTCGGTCACCTGCGCGCGGAACACGTACGACTCGGTGAACGTCACGCATCCGGCGTTCTCCATCGCGCCCGCGTTGAACTCCGGCACGAAGAGCTGGTCGTACTTCTCGAACGGGTAGGCGACCCCGAACTGCTCCTCGAAGAAGGCGAAGCCCTTGCGGGTGGTGTCGAAGATGTAGTCGGCGTCCATGTGCTCGGCGAGCGAGGCGCGGCAGAAGATGCCGAGCGGGATCGTGCGGCCGTCGCGCGAGGTGAGCTCGGAGCGGGTGACGGTGTACGGACCCGCGACGAGGGCGGTGATGTAGCTCGAGATGCGCGGGGTGGGCTCGAAGCTCCACGTGCCGGTCTCGCCCTCGACGACCGGCTCGGGCGTCGGCTGGTTCGAGACGACCTGCCAGCGCGCGGGCGCGACGACCGTGAAGCGGAACGTCGCCTTGAGGTCGGGCTGCTCGAAGACGGCGAAGACGCGGCGGGAGTCGGGCACCTCGAACTGCGAGTAGAGGTAGACCTCGCCGTCGACCGGGTCGACGAAGCGGTGGAGGCCCTCGCCCGTGTTGACGTAGAGCGCGTCGGAGACGATCGTGAGCGCGTTGTCGTCGCGGAGGTCGTCGAGCTGGATGCGCACGCCGTCGTTCACGAGCGCCGGGTCGAGCTCCGTGCCGTTGAGCACGACGGAGTGCACCTCGCGGGAGATGTGGTCGATGAAGGTCGACGCACCCTCGCGAGCGCGGAAGCGCACCGTCGTCGTCGAGCGGAACACCTCGTCGCCGGTCGTGAGGTCGAGATGGATCTCGTAGCTGTCGACCTCGACGAGCGCAGCGCGCTCCTGGGCCTCGGCGCGGGTGAGGTTCTCTCCGGGCACGCTGGCACTCCCTTGTCTCTCAGGTGCTGGTGGGCAGTGCCCTCCAGCGTAGTCGCGCGCGCCCGGGCGCCCGGTGCTCGCCCGGGCCCGCAGCGCCCGCCCGGATAGCATCGAGGCATGAGCACCGACGTGACGATCGAGCAGCCGAGCAGCGTCCGCATGTGGTTCGACCCCACATGCCCGTGGGCGTGGATGACGAGCCGCTGGCTCGGCGAGGTCGCCGACGCGCGCGGCTTCGACGTCGACTGGCAGGTCATGAGCCTCGCCGTGCTCAACGAGGGCCGCGACCTGCCCGAGGAGTACGCCGCGCGCATGCCGCGCTCGATGCGGCTGACGCGGCTCGCGACCGCGGCGCGCGCCGCCGGCGGCGACGCGGCCGTCAAGGCGCTCTACGACGCGCTCGGCGAGCGCATCCACCACGAGCGCCGGAAGGACGACGACGCGATCATCGCCGAGGCGCTCGAGGCCGCGGGTCTCGACGCGGCGCTCGCGGAGGAGACCGACGAGCACGACGAGGCGCTGCGCGCGAGCCACCAGGCGGCGATCGACCTCGTGGGCGACGACGTCGGCACGCCGGTCATCGCGGTCGACGACGTCGCGTTCTTCGGACCCGTCATCAGCCCCGCGCCCACCGGCGAGGCGGCGCTCAAGCTCTTCGACGGCATCGTCGCGGCGGCGTCGATCGACGGCTTCTTCGAGCTCAAGCGCTCGCGCACGCGCGGGCCCGTCTTCGCGACCGACGCGACCGATCAGCAGGAGGCGTGATGCGCATCCACATCGCCACCGACCACGCCGGCTTCGAGATGTCGAAGCGGCTCGTCCAGCACCTGACCGAGCGCGGCCACGAGTGCGTCGACCACGGACCGACCGAGTACGACGCCGAGGACGACTACCCGGCGTTCTGCATCAACGCGGCCCGCGCGGCCGTGCGCGACCAGCGCGCGGGCGTCGAGGCGCTCGGCGTCGTCTTCGGCGGCTCGGGCAACGGCGAGCAGATGGCGGCCAACAAGGTCGAGGGCGTGCGCGCCGCGCTCGCGTGGAGCCTCCGCACGGCCGAGCTCGCGCGCGAGCACAACGACGCGAACGTCGTCGCGGTCGGCGCCCGCCAGCACGAGGAGGCCGAGATGCTCGAGATCATCGACGCCTTCATCGCGACGCCCTTCAGCGGCGCCGAGCGGCACGCGCGCCGCATCGCGCAGCTGGGGGAGTACGAGACGACGGGCGGCATCGCGGGCCACGAGATCCGCTGATGCCGGAGGGGCATTCCGTCCACCGCATCGCCCGCCAGTTCCGGGCGAACTTCGTCGGCCGCACGGCCGCGGTGTCGAGCCCGCAGGGCCGCTTCGCCGTCGGCGCCGCCGAGCTCGACGGGCGCGAGATCACGACGTCGGATGCGATCGGCAAGCACCTGCTCGTCGGCTTCGACGGGCCGACGCTGCACGTGCACCTCGGCATCTACGGCGCGTGGGACTTCGCGGGCGCGATCTCGCTCGACCCGACGATCCTCGCCGCCGACGGCCGCATGGGCCAGACGGGGATGCGCGGGGCCGGCACCGAGGGGGAGTCGGAGGACTCGATCCACTCGATCGGCGCGCCGCGGCTGACGCGGCTGCGCGCGGGGGAGCACGAGACCGCGACCGCCGTGACCGTCTTCCCGCCCGACCCGATCGGACAGGTGCGGGTCCGCATCCTCACCGACACCGCCGTCGCCGACCTGCGCGGGCCCACCGTGTGCGAAGTGCTCGACGACCGCCAGGTCGAGGCGCTCGCGCAGCGGCTCGGTCCCGACCCCGAGGCGCCGACGGAGTCGAAGCGCCGCGCGGAGGAGCGCTTCGTCGAGCGCGCCTCGAGGTCGAACCAGCCGATCGGGCAGCTGCTCATGGACCAGTCGGTCGTCGCCGGCATCGGCAACGTCTACCGCGCCGAGCTGCTCTTCCGCGCCGCGATCGACCCGCACCGGGCCGGTTCGCAGCTCACCGACGACGAGCTGCGCGGGCTCTGGCGCGACTGGGTCAAGCTCTTGCGCATCGGCGTCGAGACGGGCCAGATGCTCACGATCGACGGCCTGCGGGGCGCGCGTCGCGCGGCGGCGCTCGCGAACCGCGCCGACCGGCACTGGGTCTACAAGCGCGAGGGGCTGCCGTGCCGCCGCTGCGGCACCGCGATCGCGCTCGAGACGATGCAGGGCCGCAAGCTCTACTGGTGCCCCGGCTGCCAGCTGTGACGCAGGCCGCCGCCGGGCGCTCGCCTCAGCGCCAGCGGTAGAGCGTCGCGCCGTCGATGCCAGACGCCGACGGGCTCACGACCCACGATCCGGTCGGGTCGTCCTCGCGCACGGCGACGATCACCTGGGCGGTCTCGCGATCGCCCGGCCGCATCTCCCACACGTAGCCGAGGTCGTCGGGGGCCGCGGCCGTCGAGGCGGAGTTCTGATCTGAGAACGGCCCGCCGTCGGGCTGGTAGGCGAACGTCATGTCGAACATCGGGTGCGTCGTGACGACGCCGACGTTCTCGATCTCGAGCTCGAGCACGACGAAGCGCTCGCCCGCGCGGGGCGAGGCACCCGACTGGGCGGCGAGCGAGTCGGCGGGGTCGATCGAGCGCAGCGCCGTGATCTCCCACGTCGAGCCGCGGTCGGTGTGCACGACGACGGTGTCGCCGTAGGAGAACTCGCCCGGCGCGGTCGTCGGCACGGGCGGGTCGGTCGGCCCGTTGGTCGTCGGCGCCGGGTTGAGGTCGGTGAAGACGGGGGATGCGCTGGCCGGGATCGCTGGATCCTCCGGCACCGAGGCGGGTGCGGCGATGCACGCCGCGAGGGCGAGCGCGACGGTCGCGGCCGCGACGAGCGCGGCGCCCCCGCGGGCGGAACCGCGTCGAGCGGGTCGGGTCACGAGCGTGGAGCGCACCCCGCAACGCTACCGGCCGCGGCTCGCGCGGGCGTCGCTGCCGCCTATGGATGTCGCGAGGCGGCCGACGCGGGAGGGGGTCAGCGTGCGGCGCCGGCGAGGTCGCAAGTGCAGTCCTTGAGGTGTGCCCATGGTGGGTCGCTCGCGGTGCACTGCGCGGGTTGGTGGCTCGAGAGGTCCCAGATGTCGACGCCGCGGTCGACGAAGGCGGGTCCGGCGGGTTCGGGTTCGTCGAGGTAGATCTTCCCCGTGGGGCTGGTCCATTCGAGGACGCCTTGGTCGAGCTGTCGGACGGTCCAGGCGGTGGCGTGCTTCATGAGGTGGTGGCGGCGGCACAGGTGCGCGAGGTTTCGGATGCTGGTGGGGCCGCCGTCCGCGTGGGCGATGGTGTGGTCGGCGTCGGCGCGGGAGACGCGGTTGGTGCAGCCGGGCCAGCGGCAGCGGCCGTCGCGGCGCTGGAGCCAGCGCCGCATGGCCCGGTTGGGCTTGTACGTGTCGACCGCGACCGGGACGCCGGTGACCGGGTGCAGGAACAGCCGCTCCCAGGTGATCGTCTCCGAGGCCAGGGCTCGCACGGTCGCCGCGTCGACGAGCGCCCCGCCCTCGAGGGCACCGGAGAAGCGCAGCTGCGGCTCATCCTCGTCGTCGCTCCGCTTGAGGAGCTCCGTCGCGGGGATCGTGACCGTCACGGTCGCGGAGATCGGGTTGATGCCGTGGAGGTCCTCCGGCGTCTGGCCGGTGAGGAGCGTCTCCATGAGCGCGTCGAAGCGGTACTGGTCGAAGGTGCGCGGGTCGTCCTTCGGCTTGGCCCGGGCGGCGTCGGTCGCCCGGTTGAAGGCGCCGTGGATGGTCACCGACGGGCCCGACAGCGACAGCGTCGAGATCCCGTCATCGCCGTCTTCGACCCAGGCGCGGCGCTGCTCGACCGCCCGGTCGTGGCGGCGCTGCAGCGGCTCGGCCATCGCCCGATCCACGATCCGCCGCGCGCGCGAGCGCAGCTGCGAGGGTGTGACCCGCTCGGCGATCTCCACCAGCTCCGCCTCGACCCTCGCGCGATCGGCCGGGTCGACCGCCGGGTCGGTGCGCAGCGCCTCCGTCGCCTGCTCGATCGCCCGCAGATGGGTGCCGGTGATGCGGCCGGCCTTGTGCGAGGCATGGGCGGCGGGGAGGTCGGTGACGGTCGTCCACGCCTCGACGAGCTTCCGCTCCATCGCCCGGTCGGAGAGGCGCAGCTCGGCCGCGAGGACCGAGGCGCTCTCCTTGACCGCCATGCCGCTGTCGCCGCCCGCGTCACGCAGTCGCTGCAGCTCCGCTGCGAGCACTTCGCGCTCCTCCGCCTCGAGCCGCGCGCGGCGCTGCTCGATGGCCCGCATCCGGCCGGCGACCGCATCGAGAGCGCGCACGTGCTCCGAGCGGGCATCGATCGTGCCCGGCAGCGGCGGCACCTCCATGCGGCCGGCGATGACCTCCTCGACCTGCGCGTCGCTCAGGAGCGCGAGCCGCTCCGCCCAGTCCCGGTCGTAGGCGGCGAGCTCCTCCTCGAGCTCGTCCGCGGTGCGGCCGCGCGGGTCGATCGCGCCCGCACGGATCGACGCGATGTACTCCTCCGCATCGAGCCCCGACCACTCATCCATGCACGCATTCCACC
>NZ_ASHR01000039.1 GCF_000400485.1 Agrococcus pavilionensis RW1
GTGCCGGTGATGCGGCCGGCCTTGTGCGAGGCATGGGCGGCGGGGAGGTCGGTGACGGTCGTCCACGCCTCGACGAGCTTCCGCTCCATCGCCCGGTCGGAGAGGCGCAGCTCGGCCGCGAGGACCGAGGCGCTCTCCTTGACCGCCATGCCGCTGTCGCCGCCCGCGTCACGCAGTCGCTGCAGCTCCGCTGCGAGCACTTCGCGCTCCTCCGCCTCGAGCCGCGCGCGGCGCTGCTCGATGGCCCGCATCCGGCCGGCGACCGCATCGAGAGCGCGCACGTGCTCCGAGCGGGCATCGATCGTGCCCGGCAGCGGCGGCACCTCCATGCGGCCGGCGATGACCTCCTCGACCTGCGCGTCGCTCAGGAGCGCGAGCCGCTCCGCCCAGTCCCGGTCGTAGGCGGCGAGCTCCTCCTCGAGCTCGTCCGCGGTGCGGCCGCGCGGGTCGATCGCGCCCGCACGGATCGACGCGATGTACTCCTCCGCATCGAGCCCCGACCACTCATCCATGCACGCATTCCACCACGCACCACTGACACGCGAGCGAGCCCGGAGCGGGGCTGTGGAGAACCGATTCTGGCCGGTCAGGCGCTGAGCCCGACGCGCAGTGCGCGTTGCGCGCGCTCAGCGGCTCAGCGGGCGGAGGGGGCGGCCCAGCCGCAGGAAGCGGAGCGGGCGACGGGAATCGAACCCGCGTAATCAGTTTGGAAGACTGAGGCTCTACCATTGAGCTACGCCCGCGCGCCCCGAGCGCGACGCGCGCGCAGGGACGCGACGAATCTACCGCATCCGCCCCCTTCGTCCGTGCGGCGTCAGCGCCCGCGCGGCCCGGCTACGCTCGACACCGTGCAGCGAAGCATCCCTGACGACTTCATCCTCGGCGCCGCGACGGCGGCCTTCCAGATCGAGGGCGCCGCCTTCGAGGACGGGCGCACCGCGAGCATCTGGGACGCGTTCTCGCGCGTGCCGGGCGCCGTCATCGACGGCCACAACGGCGACGTCGCGTGCGACCACTACCACCGCATGCCCGCCGACGTCGCGCTCATGCGCGACCTCGGGCTGCAGGTCTACCGCTTCTCGACGAGCTGGGCGCGCGTGCGGCCCGACGGCGGGGAGCCCAACGCCAAGGGCATCGACTTCTACTCGCGGCTTGTCGACGAGCTGCTCGCGGCCGACATCATGCCGTGGCTCACGCTCTACCACTGGGATCTGCCGCAGGCGCTCGAGGAGCAGGGCGGCTGGACGAGCCGCGACACCGCGCACCGCTTCGTCGAGTACGCGCTCACCGTGCACGACGCGCTCGGCGACCGGGTGCAGAACTGGACGACGCTCAACGAGCCGTGGTGCTCGTCGTTCCTCTCCTACACGGCCGGTGCGCACGCGCCCGGTCGGCAGAGCGTCGAGGCGGGTCTGCAGGCAGGCCACCACCTGCTGCTCGCGCACGGCATGGCGGTCGGCGCGCTGCGCGAGGCGGGCGCCGAGCGCGTCGGCATCACGCTCAACTTCCAGCCCGCCGAGCCGATCGACCCGACGAGCGCATCCGACCTCGAGGCCGCCCGACGCCTCAACGACCAGTACAACCGCTTCTTCGTGCACCCGATCATGACGGGCGAGTATCCCGAGTCCCTCGTGCGCGACGTCGGCCCGCTCGGCCTCGACGCCGTCGTGCAGGAGGGCGACCTCGAGATCATCGCCGCGCCGATCGATGTGCTGGGCGTGAACTACTACCACGACGACGCCGTCTCGTACGAGACGCCCGAGGTGCCGGTCGTGAACGACGCGCCCACCGATCGGCCGATCGCGAGCCCGTACCCCGCCGCCGAGGGCGTGCAGGCGCACCCGCGGGGCGTGCCGACCACGAACATGGGCTGGGAGGTCAACCCCGCCGGCCTCACGAAGCTCCTCCGCCACCTGCACGACGAGTACACGGCCGCGAAGGGCGTCGAGCTCTGGGTGACCGAGAACGGCGCGGCCTACGACGACGAGGTCGTGACGGATGCGTCCACGGGCGAGGCGCGCATCCACGACGCCGAGCGCACCGAGTTCCTCCGCGGGCATGTCGGCGCCGTGCTCGACGCGGTCGAGGCCGGCGTGCCGGTCAAGGGCTTCATGTACTGGTCGCTCATGGACAACTACGAGTGGGCGTGGGGCTACCACAAGCGCTTCGGCATCGTGCGGGTCGACTACGAGACCCAGGAGCGCACCGTGAAGGACTCGGGGCGCGAGCTCTCGCGGATGATCCGCGAGCGGACGCTCTAGCCCGCGGCCTTGGGCTCGGCGCCGCGCGTGCGGAGCGCGCGGCGCTTCGCGAGCGCGCGAGCGGAGACCGCGGTCGCCGCACCCGTCAGGGTGCCGGGGGCGTAGAGGATGCCCCACGCCGGGTCCCCACCGCTGAAGACGACCACCGCGAGCGCGCCGCCGAGCGCGCCGAGACCGCCGAATGCCACGAGGTGCACCCACTCCGCCGGCACGCGGCGCAGCGCGGTCGCCGCAGCCACCGCCACCGGGACGCCGTAGAGCGTCAGCGCGGGGAGGCCGATCATCGCGCCGTAGACGAGCGCGACGACGAGGCCCTCGGCGACGAGCAGGAGCCCGAAGACCAGGGAACCCGCGAGCACGCCGCCGACGCCGACGATCCAGCCGAACGCGATGTCGCCGACGGTGAACTCGTTCGCGGCGGGGTCGCGCCAGCCGTACCGCGCGCGCATCGGCGACTCCGGTGCCGTGGGCGTCTCGGGCTCGGTCATGCGGCAAGCATGCCGCACCGGCGCACGCTCGCGGCGCGAGAAGGGCCGGCCCCGCAGGGCCGGCCCGGGCTCGATCGGCGGATCAGCCCATCGACGGCGGCATGAGCACCGCGTCGACGAGGTAGACCGTCGCGTTGGCGGTCTGCACGCCGCCGCACAGCACGCTCGCGCCGCCGACCATGAGGTCGTCGCCCTCGCCCTCGACCATGATGTCCTCGCCCTGCACGGTCGTGTGCGTGCCGGCGATCATGTCGGGCGCGATCTGGCCCGGCACGACGTGGTAGGTCAGCACCGACGTGAGCGCATCGGCGTCCTCGGGCGACTGCAGCATCTCGACGGTCTCGGCCGGGAGCGCCGCGAAGGCCTCGTCGACCGGCGCGAAGACCGTGAACTCGTCGCCGTTGAGGGTGTCGACGAGGTTCACCTCCGGGTTCAGCTCGCCCGAGACGGCCGCGACGAGCTGCGTGAGCATCGGGTTGTTCGAGGCCGCGACCGCGACCGGGTCCTGCGACATGCCGACGATCGAGCCGGCGCCGTCGGGCACCTCCTCGTCGTACATCGCGCAGGCCGCGCCGACGAGGTTCGCGTACGCGGGGTCCATCGCCTCCGCGTCGTCGCCCTCCATCGCCTCGGAGCTCGGCGCGGTGCTGGGCGCCATCGACGGTGCCATCGACTCGTCGGCGGTCTCGGTCGAGCCGCCCATCGAGCAGCCCGCGAGCACGAGCGTCGCCGCTCCCGCGAGCACGAGCCCGGCCATCGTGGGGTTCTTCTTGGTGAGCATCGCTGCTCTCCTTCCCTGTTCGGTCCCCGGCCCGTGGGAGCCGGTGCTGCAGGGGCTTCGGAGGCCGGCCCGGCACGGATTGGAACCGGCCGATCCGCGTCGTGGACCCATCCGCACCGCCCTCCGCGCCGAACCCGTCGAAAGGCCAAGGAGGCACCATGCTCGCGCTCATCGGACTGCTCGGGGGATTCATCACCGGCATCTCGCCGTGCATCATCCCCGTGCTGCCCGTCATCCTCTTCTCGGGCGGCATGCAGTCGGCGCGCGGGGCACGGTCGACGGATGCGGCTGCCGACGCGGGCGCGACGGCACCGGCGGGCGGCGGGGTCGCGACCGCGGTCGCCGCCCGTCCCCGCGCGGTCTCGCGCTGGCGGCCGTACCTCGTGATCGCCGGGATCGTCGTGAGCTTCACCCTCATGACGCTCCTCGGGAGCCTGCTGCTGAGCCTCCTCGGGCTGCCGCAGGACGTGCTGCGCTGGGCTGGCATCGTCGTGCTCGCGCTCATCGGCGTCGGGCTCATCGTGCCCGTCGTCCAGCACGTGCTCGAGAAGCCCTTCCAGCGCATCCCGCAGCTGCAGACGGGCCGCCTGCAGGGCTTCCCGCTCGGGCTCGCGCTCGGCGCCGTCTACGTGCCGTGCGCGGGGCCGGTGCTCGCCGCGATCACCGTCGCCGGTTCCACCGGGCGGATCGGCGCCGACACGGTGGTCCTGACCGTGTCGTTCGCGATCGGCGCGGCCCTGCCGCTGCTGTTCTTCGCGCTCGCCGGCCGCGGCCTCGCCGAGCGCATCGCGGCCTTCCGCCGTCGGCAGGGCGCCATCCGCGTCGTCTCCGGCGCGCTCATGCTGGCGCTCGCGCTCGGCCTCGTACTCGACGTGCCGGCGCGCCTGCAGCGGCTCGTGCCCGACTACACCGCCGCGATCCAGGACGCGATCGCCGGCGACGAGCGCGTGCAGGAGGCCATCTCGATCGGCGGCCTCGAGACCGACGAGAACCGCGACCTCGACCTGTGCGACCCGGGCGCGACCGAGCTGCAGGAGTGCGGCACCGCACCGAGCATCCGCGGCATCGAGTCGTGGTTCAACACGCCGGGCGACGCGCCGATCGACCTCGCCGACCTGCGCGGGCAGGTCGTGCTCGTCGACTTCTGGGCCTACTCGTGCATCAACTGCCAGCGCTCGGCGCCGCACGTCAACGCCTGGTACGACGCCTACCGCGACGCGGGGCTGCAGGTCATCGGCGTGCACAGCCCCGAGTACGCGTTCGAGAAGGAGCGCGACAACGTCGTCGCCGGCGCCGCCGCGCTCGGCATCGAGTACCCGGTCGCGATCGACAACCGCCTCTCTACCTGGACGAGCTACCGCAACGCCTACTGGCCGGCCCGCTACCTCATCGACGCCGAGGGCGTCGTCCGCAACGTGCACTTCGGCGAGGGCGGCTACGCCGAGGGGGAGCGGATGCTGCGCGAGCTGCTCGAGCAGGCCGACCCCGCGGTCGCGCTGCCCGCGCCCACCGAGGTCGCCGACGCGACGCCCGACAACGCATCCGTCACGCCCGAGTCGTACCTCGGCACGACGAAGGTGCAGAACTTCGGCGGCGACGAGCGCTACTCGACGCAGACCGAGGCGTTCCGCCTGCCGGCCGAGCAGGCGCGCGACACGTTCGCGCTCGAGGGCGCGTGGCGGCTCGAGACGCAGTTCGCCACGCCCCGGGGCGACGAGGCGCGCATCCGGCTCGAGTACCGGGGGCGAGAGGTGCGGATGGTGCTGGCAGGCTCGGGCACGGTCGTCGCGTCGGTCGACGGGCAGCGGGTCGAGCTCGAGGTGCGCGGCACGCCGCGGTCGTACCCGCTGCTCGAGCGCGACTCGAGCCGCGAGGGCACGATCGAGGTGACGGTGCCGGAGGGCGTCGAGGCCTACTCCTTCACCTTCGGGTGAGCGGTTGGCGGCCGGGCCGCGCCAGTAGGATCGGTGGCTGTACGGGAGCGATCCCTACGGGGCGTAGCTCAGCTTGGCTAGAGCGCCCGCTTTGGGGGCGGGAGGTCGCAGGTTCGAATCCTGTCGCCCCGACGTGCGACCGAGCGAGGCGGCGCGAGAGCCGCGCAGGACCCTGCTCGTCGGCTGCGGCAAGCTCGGCACACGGCTCGGCCTGCGGCTCGCCGCCGACGGCGGCGAGGTGCTCGCGCTGCGTCGCGACACGAGTGCCCTGCCCGGCGCCTTCGCGCCGATCTCGGCCGACCTCCGCGAACCCTTGGCCGGTTCCATCATCCCCGCGGTCGACGACGTGGTGATCACGCTGCCGCCCGGCGCGGACGACGGCGCGGAGCCGCCGTACGTGCGATCGCTCCGGCACCTCGCCGACGCACTGCCCGTCGCGCCGCGCCGCGTCGTGCTCGTCTCGTCCACGCGCGTGCTCGAGGGTCGCGCCGGGCCGACACCGCTCTCGGAGTCGGCCGAGCCCGCCCCCGCGTCGGCGCGAGCGACGGCGCTGCTCGACGGCGAGCGGCTCGCGATCGACCGCCTCGGCGCGCTCGTCGTGCGGCCCGCGGGGATCTACGGCCCGGGTCGCGACATGCTCGTGCGGAGGGTGGGCGAGGGCGCACCGATGCAGTACGCGCGGCGCACCAATCGCATCCACGAGACCGACCTCGTGCGCGCGCTCGAGGCGATGCTCCGCGAGCCGGACCCGCCGCAGCTGCTGCACGCCGTCGATGCGCGCCCGGCTCCGCTCGGCGACGTCGTGACGTGGATCGCCCAGGCGCTCGGCGTGCCGCCGCCCCCGAGGATCGAGCCGGCGGTGCCGAGCGGCACGGTCCTCCGCGGCGACCGCCTCGCGGCGCTGCTCGGCACCCTGCGCTACCCGTCGTTCGAAGACGGCTACCGCGCGCTGCTCGGGCGCTGAGGCCGCATCACGCGATCGCGGTGCCCGAGAAGCACGTGATCGTCGCACCGCCCACCCAGACGGTGCCGTCGGCATCCGCGTCGATCGCGATCGAGCCGGCGCGACCGAGCCGGCGCCCCTGCGAGACGGCGTAGGAGCGCTCCGCGGCGCCGGTGCTCGTGAGCCACTGCGCGACGGAGGCGTTCATGCTGCCGCACACGGGATCCTCGGGCACGCCGACCGCGGGGGCGAAGGAGCGCAGCTCGAACGCGTGCTCGGAGCCTGGCGGGTAGGCGCCGATCGCGCCCACCATCGCGTCGGGGATGCGCGCGAGGTCGGGCTCGAGGTCGAGCACCTCCTGCGCCGAGGGCAGCTGTACGACGCACCAGCCGGGCCCGTTGTCGACCCACTGGTGCCCGACGACGCGCTCGGGCGCGATGCCGAGCGCGTCGACGAGGCGCGCGAGGTGGTCGGCGTCGAGCTCGTCCGTCCGGCGCATCGGGGGAGCGGCGAAGGCGAGCACGTCGCCCCGGCGCACCTCGACGAGGCCGGCCTCGCACTCCTGCACGATGCGGTCGGCGCGCTGCGGCTCGCCGCCGTGCTCGAGCCACGCGTGCGCCGAGCCGAGCGTCGGGTGGCCCGCGAACGGCAGCTCGCCGCCGGGCGTGAAGATGCGCAGCCGGTAGTCGGCCTCGGGCGTCGTCGGCGGCAGCACGGACGTCGTCTCCGAGAGGTTCGTCCAGCGCGCGATGCGCTGCATCGTCGCGTCGTCGATGCCCTCGGCGTCGAGCACGACGGCCACGGGGTTGCCGAGGTATGGCTCGGCCCCGAAGACGTCGACCTGGGCGAAGCGGTGCTGACGGGTCATGCGGCTCTCCTCCTCGGATGGTGACGGATGCGTCGGCTCACTCCTCGATCGCGCCGCCCACGTCGCGCAGGTGCTCGCGGAAGCCGATCCCGCGGGTGCGGCGCGCATCGAGGTAGCCGCGGAAGCGCACCTGCTCGCGCAGGCTCGAGCCGGCGCGCATCCTCTCGGCCTGACGGCGCTCGGTGTCGCGGATGCGCGCGGCGGCGTCGGCGACGGCGCTCGCGTGCGCGAGGGGCACGAGGATCGCGCCGTCGTCGTCGGCGAGCACGAGGTCGCCGCGTGTGGCCGCGTGCTCGCCGAGCCGCGCGACCTCGAGGGCGTCCGCGGGCTGCCGCTCGACGCTCGCCGGGCCGGTCGGCGATGCGCCGAGGCTCCACACCGGCAGCGCGATCTCGCGCAGCTCGGCCGAGTCGCGGTGCAGCCCCCAGATGACGATGCCGGCGAGCCCCGCGCCCGCGGCCTCGAGCGCGACGAGGTCGCCGACGCACGCGCGGTCGGCGCGTCCGCCGTCGTCGACCAGCAGGACGTCGCCCGGCTCCGACCGCTCGAGCGCCTCGAGGAACACATCTACGCTGCCCACGTGCTGCGCGGGCAGCGCGCGGCCGACGACTCGCGAGCCTGGCAGCACGGGCCGCAAGCCGGCCGGGCCGCACCGCACGGGCACGCCCAGCCGCATGCACGCATCCGCCACATGGGCCGTCGAGAGGTCGCGGAACCCCGTCGTCGTGTCGTCCATGCTGCTCCTCACCCCTCGAGCGCGTGCCTCCATGATGCGCGCCCTCGTCGCGACGTGCGGCGTGGCTGCGCCGGTCAGCGCCTCCCGCGCCGCTGCGCGCTCAGCACGATCGCGACGCCGGCGGCCGCCACGACGAGTCCGACGATCCCGAGCGGCGTGACCGGCACGCCGAAGACGAGCCACACCCACAGCATCGTCGTCGGCGGCGTCAAGTAGAGCATCGTGCTCACGAACGTCGCCCCGTGCGAGCGGGTCACGGTGACGTAGAGCACGTAGCCGCCGAGGCTCGAGAGCACCACGAGCCACAGCACCGCGAACCAGACGTCGCCCGTCGTCGGGGGAGCGGCGTGCCCGCGCAGCAGCGCGACCGCCATGAAGACCGCGCCCGCGACGATCGAGTGCATCGTGAGCGTCTGCAGCAGGTCGTCGTGCATGTGCCAGCGGCGCTGCAGCACCGTGCCGGTGCCGAGGCACGCGACCGCGGCGAGCGGGAGGGCGTACGCCCACAGCGGCGCGCCGGTGCCGCCGAGCGCTCCCGAGACGACGAGCGCGACGCCGCCGAGCCCGACCGCCATGCCGAGCCACATCCAGCCGTTCGCGCGCTCGCCGAGGAAGCGGCCGGCGATCGTCGCGACGAGCATCGGCTGGAGCGCCGCGATGAGCGCTGCCGTGCCGCCGTCGACGCCCGCGCGGACGCCCTCGAAGATCAGCAGCAGGTAGGCCGCCTGGTTGAGCACCGCGACGGTGCCTTGGCGCAGCCAGCTCGCGCGCCCCGGCCACCGGCGGCGCAGCACGAGCATCGCGGCGACGAGGATCCCGGCGAGCACGACGAAGCGCCACGCGAGCACCGTGATGGGCTCGCCGCCCGCGCGAGCCGCGAGCTCGGCGCCGACGAAGCCCGAGCTCCACGTCACGATGAGCCCGATCGACGCGACGGTGATCGCGGCCGCGCCGAGCCGGCCCGCGCCCTGCGGCGCCACCTAGGTCTCGACGACGAGGATCGGGTCGCTCGTCGGCGCCTCGGAGCCGCCCGCCGGCTCGACCGTCACGCCGATCGCGGCGCCGGCCGACAGCTCGCCCTCGAGCAGGAACGCGCTCGACGCCTCGAACACGCCGGCCGATCGCGCGCCCGAACCGTCGATGAACCACGCCTGGTAGGTGGCGCCCTCGGGCGCCGGCGGGAGGCCGTCGAAGAGGATCGCCGACTGCTCGCGCGCGGGCGACCAGACGACGGTCGCGATGCCGCCGTCGGCGAGCTCCACCTCGCTGCGCTCCGCGTCGGGCGCCGCGACGAGCGCGCCGAGCGCCTCCTGCTGCGACTCGCCGCCCAGCTGCGAGCCGATCGCGACGCCGCCGAGCAGCAGCGCCGACCCGGCCGCGATCGCGCCGAGCACTCGGGCGGGGCGCCAGCGCGCTCGCGCGCGGCGCTCGGCGGCGCCCGGCGGGCGGGCGGCCGCGACGTGCGCGCGGGGCTCATCCGTGTCTCGGTGCGGGGCGGATGCGGTGGGCCGGGTGAGCGGCGGAGCCTCGTCGCGCTGCGGCTCGCGGGCGATCGCGTCGAGCACGCTCGCGCGCAGGCTCGGCGGCGGCGCGACCTCGTCGGCCGCGAGCAGCGCGGCGGTGTCGGCGAGCTGCCGCGCCTCCTCGAGCGCCTCGGGCGACGCCTCCGCCTCGAAGCGGGCGCGCTCCGCGGGCTCGAGGGCGTCGAGCGCATAGGCGGCCGCCAGCTCGTCGACGGGCCGGGACTCGTCGGTCATGTCGTCACCCCCAGGATCCCGCGCAAGCGCTCCATGCCGTCGCGGAGCCTCGTCTTCACCGTGCCGAGCGGCGCGCCGAGTCGCTCGGCGATCTCGCTCTGCGTGAGCCCCTCGAAGTAGGCGAGCTCGATCGCCTCGCGGTGCGCGTCGCTCAGCTCGCCGAGCGCGCGCCGCGCCCTCGCCGCGTCGAGCGAGATCTCGACCTGCTCGGCGACCTCGTCGACAGGGACGGCCGTGTCGCGCACACCGATGCGCTCGTCGCGGTCGCGCTGCGACTGCGAGGAGCGCACCCGGTCGACCGCGCGGGCGTGCGCGATCTGCAGCAGCCACGACATCGCGGCGCCGCGGCTCGGGTCGAACCGCTTCGCCTGCCGCCACGCCTCGAGGTACACCTCCTGGGCGACCTCCTCCGATTGCGCGCGGTCGACGAGGATGCGCAGCACGAGGCCGAAGACCCGCGCCGCGGTCGCGTCGTAGAGCTCGGCGAACGCCCGCTCGTCGCCATCGGCCGCGCGCACGAGGCACTGCTCGAGCGAGGTCTCCACTCGCCCGAGTATTGCAGGCCGCCAGCGGGCGGCCGCTCGGGGCTCGGCGATGGCGGTCATGCCCGGGATTCGTCGCGGGCGAACAGGCGGATTGGCCCGATCGGCAGGAGGGCCGGTTAGACTCGGACGATGGTCCGCCCGCACGCGGTGGATCTCGCGTGCCTACGCACCGCTGGCCCTCGTGCCGCACAACCACCAACCTCAGGAGACCACCCCGTGAAGACCACGGTCGAGAAGATCGAGAACACGCGCACCAAGCTGACCATCGCGGTCGAGCCCGAGGAGCTGCGCCCCGCGATCGACAGCGCCTACAAGGCCGTCGCCGAGCAGATCAGCATCCCCGGCTTCCGCAAGGGCAAGGTCCCCGCGGCGATCATCGACCAGCGCATCGGGCGCGAGGAGATCCTCAACCAGGCCGTCTCCGAGTCGATCGACGACTTCTACCGCCAGGGCGTCGCCGAGGCCGGCATCCGCCCGCTCGGCCGTCCGCAGGCCGACGTCACCGCGTGGCCCGAGCTCAAGGACTTCTCAGGCGACCTCGTGCTCGAGATCGAGGTCGACGTGCGCCCCGACTTCGACCTCCCCGAGGTCGACGGCCGCACCATCACGGTCGACGCGATCGAGATCGGCGACGACGCCGTGCAGGAGGAGCTCGACGCGCTGCGCAGCCGCTTCGGCACGCTCGTCACGGTCGACCGCCCCGCGACCGAGGGCGACTTCGTCACGCTCGACCTGACCGCGACGATCGACGGCGAGGTCGTCGACACCGCCAACGGCATCTCCTACGAGGTCGGCTCGGGCGAGCTCATCGACGGCATCGACGAGGCCGTCGACTCGCTCACCGCGGGCGAGGAGACCACCTTCACCTCGAAGCTCGTCGGCGGCGACCACGCCGGCAAGGACGCCGAGGTCACCGTGACCGTCGACGCCGTCAAGGAGCGCGAGCTGCCCGAGGCCGACGACGACTTCGCCCAGATGGCGAGTGCCTTCGACACGATCGACGAGCTCAAGGCCGACCTCAAGGAGCAGGCCGCCCGCAGCCGCCGCATGGGCCAGGCCGAGCAGGCGCGCCAGCGCCTGCAGGAGGAGCTCGTCGAGGCGGTCGAGATCGAGGTCCCCTCGGCCGTGGTCGAGGACGAGGTCACCCGCCACCTCGAGGCCGAGAACCGCGCCGACGACACGGAGCACGGCGAGGAGGTGCGCCAGGAGACGCGCAAGCTCCTCAAGCAGCAGATGCTCTTCGACCGCTTCGCCGAGGAGGCGGACCTGCAGGTCACGCAGGAGGAGCTGACGCAGATCATCGTGCAGCAGGCCGCCCAGTACGGCATGGCGCCGCAAGAGCTCGTGCAGGCGCTCGAGGCCAACGGCCAGCTGCCCGTGCTGCTCGGCGACATCCTGCGCGGCAAGACCCTCTCGACCCTGCTCGGCCGCGTGTCGGTGGTCGACGACAAGGGCGAGGCGGTCGACCTCTCCGACTTCCTGCCGCCGGCCGACGAGGTCGACGAGGACGACGTCGAGGGCGCGATCCGCGAGGCCGAGGCCAAGCTCGCGGCGCAGCACCAGGAGGACTGAGCACCTCGAGAGGGCCGGGCTCCCGCCCGGCCCTCTCGCATGCCTCCGCCTGCGGCGAACACGCGCGGGGGCGCCCCTCCCGCTCACCTAGTGTGGAGAGCAACCGAGAGAAGGAGTCACCCGTGGCTGAACCCGTCCTCGCGCCGTCGGTCTTCGACCGGCTGCTGCGCGACCGCATCATCTGGCTCGGCCAGGAGGTGCGGGACGAGAACGCGAACGAGATCTGCGCGAAGATCCTGCTGCTCGCCGCAGAGGACCAGAACAAGGACATCTACCTCTACATCAACTCGCCCGGCGGCTCGATCACCGCCGGGATGGCGATCTACGACACGATGCAGTTCGTGCCGAACGACATCGTCACCGTCGGCATCGGCATGGCCGCGTCGATGGGCCAGCTGCTGCTCACCGCCGGCACGGCGGGCAAGCGCTACATCACGCCCAACGCGCGCGTGCTGCTGCACCAGCCGCACGGCGGCTTCGGCGGCACCTCGAGCGACATCCAGACGCAGGCGCAGCTCATCCTCGACATGAAGAAGCGCCTCGCCGAGATCACGGCCGAGCGCACGGGCAAGAGCGTCGAGCAGATCAACGCCGACGGCGACCGGGACCGCTGGTTCTCGGCGCAGGAGGCGCTCGAGTACGGCTTCGTCGACCACCTCCGGGCGTCGGCGAGCGACGTCACGGGCGGCGGCGGCACCGACCAGGACGGCACCGCTGACCAGGAGGGCGGCAACTGATGGAGACTCCCACGTTCCAGGCGGGCGGCAGCGCCCTCCAGATGCCCGGCTCGCGCTACATCCTCCCGAGCTTCGAGGAGCGCACCGCCTACGGCTTCAAGCGCCAGGATCCCTACGCGAAGCTGTTCGAGGACCGCATCATCTTCCTCGGCGTGCAGGTCGACGACGCATCCGCCGACGACGTCATGGCGCAGCTGCTCGTGCTCGAGTCGCAGGACCCCGACCGCGACATCGTCATGTACATCAACTCGCCCGGCGGCTCGTTCACGGCCATGACGGCGATCTACGACACGATGCAGTACATCCGGCCCGCCGTGCAGACGGTGTGCCTCGGCCAGGCGGCCTCCGCCGCGGCCGTGCTGCTCGCGGCTGGCGAGCCGGGCAAGCGCCTTGCGCTCCCGAACGCCCGGATCCTCATCCACCAGCCCGCGACGTCCGACGCGGGCCGCGGGCAGGCATCCGACATCGAGATCCAGGCGCGCGAGGTGCTCCGCATGCGCGAGTGGCTCGAGGAGACGCTCGCGAAGCACTCCGACCAGGAGGTCGAGCGCGTCTCGAAGGACATCGAGCGCGACACGTTCCTCTCGGCGCAGGAGGCCCTCGACTACGGCCTCATCGACCAGGTGCTCACGAGCCGCAAGACCGCGCCGCAGCTGCTCGGCTAGGCGTCGACGCACGACGCACGATGACGGGCCGGCCTCCCACGGGAGTGCCGGCCCGTCGTCATGCGACCCGTCGTCAAGGGCGGCGGATGCCCGGGGTCACGCGTCGTCGCGCCGGCGGCGGGAGCCGCGGTTCACGGTGTAGGCGACGATCGCGAGCACGGCGAGCAGCGCGATCACGCCGATCGCGATGAACGGGAACTCGCCGCCCTCGTCGCCCTCGGCGGCGTCGGTCGGCGTCGCGTCATCGGTCGCGACCGGGCCGGGCGCCGCCTCGCTCGGGTCGACGGATGCCTCGGGCTCGGTCGTCGACGCCGGCTCGCTCGCGTCCGGGGCGGCGACGCCGCAGATGGGCGCCGTCTCGGATCCCGCTGCGCCCGCCTCGCCGTCGGCGGGCTCGAACGCGAACGACACCGAGCCGTCGACGGGGTGCCCGTCGGCCGAGACCACCTGGTAGGCGAGCGAGTAGTCGCCCGCCGCGCCGAGCTGCGCCTCGAGCGAGATCGTGTCGCCCTCGACGACGGCGCAGCCGTCGCCGTAGTAGAGGCCGGCCGCGTCGGTCAGCTGCAGCCGGTTGGCGGAGTCGGCCCCCGCGAGCGAGAGGATCTCCTCGTTCAGCACGACGCCGAAGGTGCCCGGCTGCTCGGTGACCGTGTCGCCGTCGCTCGGCGTCGAGCCGATCACGGCGGCGTGGGCGGGCAGGAGGACGACGGCCGCGAGCGCGGCGAGGGCAGCATGCATGCCTCCAGCCTATCGAGGAGGAGGAGGCGCGGGCCGGGCGCCGATCGGGCCGGCCCCGGCGTGGTCGGCCGTCGTGTCGGCGGCCTGCTCTAGGCTCGACGCAGGGCGCAGCCCGCGCTCGCAGACGATGGAGGAGGGCGAGATGGCACGACTCGGAGAGAGCGGCGATCTGCTGAAGTGCTCCTTCTGCGGCAAGAGCCAGAAGCAGGTGCAGCAGCTCATCGCGGGCCCAGCGGTGTACATCTGCGACGAGTGCGTCGAGCTGTGCAACGAGATCATCGAGGAGCGCGCCGCCGAGGCAGGCGAGGGCGCGCAGCCCGAGCGCTTCACGCTGCCGAAGCCGCGCGAGATCTTCGAGTTCCTCGAGGAGTACGTCGTCGGCCAGCAGAGCGCGAAGCAGTCGCTCGCGGTCGCGGTCTACAACCACTACAAGCGCATCGGCGCCGCGAAGCAGCTCGAGTCGGCCGACGCCGCCGGCGATGCCGTCGAGATCCAGAAGTCGAACATCCTGATGGTCGGGCCGACCGGCTGCGGCAAGTCGTACCTCGCGTCGACGCTCGCGAAGCAGCTCAACGTGCCGTTCGCGGTCGCCGACGCGACGTCGCTCACCGAGGCGGGCTACGTCGGCGAGGATGTCGAGAACATCCTGCTCAAGCTCATCCAGGCCGCCGACTTCGACGTCAAGCGCGCCGAGACGGGCATCATCTTCATCGACGAGATCGACAAGGTCGCGCGGAAGGCCGAGAACCCGTCGATCACGCGCGACGTGTCGGGCGAGGGCGTGCAGCAGGCGCTGCTCAAGATCATCGAGGGCACGGTCGCGTCGGTGCCGCCGCAGGGCGGGCGCAAGCACCCGAACTCCGAGTTCATCCAGATCGACACCTCGAACGTGCTCTTCATCGTCGCGGGCGCCTTCGCCGGCCTCGAGGACATCATCGCGAACCGCGCGGGCAAGCGCGGCATCGGCTTCGGCGCGCCCGTCGCCTCGCTCAAGCCCGACCTCGACGTGTTCCAGGACGTGCTGCCCGAGGACCTCCACAAGTTCGGGCTCATCCCCGAGTTCATCGGCCGGCTGCCCGTCATCGCGACGGTGTCGCCGCTCGATCGCGACGCGCTCGTGCAGATCCTCACCGAGCCGCGCAACGCGCTCGTGAAGCAGTACCAGCGGATGTTCGAGATCGACGGCGTGAAGCTCGACTTCGAGCCCGAGGCGCTCGAGGCGATCGCCGACCTCGCCGTCGAGCGGAAGACCGGCGCGCGCGGGCTCCGCGCGATCCTCGAGACCGTGCTCGCGCCCGTGATGTTCGACGTGCCGTCGCGCGAGGGCGTCGAGCGGGTCATCGTGACGCGCGAGGCGGTCGCGGGCGGCGAGGCGCCGATCGTGCTCACGGCCGACGACATCCAGGAGCTCTCCGCCTGAGCCGCGCGTTGCGGGACCACCGTAGGTAAGGCTAGCCTTACCTCGTGAACCGCATCGGATCGAGCGCGCTGCGCGCCGACGACGTCACCCTCGCGTACGGGCGGGAGGCGATCGTCCACGCCGCCTCGATCGCGCTCGCGCCCGGCCGCGTGACGGCCCTCGTCGGCCCGAACGGCTCGGGCAAGTCGACGCTGCTGCGCGGCCTCACCGCGCTCCACCGGCCGAGCGCGGGGCGCGTGCTCTTCGCCGACGGGGCCGACGCATCCGGCCTCGCCGAGCGCGAGCTCGCGCGCCGCATCGCGCTGCTCGCGCAGTCGCACCCCGATCCCTCCGGCGTGAGCGTGCGCGAGGTCGTCGCCTACGGCCGGTTCGCGCATCGCGGGCGCTTCCGGTCCGGCGACCCGCGCGGGGCCGAGGTGATCGAGCGCGCCATGGCCGCGACCGGCATCGATGCGCTCGCCGACCAGCCGGTGGCCCAGCTCTCCGGCGGCCAGCGGCAGCGCGTGTGGCTCGCGACGTGCCTCGCCCAGGAGACGGGCATCGTGCTGCTCGACGAGCCCACGACGTTCCTCGACGTGCGATACCAGCGCGAGATCCTCGAGATCGTCCGCGACCTCGCCGACGACGGCGTCGCGGTCGGCATCGTGCTCCACGACCTCGAGCAGGCCGCCGAGGTCGCCGACGACGTCGTGCTGCTCGTGCACGGCAGGATCGTCGCGACCGGCAGCCCCGCGGACGTGCTGACCGCCGAGCGGCTCAGCGCCGCCTACGAGGTGCCCATCGACGTCGAGCCCGACCCCTCGGGCCTGCGCATCCGGCCGCAGCGGCTCCGCCGCCGGCCTCTCGTGTCGCGCGCCGCGTGACGCACACTCCCATCGGGCCGAGCGCTCGAGGAAGGACCCCCATGTCCAAGCGAACCCTGCTGGCCGGTGCCGCGCTGCTCTCGGCGCTCGCCCTCACCGCGTGCGGCACGACCGAGCCGGCCGGCTCCAGCCAGGGCGCGGAGCCCGAGGGCTCGGCGATCACCGTGACCGACGCGCGCGGTGTCGAGGTCGAGGTGCCCGCGGGCGCGACCGAGGTCGTCGCGCTCGAGTGGGTCGCGGTCGAGCACCTGCAGACCGTCGGCATCGCGCCCGTCGGCGTCGCCGACGTCGAAGGCTACTCGAGCTGGGCGGGCACCGGCGCGCCGCTCGAGGGCGAGCCGACCGACGTCGGCACACGCACCGAGCCGTCGATGGACTCGATCGCGGCGCTCGCCCCCGACCTCATCGTCGCCGTCGCGGGGCGCGACGACGCGTCGTACAGCGACCTCGAGGCCATCGCGCCGGTCGTCGTGCTCGCCGGAGCCGACGCATCCGATCCCCTCGGCGCGATGCTCGCCGACCTGCGGCTCGTCGCCGAGGCGACGGGCACGGGCGACGCCGCCGAGCGCGCGATCGAGGAGTTCGAGGCGCACCTCGACGAGCTCGCCGGGCAGGTGGACGAGGCCGGCCTGACGGGCACGCCGCTCGCGCACATGGACGGCTATGAGAGCGGCGGCCAGATCGAGATCCGCCCCTACGCCGACGGCGCGCTCCTGCCCGCGGCGTTCGAGGAGATCGGCTTCGAGAACGGCTGGCCGGGGGAGGGGGACCCGCAGTACGGGCTCGGCATCACCGACGTCGAGGGGCTCACGGCGCTCGACCCCGAGTCGCACATCCTCTACATGACCGTCGGCGACCGCGACGTGTTCGCCGACCAGCTCACCTCGAACGCGATCTGGACGGGGCTGCCCTCGGTGCAGGCGGGCCGCGTGCACCGGCTGCCCGACGGCATCTGGCTCTTCGGCGGCGTCGACTCGGTGAGCGCCTACCTCGACGCGGTCCTCGCGTCGCTCTCGCCCACGCCGTGACCCGGGTCCGACCGGGAGGGCTCGCGCTCGGCGCGGCCCTCCTCGTCGCACTCCTCCTCCTCGCCGCGTGGCACGTCACGCAGGGGACGACGCAGCTCGGCGCGACCGAGCTGCTCGGCTGGCTCGGCGGAGAGCGCGGTGACAGCGCCATCATCCTCGAGAGCCGGCTGCCGCGCACCGCCGCCGCGATCGTCGTGGGCCTCGCGCTCGGCGCGGCGGGGTACGCGATGCAGACCATCACCGGCAACCCGCTCGCGTCGCCCGACACGCTCGCCGTGAACGGCGGCGCGGGCGCGGCGATCGCGCTCGCCGCTGTGCTCGGCGTGAGCCTCCCTGGTCTCGGGGGCGCCGCTCTCGCCTTCGCCGGCGGGATCGTCGCCGCGCTCGCCGTCGTCGCGATCGGCCGCGGTCGCGGCTCGACGACGCAGATGGTGCTCGTCGGCACCGCGCTCGCGCTCGCCCTCCAGTCGGTGTCGACGGTCGCGATCATCCTCGCCGAGCAGGAGACGGCCGGCCTCTACGCGTGGGGAGTCGGCCGGCTCTCGCAGAACGGCATGGGCACGGTCGCCCAGCTGCTGCCGCTCGTGCTGCTCGGCATCGCCGCGCTGCTGCTGCTCGCCCGGCGGCTCGACGTGCTCGCGCTCGGCGAGGAGGCCGCGACCACGATCGGCGTCGGCGTCGGCCGGCTCCGCCTCACGACGCTCGTCGCCGCGGTCGCGCTCGCCGCCGCCGCCGTCGCGATCGCCGGACCGATCGGCTTCGTCGGGCTCGCCGCGCCCATCGTCGTGCGGCTGCTCGCCGCCCGAGTGCCGGGTGCCGCTCGGCACGTCGTCGCGATCCCGCTCGCCGCGCTCAGCGGTGCGGTGCTCGTCGTCGCCTCCGACGTGCTCCTGCGCTTCGTCCTCGGCGGCATCCGCTCGATGGACGTGCCGACCGGGGTCGTGACGAGCCTCGTGGGCGCCGCCTGCATCATCGTGCTCGCGCGCTCGATGGCGGGCGCGGCCGAGAGCGAGTCGATGACGGTGCTCGGCTCGCGCACGCTCGCCGCCCGCGCGTGGCTGCCGATCGCCGTCACGGCCGTGCTGCTCGCCGCGCTCGCCGTGGGCGCCGTGCTGCTCGGCGACCGGATGCTGCTGCTCGGCGACGTCGCGAACTGGCTCGCCGGTCGCGCGGGCGACGCGGTGCGCGTCACGCTCGACACGCGCACGCCGCGCGTCGTCGCCGCGGTGCTCGCGGGCGTCGCGCTCGCGCTCTCCGGCGCGCTCGTCCAGGCGGTCGCCCGCAACGCGCTCGCCGACCCCTACCTGCTCGGGGTCGCGGGCGGCGCGGGCCTCGGCGCGATCGGCGTCATCACCCTCGTCCCCGCCGCGGCCGGATGGCTCGTCGCGGGCGGCGCCCTCGCCGGCGGCGCCGCAGTCGGCGCCCTCGTCATCGCGCTCGTCGGCTGGCACCGGCTCGGCACCCTCCGGCTCGTGCTGACCGGCCTCGCGCTCTCCGCCGGCACCGCGGCACTCACGAGCATGCTCATCGTCGTCACCGACCCCTACAACCGCGCGAAGGCCATCGTCTGGCTCGCGGGCAGCACCTACGGCCGGGGCGTGGAGGACGTCGTGCCCGTCGCCGTGACGATCGTCGTCGCGGTGCTCGCGCTCGTCTGGATGCACCGGGACCTCGACCTCGCGCAGCTCGACGAGTCGACGCCGCGCCTGCTCGGCGTGCGGCTCCCGAGGGTGCAGGTCGTCGCGCTCGTGCTCGCCGTCGCGCTCGCCTCCACCGCGGTCGCCGCGATCGGCGTGGTCGCGTTCGTCGGCCTCGTCGCACCGCACGCGGCGCGAGCGCTCGTCGGCGCCAGGCATCGCGTACTGCTGCCGCTCGCGGCGCTGCTCGGCGGCTCGCTCACCCTGCTCGCCGACACCCTCGGCCGCACCCTGATCGCCCCGGCGCAGCTCCCCGCCGGCGTGATGACGGCGCTCGTCGGCATCCCGTACTTCATCTGGCTCGTGCTGCAGGCCGGCCGCTCGCGCTGACGCGACGATGTTGCGTAACACCACGGGAAGCATGTTCTAGAACTGTTCGGGAACAGCGTTCACCTAGCGTCCGCCGATCATGCCCTCAGCACGACGCGAGCGTGGGGTACGGATCGGCGTACCCCGGGGCCGGAGTGCGAATCTCCTCAGGCGCCCTGAAGCGTCTATGTATTGAGGCTTCTCCAGCCACGAATCACCCTTGACGGTGACCGAAGCAAGCACAGCTCAGCGACCCGCGCAGCGCGTGGGTCGGGCCGCGGCGAAGGTGCCGCGGCTGACCGTGAGCGACCGCCCGGGGGGGAGTCCTCCGCCGGGCAGACCAAGAGGAGTCACCGTGCACGCGCCCAACCCCAGCAGCCCGCCGCTGCGATCTCGCCGCTTCGGCGAGAGGCTGCGGCGCAACTCGATCGCCCTCCTGTCGGCGTTCGTGATAGCCGTCCCCATCGCCGTCGTCGCGACTCCGAGCCCCGCGGTCGCCGTGACCGATGAGAACCCGTCGTTCGCGTTGAACCAGAACGACCTCGAGTTCATCCTCCGGCAGATCCAGATCTCCGAGGCGCAC
>NZ_ASHR01000040.1 GCF_000400485.1 Agrococcus pavilionensis RW1
GGCCGGCCGCTCGCGCTGACGCGACGATGTTGCGTAACACCACGGGAAGCATGTTCTAGAACTGTTCGGGAACAGCGTTCACCTAGCGTCCGCCGATCATGCCCTCAGCACGACGCGAGCGTGGGGTACGGATCGGCGTACCCCGGGGCCGGAGTGCGAATCTCCTCAGGCGCCCTGAAGCGTCTATGTATTGAGGCTTCTCCAGCCACGAATCACCCTTGACGGTGACCGAAGCAAGCACAGCTCAGCGACCCGCGCAGCGCGTGGGTCGGGCCGCGGCGAAGGTGCCGCGGCTGACCGTGAGCGACCGCCCGGGGGGGAGTCCTCCGCCGGGCAGACCAAGAGGAGTCACCGTGCACGCGCCCAACCCCAGCAGCCCGCCGCTGCGATCTCGCCGCTTCGGCGAGAGGCTGCGGCGCAACTCGATCGCCCTCCTGTCGGCGTTCGTGATAGCCGTCCCCATCGCCGTCGTCGCGACTCCGAGCCCCGCGGTCGCCGTGACCGATGAGAACCCGTCGTTCGCGTTGAACCAGAACGACCTCGAGTTCATCCTCCGGCAGATCCAGATCTCCGAGGCGCACGCCGCCGATGAGCGCGACCCCTCGAACTACACGCTGCTGTGCGCGAGCCCGCAAGACGTGAGCGGCACGTGCGTGCCCGACGTCGCGCGGCCGGCCGGCGTGCGCACCGTCGACGGCTCGTACAACAACCTGCGGGCCGGCCAAGCCGACTACGGCTCCGGAAGCCGCGCGTTCCCCCGGCTGCTCGACCCCGTGTGGCTCGAGGCCGACACCGTGCCGCAAGGGGCTCCGCCGAACGGCGCGGGCGAGAACGCCGTCTGCGGCGGGGAGGGTGGCCCGCTCGGGCAGACCTGCTATGCGCAGACCGAAGGCTTCGTCTACGACAGCGAGCCGCGCGTCATCAGCAACCTGATCGTCGACCAGACGACGAACAACCCGGCGATCGTCAACCAGATCGAAGCCGGCACGGCCACGCTCATCCCGGGCACGGAAATGGCCGCCACCCCGAACACGGCGCCCGACGAAGGACTGTCGGCGCCGTTCAACACGTTCCTGGGCTTCTTCGGGCAGTTCTTCGACCACGGCCTCGACCTCGTCGACAAGGGCGACAGCGGCACCCTCATCGTGCCGCTCGAGGAGGACGACCCGCTCTACGACCCCGCATCGAACTCGAACTTCCTCGTGCTGACGCGCGCAGACCGCATCGAGGACTCCGACGGCAACTCGACGACCGAGTACACGAACCTCACGAGCCCGTTCGTCGACCAGAACCAGACCTACGCGTCACATCCCTCGCACCAGGTCTTCCTGCGCGAGTACAGCGCGGGAGGCAACGCGACGGGCAAGCTGCTCGAGGGCGAAGCCGGCGGAATGGGCACGTGGAACGACCTGAAGCAGCAGGCCAACAGCATCCTGGGCATCAACCTCACCGACGCC
>NZ_ASHR01000041.1 GCF_000400485.1 Agrococcus pavilionensis RW1
GCTCCGCCGAACGGCGCGGGCGAGAACGCCGTCTGCGGCGGGGAGGGTGGCCCGCTCGGGCAGACCTGCTATGCGCAGACCGAAGGCTTCGTCTACGACAGCGAGCCGCGCGTCATCAGCAACCTGATCGTCGACCAGACGACGAACAACCCGGCGATCGTCAACCAGATCGAAGCCGGCACGGCCACGCTCATCCCGGGCACGGAAATGGCCGCCACCCCGAACACGGCGCCCGACGAAGGACTGTCGGCGCCGTTCAACACGTTCCTGGGCTTCTTCGGGCAGTTCTTCGACCACGGCCTCGACCTCGTCGACAAGGGCGACAGCGGCACCCTCATCGTGCCGCTCGAGGAGGACGACCCGCTCTACGACCCCGCATCGAACTCGAACTTCCTCGTGCTGACGCGCGCAGACCGCATCGAGGACTCCGACGGCAACTCGACGACCGAGTACACGAACCTCACGAGCCCGTTCGTCGACCAGAACCAGACCTACGCGTCACATCCCTCGCACCAGGTCTTCCTGCGCGAGTACAGCGCGGGAGGCAACGCGACGGGCAAGCTGCTCGAGGGCGAAGCCGGCGGAATGGGCACGTGGAACGACCTGAAGCAGCAGGCCAACAGCATCCTGGGCATCAACCTCACCGACGCCGACGTGCTCGACGTGCCGCAGGTGCTCGTCGACCCGTACGGCAACTTCGTGCCGGGGCCGGCTCGCGGGCTGCCGCAGCTCATCGTCGCGACCGGGCCCAACGTCACCGACATCGGCTATGTCGAGGGTGATCCCGCGGCGCCGGTGTCGACGACGAACGCCCTCTCGACGAACCAGGCGTTCCTCGACGACATCGCGCACGGTGCCACGCCGCTGTTCGACGCCGCGGGCAACCTCGTGCCGATCCAGTTCGACGAGAACGGCGACGTCATCGACCCGGGCATCTCGCTGTTCGACGCGGGCGGCGCTCCAGTGAGCGACCCGAGCCTGACGGGCTACGACGAGGCGCGCCTCGGCGAGCACTTCGTCGCCGGCGACGGCCGGGTCAACGAGAACATCGGCCTCACCGCCGTCCACGCGATCTTCCACTCCGAGCACAACCGCATGGTGGAGCAGATCGAGGCGCTCCTCAACGGCGACCCTGGCACGGAGCTGCTGCGCAACGACAAGACGCTGGCCGACCCCACGCTCCTCGAGGAGTTCAGGAAGGCGTTCCGCGGCGAGGAGCACAACTACCCCTCGGACAAGCCCGAGGAGACGCTGCCCGGCCCGCAGGACGACGACTGGTCGTATGAGCAGCGGCTCTTCCAGGCCGCGAAGTTCGCGACCGAGATGCAGTACCAGCACATCGTGTTCGAGGAGTTCGCCCGCACGGTCTCTCCGACGATCGACGCCGTCGTCTTCAACGAGAACAGCTACAACCCGGCCATCGACCCGGCGATCACGGCGGAGTTCGCCAACGTCGTCTACCGGTTCGGCCACTCGATGATGACGGAGGAGATCGGGCGAGAGGACGCGGGAGGCGCGACCGGGCTCAGCGATGTGTCACTGCTCGACGGCTTCCTGAATCCAGAGCTCTACGACATGAACGGGACCCTGACGCCAGACGAGGCGGCAGGATCGCTGGTCAACGGCATGACGAATCGCGTCGGCAGCCAGATCGACGAGCACGTCACCGACACGCTGCGCAACAACCTGCTCGGCCTGCCGCTCGACCTCGCGACGATCAACCTGCTGCGCGGTCGTGATGTCGGCATCCCGCCGCTGCAGGACGCTCGCGCGTCGTTCTTCGCGGCGACCGGCGACTCGGCGCTCGAGCCGTACAGCGACTGGGTCGACTTCGGGCTCGGTCTCAAGAACGGCAACAACTTCGGTCGCGGCGGCAGCAACGCGTCGCTCGTGAACTTCGTCGCCGCGTACGGCACGCACCCGACGATCCTCGCGGCGACCACCGTCGACGAGCGTCGGGCCGCCGCCGCGATGCTCGTGAACGGTGCCCCGGTCGGCAGCGAGTTCATCTCGCGCTTCCCGGGCGCGAGCCGCTTCCAGACCGCAGCGCTGTTCTCCGAGCGGCACTACCCGGATGGGGCCGAGACCGTCTATGTGACGAACGGCTTCAACTTCCCGGATGCGCTCTCGGCCGGAGCGCTCGGCGCACCCATCCTGCTCGTCCCCAACGACGGCGCCGGTGCGCTGCCGCCGGAGACGCACGCAGAGCTGCTGCGCCTCGCGCCCCAGCGGATCGTCGTGCTCGGCGACGCCAACTCGGTGAACGCCGCCACGGTGATCTCGCTCAACGCGCTCTCCGCATCCGACGCCCCGGTCACCCGGATCGCCGGCACCGATCGCTACGGCACGTCCGCCGCGATCGCGCGGAGCTTCACCGGACCGGTCGACCGCGTCTTCGTCGCGAACGGGCAGAACTTCCCCGACGCGCTCGCAGGCTCGGCCGTCGCCGCTCGTGACGGCTCGCCGATGCTCCTCGTGACCCCGGGGTCGATCCCCGCGGTCATCGCGGCCGAGCTCGATCGGCTCGACCCGGCCGAGATCGTCATCCTCGGCGGCTCGCCCTCGGTGAGCGCCGTCGTGGCATCGCAGCTCCAGTCGTACACGACCGGCTCGGTCACGCGACTGGGCGGGGCCAGCAGGTACGAGACGGCCATCCAGATCAGTCAGCAGTTCTTCCCGACGGGCGCAGACCGCGTCTATGTCACGACCGGGAACAACTTCCCCGATGCGGTCACCGCAGCGCCCGGCGCAGGCCGAAGCGGCGCGCCGATCCTGCTGATGCCGCCGACCGGGATGACGCCGGAGATCCGAGCGGAGATCGAGCGGCTCTCGCCGACCGAGCTCTTCATCCTCGGTGACACGAACTCGATCAGCGCCGCGACGGAGCTCAACCTGGCGTCGCTCGCACCGACGCCGGTGACGGCGCCGGCGGACCGGCTCGACTTCATGAACGGCACGGGCAGCTGGGGTGACGCGGGCGGCTCGACCACCACGGGTCTCGAGTCGGTGGAGTTCTGGGTCGGCGGCCTCGCGGAGCGGCTCGACGCCTTCGGCGGGATGCTCGGCTCGACGTTCAACTACGTCTTCGAGACGCAGCTCGAGCAGCTGCAGTTCGGCGACCGGTTCTACTACCTGTTCCGCAACCAGGGCGAGCAGCTGTTCGCCGCACTCGAGGCGAACTCGTTCTCCGACCTCATCCAGCGCAACTCCGATGCATCGAACCTGCCAGCGAACATCTTCGCGCTGCAGGACCCGATCATCGACCTCGACGCACTGCCGAACCCGCTCCCCGCGGGCCTGCTGCAGGGCGGCGACGGGAGCTGGCGGTGGACGGGCGACGAGCACGTCGAGATGCACGGCACCGCGAACAACGATCACATGATCGGTGACGAGGGCGACGACGCGCTGTGGGGCTACGAGGGCGACGACCGCATCGAGGGCGGGTCGGGCAACGACTCGCTCGTGGGAGGTCCCGGCCACGACATCATCACCGACTCGTTCGGCGATGACACCATCCACGGCGACCAGGGCAACGACGCCATCCACGTCGGTCCCGGTGTCGACCTCGGGCTCGGTGGCCTCGGCGACGACTTCGTCGTCAACGGCGGCGGCGACGCGTCGTCGTTCTTCCTCGGGATGGGCGACGACATCTTCCGCGGCACGTCCGGCCGCTCGACCGTCTTCGGCGGCGAGCAGCATGACTGGATCGAGGGCAGCTCCCACGCCGACCTCCTCCAGGGCGACAACGCCGACCAGTTCCAGAACGACACGCTGGGCGGGAACGACGTCGTCATCGGTGGTCTCGGCAACGATGACGTCGAAGGCGAGGGCGGCGACGACGTCCTCGTCGGCGCAGCCGTCGGCACGGATCGCTACCTCGGCAACATCGGCTTCGACTGGCTGACCTACTACGGGCAGTCCACCGGAGTCACGTCGGACTGGCAGTTCAGCCGGACCTTCGAGCCGAACAACCCGATCCCGTCGCGCTTCGACCAGATGGAGGCCCTCTCGGGCGGTGCCGGTTCCGACACCCTCCGCGGGCCGCTGGTGGGGCCGGACGACATCGCCCCGAGCGAGATCCCGCTGCACAAGGCGACGCAGGAGAGCCTCGACCTCGTCGACGGCCTCGAGGCGCTGCTGCGGCCGGCAGGAGCTGCGTACGACTACGCGGCGCCGTTCATGCGGGACACGCCGCCGATCGATGCTGACGGCGTCAGCATGATCATCATCGGCGGCCCCGGCGACGACACCGTCGAGGGACGAGGAGGCAACGACTACCTCGACGGTGACGCGCAGCTGGTGGTGCAGCTCGAGGACAGGACGACCGGAGCGCGCTTCGACAACGCGGCGCAGCTCCAGGCGGCGGTGTTCGCGGGCACGCTCAACCCGGGCGACATCGACATCGTGCGTCGCATCGTGATGGACCCGAACGCATCGGCATCGTCCGACACGTCGGTGTACTCCAACGCGATGGCCGACTACACGGTGACGGCGCTGCCCGACGGGTACTGGCAGGTCGAGCACACCAACGTCGTCGAGGCGGAGGAGAGCGACGGCACGGATGTCATCCGCGGCTTCGAGCGACTCCAGTTCTCGGACGGGTGCGCCACGCTCAACGAGGCCGGCGACGGCTGGGACGCGTGCGAGCCCCTCGCGGCGGTCACGCTCGAGACCGACGTCCTGCAGGAGGGCACGCCCATCACCGCGCGGCTGGTCGCGACGGACGGCGTCACGCCGCTCGACGCGAGCGGGCTCACCGACATCGAGTTCATCTGGTCGGCCGGCGAGGGCGACACGCCCGCGACGGTCAGCGAGTGGGAGGAGCTGGTGCGGACGGGACCCGCAGCTGGATCGGGCGTCACCGCCACGAGCAGCTACACCCCGGACGCCGCGGCTGTCGCCCAGTTCATCCGGGTGACGGTGAACTTCACCGACAGCTCGGGGCTGCGGCACGCCGCGACCTCGCCCATCACGACGGGCACGGTGGAGAACCGGAACGACGGGCCGTCGGGCCTGAGCATCGCCTACGGCGAAGCTCCGGCTGGTCCGCCCGTCGGACGGCTCCTGCTGGCGACGCCCATCTCGGATGCCGACGGGGTGGAGGACGTCGTGTTCACCTACACGTGGACGCGGTCGACCGACCCGGAGGTGCCGGCGGGATCGACGGTGCTCGGCTCGACGTCGAACGCCTACACCACCACGGCGGCGGATGCCGGCTCCTACATCCGGGTGACGGTGACCTACACCGACAACCTCGGGGCGGCCGAGACGGCGACGGCGGTGCTGGCAGCGCCGGTGGTCGGAGCGACACCGTAGCGGCCCGACGCGGAGGGGCGCTGCACCGATCGGTGCAGCGCCCCTTCCTCGTGCCGGCGCTACTCCGCCGCGTCGAGACCGCGGCGCGCGAGCAGCGGCGCGATGTCTGCGTCGCGGCCGCGGAAGTCGCGGAACGCGGCGAGCGGATCCTTCGAGCCGCCGACCCCGAGCAGCCGCTCGCGGAAGCGCTGCCCTGCCTCGCGGATCGAGGGCTGCTGCTTGAACCACTCGACCGTGTCGGCGTCCATGACCTCCGACCAGATGTACGAGTAGTAGCCGGCCGAGTAGCCGCCGGAGAAGACGTGCTGGAAGTAGCCCGTCGAGTAGCGGGTCGGCACGGTCGCGCTCAGCAGGCCCACGCGGTCGAGCGCGTCCTGCTCGAAGGCCGCGACATCCATGACCTCGTCGCCCGCGACGCGCGCGTGCCACGCCTGGTCGAGGAGCGCCGCGGCGAGGTACTCGCTCGTGTCGTGCCCCTGGTTGAACGACTCCGACGCCTGCAGCCGCTCGATGACGTCGGCGGGCAGCGGCTCGTCGGTCTCGACGTGGCGCGCGTAGTGCTCGACGATGCCTGGCCACAGCATCCACATCTCGTTCACCTGGCTCGGGAACTCGACGAAGTCGCGGAACACGTTCGTGCCGCCGAGCGACGGGTAGGTGACGTGCGCGAAGAGGCCGTGCAGCGCGTGCCCGAACTCGTGGAAGAGCGTCTCCGTCTCGTCGAAGGTCAGCAGCGTCGGCGTGCCGGCCGGGGGCTTCGGCACGTTGAGGTTGTTCATCACGACCGTCGGGTGGCCGAGCAGCGCGTTCTGCTGGATGAGCGAGTTCATCCACGCGCCGCCGCGCTTCGAGTCGCGCGTGTAGAGGTCGAGCAGGTAGAGGCCGAGCTCGGAGCCATCCTCGTCGCGCACCTCGAAGACGCGCACGTCGGGGTGGTAGCCCACGAGGTCGTCGCGCTCCTCGAACGTGATGCCGTAGACCCGGTGCGCGGCGTGGAAGACGCCGTCGCGCAGCACGCGCTCGGCCTCGAAGTAGGGGCGGAGCGCCGCGGTGTCGACGTCGAAGCGCGCGGTGCGCTCCTTCTCGGTCCAGTAGGCCCAGTCCCAGGCGGTGAGCTCGTAGCCCTCGCCCGCTGCGTCGATCTGCGCCTGCAGCGCCGCGGCTTCGGCGCGCGCGTTCGCGGCGGCGGGCTTCGCGAGCCGGGTGAGCATCGCCATGACGCTGTCAGGGCTGCCGGCCGTCTCGTCGGCGGTGATGGCGTGGGCGTGCGTCGCGAAGCCGAGCAGGGCGGCGCGCTCGGCGCGGAGCGCCGTGAGCTCGACGACCGTCGCGCGGTTGTCGTGCTCGTTGCCGCGGGTGCCACGGGCGAGCGATGCCTCCATCACGCGGCGCCGCACGTCGCGGTCGGTGAGCGACGCGAGCCACGGGTGGCCCGAGAAGAGCGGCAGCGTGATGAGCCACGTGCCCTCGAGCCCGCGCTCGGCGGCGGCGGCCGCGGCGGCCTGGATCTCGCCGTCGCTCAGCCCGTCGAGCTCGGCCTCGGTGTCGATGACGACCGCGAGGTCGTTCGTGTCGGCCTGCAGGTGCTTGTCGAAGCGCGTCGTGAGGGTCGCGATCTGCTGGTTGAGCTCCATGAGGCGGGCGCGGGCGGCGTCGTCGAGGCCGGCGCCGGCGACGGTCATCTCGGTGTGGCGCCGCTCGACGAGGTAGCGCTGCTCGTCCGTCCACGACGCATCCGGGGACTCGTGCAAGGCGGCGACGCGGGCGTAGAGGCGCGGCTCGAGCACGATCGCGTCCTCGTGCGCGGCGAAGCGCGGCGCGAAGCGCTCCTCGAGCTCCTCGAGGAACGGCGACGAGTCGGTCGAGGTCATGCTGAAGAAGACGTGCGCGACGCGCGAGAGCGTCCCGCCCGAGCGCTCGAGCGGCTCCATCGTGTTCTCGAAGGTCGGTGCGGCGTCGTCCTCGACGATCGCGCGGACCTCCGCGAGCTGCTCGGCGAAGCCCGCCTCGAGCGCCTCCTCGTAGTGCTCGTCGCGGATCTCGGCGAACGGCGGCAGCTGGTAGGGGAGCGCGCTGGGCGTCAGGAAGGGGTTGGTCATCCCACCACACTAGGTGCGGCCGCGACACCCGCCTGGCCATAGGGTGTGCTCATGCCCCCGGTTGCCTACACGCATGGCCACCACGCGAGCGTCGTCGGCGCGCACGCCGCGCGCACCGTCGAGAACTCCGCGTCGTACCTCGCGCCGCTCATCGAGCCGGGCATGCGGATCCTCGACGTCGGCTGCGGCCCGGGCTCCATCACGATCGACCTCGCCAGCCGCGTCGGCGACGCGGGCCGCGTCGTCGGCATCGACGCGAGCGCCGAGGTCGTCGAGCACGCGCGGCGCGCGGCCGAGGCGGCGGGCATCGGCAACGTCGAGTTCCTGATGGGGGATGCGTACGCGCCGCCGGGCGGGGACTTCGACATCGTGCACGCGCACCAGGTGCTGCAGCACCTCGGCGAGCCGGTGGCGGCGCTCGCCGCCTGGCGGCGCGCGGGTCGGGTGGTCGCGGCGCGCGACGTCGTCTACTCGGCGACCGCGATCCATCCGCTCACCCCGGAGCTCGCGCGCTGGCGCGAGCTCGTCGTCTCGCTGCAGGCGGCGAACGGCGGCGACGGCGACGCCGGCGCGAAGCTCAAGGCGTGGGCGCGCGAGGCGGGGTTCTCGAGCGTCGAGACCGACGTCGAGACGTGGTGCTTCGAGTCGGCGAGCGGTCGCGGGTTCTGGGGCGGGCAGTGGGCGCAGCGCGCGGTGCACTCGGCGTTCGCCGACGGCACCGAGCGCTTCGGCCTCGCCGACGCGGCGGAGCGCGAGCGCATCGCCGACGCCTGGCGCGCCTGGACGGCCGACGACGACGGCTGGATGGCGATGCTGCACGGCTGGATCCTCGCGCGCGACTGACCTCCCCTCATCGTGCCCCTTGCAGAGTGCCGGAACTCCGCTCGCGCGCGGGTCGCAGAACGCAGAGTGCCGGAACTCTGCGCGCGAGAGGTGTCTGACTACCCGTTGCAAAGAGGTCTTTGCAACGGGTAGGATGGAGGCATGCTCGACGTCGCCGTCGACGGTCCCGGCGGCGCGAGCGAGGCCCCGGCCGTCGATCTCGAATCCCTCAAGGCCCTCGCCCACCCGCTGCGCGTGCGCATCCTGCACGTGCTGACGACGCAGGGCGCGCAGACCTCGTCGTCGCTCGCGGCGACCCTCGGCGAGTCGACCGGCTCGACGAGCTACCACTTGCGCCAGCTCGAGGCGAAGGGCTTCATCGCCGAGGACGCCTCGATCGGCACCGGCCGCGAGCGCTGGTGGCGCCGATCGATCGAGCCCGTCGAGGTGTGGACGAAGGAGCTCGCCGACGCTCCCGAGGGTCGCGCCGCGACCGCGACCGTGCTCGGCGCGTGGACCCAGCACGACAGCGCGCTGCTCGCGCACTACGTCGCGACGGGCGAGGAGCGCTACGAGGAGCCGATCCTCGACGCGTCGCGCCTCTCGAGCCGCTCGGTCTCGCTCCGCGCGAGCGAGCTGCACCGGCTCACGCGCGACGTCGAGCGCCTCATCGCCCTGCGCCTCGCCGAGGCCGCCGCAGACCACGGTGACGGGAGCGATCCCGTGCACCGCATCCAGATCCAGTTCAACGCCTTCCCGATCGACTGATCGGGAGACCGACCACCCGAGGAGACACCATGCCGAAGCGCGAAGACCACCCCGTGACCATGCCGATCGCCGTCATCAACGACTCGTTCGTGATGGCGCAGATCCTGACCCGCCCGATGCGCTGAGCCGATCCAGGACACTCCTGTGCAAGGGAGGAAGGCCCCCGGCAGCTGCCGGGGGCCTTCGTGCGTCAGCCCTCGCGGCTGACGACGACGTCGTCGCCGTCGAGGCGGATCGTCGTGCCGTCGTCGAGCTCGACGACCGGGGCGCCCTCGAGCCACGTGAGCGTCCAGCGCCACGACGCGGTGTCGGCGCCGAGCTCGGCGAGCGTGCGCTCCTCCTCGTCGATCGCCGCGCGCATCGCGACCGGCACCGACTGCGGGGCCTCGCCGCCCACCGCCCAGCGGGTGCCGATCCGCATCACGCCTCCTCGAGCTCGATCTCGCGCACGGCGAGCTCCGCCGCCTCGACGAGCGAGAGGTCACGGATGCGTCCCACGGCCCTGAGATCGCCGGTCGCGGCCTCGAGGTGCTCGCGCAGCGCTGCCGGGACGCCGATGACCGCGGACGCGACGGGCGTCTTCTGGCTCGCCTTCGCATCCGTCTTCGCCCGCCGGATGCCGATGAGCGCCTGGCCGACGGCCTGGAGCATGCCGGTCGGGGAGTGGTCGACGCCGAGCTCGTCGGCCTCGGGCCACGGCGCGACGTGGATCGAGCCCTCGTGCGACCACGACCAGACCTCCTCGGTCGCGAACGGCAGGAACGGCGCGAGCAGGCGCATCTGCACGTCGATCGCGAGCCGCAGCGCGGCGATCGCCGAGCCGCGGCCGGGCTCGTCGCCCGAGTAGGCGCGCTCCTTGACGAGCTCGAGGTAGTCGTCGCAGAACGTCCAGAAGAACGCCTCCGTCGACTCGAGCGCCTTCGCGTGGTCGTAGCCCTCGAACGCGCGCGTCGCGCCGCGCACGACGACAGCGAGCTCGGCGAGCATCTCGCGGTCGAGCCGCTCGGTGATCTCGCCCGGCTGCCCCTCCATCGAGAGCACGAACTTCGCGGCGTTGAGCACCTTCATCGCGAGGCGCCGGCCGATCTTGATCATCTTCGGGTTCTGCGGGTCGAGCGTCGCGTCGACGCCGAGCCGAGACGACGCGGCCCAGTACCGCACGCCGTCGGAGCCGTGCTCCTCGAGCATGCCGAGCGGGGTGACGACGTTGCCCTTCGACTTCGACATCTTCTTGCGGTCGGGGTCGAGGATCCAGCCCGAGAGCGCCGCGTGCTGCCAAGGCGCGCGGCCGTCCTCGAACATCGAGCGCAGCAGCGTCGAGAAGAGCCACGTGCGGATGATGTCCTGGCCCTGCGGGCGCAGGTCGAAGGGCGTGATCTTCGACCACAGCTCCGCGCCGTCGGCCCACCCGCCCGCGAGCTGCGGCGTGAGCGACGAGGTCGCCCACGTGTCCATGATGTCGACCTCGCCGACGAAGCCGCCAGGCACCCCGCGCTGCGACTCGTCGAAGCCGTCGGGCACGTCGCTCGTCGGGTCGAGCGGCAGCTGCTCGGGCCGCGGCAGCAGCACGCGGTCGAAGTCGGTCTCGCCCTCCTCGTCGAGCGCGTACCAGACGGGGATCGGCACGCCGAAGAAGCGCTGGCGCGAGATGAGCCAGTCGCCGTTGAGGCCGTGCACCCAGTTCTCGTAGCGCGTGCGCATGTGCTCGGGGTGCCAGGCGATCTCGCGCCCGTGCGCGATGAGCCGCTCGCGGAGGGCCTCGTCGCGGCCGCCGTTCTTGATGTACCACTGGCGGGTCGAGACGATCTCGAGCGGCTTGTCGCCCTTCTCGTAGAACTTCACCGGGTGCTGGATGGGCTTCGGGTCGCCGATCATGCGGCCCGCGGCCTGCAGCTGCTCGACGATCGCCTTGCGAGCGCTGAAGACGGTCTTGCCGGCGAGCTCGGCGTAGGCGGCCTGCGCGGCCTCGCTCGCGAGCGCCTCGGGCGCCTCGGCTGCGAAGCGGCCGTCGAAGCCGATCACCGAGCGGTTCGGCAGGTTCAGCTCGCGCCACCACGTGACGTCGGTCACGTCGCCGAACGTGCAGATCATCGCGACGCCCGTGCCCTTGTCGCGCTGCGCGAGCTCGTGCGCGACGAACGGCACCGGGGCGCCGAACACCGGGGTCGAGACCGTCGTGCCGAAGAGGTGCTGATAGCGCTCGTCATCCGGATGCGCGACGACGGCCACGCAGGACGGCAGCAGCTCCGGGCGGCTCGTCTCGATCCGCAGGTCGCCGTCCTCGGAGGTGAAG
Source organism: Agrococcus pavilionensis RW1 (assembly GCF_000400485.1). Classification (GTDB taxonomy): domain Bacteria; phylum Actinomycetota; class Actinomycetes; order Actinomycetales; family Microbacteriaceae; genus Agrococcus; species Agrococcus pavilionensis. The sequence goes on from NZ_ASHR01000041.1 coordinate 11,299, forward strand.
AGCAGCGTGTGGTACGCCCCGGGCTGGTCGCGGTCCTCGAGCTCGGCCTGGGCCACGGCGGTGCGGAACGTCACGTCCCACAGGGTCGGCGCATCCGCCTGGTACGCCTCGCCGCGCTCGAAGTTGCGCAGGAAGGCGAGCTGCGAGGTGCGACGGGCGTCGTCGGAAATGGTGCGGTAGGTCTGCGACCAGTCGATCGAGAGGCCGAGCGTGCGCCACAGGTGCTCGAACTTCTCCTCGTCCTCCTCCGTCAGCCGCTCGCACAGCTCGATGAAGTTGCGGCGCGAGACGGGCACCTGGTCGGCGGCCTTCGAGCTCTTGCCCTCGCCGCCCTCGTGCGGGGGCGTGAAGTCGGGGTCGTAGGGGAGGCTCGGGTCGACGCGCACGCCGTAGTAGTTCTGCACGCGGCGCTCGGTCGGCAGGCCGTTGTCGTCCCAGCCCATCGGGTAGAAGACGTGCTTGCCGCGCATGCGCTGGAAGCGGGCGACGAGGTCGGTGTGCGTGTAGGAGAACACGTGGCCGACGTGGAGCGAGCCGGAGGCGGTGGGCGGCGGGGTGTCGATCGAGTAGATCGCGTCGCGGCCGAGCCCCGTCGCGTCGAAGCGGTAGGTGCCCGCCTCCTCCCAGCGCTGGCCCCACTTCTCCTCGAGTCCCTCGAGGGCGGGGCGGTCCGGCATCCCGGGTGCGGGCATGGCGCTCATGGCGTCTCGCTTTCGATGTGCGCGGCATCGCGTCTCGCCGGGCCCCGGGGCGGGGCGACGGCATGATGCCTGGTTGTGGTCCGCGCCAGTCTACGCGCGGGGCGTCACGCCCTGCGGCGCAAGCGCCACTGCAGCACCGCCGTGACGGCGAAGAGCGCGGCGGCGATGAGGAAGAGCACGCGCGGGAGGGTGTCGCTCTGCAGCGCGCCGGCGACCGCGAAGAGCACGGCGGCGCCGATGTAGAGCCAGAGGGGAGCGGGCTTGCGGGGAGCGGGCTTGCGGGGAGCGGCCATGCCTCCACGCTAGCCGGGCGCTCCTCAGCGACCCGTGCCAAGGTGGCCAGGTGGACGTCGTGAAGCGCGTGCCGGGCGGCGCCGAGCACCGGCTCGCGATGGAAGCGGCCGGGCTCGCGTGGCTCGCCTAGGCGGAGCCAGCGGGCGGCACGCGCATCGCTCGCGCGCGGCGCGACGGCGGCGCGCTGCACGTCGCCCGCGTCGCGGAGGCGGCCCCGACGGCCGAGCGCGCCGAGGCGCTCGGCCGCAGCCTCGCCGCGCTGCACGCCGCCGGCGCGCCGTGGCACTGCTGCCCGCCGGCGGGCGCCGAGCCGCCGCTCGAGTGGGGTTCCTCGCGCGTGCCGCTCGCGCCCGAGCCGGTCGCCGACTCGTGGGGCGCGGCGTGGGCCGAGACGGCGGTGCGGCCGGTGCTGCGGCGCTGCGTCGACGAGGGGCGATTGGATGCGTCCCGGGCGCGGGCGGTCGAGGCTGCGGTCGACCGCATGGCGGCGGGCGACTTCGACGCGCCGCAGCCGCGGCTCGTCGGGCCTGTCGCGCGCATCCACGGCGACCTCTGGACGGGCAACGTGCTGTGGTCGGACGTCGACACGGGGGCCGTGCTCATCGACCCGCACGCGCAGGGCGGGCACGCCGAGACCGATCTCGCGATGCTCGCGCTCTTCGGCCTGCCGCTCCGCGAGCGCGTGCTCGCGGCCTACGACGAGGCGTCGCCGCTCGCCGAGGGCTGGCGCGAGCGCATCCCGATGCAGCAGCTGCAGCCGCTGCTCGTGCACACGCTGCTCTTCGGCGGCGGCTACGCGCGGCAGCTGGTCGAGGTCGCGCGCTCGCTCGCGTGAGCGCGGCTCACGCCGGCACCTCGAGCACGCGCGTGCCGGTCGCCTCCGCCGCGATGCCGAGCTGCGCGAGTAGCGCGTCCGCCTCGGCGCGCCGGGCGTCCTCGACGACGATCGCGAGCCGCGCATCCGTCGCCTCGTAGTCGATCGTCGGCTCGTGGCCCGCGGCACGGATCGCGTGCTCGAGCCGAGGCGCGTCGGCGTGCGGCAGCCGCGCGACGAGCTCGGTCGCGGCCACGCGCTCGAGCCGGCCGGCCACGTCGAGCGCGTCGGCAGCGATGCCCCCGTAGGCGCGCACGAGCCCGCCGGTGCCGAGCTTCACGCCGCCGAACCAGCGCACGACGAGCACCGCGACGTCGGTGAGGCCGCGACCGGCGATCGCGGAGAGGATCGGCGATCCCGCGGTGCCCGCTGGCTCGCCGTCGTCGTTCGATCGGCTCGACTCGCCGTGCGCGCCGACGATCGCGGCGCTGCACACGTGCCGGGAGTCCGGATGCGCCCGGCGGGCGTCGCGCACGAGCGGCGCGAGCTCGTCGAGGCTCGCGATGCGGTGGGCCGTCGCGATGAAGCGCGAGCGCGAGATCTCGACCTCGGCGCTCGCGCCCCTCGCGATCGTCGGCAGCAGCACCCCACCATCCTGCCCGGGGCCGCGCGTCACACCGGCGCGGGCGCCTCCTCGGGGACGGCGGCTTGCGCGGCGTCGGCGTCCTCGTCGCCGAGCCGACGCATCCGCCCCGCCATGATCGCGCCGACGAGCGTGAGCGCCGAGAGCGCCGCGAGCACGACGCCCGGGTGCCACCACGCGCCGCCGGTGAGCACGCCGAGCTCGGTCGTGAGGTAGGGGATGAAGCCCGAGAGCACGGCGGCGAGCGCGTAGGCGACCGAGAGCGCCGAGTAGGCGTGGCGGCCGCGGAAGAGCTCCTGCATCGTGCCGCCGAGCGCCGCCCACGACGCGGTCGGCAGGATGCCGCCGACGATCATGAGCGCGACGAGCACGGCGAAGGTCGCGCTGCCGAGCAGCCAGTAGATGGGGAAGGCGATGAGCAGCGTGCCGGCCGCGCCGAGCGCGACGACGCGCGCCGAGCCGATGCGCGTCGCGAGCCACCCGAACGCCGGGACGGTGACGAACTGCAGCAGGCCGCCGATCGTCGCGGCCGCGAGCAGCTGCATCTCGTCGAAGCCGAGCGCCGTGACGCCGTAGCCCATCGTGTAGGTGTTCATGAGCGAGTAGGAGCCGATGCCGAGCAGCGCCACGAGGATCGCGACGCCGAACGCGCCCGGCTGCGTGCGGATCGCCGCCCACACGGGGTTGCGCTCGCGCTGCCCCTTCGCGGCGAGCTCCTTGAAGACCGGCGTCTCGTCGATCGACCAGCGCAGGTAGAGCGAGACCGCGATGAGCGGGATGGCGATGAGGAACGGGACGCGCCAGCCCCACGCCGCCATCGCCTCGGGCCCGAGCCCGAAGAACATCACGAGCATGAGGCCGCCCGCCGCGACCGAGCCGATGGGGGAGCCGAGCTGCGGCAGTGACGCGAAGAACGGGCGGCGTCGCGCGTCGGCGTGCTCGGTCGCGAGCAGCACCGCGCCGCCCCACTCGCCACCGAGCGAGAGGCCCTGCGCGATGCGCAGCACGACGAGCGCGATCGCGCCGAACAGCGCCCAGCCCTCGCCGGTCGGCAGCAGCCCGACGAGCCCGGTCGCGACGCCCATGAGCGCGATCGTGATGAGCAGCGTCGAGCGGCGGCCGATGCGGTCGCCGAGGTGGCCGAAGAGGATCGCGCCGAGTGGCCGCACGACGAAGGCGATGCCGATCGTCGCGAACGAGGCGGCGAGCGCGCCTGCGTCGCCGAGCGCCGAGAAGAAGAAGGGGCCGGCGAAGAACGCGGCGAAGTAGGAGTAGGTGTAGAAGTCGTACGATTCGAGCGCGGTGCCGACCGTCGCCGCGGTGGCGACGCGAGCGGAGCTGCTCGAGCGTGCGGGAGCGGCGCCCGAGGGCGCGGTGGTGGTGGTCACGGGATCTCCTCGCGGGGCGCCTAGTGGGCGCAGATTGTCATACCGGGTGCAACAATAGCGCCGGAAGGAGATTCCCATGGCGGCGGGTCGCACGCAGCGACGGGGCAAGGGGCGCGGGCCCGGTCGGCCCCGAGCCTCGAGCTCGGCGACGATCCACGAGGCGGCGCTCGAGCTCTTCCTCGAGCGCGGCTACGGCGCCGTGAGCGTCGACGACATCGCCCGCCGCGCGGGCGTCTCGCGCGGCACCGTCTTCTCCTACTGCGAATCCAAGGCGGATGCGCTGTGGGTCGCCCTCGACGCGGCCATCGCGAGGGCCGGCGAGGCGCTCGAAGCGACGTCGGGGGACGGCTCTGGTCGCGAGCGCGGTGCGCTCGACGCGCTCGTGGAGGCGATCGTCGCCGCGGTGGAGCCGTGGGGGCGCACCCCGCCCGTCGCGCTCCGCGACGCGCGGCCGATGGGCGCCGAGGCGGCGCTGCGCGACGGCGCTCCCGCGCGGCTGCAGCCGCTCGTCGAGCGCGCGGCGCTCGCGCTCGCTCTCGAGCGCGACGCGCTGCCCGAGTCGCCCGCCGCGGCCGTCGCGCCGGTCGCGATCGTCGCCGCGGCATGCGCGGCGCTCGCGGCCTGGGCGCTCGAGCCGGGCCGCCCGGCGGCCTCCGCCGCCGTGCGCGCGGCGATCGAGCCGCTCGCCGCGGCATCACGAATCCACAACGATCCGCGAGGCTGACCGCGCCGGCCCCGAGGTTTCCAGGCTCGCGGCTCATCATGGGGGACATGCGGCGCGGGCATCGGATCCTCACGGTCGCCGCCGCCGTGCTCATGAGCGCGGCGCTCGCAGGCTGCGGCGCACCCGCCATGCCGAGCCCCACCGACCCCGGGCTCGAGACCGACGTCCCCGCGCCCGGCGTCGCGCCGCCCGACGCGCTCCCGGCCGTGGGCGGCCACGGGGGCGAGGCGCCGGGCGTGCGGCCACGGCCGCAGGAGCAGCGCGCGGATCCCGACGAGCCGGAGGCTGGACCCGCGCCGTCGCCGTCCGCTGAGCCCGCCCGGCCGACGCCGACCCCGACGACCGCACCCACCGCATCCGCCGCCCCGAGCCCCTCGCCGACGCCGCCGGCGGCCCCGCGCGCGCTCGTCGACCTGCTCGTGGACGCCGGCTCGCTGCCCCCGCCGACGTGGACCGAGGGGACGTGGGCCGAGCTCGCGGCGCCCGGCTCCGTGCCGGTCGGCGAGGCGATCCCGCACGTGGCCGTCGCGCGCACGGCGAGCGCCGAGTGCGCCGCGGCCGCGGGCGCGGTCGACGGCGCTGCGAGCGAGGCCGCGATGGTCGCGCTGTCGACGGGTGTGGAGCGGGGCGGCGTCTTCAACGTCGCGGTGCTGCGCTACCCGAGCGCCGCGGCCGCTGCCGACGGCATCGCGGCGCTGCAGGCGCTCGCGACCACGTGCGACGGCGCGGTCACCGAGTCGGGCACGTTCGCGGCGCCGCCCGTCGCGCACGGCGCAGCCGTCGCGCTCGAGTCGGACGATGCGGCGCTCGTCGTCGACGCCGCAGTCGTCGGTCGCCACGTCGTCGCGGTGCTGCACGAGCGCGCTCCGGCCGAGGCGGTCGCGCTGCTGCTCAATGAGCAGGTGGCGCGGCTCGGCTAGCACGCTGGGAGCTGCTGCCGATCCTGGGGAGCGCGGCGACTTCGCGCGGACGGGGTCTTCGTACTGCCATGCCACCTTCACCGCCGTCGCGCATCCCTCGGAAAGCAGTCGTTCTGCACGAGACTCCGGGTGGCCAAACTGCTGCAGGCGAGGCCGTCTTGCGGTCGCCATGAATTCGTTACCAAGCCGTGATCACCGGCGATTCTATGAAGCGTCTAGCATCTGGCTAGATATTCGACTCGGCCCACCCGGTTCAGCCGGAAGCCCCTGTTCCTGGAGTGGCCGTGCTGCAATCGCTGACGCGCATTTGCGTCGCCGACGGCGCCGTCGCCGGCAGCCCGAACGCTTCGACGATCACGACCACGACGGATCTGCTCGGCCGAATCACCCGCTACACCGACGTGTGGGGCACCGTCACCACCCCCACCTACCAGGCACTCACCGGCCGACTGCTCTCGACCAGCACCGTTCCGCCAGGCCAGGCGGCCGAGACGACCGCGTTCACCTACGACCGCGACGGCAAGCCCACCAGTGTCACCGTCCGCGGGCAGGTGTACGCCACCGCGACCTACGACAGCCTTCAACGGCTCGCCTCCGTCGCGTACCTCGGCGGGGCGACGCTCGGTGCGATCGGCCGCGACGCGGCCGGCCGCACCACCGGACAGACCTGGTCGTTCCCGAATGCGACGGCGATCACCGAGACCGCGGCACGGTCCCAGTCCGGCCGGATCGTGCAGCACGCGATCGCCCGTGACGCCACCACCCACCGCGCCACCTACGGGTACGACGCGGCCGGGCGGTTGGTGACCGCAGCGATCCCCGGCCACCAGCTGACGTACGAGTTCGGTCAGGCGGGCGGGTGCGGCCCGAACACGGCCGCGGGTCGCTCGGGCAACCGCTCCCGGCTGGTCGACGTGTGGACCGCGCCCGGGCAGGCGACCCGCACGACGACGACCGCGTACTGCTACGACTGGGCTGACCGGCTCACCGGCACCACCATCACGAACCCGATCCCGGGCGCGAACACCGTCGCCGACGGGCTCACCGCGGCGGAGCTCGCCTACGACGCCGCCGGCGCCACGACGAGGCTGGCGGACATGGCGATCGGCTACGACGCCGCCGGCCGGCACGCCTCCACCACCTATGACGACGGCTCCACCGTCCGCATCCAGCGCGACGCGACCGGGCGCATCGTCGAGCGCACCACCGACCCCGCGGGAGCCGCGCCGCCGGTGTCGACCCGGTACCTCTACGCCGGCGACGGCGACGTGCCCTTCGCCCAGACCAGCGGCGGCACCCTCACCCGCGAGATCGCGCTGCCGGGCGAGGCGCAGGTCAGCCTGACCGCGACGGCCGCGACCTGGCAGTACCCGTCTATGCTCGGCCACACTCTCACCACCGGCGACGGCACCACCACCGCGGACGGCGTGCAGCTGTGGGACCCATACGGGCAACCCCTCGACGCAGCAACGTATGCGATCGGCACGACTGTCGCGGAAGACACCGGTCAGGTCGCCGGCCACACCGGCTGGCACCAAGCCGCCCTCAAACCCGCAGAGACCGTCGGCTCCACCACCATGCTCGAGATGGGCGCACGCCGCTACGTCCCAGCCCTCGGCAGGTTCCTGCAAGTCGACCCCGTGGAAGGCGGCGTCGACAACGACTACGTCTGGCCCACCGACCCCATCGGCAAGAACGACCTCAGCGGAAACGCTGACTGGATGACCGTCCTGGAGGTCGGTCTGACGGTCGCTTCCTTCATTCCGGCGATTGGTGCAATCGCACTTGCTGCTCGTGTCGCCTTCCTCACGGTTCGAATTGTCAGAGCGGTCGCGGTCTTGACGCGCGGCGGGCGCACCGCCAACCAACTGGTGGAGACAGGAGTGCGAGCCGGCGGGATGGCGGGTCGAGCTGCCTCCAACATTGCGGCCAGGATCACATTGCGGGGCGGAACTCGAGGCGTTGCGAATAATGGTGCAAGAATGATCACACGAAACAACCTGCAGTGGCGATCGCCGGTCTATCACAATCTAGGTAGAAGGTACGGAGGCTATCAGTACTCGTCGAACTTTGGCTACTCTGCCTCTGGCAGGCTGGAGCGCGGCGCGATGCAGAATCTTCACATCCGTCATGGTGGGAGGGCGCGGCAATGGCTTCTGTTCTGATTGGCCGCGCTCGTGCCGGGACCATTGCGGCTCGTCTAGTCTCGGGCGCAACCGAAAAGGAAATTGCCGAGCTGGCTCAGGCGGACCCCGAGGTGATCCTGACCTGGACTGCTCAGCTCAGCGATCCCCAAACGCCAGAGGACGTGCTGGTGCAACTGCAAGGAACTGGATCGGAGATTCTGAGTCAGATGCGCGCCTGGGACATCGAGTGGCGCGAGTTCAATGAACCAGCTGTGCGCTCCTACGTGTTCTCCCCGCCCTGGCGAGAGGCGGGGACTGGTGCACCCCCGGGCGATTGGTTCGAGGGTGAGCGCCGGCTCGCGAAGCAACTGCAGAACTGGCCAGACGACGTGCCCCTGGATCTGCTGAGTAGTTCGACAGTGCTTGGACTAAGCGCGCTGATTGGAACCGAAGCCAGCGCCACGCTGTCGTCCTTGTTTCGATGGGCAGAATCTCGAGAGTGTCAGATTGCGGTCTTCCCGAACCCTCACTCGCGTTCTGTTGGTGTGCCGGTGAAGTCGCCGGAGCAATTGTTGGCACTCTGCTCGGAGCGTTTGAAGGCGATGCTTGATGAATGGACGATGCCCTTGGCTAGGCGGGTGGTTCGGCGCCGCCTACGGCTCCTTGCGAAGCGCTCACTAAACTTGTTGGAGTTCTTCGAGAATACTTATGATGCAGGAATCGTGCTGAGAATTGTTTCTAGCTCCGAGTTGTATCATGGACGCTTAGAGTGGCGTACTCTTGAGGCGATTGCACGGATTCCATTCGAGGCGCCGTCGACGTGATGAGACCGGAAGCAGCGGGTGCCGCGATCGGAACCCACCAGCGGGGCATCGCGGTTCGAGAAACGCATTCGAGCGGCGGCTCGCGTGTCGCGCAGAGATCGCTCAGTCGACCAGCCAGTCGTGGCGCGTCCGGCACGGCTGGTGCCAGCGAGCCGACCGCATCTGGGCCTGCTGCTGCGCACGCCCGGCCAAGTAGCGCCGCTCGTGCGGGCCGCGTATGTCGAGCGTGTTCCGCAGATGCAGCCCTCAAACCCGCAGAGACCGTCGGCACCACCACCGTGCTCGAGATGGGCGCACGCCTCTACGTCCCAGCCCTCGGCCGGTTCCTGCAAGTCGACCCCGTCGAGGGCGGCGTCGACAACGACTACGTCTGGCGCACCGACTCCATCGACAAGAGTGACCTGACTGACGAAGCTGACTGGGAAGCCGCATGGAACATCGCCGATATCGCGCTGACCGTAGCATGTTTCGTCCCAGTGCTAAACGTAGTTGCCGCACCGATACGGTTCATTAGCCTTGCGGTGCGGTTGACGAGAGGCCTTTCGACGGTGCAACGGCTCCGCACCGCGCGCGAGGCGGTAGGAGTGATCCAACAAGCACGCCGGTGGCGTAGGGGAGCGCCGTTGGCCAACCCCATAAGCGCTCGCCATCCAACCATCACCGCGAGCCGTCGAGCGGCTCACATTGCAGCGGGCACACTCGTTGCCCGCAGCCGTCTCACACGAACCTCCAACGGCCGAGGAGCCCTCCTCAACAACAGTCAAGGTTGGATGAGGAATTACTCCGGCCGAGCAGGCGCGGGCCGCATGGTGCTTGGTTATAGGGGCGGCTCGCCATATGGACCGCACGGCCTGAATGTGCGGATGTACTCGTGATGCTCAGCACGGGACGGCAGGAAGTCATTGCGGCCGGGCTCTCCGCAGGTCCGATCGACAGTGCTCTCGTACATTTCTCGCGCGGGCGGTATCATCGGGCAGCTCGCGCAACCTTCGTGCAAGTCGAGACCTGGACGCCCTATTGGTACGAGCTCAGCATCGACTACCACGAGATTTACGCGGATGATGTCGAGGCGATCCTCACCGGCTCGGCGATATTGGCCGAGGGCGAACTAGCCGCTGCAGTGCGCAAGCTCGTGTTTGGTGAGGTGCCAGGCGCGATGGTCGATGGTCGGCTGGTGAGTGGCCAGGTTCGAGACGTGCGCCCGGCCGGGCCCCTAGCCCCAGCGGAAGATGTGCTGCTGCGCTTCGTCCGTGGCCATGCGTTCTTCCGAGCAATGGCAGACGCGGTGCAGTGGCCCGCCCCAGTGGAAGCCCGCCTAGAGCGGCTTGCACACCACGCCGCTGAGCTGTCGCAGGTTCGCAGAACCATCTCGGAGCTGGTGCGGATCGCGGACGCGAGCGCTTCGGGCGACTTCACGCAGGTCCGATGCCTTGCCGCATGGTTCTCGACCGCCCTAGTCGCCGGTGAGTCGGGCGTGCAACCTCTGCGCGCTGTGCTCGCCGACACGCGCGCGGTGGCTGCTTGTGCGCTCGGCCACGGGCAAGTCTGGGTCTCGTCTGAGTGGTCGCCTGAAGTTCAGCGCCTCGTACAATTTGCCACACCAGGGCCGTGACTGGAGTGCGCTCCCTGTCGAAGGCGGCATCGACCACGACTACGTTTGGCTTAGCGACCCCATCGGCGAAGAGACGTCAGGAGGTTCTCGGGTACTTCGGGGTTCGTGGTGCTGGGCGTCGGTGGCGCACTGGAGATCGTGGCTCGTGAGCTAGACCTCGAGGATGCGTCGCAGCTCGGTGTCGAGCGGCGAGCGCGGCAGCTCCGTGCCGTCGACGCTCGTCACGGCGGCGACGAGCCGACCCGACGAGAGCAGCCACGCGCCGTCGCTCGAGAGCAGGTCGGCCGGCTCGAGCCGCTCGAACGCGACCTCGATGCCCGCGCCCGGCGCCGCGGCCATGAGGTGCTCGAGGGTGAGCGAGGCGAGGATGCCGTCCTGCGGCGGCGTGAGGAGCCGCCCGCCGCGATCCACGACGAGCGTCGACGTCGGCCCCTCGAGCAGCTGCCCCGCGGGCGAGACGAAGACGACGTCGTCGAAGCCCCGCTGCGCCGCGTGCCGCTTCGCCGCCATGTTGATCGAGTAGGAGAGGCTCTTCGCGCCGGGCAGCAGCCACGGCATCGACGCGACCTCGTCGCCGTCGTGCCCGCGGCCGAGGAGCGTGATCGAGACGCCCTCGGCGCGCTCCCGCAGCACGCCGACCGAGATCGGCGCCATGAGCGCGAACGCGGTCGGGTCCCCGCCCGACTCCGGCCCGCGGGTGAGCACGAGCCGGATGACGGCCTCGGGCTGCGCGTCGAAGTCCCACGCCGCGAGGAGCGCGTCCATCGCTCGGCCGAAGCCGGCGCGGTCGGGCTCGGGCAGCTGCAGGATCGCCGCCGAGCGCGCGAGCCGGTCGAGGTGCGCGTCGCGGTCGCGCACGATGCCCTCGCCATCGGGGCCGCGGCGCGCGAGCGCGGCGTCGAAGACGCCGTCGCCGCGCACGACGCCGAGGTCGTCGGCGCGGATGAGCGGATGCGTGACGTCGGCGAGGGTGCCGTCGAGCAGGGCGAGCAGCGGAGCGGTCATGCGCTCAGCGTAGGCGGGCGGGATCCCGAGGCGTCGCGGCTGCGGCGATCACGGCGTGCCGGCGCAGAACTCCTGCAGCGCGACCACCCGGTCGCCGAGCTCGACGAGCGCCGTGCGGGCGCGCTCGATGCCGGCGGCGTCGCCAGAGGCGAGCGACTCCTGCGCGTCGGCGACGAGCGCATCCCACCCCGCCTGGATCTCGCCGATGCGCTCGAGCAGCGCCGGGTCGGTCACGCGCGTCTCGAGGTCGCCGACCCGCGTCGAGATGCTCCCGACGAGCGCGAGCGCGCCGAAGGGGTCGGTCGCGAGCATCTCTCCGACGCGGCCGACGTCCGTCGCGATCGCCGAGACCTCGGCGAGCACCTGCGCGCACTGCTGCGCCTGGTCCCCGGGCGCGGGCTCGACGGTCGCGGGCGTCGTCGGCACCGGTGCGGGCGACGGCAGGATGCCGCACCCGGTCACGAGCAGCGCCGCCGCGGCTGCGAGGCCTGCGGCGCCGAGGCGGATGCGCGAGGCGGTCATGCGGCGAGGGTACCGAGGGAGGCTATGGCCGAGCCCGGCGAGCATGGGGGATAGCCCCCGCGAGGCTTCCGGGGAACCGCCGCGCGACCGCCGCTCGGCGCGCCTAGCGTGGAGCCATGCAACGCCTCGGCCCCCTCCTCGCGACGATCGCGCACCTCGTGGTGCTCGGCTCGATCGGCCTCCCTATCCTCACGATCATCCTCACCTTCGTCGCCCTCGGCGCCGGGCTCCTCATCGTCGTCGTCGGCGTGCTCTTCCTCGCGCTCGCGGTGCTCGGGATGTTCGCCGTCGCGTGGTTCGAGCGCGAGCGCATCGCTGCGCTGTACGACGCACCCGTGCCGCCGGCCGTGCTGCGCGGCTCGCACCGCACCGACTGGCTGCGGGTGCCGCACCGACTGCTCCGCATCGCGAGCGACGGTGCCCACTGGCGCGCGATCCTCAGCTTCGCGCTCGCGAGCCTCTTCGGCGTCTTCGTGCTGAGCCTGCTGCCGCTCGTCGGCCTCGGCATCCCGCTCGCCTTCGCGCCGCTCGGCGACGCCGAGCGCGTGCGCATCCCGCTCACGCCGATCGCCGTGCCGGTCGAGTGGGCGCCGCTGCTCGGGATCCTCGCGCTCGCCGCGGGCATCGCAGGCACGATCGGACTCGCGATCGCCCACCGCGGCGTCGCGCTCGGACTGCTCGTGCCCGACGAGCGCGCGCAGCTCGAGGCGAGGGCGATGCACGAGCGCGAGCGCCGGCAGGGCGTCGTGCAGGCCGCCGACTACGACCGCACCCGCATCGAGCGCGACCTCCACGACGGCGTGCAGCCGCGGCTCGTGTCGATCGCGATGCAGCTCGGCATGGCGCGCGACCGCATCGAGACCGACCCCGAGGGCGCGAAGCGGCTCATCGACGAGGCGCACGCGTCGTCGAAGAACGCCGTGACCGAGCTGCGCCAGGTCGCCCGCGGCATCCACGTCGCCGTGCTCGACGACCGCGGCCTCGACGCCGCCGTCTCGGCGCTCGCGGCGCGCAGCGCCGTCCCCGTCGAGGTCGACGCGCGGCTCGAGCGGCGCTGCTCGCGCGAGAGCGAGACCGCCGTCTACTTCGCGATCGCCGAGGGCATCACGAACGCGCAGAAGCACGCTCGCGCGAGCCGCATCCGCGTCTCGATCCGCACGCGCGAGCACGCCCTGTGGGCGCGCATCGAGGACGACGGCATCGGCGGCGCTGAGCGCCTGCCGGGCGGCGGCATCGACGGCCTCGCCAACCGCGTCGCCGGCGTCGGCGGCACCCTCACCCTCTCCAGCCCCGTCGGGGGCCCGACCGCGATCGAGGTGGACGTCCCGTGCGCATCCTGATCTGCGAGGACTCCGTCCTCCTGCGCGAGGGCATCGCGCGACTGCTGACGGATGCCGGCCACGAGGTGGTCGCGCAGCTGCCCGACGCGACCGCGCTCGAGGCCGCGATCCGCGCATCCGACCCCGACCTCGCCATCCTCGACGTGCGCATGCCGCCGACCCGCACGAACGAGGGGATCCTCGCCGCGATCGGCATCCGCAGCCGCGGCGACCGACCCCGCGTGCTCGTGCTCTCGCAGTACGTCGAGGAGCGCTACGCCGCCGACCTCATCGCGAGCGGCCCGGCCGGCTTCGGCTACCTGCTCAAGGACCGCGTCGCCGACGTGCGCGACTTCCTCGCCGCGATCGAGCAGGTCGCGAATGGGGGCACGGTGCTCGACCCGGAGGTCGTGACGCAGCTGCTCGCGCGCCGCCGCCGCGACGCGCGCATGGAGCGGCTCACGCCGCGCGAGCGCCAGGTGCTCGCACTCATGGCCGAGGGCGCCGCCAACCAGGCGATCGCCGATCGCCTCTACATCTCCGCCGGCAGCGTCGAGAAGCACATCTCCGCGGTCTTCCAGAAGCTCGAGCTCGACCCCGAGGACGGCAACCGCCGCGTGCTCGCCGTGCTCGCCCACCTCGACGCGCCGGGCTCCGACCCGAGCCGCCCGCACGACGCCCCAGGAGGCATCCGATGACCATCCCCACCACCAACCGCGCGGGACGCGCGATCAGCATCGTGCTCGTCGTGCTCGGCGCCATCGCCGCGGTCTTCACGATCGGCGGCGGCGTCGTGAGCGGCATCGCCACCCACCGCGCGACCGACGGCACCTGGAGCGCCGACGCGGAGGGCCTCGCGGAGCTGCGGCTGTCGACCTCGGCGGCCGATTTCGACGTCGTCTTCGGCGACGTCGACGAGGCGACCCTCGACGCGACCTCGACGGGCGGCCCGGTGCAGGAGTGGCGGCTCGAGCGCCAGGGCGACGCGCTCGTCGTCGGCACCGGCTGGCAGTGGGGTCCCTGGGGCGGCGGCTGGGGCCGCGGCTGGGGCTTCGGCTTCGGCGATCGCGGCTTCGGCGAGGAGCAGGTGACGCTCACGCTCCCGGCCGACCTCGAGGGCACCGGCCTCCACATCGTCGCGGACGTCTCCGCGGGGAGCTTCGCGGCCGCCGCCGACTGGGGCCGGGCTGAGCTCGACCTGAGCGCCGGCAGCGTCCAGCTCGGCGGCACCGCCGACGCGCTCGACGTGCAGGTCTCGGCGGGCGAGGCGCGGCTCGCGATCGACTCGCCGCGCACCGTGCAGCTCGACGTGAGCGCGGGCCGCGTCGTCGGCGCCGTGACGGGCGAGCAGCCCGCGGCGATCACCGCGACCGTGAGCGCGGGCGCGATCGAGCTCGAGATCCCCGACGGCGAGTACGCGGTGACGCAGGACGTCTCCGCCGGCAGCGCCGCGATCGACGTCGACGCCGACCGCCAGGCGGCCGCGACGATCGACGTCGAGGTGAGCGCGGGCAGCGTGACGTTGCGGGGCGAGTCGCGGTAGGATCACAGGCACACGCATCGATCCGGCCATCACCGGGGAGCGGTCGGCAGAACGGCGACGAGGCACCGTCAGGTGCAGCGGCGCTCAGTAGATCCGAACGGGGCAGGCCCGTCACAGCCGGAGGCCTGGGGCACCAGGCGCAGAGCGGCGACCCGAGCCCAGGCACGGGGAGCAAGCGGGGTGGTACCGCGCGAGAGCGTCCCCGCATCCGAGAACCGAGGATGCAGGAGACCAGCGTGACCGACCAGCACCGCTACCCGCTCGCGAGCGGCGCGACCGACGCCGCCGGCGTCGTGGCGAGCCCCGACCTCCCCGCCCTCGAGCGCGGCATCCTCGCCTTCTGGAAGGGCGACGACACCTTCAAGGCGTCGGTCGAGCAGCGCGAGGGCTGCCCCGAGTGGGTCTTCTACGACGGCCCGCCGTTCGCGAACGGCCTGCCGCACTACGGCCACCTCCTGACCGGCTACGCGAAGGACGTCTTCCCGCGCTTCCAGACCATGCGCGGCAAGCAGGTGCCGCGCGTGTTCGGCTGGGACACCCACGGCCTGCCCGCCGAGCTCGAGGCGATGAAGCAGCTCGGCATCACCGAGAAGGCCGAGATCGAGGCGATGGGCGTCGACGTCTTCAACGCCCGCGCGCGCGAGTCGGTGCTGCAGTACGTCGACGAGTGGGAGGACTACGTCACCCGCCAGGCGCGCTGGGTCGACTTCGAGGGCGGCTACAAGACGCTCGACCTCTCCTACATGGAGAGCGTCATCTGGGCCTTCAAGGAGCTCTACGACAAGGGCCTCGCCTACGAGGGCTACCGCGTGCTGCCCTACTGCTGGCGCGACGAGACGCCGCTGTCGAACCACGAGCTGCGCATGGACGACGACGTCTACCAGGACCGGCAGGACACGACGCTCACCGTCACGTTCCCGTTCCGGGGCGGGTTGGCGGATGCGTCGGGACTGACGGGCGTGAAGGCGCTCGCGTGGACGACGACCCCGTGGACGCTGCCGACGAACATGGCGCTCGCGGTCGGCCCCGACATCGAGTACGTCGTCGTGCCCGCGGGGCCGAGCGGCACGACGGCCGGCGAGGGCTCGTTCCTGCTCGCCGCCGCGACCGTGCCCGCCTACGCGAAGGACCTCGGCTACGACGACGCGGAGGCGGCGCTCGCGGCCGTCACGCGCACGCTGCGCGGCGAGGATCTCGCGGGACTCGAGTACGAGCCGCTCTTCGACTTCTTCACCGACGCATCCACGTGGGGCACCGAGCGCGCCTTCCGCGTGCTCGCCGACGACTACGTCGCGACGGGCGAGGGCACGGGCATCGTGCACCAGGCGCCCGCCTACGGCGAGGACGACCAGCGCGTCTCGACCGCCGCGGGCATCCCGACGATCCTCTCGGTCGACGACGGCGGCCGCTTCCTCGAGAGCGTGCCGCCCGTCGCGGGCCAGCAGGTCTTCGACGCCAACAAGACGCTCTCGAAGCTGCTGAAGGACGACGGCCGCGTGCTGCGCCAGGCCTCCTACGTGCACTCGTACCCGCACTGCTGGCGGTGCCGGAACCCCCTCATCTACAAGGCCGTCTCGAGCTGGTTCGTGCGCGTCACCGAGATCAAGGACGACCTGCTCGCCGCCAACGAGCAGATCACCTGGGTGCCCGAGAACGTCAAGCACGGCCAGTTCGGCAAGTGGCTCGAGGGCGCGCGCGACTGGTCGATCAGCCGCAACCGCTACTGGGGCAGCCCCATCCCGGTGTGGAAGAGCGACGACCCGAACCACCCGCGCGTCGACGTCTACGGCTCGCTCGACGAGCTCGAGCGCGACTTCGGCGTGCGCCCGACCGACCTGCACCGCCCGGCGATCGACGAGCTCACCCGCCCCAACCCCGACGACCCGACGGGGAAGAGCACCATGCGGCGCATCCCCGACGTGCTCGACGTGTGGTTCGACTCGGGCTCGATGCCGTTCGCGCAGTTCCACTACCCGTTCGAGAACGAGCAGTGGTTCGCCGAGCACAGCCCGGCCGACTACATCGTCGAGTACATCGGGCAGACGCGCGGCTGGTTCTACGTCATGCACGTGCTCTCGGTCGCGCTCTTCGGGCGCCCGGCGTTCGAGAACGTCATCAGCCACGGCATCATCCTCGGCGACGACGGCTTCAAGGCCTCGAAGTCGCGCCGCAACTACCCCGACGTCAACGAGTCGTTCGACGCCTACGGCTCGGATGCGGTGCGCTGGAACCTGCTGCAGGGCTCGATCCTGCGGGGCGGCAACTTCGTCGTCTCGGAGGAGGGCATCCGAGAGGCGCTGCGGCAGTTCCACCTGCCGCTGTGGTCGACGTGGTACTTCTTCGCGACCTACGCCAATCGCGCCGTCGACGGAGAGCCCTACCTCGCGAAGCGCTCGACCGAGTCGACCGACGTGCTCGACCGCTACATCCTCGCGAAGCTGCGGAAGACGGTCGAGACGACGACGGATGCGCTCGAGCGGCTCGACGCGACGGGCGCGACCTGGGCGGTGCGCGAGTTCCTCGACGTGCTCACCAACTGGTACGTGCGGCGCTCGCGCGACCGGTTCTGGCTCGGGGTCTCGTCGGACGGCGCCGGCTCGGAGGCGTTCGACACGCTCTGGACGGTGCTCGAGACGCTCTCGCGCATCGCCGCGCCGCTCTCGCCGCTCGTCACCGAGGAGGTCTGGAAGGGCCTCACGGGCGGCCGCTCGGTGCACCTCACCGACTGGCCCGACGTCGCCGACCTGCCCGCCGACGACGAGCTCGTGCGGCAGATGGACGCCGTGCGCGCGATCGCGAGCGTCGGCAACGCCCTGCGCAAGCAGGCGAGGAAGCGCGTGCGACTGCCGCTGCCGACCCTCACGGTCGTCGGCTCCGTCGACGTCGCGCCGTTCCGCGCCGTGCTGCAGGACGAGCTCAACGTGCGGGAGGTCGTGCTCGAGGAGGCCGACGAGGGCTCGCTCGAGCGCTACGGCATCTCGCGCCGGCTGCAGGTCAACGCGCGCGCCGCGGGCCCGCGGCTCGGCAAGGACGTGCAGCGCGCCATCCAGGCCGCGCGCGCGGGCGACTGGGTCGCGGAGGACGGCGTCGTGACCGCCGGCGGCATCGCGCTGCAGGAGGGCGAGTTCGAGCTCGCGCTCGAGGTCGCCGACGAGTCGGCCGCGGTGGGCTTCCTGCCCGGCGGCGGCTTCGTCGTGCTCGACACCGCGACGACGCCCGAGCTCGAGGCCGAGGGCCTCGCGCGCGACGTCGTGCGCGCCGTGCAGCAGGCTCGCAAGGAGGCCGGGCTCGACGTCTCCGACCGCATCCGCCTCGAGCTCGGCTCCGACGAGCACGGCGTGCGGGCGCTGGAGGCGAACCGCGAGCTCGTGATGGCCGAGACGCTCGCGCTCGAGCTCGCGCTCGACCGCGTCGACGACACGATGGGCGAGCTCGCCGACGGACGCACGGCGCACCGCGTCGGCGACGGCTCGCCGCTCGCGATCGCGCTCGAGCGCGTCGACGCCGGCCGCGTGGAGGTGGGCGCGTGAGCGAGCACGACGACGTCGACGACCGCATCCTCGAGTCGCTCGAGCACGCCGAGGCGGCCCGCGCCGCCTACGAGGCGCTGCTCGACCGAGCGGGGGAGCAGGCGGTCGAGCCGCGCATCGAGGCGACCCGGCGGGCGGTGGAGCTGCTCGGCGACCCGCAGCGCTCCTACCGCGTCATCCACATCACCGGCACGAACGGCAAGGGCTCGACCGCCCGCATCGCCGACGCGCTGCTGCGCGCGCACGGCCTCCGCACCGGCGTGCTCACGAGCCCGCACCTCGAGCGCGTCAACGAGCGCATCCTCATCGACGGCGAGCCCGTCTCGGACGAGGCCTTCGCGCGCGGCTACGACGACATCGCGCCGGTGCTCGAGCTCGTCGACGCCGAGCTCGAGGCCGCGGGGCAGCGGCGGCTGACGTTCTTCGAGGCGTTCACGGTGCTCGCGCTCTCGGTGCTCGCGGATGCGCCGGTCGACGTCGCGGTGCTCGAGGTCGGCATGGGCGGCACGTGGGACTCGACGAACGTCGCCGACGGCGACGTCGCGGTCATCACGCCGATCGCGCTCGACCACACGAACCGGCTCGGCTCGACGGTCGAGGCGATCGCGCGCGAGAAGGCCGGCATCATCAAGCCCGACGCGATCGTCGTCTCGGCGCAGCAGCAGCCCGAGGCCCTCGCGGTGCTCGAGGCGCGCGCGACCGAGGTCGGCGCGCGGCTGCTCGTCGAGGGGCGCG
This sequence comes from Agrococcus pavilionensis RW1, assembly GCF_000400485.1. Taxonomy (GTDB): domain Bacteria; phylum Actinomycetota; class Actinomycetes; order Actinomycetales; family Microbacteriaceae; genus Agrococcus; species Agrococcus pavilionensis. The sequence continues at coordinate 29,999 of NZ_ASHR01000041.1, forward strand.
ACTTCGCCCTCGCCGGCCAGTCGGTCGCCGTCGGCGGCCAGCTCATCACCGTGCGCGGCCTCGCGGCCGAGTACATCGACCAGCTCGTGCCGCTCATGGGCGCGCACCAGGGCGCGAACGCGACCCTCGCGCTCATCGCCGTCGAGGCGTTCCTCGGCGGCGGCTCGCAGGCGATGACCGCCGAGGTGCTCGCCGACGGCTTCGCCGCCGCGACGTCGCCCGGTCGCCTCGACGCCGTCGGAGCGCATCCGCTCGTCATCCTCGACGCCGCGCACAACCCGCACGGCGCGGCGGCGCTGCGCACCGCGCTCGGCGAGTACTTCGGGCTCGAGCGGGTCACGCTCGTGCTCGGCGTGCTCGCCGGCAAGGACGCGACCGGCGTGCTCACCGCGCTCGAGAGCGTCGTCGACGAGGTCGTCATCACGCAGTCGACGTCCGAGCGCGCGCTCGACGCCGACGAGCTCGCCGCGCAGGCCGTGGCCGTGCTCGGCGCCGACCGGGTCGTCGTCGAGCCCGACCTCTCGACCGCGGTCGAGGCGGCGCGCGAGGCGGCGACCGATCGCGGCGGCGCGGTCGTCGTCACCGGCTCGATCACGCTGCTCGGCGACGTGCTCGGCCACGCGCGCGAGGCGGGCTGGCTGCTGCGGCCCGACGCGCGCCGGCAGGCCGCGACGGTCGAGGTCACCGACGAGGAGGGGCAGGCGTGAGCGAGCCCACGGCCGAGGCGGAGGGCACGGCGAAGCGCCGGGCGCGACCGGCGCGCGGCGCGATGGAGGCGCTGCTGCGCATCGTGCACGGCCTCGAGGTCGCGGGCATCGCGTTCGGGGCGCTCGCCGCGTGGGGCGTGACGCGAGACTGGCCCGCGCCCGTCGCGTTCGTCGCGGTCGGCGTCGCGCTCATCGCGACGATGCCGCTGCTCTCGCGCCCGTGGGGCTGGCTCGTGAGCCTCGCGATGCAGGTCGCCGTCGCGGCGCTCACGGCGTTCGAGCCGGTGTGGGGCGTCGTCGCGCTCGTGCTCATCGGCCTGTGGATCTACTGCTTCGCCAAGGCGCGCGGCATCGAGCGGCGGCGCCGCGCCGCGGGCCTCGACCCGCGCGGAGCGCCCGGCACCTGATCCGCGCGGGCGCGGCGCTGCTCGCGGCGCGGCGGCTGCGGCGATGTGCACGCTCTTGCGGCTCGCTGCGGCGCCGGGCCGCGACAGCGTGCACATGACCGGCGCTGCCCGGGCGGCGTCCGCGGTGATGTGCACGCTCTTGCGGCTCGCTGCGGCGCCGGGCCGCGACAGCGTGCACATGACCGGCGCTGCCCGCCGGCGTCCGCGGTAATGTGCACGCTCTTGCGGCTCGCCGCGCCGCCGGGCCGCGACAGCGTGCACATGGCGGGCGCTGCTCGCGCGGCGTCCGCGGCGATGTGCACGCTCTTGCGGCTCGCCGCGCCGCCGGGCCGCGACAGCGTGCACATGACCGGCGCTGACCGCGCCGCTGCGCGGCGGCGTGGACCGGGGCCCGAGACGGGCCCCGGCGCTGGCGTCGCGGCGGAGGCCCGAAAGGGCCTCCGCCCCAAGCTCCAGTGCGCGCGTCGGTAGGCTGGGGCCCATGCAGAGCACCCTCGTCCTCATCAAGCCCGACGGCGTCAAGCGCCAGCTGACCGGCGCGATCCTCGCGCGCATCGAGGCCAAGGGCTACGTCGTCGCCGACCTGCGGATGGTGCAGCCCGAGCGCGCGCTGCTCGAGGAGCACTACGACGAGCACCGCGGCAAGCCGTTCTTCGAGCCGCTCGTCGAGTTCATGCTCTCGGGCCCGTCGGTCGCGATCCGCCTCGAGGGCGACCGCGTCATCGAGGGCTTCCGCTCGCTCGCCGGCACGACCGACCCGACCAGCGCCGCGCCCGGCACGATCCGCGGCGACCTCGGCCGCGACTGGGGCCTCAAGGTGCAGCAGAACCTCGTGCACGGGTCCGACTCCGAAGAGTCGGCGGCGCGCGAGCTCGCCCTCTGGTTCGGCTGAACCCGAGCGGCTGAGCCGCCGCCCAGGCCCCGCTAGAAGGAGAAGAGGAACCGGGGGATCCCCGGCAGCACGACCATGATCGTCACGACGACGATCACGGCGAGCGCGAGCGAGAGCACCCAGCCCCAGCTCGAGAAGCGGGCGGCGGTGCGCCGCAGCCCCGCGGATGCCGGTAGCGCGCCGGCGCCGAGCGCCCACGTCCAGAGCGGGAACGCCATCGCGTACATCGCCATCCAGACGAGGAAGCACCAGGGGCACACGAAGCCCAGCACGAAGACCGACTGCTGCGCGAGCCACAGCACGAACACCAGCCCGCCGAGCACGCCGGTCGAGAAGACCGTCCACACCCACCGCGGCATCGCGACGCGACCGAGCGTCAGCGCCCCCATGATGATCGGAGCCGGGAACGCCATGAGCCCGAGGAAGGGGTTCGGGAAGCCGAACAGCCTGCCCTGCTCCGACTCCATCGCGCCGGAGCACGACAGGAACGGGTTGAGGTCGCACGAGAGCAGCTCCTCCGGATGCAGCAGCAGCTCGATGCGCTCGACCGAGAGCGCGAACGCGCCCGCGAGCCCCGCGAGCCCGGTGACGATGAGCAGCACGCCGAGCCACACGGGCGCGGCGATGTGGGCGGGTCGAGCGTCTGACATGGAACCTCCTGCTCAGCATCCTGTCAGCCCGGGGGAGCGATGAGCTTCGACACGGCGACTCTCACAGCATTCACCTTGGGTGCGATCGCCATCGTGCTGCTGCCGGGAGCGAACAGCCTCTTCGTCGCCACCACGTCGCTGCGCGCCGGTCGCGGGCCCGGCTTCCGCGCGATGCTCGGCGTCTTCCTCGGCGACGCGATCCTGATGGTGCTCGCGGTGCTCTCGGCGCAGGCGCTCTCCGCCAACCCGGTCGTCTACACCGTGCTCATCTGGGCCGGCGCCCTCTACTTGTGCTGGCTCGCGCTCGGCCTCGTGCGCAGCGCGCTCGCGCGCCTGCGCGCCAAGCTGCGGCGGACCGCCGAGCCGGAGCCGAGCGAGAGCCCCATCAGCCCGCCGAGCGCGCCCAACCCGATCATCGCCGAGCCGCGCCTGCGCCCGTTCCGCACCGCGCTCGTGACGAGCCTGCTGAACCCGAAGGCGATCCTGTTCTTCGCCTCGTTCTTCCTGCAGTTCATCGACCCGGCCTCGCCGACACCTCTCGGCGACCTGCTCGTGCTCATGCTCATCATCGAGGGCCTCTCGGCGGCGTACCTCACGGTGCTCGTGCTCATCGGCGCGAACATCGGACGTCGGGTGCAGCCGCACGGCTGGCTCGCGATCATCGGCACCCTCGTCGCCGCGCTCGGCTTCCTCGCGCTCGCGGTGCGGGTCGTGCTGCCCTGAGCGTCGGCGAGGTGCCTCACTGAGAAGTGAGCGC
>NZ_ASHR01000042.1 GCF_000400485.1 Agrococcus pavilionensis RW1
CCCCGCGCTCAAAGAAGCTGAGGCACGTCGCACGCTTGGAGTTCGCGAGCGGCGTGTGCCACACTCGAGGCATCGACTCGGGCTCGTTCGACCGATGGGGAAGTCGCATCGAACGAGGGAGAGACGATGACTGCTGCGAACATGCTCAGGCGACGTCCCGCGACCACCGCGGGGGTCGTCTGGATCCACGCGTCCCAGCGCGCCATGCGCACCCACCTCGAGTGGGCGATCGGCCAGGCCGTCGGCGACGCGCTGCGCTTCGTCTGGCAGCCCCAGCCCGCTGAACCGGGTGCCGAGCGCACCGAGGTGCACTGGACCGGCCCCGCGGGCACGGGCGCCGCGATCGCGAGCGCGCTCGCCGGCTGGCGCGACGTGCGCTTCGAAGTGACCGAGGACCCGACGCCCGGCAGCGACGGCATGCGCTGGATGCACTCGCCGCAGCTCGGCATCGCGGCGCGCCGCATCGACGCCGCAGGGTCGCTGCTCGTGCCGGAGGACCGCATCCGCAGCGCGATCGAGGCCGCCGGTCCCGACTCGCGCGCCCTGCTCGCCGAGCTCGACGAGGCGATGGCCGGACCGTGGGACCGCGACCTCGAGGGCTACCGCCACGCCTCCGATGCATCGCCCGTCGCGTGGCTGCACCGCGTCGGCTGACGCACCCGAGCACGACCGAGGCCCCCGCTGCGGACAGCGGGGGCCTCGGTGCTTCGCGGCTCAGACCGAGCGGATCGCGATGACGGCGTTGTGGCCGCCGAAGCCGAACGAGTTCGACACCGCGAGCTGCGGCTCGTCGCCGAGCGGCATCGGGGCGTTCGAGATGCGCAGCGGCGCGTCCGGGTCCTGCTCCGTGACGTTGATCGTCGGCGGTGCCTGGCGCTCCTGCACCGCGAGGGCGGTGAAGATCGCCTCGAGCGCGCCCGTGCCGCCGAGCAGGTGGCCGTGGGCCGCCTTCGTCGCCGAGACCGGGATCTCGCGCACGCGCTCGCCGAACACGCGCTCGAGCGCGCGCACCTCGGCGACGTCGCCGACGGGCGTCGACGTCGCGTGGGCGTTGATGTGGGTGACCTCGTCGGGCGTCGCCCCGGCGGCCTCGAGCGCCATGTGCACGGCCCGGCTGGCGCCGAGGCCCTCGGGCTCGGGCGCGGTGATGTGGTACGAGTCGGCCGTGACGCCGCCGCCCGCGAGCTCCGCGTAGATCTTCGCGCCGCGCGCGAGCGCGTGCTCCTCGGTCTCGACGACGAGCACCGCGGCGCCCTCGCCCATGACGAACCCGTCGCGCGAGACGTCGTAGGGGCGGGATGCGGTGGCCGGGTCGTCGTTGCGGCGCGAGAGCGCCTGCATGGAGGAGAAGGCGGCGAGCGTGAGCGGGTGGATGGCCGACTCGCTGCCGCCGGCGAGCACGACGTCGGCGAGGCCCGCCTGCAGGTGCTCGTAGGCGTTCACGAGCGCCTCGGTGCTCGAGGCGCACGCGGCGGCGACGGTGCGGGCGTAGGCGCGCGCCTCGAAGTGCATCGAGATCGCCGCCGAGGGCGCGTTCGGCATGAGCATCGGCACCGTCATGGGCAGCACGCGCCGGGGGCCGCGCTCGCGCAGCGTGTCCCACGCGTCGAGCAGCGTCCAGAGGCCGCCGATGCCGGTCGAGAAGTCGACGCCGAGGCGCTCCGGGTCGATCTCGGGAGAGCCCGCGTCGGCGAACGCCTCCTTCGCGGCCACGAGCGCGAGCTGGCTCGACGGGTCGAGCCGCTTCGCGACCGGCCGGTCGAGCACCGAGTCGGGGCGCACCTTCGCCTCGGCGGCAAACGTGACGGGGAGCTGCAGCTCCTGCACCCAATCGTGCTCGAGCGAGCGCGCGCCGGACTCACCGGCGAGCAGCGCCTCCCAGCTCTCGCGAGCGGTGCCGCCGATCGGCGTCGATGCGCCGATGCCGGTGATGACGATCTTCTTCGTCATGCCTCTCCTCACAGATCGCGCGTGCGGCCGGTCGCCCCGGCCGCACGCGCAGTCGAACAGGCCTCAGGCAGCCTGGGCGTTCGTGATGTAGTCGACCGCGTCCTGGACGGTCTTGAGGTTCTTGACCTCGTCGTCCGGGATCTTGACGTCGAACTTCTCCTCGGCGTTCACGACGATGGTCATCATCGAGATCGAGTCGATGTCGAGGTCGTCGGTGAACGACTTCTCGAGCTGGACGTTCTCGGTAGCGATGCCGGTCTCGTCGTTCACGAGGTCGGCGAGCCCTGCGAGGACCTCGTCCTTGGTGTAGGCCACGGGATGTCTCCTTCTTTCGGTCGGACGGGTTGAAGTCTAGGGGAGGACCACGACCTGGGCGCCGTACACGAGACCGGCGCCGAAGCCGATCTGCAGCGCCAGGCCGCCCGAGAGCTCGGGGTTCTCCTCGAGGATGCGGTGCATCGCGAGCGGGATCGACGCGGCAGAGGTGTTGCCGGTCGTCGCGATGTCGCGGGCGATCACGACCGAGTCGGGCAGCTTCAGCTGCTTCGCGAACTCGTCGATGATGCGCATGTTCGCCTGATGGGGGATGAACGCGGCGAGGTCGCCGGGCTCGATGCCGGCGGCGTCGAGCGCTTCGCGCGCCTTCTTCGCCATCTCCCACACGGCCCAGCGGAAGACCTTCTGGCCGTCCTGGCGCAGGGTCGGCCACGCGGCGCCCTCGCGCATCGAGCCGAGCGTGTTCGTCATGCGGATGGTGTCCCACTGGCCGCCGTCGGATCCCCAGACCGAGGGGCTGATGCCGGGCTCGTCGGAGGGGCCGATGACGACGGCGCCCGCGCCGTCGCCGAGCAGGAAGCTGATCGAGCGGTCGGTCGGGTCGACGATCTCGGAGAGCTTCTCGACGCCGACGACGAGCACGTGCTCGGCCATGCCGCTGCGCACGAGCGCGTCGGCCTGGGCGACGCCGTAGGCGTAGCCGGCGCACGCGGCCGAGATGTCGAACGCGGGCGCGGGGGTCGCGCCGATGCGCTCGGTGAGCAGCGCCGCCATCGAGGGCGTCTGCACGGTGTTGCTGATGGTCGAGACGATGACCGCGTCGATCGTCTCGCCGTCGATGCCGGCGCGCTCGAGGGCCTCCTTCGCGGCCGCCTCGGCGAGGTCGACGGCTTCGATGCCCTCGGAGGCGCGCACGCGGCTGATGATGCCGGTGCGCTGCCGGATCCACTCGTCGGAGGAGTCGATCGGGCCCACGAGGTCGTCGTTCGGCACCTCGCGATCGCCGCGCGCGGCGCCGACCGAGAGGATGCGCGCGCCCGCGCGGGTGGGGAGGCTCGCCAGGTTGGGCTTGCCCGTGGTGCTCGTCATGCTGCGGCTCCGCTCTCCAGCAGCCGGACGGCTGCCTCCAGGTCGTCGGGGGAGCTCACGCCCACGGCCGGCACGCCGCGCAGGCCGCGCTTCGCGAGGCCGACGAGGGCTCCCGCGGGGGCGAGCTCGATGATGCCGGTCACGCCCGCCTCCTGGAAGGCGGCCATGCACAGGTCCCAGCGCACGGGGCTCGAGAGCTGCCCGACGACGAGCTCGAGGAACTCGGCGCCGCGCTCCACGGCGCTGCCGTCGCGGTTCGTCCACAGCGTCGTGGTCGGGTCGGCGGTGGGGGTGGATGCGGCCTTCGCGCGGAAGCGCTCGACGGCGGGCTCCATGTAGCTCGTGTGGAAGGCCCCGGCCGTCTGGAGCGGGATGACGCGCGCGCGGGCGGGCGGCGCCTCGCCGAGCGCAGCGAGCGCGTCGAGCGGGCCGGCGACGACGACCTGGCCGCCGCCGTTGTAGTTCGCCGGCTGGAGGCCGAGCTCCGCGAGCCGCGTCTCGAGCTCCGTCTCGTCGGCGCCGATCACGGCGGCCATGCCCGTCGGCGTCTGCGCGGCCGCATCCGCCATCGCGCGCGAGCGCTCGCCGACGAGCGCCATCGCGTCCTCCGCGTCGAGGACGCCCGCGGCGACGGCAGCCGTGATCTCGCCCACCGAGTGGCCCGCGACGCCGCTCGCGAGGCTCGCGCGCTCGCCGAGGGCGTCGAGCGCGAGGATGCCCGCCGCGACGATGAGCGGCTGGGCGACGCGCGTGTCGCGGATGGTGTCGGCGTCGCTCACGGTGCCGTGCTCGACGAGGTCGATGCTCGCGGCCTCGCCGAGCGCGGCGAGCCGCGCCCTGGCGCCCGGCAGCTCGAGCCAGGGGGAGAGGAAGCCGGGCTTCTGCGAGCCCTGCCCGGGAGCGACGATGACGATCACGTCGTTCATCCTCCCACCGTCCCCTTGCCCGGCGAGGCATGGGGGCTCGGCTGCGGCGGCCGCTGGGCGCGCTCGCGCGACGCGTCGTGGATCGCGCCGAGGATGATCGCGGTGTGCAGCGCGAGCGCCTCGCGGGCGCCCGTCGCGTCCCAGCCGATGATCTCGCTGATGCGCTTGAGCCGGTAGCGCACGGTGTTCGGGTGCACGAAGAGCTCGCGCGCGGTCGCCTCGAGCGAGCGGCCGGTGTCGAGGTAGCACGCGAGCGTGGCGAGCAGGTCGGAGGAGTGGTCGCGCAGCGGCTGGTAGACGGTGCGCACGAGCTGCTGGCGGGCGAGCGGGTCGCCGGCGAGCGCCCGCTCGGGCAGCAGGTCGTCGGCGCGCACGGGCCGCGGCGTGCGCCGCCACGCATCGGCGACCGCGAAGCCCGCGAGCGCGGCCTTCGCGCTCTTCGCCGCGTCGGTGATCCCCGGCACCGCGGGCCCGAGCACGAGGTGGCCCTCGCCGAAGCCCTCCGCGAGCTGCGCGGCGATCGCGAGGAACTCGATCGGCTCGGGCTCGCGCTCGTCCTCGCTCGGGGCCTCGCGGCCGATGACGACGACGAGCCGGGTGCCCTGCACCCCGATGAGCACGTCGCATCCGGCGTGCCTCGCCTTCCGGCGCACGACGTCGACGTCGAGCATGCGCGGGGCGACCCCCACGAGCACGGCGCACTCGCCCCGGCCGTGCCAGCCGAGCGCGGCCGAGCGGCTGGGCAGCTCGTCGTCGTGCTCGCCCGTGAGGATCGAGTCGACGACGAGCGCCTCGAGGCGCGCGTCCCACAGCCCGCGCGACTCCGCCGCGCGCGCGTAGACGTCGGCGGCCGCGAACGCGATCTCGCGCGAGTAGCGCAGGATCGGCTCGCGCATCGCTGGGTCGGCGTCGCCGATGCGCTCCTCGAAGACCGACACGACCGTGCGGATGAGCTGCAGCGTCTGCTGCAGGCTCACGCTGCGCAGCAGCTCGCGCGGCGCGGCCGCGAAGACGTCAGCCGCGATCCACGGCTGCGCCTCCGGGTCCTCGTGCCACGCGATGAACGACGTGATGCCCGATTGCGCGACGAGGCCGACGGCGCTCCGCCGGGAGGGCGGCATCGTCCGGTACCACGGCAGCCGGTCGTCGAGCGCGCGCATCACCTGCGTCGCGAGGTCGCCGGAGGTGCGACGCAGCCACGCGAGCTGCTGCGCCTTCAGCTCGGCGTCAGCGGTCAGCGGCGGCCGCCTAGGAGTCGCCGCCGACGGTGCCGGACACGCCCGCGTTCACGTCGTGGATGCTGTACTTCGCGATCGCCTGCTGCACCATGCCGAGCGGCACCTTCCCCTGCTTCGCGAGCGCGTCGAGCGCGCGCACGACCACGGAGTGGCTGTCGATCTTGAAGAATCGGCGGGCGGCGGCGCGGGTGTCGGCGAAGCCGAAGCCGTCGGCGCCGAGCGTCGCGTAGTCGCCCGGGACCCACTCGCGGATCTGGTCGGGCACCGCGCGCATGTAGTCGCTCGTCGCGATGAACGGGCCGTCGGCCTCCGACAGGCGCTGAGTGACGTACGGCACCTTCGCGGGCTCCTGCGGGTGGAGCAGGTTGTGCTCGTCGGCCTCGAGGCCGTCGCGGCGCAGCTCGCTCCACGACGTGACCGACCAGATGTCGGCCGAGATGCCCCAATCGGTGCCGAGCAGCTCCTGCGCGTGGTGGAGCCACGGCAGCGCGACGCCCGAGCCGAGCAGCTGCACCTTGATCGGGTGGTGGTCGCTCGTCGAGACGCGGTGGATGCCGCGGCGGATGCCCTCGACGTCGACGCCCTCGGGCTCGGCCGGCTGCACCATCGGCTCGTTGTAGACCGTGAGGTAGACGATGACGTCCTCGGGAGCCTCGCCGTACATCCGCTCGATGCCCATCTGCGTGATGTGGGCGATCTCGTAGCCGTAGGCGGGGTCGTAGGCGAGCACCGCGGGGTTCGTCGACGCGAGCAGCGGCGAGTGGCCGTCGGCGTGCTGCGTGCCCTCGCCCGCGAGCGTCGTGCGGCCGGCGGTCGCGCCGATGAGGAAGCCGCGGGCCATCTGGTCGGCGGCGGCCCAGATCGAGTCGCCGGTGCGCTGGAACCCGAACATCGAGTAGAAGACGTAGATCGGGATGAGCGGCTCGCCGTGCGTCGAGTACGACGTCGCGGCGGCGGTGAACGCGGCCATCGCGCCGGCCTCGTTGATGCCGACGTGCACGATCTGCCCGTCGGGCGCCTCGCGGTACTTCAGCAGCAGGTCGCGGTCGACAGACGTGTAGTTCTGGCCCTGCGGGTTGTAGATCTTCGCGGTCGGGAAGAACGCGTCGATGCCGAACGTGCGGGCCTCGTCGGGGATGATCGGCACGAAGCGGTCGCCCCAGCCCTTGTCGCGCAGCAGATCCTTCAGCAGGCGCACGAAGGCCATCGTCGTGGCGACCTGCTGCTTGCCCGAGCCCTTCTTGGGCATGTCGTAGGTCTTGTCCTCGGGCAGCGGGATGATCGTGTGCTTCGAGCGGCGCTCGGGCGTGAAGCCGCCGAGCTCGCGCCGGCGCTCGAGCATGTACTGGATCTCGGGGGAGTCCATCCCGGGGTTCCAGTACGGCGGGTGGTACGGGTCGCTCTCGAGCTGCTTGTCGGAGATGTCGATCTGCATCGCGTCGCGGAACGACTTGAGGTCGTCGAGCGTGAGCTTCTTCATCTGGTGGGTCGCGTTGCGGCCCTCGAAGCTCTTGCCGAGGCCGTAGCCCTTGACGGTCTTCGCGATGATCACGGTCGGCTGGCCCTTGTGCTCGGTCGCCGCCTTGTAGGCCGCGTAGACCTTGCGGTAGTCGTGACCGCCGCGCTTGAGCGCCCAGATCTCGTCGTCCGAGAGGTGCTTGACCATCTCGAGCGTGCGCGGGTCGCGGCCGAAGAACTGCTCGCGCACGAACAGGCCCGACTCCGCCTTGTAGGTCTGGTAGTCGCCATCCGGCGTCGCGTTCATGAGGTCGCGGAGGGCACCCTCGTGGTCCTGCTCGAGGAGCGCATCCCACTCGCGTCCCCAGATGACCTTGATGACGTTCCAGCCCGCGCCGCGGAAGAACGACTCGAGCTCCTGGATGATCTTGCCGTTGCCGCGCACCGGGCCGTCGAGGCGCTGGAGGTTGGCATTGATGACGAAGTTGATGTTGTCGAGGCCGTCGTTCGCGGCGAGCTGCAGCGCGCCGCGCGACTCGACCTCGTCCATCTCGCCGTCGCCGAGGAACGCCCACACCTGCGAGTCGAGCTCGCTCTTGATGCCGCGGTTGACGAGGTAGCGGTTGGCCTGCGCCTGGTAGATCGCGTTGATGGGGCCGAGGCCCATCGACACCGTCGGGAACTGCCAGAAGTCGGGCATCATCCGCGGGTGCGGGTAGGAGGGGATGCCGTTGGGCGCCTTCGACTTCTCCTGGCGGAAGGCGTCCATCTGCGACTCGCTCAGCCGGCCCTCGAGGAACGCGCGGGCGTACATGCCGGGGGACGCGTGACCCTGGTAGAAGATCTGGTCGCCGCCGCCGGGGGCGTCCTGGCCGCGGAAGAAGTGATTGAGGCCGACCTCGTAGAGCGACGCCGAGGAGGCGTAGGTCGAGATGTGGCCGCCGACGCCGATGCCGGGCGCCTGTGCGCGGTGCACCATGATGGCCGCGTTCCAGCGGATCCAGCGGCGGTAGGTGCGCTCGAGCGCCTCGTCACCGGGGAACTCCGCCTCGGCGTCGGGCGCGATGGTGTTGAGGTAGTCGGTCGTGGGGACCATCGGCACGCCGAGGTGCAGCTCCTTCGAGCGCTTGAGCAGGCTCAGCATGATCTCGCGCCCGCGCTGGTGGCCGTTCGCCTCGACGAGCTGGGTGAGCGACTCCTGCCACTCGGCGGTCTCGCTCGGGTCCGTGTCGTTCACGTGGGCCGAGTACGGGTCCTGGTCGTTCAGCACCGAAGCTCCTGACGTCGATTGGGCGCGTGCGCTCCTGGGTGACGGGCGCAGCCCCTCCACTCTATCCACCGGGCGGTCCTCGACGGGCGCGCACGGGGGCGCTCCGGCACGATGGTCGAGCGGATGCGCGAGACGACTCGAGGAGGAGCGCATGGCACTGCAGATCGGCGACGAGGCACCCGACTTCACGCTCACGGACCACACAGGGGAAGCGGTGACGCTCTCGGAGCTGCGCGGCCGCCCCGTCGTGCTCGTCTTCTACCCGGCTGCGTTCACGGGGCGGTGCACGGGGGAGCTGTGCTCGATCCGCGACGAGATCGGCGACTTCGAGGGCTCCGAGGCGGAGGTGCTCGCCATCTCGGTCGACACGGCGGCGTCGCTCGGCGTCTTCGCCGAGCAGGAGGGGTTCTCGTTCCGCCTGCTGAGCGACTTCTGGCCGCACGGTGCGGTCGCGCAGGCCTACGACGCGTTCCTGCCCGAGCGAGGCGTCGCGACGCGCGCGACCTACGTCATCGACCGCGAAGGTCGCATCGCCGACCACTTTCGCGTCTCGACCTCCGAGTCGCGCGACCTCGACGCGTACCGGGCGGCGCTCGCGAAGGTCGCCTGACCGCCCTTTCCGCCCGCTGAGCCGCTCCGCCGCCGGAGGTGGCTGAGCGTGTCGAAGCGCGCTCCCGCGGCGCCGGTCGAGTTCTCCACAGCCCCTACGATCCTCGAACAGAGTTTCGAGTCGCTCGGTAGAATCGTGGGAGAGCGACGGCGTCGTGGTCGGCGTCTTGGAGGGTCGTGATGGACGGGCAGCAGCGGCAGGGCAGGTCGCCTGAAGCTGCTCGCCTGCGCGAGCGGCTGGCCGCGGTCCAAGCGGATGTCGAAGCGATCCTGACCGCGTTCGAAGGCATGGGCGATGTCGAGCGGTGGGATGCGTTCGCCGCTGTCGGGGAGCTGGCCCGGCTGGCCGATGGGGCGCTGGTGCGGGTGGCGGGGGTGGTGGAGCGGTCGGTGCCGGCGATGGATGCGCCGAACCAGGCGCGCACGTTCGGCTACCGCTCGACGAAGACTGCGCTGCGGCACGAGGCGGGCGTCTCGGCCTCGCGGGCGAAGGCGATCCTGCAGCTCGCCCGCGCGTCGACCCCGCGGGTGGGTTCGACCGGGCTGCCGCTCGAGCCGCTCTACCCGCACGTGGCGGGGGCGCTGGAGGACGGGTCGATCGCGATCGACCAGTGCCGGGTGATCGTGGAGGTGCTGGAGTCCGCCGGCGGCCGCGCCGACCCCGACGCGCGGCTCGCGGCGGAGGAGGACCTCGTGGGTGCGGCGGTCGGGGAGCACCGGCCGGGCGAGCGCGGCTACGACGACGCGGTCCCGACGCCGCCGGAGCTGCTCGCGGTCACCGCGCGGCAGTGGCTCTCCGCACTCGACCCCGACGGGGCGGAGCCGCGGGAGGATCAGCAGGTCGCCGAGCGGGAGTTCACGCTTGCGCAGTGCCCGGACGGGATGTTCCGCGGCCGGGTGGCGTTCCCGCCGGTGGAGGGGGCGGAGGTGATGGCGGTGCTGGCCGCCTACGACTCGCCCCGCACCGGCGACGGGTTCGAGAACCCCGACGCGCCCGCCGACGACGAGCGCACGGATGCGCAGCGGCACGCGGACGTGCTGGTGGGCCTGTTCCGCGCCCACGCCCGCTCGGGCGAGCCGCCCCGGCCCGGCGGCGACGCGCCGACGCTGCTGGTCGCGATCACCCAGGCGGAGCTCGACAAGCACGCCGAGGGGCGGCCGGCGACGTGCGACATCGTCGAGACCGGCGAGACCGTCCCGGCCGCCCTCGCGGCCCGGATCGTCTGCGACGGGTTCGTGCAGGCCGCGCTCGTCGACGGCGACGGCCACGTCCTCGAGCTCGGCCGCCGCAAGCGCCTGTTCTCCCTCTGGCAGCGGATCGCGATCATGCTCCGCGACCGCCACTGCCAAGGCCCCGACTGCCGCATCCCCGCCTCCTGGGGCGACGTGCACCACGTGCTGCGCTGGGCCGACGGCGGCCCCACCGACACCGACAACGGCATCCTGCTGTGCCCCACGTGCCATCGCGAGGTCCACAGCGGCAGGCTCCGCATCGACAGGATCGGCACCCGCTGGCGCGTCACCCGCGTCCTCCTCCCACCCATCCGACGACCGAGGCGACGCAGGCGCGGCCCCATCACGGGACGGTTCGGAGCCGCCATCGGTCAGCTCGCGGGCACTTCGCAGCGCTTCACGACACGGCTGTGAACCGGGTCGCCCGGATGCGCTGGGCGATCGGGCAGGACGTGGGCGGTGCCGGGCTCGAACCGGCGACCCCTTCGGTGTAAACGAAGTGCGCTACCAGCTGCGCCAACCGCCCGCGACCATCATCGCACCGTCCCGGTCGGCATCCGACTCCGCACCGCTCCCTAGGATGGGGCCATGACGACCGTGGCGGATGTGCAGCGCGCTGTCGAGGCGCTCTGGCCCGCCGCGACCGCCGAGGACTGGGACGCCGTCGGGCTCGTCGCGGGCGATCCCGCCGACGAGGTCGAGCGCATCCTGCTCGCCGTCGACGCGACCGAGGCCACCGCGGCCGAGGCCGTCGAGCGCGGCGCCGACCTGCTGCTCGTGCACCACCCGCTGCTGCTGCGCGGCGTCTCGAGCGTCGCCGCGACGACGCCCGCCGGCCGCGTCATCACGCGGCTCGTGCGCGAGCGCGTCGCGCTGCTCGCCGCCCACACGAACGCCGATGCCGTCGATCGCGGCACGAGCGGCGAGCTCGCCTCGATGCTGGGCCTCGCAGACGCCGAGCCGATCGTCGTCAACCGCGTCGACGACGCCAAGGGGCTCGGCCGCGTGGGCAACCTGCCCGAGCCGGTCTCGCTCTCGGGCCTCGCTCGCACCCTCGCGCAGCTGCTGCCCGCCGTCGCGGGCGGCGTGCGCGTCGCAGGTGATCCCGAGCGCTCGGTGCGCCGCGTCGCGATCTGCGGCGGCGCGGGCGACTCGCTGCTGCGCGAGTCCGCGGTGCTCGGCGCCGACGTCTACATCACGAGCGACCTGCGCCACCACCCGGCCTCCGATGCCCGAGAGCGGCACATCGCTGGCGAGGGCCCCGCGCTCATCGACGTCTCCCACTGGGCGAGCGAGTCGCTGTGGCTGCGGCCCGCCGCCGAGCAGCTGCGCGGGGCGCTCCCGGGCGTCGCCGTCGAGGTGAGCGAGATCAGGACCGACCCATGGGACTTCGCCGTCCCCCAGGAGGAGCACGCATGGCACTGAAGGCCTCGAACCACGAGCAGCGTCGGCTGCTCGAGCTGCAGGACGTCGACACTCGCATCGTGCGGCTGACCGCGAAGGCGAAGGCGCTGCCGCAGGCCAAGCGCATCGCCGAGCTCGACGCGCGGCTCGCCGAGCTCGACCGCGAGGTGCTCGACCGGCTCGGCGCGCACGACGACGCGACCGCTGAGGTCGCCCGCACCGAGAGCGACGTCAAGGTCGTCGAGGCGCGGCTCCAGCGCAACCGCGAGCGGCTGCCCTCGATCACCGACGCGAAGGTCGCGACCGCGACCGAGCACGAGATCGTGACGCTCGAGCGCCGGCGCAGCGACCTCGAGGACCTCGAGCTCGAGGCCATGCAGGCGCAGGAGGACGCCGCGACCGCGCTCGAGCAGGCTCGCGCGGCGGCCGGCGAGGCGCGCGCCGAGCGCGACAGCCTCGACGCCGAGCGCGCGGCTGAAGCCGCCGGCATCGAGCGCGAGCTCGAGGAGGCCCGAGCGGAGCGCGAGCAGCGCACCGCCGTCATCTCGCCCGAGCTCCTCGCGCTCTACGAGCGCCAGCGAGCTCGCTACGGCATCGGCGCGACGCTCCTGCAGCGCCGCACGTCGGTCGCCTCGGGCGTCGAGCTCACCGCAGCCGAGCTCTACACGATCCAGTCGGCCGCCGACGACGACGTGCTGCTCGACCCCAACTCCTCCGCCATCCTCGTGCGCACGGAGGAGAGCGGCATCTAGCGCGGGCCGCGCTCCGACCCCCGTACGATGCGGGGCATGGGCAGCGGCCTCCGCGTCGAGCAGGTCGCCGACGAGGCGGGCCTGGATGCCTTCCTGCGCCTCGGCCACGACACGCACGGCGGGCTCGCGGTGCCGCTGCCCGAGCGCACGGTGCGCAGCTGGTTCAGGGGCTGGCACCCGCATCCGCACCCCATCACGCTGCTCGTGGCGCGCCGGGGCGACGAACCGGTCGGCCGCGCGGTCGTGCACCGCGACGACCGGCTCGACGCCCGGCTCGGCACCCGCGCGCTCGTGTTCGGCGCGCTCGTCGCCCCCGACGCATCCGTCGTCGACGCCCTCGTCGACGAGTTCGCGGTGCGCGCGGCGAGCACGGGCGCGACGGAGCTCTTCGGGCCCGCGCAGCTGCTGCCGAACCAGTCGGGCGGCGTCATCACGGGCGGCTTCGAGGAGCGCGGCTTCCTCGACTCGGCGTGGAACCCGTCGTGGCTCCCGGATGCGCTCGAGGCGCGCGGCTTCGAGCGCTGGTACGAGGCCGACACCTGGATCGTCGAGGTCGTCGACGACGACGGGCCGACCGAGGCCGAGCTCGACCGCGCCGGCATCCGCATCGACGAGGTCACGCGCTTCGGCCTCGGCCGCGGCCTGCGCACGCTGCTGCCGCTGCTGAACGACTCGTTCGCGCTGCTGCCGACCTTCACGCCCTATACGCGCGCGGAGCTGCGCGCGCAGACCGACGGGCTCTGGTGGCTGCACGAGGAGGGGTTGTTCCTCATCGCGCGCGACGAGCAGGAGGAGCCGGTCGCGTTCGTGCTCGCGGTGCTCGACCCCTCGCGCGTGCTGCAGCGCTCGGGCGGCCGCCTCGGCTTGCGCGAGCGCTGGGAGCTCATCGCCCGGCGCGGCGCGCTGCGCCGCGAGGCGGTGCTCATCATGCAGGGCGCGAGGCCGCACGCGCAGGGCAAGGGCATCGTCACGCTCCTGACGCGGCGGCTGCACGCCAACCTCGCGGAGCTCGGCTGCACCACGCTCCGCTCGACGCTCGTCGGGCGCATGAACCCCGGCTCGGTGCGGCAGTTCACGCGCTTCGGCGGGCGCCCGCTGCACGCGACCGCCTACTACCGCAAGGCGCTCGAGCGGTGACGAGCGGATGCCTCCGGCCGGCTCGGGCGGTACCCTGAGGTCGTGAACCGGTCGGCTAGGCGGTCGCGTCGCCACCCCTTCGGGGGCGGTGCCGAGGAACGTCCGGGCTCCGCAGAGCAGGGCGGTGGATAACGTCCACCCGGGGCAACCCGCGAGAAAGTGCAACAGAGAGCAGGTCCACCGATCGGGCGACCGATCGGCCAGGAGTGAAACGGTGGGGCAAGAGCCCACCAGCGTCGCGTGCGAGCGCGGCGGCTAGGCAAACCTCGCCCGGAGCAAGACCAGACAGCGGATCATGGGGCTGCTCGTCCCGTCCGCGGGTAGGTCGCTGGAGGGCTGCAGCAATGCATCCCCGAGAGAGATGACCGTCCACGACAGAACCCGGCGTATCGGCCGGCCGGTTCACCTCGAGCAGTCGACGGGGCGCGGGAGTCCTCACCGCGCCCCGTCGAGTCGAGCGGCTCACACGGCGGCCGGCACCGCCTCGGGCTGCGCCTGCAGCTGGGGCGAGCGTCGCGCCCAGCGCTTGAGCACGATGACGGCGAGGCCGGTCACGACGGTGCCGACGGCGATCGCGAGCACGAACATCGCGATGTTGCCGATCGCGAAGAACACGAAGATGCCGCCATGCGGCGCCTGGCTCGTGACGCCCGCGGCCATCGAGATCGCGCCGGTCGACGCCGCGCCGAGGATCGCGGCGGGGATGACCCGCAGCGGGTCCGCGGCCGCGAAGGGGATCGCGCCCTCCGAGATGAACGAGGCGCCGAGCAGCCAGGCCGCCTTGCCGTTCTCGCGCTCAGGGACGGTGAACAGCCGCCGGTCGAGCACCGTCGCGAGCGCCATGCCGAGCGGCGGCACCATGCCCGCCGCCATGACGGCGGCCATGATCATCCAGGGCGCGGGGTTCTCGGGGCTGCCCTGGCTCAAGCCGGCCACCGCGAAGCCGTAGGCGACCTTGTTGATGGGCCCGCCGAGGTCGACGGCCATCATCGTGCCGAGCAGCAGGCCGAGAGCGATGGCGGCGGCGCCCGAGAGCGACTCGAGCCAGCCGGTGAGGTTCGCCATGAGCGCCGCGATCGGCCCGCCGAGCAGCATCACCATGAGGCCCGACGCGAACAGCGACGCGAGCAGCGGGATGATGACGACGGGCATGAGCCCGCGCATCCACTGCGGCACCCGCCACGAGCCGATCCACCACGCCGCGAGCCCCGCGAGCAGGCCGCCGACGAGGCCGCCGATGAAGCCGGCGCTCATGAGCAGCGCGACGGCGCCCGCGACGAAGCCCGGGGCGATGCCCGGGCGGTCGGCGATCGCGTACGCGATGTAGCCGGCGAGCGCCGGCACGAGGAAGCTCATCGAGGCCGCGCCGATCGAGAACAGCACCGCGCCGAGGTACTGGCCGAGCCCGCCGTCGGGCAGGTTCCAGAGCGCGTTCTGCACGATGACGTCGCCCGCGACCTCGGTGATGCGGTAGCCGCCGAAGAGGAACCCGAGCGCGATGAGGAGCCCGCCGCCGGCGACGAACGGGATCATGTAGCTCACGCCGGTGAGGAGCGCACGCTTGACGGTGCCGCCGAGCGCGCTGCCGCTCGCGGCCGTCGCGGCGGCCGGCTCGTCGCCGCCCGAGCCGCCGGCGACGCGCGCGCCGCTCGGATCGTCGGCGACGCGCAGCGCGTCGACGATGAGGGCGTCCGCGGCGTCGATGCCGCGCTTGACCGGCACTTGCACGAATGGCTTGCCCGCGAACCGCGAGCGCTCGCGCACGTCGACGTCGACGGCGAAGATCGCGGCATCGGCCGCGGCGATGACGGCCGGGTCGAGGCGCTTCGTGCCGCTCGACCCCTGGGTCTCGACGACGACGCGCACGCCGGCGCGCTCACCCGCCGCCTGCAGCGCATCCGCCGCCATGTAGGTGTGCGCGATGCCGGTCGGGCACGCGGTCACGGCGACGATGCTGCGATCGCCCTCCGGGACCGGCGCGAGCGCCGCCTCGTCACGCTCCGCGACGGCACCGTCGACGAGCGCGACGACCTCCTCGGGCGTCTCGGCGGCGCGCAGCGCGCTCGTGAACTGCTCGTCGATGAGGGAGCCGGCGAGCCGCGACAGCACGGCGAGGTGCGTCTCGGCTGCGTCGTCGGGCGCCATGATCATGAAGACCAGGTCGGCGGGGCCGTCAGGCGCTCCGAAGTCGACCGCGGGCTCGAGCCGCGCGAAGCCGAGGCTCGGCTCGCGCACCGCCGCCGACTTGCAGTGCGGGATCGCGATGCCCGCACCCATGCCGGTGGGGGTGAGCGCCTCGCGGGCGAGGACGGCCTCGACGAGGCCGTCACCGTCGGAGACGCGCGAGGTGCCGGCCGCGCGCGCGGCGAGCGCGCGGATGACCGCTTCCTTGTCGGTGCCGAGCGCTGCGTCGAGGACGACGAGCTCTGGCGTGATGATCTGGGGCATCAGTGCTCCTGGGTCTCGGCGGACTGAGCCGCGGTGGAGAGGGGGACGGCGCCCGCGTCGAGGCGGGTGACGTCGACGCGGGACGCGTCGGCGTCCGCGGTCGTGGGGGTGCCGGTGCCGGGCAGCGCCGCGGCGGCCGAGCCGTGCGCCACGGCTTGAGCGAGCCGACCGGGGGCGTCGTCGCCGCGGCGCTCGGCGATGAGCCAGCCGGCCAGGCTCGCATCGCCGGCGCCGACCGTCGAGCGGACGAGCGTCGGCGGGGGCGTCGCGTGGAAGGTGCGCGCCGCGTCGGCGAGGATCGCGCCGGCGCCGCCGAGGGTGAGCAGCACCGCGCCGACGCCGCGGCCCACGAGCGCACGGGCGGCGGTCGCGGCGGCGTCGAGGCCGGCGATCGCGCCGCGCGCGAGCCCGAGGAGCTCCTCGAGCTCCTCCTCGTTGGGCTTGACGAGGTCGACGCCGTGCGTCACCGCTGATGCGAGCGCGGGGCCGGAGGTGTCGACGGCCACGCGGATGCGCGGCGCGGCGCGGCGAGCCGCGTCGATCGCGTCGACCACGATCGACGTGCGAGTGCCGGCCGGCAGCGAGCCCGAGATGACGAGCCAGTCGGCACCGGCAGCAGCGTCGCCGAGGGCGGCGAGCATGCGTCGCTCGGCCGCGGCATCGAGCTCGGGGCCCGGCTCGTTGAGCTTCGTCGTCGTGCCGTCGGGCTCGGTGATCGCGAGGTTCGTGCGCACTGGCGCGGCGACCGGGACGCACACCGCGGTGATGCCGTCGGCGGCGAGCAGCGTCGAGAAGCGGTCGTGCGGGTCGGCCATCACGACCGCGCGCGACGCGATGCCCGCCGCGCCGAGCGCCCGCGTGACGTTGACGCCCTTGCCGGCCGCGACATCCGTCGGCGGGCCGCCGAGGCGCTGCACCGCGCCGCGCACGAGCGGGCCGGGCAGCTCGATCGTGCGATCGATCGAAGGATTGAGGGTGAGTGTGACGATCATGCGACGTGCACTTCGGTGCTGGCGGCGTCGAGGGCCGCGGCGAGCTCGCGCGCGGGTTCGGTGTCGGTGAGCAGCACGTCGATCGCATCGAGCGGCGCGAAGCGCACGAGCGACGCCTCGCCGAGCTTGCTCGAGTCTGCGAGCAGCGCGACGCGCCGCCCGGCCGCGACGATCGCCGACTTCACCGCGGCCTCGTCGGGATCGGGCGTCGAGGCGCCGTCGTGGTCGAGCGCATTCGTCCCGAGCACGACGAGGTCCGGGCGCAGCGCGCTGATCGAGAGCACCGTCTGTGCGCCGACCGCGGCGCCCGTGACGGCGCGGATGCGGCCGCCGATCGCGTGCACCTCGATCGAGGGATGCGCCGCGAGGGTCTGCGCGATCGCGGGGGAGTGCGTGGCGACGACGAGCCGCGGGCCGGCGGCGCGCGGCCAGGTCGCGACGAGCTCGGCGGCGAGCGCGGCGGTCGTCGTGCCCGCGTCGAGCAGCACGCTCGTGGGCGCGAGGGCGATGAGTCGCTCGCTCGCGAGCCGAGCGATCCGGCGCTTCGCGTCGGCGTGCGCGGACTGGCGCGCGCCCACGGCGGTCTCGACGAGGCTCGACCTCGCGGCGCTCACCGCTCCGCCGTGCACGCGTCGCGCGATGCCGGCCTGCTCGAGCGCATCGAGGTCGCGGCGCACCGTCTCGGTCGTGATGCCGAGGTCGCGGGCGAGCTCGGTGACGAGCACCCGCCCGTCGATGTCGAGTCGCGCAGCGATCCTGTCGCGGCGCTCGGGGACGAGCATCGATGCTTCCATGCAGGAGACGCTACAACACGAACACAGATGAAACAAGACAAACGCAGAACTGTCGTCGCGGCTGCCTAGCGGCCGGCGCGAGGCGGAGCAGTCCCGCCGGGTATCCGGCTCAGCTCGCGAGGCTCCAGCGCACCGCGAGCCACAGCGCGATGTGCTCGTCGCTCGCGCCGCTCCTGACGCGCGGCGGCACGACGTCGTGCTCGCGCACGATCGAGTACTCGCTCACGAGCGCGTCGAGGGGCGCGGCCCACGCGCGCGTGGCGACGAGCGCGCGACCGTGCGAGCGCAGCGCGAGTGCGAACGGCAGCACCCGGTAGGTCAGCTCGAGCCCAGCACCGATGAGCGCGGCGTCGCCCGTGACGCGCATCGACGCACGCCGCACGATGCCGCCGCCGGCGTCGTCCTCGACGAGGGTGCCGACCCGCTCGCCGTGGAGCAGCACCGGCACGCCGTCTGCCTCGGGGCGCCGCCACGGCTGCGCCCGCTGCTCGTCGAGGCTGCGGCGGTCGGTGCGGTCGAGCTCGATGACCGCGTCGCGCACGGTCGCGCGCACGCGCGCGCCGTCGAGCTCGACCGTGGCCGGTCCCCAGGCGGCGCGGCGGAACATCCGCCACTCGGTGCGGGGCTGCGCACGCCGGCGCTCGTCCGCGTGCCCGCGGTGCCGGCCGCGCGGCTCGCGGCCGTTGCGCTCGCGCCGCGTGCTCACACGCCGCGCGCGAGGGCTGCCGCGCCGATGATGCCGGCGTTGTTGCGCAGCTTCGCGGGCACGATCGGCGTGGTCAGCTGCAGCAGCGGCAGGAACTTCTCCGACGACTTCGACACCCCGCCGCCGACGACGAAGAGGTCGGGGGAGAAGAGGAACTCGAGGTGGCTGTAGTAGCGCTGCAGCCGTGCCGCCCAGTCCTCCCAGCTCAGCTCCTCGCGCTCACGCGCCTTGTTCGACGCGCGCGTCTCGGCGCCGACGCCGTCGAGCTCGAGGTGGCCGAGCTCGGCGTTCGGGATGAGGGTGCCGTTGTAGATGAGGGCGCCGCCGATGCCCGTGCCGAGCGTCGTCAGGATGACGAGCCCCGACGCATCCTTCGCCGCTCCGTAGTGATCCTCGGCGAAGCCCGCCGCATCCGCGTCGTTGACGAAGTGGATGTCGCGTCCGAGCGCGCGCTCGAACAGCCGCTCGGCCTCGAGCCCGATCCACGACTTCGAGACGTTCGCGGCGCTCATCGTGCGGCCGTGCCGCACGATCGCCGGGAAGGTGACGCCGATGGGGGTCTCGTCGTCGATCTCGAGCATCCCGACGAGGCCCACGACCGCGTCCCGGATCGCGTCGGGCTCGCCGCCCGCGGGGGTCGGCACCTTCACGCGATCGCTCAGCAGCTCGCCGGTGCGCACGTCGACGAGCGCCGCCTTCACACCCGTGCCGCCGATGTCGACGCCGACTGCCTGATCACTGGAGCTGGTCACGCTTGCCGATCCTGCCATGGATCGGGTCAGGCCGACGGCAGGGTCAGGATCTCGGCACCGCCCTCGCGCACGACGATCGTGTGCTCGAACTGGGCGGTGATGGAGCGATCGCGCGTGACGATCGTCCAGCCGTCGTCCCAGCCGTCCCACTCGTGCGTGCCGAGGGTGAGCATCGGCTCGATCGTGAAGACCATGCCGGGCACCATCTCGGTGTCGTACTGCTCGGTGTCGTAGTGGGGGATGATGAGCCCCGAGTGGAACGACGTGCCGACGCCGTGGCCGGTGAAGTCGCGCACGACGCCGTAGCCGAAGCGCTTCGCGTACTGCTCGATCGTGCGGCCGATGACGTTGACGCGGCGGCCCGGCAGCGCGACCCTGATCGCGCGGCGCAGCGCCTCCTCGGTGCGCTCGACGAGCTGCGTCACCTCGTCGCTCGCCTGCCCGACGATGAAGGTGCGGTTCGAGTCGCCGTGCACGCCGTCCTTGAACGCCGTGATGTCGATGTTGACGATGTCGCCGGCCTCGAGCACCGTGTCGTCGGGGATGCCGTGGCAGACGACCTCGTTGACGCTCGAGCAGACCGACTTCGCGAAGCCGCGATAGCCGAGCGTCGAGGGGTAGGCGTCGTGGCTCGTGACGAAGTCGTGGCCGATGCGGTCGAGCTCGTCGGTCGTGACGCCGGGGCGCACCGCCGCGCCGACGGCGGCGATCGCGTCGGCGGCGATCGTGCCGGCCGCGCGGATGCGGTCGATCGTCGCCTCGTCGTAGACGTCGCCGCCGACGTGCTTCGCCGGGCGCGACTTGCCGACGTACTCCGGGCGGGCGATGGATGCGTCCACGGGCCTCGGGGGAGAGATGCGACCGGGGATCAGGTGACCTCTCACGTCCTTCGGCATAGGCTCCATCCTAGGCAGACGGCCGAGGCGGACCGACCCGCGGCAGCTCCCGAGGAGGCGCGCATGACCGAGTACTGGTACAACCTGGAGACCGGCGTCGTCGAGGAGGGCATGGTCTCGCCGGGCTACGACCGCGCGGGCCCCTTCGCCACGCGCGAGGAGGCGGCGCGCGCGCCCGAGATCATCAAGGAGCGCTCGCGGAAGTGGGCGGCCGAGGAGGCCGCCGAGGACGACTGGGGTTCGAAGCCCGCCGACCAGCGGTAGCGACCGCGTGGCGCGAGTCCATCTGCTCGCCGGCCTCAACGGGGCGGGCAAGTCGACCCTCGCGCGCCGGATCGTCGAGGAGTCCGGGGCGGTTCGCCTCAGCCTCGACGCAGTGATGAGGCGCATGCATCCCGAGCTGCGCTTCGACGACGCCCGTTACGGAGTGCTCGCCGAGCGCTGTCGGCTGCTGCTGTGGGATCTCGCGCTCGAGCACCTGCAGCGGCACGTGGACGTCGTGCTCGACTGGAACTGCTGGAGCGCCGAGCGCAGGCGGCAGTGGCGCGATGCAGCGCTCGACGCCGGCCACGAACCCGTGCTGCACCACGTGGACGCCGACCTCACCATCGCGCTCGAGCGGCTGCGCTCGCGCGCTGCGGCGGGCGATCCGGAATCGCACGGCATCGACGTCGAGGAGCTGCGCCGCTTCTCGGCCATCTTCGAGCCTCCCGGTGATGACGCGACGGAAGGGATGGCGGTGCACGTCGTGCGAGGCTGAGCCGTCGAACGACCGATCCCGATCGCGGGTGCATCCGCGCTCCTCGCACGCGCGGAGGATCCGTCCCCGCAGCGTGCCGGCGTCCAGCTCTCAGGCGACCTCGACGACGCGGCGCAGCGTGCGGAGGTTGCGGGTCGTGACGCGGTCCCTCGCCCGCCGCTCGAGCGCCTTGCCGAACGCGCTCGAGAGCGTCGTGCCCTTCGGGTTCGACCAGTGGACGACGCCGTCGCCCGCGGCGACCGCCTCGCCCTCGCCCGGCTCGAGCGCGGCGAGCTCCGCGGCGATGCCCGGCTCGAGCTCGAAGACGACGTAGGGCGTGTGCTCGTCGTCCTCGCCGTGCGGGTAGTCGGCGATCACGCGCTCGAGGTCGTCGATCGCGATGCCGAGCACCCGGATGCGCCTGCCGTACCGCGCCTCGAGCGCGACCTCCGCCGCCCGGGCCGCGGCCGACGCATCCGTCGCCGTCACCACGGCGTTGCCGCTCGCGAGCACCGTCACGACCTCGTCGAGCCCCGCGCCCTCGAGCAGTGCCTTGAGATCGGCCGAGCGCACGGTCACGCCGCCGACGTTCACGCCGCGGAGGAGCAGGGCGATGCGCACGGTGCCGCCCCCGGCTACTCGTACTCGTGCTCGGGCGCCGGGTAGGCGCCCGAGGAGACGTCCTCGCGGAATGCGTTCGCGGCATCCTCGAGGTCCTTGCCGATCTGCGCGTACTGCTTGACGAAGCGCGGGATGCGCCCGGTCGTGAAGCCCGCCCAATCGGTCCAGACGAGCAGCTGCCCGTCGCAGTGCGGGCCGGCGCCGACCGAGATCGTCGGGATCGTGAGCGCCTCGGTCACGGCGCGCGCCGACTCCGACGGCACCATCTCGAGCACGACCGCGAACGCGCCGGCCGCCTCGACGGCCTTCGCGTCGCGCAGCAGCTTCTCGGCGCCCTCCTCGCCGCGGCCCTGGATGACGTGGCCGCCGAGGCCGTGCTCGGCCTGCGGGGTGAAGCCGACGTGCGCCATGACGGGGATGCCGGCCTCGACGATGTGGCGGATCTGCTCGGCCGAGCGCTCGCCGCCCTCGAGCTTGACCGCGTGCGCGCCCGTCTCCTTCATGAAGCGGATCGCGGTGTGCACCGCCTCGCGCGGGTTCGTCTCGTAGGAGCCGAAGGGCAGGTCGGCGACGACGAGCGCCCGCCTCGCACCGCGCGCGACCGCGCGCGTGAGGGGGATGAGCTCGTCGACCGTCACCGGGAGCGTCGTGTCGTAGCCGAAGACGGTGTTGCCGGCCGAGTCGCCCACGAGCAGGAAGTCGATGCCGGCGCGGTCGAAGATGCCGGCGGAGAGGTAGTCGTAGCTCGTGAGCCCGACGATCTTCACCCCGTCGCGCTTCGCCTGCTGGAAGTGCCGGATCCTGACGCGCTTGGGGCTCGAGGCCGCGCCGCCGTAGGGCGCTGCGGGCTCCTGCGCGCTCTCGCTGAATGCCATGCGGCCGAGCCTATCGACAGCCGCGCGCCCACTAGCCTGAGGGCAGGCCTTCAGGAGGGACTCGGATGGACAAGCAGCGGGACTTCGTGCTCCGGACGATCGAGGAGCGCGGCGTCAAGTTCGTGCGGCTGTGGTTCACGGATGTGCTGGGCACGCTGAAGTCGGTGGCGATCGCGCCCGCCGAGGTCGAGGGCGCCTTCACCGAGGGGCTCGGCATCGACGGCTCGTCGATCGAGGGGCTCTCGCGCTCCTCGGAGGCCGACGTGATCGCGAAGGCCGACCCGTCGACGTTCCAGGTGCTGCCGTGGCGAGGCGAGATCGACCCGACCGCGCGCATGTTCTGCGACATCGCGACGCCCGACGGGCAGCCCGCGGCCGCCGACCCGCGGCACGTGCTCAAGCGCACGCTCGCGAAGGCCGCCGACCTCGGGTTCAGCTTCTACACGCATCCGGAGTGCGAGTTCTACCTGCTGAAGTCCGCCGACGTGCACCACCCCGAGCCCGTCGACCGCGCCGGCTACTTCGACAACGTGCCCGGCGGCACCGCGCACGACTTCCGCCGCGCGAGCGTGCGCATGCTCGAGGACATCGGCATCTCGGTCGAGTTCAGCCACCACGAGGCGGGACCGGGCCAGAACGAGATCGACCTGCGCTACGCCGACGCGCTCTCGACCGCCGACAACATCATGACCTTCCGCACGGTCGTGAAGGAGGTCGCGATCCAGGAGGGCGTCTACGCGACCTTCATGCCGAAGCCCTTCGAGGGGCAGCCCGGCAGCGGCATGCACACCCACATGTCGCTGTTCGAGGGGGAGCGGAACGCGTTCCACGACCCCGCGGGGCAGTACCAGCTCTCGAAGGTCGGCCGGCAGTTCGTCGCGGGCCTCCTGCACCACGCGCCCGAGTTCACCGCGGTGACGAACCAGTTCGTCAACTCCTACAAGCGCATGTGGTCGGGCGACGAGGCGCCGAGCTACGTCTCGTGGGGCCACAACAACCGCTCCGCGCTCGTGCGCGTGCCGCTCTCGAAGCCCAACAAGGCGCAGTCGGCGCGCGTCGAGTACCGCGGGCTCGACTCGGCCGCCAACCCCTACCTCGCCTTCTCGGTGCTGCTCGCGGCGGGGCTCAAGGGCATCGAGGAGGGCTACGAGCTGCCCGAGGAGGCGACCGACGACGTCTGGGCGCTCTCCGACCGCGAGCGCCGCGCGCTCGGCTTCACGCCGCTGCCGGCGAGCCTCGACCGGGCGCTGCAGCACATGGAGGAGTCGGAGCTCGTCGCCGAGACGCTCGGCGAGCAGGTCTTCGAGTACTTCCTGCGCAACAAGCGCGAGGACTGGCAGCGCTACCGCGCCCAGGTGACGCGCGTCGAGCTCGAGTCGAACCTGCTCTCGCTCTAGCCCATGCGCATCCCGTCGCCGCGCGCTCGACTGGCGCAGCTCGGGTTCCGCGAGCCGAGCCGCGCCGCGGCGTGCCTCGAGGAGCTCCCGGATGCGTGGCGGGGCACGGGCAGGACGGCCCTCGTCGAGGCCGCGGCGCGCGCCGCCGACCCCGACACGGCCCTCGAGTCGGCCGTGCGGCTCGAGCGCGCCGGCGTCTCGCTCGACGAGGCGCTCGCCGACGCGGGCTCGCGCGAGTCGCTCCTGCGGGTGCTCGGCGGCTCGATGGGCATCGCCGAGCACCTCGAGCGGCACGCCGAGGACCTCGACGTCGCCGCCCGGCCGCTGCCGCCCGCGCCCGCCGAGCGCTACGTCGACAGCCTGCTCGAGTCGGTCGACGCATCCGCCGCGACCGACGGGGTCGGTCCGGTCGCGCGGAAGCCGAGGGACGAGGCGATCGCGGCGATGCGCGGCCGCTACCGCCGCCACCTCACCGAGCTCGTCGCGTGGGACCTCGGCCTCGACGACCCGAGCGCCTCGGTCGACGTCGTCTCGGCCGCGCTCGCCGACCTCGCCGCCGCCGCGCTCGAGGCAGGCCTCGCGATCGCCCGCGCCGCCGCGCGCGAGCGCTACGGCGAGGACGCCGACCGCGTGCGGCTCGCGGTCATCGCGATGGGGAAGACGGGCGCGCGCGAGCTCAACTACCTGAGCGACGTCGACGTCATCTGGGTGCACGAGGCCGACGGCGTCGACGACCCGCGGGCGACCCAGATCGCGACGCTGCTCGCGCGCGAGACGACCGCGGCGTGCGCGCAGTTCCAGAAGGCACCGCCGCTGTGGGAGGTCGACGCGAACCTGCGGCCCGAGGGCAAGGACGGCGCGCTCACGCGAACGCTCGCCTCGCACGTCGCCTACTACGAGCGCTGGGCGAAGTCGTGGGAGTTCCAGGCGCTGCTCAAGGCGCGCGCCGTCGCGGGCGACGCCGAGCTCGGCGCGGCCTATGAGGCCGCTGTGCGCTCGAAGGTGTGGGAGTCGTCGAGCCGCGAGGGCTTCGTCGAGTCGGTGCAGCGGATGCGCGAGCGGGTGAGCGAGCACATCCCGGCCGACGAGGTGGCGCGGCAGCTGAAGCTCGGGCCGGGGGGCCTGCGCGACATCGAGTTCACGGTGCAGCTGCTGCAGCTCGTGCACGGCGCCGACGACGAGTCGGTGCGGCAGCGCGGCACGCTCGAAGCGCTCGACGCGCTCGCCGAGCTCGGCATCATCGGCCGCGCTGACCGGGACGAGTTCAGCGACCACTATCGGTTCCTGCGCGTGCTCGAGCACCGCATCCAGTTCTGGCGCATGCGCCGCACCCACCTCATGCCGGTCGATCCCGACGAGCTGCGGCGGCTCGCGCGCTCGGCAGGGCTGCCGGATGCCGCGACCCTCACCGAGCGCTGGCAAGCGGTGCGGCGCGCGGTGCGGTCGCTGCACGAGCGGCTCTTCTACCGCCCGCTGCTCGGCGCCGTCGCCTCGCTCGGCCACGACGACGTGCGGCTCACGCCCGAGCACGCGGCGAAGCGGCTCGAGGCGTCCGGCTACGCCGACGCGCGCGGCGCGCTCGGCCACATCGCCGAGCTCACGGGCGGCGTGACGCGCCGCGCGCAGATCCAGCGGCTGCTGCTGCCGGTGCTGCTCGGCTGGTTCGCCGAGGGCGTCGATCCCGACATGGGGCTGCTCGCGTTCCGGCGGCTGAGCGAGGCGCTCGGCGAGAGCCCGTGGTTCCTGCGCATGCTGCGCGACTCGCCCGTCGCCGCTCGGCGGCTCACGCGGCTGCTCTCGTCGTCGCGCCTCATCGGCTCCCTCATGGAGCGCATCCCCGAGGCCGCGTCGTGGCTCGACGGCGACGAGCAGCTGCGGCCCCGCTCGGAGGAGTCGCTGCGCGAGGAGGCGGCCGCCGTGCTGGGCCGGCACCGCGGTGACCCCGATGCCGTGCGGAGCGCGCTGCGGTCGCTCCGCCGCCGCGAGCACCTGCGCGTCGCGATGGCGAGCGCGCTGCAGCGCGTCGACGAGTCAGCCGTCGGCGTCGCGCTCACCGCGATCGCGGCGGCCCTCGTCGACGCGGCGCTCGAGCTCCACACGCCCGAGGGGCTCCGGCTCGCGACCATCACGCTCGGCCGCACGGGCGGGCGGGAGATCGGCTTCGGCAGCGACATCGACGTCATGCACGTCGCGCGCGGCGAGGGCGACCCGATCGCGGTCGCCACCACCGTCATCCGCAAGGTGCAGGAGACGCTCGCCGACCCGACGCTGCCGTTCGAGCTGGATGCGGCGCTCCGGCCCGAGGGGCGCCAGGGACCGATCGTGCGCACCCTCGAGAGCTACCGCGCCTACTACGAGCGCTGGTCGGAGCCGTGGGAGGCGCAAGCGCTCCTGCGGGCGCGGCCGTTCGCGGGCGACGCCGAGCTCGCGGACGAGCTCATGGCCATCATCGACGAGCGCCGGTATCCGGCGGAGCTGCCGGCGTCGGCCGCGCGCGAGGTGCGGCGCATCAAGGCGCGCGTGGAATCCGAGCGGCTGCCGAAGGGCGCCGACCGGCGGCGCCACCTCAAGCTCGGCGACGGCGCGCTGAGCGACGTCGAGTGGCTCGTGCAGCTGCTGCAGCTGCAGCACGCGGGTCGCGAGCCGAGCCTGCGCACGCCCTCGACGCTCGAGGCGCTCGCCGCCGCCGCGCGCGCCGACCTCATCAGCGAGCGCGACGCCGAGATCCTCCGCGAGGCGTGGGCCCTCGCGACGCGCCTCCGCAACGGGCTCGCGCTCGCTCGCGCGCGCACGATCGATGTGCTGCCGAACGAGCGCACCGAGCTCGAGGCCGTCGCGCGCCTCATCGGCATGCCCGCGCGCTCGGCGCTCGCGCTCGAGGAGCAGTACCTCGCGGTCACCCGCCGCTCGCGCCGCGTCTTCGACCGCCTCTTCTACGACGCCTGACGGGCACCCGCTCGTCGAGTAGCGGCCGCTGGCCGCGTATCGAGACGCCGCTCGCTCCGATCACGATGCGCGCCCGGCTGCGCCGAGCGCCACTCGACCGACGTCGTGGCCGGGGCAGCCTCGCAGGCTTCCTCCCTACGCTGGCGCGATGTTCTTCATCTTCGGCTTCGGCCCCAAGCAGGAGGAGCTCGGCCCGGGTCTCACCCGCACGTGCGTCAACTGCAACAACACGGCGGCGTGGCGGCGCATCCGCGAGTCGAAGCGCTTCACGCTCTTCTTCATCCCGATCGCGCGCTGGGGCAAGCGCGAGTTCGAGGCGTGCCCGATCTGCGGCTACGCCGTCTCCGGGTGAGCGCGACGGACCGCATCCGCCAGTGAACGCCGAGAGCCGGCCACCCGCGGGTGACCGGCTCTCGAGCTGGGTGCGTCAGACGCCGTAGTAGAGCTCGAACTCGTACGGGTGCGGGCGCAGGGCCATCGGCAGGATCTCGGTCTCGCGCTTGAGCGAGATCCACGTGTCGATGAGGTCCTTCGTGAAGACGTTGCCCTCGAGCAGGAACTCGTGGTCGTTCTCGAGCGCGACGAGCGCCTCCTCGAGCGTGCCCGGCACCTGCGGGATGCCCTTGGCCTCCTCGGACGGCAGCTCGTAGAGGTCCTTGTCGATCGGGTCCATCGGCTCGATGCGGTTGCGGATGCCGTCGAGGCCAGCCATCATCTGCGCGGCGAAGGCGAGGTACGGGTTCGACGCGGCGTCGGGCGCGCGGAACTCGATGCGCTTCGCCTTCGGGTTCGAGCCCGTGATCGGGATGCGGATGGCCGCCGAGCGGTTGCCCGCCGAGTACACGAGGTTGACCGGCGCCTCGAAGCCCTTGACGAGGCGGCGGTAGGAGTTGATCGACGGGTTCGTGAAGGCGAGCACCGCCGGCGCGTGCGCGAGCAGGCCGCCGATGTACCAGCGCGCCGTGTCGGAGAGGTTGCCGTAGCCGTTCTCGTCGAAGAAGAGCGGCTTGCCGTCGAGCCACAGCGACTGGTGCGTGTGCATGCCCGAGCCGTTGTCGCCGAAGAGCGGCTTCGGCATGAACGTCGCCGTCTTGCCCCACTCGAGCGCCGTGTTCTTGACGATGTACTTGAAGGCGAGGATCTCGTCGGCCGCCTTCACCATCGTGTTGAAGCGGTAGTTGATCTCGGCCTGGCCGCCCGTGCCGACCTCGTGGTGGCTGCGCTCGACCTGCAGGCCGATCGCCTCGAGCTTGAGGCAGATGTCGTCGCGCAGGTCGGCCTGCTTGTCGACGGGGGAGACGGGGAAGTAGCCGCCCTTGAAGGCCGTCTTGTAGCCGAGGTTGCCGCCCTCCTCGACGCGCCCGGTGTTCCAGGCGCCCTCCTCCGAGTCGACCGAGTGGAACGACTGGTTGGGGGTGACGGAGTAGCGCACGTCGTCGAAGATGTAGAACTCAGCCTCGGGCGCGAAGAACGCGGTGTCGGCGATGCCGGTCGAGGCGAGGTACTGCTCGGCCTTGTGCGCGACCTGGCGCGGGTCGCGGTGGTAGATCTCGCCCGTGCGCGGGTTGTAGATGTCGAAGATCATGACGAGCGTCTTCTGCTCGCGGAACGGGTCGAGGTAGGCGGTCGACACGTCCGGGATGAGCTGCATGTCGGACTCGTTGATCGTCGCGAACCCGCGGATCGAGGAGCCGTCGAAGAGCTGGCCGACCGAGAAGAACTCCTCGTCCACCGTCGACGCGGGGATGTTGAAGTGCTGCTGCACGCCGGGGAGGTCGGTGAACCGGATGTCGAGGAACTTCACCTCCTCGTCCTTGATGAAGGCGAGGGCCTCGGACGGGTCCTTGAACATGGTGCTCCTGACTTGGCGGTTCGGTTGAGCGGTTGCCTTGCCTCGACGCTACGCGGGAGCCGTTGCCCGACCGTGACGCCGATGTTTCGGCGGTGTTACGTCAGCGCGGCCGGCCGGGTCGCACTCGGCGGGGATCGATGCCCTTCGGGATGGGCAGGTTCGTCTGCCCGAGCGAGGTGAGCCGGTTCGCGACCGCCATCACCTCGGCACGGCTCAGCACCTTCTTCAGCCGGCGCATCGACTTCGTCATCTTGCGCAGCTCGAGCGCCGAGTCGGGCCCGATCTCGATCACGTTGACCGGCACGTTCGGCACGATGCGCTTGAGCTTGCGCTGCTCCTCGCCCACGAGTCGCGCGACGCGCTCGCGCGGCCCCTCGGCGATCAGCACGACGCCGGGCTTGCCGACCGCGCGGTAGACGGCGTCCTGCGTGCGCGGGTTGACCGCGACGGGCATCTCGCTCGTCGACCAGTTGCCGCGCAGGCCGCTCTTCAGCACGGCGCCGACGGCGCCGGGGCGGCCCTCGATCTGCGAGAACGCGATCTTCTCGGCGCGCCACGTGAGCGTCATCATCATGAGCATCAGGCCGATGAGCACGCCCGAGATCACCCAGAGCACGAACCACAGCACGTCCTGCTGCGTCACGATCGCGAGCACGACGACGACGATGATCGGCCCGAAGAAGGCCAGCAGCATCAGCGGCAGCGCCGCCTTGTCGTTCTTGCGGGTCATCTGGAAGATGGACCACATCGTCTTGAGCCGGCCGGGCTCCTTCTCGGTCTCGCGCGCCATGCCCCCCAGGATACCGGGGCGCGGACCCTCCGCTCTCCACAGCGAGGTGCGGGATCCGCACCCGGCGCGCCGTCGCCGTGGCATCGTCGCGGCGTGGATCCCGATGCTGCGTCGATCGCCGGCTATCCGCTCGTGCGGGCGGTGCGGCGCACGGCCGAGCGCGAGGTCTGGGTGGCGGATGCGTCGGGGCACGGCGTCGAGGTGCACCGCGCCCTCGCAGGCGCTGACGCGCCGCTCGCGCGCGAGGCCGAGGCGCTCCTGCTCGCCGAGCACGAGCACCTGCTGCCCGTCGTCGACGTCGCGACCGACGTGGGCGTCGTCGTGGTGCGCCAGCTCGTGCCGCGCGACCTCGCCGACTGGCTGCTCGAGCGCGGCGAGCCAGAGTCGGGGGAGGCCGTGACGGCGCTCGCACCGATCGCGGCAGCGCTCGGGGCGCTCCACGCGATCGGGGCGGTCGCGGGCGGCGTGACGGCGCACGACGTGCGCATCGACGACGACGGCGCGCCGATGCTCGTGGGCGAGGGCGCGCACCTCGAGACCGACCGCCCGACCGAGGCGTGGCGGGAGGCGAGCGACGGCGTCGCGGCCGACGCGCGCGGCTGGCGCGAGCTCGCGCTGCTGCTCGCCGACGCAAGCGGGCAGCCGCTGCCGCAGTCGGTCGAGGCGGCCGTCGAGCGCCGCGACCTCGTTGCCGCGGGCGCAGCCCTCATCGCCGCGTGGCCCGCGCTGCCGCTCGCGCTCGACCCGCCCGTCGTGCGCGGCGAGCCGGCACCGTCGCGGATGCGTCCGCGCGAGCGGGCGAGCGGGCTCGAGGCGGTGTGGGCTCGCGTCGCGCTGCTGCTCGAGCGGCTCCCGCGGGGCGCGCCGGTCGCCGCACGGCTGCTCGACTCGGCGCGCGCAGTGCGCCCGCGCTACTGGGCCGTCAGCGGCGGGGGCGTCGTCGCGCTCGTCGTGGCGGCGGTGCTGCTCGGCGGCAGCGGTCCGCCGGTCGCGGACGCGGCGGCGGAGCCATCGCCGACGCCGACCCTCGGCGACGTGGCTGCCGCGCAGCCCACGGCGGTGCCGACCGCGCACCCGCCGCCGGGCGGCGTGCCGGCCGACCCGCTCGCGGGCGCGGCCGCGCTGCTCGCCGAGCGCGAGGCGTGCCTCGATGCGGGCGACGCGGCGTGCCTCGTCGGGCTGCACGAGCCCGACAGCCCGCTGCTCACCGCTCTCGCGCCATGGCGGATGCCCGACGACGGGGTGCTCGAGGTCGTGCAGCAGCTCGGCGACGCATGGCTGCTGCGCGTGGTGTCCGGAGACGAGCCTGCCTCGGTGCTCGTCATGAGCACCGAGGCAGGCTGGACCCTTCGGGACGCGTGGTCTGACTAGACCTCGAACGCACCCGACTCGAGGCGCTGCTTGACCGCCGCGAGGTAGCGGGCGGCGTCGGCGCCGTCGATGATCCGGTGGTCGTACGACAGGGCGAGGAACACCATCGAGCGGATCGCGATCGAGTCCTGGCCGTCGACCGAGACGACGACCGGGCGCTTCACGACCGTGCCGACG
The DNA here is from genome assembly GCF_000400485.1 of Agrococcus pavilionensis RW1. Lineage (GTDB taxonomy): Bacteria > Actinomycetota > Actinomycetes > Actinomycetales > Microbacteriaceae > Agrococcus > Agrococcus pavilionensis. The sequence goes on from NZ_ASHR01000042.1 coordinate 30,699, forward strand.
CCGAGGATCGCGCGCTGCGGCTGGAACACCACGGGGGTGTCGAAGAGCGCGCCGCGCGAGCCGGTGTTCGTCAGCGTGAAGGTGCCGCCGGCCAGCTCGTCGGGCTTGAGCTGGTTGTCGCGCGTGCGCTGCGCGAGATCGGCGATCTCGGCGGTCAGCTCGCGGATGCTCTTCGACGACGCGTCGCGGATGACCGGCGTGAGCAGGCCGCGCTCGGTGTCGACCGCCATCGCGAGGTTCTCGGTCTCGGGATAGGTGATCGTCTCGCCGTCGTCCGTCGCGTTGATGAGCGGGTGCGCCTTGAGCGCCTCCACCGCCGCTTGCGTGAAGAACGGCAGGAAGGTGAGCTTGTTGCCCGTCTCCTGCTGGAACGAGGCCTTCTTCGCCTCGCGCAGCTGCGCGACCTTCGTCACGTCGACCTCGACGACGGTCGTGAGCTGGGCGAGCTCCTGCATCGACTCGACGGCGCGCTTCGCGACGACCTTGCGCAGGCGCGACATCTTCGCGGACGTGCCGCGCAGCGGCGAGACCTCGACGGGAGCCGGTGCGGCCTCGGCCGCGGGCGCTGCCTGCGGGGCCTCGGCGGGCTTCGCCTCGGCTGCCGCGAGCACGTCCTCCTTGCGGATGCGGCCGCCGACGCCCGTGCCCGAGATCGAGCCGAGGTCGACGCCGCGCTCGTTCGCGAGCTTGCGGACGATCGGTGTCACGTAGACGCCGCTCGACGCGGACTGCGCTGCGGGCTGCGCGGGCGACGCCGATGCCGACGGAGCGGCGGGTGCCTGCGCCGCGGAATCCGACTGCGCGGGCTTCGACGGCGCGGGCGGTGCCGGCTGCTTCGGCGCCTCGGCCTTCGGGGCCTCCTGCTTCGGCGCCTCGGCCTTCGCGGCCTCCTGCTTCGGCGCCTCGGCAGCGGGTGCCGCCTGCTGGTCCTCGGCCTCCGGTGCCTTCGCGGGCTCGGGCTGCTCGGTCGAGGGCTTCGCGGGCTCGGGCTGCTCGGCCGGCGTCGCGTCCTGCTCCTCGGCGGAGCTCGACGACGGCGCGGGCTCGTCGGTCGCGGCGTCGTCGGTCGTCGGCTCGCCGCCGGACGGCGCGCTCGCCGAGCCGCCGACGCGCGCGATGACGCTGCCGACCTCGACCGTGTCGTCCTCGGCCACGAGCAGCTCCGAGATGGTGCCGGCCACGGGGGAGGGGACCTCGGTGTCGACCTTGTCGGTCGAGATCTCGACGATCGGCTCGTCGACCTCGATCTCGTCGCCGACCGCCTTGAGCCAGCGGATGATCGTGCCCTCGGTGACGCTCTCGCCGAGCTCCGGGAGCTTGATGTCGGTGCCGCCGCTCGACTGCTGCGCGTCGGCCTGCGGCGCGGGCGCCGACTCCTGCTGCTCGTCGGCCTGCTTCGAAGGCGACTCCTGCGCCTCGGCGGCCGACTCATCGTCGGCCTCCTGCTCGGGCTCGGCGTCGGTGCCCTCGGTCGCCGTCTCGGCGTCGGTCTCCGGCGCCTGCTCGGCGGGTGCGTCGCCCGCGTCGCCGACGCGCGCGATGACTGCGCCGACCTCGACGGTGTCGTCCTCGTCGGCCAGGATCTCGGTGAGCGTGCCGGCGATCGGCGACGGCACCTCGGTGTCGACCTTGTCGGTCGAGATCTCGACGAGCGGCTCGTCGACGGCGATCTCGTCGCCGACGGACTTCAGCCAGCGCGTGATCGTGCCCTCGGTGACGCTCTCGCCGAGCTCCGGGAGCTTGATGTCGGTGCCGCCGCTCGACTGCTGCGCGTCGGCCTGCGGCGCGGGCGCCGACTCCTGCTGCTCGTCGGCCTGCTTCGAAGGCGACTCCTGCGCCTCGGCGGCCGACTCATCGTCGGCCTCCTGCTCGGGCTCGGCGTCGGTGCCCTCGGTCGCCGTCTCGGCGTCGGTCTCCGGCGCCTGCTCGGCGGGTGCGTCGCCCGCGTCGCCGACGCGCGCGATGACTGCGCCGACCTCGACGGTGTCGTCCTCGTCGGCCAGGATCTCGGTGAGCGTGCCGGCGATCGGCGACGGCACCTCGGTGTCGACCTTGTCGGTCGAGATCTCGACGAGCGGCTCGTCGACGGCGATCTCGTCGCCGACGGACTTCAGCCAGCGCGTGATCGTGCCCTCGGTGACGCTCTCGCCGAG
>NZ_ASHR01000043.1 GCF_000400485.1 Agrococcus pavilionensis RW1
CGATCTCGTCGCCGACCGCCTTGAGCCAGCGGATGATCGTGCCCTCGGTGACGCTCTCGCCGAGCTCCGGGAGCTTGATGTCGGTGCCGCCGCTCGACTGCTGCGCGTCGGCCTGCGGCGCGGGCGCCGACTCCTGCTGCTCGTCGGCCTGCTTCGAAGGCGACTCCTGCGCCTCGGCGGCCGACTCATCGTCGGCCTCCTGCTCGGGCTCGGCGTCGGTGCCCTCGGTCGCCGTCTCGGCGTCGGTCTCCGGCGCCTGCTCGGCGGGTGCGTCGCCCGCGTCGCCGACGCGCGCGATGACTGCGCCGACCTCGACGGTGTCGTCCTCGTCGGCCAGGATCTCGGTGAGCGTGCCGGCGATCGGCGACGGCACCTCGGTGTCGACCTTGTCGGTCGAGATCTCGACGAGCGGCTCGTCGACGGCGATCTCGTCGCCGACGGACTTCAGCCAGCGCGTGATCGTGCCCTCGGTGACGCTCTCGCCGAGCTCGGGGAGCTTGATGTCAGTCATTCTCGGATCTCCTGTGGCTGTCGATCAGATGGCGTGGAGCGGGGTGCCCGCGAGCTTCAGCATGGTCTCGCCAAGCGCCTCGTGCTGCGTCGGGTGGGCGTGCACGAGCTGCGAGACGTCCTCCGGGTAGGCCTCCCAGTTCACGATGAGCTGGGCCTCGCCGATGAGCTCGCTCACGCGGCGCCCGATCATGTGGACGCCGACGACGGGGCCGTCCTTGACGCGCACCGCCTTGACCGAGCCCGTCGTGCCGACGATCTCGCTCTTCGCGTTGCCGCCGAGCGAGTACTCGTACGACTCGATCCTGTCCTCGCCGAACTGCTCCTTGGCCTTCGCCTCGGAGTAGCCGATCGACGCGACCTCGGGGTCGGAGTAGGTGACCTTGGGGATGTTGATGTCCTGCACCATGCGCGGCTCGAGCCCGGCGATCTCCTCGGCGACGAAGATGCCCTGCTGGTAGCCGCGGTGCGCGAGCTGCAGGCCCGGGACGATGTCGCCGACGGCGTAGACGCCGGGGACCGAGGTCTGCAGCCGGTCGTCGACGGTCACGAAGCCGCGGTCGAGCTGCACGCCGACCTCCTCGTAGCCGACATCGGCGGTGTTCGGGCCACGGCCGACGGCCACGAGCAGCAGGTCGGCGTCGATCGTCTCGCCGGTCTCGAGCGAGACGTGCACGCCCGAGTCGTCCTGCGTGACGCCCGAGAAGCGCGCACCGAGCTGGAACTGGATGCCGCGCTTCTTGTAGGCGCGCTCGAACTGCTTCGAGACCGACTCCTCCTCGTTCGCGACGAGGTGGGGCAGGCCCTCGATGATCGTGACCTCGGCGCCGAAGGCGCGCCAGACGCTCGCGAACTCGACGCCGATGACGCCGCCGCCGAGGATCGCCACGCGCTGCGGGATCCAGTCGAGGCGGAGCGCCTGCTCGCTCGTGATGACGTTGCCCGTGATCTCGAGACCCGGGAGCGTCTTCGCGTACGAGCCGGTCGCGAGCACGATGTTCTTGCCCGTGAGGGTGCGGTCGCCGACCTGCACGGTCGTGGGGGAGGCGAGCTTGCCGTCGCCCTCGACGACCTCGATGCCCTTCGCCTTGATGAGCCCCTGCAGGCCCTTGTACTTCTTCGAGACGATGCCCTCGCGGAACGCGGTCACCCGCTCGATGTCGATGCCCTTGAGCTCGGCGTCGACGCCGGCGTGACCCGCGTCGCGCACCTCGTCGGCCACCTCGGCCGAGTGCAGCATCGCCTTGGTGGGCACGCAGCCTCGGTGGAGGCACGTGCCGCCGAGCTTGTCCTTCTCGACGATCGCGACGGTCTTGCCGAGCTGCACGGCGCGCAGCGCGACGGCGTAGCCGGCACTGCCTCCACCCAGGACGACGATGTCAAAGCTCTGATCGGACACGCACTTGCTCCTCATGAGTCTCTTGTGCCGCGCCGGTGGGCGCAGCGGTGCACGGCAGTTCCTGCCCGAGCCAGCCTAGCCGCTCAGCCCTGACCGGCCAGTGTCAACCGGTGAGCCGGTGTCACTCCGCCGAGCGCGACATCTTCGAGATCATGCGCAGCACGCCACGCACGACGACGCCCGTCGCGCCCGAGGGCGTGTGGCCGAAGGGCTTGCCGGTGTTCATCGAGGGACCGGCGATGTCGATGTGCGCCCACGGGATCGGGGAGCCGTCGCGCTCGCCCACGAACTCGTTGAGGAAGGCGGCCGCGAGGAGCATGCCGCCCGAGCGGTTGCCGACCTTGGCGTTCTGGAGATCGGCGACCTCCGAGTCGAGCATCGAGCGCATCTCCTCGGGGATCGGCATGGGCCAGACGAGCTCGCCCACCTCGCGCGAGGCGCGCACGAGGGCGTCGACGAACGCCTCGTCGTTGCCCATCACGCCGCTCACGCGGTCGCCGAGCGCGACCTGCTGCGCGCCGGTGAGGGTCGCGACGTCGATGATCGCGTCGGGCTGCGCCTCGGAGGCGAGCACGAGCGCGTCGGCCATCACGAGCCGGCCCTCGGCGTCGGTGTTCGTGACCTCGACGCTCGTGCCGCCGCGGATGACGATGACGTCGTCGGGCCGGGTCGACGTCGACGAGACCATGTTCTCGGCGAGCGCGAGGTGCGCGGTGACGCGAATCGGCAGCTGCAGCGCGGCGGCGGCGGCCGTCACGGCGTAGACGGTCGCGGCGCCCGTCATGTCGTACTTCATGTGCTGCATCGAGCCGGCGGGCTTGAGCGAGAGGCCGCCCGAGTCGAACGTGATGCCCTTGCCGACGAGCACGACGTGGCGCGTCGCGTTGTCGGGCGCGTGCTCGACCGTCACGAGCCGCGGCGGGCGGCTCGAGCCCTGGCCGACCCCGACGATGCCGCCGAAGCCCTCGCGGCGGAGGCGCTCCTCGTCGCGCACGACGACGCTCAGGCCGGCCTGCTGCGCCTCGGCCGCGACGCGGTCGGCGAAGTGCACGGGGCTCAGCAGGTTCGGCGGCGTGTTCGCGAGGTCGCGCGTGAGCCAGACGGCGGTCGAGGCGGCCTTCGCCATCGCGACGACGGTCTCGGTCACCTCCGCCTCGCCGGCGACGACCGCGATCTCGACGACGCCGGGCTTGGGCTCGCGCTTGAGCCCGTCGAAGCGGTAGGCGCCGAGCGCCGCGCCCTCGAGCACCGCGAGCACGTCGTCGGTCGTCCGCACCGGCAGCGCGAGCGCGAGCGTCGGCACGTCGCGCAGCGCGCGCACGGCGGCGCCGGCGATCTGCCGCAGGCGCACCGAACCGGTGTCGTCGCCGAGCCCGACGAAGGCGACGCGGCGGCCGTCGACGACCGCTCGCACGACCTGCTCGCGCTCGCCCGTGGCGCCGATGCCGCGGAGGAGCTCGGGGTCGAAGCCCTCGGCGGTGGGCTCCTCCCCGGGGTGCACGCCGTGCACGATGAGGTCGGCGGTGGCGTCCTCGGGGCGGGCGATGATCGAGAGTGCGGGGATGGGCATGGGTCACGAGGATACCTGCGGCTCGACGGTCACTAGGCTGGGAGGGTGTTCGATCCGCGCGCGCTGACCCTGCACCTCGAGGACCTCGAGACGGTCCCGCGCGGCCTCGACCTCGTGATCGCGATCCACGGCTTCGTCGACGCGGGCGCCGCGGCGGAGGCCGCCGCTGCCGCGATCCTCGACACGCTGCCGCACCGCCCGGTCGTCGCGTTCGACACCGACGTGCTCATCGACCACCGCTCGCGCCGGCCGCGCATGCTCTTCAACGAGGACCACGTCGAGGAGTACCTGCCGCACTCGCTCACGCTGCTGCAGGTCGAGGACGACGCGGGCGCGCCCTTCCTGCTGCTCACCGGACCCGAGCCCGACTGGATGTGGGAGCGGTTCACGGATGCGCTGCTCGAGCTGCACGAGGAGCTCGAGGTCGCCTCGACGACGATCATCAGCTCGATCGGCATGCCGGTGCCGCACACGCGGCCGCTCGTCTCGACCGTCTCCGGCAACCGTGCTGAGCTCATCGAGCAGTACTCGGCCTGGCGGCCGGTCTCCTCGGTGCCGGCCTCCGTCATCCACCGCATCGAGCACCGCCTGCACCCGACCTCGCCCGTCGCGTCCTTCACCGTGCTCGTGCCGCACTACGTCGGCGAGTCCGGCTCTGCGGGACCGGCGCTCGCGGCGCTCGAGGGCGTGACGAGCGCGACGTCGCTCGCGTTCCGCACCGAGGAGCTGCGGCAGGCCGACCGCGAGTTCCAGCAGCTCGTCGCGCAGCAGATGGAGACGAATGAGGAGCTGCAGCGCGTCGTGCGGACCCTCGAGGCGCGCTACGACGCGTTCATGGCGCAGTCGTCGGTGAAGTCGCCGCTCACCGACGAGGACGGCTCGCTGCCGAGCGCCGACGAGATCGCCGAGGAGCTCGAGCGCTACCTGCAGGAGCGGCGGAAGCCGGGCTCGGACTCGTTCGGATGAACAGCGCGCGCTCCTGGCTGGTCTGGGGCGTGGCGGCACTGGCGTACATCGCGGCGGTGCTGCACCGCTCGTCGCTCGGCGTCGCCGGTCCCGCGGCCTCCGAGCGCTTCGAGGTCGCCGCGACGGAGCTCTCGACGCTCGGCGCCGTCCAGGTGGGCGTCTACGCGGCCATGCAGATCCCGGTCGGCGTGCTGCTCGACCGGCTGGGCCCGCGCGTGCTCATCGCCTCGGGCGCGGCGGTCATGGCCGGCGGTCAGCTGCTCGTCGCCATCGCCGAGGACATGCCGCTCGCGATCCTCGGCCGCGTGCTCGTCGGCATCGGCGACGCCGCGACGTTCATCTCGGTCATCCGCCTGCAGTCGGGCTGGTTCCGCGGGCCGATCCTCGCGCAGATGTCGCAGTACACCGCGATCAGCGGCCAGGTGGGGCAGCTGCTCTCCGCCGTGCCGTTCGTGTGGCTGCTCTCGGCGGCCGGCTGGACCCTCTCGTTCGGCACGCTCGCGGCCGTCGGCGGCGTCGCCTTCGTGCTCGTCCTCCTCATCGTCTTCGACGCGCCCCCGGGCGGTGCCCCGCCGACCGGCTCGATCGATGTGCCCGAAGGATGGCTGCCGCGGCTCCGCAGCGCCTTCCGCACGCCCGGCACGCGGCTCGGCTTCTGGACGCACTTCTCGCTCCTGGGCTCCACCAACCTCTTCCTGCTCCTGTGGGGCTTCCCGATGCTCGTCGAGGGGCTCGACTACTCGCAGGCCCAGGCCGCCGGCCTCATGAGCATCGTCGTCGTGACCGGCATGGTCGTCGGCCCGATCGTCGGCATCACGACCGCGCGCTTCCCGCTGCGGCGCTCGACGCTCGTGCTCGCCCTCGTCGCCCTCGTCGTCGCAGCCTGGGCCGCCGTGCTCGCGTGGCCGACGCAACCGCCGACCTGGCTCGTCGTGCTGCTGCTCGTCGTGCTCGGTGCGGCCGGCCCCGGCTCGACGGTCGGCTTCGACTTCGCCCGCACGTCGAACCCGCTGCGGGTGCTGGGCTCGGCGAACGGCATCGTCAACGTCGGCGGCTTCATCGCGACCTTCGCGGCCATGCCGGCGGTCGGCATCATCCTCGACCTCGTCCACTCGGCGCGCGTCGCGGGCGGCGAGGCCGTCGGCCTCTACGACTGGGAGGGCTTCCGCGTCGCCCTCTCGTTCCAGTTCGTGCTGCTCGCGCTCGGCTTCCTCATGGTCGTGCGGATGCGTCGCATCACTCGCTCGCGGCTGCGCGAGGAGGAGGGGATCGAGGTGGGTCCGCTGTGGGCGGCCATCGCCAGGCGCATGCGCCGACGCCCCGATTGAGCGCTCGATCGACGAGCTGGGAATGCCCATGCCACATCCGGCGCTATACTGTCAAGACCGACCCAGTCGAGATCGTGCCCGCGCCCGGACTTGACATGGGTCATTCGACTGCCCTCAGCGCGACTGGACCGAGTCTGGACGCTTGACCGACCGGAGGACGCATGCCAGCTGACAAGACCACGAGCCCGCGAAGCCGAACGACGAAGGCGGCTGTCGACGCTGAGCAGAGCGCCACGACCGCCGCGCCGAAGGCTGCTCCCGCCAAGGCCGCCGCCGCGAAGTCGACGACCGCGAAGTCGACGACCGCGAAGTCGACGGCCCCGAAGACGACGGCGGCGAAGGCGCCTGCCGCGAAGACGACGGCCACCAAGGCGACCGCTGCGAAGACCGCTGCCGCGAAGGCGCCGGCCAAGACGACGACTGCCAAGACGACGGCCGCGAAGGCGAGCACCGCCAAGACGGCCGCTGCGAAGAAGGCCGCCGACTCCTCGACTGGCCCGGCGAAGCCCGCGCGCGGCGGTCGCCGCAAGGCGGTCGACCCGGTCGCCGAGGTGATGGCCGAGGAGACGACCGAGGCCGCACCCGAGGAGGACGAGGAGGAGGTCCACGTCGAGAAGCTCCCGACCGGCGCCCTGCGCCTCTCGGGTGACGACGACGAGCCCGCCGCCACGCAGATCACCGGCGCGACGGCCGACCCGGTCAAGGACTACCTCAAGCAGATCGGCAAGGTCGCGCTGCTCAACGCCGAGCAGGAGGTCGACCTCGCGATGCGCATCGAGGCGGGCCTGTTCGCCGAGGAGAAGCTCTCGCTCGAGGGCGACGACCTCGACTGGCAGCTCAAGCGCGACCTCACGCGCATCGCCCGCGACGGGCAGCGCGCGAAGAGCCACCTGCTGGGCGCGAACCTGCGCCTCGTGGTGTCGCTCGCGAAGCGCTACACGGGCCGAGGGATGCAGTTCCTCGACCTCATCCAGGAGGGCAACCTGGGCCTCATCCGTGCGGTCGAGAAGTTCGACTACACGAAGGGCTTCAAGTTCTCGACCTACGCGACGTGGTGGATCCGCCAGGCGATCACGCGCGCGATGGCCGACCAGGCCCGCACGATCCGCATCCCCGTGCACATGGTCGAGGTCATCAACAAGCTCGCCCGCGTGCAGCGGCAGATGCTGCAGGACCTCGGTCGTGAGCCGAGCCCCGAGGAGCTCGCTCGCGAGCTCGACATGACCCCCGAGAAGGTCATCGAGGTGCAGAAGTACGGTCGCGAGCCCATCTCGCTGCACACGCCCCTCGGCGAGGACGGCGACAGCGAGTTCGGCGACCTCATCGAGGACACCGAGGCGGTCGTGCCGGCCGACGCGGTGGGCTTCACGATGCTCCAGCGCCAGCTCGAGTCGCTGCTCGACTCCCTCTCGGAGCGCGAGGCGGGCGTCATCCGCATGCGCTTCGGCCTCGGCGACGGGATGCCGAAGACGCTCGACCAGATCGGCGACACGTTCGGCGTGACGCGGGAGCGCATCCGCCAGATCGAGTCGAAGACGATGGCGAAGCTGCGGCACCCGTCGCGCTCGCAGCAGCTGCGCGACTACCTCGAGTGATCGACGCGTGATCGAGGGCCGACCCGCGAGGGGCGGCCTTCGCGTTCCTCCATGCGATCGGATGCGCTCGGCTCGTTCTAAGATGGAGTTCTGTCCCCGAGAAGGAGAAGTCATGTCCCGTCGTTCCACCCTCGCCGGCCTCGCAGCCGTCGCCGCCGCATCCGTCGCCCTCGTCGGCTGCTCGAGCAGCGCGGAGCCCGGCGCGAGCGGGGAGGCCGAATCGTCGGGCGTGACGCTCGAGCAGGTGCAGGAGGCGGGCGTGCTCGTCGTCGGCACCGAGGGCACGTACTCGCCGTTCTCGTTCCACGAGGGCGGCGCCGGCGAGCTGACCGGCTACGACGTCGAGGTCATCACCGCGGTGGGCGAGCAGCTCGGCGTCGAGGTCGAGTTCGTCGAGACCCAGTGGGACGCGATCTTCGCCGCGCTCGACTCGGGCCGCATCGACGTCATCGCGAACCAGGTCTCGATCACGCCCGAGCGCCAGGAGCGCTACCTCTTCAGCGAGCCGTACACGTACTCGACCGGCGTGCTCGTCGTGCCCGAGGGCAGCGACATCGCCTCGCTCGACGACCTCGCGGGCCGCGTGAGCGCGCAGTCCCTCACGAGCAACTGGGCCGAGGTCGCGCGCGGTGCGGGCGCCGAGGTCGAGGAGGTCGAAGGCTTCGCTCAGGCGGCCGAGCTGCTGCGCTCGGGCCGCGTGGACGCGACGATCAACGACTCCCTCACGTTCCTCGACTACGAGCAGGCGCAGGGCGGCGAGACGGGCCTCGAGGCCGTCGCCGAGACCGACGAGGTGAGCGAGAGCGCCGTCGCGATGCGGCAGGGGAGCGAATCGCTGCTCGCCGCGATCGACGAGGCGCTCGCCGCGCTCGCCGCCGACGGCACGCTCGCCGAGATCTCGCAAGTCTACTTCGGCGAGGACGTCTCCCAGCCGTGACGCGCGTCTCGATGGAGCGGCCCCGGCGAGCGCCGGGGCCGCTTCCGCGCAGGCTCCCGGCGTAGGCTCCGCGCGTGGACTGGCAGCTCGTGCTCGACTCGATCGGGCCCATCGCCCTCGGCGGGCTCACCGGCACGATCCCGCTCACGCTCGCGTCGTTCTCGCTCGGGCTCGTGATCGCGATCGGCATGGCGCTCGCGCGCATCTCCGGCATCGCGTGGCTCTCGGGCCTCGCTCGCGCCTACATCTCGATCATCCGCGGCACGCCCATGCTCGTGCAGCTGTTCGTGATCTTCTACGGCATGCCGCAGATCGGCATCACGCTCGACCCGTGGCCGAGCGCGATCATCGCGCTCTCGCTCAACGTGGGCGGCTACGCGGCCGAGATCATCCGCGCCGCGATCCTGTCGATCCCGCGCGGCCAGTGGGAGGCGGCGGCGATGATCGGCATGTCGCGGGGTCAGGCGCTCGGCCGCATCGTGCTGCCGCAAGCCGCGCGCGTCTCGGTGCCGCCGCTGTCGAACACGCTCATCTCGCTCGTGAAGGACACGTCGCTCGCGTCGCTCATCCTCGTCACCGAGCTCTTCCGCGTCGCGCAGCGGATCGCGGCGCCGAGCGGCGAGTTCATCCTCATCTACTCGGTCGCGGCCGGCGTCTACTGGGTCATCTGCCTGGCCCTCGCCGGCGGCCAGGACCGCCTCGAGCGGAGGCTCGACCGCTATGCCGTCTGAACCGATCGCGCCCGCGCCGCTCCTCGCCGCCCGCGGCCTCCACAAGTCGTTCGGCGACAACCACGTGCTGCGCGGCGTCGACCTCGACGTCGCGCCCGGCACGGTGCACGCGCTCATCGGCCCGTCCGGCTCGGGCAAGACGACCGTGCTGCGCTCGCTCAACGGGCTCGAGACCCCGGACGCCGGCACGCTCCGCATCGGCGACCTCGAGCTCGACTTCAGCCGCCCGCTCGGGCGACGCGAGCGCGCGGCCCTGCACCGCGCATCCGCAATGGTCTTCCAGCAGCACCACCTCTTCCCGCACCTGACCGTGCTCGGCAACGTCACCGTCGGCCCGATCCGGGTGCAGGGGCGGGGGAAGGAGGAGGCGAGGGCGGATGCGCTCGCGCTCCTCGAGCGCGTCGGCCTGCGGGAGAAGGCGGACGCGTACCCGTCGTCGCTCTCGGGCGGCCAGCAGCAGCGCGTCGGCATCGTGCGCGCGCTCGCGCTGCAGCCGTCGATGCTGCTGTTCGACGAGCCGACGTCGTCGCTCGATCCCGAGCTCGTCGGCGAGGTGCTCGCGGTCATGACCGAGCTCGCCGCCGAGGGCTGGACGATGGCGGTCGTGACCCACGAGCTCGGCTTCGCGCGCGAGGTCGCCGACGAGGTGTCGTTCTTCGACGAGGGCGTCGTCGTCGAGCGCGGCGCGCCGGAGCAGGTCTTCGGCGATCCGCAGCACGAGCGCACGAAGCGCTTCCTGCAGCGGCTGCAGGGCCCCTTCGCCTGATCGAGCGCCCTCCACCGGGACAGCGAAGCGGCCCGCCCCCGATCGGGGACGGGCCGCGCTCGAAGTCGCCGGGGCCTAGACCTCTGCGAGCTTCGCGGTCTCGTCGTGCCACACGGTGGCGAGCGGCTGCAGCGCCTCGCGGTGCTTGGCCGCGTGGTGCGCGCAGAAGAGCAGCGTGCCGCTCTCCATCGTCGCGCGGACGTATGCCTGGGCGCCGCAGCTGTCGCAGCGGTCGAGCGCGCTGAGCGGCGCGTTCGCCTCGTCGGTCTCGAGCGTCGCGGTCTGGGTGTCGTTCACGGTGCCCTCCTTCATCACGTCTGGTGTCCATCGTGGCACGCCATCCTGTCAATACCGCATCGCGCGGGGCGCGGTTCGCCAGCGGCGCAACGCGGCGACGGGCCGCGCCGCCTGCCGCCGGGCGGGGATCGGCGGCCGTAGGCTGGAGCGTCGACCGCCCGATGACTGCAGACCCCGGGCGTGTCACGCGAAGGGGGATCGGTTGGCGACTGCGGCATCGGACTACTCGGCTCGGCACCTCACCGTGCTCGAGGGGCTCGAGGCGGTGCGCAAGCGCCCCGGCATGTACATCGGCTCGACCGACTCGCGCGGCCTCATGCACTGCTTGTGGGAGATCATCGACAACTCCGTCGACGAGGCGCTCGGCGGCCACGGCGACGAGATCGCGGTCGTGCTGCACGCCGACGGCTCCGTCGAGGTGCGCGACCGCGCCCGCGGCCTGCCGATCGACGTCGAGCCCCGCACGGGCCTCACGGGCGTCGAGGTCATCTTCACGAAGCTGCACGCGGGCGGCAAGTTCGGCGGCGGCGCCTACAAGTCCTCCGGCGGCCTCCACGGTGTCGGCGCATCCGTCGTCAACGCCCTCTCGGAGCGCCTCGACGTCGAGGTCGACCGCGACGGCGCGACGTGGGCGATGTCGTTCCACCGCGGCGAGCCGGGGGAGTTCCTCGACGAGGGCGAGCCCTCGCCGCACTCGACGTTCCTGCCGTTCACGGATGCGTCGAGGCTGCGGAAGGTCGGCAAGGTCGCGAAGGGCGTCACCGGCACGCGCGTGCGCTACTGGGCCGACCCGCAGGTGTTCACGAAGGGCGCCGACTTCCTCGCCGACGAGCTCGCGCGCCGCGCGCGGCAGACGGCGTTCCTCGTGCCGGGGCTCGCGATCCAGATCATCGACGAGCGCGGCGACGAGCGCGTCGTGCACGACTTCAAGTACGACGGCGGCATCAGCGAGTTCGCCGAGTACCTCGCGCCCGACCCGGCGCTCACCGCGACGTGGCGGCTCACGGGCGAGGGCGCGTTCCAGGAGACCATCCCGGTGCTCGACGAGGCGACCGGCCACATGGTCACGCGCGAGGTCGACCGCACGTGCGAGGTCGACATCGCGCTGCGCTGGGGCACGGGCTACGACACCGTCGTGCAGACCTTCGTCAACATCATCGCGACGCCGAAGGGCGGCTCGCACCTCGCCGGCTTCGAGCAGTCGCTCCTGAAGCTGCTGCGCGACCAGGTCGCCGCGAACGCGCGCAAGCTCAAGGCCGGCAACGACAAGGTCGAGAAGGACGATGTGCTCGCGGGCCTCACCGCCGTCGTCACCGTGCGCCTGCCCGAGCCGCAGTTCGAGGGCCAGACGAAGGAGGTGCTCGGCACGCCCGCCGTGCGCCAGATCGTCTCGCAGGTCGTCGCGCGCGAGCTCGGCGCGATCCTCACCTCGTCGAAGCGCGACGACAAGGCGCAGGCGGGGCAGCTGCTCGAGAAGGTCGTGAGCGAGATGAAGGCGCGCCTCTCCGCGCGCTCGCTCAAGGAGACCGCGCGGCGCAAGAGCGCGCTCGAGTCGTCGTCGCTGCCAGTGAAGCTCGTCGACTGCCGCTCGAACGACGTCGCGCAGACCGAGCTCTTCATCGTCGAGGGCGACAGCGCGCTCGGCACGGCGAAGCCCGCGCGCGACAGCGAGTTCCAGGCGATCCTGCCCATCCGCGGCAAGATCCTCAACGTGCAGAAGGCGTCGATCGGCGACATGCTCGGCAACGCCGAGTGCGCGGCGATCATCCAGTCGATCGGCGCGGGCTCGGGCCGCTCGTTCGACATCTCCGCCGCCCGCTACGGCAAGATCATCATGCTCTCGGACGCCGACGTCGACGGCGCGCACATCCGCACCCTGCTGCTGACGCTCATCCACCGCTACATGCGGCCGCTCATCGAGGAGGGCCGCGTCTTCGCCGCGGTGCCGCCGCTGCACCGCGTGATGGTCAAGCACCGCGGCAAGCCCGACGAGGCGGTCTACACCTACTCCGACGCCGAGCTGCACCGGCTGCTCGCGAAGCTCAAGAAGAGCGGCAAGAGCTGGGTCGAGCCGCCGCAGCGCTACAAGGGCCTCGGCGAGATGGACGCCGACCAGCTCGCCGAGACGACGATGGACCGCTCGCGCCGCACGCTGCGCCGCGTGACGATCTCGGACTCGGAGCGCGCGAGCGAGATATTCGAGCTGCTGATGGGCAACGACGTCGCCCCGCGCCGCGAGCTCATCCAGACCTCGCAGGTCGACCGGGAGCGCATCGACGCCTGAGCGCCGCGCCGGCCGCCGTCAGTCCGCGGGCGTCCCGAGCCGCGCGCCGATCGCGCCGATCGCGCCGATCGCGCCGTCGATCGCGACGCCCGAGCCCGCGCGCGGCGCGCCGCCCGGCGGCAGCTGCCGCTGCGAGCCGTCGGCGCCGACCGCGAGCGGCGAGGGGCCTGCCCACGCGAGCGCGAGCCCGACCTCGCCCTTCAGCAGCCGGTGCGCCTGCACGCCGCCCGTGCCGCGGCCCTTCGCGGGGAACTCCTCGAGGCTCGAGACCTTCACGCGCGGCTCGTCGAGGCCCGCGAGCGTCTCGGCGGCCTCGGTGACGGTGACGACCTCGGCGCCGTCGGCGACCGCGCCCGCGAACCGCACCGACGCATCCGCCTTGAGCCCGATGCCCTTCATGCCGCCGGCCCCAGGCCCTTGCGGGTTGATCGCCGCGGCGGCGAAGCGCAGCAGCTGCGCGTCGCTCGTGACGAGCACGACCCACGACTCGTCGGGCGCCGGCGCGACGCCGACGACCCGGTCGCCGGCCTTGAGCGCGATGACCGACTCGCGGTCGCGGTCCCGCAGCTCCGCGGGCTTCACGCGCTTGACGACGCCCTGCGCGGTCGCGACGAGCCACGGCTCGCTCGAGCCGAGGTCGATGAGCGCGACCGCCTCCTCGCCGCGCTCGAAGGCGCCGAGGTCGCGCACCTTGACGCCCGCGGTGAGGCCGACGGATGCGGGCGGCACCGAGGGCAGGTCGGCGGGCGTGAGGCGCAGCACGGCTCCCGTCGAGGTGACGAGCCCGAACGCGCCGCGCGTGGTCGTGGCGATCGTCGAGCGGATCGCGTCGTGGCGCGAGCGCCGCGCGGGCACGGGGATCGGCTCCTCGCCGTCGACGCGCACGAGCCTGCCGGTCGCCGACATCACGACGCGCGTGGGCGCATCCGCGATCTCGAGGCTCACGGCCGCCTTCGCGCTCGCGCGGCCCGTCGTCGCCTGCCCGTTGCCCTCGGTGAGCGCCGTGCGGCGCGGCGTGCCGAAGCGCTCGGCGACCTCGTCGAGCTCGGCCGCGACCACCTCGTGCAGCGCGGCGTCGGAGCCGAGGATCCGCTCGAGCTCGGCGATCTGCCCGAGCAGCTCGTCGCGCTCCGCCTCGAGCTCGATGCGGCTGAACTTCGTCAGCCGCCGCAGGCGCAGCTCGAGGATGTACTCGGCTTGCGGCTCGGAGAGGTCGAAGACGCTCTGCAGGCGCGAGCGGGCCTGCTCCGAGTCGTCGGACGTGCGGATGACCTGGATGACCTCGTCGATGTCTAGGATCGCGATGAGGAGGCCCTCGACGAGGTGCAGCCGCTCGCGCTTCTTGCGCAGCCGGAACTCGCTGCGGCGCCGCACGACGCCGACGCGGTGGTCGAGGTAGACGCGCAGCAGCTGCTTGAGCCCGAGCGTCTCGGGCTTGCCGTGCACGAGCGCGACGTTGTTGATCGAGAAGCCGTCCTCGAGCGGCGTGTAGCGGTACAGCTGCTGCAGCACCGCCTCGGGGTCGAAGCCCGTCTTGATGCTGATGACGAGCCGCAGGCCGTGCTTGCGGTCCGTGAGGTCCTGCACCTCGGTGAGGCCCTGCAGCTTCTTCGACTGCACGCCGTCCTTGATCTTCTCGATCACGCGCTCGGGGCCGACGAGGTAGGGCAGCTCGGTGATGACGATCTGCGTCTTGCGGCCGTGGCGCTCGATCGACGCCCGCGCTCGGGTCTTGAACGACCCGCGGCCGCTCTCGTACGCATCCCGCACGCCGTCGAGGCCGACGATGACGCCGCCGCCGGGGAGGTCGGGCCCCGGCACGTGCCGCATGAGGTCGGCGACGGATGCGTCGGGGTGCGCGAGCAGGTGCTTGGCCGCCTGCACGACCTCGACGAGGTTGTGCGGCGCCATGTTGGTCGCCATGCCGACGGCGATGCCGCTCGCGCCGTTGACGAGCAGGTTGGGGTAGGAGGCCGGCAGCACGTCGGGCTGCTGGTAGGAGTTGTCGTAGTTGGGGACGAAGTCGACGACGTCCTCGTCGAGGCCCTCGGTGAGCGAGAGGCCTGCCGCGGCTAGGCGCGCCTCGGTGTAGCGGGGCGCGGCGGGGCCGTCGTCGAGCGAGCCGAAGTTGCCGTGCCCGTCGACGAGCGGGAGCCGCAGGCTGAACGGCTGCGCGAGGCGCACGAGCGCGTCGTAGATCGCGGTGTCGCCGTGCGGGTGCAGCTTGCCCATGACGTCGCCGACGACGCGCGCGCTCTTGACGTGCCCCTTCTCGGGCCGCAGCCCCATCTCGGACATCTGGAAGAGGATGCGGCGCTGCACGGGCTTGAGGCCGTCGCGGGCGTCGGGCAGGGCGCGGGCGTAGATGACGGAGTAGGCGTACTCGAGGAACGAGTCCTGCATCTCGCTCGCGACGTCGACGTCGTCGATCCGCTCGGCGATCGCGGCGGAGGGGTCGGGGGGAGGCGTGGCAGTCATAGGCTGACGGAATGCTACCGACGAGGGCGCCTGGATCCCGGAGCCTTGCCGACGTTCTCGTGAGCTCGTCGCTCGCGATGCGGGGCGAGCCGAACGCGCTCGGCCTGCCGCCCGTCGCCGGCGCGATCGTGCTGCTCGTCGACGGGCTCGGGGCTGCGCAGCTCGGGCAGCGCGCGGGGCACGCGCGCACGCTCGCGGGGGCGCCAGGCGGCTCGATCGAGGCGGGCTTCCCGTCGACGACCGCAACGGCGCTCGCGTCGCTCACGACCGGCGGGCTCGCCGGCGCGCACGGCATCGTCGGCTACGACGCGTTCGTGCCGGGCGCGGGCGTGCGCAACCAGCTGCGCGACTGGGGCGGCGCGATGGACCCGGTCACCTGGCAGCGCAGCCCGACGATCTTCGAGCGCGTCCCCGCGATCGCGATCGGCGAGCCGAAGCACGCCGCGAGCGGGTTCACGCACGCGGTGCTGCGCGGCGCCGACTACCGCGGCGGCCGCTCGGTCGCCGACCGCTTCGCGCTCGCTCGCGACGCGGCGCGCGAGCGGTCGCTCGTCTACCTCTACGTGCCCGAGCTCGATCGCGCCGGCCACGAGCTCGGCTGGCAGTCGCCCGAGTGGACCGACGAGCTCGAGCAGCTCGACGGCGCAGTGGCCGAGCTCGCGGCGGCGCTCCCGCGGGACGTGGGCCTCATCGTCACGGCCGACCACGGCATGGTCGACGTCGACCCGACGGGTCACCTCGTCGTGCCCCACGAGCTGCTCGAGCCGGTCGCGCACGTCGCGGGGGAGCCGCGCTGCCTCCAGCTGCAGGTCGAGGGCGATGCGGATGCGGTGGCCGAGGCCTGGCGGTCATGGCTCGGCGATGCGGCGTGGGTCGCGACCCGGGCCGAGGTGGCCGCCGCCGGCTGGCTCGGCGAGGTCGACGCGGAGGTCGAGCCGCGCCTCGGCCACGTGTTCGTCGCCGCGCGGAAGCGCTTCGCGATCTACGTCGACGAGGCCGACCCCGGCCGCGGGATGGTGGGCCAGCACGGCTCGCTCACGCAGGACGAGCTGCGCGTGCCGCTGCGCCGGTTCGGCGCCTTCGCCTGAGCAGCGCGTCCACCGCGCGTCCAGCGACGCCGGTCAGGATGGGCGTCCGCCGGCACGGCCGGACACCGAGGGAAGGATCGCACCATGCGCAGGTGGCTCATCACGACCGTCGCGACCGCACTCGTCGGCATGATCGTCAAGAAGCTCACGAGCGGCGACGACGAGAAGACCCGCAAGGGCCGCCGCCGCTGACGCCGCGCGGCGACCGGGGCTGCACCGCCCGAGCGGGGAGCTCGCGCCCGCCCCGCTCGGGCGCGAGCGCCCCGGTCGCGGTCAGCTGCATCGCACGACCTGCCGGATCGCCCGGCCGTCGGCGAGCGTGTCGAGCGCCTCGTTGAGGTCGTCGAGCGCGATCTCGCTCGTGACGAGCTCCTCCACCGGCAGTCGGCCCTCGCGCCACAGCTGCTCGTAGCGCGGGATGTCGCGCGACGGCACCGCGGAGCCGAGGTACGAGCCGATCACCGTGCGCGCCTCAGCGGTGAACGCGAGCGGCGAGAGCGACGAGCGGGCGTCGGGATGCGGGAGGCCGACGGTCACGGTCGTCCCGCCGGGCGCGGTGAGGGCGAACGCCGTCTCGAACGCCTTCGGGTGCCCGGCCGCCTCGATCACGACCGGCGCGCGGAGCCCCTGGGCGAGCGCGTCGTCGGGGGAGAGTGCGACGTCGGCGCCGAGCTCCCGAGCCCGGTCGAGCTTCGCCGGCACCGCATCCACCCCGATGACGCGGCCGAGGCCGAGCGAGCGGGCGGCGAGGAGCGCCGCCATGCCGACGCCGCCGAGCCCCACGATGACGATGTCGTCGCCCTCGCGCGGCTTGCCGGCGTTGACGACCGCGCCGCCGCCCGTGAGCATCGCGCAGCCGAGCACCGCGGCGACCTGCGGCGGCACGTCGGCGCCGACCGGCACCACCGAGCGGCGGTCGACGACCGCGTGCGTCGCGAACGCCGAGACCCCGAGGTGGTGGTGCACCTCGCCGCTGCGGCCCTCGAGCGCCGCCTCGTGCAGGCGCCGACCGCCGCCGAGCAGCTCGCCCGCGCCGTTCGCCGCCGAGCCGCGCTCGCACGGCAGGCGGCCGTCGGTCGCGCACGCCGCGCACTCGCCGCAGCGCGGGAGGAACGTCGTCACGACGCGGTCGCCGACCGAGACGTCGGTGACGCCCTCGCCGACCACCTCGACGATGCCCGCTGCCTCGTGGCCGAGCAGCATCGGCACCGGCCGCGGGCGCGCGCCGTCGACGACCGAGAGGTCGCTGTGGCACAGGCCCGCCGCCTCGATGCGGATGAGCAGCTCGCCCTCGCGGGGCGCGTCGAGCTCGAGGTCGACGAGCTCGAGCGGCCGCGACTGCGCGAACGGACGCTCGGCGCCGATCCGGCGCAGCACCGCGCCGCGCACGCGCATCAGCGGCCGTCCCAACCGGCGACCGTGCCGTCGGGGCTCGCCTCGCGCACGACCAGGGTGCAGTCCTTGCCCTCGAAGCCGTCGTCGAGCAGCCGCTGCAGCTGGTCGCGGATGAGCCTCGCCGCCGGCACCTTGACGCCCGCGGCCTCGGCGCCCTCGACGGCGAGCGAGACGTCCTTGTGGCACAGCATGGCCGAGAAGGATGCGTCGAAGTTGCTGTTCACGGCGGCACCGGGCACGACGCCCGGCACCGGGTACCAGGTGCGGAGCGCCCACGAGTCGCCGGAGGAGACGCGCGCGACGTCGAAGAACGCCTTGGGGTCGAGCCCGAGCTGCTCGGCGAGCTGCGAGCCCTCCGAGATCGCGAGGATCGAGACGCCGAGCATCATGTTGTTCACGAGCTTCGCGGCGATGCCGTGCGTGGGGCCGCCGACCGCGAAGACGTTGCCGGCCATGGGCGTGACGATCTCGCGAGCTCGCGCGACGTCGTCCTCCTCGCCGCCGAGCATGAACGTCAAGGTGCCGGCCGCGGCGCCCTGGATGCCGCCGGAGACGGGGGAGTCGACGAAGCGGAGGCCGCGCGAGCCCGACTCGCCGTGGCTCCAGCGCGACGTGTCGAGGTCGACGGTGGTGGTGTCGATGATGAGCGTGCCGGGCGCCGCGTGCTCGAAGACGCCGTCGGGGCCCGCGAGCACCGAGCGCACGTGCTCGCCCTTCGGCAGGCTCAGGATGACGACCTCGGCGCCCTCGACGGCCTCCGCGACCGAGGCGACCGGCACGATCCCGTGCTCCGCCGCCGACTGCCGCAGCGCATCCACCACGTCGAAGCCCCGCACCTCGTGGCCCGCGGTCACGAGGTGGGCGGACATGCGGCTGCCCATGTTGCCGAGCCCGATCCAGGCGATTGACGTCATCGTCGATTCCTTCCGTAGTGCTTGGGCCAACGCTAGCGGCCCGGAACGGCGAGGGGCGGCGAGATCGCTCTCGCCGCCCCTCGCGGTCGGGATCCTGTCAGGGGATCAGAGCTTGCCCTTCTCGGCGAGCAGTCGCTCGCGGTCGAGGTCGTCGACGTCGTGCAGCGAGATGCCCTTGGTCTCCTTGAGCGCGAGCACCGCGACGAGCGTGATGGCGCACGCGATCACGAGGTAGATCGCGACCGGGATGTAGCTGCCGAACTGCCCGAGGAGCGCCGTGGCGATGATCGGCGCGAGCGAGCCAGCGACGATCGACGTCACCTGGTAGCCGAGCGAGACGCCCGAGTAGCGCATGCGGGTGGGGAACAGCTCGGCCATGATCGCGGGCTGACCCGCGTACATGAGCGCGTGGAACGCGAGGCCGAGGATGATCCCGCCGAGGATGACGATGTCGTTGCCGGTCTCGAACATCGGGAACGCGATGAAGCCCCACGTCGCACCGAGCAGCACGCCGATGAGGTACATCGGCTTGCGGCCCACGGTGTCGACGAAGCGGCCCACGATCGGCACGAAGATGAAGTGCGCGATGTGCGCGATCGCCATGAGGCCGAGGATGCGCGACACGTCGTACTCGAGGTAGGTGCGCAGGTAGACGATCGAGAACGTGACGACGAGGTAGTAGAGCACGTTCTCGGCGAAGCGCAGGCCCATGGCCGTCAGCACGCCCTTCGGGTAGCGCTTGAGGACCTCGAGGACGCCGTAGGACTGCGCCTTCGACTCCGCGACCTCGTCGCGCACCTGCTGGTAGATCGGGGCGTCCGTGACGCGCGTGCGGATGTAGTAGCCGATCGCGACGATCACGACCGAGAGCCAGAAGGCGATGCGCCAGCCCCAGCCGAGGAAGTCCTCGTCCGACAGCGTCCACTGCAGCACGAGCAGCACGACGGTGGCGATGAGGTTGCCGGCCGGCACCGCGGCCTGCGGCCACGACGACCAGAAGCCGCGCTCCTTGTTGGGGGAGTGCTCGGCCACGAGCAGCACACCGCCGCCCCACTCGCCGCCGACCGCGAAGCCCTGCGCGAAGCGGAGCAGCACGAGGAGCGCGGGCGCCCAGTAGCCGATGACGTCGAAGGTGGGCAGGCATCCCATCAGGAAGGTCGAGACGCCGACGAGGATGATCGCGAACTGCAGCATCTTCTTGCGGCCGTACTTGTCGCCGAAGTGGCCGAAGACGATGCCGCCGAGCGGGCGAGCGATGAACCCGACCGCGTAGGTGAGGAACGCGCTGATGATCGGGAAGTACGGATCATCGCTCGCGGGGAACATGATCAGGTTGAAGACGATCGTCGACGCCGTGGCGTACAGGAAGAACTCGTACCACTCGACGACCGTGCCGGCCATCGCGGCCGTGACGACCCGGCCGAGGCCCTTGCGGTCGTTGTCTCGAGCGGTGTCATGCGCGGGTGCGCTCATGCCTACCTCCTTGTAGGTGTGCACGGGACTGTGCGCCGAGAATCTAACATGACGACGCGTTCAGGTCGCTGGGACGCGCGGAGACGCACGGAGGCGGGCGCCGTCCCGGGCGCCCGCCTCTGCTGCGTTCCTCTGCCGTCAGTCGTCGCTGCGGGAGCCGAAGACGATCTCGTCCCAGCTCGGCATCGCCGCGCGGGAGCCGCGCTTCTTGCCCGCGACGGGACCCGTCGCCTGCGCGCGAGCGGGTCGCTGAGGCTCCTCCGCCTCCGCGGTGCGAGCGGCGGGCTGCTCCGGCTCGATGGGTGCAGGGTCGCTCTCAGCGGTGCGCAGGGCCGCTTCGCGCTCGCTGCGCCGGCGCCGCAGCGCGTCGAGCAGCTCGGCCGTGTGGTTCGGCTGCGTCGCGGCTGCCGGGCGGTTGATCGCCGCGGCCTGCACGTTCTCCGGCTGGCTGCCGACCTCGCCGGTGCGACGGCGCAGCCACGGGTTCTCGGCGCGGGTCGGCTCCTTGGGGCGCTCGTCCGGGGCGCTCTCGGTGAGGGTCGCGGAGGCGACGGCATCCTCGAGGCCGACGCCCGGCTCGACCGGGCTCGGTGCCGAGCGCTGCGTGCCCCGCTGGATGCGGAAGGCGTCGGAGTCGAAGCGGCCGGTGTCGTGTCGAGCTGCGTCGTGCCGACCGGTGTCGTGCGTCGCCGCGCGCTGGGAGATGGGCGGGGCGGCCGGCTGCTCGGTCGGCGCCTCCAACGCGGGAGCGGTCGCCGCGGCGTCGGGCGTCGTCGGCCGCGACTGCCGGTCGATCGCGCGCAGGCGAGGCACGAGCACGCTCGTCGCGTCGCTCGACTGGCTCAGCGAGGTCGCCTCCTTGCCGCGCGGGGTCAGCGTGGCCTTCTTCGGCTCGTAGCCCCACAGCGCCTCGTGCTGGATGCCCTCGGTCGTGAAGCGGAGCCGGACGGTCCAGGCGCCGCCGTCGGCGTCCTTCCACGCCGCCCACGAGCGCTCGATCGCGCGCAGGTCGTCGAGGCGCTCGCCGATCGCGGCGCCGAACGCGGTCTCGCCGGCGAGCGGGTCGATGTCGCCTGTCGCGACCGGGATGGAGAGCGCGGAGTCGAGCATGTGCGCGCGCTCGGCCAGCACGGGGCCCTCGAAGCGCTCGACGTAGGCGAGCTCCTCGCCCGTGGACGAGGCGACCTGCTCGGCGGTCATGCCGCCGCGGATGAGGGCCTGGATCTCGCGCGGCGTGGCCTTGCGCTCGCGGTGCGGGACGGCCGTCGCGGGCTTGCGGTGCTCCGGGAGGTCGGCGACGGGCACGCGGTAGCGCTCACCCGACTCGGACTCGAGGATGAGCACCTCGTCCTCGATGCCGATGACGCTCAGCTGCTGCATGATTCGTCGGTCCTTCCTTGCCGGTGTCGGGTCGCGTCAGCATCCCACGCGACCCGCGCTGCGATCGGGAATGGTGCGGGCGCGCCGCGCGTTCCGTCGGATGCAGGCACCGCCTGCCGCTCCGCACCGGCGCAGTCGCGGAGCCGTCGCTGATATCTGATTTGCTCCGGTGTCCTGTTTCGTGCAGAATGTGCGCCGACGCCGACCCCGAACCCCCTCGAAGGACTGCCGCATGGCCACCGATTACGACGCCCCCCGCAAGACCGACGACGAGAGCGAGTCGATCGAGGCGCTCAAGGAGCGCGTGCCTGCGAAGAGCGTCTCCACGGACGAGGACGCCGACAACCCCGGCAGCTTCGACCTCTCGGCCGCCGACCTCGCAGACGTCGAGCTCGACGTCGTCGTGCTCCCGCCCCAGGAGGACGAGTTCACGTGCGTCAGCTGCTTCCTCGTGAAGCACCGGCTGCAGTTCGACCACGAGTCGAAGCTCGGCCCGATCTGCCGCGAGTGCGCCTGAGCTAGCGAGCCGCCTCGATCGCCGCCGCGAGCGCCTCCGGGCGCCGCGAGCTGATGAGCCACGCCGGCGTCGGGTCCTCCGGGTCCTCGACGGCGGCGCGCACGAGCGCGCGCGTCCACGGCGAGACCACGTGGTGGTCGGCCGGGTCCCAGCCGGCCCGCAGCGCCGATTGCGCGGCGTCGCCGCGGAGCACCTCGGGCGCGCCGAGCTGGTCGACCGGGATGCGCGCGCGGCCCGCGCGCAGCTGCGATCCCTCGACGGCGACGACGGGGGCGCCGAGCCAGAGCAGCGCCACGACGGCGACGTAGAGCGCGATCGCGATCGCGATCCCGACCTGCAGGTTGACCGGCAGGAAGACGAGCAGCACCGCAGGCACGATGAGCAGCAGCACGAGCGGGAGCCACCACGGCGGCACGAGCCGCTCGCGGTACGAGGGGGCGGTTTCCATGCCCCCATCCTCTCGCGATCCGCGGGCGCGGTTCTCCCGCGCGCCCTCGCTCGGCTAGCCTCGAGTGCGATGGAGCAGGTCGAAGTCCTCATCACCGGATCGCCGGTGCCCGCATACGCGCACCCGGGTGACGCCGGTGCCGATCTCCACGCCGCGGAGGCGGTCACGCTCGGCCCGGGCGAGCGATCGCTCGTCGGCACGGGCGTCGCGATCGCGCTGCCCGACGGCTACGCCGCGTTCGTGCACCCGCGCAGCGGCCTCGCGGCCAAGCACGGCATCACGATCGTGAACGCGCCCGGCACCGTCGACGCGGGCTATCGCGGAGAGATCAAGGTCAACCTGCTCAACACCGGCGGAGAGCCGCACCGGATCGAGGTCGGGGACCGCATCGCTCAGCTCGTCGTGCAGCGCGTCGAGCGCGTGCGCTTCATCGAGGTCGAGCGGCTGCCGGGCTCGGACCGAGGGGAGCGCGGGCACGGATCGACCGGCCTGAGCGCAGTCCAAGAGGGGATCGCACGATGACCGACACGACCGACAGCGCGGACGAGCAGCCGATCGACGAGGAGGCGCTCGTCGAGAAGACGGCCCCCGAGGACCGCGCCGTCGCGGGCCCGCTCGACGAGGCCGAGGCGCCCGTGCGCCCCTACGTCGATCTCGGCGGGCTCCGCATCGTCCCGCGCCCCGGCATGCAGATGCGCCTCGAGGTCGAGGAGAAGACCAAGCGCATCGTCGCGGTGACGCTCGAGCACGAGGGCTCGACGGTGCAGCTGCAGCCGTTCGCCGCTCCGCGGAGCGAGGGCATCTGGCTGCCCGTGCGCGAGGTCCTGCGAGGCCAGCTCGAGCGCCAGGGCGCCGCGGTCGAGGAGGCCGAGGGCCCGCTCGGCCCCGAGCTCCGCGCCCGGCTGACCGTTGGGCCGGACGGCGCGCCTCGCGCCGTGCGCATCATCGGCGTCGACGGACCGCGCTGGATGCTGCAGGGCCTCATCGGCGGCAAGGCGGCGCTCGACGACGACGAGGCGGCGAAGGCGTTCGAGCTCTTCCGCTCGACGGTCGTGTGCCGCGGCGCGCAGCCGATGCCCCCGCGCGAGCTCATCCCGCTCAGCGCGCCGAAGGCCGTCTGACGGTGCCCGCCGAGCAGCCCGGTCCCGCAGGCGAGGCCGAGCCCGCCGAGGCATCCTTCTCCGAGCAGGTCGGGGCCGCGATCCGCGGCTCGAAGCTCGGCCACCTCGACCCGGCCGCGAAGCCGAGCGCCGGCGCGCTGCTCGGCGCGATGGGCGGCGTGCGCGGGCTCGTCGAGTCGCTGCTGCCCGGCATCCTCTTCCTCGTCCTCTACGCGACGACGAAGGACGTGCTCGTCTCGGTGCTCGTGCCGCTCGTCGTCTCCGTCGGCTTCGTCGCATGGCGCGTGCTCCAGAAGGGCCAGCCCGTGCTCGCCTTCGCCGGCCTCATCGGCGTCGGCATCTCGGCGGCGATCGCCCTCATCACGGGGCAGGGCGAGGACAACTTCCTGTGGGGATTCACGGTCAACACCGTGGTCATCCTCGTGCTGCTCGCGTCGATGCTCGCCCGCCGGCCGCTCGTCGGCATCATCGCCGGCGCCCTCACGGCGAAGCCGTTCGCCTGGCGCACGGAGCGCGCGAAGCGCGCGGTCGCGTGGCGCGCGTCGCTGCTGTGGCTCGCGGTGATCGGCGCGCGGCTCGCCGTGCAGGTGCCGATGTACCTCGCGGGCGCCGTCGAGGCGCTCGCCGCGACGAAGCTGCTCATGGGAGTCCCGCTCTACCTCGCGGCGCTCTGGGTCACGTGGCTCATGGTGCGAGCCGTGCTCGACACACCTGCGGATGCGGTCGACGAGCCGTCGCGGTAAGATATCTTGACGTCAAGATATTCCGCGCCCGCCCGCCCATGGCGGAGGGTGCAGGCATAGACTGCACGCGCAGCCAGCGCAACCCGTGAGACCCAGAAGGAGTCACGATGGCGAACCCGAACAGCTTCGACAGCAAGGCATCGCTGTCGGTCGGCGGCACCGACTACACGTTCTACCGGATCGACAGGGTCGCGGGCCACGAGCGCCTGCCGTTCAGTCTCAAGGTGCTGCTCGAGAACCTGCTCCGCACCGAGGACGGCAAGAACGTCACGAGCAACCAGATCGAGGCACTCGGGTCGTGGGACGCATCCGCCGAGCCGAACGTCGAGATCCAGTTCTCGCCGGCTCGCGTCGTGATGCAGGACTTCACCGGCGTGCCCTGCATCGTCGACCTCGCCACGATGCGCGAGGCCGTCGCCGAGCTCGGCGGCGACCCGACGAAGATCAACCCGCTCGCGCCCGCCGAGCTCGTCATCGACCACTCCGTCATCGCCGACCTGTTCGGCACGGCCGACGCGTTCGAGCGCAACGTCGAGATCGAGTACGAGCGCAACGGCGAGCGCTACCAGTTCCTCCGCTGGGGCCAGACGGCGTTCCAGGACTTCAAGGTCGTCCCCCCGGGCACGGGCATCGTCCACCAGGTGAACATCGAGAACCTCGCGAAGGTCACCTACTCCCGCACCTTCGACGGCGAGCTCACGGCATACCCCGACACGGTCGTCGGCACCGACTCGCACACCACGATGGTCAACGGCCTCGGCGTGCTCGGTTGGGGCGTGGGCGGCATCGAGGCCGAGGCCGCGATGCTCGGCCAGCCCGTCTCGATGCTCATCCCGCGCGTCGTCGGCTTCAAGCTCACTGGCGAGATCGCCACGGGCGTCACCGCGACCGACGTCGTGCTCACGATCACCGACATGCTGCGCAAGCACGGCGTGGTCGGCAAGTTCGTCGAGTTCTACGGCACCGGCGTCGGCGCCGTGCCGCTCGCCAACCGCGCGACGATCGGCAACATGAGCCCCGAGTTCGGCTCGACCGCCGCGATCTTCCCGATCGACGACGTCACGCTCGACTACCTGCGCTTCACCGGTCGCGACGAGCAGCAGGTCGCGCTCGTCGAGGCCTACTCGAAGGAGCAGGGCCTGTGGCACGACCCGGCGGTCGAGCCGGTCTTCTCCGAGTACATGGAGCTCGACCTCAGCACCGTCGTGCCGTCGATCGCCGGACCGAAGCGCCCGCAGGACCGCATCGAGCTCACGCGCGCCAAGGAGCAGTTCGCGGAGGACATCGTCCACTACGCGTCGCCCTCGACCACGCACGAGACGGCCGACCTCATCGCGAAGCACTCCTTCCCGGCGTCCGACCCCGGCAACGTGCCCGGTGAGGAGGACGAGGACACGCGCGAGGTGCACATCAACGGCGGAGGCCCCGTCGAGTTCTCGAAGCCGGTCACGGTCTCGACGCCCGACGGCGAGACGTACACGCTCGACAACGGCGCGGTCACGATCGCCGCGATCACGTCGTGCACGAACACGTCGAACCCGTCCGTCATGCTCGCCGCGGGCCTGCTCGCCCGCAAGGCGGTCGAGAAGGGCCTGAAGGCGAAGCCGTGGGTCAAGACGACGCTCGCGCCCGGCTCGAAGGTCGTCACCGACTACTACGACAAGTCGGGCCTCACGAAGGACCTCGACGAGCTCGGCTTCTACACGGTCGGCTACGGCTGCACGACGTGCATCGGCAACTCGGGACCGCTCATCGACGAGGTCTCGGCCGCCGTCAACGAGCACGACCTCGCCGTCACCGCGGTGCTCTCGGGCAACCGCAACTTCGAGGGCCGCATCAACCCCGACGTGAAGATGAACTACCTCGCGTCGCCGCCGCTCGTGATCGCCTACTCGCTCGCCGGCACGATGGACTTCGACTTCGAGACCCAGCCGCTCGGCAAGGGCAAGGACGGCCAGGACGTCTTCCTCGCCGACATCTGGCCGTCGGCCGACGAGGTGCAGCAGACGATCGACTCGTCGATCGACACCGAGATGTTCACGAAGCAGTACGCGGCCGTCTTCGACGGCGACGAGCGCTGGCGCAGCCTGCCCACGCCCGACGGCGACGTCTTCGAGTGGGACGAGCAGTCGACGTACGTGCGGAAGCCCCCGTACTTCGAGGGCATGACGATGGAGCTCACGCCGGTCGAGGACATCCAGGGCGCTCGCGTGCTCGCGAAGCTCGGCGACTCGGTCACGACCGACCACATCTCGCCGGCCGGCAGCATCAAGGCCGACAGCCCCGCGGGCAAGTACCTCACCGAGCACGGCGTCGACCGCAAGGACTTCAACTCCTACGGCTCGCGTCGCGGCAACCACGAGGTCATGATCCGCGGCACGTTCGCGAACATCCGCCTGAAGAACCTGCTGCTCGACGGCGTGGAGGGCGGCTACACCCGCGACTTCACGACCCCCGAGGGCGAGCAGGCCTTCATCTACGACGCGTCGCAGCACTACCAGGAGCAGGGCATCCCGCTCGTCGTGCTCGGCGGCAAGGAGTACGGCTCGGGCTCGAGCCGCGACTGGGCCGCCAAGGGCACGAACCTGCTGGGCGTCAAGGCGGTCATCACCGAGTCGTTCGAGCGCATCCACCGCTCCAACCTCATCGGCATGGGCGTCGTGCCGCTGCAGTTCCCCGAGGGCGAGAGCTGGGAGAGCCTCGGCCTCGACGGCACCGAGGTCATCTCGATCTCGGGCCTCACGGAGCTCAACGAGGGCCGCACGCCCAAGACCGTGCGCGTCACCGCCGAGCCGAGCGAGCACAGCCCCGAGGGCAAGCAGACGATCGAGTTCGACGCGGTCGTGCGCATCGACACCCCGGGCGAGGCGGACTACTACCGCAACGGCGGCATCCTGCAGTACGTGCTGCGCTCGCTCGTCTGATCGAGCAGCGACTCATGGAAGGCCCCCAGCCCCGGCTGGGGGCCTTTCCCATGTCGCTCGGTAGCATTGGGGGACTATGGCGCTCCTCGATCAGATCCACGGCCCGCGCGACCTCGACCGGCTCTCGCAGACCGAGCTGACCGAGCTGGCGGGGGAGATCCGCGCGTTCCTCATCCGCGAGGTCGCGCGCACGGGCGGCCACCTCGGCCCCAACCTCGGCGTCGTCGAGCTCACGATGGCGATGCACCGGGTCTTCGACTCGCCGCGCGACGCGTTCGTGTTCGACACCGGGCACCAGTCGTACGTGCACAAGCTCCTCACGGGCCGGCAGGACTTCTCGCGCCTGCGGCAGAAGGGCGGCCTCGCGGGCTACCCGCAGCGCGCCGAGAGCGAGCACGACATCGTCGAGTCGAGCCACGCATCCTCGTCCCTCTCGTGGGCCGAGGGCATCAGCCGGGCGTTCGACATCACGGGCCAGCACGACCGGGCGGTCGTGGCGGTCGTGGGCGACGGCGCCCTCACGGGCGGCATGACGTGGGAGGCGCTCAACAACATCTCCGACGACAACAGCCGCCGGCTCGTCATCGTCGTGAACGACAACGGCCGCTCGTACGCGCCGACCATCGGCGGCATGGCACGGTTCCTCAACGGCGTGCGCACGCGCCGCTCCTACGCGAACCTCCGCACCTCGAGCGAGCGGGCCTTCGCGAAGCTCGGCCGTCCCGGTCGCGCCGTGTACCGCGGCGTCCGCGGCGCGACGCACGGCTTCCTCACGCGCTTCGTCAACAACGAGGCGCTCTACTCGAACCTCGACATCAAGTACCTCGGCCCGATCGACGGGCACGACCTCGAGGCGCTCGAGGAGGCGCTCACGCAGGCGCGCGACTTCGGCGCTCCCGTCATCGTGCACGTCATCACGCAGAAGGGGCAGGGCTTCGACCCCGCCATCCGCGACGAGGCCGACCAGTTCCACGCCGTCGGGCAGATCGACCCCGAGACGGGCGAGCCGCTCTCGAGCGCGGGCCGCTCCGCGTGGACGTCCGTGTTCGCCGACGAGCTCGTCTCGCTCGCGAAGCAGGACGAGCGCATCGTCGGGATCACGGCCGCGATGCTGCGCCCGACGGGCCTCGACCGGCTCGCCGCCTACGACGCCTCGCGCGTGCTCGACGTCGGCATCGCCGAGCAGCACGCCGTCACGACGGCAGCCGGCCTCGCCTATGGCGGCCTCCACCCCGTCGTCGCGATCTACGCGACGTTCGTCAACCGAGCGTTCGACCAGGTGCTCATGGACGTCGCGCTGCACAAGGCGGGCGTGACCTTCGTGCTCGACCGGGCCGGGGTCACGGGCCCCGACGGGCCGAGCCACCACGGCATGTGGGACCTCGCGCTGCTGCAGTTCGTGCCCGGCATCCGGCTCGCCGCGCCCCGCGACGCCGCACGCCTGCAGGAGGAGCTGCGCGAGGCCGTCGCGGTGCAGGACGCGCCGACGGTCATCCGCTACCCGAAGGGCTCGGTGCCCAACGAGATCGAGGCGGTGCGCCGCACCGACGACGGCGTCGACCTGCTGCTCGAGGCTCCGCACCGCGACGTGCTCATCATCGCGATCGGCTCGTTCGCGCACCTCGCGATGGACGTCGCCCAGCGCGTCCAGGCGCAAGGGATCGGCGTGACGGTCGTCGACCCGCGCTGGGTCGTGCCGGTCGCGCCGTCGATCGTCGAGCTCGCGCGCGACCACCGCATCGTCATCACGCTCGAGGACGGCGTGCGCGTCGGCGGCATCGGCACGCGCGTGCGGCAGGAGCTCCGCGCCGCGGGCGTCGACACGCCGGTCGACGAGCTGGGCCTCCCGGATGCGTTCATCGACCACGCGGAGCGCTCCGAGATCCTCGAGGAGGTCGGGCTCTCGGCGCAGACGATCGCGCGGAACGTCATCCAGCAAGTGCTCGGCACCGGTCGCGTGCCGGTCGCTCGGCCGCTGCCCGAGGAGCGACCGCTCGTCCTGGGCACCCCCGACGAGGCCGACGCGTCGCGACCGGGCACCGTCGCCGACTGACGCTCTCCACAGGCCGGCGCGCACGCCGCCCGGCGTCGGTCGAGGTTGCGGTTCCCTGCCGCCATGGACGAACTCACGACCGAACGCCTGCTCGAGCTCGGCGACCTGCCGATCCTCGACGACGACGCGCTGCTCGACCGCGCCACGACGCTCATCGAGCGCGGTGCCGTGCGCCGCATGTGGCTCCTGTTGCTCGACGAGGAGCGCCGCCAGCTGCCGCTCCTGCCGCAGATCGAGGGCACGCCCGTCTCGCCCGACGCCGGCACCGCCGCGACGCTCGCCGCGCTCCTCACCGGCGTCGCGGAGGTCGCGGCCCACGTCGCGGTCGTGCTCGAGCGGCCGGGCTCGGCGCGCGCCACGCCCGACGACCTGGCCTGGGCCGACGCGCTCGTGCGCGCCGCCGGCCGCACGCCCGGCGTGCAGCTGCTCGGTGTGCTGCTCGCGCACGGCCGCGGCGTCGACGCGCTCTGGTGAGCGAGCGCAGCGGCGGCCGTCCGGCGACTGCCGAGGCGAGCGCCGTAGGGTGGCGGGATGCAGTGGCTGCGCGTGCCGGGCTCCGACGACGACAAGCGCTCGATGGGGGTGCTCGGCGTCATCACCGGCTCGGAGCGCTACCCGGGCGCCGCGGTGCTCGGGGTCGAGGCGGCATGGCGCACGGGCATCGGGATGGTGCGCCTGTGGGCACCGCGCCGCGTGCAGGACCTCGTGCTCGCGAGGCGGCCGGAGACGGTCTGCCACGCCCTCGACGAGCCCGCCGACGGGGTCGACGCGTGGCTGCTCGGCTCGGGCCAGGACGCGCGCGAGCGCGACCCGGCGCTCCGCTCGGCGCTGCTCGAGGCGCTGGCCGCCGGAGCCCCGTGCGTCGTCGACGCGGGCGCGCTCGACCTCGTTCCTGGCCACGCCGGGCCCGCCGTCGTCACGCCGCACGGGCGCGAGCTCGAGCGCATCCTCGAGCAGCTCGGCGCGCCGGTCGAAGCGGACGCGCGGATGCGCGCGGCGGCCGCCGCGGCAGCGCTCGACGCCGTCGTGGTCGCGAAGGGCGCCGCGACCCATGTCGTCGAGCCGAGCGGCGCCGCGACGACCGTCGAGGCGGCGACGCACCGCCTCGCGACCGCCGGCACGGGCGACGTGCTGGCCGGCATGCTGGGCGCCCTCGTCGCCGCGAACCCCGATGCGACGCGCGAGTCGGAGCGGCTCGCGTCGATCGCCGCCCTTGGCGTCGCGCTGCACGGGCAAGCGGCAGCGGCCGCAGCGGAGGGCGACCGACCGATCGCCGCGCTCGACGTCGCCGAGCACGTGCCGGCCGTGATCGCCGCGCGGCTCGAGCGCTGAGCCGGTCGCCGCGGCGTCAGTCCTCGAGCCGGCGCAGGAATCCCGTCAGCACGAGCTCGCGCACGCGCGGCAGCACGTCGGCGGCGAGCGCGGCCTCGTCGACCTCGAGCAGGCCGGCGATCGCCGTGAGCAGCGTGCCGACCGGCAGCTCGCCGTCGCTCGCGCCGACGAGCGCGGCGAGCGCGGTGTCGACCGAGAGGGAGCGCCCGAGCCCGCCGCCCTGGCGCAGCTCGATGACGTTGGGCCCGGCGGCGCCGGGCAGCTGGTGCCGCGCCTCGGTGACGTCGGGCGAGGCGACGAGCACGGTCTCGCGGAGCCCGTCGTCGTCGACGCCAGCGAGCCATGCTGCGTCGTCGAGCGCCGCCCGCAGGTGCGCCCCGACGTGCTCGAGGGCGACCGGCTGGCCGACGCGCTCGAGGCGCCGCAGCGGCGGGCGTCCGCCGCTCGCGCGAGCCGCGATCCAGCCCATGCCGATCGCGCTCACGCCCCTGGCGTCGAAGTCGTCGAGCCACGCGTCCGCGAGCCGCGGGAAGTCGGCGTCGCGGGGCAGCGTGCCGCCGTCCCGGAGCCACAGCTCGGCGTAGCGCACGGGGTCGAGCGACTCGCGCTCGATCGCCCAGAGGTCGAGGTCGTCGCTCGCCCACGCGCCGGCGCGCTCGAGGCCGTCGGCGCGGTAGATCCCATCAGCACCGACGACCGACTCCCAGTTGCCGAGCAGTCGAGCCTCGCCGGCGGGCGTCAGGTGCTCGGCGAGCCCGGCGACGACCTCGCCCATGAGCGCATCGCCCGTCCGGCCGGCGTCGCGGTACTCGAACGCCGGCACGTCCGGCTCGCGCGGCGTGATGACGAACGGCGGGTTCGAGGCGATGAGGTCGAAGCGCTCGCCCGAGACGGGCTCGAAGAGCGAGCCGAGCCGGGTCTCGATGCCGTCGACGCCGTTGAGGCGGGCGTTGAGCGCGGCGAAGCGCAGCGCGCGCTCGGAGACGTCGGTCGCGACGACGCGCCGCGCGAAGCGCCGCAGGTGCAGCGCGATGACGCCGCAGCCCGTGCCGAGGTCGAGCGCGGCATCCACGCGCGCGTCCGCGGGCGGCAGGAGCGACGCGAGCGTGCGCGCGGCGCCGCCGATGCCGAGCACGTGGTCGGGCCGCAGCGGGGCGACGCCGGCGAGCTCATCGAGGTCGCTCGCGATCCACCACTCGCCCTCGCCGAGCGCGTCGCGGTAGGCGTGGGGCCGGATCGCGAAGCGGGGTCGGGCCGAGTCGCCGTCGAGCTCGACGAGGCCGAGCGCGACCGCACCGTCGACGCCGAGCGCGGGGAGCGCATCCGCCAGCTCGTCCGTCGGCACGGGGTCGCCGAGCACGAGCGCTCGCAGCAGCGTCGAACGGGCGCCGGGAGAGCGCAGCGCCGCCCGGCGGGCGGGTGCCGCGACGGCGCGCGCGAGCGCCGCCTCGGCGTCGAGGCCCACGAGCGCACGGATGCCCTCGCCCGTGAGGCTCGCGGTCGCGAGGTCTCGGGCGAGGGCATCGATGTGCGCGGGGTGCATCCCGCCAGTCTGCCCGACGGTGCGGGTCAGGCCTTGACGCCCTCGATCCGCGGGTCGTGGAACGTGCCGCCGAAGACGCGCTCGGACGCGCCGACGCGGTCGAGGTAGGGCGTGATGCCGCCCATCTGGAACGGCCAGCCCGCGCCGAGGATCATGCACAGGTCGATGTCCTCGGCCGCCTCGACGACGCGGTCGTCGAGCATGCGCTTGATCTCGTCGGCGAGGCCGTCCTCGATGCGCAGCCGCAGCTCGTCGACCGAGAGGGGCACGGCGCCCTTGGGCGTGTGCTTCGCGACGATCTTCCGGGCGCGCTTGTCGATGCCCTTCGCCTCGCCCTTCGAGTCCTTCTCGAGCAGGACCCCCTGCTCGGCGAGCTCGTGGAGCGCCTTCGACTCGAAGAAGCGGTCGGGGAAGGCGCCGTGGTGCGTGTCGAGCACGTGGGCGCCGACCTTGAGGCCGACGAGGTCGAGGAGCACGAACGGGTCCATGGGGAAGCCGAACGCCTGCTGCGCCTCGACGACCGACTCGAACGGCGTGCCCTGCTCGACCGCGTGCATCGCCTCGCCGAGCAGCTTCGCGAGCACGCGGTTGACGACGAAGCCGGGGGTGTCGCGCGTGATGACGGCGTTCTTCTTCAGGTCCTTCGCGACCCGCATCGCGGTCGCGAGCGTCGCGTCGTCCGTCTGCGGGGTCTTCACGACCTCGATGAGCGGCATGACCGCGACGGGGTTGAAGAAGTGGAAGCCGACGAGGCGCTCGGGGTGCGCGAGCTTCGCACCGATCTGCTCGACCGAGAGGCTCGAGGTGTTCGTCGCGATCACCGCCGTCTCCGACAGGTGCGGCTCGACCTCGGCGAAGACCTGCTGCTTGACGGCGAGCTCCTCGAAGACGGCCTCGATGACCCAGTCGCACTCGGCGAAGTCGGCCTTGTCGACCGTGCCGCTCACGAGCGCGCGGAGGCGCTGCTGCTCGTCGCTCGAGATGCGACCCTTGTCGGCGAGCTTGTCGATCTCGCCGCGGATTCCCTCGAGCGCCTTGTCGACGCGCGACTGGTCGAGGTCGGTGATGACGACGGGCACCTGCAGGCGGCGCACGAAGAGCAGCGCGAACTGGCTCGCCATGAGGCCGGCGCCGATGATGCCGACCTTCGACACCTTCTTCGCGAGCTCCTTGTCGGGCGCGCCCGCGGGCCGCTTCGCGCGCTTCTGCACGAGGTTGAACGCGTAGATCGACGCGACGAACTGGTCGCCCGAGGCGAGGTCGGCGATCGCCTCGTCCTCGGCCGCGAAGCCCGCCTTCCGGTCGTTCTTGCGGGCGAGCTCGAGCAGCTCGAGCGCCCGGTACGGCGCGGCCGGCACGGTGCCGATGCGCTTCTGCAGCGACTCGCGCGCGATCCGCAGCGCGACGGGCCACTTGACCGTCCGCTCGATCGTGCCGGGCACGTGGCGCCGCTCGACCTTCTTGCCGCCGAGCACCTCGTCGGACCACCGCAGCGACGACTCGAGGAACGTCGCCGGCCCGAACATCGCGTCGGCGATCCCGAGCTCGAACGCCTCCGCGGGCTTCAGCATGCGGTTCTGCTTGAGCGGGTTCTCGATCACGACCTTGAGGGCGCTCTCGATGCCGATGAGGTTCGGCAGGATCGTCGCGCCGCCCCAGCCGGGGATGAGCCCGAGGAAGACCTCGGGCAGCGCGACCGCGGGAGCCGCCGCGTTGATCGTGCGGTAGTCGGCGTTGAGGCCGATCTCGAGGCCGCCGCCGAGCGCGAGGCCGTTGATGAACACGAAGGTCGGCACCGGCGCCTCGTGGAGGAGCCCGAGCACGCGGTGGCCGAGGCGCGGCAGCTCGGCCGCGGTCGCCCGGTCGGGGATGTCGGCGACGTTCGAGAGGTCGACGCCCGCGGCGAGGAAGTAGGGCTTCCCGGTCACGGCGATCGCGTCGATCTCGCCCGCCGCGCCGCGGGCGCGCTGCGCCTCGAGCACGTCACCGAGCTCGAAGAGCGTCTCGGGGCCGAGCGTCGACGGGCGCGTGTGGTCGCGGCCGTTGTCGAGCGTCACGAGCGCGAGGGTGCGGCCGGAGGCGAGGCGGACGTCGCGCACGTGGCTGTGGCTGACGACCTCGTCGAACGCCGCGGAGGCGAGGCGGGGGAACTCGTCGCGGATCGCCATCAGTTGCTCTTCCCGTAGCGCTTGTGGTGCGGGTTCTCCCAGATGACGGTGCCGCCCTGGCCGAGGCCCACGCACATCGCGGTGACGCCGTAGCGCACGTCGGGGCGCTGCTCGAACTGCCGCGCGAGCTGCAGCATGAGGCGCACGCCCGACGAGGCGAGCGGGTGGCCGATCGCGATCGCGCCGCCCCACGGGTTGACGCGCGGGTCGTCGTCGGCGATGCCGAAGTGGTCGGTGAACGCGAGCACCTGCACCGCGAAGGCCTCGTTGAGCTCGAACAGGCCGATGTCGTCGATCGACAGGCCCGCCTTGCGGAGCGCCTTCTCGGTCGAGGGCACCGGGCCGATGCCCATGATGTCGGGGTCGACGCCCGCGAACGCGAACGAGACCATCCGCATCTTGGTCGAGAGGCCGAGCTCCTTCGCGGCCGAGGCCGAGGCGACGATCGACATCGTCGCACCGTCGTTGAGGCCGGATGCGTTCCCGGCGGTCACGCGCCCGTGGTCCCGGAACGGGGTCTTCAGGCCCGCGAGGCCCTCCATGGTCGTCTCGGGGCGCGGCGCCTCGTCGGCGGTCGCGAGGCCCCAGCCCTCGGGGGTCTGGGTCGCGACCGGGATGAGGTCGGGCGTGATGTGGCCGGCCGCGAGGGCTGCCGCGTACTTCTGCTGCGACGCCATCGCGTAGCGGTCCGAGCGCTCCTTCGTCAGGTGCGGGTAGCGGTCGTGGATGCGCTCGGCGGTCTTGCCCATGTTGAGCGCGTCCATCGAGACGAGCTTCTCGGAGACGAAGCGCGGGTTCGGGTCGGCGTCGAGGCCCATCGGGTGGTGGCCCATGTGCTCGACGCCGCCGGCGATCGCGACGTCGTAGGCGCCGAAGGCGATGCCGCCCGCGACGGTCGTCACGGCGGTCATCGCGCCCGCGCACATGCGATCGAGCGCGTAGCCCGGCACCGTCACGGGGAGGCCCGCGAGCATGCCGACGGTGCGCCCGAGCGTGAGGCCCTGGTCGCCGGTCTGGGTCGTCGCGGCGATCGCCACGTCGTCGACCCGGTCGAGCGGCAGGCTCGGGTTGCGCTCGAGGAGCCCCGTGAGCGCCTTGACCGCGAGGTCGTCCGCTCGGGTCTGCCAGTACATGCCCTTCTCGCCCGCGCGCCCGAATGGGGTGCGGACGCCGTCCACGAACACGACGTCGTCGTTGGCCACTGTGCCTCCTGGTTGGGTGGTTGCGGCATCAGTGTAGGAAGCCCGCACTGCAGGCCGTGCGGCGGTTGCCGCTTCCTACGAGTCGGCCTCGGGCACCTCGGCGGGCGCTTGGTCGGCCTCTACAAAGGCGTCGGCGATCCTCTGTGCGGTCGCCGCAACCTGCCACGGCCTCGCCTCGCGGGCGCGCAGGGCCTCGGCGATCGCATCGGGCGTGGCATCGATGGGGTCCCACGCGAGGCGCCGCAGCGTGTCGGGCATGAGCACGTTCTCCGCCGGGATGGCGAGCTCCTCCGACACCTGCTGCAGCACGGCGCGCGCCGCCTTGAGCCGCGCGTCGGCCTCGGGGCGCCGCTGGCGCCAGAAGCGCGGGGGCGGCGGCTCGTCGCTCTTGACGCGCAGCGCCGGCAGGTCATCACTCGAGCGGCCCGCCTCGATCGCCCTCCACCAGCGGTCGAGCTCCGCCCGGCTCGCGCGGCCGGTGAAGTCCTTGCGCGCGGCGAGGCGCTGCTTCGCGTCGATGCCGGCGGTCGCGGCGACGAGCAGCGAGCGGTCGGGCACGAGCCGGCCGGGCGCGGTGTCGGTCTCGCGCGCGAGCGCGTCGCGGGCGAGCCACAGCTCGCGCGCGACGGCGAGCTGGCGGCGGTCGCGGATGGTGTGGAGGCCCGAGAGGCGGCGCCACGGCTCCGGCGCGGGCGGCTTCGGGCGCCGCTCGAGGGCGTAGGCGAACTCCTGCTCGGCGATCTCCCGCTTGCCCTGCGACTCGAGCTCCGCCGCGAGCGCGTCGCGCGCATCCGGGAGCACCTCGACGTCGAGCGCGGCGTACTCGAGCCACGACTGCGGGATGGGCCGAGTCGACCAGTCGCTCGCGCCGTGCTCCTTGCGCAGCCGCAGGCCGACGAGCCGCTCGGTCACGGCGGCGAGGCCGACGCGCTCGAAGCCGGCGAGCCGGGCGCCGAGCTCGGTGTCGAAGAGGGTCGCGGGCTCGAGCCCGATCTCGCGCAGGCACGGGAGGTCCTGGCTCGCGGCGTGGATGATCCACTCCTCGGCGCCGATCGCCTCCTGCACGGGGGAGAGGTCGTCGACCGCGATCGGGTCGATGAGCACGGTGCCGCTCCCGCGCCGGTGCAGCTGCACGAGGTAGGCGCGCGAGCTGTAGCGGAAGCCGTTCGCCCGCTCGGCGTCGACGGCGACCGGCCCCGTGCCCGCCGCGAGCCGGTCTGCCGCGCGCCGGAGCGCATCCGCGTCGACGATGACGTCGAACGGGCCCTGCGCCACCGCGTGCGGGAGCTGCGGCGCCTCGGTCTCGGGCTCGGCCGCGTCAGCCACGCGATCGCCTGTGGGCGTCGAGGCCGGCGGCGCCGGGCTGCACGGGGAGGCCGGCGATCGCGCACAGCAGGTCGGTCCAGGCGGTGAGGTGCGCGCCGAAGTCGCGACCCGTCGGCGTCCACGAGGCGCGCAGCTCGATCTGCGCGCCGTCGCCCTGCGCGGCGAGCTCGCCGAAGCCGCTCGAGAGGATCTTCGTCGCGGTGCCCGACTCGGAGTGGTACTCGGCGTGCCGCTGCTCGAGGGCCTCGAGCAGATACGTCCAGGTGACCTCGGCGAGGAACGGGTCGACGCCGATCTCGGGGTCCTGCGACGCCTGCGTGAAGCTCACGATGCGGAAGTCGCCGCCCCACGCCTCGGGCTCCTCGGGGTCGTGCATGAGGATGAAGCGGCCGGTGCCGATGTCGGAGTCGCGGCCGTGGACGGGCACGCCGACATCGGCCGCGATGGCGAAGGAGTGCGGCGCGATGCGGCCGGGGGCCGGGATCTCGCGCACCGACAGCTCGCTGCGCAGCTCCGCGCGCCGCAGCTGGTCGATCGCGGCGCGGAAGGCCTCGGGCTCCGCACCGGGTGCTGCACTGCTCGTGTCCACCCGGCAAGACTACGATTCGAGGGTGACCGACCAGGCGAGGCGCGCCGCCGCCCGAGACCGGCGAGCGGGCCGCGTGGCCCTCGCCGCGGGCGGCGCGGTCGTCGCGGGCGCCGCGCTCGCCGTGACGGGCGCCTCCGCCGTGCTCGCCTCGATGCTCGTGACGCTGCCGCGCGAGCAGCCCGACGACGTCGCGGTGCTCGGCCTCGAGGAGCGCGGCGTGCGGCTCGCGCGCACGCTCGACACCGCGCTGCCCGGCGCCTATGCGCTGCGGGTCGGCGAGCGCATCGTCGTGCTCGGCGCGGTCGTCGAGGCGGACGGCTCGAGCGTCGTTCGCCAGGTCGACGACGAGGCGCGCGCGGTGCTCGAGGGCGTCTCGGCGGCGCGCTGGTCGGGCTACGTGCTGCACGAGCCGGAGCAGGTGACGGATGCGGTGGAGCACGCGGTCGTGCCGACCGAGGTGGGCGGCGCCCCGGCGTGGGTGATGGGCGACCAGTCGGCCGGGACGTGGTGCATCCAGGTGCACGGGCGGGGCGTGACGCGGCACGAGACGATCCGAGCGGCATCCATCTACCTCTCGCGCGGGATCCCCGTCATGGCGGTGTCGTACCGCAACGACTCGGAGGCGCCGCCGAGCCGCGACGGCAAGCTGCGGCTCGGGCTCGACGAGTGGCGCGATGTCGACGACGCCATCGGGCTCGCCGTCGCGCGCGGGGCACGGCGGATCGTGCTGCACGGCTGGTCGATGGGCGGGCAGATCGCGCTGCAGGTCGCGCGCCGCTCGCGCCACCGACGGCGCATCGCCGCGGTCGTGCTCGACTCGCCCGTCGTCGGCTGGCGGCCGACGCTGCTGCTGCAGGTGGGGCTCCTCAAGCTGCCTGCGTGGCTCGCGTCGAGCGCCGTGCGGCTGCTCGAGTCGCCCGCGTCGCTGCTGAGCGGCAGCCGCAGCCTCGACTTCGACGAGCTCGACAACGTGCTGCACGCCGATGCGCTCTCGCAGCCGATCCTGCTGCTGCATTCGGCCGACGACGGCTTCGTGCCCCCGGATGCGTCGCGGTCGCTCGCCGAGGCGCGGCCCGACCTCGTCGACTACCGCGAGTGGACGGTGGCGCGGCACACGAAGCTGTGGAACCTCGACCGCGCCCGCTACGAGCGCGAGGTGGGCGAGTGGCTCGACGAGACGCTCGCCCGCGCGGGGGCCTGAGGCCCCGGCAGGCTCAGCCGGCGGACTGCTCGCGCACCTGCCGCTGGATGCGCCCGAGCATGCCCGCCATGCCGCGCAGGCGCAGCGGTGAGACGGCGCGGTCGAGGCCGAGGAGCCGCGGCATGTCGGCGGGCACCGCGAGCACCTCGTCGACGCTCGCGCCCTCGAGCCCCTGCACGAGGATCGACGCGAAGCCGCGCGTCGTCGGCGCCTCCTCGGGCGCCGTCGCGTGCACGTGCACCGCCTCGTCGACCTCGACGAAGAGGAAGACGGGCGACTGGCACTCGGCGACGCGCTCCCCGAGATCGGGGTGGTCGGCGTAGCGCTCGGGCAGCGGCGGCAGGTCGTCGGCGTACTCGAGCAGCAGCTGCAGCCGGTCCTGCTCGGCCATCGACTGGAACGCATCCACCGCGTCCTGGAGCGCGGGCGTGAGGCTCATCGCGACGGCACCTCTCCGGGCTCGGCGCCGATCGCGATCGGCACCCCGACGAGCGAGCCCCACTCCGTCCACGAGCCGTCGTAGTTGCGCACGCGCGGCAGCCCCAGCAAGTGCTGCAGCACGAACCACGTGTGGCTCGAGCGCTCGCCGATGCGGCAGTAGGCGATGACGTCGTCGGCGCCCCGCAGCCCCGCACCGTCGAGGTAGATCGACTCGAGCTCCTCGCGCGAGCGGAACGTGCCGTCCTCGTTGACCGCCTTGCCCCACGGCACGCTCGCCGCGGTCGGGATGTGGCCGGCGCGCAGCGCCCCCTCCTCGGGGTAGGCGGGCGCGGTCGTGCGCTCGCCCGAGTACTCCTCGGGGCTGCGCACGTCGACGAGCGGCTTGCCGAGGTGCTGCAGCACGTCGTCGCGGAAGGCGCGGAGCGTCGCGTCGTCACGCGGCGTGACGGGGTAGTCGACCGCGGGACGCGTCGGGCGCTCGCGCGTGAGCTCGCGGCCCTCGGCGATCCACTTGTCGCGGCCGCCGTCCATGATGCGGGCGTCGTCGTGGCCGTAGAGCGCGAACACCCACAGCGCGTAGGTCGCCCACCAGTTCGCCTTGTCGCCGTAGAAGACGACCGTCGTGTCGCGGCCGATGCCCTTCGAGCCCAGCAGTCGCGCGAACTCCTCGGGGCTCACGTAGTCGCGCAGCACGGGGTCGTTGAGCTCGGTGTGCCAGTCGATCTTCACGGCGCCGGGGATGTGGCCGACCTCGTAGAGCAGCACGTCCTCGTCGGACTCGACGATCACGACATCGGGGTCGTCGAGGTGCGCGGCC
The DNA here is from genome assembly GCF_000400485.1 of Agrococcus pavilionensis RW1. Classification (GTDB taxonomy): domain Bacteria; phylum Actinomycetota; class Actinomycetes; order Actinomycetales; family Microbacteriaceae; genus Agrococcus; species Agrococcus pavilionensis. The sequence continues at coordinate 39,537 of NZ_ASHR01000043.1, forward strand.
ACCCACTCGGTCGACACGAGCCGCTCGGGCGCGGCGTACTCGGCGAAGCGGGGCTCGGACTCGGGCATGGATGCTCCTCCTGCGGGGCTGGCGGGACGTCGAGGGGCGGATCGCGCTCTCGGTAGGCTTCTGCGATGGGAGAACGCCATCCTCCCACTCCATCTTCCCCGCGGCGCTCGGCGCCGATGAAGGAGCGCGCATGTCCGCACCGATCTCGCTCGTCGATCGCCGGCCGCAGGCCGACGCGGAGCAGATCGTCGCGAGCCTCGTGCCGCCGCCGCAGTTCGACGGCGCGACGTTCGACTCCTACCGGCCCGACCCCGCGCATCCGTCGCAGTCCGAGGCGCTCGAGCGGATGCGCGAGCTCGCGACCGTGTGGACGTCGCCCAAGCGCGGCCTCTTCAAGCGCCGCGCGCCCGAGGTCAAGCCCGGCATCTACCTCGACGGCGGCTTCGGCGTCGGCAAGACCCACCTGCTCGCGGCCCTCTGGAAGTCGATGCCCGGGCCGAAGCGCTTCGGCACGTTCATCGAGTACACGGCGCTCGTCGGGGCGCTCGGCTACGCCGAGACGGTGCGCGCGCTGCAGGGCTCGACGATCGTGTGCATCGACGAGTTCGAGCTCGACGATCCGGGCGACACGATGGTCATGACCCGCCTGCTCGGCGAGCTCGTCGCGAACGGCACGAAGCTCGCCGCGACGAGCAACACACCCCCGAACGCGCTCGGCGAGGGCCGCTTCGCGGCCGCCGACTTCCTGCGCGAGATCCAGGCGATCGCGGATCGCTTCCAGATCATGCGGATCGACGGCGACGACTACCGCCACCGCGACGTCTCGGGCCACGCGCCCGTCACCGACGACGACGCCATCGCGGGCGAGCTCGAGCGCATCGGCGGCACGGTCGCGCTCGACGACTTCGACGCGCTCATCGCGCACCTCTCGCACGTGCATCCCTCGCGCTACGTCGGCCTCGTCGACGGCGTGCGGGCGCTCGGCCTCCGCGGCGTGCGCGTGCTGACCGACCAGAACGACGCGCTGCGGCTCGTCGCGCTCGTCGACCGGCTCTACGACGCGCAGGTCGCGCTGCGCGCGAGCGGCGTGAGCCTCGATCGCGTCTTCAGCGACGAGATGCTCGGCGGCGGCTACCGCAAGAAGTACCTGCGGGCGATCTCCCGCCTGCACGCGCTCGCCGGCGAGGGCTGAGCCGGCTACTCCGCGTCGGTGCGGCGCCGCTGCTCGTCGGCGTCGAGCGCCGCGCGCTCGCCCGTGTCGACCGAGGGGTAGCGGCGGTCGAGCAGCGCGATGTAGGTGCCGCCGACGACGGCCGAGATGAGCGAGCCGGCGAGCACGCCGAGCGTGCCCTCGACGATGAGCTCGGGCGTCGAGCGGTGCGCGAGCTCGTTCATGAGCAGCGAGACGGTGAAGCCGATGCCGCCGAGCAGTCCGACGCCGATGAGCTCGGGCACCCGCACGCGCGACTCGCGCGGCACGCGCAGCGCCGCTTGGCCGATGAGCCCGGCGATGCCGATGCCGAAGAGCTTGCCGACCGGCAGGGCGATCACGATCGCCCAGAAGACGGGGCTCAGCTCGCCGAGCGGCACCTGCGGGATCGCCACGGAGGCGGAGACGAACGCGAACAGCGGCAGCACGATGCCGTTCGAGAGCGGCTCGAGCTGCACGCGACCCGACTCGGCGGGTGCGGGGGAGAGCACGAGGCCGAGCGCGACGCCCGCGATCGTCGCGTGGATGCCGCTCATCGCCACGAGCCACCACGTCACGAGCGCGACGACGACGAGGAGCGCCTTGAAGGCGACGCTCCCGCGGCGGGAGCGGTACACGCGGCCGAGCAGCCAGAACACGGCGACGCCGACGGCCGCGGCGCCGAGGTGCGGGATCGAGAGCGACTCGGTGAAGAAGACGGCGATGAAGAGGATGCCGATGAGGTCGTCGATGACTGCGAGGGCGAGCAGCAGCGCGCGCACGCGCGGCGGCAGGCGCTTGCCGAACAGCGCGAGCACCCCGAGGGCGAACGCGATGTCGGTCGCGGTCGGGATGGGCCAGCCCTGCGCGCCGTCGGCGCCCGCGACGTTGAAGTAGATGAGCGCCGGCAGCGCGACGCCGCCGAGCGCCGCGATCGTCGGCACCGCCGCCTTCGACAGCGAGTTGAGCTCGCCTTGCGTGAACTCGTAGCGGAGCTCGACCGCGACGACGAAGAAGAAGACGACGAGCAGGCCGTCGGTCACCCAGTGCGCGGCCGAGAGGTCGAGCCCGAAGACGGGGAACGGCAGGTGGGCGCCCTTGAGCTCCTGCAGGCCCGGTCCGAGTCCCGTGTTGGCGACCACGAGGCCGAGGATCGCCGCTCCCAGCAGCAGCATCGCCGACACCTGCGGGTTGCGGATCCAGGAGAGCGCCATGCCTTCGATCCTTTCATCCAGGGGGAGCGCCCGGCGCCCGAAACGCGCCCGTAACAGCGCCGCGCATCCGTTCACGAACTGGAAACGCACGCGCGCAGCCCGGCGAAACAGGGCGGGAGGATGCTCGGCTCACGTCCCTTCCAAGACCCTCAAGGAGCACCCCATGGATGCAGGCAGCATCGCCTTCGGCGTCGTGGCGACAGCCCTCGTGCTGTTCATGACGCCCGGGCTCGCGTTCTTCTACGGCGGCCTCGTGCGTGCGAAGAGCGTCATCAGCATGATGATGATGTCGTTCGGGGCCATCGGCCTCGTCGGCACCCTCTGGATCCTCTACGGGTTCAACATGGCGGCGGTCGAGTCGCCGCTCGCCTTCTCGGGCAACCCGTTCAGCGACTTCGGCCTCGCGGCGCTCGCGGCCGGCGAGAGCGCGAACACCGATCTCGTCGGCGTCGCCTACGGCTCGACCTTCGCGATCATCACGGTCGCGCTCATCTCGGGCGCGATCGCCGACCGCGCGAAGTTCGGCGCGTGGATGCTCTTCGCGGGCGCCTTCGCGACGCTCGGCTACTTCCCGATCGCGGCGTGGGTGTGGGGCGGCGGCTGGGCGTACTCGCTCGGCGAGCTGCTCGGCCTGCCGGCCGTGATCGACTACGCGGGCGGCACCGCCGTGCACATCAACGCCGGCGCCGCGGCGCTCGCCCTCACGTTCGTGCTCGGCAAGCGCATCCGCTTCGGGAAGGGCGAGCACAAGCCGCACAACGTGCCGTTCGTCATCCTCGGCGCCTCCATCCTGTGGTTCGGATGGTTCGGGTTCAACGTCGGTGCGGAGTGGTTGAACGGCCTCGGCAACGCGGGCCTCATCACGCTCAACACCATCGGAGCGACCGCCGCCTCGATCTGCGCCTGGCTGCTCGTCGAGAAGCTCAAGGACGGCAAGCCCACCTCGGTCGGCGCCGCCTCGGGTGCCGTCGCGGGCCTCGTCGCGATCACGCCGGCGTGCGCCAACCTCACGCCCGGCTGGGCGCTGCTGCTCGGTGCGCTCTCCGGAGCGCTGTGTGCCCTCGCGGTCGAGCTGAAGTTCAAGCTCGGCTTCGACGACTCGCTCGACGTCGTCGGCATCCACCTCGTCGGCGGCATGCTCGGCACCGTCTACCTCGGCTTCTTCGCGACCGACACGGGCATGCTCGTCGGCGGCGGCATCGGCCAGCTCGTCGTGCAGCTCATCGCCTCGCTCGGCGTGATGCTCTACGCCTTCGTGGTCGCGTTCGCGATCGGCTTCGCGATCGAGAAGACGATCGGGTTCCGCGTGAAGCACGAGGACGAGCTCGCGGGCGTCGACCTCATCGTGCACGGCGAGGAGGCCTACGAGTACGAGCTCGAGCGCGCGAACGCCTGAGCAGATCTCGGTCGGGGCCCCGGGCGCACGCCCGGGGCCTCATCGCGCGCCGGGTGCGTGTCGAGCGCTTGGAAGGACGGGTCAGCGTGCGGCGCCGGTGAGGTCGCAGGTGCAGTCCTTGAGGTGTGCCCATGGCGGGTCGCTCGCGGTGCAGCGGGCGGGTTGGTCGCTCGTGAGGTCCCAGATGTCGACGCCGCGGTCGACGAACGCGGGTCCGGCGGGCTCTGGCTCGTCGAGGTAGATCTTCCCTGTGGGACTGGTCCATTCGAGGACGCCTTGGTCGAGCTGGCGGACGGTCCAGGCGGTGGCGTGCTTCATGAGGTGGTGGCGGCGGCAGAGGTGGGCGAGGTTTCGGATGCTGGTGGGTCCGCCGTCGGCGTGGGCGATGGTGTGGTCGGCGTCGGCGCGGGAGACGCGGTTGGTGCAGCCGGGCCAGCGGCAGCGGCCGTCGCGGCGCTGGAGCCAGCGGCGCATGGCCCGGTTGGGCTTGTACGTGTCGACCGCGACCGGGACCCCGGTGACCGGGTGGAGGAACAGCCGCTCCCAGGTGATCGTCTCGGAGGCCAGGGCTCGCACCGTGGCCGCGTCGACGAGCGCCCCGCCCTCGAGGGCACCGGAGAAGCGCAGCTGCGGCTCATCCTCGTCGTCGGTCTGCTTCAGCAGCTCCGTCGCGGGGATCGTGATCGTGACCGTTGCCGAGATCGGGTTGATGCGGTGGAGGTCGTCCGGCGTCTGCCCGGTGAGGAGCGTCTCCATGAGCGCATCGAAGCGGTACTGGTCGAAGGTGCGCGGGTCGTCCTTCGGCTTCCCGCGGGCGGCGTCGGTCGTCCGGTTGAAAGCGCCGTGGATGGTCACCGACGGGCCCGACAGCGACAGCGTCGAGACCCCGTCGTCGTGGTCTTCGACCCAGGCGCGGCGCTGCTCGACCGCCCGGTCATGGCGGCGCTGGAGCGGCTCGGCCATCGCCCGGTCCACGATCCGCCGGGCGCGCGAGCGCAGCTGCGAGGGGGTGACCCGTTCGGCGATCTCGACCAGCTCCGCCTCGACCCTCGCGCGGTCGGCCGGGTCGACGGCCGGGTCGGTGCGGAGCGCTTCGGTGGCCTGCTCGATCGCGCGCAGGTGCGTGCCGGTGATGCGGCCGGCCTTGTGGGACGCGTGGGCGGCGGGCAGGTCGGTGACGGTCGTCCACGCCTCGACCAGCCTCCGCTCCATGGCGCGGTCGGAGAGCCGCAGCTCGGCCGCGAGGATCGAGGCGCTCTCCTTCACGGCCATGCCGACGTCGCCGCCAGCGTCGCGCAAGTGCTGGAGCTCGGCGGCGAGGACCTCCCGGTGCTCGGCCTCGAGCCGGGCGCGGCGCTGTTCGATCGCCCGGATCCGGCCGGCGAGCGCCTCCTGCCGCCGCACCGACTCCGGCCGCTCCGCCGCGGGCACCGTGCCCGGCAGCGGCGGCACCTCCATGCGGCCGGCGATGACCTGCTCGACCTCCGCATCGCTCAGGCGAGCGAGCCGCTCCGCCCAGTCCCGGTCGTAGGCGGCCAGCTCCTCCTCGAGCTCATCGGCGGTGCGGCCGCGCGGGTCGATCGCCCCGGCACGGATCGACGCGATGTACTCCTCCGCATCGAGCCCCGACCACTCATCCATGCACGCATTCCACCACGCACCACTGACGTTGATGATGGAGATGCTCGTCGGTCGTGTGGCTCAGCCACTGACTGACTTCGTGTCTTTCACTTGATCTGTCCACGGCCGACGAGCTTCTGCAAGTAGGTGCCGGCCAGACGGTCATGACCTCATAGGAGCCTGGTTCAGAGGCCCCATCAACGTCCTGTCTGCCCGCCTGGCCGGGTGCCCAGAGATGAGATGAGGGCTCAACCATGATGGCAAGCCAGGACCGAGAAGTCATCGTCGGCGTGGACACGCACGCCGACACGTTGCACGCGGCGGTGGTCGATGCGACAGGGCGCCGGCTCAGCGATAGCGGGTTCCCCGCGACCGGCGCCGGCTACGCCGCGCTGCTCGCGTTCGCTGGCTCCTTCGGCCGCATCCGTCGCGTCGGCGTCGAGGGCACCGCCTCGTACGGCGCCGGTCTCGCTGATCATCTCCGGGCGGCGGGTGTCGACGTGCGGGAGGTGATCCGG
>NZ_ASHR01000044.1 GCF_000400485.1 Agrococcus pavilionensis RW1
CCCCGCGCTCAAAGAAGCTGAGGCACGTCGCCGCCTCGACCTCCGCGCGCCTGACCTGGTAGCATCGTGAGGTTGCCGTTGACCGGCCGCGGATCCAGAGCGCTCATGCATCGGGCATGGGCACCGCGCTGCGAGGAGAGAGGGGTTCCGCATGGGCCTGAATGCAGAGATCAAGAAGTCCATCATCGAGGAGTTCGCCACCCACGAGGGTGACACCGGGAGCCCCGAGGTGCAGGTCGCGATGCTGTCGCGCCGCATCAAGGACCTCACCGAGCACCTGAAGACGCACAAGCACGACCACCACTCGCGTCGTGGCCTGCTGCTGCTCGTGGGTCAGCGCCGTCGCCTGCTCGGCTACCTCCAGGACGTCGACATCGAGCGCTACCGCTCGCTGATCGAGCGCCTGGGGCTCCGCCGCTAGACCGGCTCGAGCGCTTCACGACTGGGCCGTCCCCGCAAGGGGGCGGCCCTTCGTCATGCTTCCTGCCGATTCGGGGATGCGTGCGGTAGCCTTGCCGAGACCGCGAGTCGCGGTCGTCGTGCGCCCATTCGCACCCGCTCAGAGCTGGTCGTTGGTGGAGGGCGGCGAAGCATCCTTCGACGCTCTCCACTGATGACCACTCCGCGCAGGCGAAGCGCACGACTGACATGTCGTGCCCCCGCTGGGCACAGGAGAGGAGAGGCCCTTCATGGAAGGTCCTGAGATCACATTCGCCGAGGCCGTCATCGACAACGGCCGCTTCGGCACCCGCACCGTCCGCTTCGAGACCGGTCGCCTCGCGCAGCAGGCGCAGGGCTCGGCCGTCGCGTACATCGACGAGGAGACGATGCTGCTGAGCGCCACGAGCGTCTCGAAGCACCCCAAGGACTCGTTCGACTTCTTCCCCCTCACGGTGGACGTCGAGGAGCGCATGTACGCCGCGGGCCGCATCCCCGGCTCGTTCTTCCGCCGCGAGGGCCGTCCGTCGACCGACGCGATCCTCACGTGCCGCCTCATCGACCGGCCGCTGCGCCCCTCGTTCGTCGAGGGCCTCCGCAACGAGGTGCAGGTCGTCATCACCGTGCTCTCGATCGAGCCCGACGAGCTCTACGACGTGCTCGCCATCAACGCCGCGTCCATGTCGACGCAGCTCTCGGGCCTGCCGTTCGACGGCCCGATCGGCGGCGTGCGCGTCGCGCTCATCGACGGCCAGTGGGTCGCGTTCCCGAAGCACTCGCAGCTCGAGCAGGCCGTGTTCAACATGGTCGTCGCGGGCCGGGTCGTCACGGCTGCCGACGGCAGCCAGGACGTCGCGATCATGATGGTCGAGGCCGAGGCGACCGACGGCGCGTGGAACCTCATCGAGGGCGGCGCGCAGAAGCCGACCGAGGAGGTCGTGGCCGAGGGCCTCGAGGCCTCGAAGCCGTTCATCAAGCAGCTCGTCGCCGCGCAGGAGGAGGTCGCCAAGACCGCCGCGAAGGAGACGCAGCAGTACCCGCTCTTCCCGCCGTACTCCGAGGAGGCCTTCGCGGCCGTCCGCGAGCTCGCGGCCGAGCGCCTCGCCGAGGTCTACCGCATCGCCGACAAGCTCGAGCGCCAGTCGGCCGACGACCAGCTCAAGGAGCAGGTCAAGCAGCAGATCAACGAGCGCATCGAGCGCGGCGAGCTCGAGGCCGTCATCGCGACGCAGGTCTCGGGCGCCTACAAGGCGGTCACGAAGGAGGTCGTCCGCGGACGCATCCTCACCGAGGGCATCCGCATCGACGGGCGCGGCCCGGCCGACATCCGCCCGCTCGACGCCGAGGTCGCGGTCGTGCCGCGCGTGCACGGCTCCGCGATCTTCCAGCGCGGCGAGACGCAGATCATGGGCATCACGACGCTCAACATGCTCAAGCTCGAGCAGCAGATCGACTCGCTGAGCCCCGTGACGAGCAAGCGCTACATGCACAACTACAACTTCCCGCCGTACTCGACGGGCGAGACGGGCCGCGTCGGCAGCCCGAAGCGCCGCGAGATCGGCCACGGCGCGCTCGCCGAGCGGGCGATCGTGCCCGTGCTGCCGAGCCGCGAGGAGTTCCCGTACGCGATCCGCCAGGTCTCGGAGGCGCTCGGCTCGAACGGCTCGACGTCGATGGGCTCCGTGTGCGCCTCGACGCTCGCGCTGCTCAACGCCGGCGTGCCGCTCAAGGCGCCCGTCGCGGGCATCGCGATGGGCCTCGTGACCGACGAGGTCGACGGCGAGACCCGCTACGCGGCGCTCACCGACATCCTCGGCGCCGAGGACGCGCTCGGCGACATGGACTTCAAGGTCGCCGGCACGCCCGACTTCATCACGGCCATCCAGCTCGACACGAAGCTCTCGGGCATCCCCGCCTCGGTGCTCGCCGGTGCGCTCACGCAGGCGAAGGAGGCGCGCACGAAGATCCTCGAGGTCCTCAACGCCGCTATCGACGCCCCGGACGAGATGGCGCCCACGGCGCCGCGCGTCATCAGCGTGCAGATCCCGGTCGACAAGATCGGCGAGCTCATCGGCCCCAAGGGCAAGACGATCAACCAGATCCAGGACGACACGGGCGCCCAGATCTCGATCGAGGACACGGGCATCGTCTACATCGGCGCCGTCGACGGTCCCTCGGCGGAGGCCGCGCGCGCCGCGGTCAACGCGATCGCGAACCCGCTCAACCCCGAGCTCGGCGAGCGCTACCTCGGCACGGTCGTCAAGACCGCGTCGTTCGGTGCCTTCGTCTCGCTGCTGCCGGGCCGCGACGGCCTGCTGCACGTGACCGCCATGCGGGCGCTCAACGGCGGCAAGCGCATCGAGAACGTCGACGACGTGGTCTCGATCGGCCAGAAGATCCAGGTGGAGATCACCAAGATCGACGACCGCGGCAAGCTCTCGCTCGAGATCGTCGACGACTCGGAGCCCGTGGCGCCGGTCGCGGCGAAGGGCGACGACGCCGACTCGTCCGTCTCGTCGGTCTCCTCGGTCTCGGCCGAGTAGTCACCGCACCCGAGCAGCCCTCGCCCCCTCTTGGGGCGGGGGCTGCTCGCATGTCGCGGCCGTAGACTGGTCGGATGCCTGCTGTCCCCCTCCCGCTCGACGTCCCCGAGATCGCCGTCGCCGCGGCCGGCGGCGCGGTCGTGCGCCGCAGCGTGCTGCCGAGCGGCGTGCGCGTGCTCACCGAGCAGATGCCGGGCGCGCTGAGCGCGACCGTCGGCTACTGGGTGCCGGTGGGCTCGCGCGACGAGACGGGCGATGCGCGCGGCTCGACCCACTTCCTCGAGCACCTGCTCTTCAAGGGCACCCGCTCGCGCTCCGCCTTCGACATCGCGGTCGCGTTCGACGAGGTCGGCGGCGAGCACAACGCGCTCACCGCCAAGGAGCACACGTGCTACTACGCGAAGGTGCGCGACGTCGACCTGCCGATGGCGATCGACGTGCTCGCCGACATGCTCACGTCGTCGCTGCTCGACGCCGACGAGTTCGAGCACGAGCGCGAGGTCATCCTCGAGGAGCTCGCGATGGCCGACGACGACCCCGCGGACGTCGCGGGGGAGCGACTGAGCGAGCTCGTCCACGGCGCCGAGACGCCGCTCGGCCGCCCGATCGGCGGCACGCCCGACTCGATCCGCGCCGTCTCGCGCGACCGGGTCGCCGAGCACTACGCCGAGCACTACGCCCCGCGCGACCTCGTCGTCACGATCGCCGGCGCCGTCGACCACGACACGGCCGTCGAGCAGCTGCAGGAGGCGCTCTCCCGCTACGGCTGGTCGCTCGACGCAGCCGCGCCGCGCGAGCGCCGCAGCCGCGAGCTCGCCGCGCCCGGCACCGGCGGGCTCACGGTCGTCGCCCGGCCGCTCGAGCAGGTCAACCTCATGATCGGCATGCCCGGGCTCACCGCATCCGACCCCCGCCGCAGCACGATGGCCGTGCTCAACGCGGTGCTCGGTGCGGGGATGTCGTCGCGACTGTTCCAGGAGATCCGCGAGAAGCGCGGCCTCGCCTACTCCGTCTACTCGTTCGCCTCGGGCTACGCCGACGCTGGGCTCGTCGGCCTCGCCGCGGCGTGCGCGCCCCGGAAGACGCTCGAGGTCGCCTCGCTCATGGTGGGCGAGCTCGAGCGGCTCGCCGACGGCGCGAGCGACGACGAGCTGCGCCGCGCGAAGGGCCAGCTCGCCGGCGGCTCGGCGCTCGCGCTCGAGGACACCGACACGCGGATGTCGCGGCTCGGCCGCGCGGAGCTCACGCTCGGCGAGTTCCTCGACATCGACGCGACGCTCGAGCGCATCGAGCGCGTGACCGACGCCGACGTGCGTGCGCTCGCCGCCGAGCTCGCCGGCGGACCGCGCTCGATCTCGGCGGTCGGACAGGCTCCGGAAGGGCTCGAGCGGCTCGTCGTGTCCCCCGATGGCGCTACGGTGGGAGTGGCGGACCCCACCGCCCGCTGATCACGAAGGGCGCTCCAGCGCGCCCGCGCACGACCTGGGCGCGACGCTGCGCCCGCGGAAGGACCCCATGGCGCACCTGCTCTACCTCGTCCGGCACGGAGAGCAGCTCGACGCGGAGCACGGCGTCGAGGACGGCCGGCTCTCGGGCCGGGGTGTGCGGCAGGCGCACGCGATCGCGCAGCGGCTGTCGGGCGTCGTCTTCGACCAGGCGTGGACGTCGCCGCTGCAACGCGCGACCGAGACGGCCGCGATCATGCAGGAGCGGCTGCCCGCCGTGGAGTTCCAGAAGTCGGCGCTGCTGCTCGACTGCATCCCCTCGGGGCTCGAGGAGGACACGCCCGTGGGCTTCCACGGGTTCCTGAAGGCCGTGCGGCCCGCGGAGGTCGAAGCGGGGTCGGCGCAGATGCAGGATGCGGTGGCGCAGTGGCTGCGCCCGTCGCGCGGCGACGTCAACGAGCTCATCGTCACCCACAACTTCGTCATCGGCTGGTTCGTGCGCGAGGTGATGCAGTCGCCGAACTGGCAGTGGATGGCGCTCAACCAGGCGAACTGCGGGCTCACGATCATCCGGCGCCGCACGGGCAAGCCGCCGCAGCTGCTCGTGCACAACGACCTCGGCCACCTGCCGCCCGAGGACCGCACGGGCCTCCCGCTGCCGCAGCCCTTCTAGGCCTGGCGCCGGTTCAGCCTGCGGAGTCGGCGGAGGAGACCGGCTTGCGGAACCAGGTCGTGGCGTTCGGGTTGTCGTTGTAGGCGGGGATCGACTCGTAGCCGCGCGTCACGTAGAGGCGGTTCGCCGGCCCGAGGGCCGCGTTCGTGTCGAGCACGACCTCGTCCGCGCCGAGCTCGACCGCGCGCGCCTCGAGCGCCTCGAGCAGCGCGGCGCCGGTGCCGCGGCCGCGGCCGGCCGGGGCGACGTAGAGGTGCTTGACCTCGAAGCGCGACGGGCTCAGCCGACGCAGCGCACCGCATCCGACCGCCTCGTCGCCGTCCCACGCGACGAGGAACGCGCCCTCGGGCGCGCGGAGCGTCGCGGGATCGGCGGGCTTGGGCGTGTAGGCGCCGCCGACGAACGTGATCGCGCGATCGGCGAAGTAGGCCTGCAGGAGCGATTGGGCGAGCTCGGACGCGGGGTCCTCGAGGCGGATGTCGGCGTGCACCGATCCACTGTACGGGCGCGCGGCGAGCGCGCTGCGGCCATCGCCCGAGCCGTAGGCTGGAGGGCATGGCATCGACGAGGCGCATCGGGATCGCGGGCGCGACCGGCAGGCTCGGATCGCTCGCGCTGCGGCTCGTGCGCGACGCCGGCGACCTCGAGCCGGTCGAGCTCGACGTGCGCGAAGGGCTCGAGCTCGACGGGATCGACGTCGTCTTTGACGCGACCGTGCTGGGCGCGAGCCAGCAGCTCGTCGACGCCGCGCTCGACGCGAGCGTGCCCGTCGTCGTCGCGACGAGCGGCTGGACGGAGGAGCGCATCGAGGCCCTCCGCGCCCGAGGCGCCGAGCGCATCCGCATCGTCCCCAACTTCTCGCTCGGGAGCGTGCTCGAGACGCACCTCGCGACGATCGCCGCGCGCCACTTCACCGCCGTCGAGGTCGTCGAGGCGCACCACGACCGCAAGCGCGACGCGCCGAGCGGCACCGCGACGCGCACCGCAGAGGCGATCGGCGCCGTGCGCGGCTTCGCGCCCGCGACCCCCGACGAGCCGAGCCGCGGCACCGTGATCGCGGGCGTGCCGGTGCACGCGCTGCGGCTGCCCGGCGTCGTCGCGCGCCAGGAGGTCATCTTCGGCGGCACGGGGGAGACCCTGACGATCCGCCACGACACGACGTCGAGCGACTCGTACGCCGCCGGCATCCTGCTCGCGCTCCGCGCCGAGGCGCAGCCGGGCGTGACCGTCGGCATCGGCGACCTGCTGGGGCTCTCGTGACCGACCGGCCCGCGGCGCGCTCGAGCGCGCGGAAGGGCTTCGCCCTCGCGATGGCGGCCGTGCTCGCGCTCTACGTCGTGCTCGCCGGCAGCCGCGCCGTGCAGTTCATCGCGACCGGGCAGCCGCTCGCGATCGCCGTCGGCGTCGCGCTCGTCGCCTTCTTCCTCATCGGCGCGTGGGCGCTCGCGCGCGAGGTCGTCTTCGGCGTCCAGCTCGACCGCGCCGTGCGCGAGCTCGCGGCCGCGGGCGGCATGCCGCAGCCCCTGCCCGGCACGCCCTCGGGCCGCGCCGACCGGGAGGCCGCCGAGGACGCGTTCCCGGTCGCGAAGGCCGACGTCGAGGCGCACCCCGAGTCGTGGCAGTCGTGGCTGCGGCTGTCGATGGCCTACGACGCGGCGCGCGACCGCCGGCGCGCGCGCATGGCGGCGCGCACGGCGCTCTCGCTCCGCAGCACGGCACCCCAGGAGGCACCATGAGTGGAGGCACCGTGACCGCGCACCCCTACGAGGAGCTGCTCGCCGACGTGATGGCGAACGGGCGGCACAAGGGCGACCGCACCGGCACCGGCACCCGGTCGGTGTTCGGCCGGCAGCTGCGCTTCGACCTCGCCGAGGGGTTCCCGCTCATCACCACGAAGCGCGTGCACTTCAAGTCGCTCGCGCTCGAGCTGCTGTGGTTCCTGCGCGGCGAGTCGAACGTGCGCTGGCTGCAGGAGCGCGGCGTCACGATCTGGGACGAGTGGGCGGACGCGGATGGGGAGCTCGGCCCGGTCTACGGGGTGCAGTGGCGCTCGTGGCCGGCGCGCGACGGCGGCACGATCGACCAGATCGCGCAGGTCGTCGAGTCGATCCGCTCGAACCCCGACTCGCGCCGGCACATCGTGTCGGCGTGGAACCCCGCCGACATCCCCGACATGGCGCTCGCCCCGTGCCACGCGCTCTTCCAGTTCGACGTCACCGGCGGCCGGCTCTCGTGCCAGCTGTACCAGCGCTCGGCCGACATGTTCCTCGGGGTGCCGTTCAACATCGCGAGCTACGCGCTCCTGACGCACATGATCGCGCAGCAGACGGGTCTCGAGGTGGGCGACTTCATCTGGACCGGCGGCGACTGCCACGTCTACGACAACCACGTCGAGCAGGTCGAGCGGCAGCTCTCCCGCGAGCCGTACCCGCTCCCGACGCTGCGCATCCGCCGACGGCCCGAGAGCATCCTCGACTACGAGCTCGACGACTTCGAGGTCGTCGACTACCGGCACCACCCGGGCATCAAGGCGCCGGTCGCGGTCTAGATGATCGGCATGATCTGGGCGCAGGCTCGCGGCGGCGTCATCGGCGACGCGGGCGACATGCCGTGGTCGCTCCCCGAGGACATGGCGCGCTTCAAGGCGATCACGATGGGCCACCCCGTCGTCATGGGTCGGCGCACCTGGAAGTCGTTCCCGCCGCGCTACCGGCCCCTGCCGGGGCGCGAGAACATCGTCATCACCTCCAGCGACGACTTCGTCGCACCCGGCGCCCGCGTCGTCCCGAACCTCGACGAGGCGCTCGCCACGGCGCTCGCGATCGACGACGAGGTGTGGATCGTCGGCGGCGGTCGCGTCTACCGCGACGCGATGGCGCGCGCCGACCGGCTCGAGATCACCGACATCGAGCTCGACGCGACCGGCGACACGACGGCGCCCGTGCCGGATGCGTCGTGGCGCGTGGTGATGCGCGACCCGGCCGAGGGATGGCACGCGAGCCGCACCGGGCTGCGATTCGCGTATCGCACCCTCGAGCGACGGGCGGAGAGGCCGCGCGAGCGGCACGGTAGCCTGGTCGAGTGAACCCCAATCCCTTCGGCCAGGTGCTCGTCGCGCTCGTGACGCCGTTCTCGGCCGACGGCGAGGTCGCCTGGGACGACGTCGAGCGGCTCATCGACGACGTCGTGACGCACGGCGCCGACGGCATCGTCGTCTCCGGCACGACCGGCGAGACGTCGACGCTCACCGACCCCGAGAAGATCCGGCTCGTCGAGGTCGCGAAGGCGGTCGCGGGCGACCGCGCGAAGGTCATCCAGGGCGGCGGCTCGAACGAGACCGCGCACGCGATCGACCTCTACCGCCAGGCGGAGCGGGCCGGCGCCGACGGCGTCATGATCGTCACGCCGTACTACAACAAGCCGACGCAGGCTGGCGTGCTGACGCACTTCCGGCTCATCGCCGACGCGACCGACCTGCCGGTGATCCTCTACGACATCCCGGGCCGCTCGGGCATCCCGATCCGCTACGAGACGATCCTGCGCGCCGCGAAGCACCCGAACATCCTCGCCGTGAAGGACGCCAAGGGCGACTTCGCCGAGGTGAGCCGCGTGCTCAACCAGACCGACCTGCTCTACTTCTCCGGCGACGATGCGAACGTGCTCCCGCACCTCGCGATCGGCGCCTCCGGCCTCATCGGCGTCACGGCGAACATCGCACCGAAGCCCTACCGGACGATGGTCGACGCGGTGAACGCGGGCGACCTCCGCACCGCGATGGCGCAGCACCAGGCGCTCGAGCCGCTCGTCCGCGCGACGATGACGCACGTGCCCGGCACCGTCTCGACGAAGTACATCCTGCACGGCCTCGGCCGCATCGGCAGCCCGCGCGTGCGCCTGCCGCTCGTGGGTCCCGAGGACGCCGAGGCGGCCCTCATCGAGGACGAGCTCGCGCTCGTCGCGGGCGTCGACGGGCTCGACCTGAGCCGCTTCCGCCCCGACCGCAACGCCGCCGCGGGCGGCGCCCTGCCGAAGGTGCACGGCACGACGCGCTGAGCGCGAGAGCCCGTGGTCGCATCCACCCCAGATCTTCCCGCGCGCGAGGAGCGCGCACCCCACATCCGCTCGCCCCGTGCGAGCCGCATATGAAGGAGGCCCATTGACGGCCATCACCCAGCCCCCCGCGCTCGCGGCGGGCACCCTCCGCTTCTTCCCGCTCGGCGGCCTCGGCGAGGTCGGCCGCAACATGACGGTGTACGAGCAGGACGGCAAGCTGCTCATCGTCGACTGCGGCGTGCTCTTCCCCGAGGAGCACCAGCCCGGCGTCGACCTCGTGCTGCCCGACTTCGGTCCCATCCGCGATCGCCTCGACGACGTCGTCGCCGTCGTGCTCACGCACGGCCACGAGGACCACATCGGCGCCGTGCCCTACCTCCTGCGACTCAAGGCCGACATCCCCCTGCTCGGCTCGCAGCTCACGCTCGCGCTCGTCGAGGCGAAGCTCAAGGAGCACCGCATCCGCCCCTTCACCCACACGGTGAAGGAGGGCCAGGTCGAGCAGCTCGGCCCGTTCGAGACCGAGTTCGTCGCCGTCAACCACTCGATCCCCGACGCGCTCGCGGTCGCGATCCGCACGAGCGCGGGCCTCGTGCTGCACACGGGTGACTTCAAGATGGACCAGCTGCCGCTCGACGACCGCATCACCGACCTGCGCGCGTTCGCGCGGCTCGGTGAGGAGGGCGTGGATGCGTTCCTGGTCGACTCCACGAACGCCGACGTCCCCGGGTTCACGGCTCCCGAGCGCGAGATCGGCCCCGTCATCTCGCAGGTGATCGCGAAGACCTCCGGGCTCGTCGTCGTCGCCTCCTTCTCGAGCCACGTGCACCGCGTGCAACAAGTACTCGACGCGGCGCACGAGAACGGCCGCAAGGTCGCCTTCGTCGGCCGCTCGATGGTGCGCAACATGGGCATCGCGGCCGAGCTCGGCTACCTCAAGGTGCCCGACGGCGTCGTGGTGAGCCAGAAGGAGGCCGAGAACATGCCGCGCGAGCAGGTCGTCTTCATGTCGACCGGCTCGCAGGGCGAGCCGATGGCGGTGCTCAGCCGCATCGTCAACGGCGAGCACCGCATCGAGGTCGGCGAGGGCGACACCGTCATCCTCGCCTCGAGCCTCATCCCCGGCAACGAGAACGCCGTCTTCCGCGTCATCAACGGGCTCATGCAGCTCGGCGCGAAGGTCGTGCACAAGGGGTCGGCGAAGGTGCACGTCTCGGGCCACGCCTCGGCGGGCGAGCTGCTCTACTGCTACAACATCCTCAAGCCGCGGAACGTCGTGCCGGTGCACGGCGAGTACCGCCACCTGCACGCCGCGGCCTCGCTCGCGATCGACACGGGCGTGCCGCGCGAGCGCGCGTTCGTCGGCGAGAACGGCACCGTGTGGGACCTCGCGGACGGCGAGGTGACCGTCGCGGGCCAGCTCGAGATCGGCTTCGTCTACGTCGACGGCTCGTCCGTCGGCCGCATCGACGAGGCCGACCTCAAGGACCGCCGCATCCTCGCCGAGGAGGGCTTCATCTCGATCTTCGTCGCGGTCGAGCCGCAGACCGGCAAGGTGATCGTCGGCCCCGAGATCCACGCGCGCGGCTTCGCCGAGGACGACAAGGTCTTCGACGACATCCGCCCGAAGATCGTGAAGGCGCTCGCCGAGGCGGGCGAGCAGGGCGTGCGCGACCAGCACCAGTACCAGCAGGTCGTCCGCCGCACGGTCGGTCGCTGGGTGGGCACGCGCATCCGCCGCCGCCCGATGATCGTGCCGGTCGTCATCGAGGCGTAGCCGACACGTCGAGATCATCCTCGCGGGGGAGGGGCGAGCGCGCTCGCGTGCCCTAGCGTGACGAGCGAGGGCACGCAACGGATGCGCGCCGCCCCGCCCGAGAGGACGCCGCCGTGCCCGAGCAGGACCACACCGCCCCCGTCGAGCCGCCCGTCGTCGAGGCAGGGGGAGCGGCCGCCGTCCCGGCGCCGCTGCACGCCGAGCAGCCGGCGCACCGCCAGGCCCCGCCGCGCGAGGCGCGCGCGGCCGCGAAGCGGCAGGCGAAGCTCGAGCAGCTCGAGCGCTCGCGGCTGCGGAAGGCCGAGCGCGCCGCGCGCGGGCCCGGCGCGTGGCGCACGTGGGTGCTGCCGGTGCTCAAGCTCGCCGTGGGCGCGGCGATCGCGATCGCGCTCGTGAAGCTCGCGTTCTTCCCCGACGTCGAGGCGGTGAGCGCCGATGACGGCCTCGTGCCCGGCGCCGCGTTCGAGGAGCCGCTCGCGACCGTCGAGCGCGGCTCGGTCGAGAACGCCGTCTCGATCGAGGGCATGATCGTGCCGGTCGAGGCGGTGCCGGTGCGCTCGACCCACGCGGGCACCGTCGCTCGCGTGAGCGCCGCCGACGGCGCGCAGGTCGCCGAGGGCGACGTGCTCTACACCGTGCGCGTCGAGACGCAGGGCGCGCCCGCGGCGGACGGCACCGTGCCGCCGCCCACCGCGCGCGTGCACAGCATCGTCGCGCCCGCCGCCGGCACCCTCACGGGCTTCGCCGTGCTCGTCGGCCAGAGCGTCGACGTCGCGGGGGAGACCGGCGCGGTGCAGCCGCCCGAGCACGTCGTGCGCGCGAGCCTCGGCGCTGCCGAGCAGTACCGGCTGACGACGCAGCCCGAGTCGGCGACCGTCACGATCGACGGCGGTCCGGCGCCCTTCGAGTGCGGCGCGGTCGCGATCGCCCAGCCGGTGGGCGAGCAGATCACGACGGGCGCGAGCGCGACCCTCACGTGCGCGGTGCCGGGCGACGTGCGCGTCTTCGTCGGCCTCGCCGCGAAGGTCGAGCTGAGCGCCGGCTCGGCGAGCGACGTGCTGCTGCTGCCGACGACCGCCGTGCTCGGCAGCGCCGAGACCGGCATCGCCTATCGGCCGGGGGCCGACGGCGCGCCGGAGGAGGTGCCGGTCGAGCTCGGGCTGAGCGACGGCCGCATGGTCGAGGTGCGCGCCGGGCTCTCGGAGGGGGATGCCGTGCTGCAGTTCGTGCCGGGCGCCGCCGACCCGTGCGCCGACCCGATGACGGCCGATCCCATGCTGTGCGGGTTCTGATGGTGCCGCTCCTGCGCCTGCGCGGCGTGACCCGCCAGTTCGCGACGATCGACGGCCCGGCCCTGCAGATCCTGCGCGGCATCGACCTCGACGTCGCGCCGGGGGACCGCGTCTCGATCGTCGGCCGCTCGGGCTCGGGGAAGTCGACGCTGCTCAACATCCTCGGACTGGTCGACCAGCCGACGACCGGGGCCGTCGAGCTCGACGGCGAGCCGGTCGCGCTCATGGGGGCCCGCGCGCGCGATCGGCTGCGGGGCGCGAGCGTCGGCTTCGTCTTCCAGCAGTTCAACCTCATCGAGGGGCTCACGGCGGCCGAGAACGTCGCCGTGCCGCTCCACTACGGCGCGGGCCGCCGCTACTGGCAGCGCGCCCACCTCGCGCGCGAGATGCTGCACCGCGTGGGGCTCGGGCACCGGCTCGACACGAGGGCGACGAACCTCTCGGGCGGCGAGCAGCAGCGCGTCGCGATCGCCAGGGCGCTCGTGCGCCGGCCGCGGCTCATCCTCGCCGACGAGCCGACGGGCGCGCTCGACATCGAGACGGGCTCGCGCACGATGGACCTGCTGGACGAGGTCGCGACCGAGGCCGGCGCCGCGCTCGTGACCATCACGCACGACCTCGCCGTCGCGGCCCGCGCGCGGCGCGTGCTGCGGCTCGCCGACGGGCGGCTCCGCGCGCTCGAGCCGAGCGCGGCGGGAGCGCTCTCGTGACCGACGTCGTCGCCGCGATCCAGGACGCCTGGACCGAGCTGCGCATCCACCGCGGCCGCGTGCTCATGAGCCTCATCGGCGTGACGGTCGCGATCGCCGCGCTCACCGCATCCGTCGCCGTCGGCGACCTCGCCCGGTCGACGCTCGTCTCGTCGATGGAGGCGAACGGCGGCCGGGCCGCGACCATCAGCCTGTGGGTCGAGACGTCGTCGGCCGACGGCACGCCGGGCGACCCGGTCGCCGCGCTCGACGCGATCGAGACGGCCGTCGACCGCTACCGCATCGACTACGCGAGCGCGCGCATGAGCACGGGTCTCACGCTCGGCGGCGCGGGCGCATCGGTGCAGATCGAGGCGGTCGAACCCGACTTCGCGGTCATGCGGCACCTCGGCGTCGCCGATGGGCGCTTCCTCAACGAGAGCGACCGCGCGCGGCTCGCGCCCGCGGTCGTCGTGAACCGCGGCACGCTCGAGCTGCTCGGCGGCGGCGGGCTCGACGCGCACCGCACGATCGAGCTCGGCGGCACGACGGCCGTCGTCGTCGGCCTCGTCGACCGCGGCCTCGGCGACGAGTGGCCGCAAGCGTGGATGCTGCCGCGCGACGTGCTGCGCATCGCCCGGGACGATCCGTCCGCGATGCACTCCTCCCTCTCCCTCGAGGCGTGGGTGCCCGCGGAGGCGGCTGATGAGGGGCTGCGGATGCTGCGGCAGGACCTGCGCGGCGCGCTCCCGGGCGCGATGGTCGACGGGAACCGCAGCGACTGGCAGGCGTTCGAGGGCTACGACCCGCTGCTGCCGCTGCAGCTCACGCTCGTCGGCACGGCGGTGGTCATCCTGCTGCTCGGCGCCCTCGGCCTCGTGACCGTCGCGGTCGTCTCCATCCGGCAGCGCGTGCGCGAGCTCGGCATCCGCCGCGCGTTCGGCGCCTCGCGCACGCGCATCTTCGTCGCCGTCATGCTCGAGTCGGTCGTCGGCACGGTCGTCGCGGGCACGATCGGCATCGCGCTGTGCATCTTCGCCTACCGGCTCCCCGTCGTGCAGGACGCGCTCACGCAGGGCATCGGCGGCATGGTGCTGCCCGGGTTCCCGATGTCGGCCGCGGTGACCGGGCTCATCGTCGCGGCGGCCGTCGGCGCGCTCGCCGGCAGCGTGCCCGCGACGATCGCCGTCCGCTCGAAGGTGATCGAGGCCATCCGCTTCTGACTCCGCACCGCCGCGGAGCGCCTCCGGGCCGCGGTGGGCGCGGGCATCTAGGGTGTCGGCCATGGCCACGAGCACCAAGTCGACCAAGCCGACCCCGCGCGGGCGCTCGACCGGCACGTCGACCTCCGCGACCACGAAGGTGCAGCGGGCGGCCCGGTCGACGAAGGCGCAGCCCGTGTTCGAGGACGACGGCCCCGGCCTCGCGCAGCGCGCGTGGATGGGCCTCGCCCACGCGACGGGCGGGGCCGCGCGGGTCTTCGGCCGCGAGTCGCTCGCGAAGGAGGAGCGCCGCGACGGGGTGCCCTTCCTGCTCACGATCCTCGCGGTGCTCGGCGCGGTCGTCGAGTGGATCCTGCCGGCCAACCAGGTCGCGCAGGCCATCTCCGCCTACACGTGGGGCGGCCTCTTCGGGCAGGTCGCGATCGCGCTCCCGGTCGTCTTCGTGCTGCTCGCGCTGTGGATGTTCCGCCACCCGGCATCGGTGAGCGACAACGGCCGCGTCGGCGTCGGCATCGCGCTGCTGCTCATCTTCGTCGCGGGACTGTGCCACGTCGTGCTCGGCATGCCGGATGCGTCGCTCGGCATGCCCGCGCTCGCCGACGCGGGCGGGATCCTCGGCTGGGTCGCCGCCGCGCCGCTCGCGGCGCTCCTCACCCCGATCGGGGCGGGCATCGTCTGCGGCCTCGTCGCCGCGCTCGCGGTGCTCATCATCACCCGCACGCCGCCGACCCGCATCCCCGAGCGGCTCGCCGACCTCTACGGCTACCTCTTCGGCATTGAGACCGGCACGCCCCAGGAGCGCGAGGAGGCCCGCCGCGCCCGCCGCGAGGCGAAGGAGCTCGCGAAGGCCGAGGCCGCCGAGGCGGCCGAGGAGGAGCCGATCGAGGGCGACACCGGTTCGCTGCCGTTCTGGCGCCGCAACGCGACCGGCCGCGAGGTCGATCCCGCCTACGACACCCCCGTCATGATCGACCGCGAGCAGCCGACGACGCGCGTCGACGCCGCGGCGGTCGCCGTGCCCGCCACGACCCCCGAGCCGCTGCCCGAGGTCGGCGACGACGAGCACGAGGAGTACGCGACCGCGGTGCTCGAGTCGCTCGAGCAGGCCGAGGCGGCCATGCAGAAGCACACGGGCGAGGTCGCGCTCGACGCGCCGGACGAGCCCGCCCCCGCGGCTCCCGCCGTCGCGCAGCGCCCCTACCGGCTCCCGTCGATCGCCTCGCTCGCGCAGGGCGATCCGCCCAAGGCCCGCTCGGCCGCGAACGACGAGATCGTCGCCGCGATCACCCAGGTGCTCGGCTCGTTCAACGTCGACGCGAAGGTCACCGGCTTCTCGCGCGGCCCGACCGTCACGCGCTACGAGATCGAGGTCGCACCGGGCGTCAAGGTCGAGCGCGTGACGGCGCTGTCGAAGAACATCTCGTACGCCGTCGCCTCGAACGAGGTGCGCATCCTCTCGCCCATCCCCGGCAAGTCGGCGATCGGCATCGAGATCCCCAACCCCGACCGCGAGACGGTGAAGCTCGGCGACGTGCTGCGCTCGCGCGCGGCGGCCGACTCGAAGCACCCGATGACGATCGGCATCGGCAAGGACGTCGAGGGCGGCTACGTCGTCGCGAACCTCGCGAAGATGCCGCACCTGCTCGTCGCCGGCTCGACCGGCTCGGGCAAGTCGTCGTTCGTGAACTCGATGATCACGAGCCTGCTCATGCGCGCGACGCCCGCCGAGGTGCGCATGGTGCTCGTCGACCCGAAGCGCGTCGAGCTCACCGCCTACCAGGGCGTGCCGCACCTCATCACGCCCATCATCACGAACCCGAAGAAGGCAGCGGAGGCGCTGCAGTGGGTCGTGAAGGAGATGGACATGCGGTACGACGACCTCGCGTCGTTCGGCTACAAGCACATCGACGACTTCAACAAGGCCGTGCGCGCCGACGAGATCGTGCTGCCCGCCGGCAGCCAGCGCACGCTCAAGCCCTACCCGTACCTGCTCGTCGTCGTCGACGAGCTCGCCGACCTCATGATGGTCGCCCCGCGCGACGTCGAGGACTCGATCGTGCGCATCACCCAGCTCGCGCGCGCGGCGGGCATCCACCTCGTGCTCGCGACCCAGCGGCCCTCGGTCGACGTCGTCACGGGCCTCATCAAGGCCAACGTGCCGAGCCGCTTCGCGTTCGCCGTCTCGAGCGTGACCGACTCGCGCGTCATCCTCGACCAGCCGGGCGCCGACAAGCTCATCGGCCAGGGCGACGGCCTCTTCCTGCCCATGGGCGCGAACAAGGCGATGCGCGTGCAGGGCGCGTGGGTCGACGAGGCCGAGATCCAGCGCGTCGTGCAGCACGTCACGGGCCAGGCCCGCCCGGAGTACCGCGACGACGTCGAGGAGGCCGCGCAGAAGCGCGAGATCGACGCCGACATCGGCGACGACCTTGAAGACCTGTGCGCCGCGGCCGAGCTCGTCATCTCGACGCAGTTCGGCTCGACCTCAATGCTGCAGCGCAAGCTCCGCGTCGGCTTCGCGAAGGCCGGCCGGCTCATGGACCTCATGGAGTCGCGCGAGATCGTCGGGCCCTCGGAGGGGTCGAAGGCGCGCGACGTGCTCGTGCCGCCGGAGGGCCTCGCGGCCGTGCTCGCGTCGCTGCGCGGCGAGGGTCCCGCGCCGTCGCCCGCCGGCGCCGCGGCGCCCGCGGCCGCGCCACCCGCTGGCGCCGAGCGGCCCGCGCCGAGCGCGCTCGACGCGCCCGACGCATCCGATGACGCCGACGGCGACGAGGGCGCGTGGGTCGAGACCGACGACCGCTACAGCGACCCCTTCGACGAGGCGAACCGCGACGGGCTCGAGGTCGTCGAGGCCGAGGGCGGCGACGACGACGCGTGGTCGCTCACGGGCCGCGACTGAGCCGCGGGCCGGGGCGCGCCTCCAGGCGCGCCGGGTAGCCTCGCAGCATGCCGATCCTGAGCCCGTGGCGCGGGCGCGTCTGGCGCAGGGGCGATGAGCCCGCGAGCGTCGCGAGCGTGCCGAACCTCATCTCGGCCGTGCGCATCCTGCTCACCCCCGTCTTCGTCGTCGTCGCGCTCTCGCACCCCGAGCCGGGCCTCGTGCGCACGCTCGCGGCGGTGCTCTTCACCGTGCTCATCGCGACCGACTTCGTCGACGGGCGCATCGCTCGCGGCCGCGGGCTCGTGACCGACCTCGGCAAGCTCATCGACCCGATCGCCGACAAGGCGATCACCTCGAGCGCCTTCGTCGTGCTCTCGGTGCTCGGCGAGCTGCCGTGGTGGATCACGATCGTCGTGCTCGTGCGCGAGTGGGGCATCACGCTCTACCGGCTCGTCGTCTCGAGCCGCACCGTGATCGCCGCCGACTGGGCGGGCAAGGCCAAGACCATGGCGCAGGGGATCGCGCTGCCGCTCGCGCTGCTGCCGCTGCAGGCGTGGGTCGGCGACTGGGGCGCGTGGGCGTGCGTCGTCACGATGACGATCGCGGTCGCGCTCACCATCTACTCGGGACTGGAGTTCGCGTGGCAGACGTGGAGGAGCCGGTGATGGATGCGATGGAGCTGTCGGGCAGGATCGTCGCGCGAGCCGCGGCGCGAGGGATCTCGATCGCGGTCGCGGAGTCGCTCACCGGCGGCCTCGTCGCCGAGACGCTCGTGCGCACGCCCGGCGCGTCCGTCGTGCTGCGGCTCGGCGTCGTCGCGTACGCGACCGAGATGAAGGAGCAGGTGCTGCACGTGCCGAGCGACCTGCTCGAGGAGCGCGGACCGGTCGACCCCGACGTCGCGATCTGGATGGCGCGCGGCGTGCGCCACCTCGCCGCGCTCGATCGCAGCGCGTGCACGATCGGCGTCGCGACGACCGGCGTCGCCGGCCCTGGCGCGCAGGACGACCACGCGCCGGGGGAGTTCCACATCGGGATCGAGCTCGAGACGGTCGACGGGCTGCGCTCGCACGCCTCGTCGCACTTCGAGCCGGGCGACCGCGAGCAGGTGCGCGAGGCGGCGCTGCTCGCGGCGCTCCGCGAGCTCGACGCCGCGCTCGAGCGCACCGACCTCGTGATGCACAGCGAATCCAAGGGATGAGGAGTGCTGGCTCGGAATGCGCGGTGCGAGCCTTGCGTTGTCACAGGTCGTAGGGCATCGAGCGGTTCGCAGGCAAGCTGCGGCTAGCATGATGCATCCACGGTGAAGGGGGAGACCATGGTGCTGGTTCGACAGGAGATCGGCGACGTGCTGCGCGATGTGCGCCTGCGCCAGGGCCGCACCCTGCGCCAGGTCGCCTCCCGCGCCTCCGTCGCCCTCGGATACCTCAGCGAGGTCGAGCGGGGCCAGAAGGAGGCCTCGAGCGAGATCCTCGCCTCGGTCGCCGAAGCGCTCGACGTGCCGCTCTCGAGCGTGCTGCACGAGGTGGGCGACCGCCTCGCGGTGCTCGAGGGCCTCGGCTACCACGAGCTCGACCGCATCGGCGCGAGCGTGCCCGACACGCTGCCCGACGACCTCGTCGCGGAGTTCGACTCCGCGGTGCGCTGAGAGACCCCGGATGCGGGCGAGCGAGCTGCAGCTCGCGCTCGAGGAGGAGTTCGGCTCGCTCGGGGCCGTGCTGATGGAGGACACGACGCTCTCGAGCCTCGGCGGGCGCACCGGTGCGGCCGCGCTCGCCGACGGCGTGCCGCCGCGGCAGGTGTGGCAGGCGATCTGCGACGCGAAGGACGTGCCGGTCGCTCGGCGCCACGGCCGCGGCGTGCGCGAGGCGCGGCGCTGAGGCGTCGCGACACGCCGCCGCATCGTTCGAAGATGCGTTCGATCCGGCCCTAGGCTGGAGCTGCTCGACGGGACTGTCCACAGGCCGGGCCCGGGGCCGCACGCATGTCAGCGGCCCGACGTAGCGTGAGCGCCATCACCGAAACGGAAGGCAAGCACATGCCCACACCCGCAGACCGCGACAAGTCGCTCGAGGCGGCGCTCGCGCAGATCGACCGGCAGTTCGGCAAGGGATCCGTCATGCGCCTCGGCAGCGAGGAGCGCGCGCCCGTCGAGGTCATCCCGACCGGCTCGATCGCGCTCGACGCCGCGCTCGGCATCGGCGGGCTGCCGCGCGGTCGCATCATCGAGATCTACGGCCCCGAGTCGTCGGGCAAGACGACCCTCACGCTCCACGCGATCGCCAACGCGCAGCGCAACGGCGGCATCGCGGCGTTCATCGACGCCGAGCACGCGCTCGACCCCGAGTACGCCAAGAAGCTCGGCGTCGACATCGACGCGCTGCTCGTCTCGCAGCCCGACACGGGCGAGCAGGCGCTCGAGATCGCCGACATGCTCATCCGCTCCGGCTCGATCGACATCATCGTCATCGACTCGGTCGCGGCGCTCGTGCCGCGCGCCGAGATCGAGGGCGAGATGGGCGACAGCCACGTCGGCCTCCAGGCGCGCCTCATGTCGCAAGCGCTCCGCAAGCTCACCGGCGGTCTCAACCAGACCGGCACGACGATGATCTTCATCAACCAGCTGCGCGAGAAGATCGGCGTCTTCTTCGGCAGCCCCGAGACGACCGCCGGCGGCAAGGCGCTCAAGTTCTACGCCTCGGTGCGCCTCGACATCCGTCGCATCGAGACGCTCAAGGACGGCGCCGACGCGGTCGGCAACCGCACGCGCGTCAAGGTCGTGAAGAACAAGATGGCGCCGCCGTTCAAGCAGGCCGAGTTCGACATCCTCTACGGCGTCGGCATCTCCCGCGAGGGCAGCCTCATCGACTTCGGCGTCGAGCACGGCATCGTCCGCAAGTCCGGGGCCTGGTACACCTACGACGGCGACCAGCTCGGTCAGGGCAAGGAGAAGGCGCGCCAGTTCCTGCTCGACAACCCCGACATCGCGGGCTCGATCGAGCGCCAGATCCTCGGCAAGCTCGGCATCGGCGCCGCGGCGCCCGAAGCGGGCGTCGAGTCGCTCGACGCGCGCCGGCAGGAGCGCCAGGGCGCGTGAGCGATCCCGACCGGCTCGCCGGGGTCACCGAGCTCTCGAGCTGGATCGCCGGGCGCGAGGAGCGCGCCGGCGACCAGCCCGAGGCCGAGGCACCCGTGGAGCCCGGCGCTCCGCGGCGCGGCTCGCGAGGCCCCTCCGGCGCCGGCTCGCGAGGGCGTGCCGTCGAGCGCGACGACGACGGCGGGCCGCTCGAGCCCATCGACGAGGAGGCGGCGCGGTCGATCGCGCTGCGTGCGCTCGGCCGACGGCGCGCGAGCAGGCTCGAGCTCGACCGCGCGCTCGCGAAGCGAGACGTCGAGCCCGCCGTGCGCGCCGCGGTGCTCGACCGGCTCGTCGAGGAGCGCTACCTCGACGACGAACAGCTCGCGCGCGACGAGGCCGAGCGGCTCCGCGAGCGCAAGCAGCTCGGCGAGCGCGGCATCGCCGCGGCCCTGCGCCAGCGCGGGCTCGACCCCGCCGTGCTCGACGAGCCCGATCGCGACGACGAGCTGCAGCGCGCGATCGATGCCGCTGCCGAGCGGCGCCGGCGCATGGGCTCGCTCGACGACGAGACCGCCGAGCGGCGGCTCGCCGGCTGGCTCCAGCGGCGCGGGTTCAGCGGCGGCGCCGTACGCATCGGCATCGAGCGGTCGCGCCCGCGGGGGCCGCGGTTCCGCTGACGCCCAGCACGGGAATCGCTCCGGGTCAAGGCTCAGGATCTGGCTCATGGCCAAGCAATAGATTGAGCGCATGAAGACCACCAAGCTCATCGCCGTCCCCGCGCTCGCCGCCGCCTCCCTCCTCGCCCTCACCGGCTGCATCCAGATGCCGCCCGCTGCGCCGGGCACCGACACCGACACCGGCAACGGCTCGGGCAGCTCGGCGGCGGAGAGCCTCGACGACACGTCGTGGACGGGTGCCATCGACGGCGTCGTCGCGCCGTTCGGCTTCACCCTCAACGCCGACGGCACCGTCGACATCACCACGTGGGGAGACTCGGACGAGACGTACGACTTCCCGCAGGACGTGTGGGAGGGCGACTCGTCCGACCTCACGGTCACGATCACGGGCCTCGAGGAGGGTGAGTTCGACCTCACCGTGACGGGCACCGCCGAGAACGGCGAGATGGACCTCTCGGGCGAGGGCACGAACGGCAGCAGCTACACGCTCACCGCGACCCAGGACTGACGCTCCGGGGCGGTCGCCGCTCGGTACGCTGGAGGGCATGCCCACGACCTCCGCGCTGCGCACCTACGAGGTGAAGACCTTCGGGTGCCAGATGAACGTGCACGACTCCGAGCGCCTCCGCGGCTCGCTCGAGGAGGCCGGCTACGCCGAGGCCGTCGACGGCCGCCCCGACGTCATCGTCATCAACACGTGCGCGGTGCGCGAGAACGCCGACCAGAAGCTCTACGGCCACCTCGGGCACCTCGCCAAGACGAAGCGCGAGCGGCCCGGGTTCCAGATCGCCGTCGGCGGCTGCCTCGCGCAGAAGGACCGCGCGTCGATCGTCGATCGCGCGCCGTGGGTCGACGTCGTCTTCGGCACCCACAACATCGGCTCGCTGCCGACCCTGCTCGAGCGCAGCCGCCACAACGGCGAGGCCGAGGTCGAGATCCTCGAGGCGCTCGAGGTCTTCCCCTCGACGCTCCCGACCAAGCGCGAGTCGACCTACGCCGGCTGGGTGTCGATCTCGGTCGGCTGCAACAACACGTGCACCTTCTGCATCGTGCCGTCGCTGCGCGGCAAGGAGCGCGACCGGCGCCCGGGCGAGATCCTCGCCGAGGTGCAGGCGCTCGTCGACGACGGCGCCCTCGAGGTGACGCTGCTCGGCCAGAACGTCAACTCCTACGGCGTGGAGTTCGGCGACCGGCTCGCGTTCGGCAAGCTGCTGCGCGCCGCGGGCGAGATCGACGGGCTCGAGCGCATCCGCTTCACGAGCCCGCACCCGGCCGCGTTCACCGACGACGTCATCGACGCGATGGCCGAGACCGAGGCCGTCATGCCGCAGCTGCACATGCCGCTGCAGTCCGGCTCCGACCGGGTGCTGCGCGCCATGCGGCGCTCCTACCGCTCCGCGCGCTTCCTCGGCATCCTCGACCGCGTGCGCGAGCGCATCCCGCACGCCGCGATCACGACCGACATCATCGTCGGCTTCCCGGGCGAGACCGACGAGGACTTCGAGGAGACCATGCGCGTCGTCGAGGCGTCGCGGTTCGCCTCGGCGTTCACGTTCCAGTACTCCATCCGGCCGGGCACGCCCGCGGCGACGATGCCCGACCAGGTGCCGAAGGAGGTCGTGCAGGAGCGCTTCGAGCGGCTCGTCGCGCTGCAGGACCGCATCTCGTTCGAGGAGAACCGCGCCCAGGTCGGCCGCACGGTCGACGTGCTCGTCTCGGTCGGGGAGGGCAAGAAGGACGCGGAGACGCATCGCCTCTCGGGGCGCGCCGAGGACAACCGGCTCGTGCACTTCGCGCCGGGCGCGGAGTCGCCCCGCCCGGGCGACATCGCGACGGTGCGCGTGACGCACGCCGCGCCGTTCCACCTGCTCGCCGACGAGGGCCCCATCGCCGTGCGCCGCACGCGCGCGGGTGACGCGTGGGACCGGAGCCAGGCCGACTCGTGCGGCGTGCCCGCGCCCGTCGGCGGCGGCGCAGCCGGAGCGGGTGCCGGGCGGCCCGTCTCGCTCGGGCTGCCGACGCTGCGCATCGGCACGTGACGCTCATCGCCGTCGTCGGCGCCACCGGCACCGGCAAGACGGCGAGGTCGCTCGCGATCGCCGATGCGGTGGTCGCGCTCGGCGCCCGCGCCGAGATCGTCAACTGCGACGCGATGCAGCTCTACCGCGGCATGGACGTCGGCACGGCGAAGGTGAGCGTCGAGGAGCGCCGCGGCCACGCGCACCACCTGCTCGACGTGCTCGAGCCGTGGCAGGACGCCGCGGTCGCCGCCTACCGCGACGAGGCGGCGCGCGTCGTCGCGGGCATCGAGGCGCGACGCGCGGTGCCGATCCTCGTGGGCGGCAGCGGGCTCTACGCCTCGAGCGTGCTCTACGCCTTCGAGTTCCCCGCGACCGACGCCGAGCTCCGCGCCCGCCTCGAGGCGGAGCTCGACGCGACGGGCGCAGCCGCGATGCACGCGCGGCTGCGCGCGCTCGACCCGGCCGCCGCCGACGCGATCGGGCCGCACAACGGGCGCCGGCTCGTGCGCGCGCTCGAGGCGGTCACGCTCACCGGCGAGCCGTTCCGCGTCGGCCTGCCCGACGAGCGCTCGCTCGCGCGCCCCACGATCATCCAGCACGAGCGCGTCGACCGCGCCGAGCTCGTCGCTCGGCTCGACGAGCGCGTGCTCGGCATGTGGCGGCGCGGCATCGTCGACGAGGCGCGAGCGCTCCGCGGGGCGGGCATCGAGCGCGGCACGACGGCGCAGCAGGCGATCGGCTACCGCCAGGCGCTCGACCAGCTCGACGGCAGGATCACGGAGGCGGAGGCGATCGAGCGCACACAGGCCCTCACCCGGCGCTACGCGCGACGGCAGGTGTCGTGGTTCCAGCGCTACCCGGCCGAGCCGCCTGCCGACGCGGCCGAGCTCGCCCAGCGCGCGGTCGCTAGCCTGGGGGGATGACGATGCACGCCACCGGATTCGCCAAGGGCCACGGCACGGGGAACGACTTCGTGCTCGTCGCCGACCCGGCCGGCGATCGGCCGCTGCTGCCGGGGGAGGTGCGCGCGCTCGCCGATCGGCGCTTCGGCGTCGGCGGCGACGGCGTGATCCGAGCCGTGCCCGCCGGTCGCGCGGGCGACGCGGCGCTCGACGACGCCCCCGCGGGCACGTGGGCGATGGACTACTGGAACGCCGACGGCAGCGCGAGCGAGATGTGCGGCAACGGGGTGCGCGTGTTCGTGCGGTTCCTGCTCGAGCAGGGGCTCGCCGAGCTCCCCGATGGCGGCTCGATCGACGTGGCCACGCGCGCCGGCGTCAAGCGCGTCGTGCGGCACGGAGACTTGCTCGCGGTCGACCTCGGGCCCTTCGCGCTCGGCGGCACCCGGCTCGTCGCCGCCGATGGCCTCGACGTCGCCCGGCCCGGCCTCGACGTGTCGACCGGCAACCCGCACGTCGTCGTCGCGCTCGCCGACGAGGCCGAGCTCGAGGCGCTCGACCTCCACCGGGCCCCCTCGCTCGACCCCGTCGCGGAGCACGGGGCGAACGTCGAGTTCGTCGTCCCGGGCGTGATCGCCGACGGCATCGGATCGATCCGGATGCGCGTGCACGAGCGGGGCGTCGGCGAGACGCTCTCGTGCGGCACGGGCGCGGTCGCCGCCGCGCTCGCGACCCGCCACTGGTCGGGCGAGGCGGCGGACCGCTGGATCGTCGACGTGCCGGGCGGCCGGCTCGAGGTCGACGTCGACGCCCGCGGCCACGCGTGGCTCACCGGGCCCGCCGAGATCGTCTTCCGCGGAGAGGCGCTCAGTCCGGCGCCGTGACGGCGATGATGCGATACGTCTTCCTGGAGGCCGCGCGCTCGACGTCGAAGCCGTCGAAGCGCTCCTGCAGCCAGCGCAGCAGCGAGTCGGCGCCGAGGTGCTTCTGCACCACGAGCCACGCGGTCGCGCCCGGCGCGAGCCGCGGCAGCCACGACTCGAGCAGCTCGTGCAGCTGCTGCTTGCCGATGCGGATCGGCGGGTTCGACCAGATGGCGTCGAAGCGGATGTCGGCCGGCACTCGCTCTGGCGCCGACGGCACGACGTTCGATAGGCTGAGCAGCTCGGCATTCCGCTCCACGAGCGAGAGCGCTCGGGCGTTGACGTCGACCGCCCACACGCGGGCATCGGGGGAGCGGAGCGCGAGCGACGCGGCGATCGGCCCCCAGCCGCAGCCGAGGTCGAGCAGCTCGCCCGTCGCGGGCGGCGCGGGGACGGCATCGAGCAGGACCGCGGTGCCGACGTCGAGGCGGTCGCCGGAGAACACCCCGGCGGCGGTCACCATCTCCCGCTCGCGGCCCGCGATCGGCACCCTGAGCGTCCGGACCGACTCGGGCGCGGCAGGATCGGGCGAGAAGTAGTGGTCCGACACGGATCCGACAGTACAGAAGGAAGCAACGCATGGCAGAAGCCCAGGACGGCACCGACAGCGGGCGCGCGATGGAGCGCATCCTCGCGTGGGCCGAGCCCGGCGAGGGCGAGCTGCTCGCCGCTCGCGCGCAAGCGCTGCAGGACGACGACGCGCCGAGCGACCGCGACGGCGACCAGCTCGACCGCGAGGAGCGCGCGGCGCTCCGGCGCGTCGACGGCCTCCGCACCGAGCTCGAGGACGTCACCGAGGTCGAGTACCGGCAGCTGCGGCTCGAGAACGTCGTGCTCGTCGGCGTCTACAGCGGCAGCGCGGAGGACGCCGAGAACTCGCTGCGCGAGCTCGCGGCGCTCGCCGAGACCGCGGGCGCGCGCGTGCTCGACGGCGTGCTCCAGCGCCGCCCGAACCCCGACCCGGCGACCTACGTCGGCCGCGGCAAGGCCGAGGAGCTCGCCGCGATGGTGAAGGAGCTCGGCGCCGACACGGTCGTCGCCGACAGCGAGCTCTCGCCGAGCCAGCGGCGCGCGCTCGAGGACCGCGTGAAGGTCAAGGTCATCGACCGCACGGCCGTCATCCTCGACATCTTCAGCCAGCACGCGAAGAGCCGCGAGGGCAAGGCGCAGGTCGAGCTCGCGCAGCTCGAGTACCTGCTGCCGCGCCTGCGCGGCTGGGGCGAGTCGATGTCGCGCCAGGCCGGTGGCCAGGTCGGCGGGCAGGGCGCGGGCATGGGCTCGCGCGGTCCCGGCGAGACGAAGATCGAGCTCGACCGGCGGCGCATCCACTCGCGCATGGCGCGGCTCCGCAAGCAGATCAAGGGCTTCGCGCCCGCGCGCCAGGCGAAGCGCGCCAATCGCGACCGCCACGAGGTGCCGGGCGTCGCGATCGCCGGCTACACGAACGCCGGCAAGTCGAGCCTGCTCAACCGGATCACCGGTGCGGGCGTGCTCGTCGAGAACGCCCTGTTCGCGACGCTCGACGCGACCGTGCGCCGAGCGCAGACCCCCGACGGGCGCGAGTTCACGATCGCCGACACGGTCGGCTTCGTGCGCGACCTGCCCCACCAGCTCGTCGAGGCGTTCCGCTCGACGCTCGAGGAGGTCGCGGAGTCGGACGTCATCGTGCACGTCGTCGACGCGAGCCACCCGGACCCGGCGTCGCAGATCGCGACCGTGCGCGACGTGCTGGGGGAGACGGGCGCGCGCTCGATCCCCGAGATCGTCGTGTTCAACAAGGCCGACCTCGTGAGCGACGACGAGCGGCTCGTGCTGCGCGGGCTGCAGCCCGACGCCGTCTTCGCCTCCGCCCGCACGGGCGAGGGCGTCGACGAGCTGCTCGAGCGCATCGCCGAGCTGCTGCCGCGGCCCGAGGTCGCGGTCTCGCTCCTCGTGCCGTTCGACCGCGGTGACATCATCGCGATGCTGCACGACCGCTTCGAGGTGCTCCGCGAGGACTACGAGGCCGACGGCACGCGCGTCGAGGCGAAGGTGACGGAGGCCGCGGCGGGGCAGCTCGCGGAGTTCGTGGTCGGCTAGACCGCGCGGAGCACCGCGACGACGCGGCCGAGCACCTCGGCCTCGTCGCCGAGGATGGGCTCGAACGCGGAGTTGCGCGGCAGCAGCCACGTGTGGCCATCGCGCTGCTTGAAGACCTTGACCGTCGCCTCGCCGTCGAGCATGGCCGCGACGATGTCGCCGTTCACCGCGTCGCGCTGCTGGCGCACGACGACCCAGTCGCCGTCGCAGATCGCCGCATCCACCATGGAGTCGCCGACGACCTGGAGCATGAAGAGGTCGCCGGAGCCGACGAGCTGCTTCGGCAGCGGGAACACGTCGTCGACCTGCTCCTCGGCCGTGATCGGGATGCCCGCGGCGATGCGGCCGACGAGCGGCACGAACGCCGCTTGCTGGATCGAGCCGACCGACTCGTCGATCTCATCGTCGACGAGGACCTCGATCGTGCGCGGCCGCGCGGGATCGCGCCGGATGCACCCAGCGAGCTCGAGCTGGCCGAGCTGGTGCGTGACGCTCGAGAGCGACGAGAGTCCCACGGCGTCGCCGATCTCGCGGTAGCTCGGCGGATAGCCGCGCTGCTTCACCGCGCGCTGGATCACCTGCAGGATCGCCTGCTGCTTCTCGGTGAGCTGCCTCGTCATGCCGTGCCCCGATCCCCGCGTGTCAGTGGTGCCTGATGGACTCCTCGTGGTTCGAAAGCGTATCCGAGAGGGCGCCCGGATCAAACGCACGTTCGAGCGAGTCGTGGAGAAAGTCCCGCGACAGGGTTGACGCGTGCGGCAGTTCGAAAGTAGATTCGAAACAGAGATTCGCAGCCGGTGCTCCCGGCCGAGCACCGGCTGCGGATCCCAGTCCTCGGACTGGGACCGAGAGGAGGCACTCATGACCGCCATCGCCACCACCGTCGCAGGCGCCGCGCCGATGCCGCGCCTGCGCATGACCGCTCGCGGCCGCCGCGCCCTCGCGTTGCTCGTCGCCGCGCCCGTGCTCGCCGTCGGCGCGCTCACCGGCGCGGGCCTCGTCGGCGACGCCGTCGCCGGCGCCGTCGCCTCCTCGTCGACCGCGACCGCCGAGTTCGACCACATCACCGTCGTGCCGGGCCAGTCGCTGTGGCAGATCGCCCAGGCCGTCGCCCCCGAGGCCGACCCGCGCGACGTCATCGCCGAGATCGAGCTGCTCAACGGCATCGCGGGCGCGATCCAGCCCGGCGAGCGGCTCGCGATCCCCGCGCAGTACGCCGACTGAGCGGCGCGGCCGACCGCGCCGCGCGCGGTCGACGGCATCCGCCGAAGTCCTAGGCTGGATCGGTGACGAGCCTCGACGACCTCCCGATCCGCGACGACCTGCGCGGGTTGACGCCCTACGGCGCACCGCAGCTCGAGGTGCCCGTGCGGCTCAACGTCAACGAGAACGCCTACCGGGTGCCCGAGGAGGTCGCGCTCGACATCGTGCAGGAGGTCGCGCGCGCGCTGCCTGACGCGAACCGCTACCCGGACCGCGAGTTCGACGAGCTGCGCCGCTCCTTCGCGCACTACCTCGGCCACGACGTGACGCCCGAGCAGATCTGGGCGGGCAACGGCTCGAACGAGGTGCTCCAGCACGTGCTGCAGGCCTTCGGCGGGCCCGGCCGCACGCTGCTGTCGTTCACGCCCACCTACTCGATGTACCCGCTGCTCGCGCAGGGCGTGGGGATGCGGTGGGTGCCGGTCCCGAGGGACGAGGGCTTCACCGTCGGCCCCGACACCGTCCGCGCAGCGATCGCCGAGCACGACCCCGACGTCGTCTTCCTGTGCTCGCCGAACAACCCGACCGGGACGGCGATCGACCTCGAGACGATCGAGGCGGCGGCCGACGCGGCGCGCGGCATCGTGCTCGTCGACGAGGCCTACGCCGAGTTCGCGCGCGACCGCGAGCAGACGGCCCTCACCCTGCTCGATCGGCACCCGCGGCTGCTCGTCTCGCGCACCATGAGCAAGGCGTTCGCGTTCGCCGGCATGCGCGTCGGCTACCTCGCCGCGCACCCGGCGGTCATCGACGCCCTCCGGCTCGTGCGGCTGCCGTACCACCTCTCGGCCATCACGCAAGCGGCGGCCGTCGCGGCGCTGCGCCACAGCGACGTCATGCTCTCGCGCGTCGACGACCTCCGCGCGCAGCGCGACCGCATGGTCGAGGAGCTCTCCCGGCTCGGCTACCGCCCGTACCCCTCGGACGCGAACTTCGTGCTCGTCGCCGGGGTCGACGACCCGCAGGCGACCTTCCGCGCGCTGCTCGATCGAGGCATCCTCGTGCGCGACGTCGGGCTGCCCGGCACGCTCCGCATCACCGCCGGGACGAGAGCCGAGACGAGCGCGCTGCTCGCCGCGATGGCCGAGCTGCGGCCCGAGTAGGATCGAGGGATGCCCCGCACCGCAACCATCGAGCGCACGACGAGCGAGTCGAGCATCCGCCTGAGCGTCGACCTCGACGGCACGGGCGCCTCCTCGATCTCGACGACGGTGCCCTTCTACGACCACATGCTGACGGCGTTCT
>NZ_ASHR01000045.1 GCF_000400485.1 Agrococcus pavilionensis RW1
ATGAGCAAGGCGTTCGCGTTCGCCGGCATGCGCGTCGGCTACCTCGCCGCGCACCCGGCGGTCATCGACGCCCTCCGGCTCGTGCGGCTGCCGTACCACCTCTCGGCCATCACGCAAGCGGCGGCCGTCGCGGCGCTGCGCCACAGCGACGTCATGCTCTCGCGCGTCGACGACCTCCGCGCGCAGCGCGACCGCATGGTCGAGGAGCTCTCCCGGCTCGGCTACCGCCCGTACCCCTCGGACGCGAACTTCGTGCTCGTCGCCGGGGTCGACGACCCGCAGGCGACCTTCCGCGCGCTGCTCGATCGAGGCATCCTCGTGCGCGACGTCGGGCTGCCCGGCACGCTCCGCATCACCGCCGGGACGAGAGCCGAGACGAGCGCGCTGCTCGCCGCGATGGCCGAGCTGCGGCCCGAGTAGGATCGAGGGATGCCCCGCACCGCAACCATCGAGCGCACGACGAGCGAGTCGAGCATCCGCCTGAGCGTCGACCTCGACGGCACGGGCGCCTCCTCGATCTCGACGACGGTGCCCTTCTACGACCACATGCTGACGGCGTTCTCGAAGCACTCGCTCATCGACCTGACGGTCGAAGCGAGCGGCGACACCGAGATCGACGCGCACCACACGGTCGAGGACACCGCGATCGCGCTCGGCCTCGCGCTCGGCGAGGCGCTCGGCGACAAGCGGGGCGTGCGCCGCTACGGCGACGCGACCGTGCCGCTCGACGAGGCGCTCGCCCGCGCGGTCGTCGACCTCTCGGGCCGGCCGTTCCTCGTGCACTCCGGCGAGCCCGCGGGCTTCGAGCTGCACCGCATCGGCGGCCACTTCACGGGATCGCTCGTGCGCCACGCGTTCGAGGCCATCGCGCTCAACGCTCGCCTCACCGCGCACGTCGAGGTGCTCGCGGGCCGTGACCCGCACCACATCGCCGAGGCGGAGTTCAAGGCCTTCGCGCGCGCGATGCGCGTCGCGGTCGAGCCTGACCCGCGCGTGACCGGTGTGCCGTCGACGAAGGGTGCCCTGTGACCGCCCAGCGCAAGCGCGTCGCGCTGCTCGACTACGGGCTCGGCAACGTCCACTCGGCCGCGAAGGCGCTCGAGGCGGCCGGCGCCGACGTGCGCCTGACGGCCGACCGCACCGCGATCATGGAGGCCGACGGCCTCGTCGTGCCCGGCGTCGGCT
>NZ_ASHR01000046.1 GCF_000400485.1 Agrococcus pavilionensis RW1
CGCGCACCACACGGTCGAGGACACCGCGATCGCGCTCGGCCTCGCGCTCGGCGAGGCGCTCGGCGACAAGCGGGGCGTGCGCCGCTACGGCGACGCGACCGTGCCGCTCGACGAGGCGCTCGCCCGCGCGGTCGTCGACCTCTCGGGCCGGCCGTTCCTCGTGCACTCCGGCGAGCCCGCGGGCTTCGAGCTGCACCGCATCGGCGGCCACTTCACGGGATCGCTCGTGCGCCACGCGTTCGAGGCCATCGCGCTCAACGCTCGCCTCACCGCGCACGTCGAGGTGCTCGCGGGCCGT
Organism: Agrococcus pavilionensis RW1; assembly: GCF_000400485.1. Lineage (GTDB taxonomy): Bacteria > Actinomycetota > Actinomycetes > Actinomycetales > Microbacteriaceae > Agrococcus > Agrococcus pavilionensis. The sequence goes on from NZ_ASHR01000046.1 coordinate 299, forward strand.
GACCCGCACCACATCGCCGAGGCGGAGTTCAAGGCCTTCGCGCGCGCGATGCGCGTCGCGGTCGAGCCTGACCCGCGCGTGACCGGTGTGCCGTCGACGAAGGGTGCCCTGTGACCGCCCAGCGCAAGCGCGTCGCGCTGCTCGACTACGGGCTCGGCAACGTCCACTCGGCCGCGAAGGCGCTCGAGGCGGCCGGCGCCGACGTGCGCCTGACGGCCGACCGCACCGCGATCATGGAGGCCGACGGCCTCGTCGTGCCCGGCGTCGGCTCGATGGCCGCGTGCATGGAGGGCATCCAGGCGATCCACGGCGGCGAGCTCATCGGCCGGCGGCTCGCGGGCAGCCGGCCCGTGCTCGGCATCTGCGTCGGCATGCAGGTGCTGTTCTCCTCGGGCGAGGAGGGCGGCGGCGACACGCGCGGGCTCGACGAGTGGCCCGGTACGGTGCGCCGCCTGCAGGCGGACGTGCTGCCGCACATGGGCTGGGCGCAGGTCGAGGCGCCGGAGCACTCGCAGCTCTTCGCGGGCCTCGCCGACGAGCGCTTCTACTTCGTCCACTCCTACGGCGTGACCGAGTGGGGCCTCGACCCCGACCCGCGCATGCGCCAGCCCGCCGTCACGTGGGCCGAGCACGGCGAGCGGTTCATCGCCGCCGTCGAGAACGGCCCGCTCGCGGCGACGCAGTTCCACCCCGAGAAGTCGGGCGAGGCGGGCGTGCGCCTGCTCGAGAACTGGGTCCGCGGGCTCTGACCCATCCCGGCCGCGCGCGCGACCGCGCCGTGGCCACCGTCCGGAAGGCAACGCATCCCATGACCGACTTCAACCAGTCGCCCAAGCTGCAGCTGCTGCCCGCGATCGATGTCGCCGGCGGCAAGGCGGTGCGGCTCACGCAGGGCAAGGCGGGCACCGAGACCTCGTTCGGGAGCCCCGTCGACGCCGCGGAGGACTGGATCCGGCAGGGTGCGGAGTGGCTGCACCTCGTCGACCTCGACGCGGCGTTCGGTCGCGGCGACAACCGCGCCGTGATCCGCAAGGTCATCAAGGCCGCGAAGGGCCGCGTCAACGTCGAGCTCTCGGGCGGCATCCGCGACGAGGCCTCGCTCGAGGCCGCTCTCGCGACCGGCGTCAAGCGCATCAACCTCGGCACGGCGGCGCTCGAGAACCCCGAGTGGACCGCATCCGTCATCGCCGAGTACGGCGACCAGATCGCCGTCGGGCTCGACGTGCGCGGCACGACGCTCGCCGCGCGCGGCTGGACCGAGGACGGCGGCGACCTGTGGCACGTGCTCGACCGGCTCGAGGCCGCCGGCTGCAGCCGCTACGTCGTGACCGACGTCACGAAGGACGGCACGCTCAAGGGGCCGAACCTCGAGCTGCTGCGGCAGGTCGGCGAGCGCACGCAGAAGCCGATCGTCGCCTCGGGCGGCGTCGCGAGCCTCGACGACATCGCGGCGCTGCGCGAGCTCGTGCCGCACGGCGTCGAGGGCGCGATCGTCGGCAAGGCGCTCTACGCCGGCGCGTTCACGCTCGCCGCAGCGCTCGACGTCGCGGGGCAGTAGGCGATGCCGGGCCCGACGCCCGGCCGCGACGCCGACTCGGCCGGCCGGCCCTGGGCGGGGCGCTCGTTCCACCACCACGACTCGACGTACGCGGGCGACGACGGCTCGGCTCCGGTCGGCTACCTCGAGGCGGTGCGCGCGCTCGCCGAGCGCGGCGCGGGCCGCGGCGCGGTCGTCGAGGCGCTGCGCGGCGAGCGGGTGCTCGTGCCGCTGCTCGCGGCGGCGGGGGAGACCGGCGTCGACGAGCGCGGTCGCACGATCGACAAGACGCAGGAGCTCTCGATCGTGACGGTGCAGGGCCCGGACGGCGCGCCGATCCTGCCGATGTTCTCGCACGTGCAGGCGATGCAGGCGTGGAACGCGGCCGCGCGGCCGGTGCCCTCGAGCGTGCAGCGAGCGGCGGCGGCCGCGCTCGACGGGCCGGCCCGCATCGTGCTCGACCCGGGCTCGGCGAGCGAGTTCGTGCTCGGCCGCACGATGCTCGAGGCGATGCTCGCGGATGCGCCGTGGTCGTGGGGCGCGGAGGACCCGCACGTGCACGAGGCCGTCCTCGACGCGCTCTTCGCGCAGCCTGCGGTGCAGGGCGTCGTGCTCGCGACCGGGGACCCGCTCTGCCGGCTCGCGGGCGCCGATCTCGAGGTGCACGCGCTCGTCGACGGCTCGCCGGATGCCGCCGAGCAGGTGGGTCGCGCGGCGCGCGCGCTCGGCGAGGCCGAGGTGCTGCGCGCGCGCGTCGAGAGCCTCGCGCTGCGCGTGCACCGCTGGGACGGCGGAGCCTCGCGGCTGCCGCTCTCGGCGCCGCCGCTCGCGGCCGTCACCCGAGCCGAGCGGCGCTGAGGCGAGTCGCTAGACGACCGAGCCGGTGTACTTCTCGCCGGGGCCCTTGCCGGGCGCGTCGGGGATCGCGCTCGCCTCGCGGAACGCGAGCTGCACCGAGCGCAGCCCGTCGCGCAGCGGCGCGGCGTGCACGCTCCCGACCTCCGGCGCGGCGGCCGTGACGAGGCCCGCGAGCGCGTTGATGAGCTTCCGCGCCTCGTCGAGGTCGATCTGCTGCTCGGGGTCGTCGGCGAGGCCGACCTTGACCGCCGCGGCGCTCAGCAGGTGGATGGCGACGGTGTTGATGAGCTCCACCGCCGGGACGTCGGCGATGTCGCGCACCTCGGCGAGGCTGTCGTCGTCGTGGTCGTGCTCGATCGCGTCGGTCATCGCGCTCTTCTCCTGAAGGCTGGTCTCTGGTAGAGTTCTGCAGGTTTCGGGCTCTCGCCCGGAGGTGAAAGAGGAGCAATCCCACCCGCAGCCGTTCAAGGCTAACGGGTCAGCGGCACGGCGGCGCGCGTCACTCGATGCGCAGCGGCTCGTGCTGAGCCACGCGGCACATCGCGCGTAGTCGGCTCCTCGTTCGCCGTGCACCAGCACACAGCAGCAACGAGAAGGAGCCCGCGATCAGCGATCCCCGCATCAACGAGCGCATCCGCGTCCCAGAAGTCCGACTGGTCGGCCCCGCCGGCGAGCAGGTCGGCGTCGTGAGGGTCGAGGATGCCCTTCGCCTCGCCCGCGAGGCAGAGCTCGACCTCGTCGAGGTCGCTCCCGCAGCGCGGCCGCCCGTGGTCAAGATCATGGACTACGGCAAGTTCAAGTACGAGCAGGCGCAGAAGGCGAAGGATGCTCGTCGCAACCAGGCGAACACGGTCCTCAAGGAGGTCCGCTTCCGCCTCAAGATCGACGAGCACGACTACGAGACGAAGCGCAAGCGTGCGCAGGGGTTCCTCGAGGGCGGCGACAAGGTCAAGGCCATGATCCTCTTCCGCGGTCGCGAGCAGTCGCGCCCGGAGATGGGCGCCAAGCTGCTGCAGCGCTTCGCTGAGGACATCCGCGAGTACGGCGTCGTCGAGTCGTCGCCGACGCTCGACGGCCGCAACATGACGATGGTCGTGGGCCCGCTGCGCTCGAAGGCCGACGCGAAGACCGAGCAGAACGCCGCGCGCTCCGAGCAGCGCAAGGCCGCGCAGGAGAAGCGTCGCCAGGAGTCGGAGCGCAAGGCCGCCCGCCAGGCCGAGCTCGAGGCCTCGCGCCCCGCGCCGCGCCCCGCGCCGGCGCGCACGCCCGCGCCGCCGAGCGGCGAGCCGATGCGCGTGCCGCGCACCGAGTCGGACCGCTCCTCGCGCCCCGACCGCTCCTCGCGCCCGTCGAGCGACCGGCCCTCGAGCGACCGCCCGTCGCGCCCGTCGTCGGAGCGCAGCTCCGAGCGCTCGAGCGACTCGCGGCCCCGCCAGGCGCCCCGCACCATCGCGCCCACGCCGGCGAACGCGCCGCGCCCGGCGTCGATGCCGAAGCCCGCTGCCGCACCCGCGGCAGGTACCCCCGCTGCAGCCGCAGCGCCCAAGCCCGCTGCGACGCCCGCGGCCCCGAAGCCCGGGGCCAAGCCCGCGGCGCCCTCGGCGGCCAAGCCCGCGGCACCCAAGGCCAAGCCCGCAGGCAAGCCCGCGGACAAGCCAGCATCCGAGTAGGAGAGAAGAATGCCCAAGCAGAAGACGCACTCCGGTGCCAAGAAGCGCTTCAAGGTGACGGGGACCGGCAAGATCCGCAAGCAGCAGGCCGGCATGCGCCACAACCTCGAGGTCAAGTCGTCGGTCCAGACGCGCCGCCTCAACAAGGACAAGGTGCTCGCGCCCGCCGACGCCAAGACCATCAAGAAGCTGCTCGCCCGCTGACGCGCGCGACGAAGTAGAGACGAAGAGAGAGAACCACTCATGGCACGTGTCAAGAGGGCCGTCAACGCCGCCAAGAAGCGCCGCGTCATCCTCGAGCAGGCCGAGGGCTACCGCGGGCAGCGCTCGCGGCTGTACCGCAAGGCGAAGGAGCAGCTGCTCCACTCGCACGTCTACGCGTTCCGCGACCGCAAGGCGAAGAAGGGCGACTTCCGCCGCCTGTGGATCCAGCGCATCAACGCCGCGTCGCGCGCGAACGGACTGACGTACAACCGCCTCATCCAGGGCCTCGGCCTCGCGGGCATCGAGGTCGACCGCCGCATGCTCGCCGAGCTCGCGGTCAACGAGCCGGCGACCTTCGCCGCGCTCGTCGAGTCGGCCAAGGCCGCCCTGCCCGCCGACACGTCGGCTCCGCAGAACGCGGCCTGACGTGCTCGACAGCCCCCGCGCGCCTCGCGTGCGAGCGGCTGCCAAGCTCCAGCAGCGAACAGCCCGGTCCGAGACCGGGCTGTTCCTGTTGGAGGGACCGGCGGCGCTCGACGAGGCGCTGCGCTTCGCGCCGGCGTCGCTCGTCGAGGTCTTCGCGACCGATGCGGCGCGCGAGCGCCACGCCGAGCTGCTGGATCGCGTCGACGCGCGGCAGCTCACCGCGGTCTCCGACCGCGCCCTCAAGGCGATGACCGACACCGTGCGGCCGCAGGGCATCGTCGCGGTCGCGAAGCAGTCGCCCGTCTCGCTCGAGGCCGCGATCGAGCGAGCCGCGGCCGGGGAGCACCCGCTCGTCGCGATCCTCCACGAGGTGCGCGACCCCGGCAACCTCGGCACGATCCTCCGCGCCGCCGACGCGGCAGGCGCATCCGCCGTCGTCGTCACCGCGAACTCCGTCGACCCCTTCTCGCCCAAGGTCGTGCGCTCGACGACCGGCTCCCTCTTCCACCTCGACGTCTCGGTCGGCGCATCGACCGAGGATGCCGTCGCCGCCGCGCAGGCCGCGGGACTGACCGTGCTCGCCGCCGACGTCTCGGGCGACGACCTCGTCGCGCTCCAGGGCGAGGGGATGCTGACGGGCCCGACCGCGTGGCTGTTCGGCAACGAGGCGCGCGGCCTCGACGAGGCGACGCTCGCGCTCGCCGATCGCGCCGCCCGGCTGCCGATCTACGGCCGCGCGGAGTCGCTCAACCTCGCGACCGCGGCCTCGGTGTGCCTCTACCAGAGCGCCTTCGCCCAGCGCAGCGTGTAACCATTCCATTGCGATCCGGCGCCGCCGGACGGATCGACGTCGCGCGCCGTGCTTTGATGAGCGCATGCAGCCCCTCGTCGAGCTCGACCACGTCAACAAGTACTACGGCGACCTCCACGTCCTGAACGACATCGACGTCTCCATCCCGAAGGGCCAGGTCGTCGTCGTCATCGGCCCCTCGGGCTCCGGCAAGTCGACCTTCTGCCGCGCGATCAACCGGCTCGAGACGATCGACTCCGGCGAGATCCGCATCGACGGCGTGCCGCTGCCCTCCGAGGGCAAGGCGCTCGCGCAGCTGCGCGCCGACGTCGGCATGGTGTTCCAGTCGTTCAACCTCTTCTCGCACAAGTCGATCCTCGAGAACGTCACGCTCGGCCCCATCAAGGTGCGCGGCCTGAAGCGCAAGGACGCCGAGGAGCGCGCGATGCACCTGCTCGAGCGCGTCGGCATCGCCAACCAGGCGCACAAGATGCCCGCCCAGCTCTCCGGCGGCCAGCAGCAGCGCGTCGCGATCGCCCGATCGCTCGCGATGGAGCCCAAGCTCATGCTCTTCGACGAGCCCACGAGCGCGCTCGACCCCGAGATGATCAACGAGGTGCTCGACGTCATGGTCGAGCTCGCCCACGGCGGCATGACGATGATCACGGTCACGCACGAGATGGGCTTCGCCCGCAAGGCCGCCGATCGCGTGCTGTTCATGGCCGACGGGAAGGTCGTCGAGGACTCGACGCCCGAGTCGTTCTTCTCGAACCCCCAGTCGGCGCGCGCGAAGGACTTCCTCTCGAAGATCCTCACGCACTGACCCGCAAGTCCCAGAACCCGAAGAAGGAGAAGCACCATGCGCAGCAAGCTCACGCTCGGCGTGGCCGCGTTCGCGGTCCTCGCGCTCACCGCGTGCGGCGGCCCCGCCGGCACGACCTCGTCCGAGGCGCCGGAGGAGCCGACCGACACGGGCTCGGCCACCTCGAGCGACCACCCCTACGGCCTCGAGGTCGCGGAGTCGCCCGAGTTCGAGGCGGGCACGACCATGGCCGAGTTCGCCGAGGCCGGCACGATCACGATCGGCACGAAGTTCGACCAGCCGCTGTTCGGCCTCGTCGGCCCCGACGGTGCTCCCGAGGGCTTCGACGTCGCGGTCGGCTCGCTCATCGCAGCCGAGCTCGGCATCGCGTTCGAGGACATCCGGTGGGAGGAGACGGTCTCCGCCAACCGCGAGACGTTCATCGAGAACGGCACCGTCGACCTCGTCGTCGCGACCTACACGATCAACGACGCTCGCAAGGAGAAGGTCGACTTCGCCGGGCCGTACTACGAGGCCGGCCAGGCGCTCATGGTGCAGGCGGGCAACCCCGAGGGCATCACGGGCCCCGACGACGTCGCGGGCCTGTCGGTCTGCTCGGTCGAGGGCTCGACGCCCGCGGCCCGCATCGTCGACGAGTACGGCGCCAACCTGCAGGCGACCGACACCTACTCGAACTGCCTCGACCCGCTCCGCAACGGCCAGGTCGTCGCGGTGACGACGGACAACGTCATCCTCGCGGGCTTCGTCGACCAGAACGCGGGCGAGTTCGAGCTCGTGAACGAGGGCGAGACCTTCACGTCCGAGCCCTACGGCATCGGCCTCACCAAGGGCGACGACGCGTTCCGCGACTGGATCAACGACGTCCTCGAGGAGGCCCAGGCCGACGGCACGATGGACTCGCTGTGGGAGCAGACGGCTGGTGCAGTCCTGCCCACGCCCGAGTTCCCGGCAGTCGACCGCTACTGATCGATCCACGGCGCCGGGTGCGGGAGGTCCTCCTCCCGCACCCGGCGATCGGATGAGGGACTGATGCAAGCACTACTCGAGAACTGGCCGCTGTGGCTGCAGGGCATGTGGATGACCCTGCTGCTCACCGGCGCCACCACGCTGTTCGGGCTGCCGATCGGCATCCTGCTCGCCGGCATGCGCGTCTCGCCCGTCGCGGCGCTGCGCGTGGTCGCGACGGTGTGGACGGAGGTCGCGCGGAACACGCCGCTCACGCTCGTGTTCTTCTTCACGGCCTTCGTGCTCCCGAAGCTCGGCATCATCCTCGACTTCCAGCTCGGCGCGATCATCGCGCTGACGTACTACACGAGCGCGTTCTTCGCCGAAGCGGTGCGCTCGGGCATCAACTCGGTGCCGATCGGCCAGGCCGAGGCCTCGCGCTCGATCGGCCTCACCTTCAGCCAGACGATGGGCCTCGTCGTGCTGCCGCAAGCGTTCCGCAGCGTGCTGCCGCCGCTCATCAACGTCGTGATCGCCCTCATCAAGAACTCGTCCGTCGCGATGGGCTTCTTCGTCTTCGTGCTCGTCTCGGTCGCGCACCGCCTCTCGAACACGTACGGCGACCAGGCGCTGCAGATCTTCCTCGGCATCGCCCTCAGCTACCTGATCCTCACGGTGCCGCTCGGCCAGCTGGTCGACCACCTCGAGCGCAAGTGGAGCGTGCAGCGATGAGCGGCTCCGTCCTCTTCGACGCCCCGGGGCCGAACGCCATCCGGCGCTCGCGCATCCTCTCGATCGTCTTCGCCGTAGTCGCGGTCGCGGCACTGGCGCTCGCCGCCTACCAGCTCTGGCTCGGCGGCGCCTTCTACCAGGACCGCTGGGACATCTTCCAGTCGCCCGACCTGTGGTTCGGTGCGCGCGGCCTCATGGTCGGCCTCCGCACGACCCTCACGATCGCCGCGATCGCCGCGGTCGGCGCGCTCATCCTGGGTGTCGTCTTCTCGATCCTGCGCAGCGCGCCCTCGAAGTGGGTGCGGGTGCCGGTCACGATCGTGCTCGAGTTCTTCCGCGGCATGCCCGTGCTGCTGATGATGCTCTTCATCCTCATCGTCTTCTCGACCGGCGCCTACTGGGCCGTCGTGTGGGCGCTCGTCGTCTACAACGGGGCGATCATCGGCGAGGCGCTCCGCGCCGGCATGAAGTCGCTCCCGAAGGGGCAGCGCGAGAGCGGCCTGGCGATCGGCCTCACGCCGCTGCGCACGACGCTCGAGATCGAGCTGCCGCAGGCCTTCCGCATCATGCTGCCGATCATCCTCGCGCAGCTGATCGTGCTGCTGAAGGACACCTCGCTCGGCTACATCGTCGGCTCGCCCGAGATCATCCGCATCGGCCGGCAGCTCGTCGACTTCTACGACCGCCAGGGCGGCCCGTACGCGCTCTCGATGTTCTTCGTCATGCTCGCGATCTTCCTCGCGATCAACATCACGCTCTCGTGGCTCGTCCGCGTGCTCGCGCGACGGATGGCGCAGCCGCGCCGCGGCGGTCCCAACCTCGACGGCTCGAAGACCGAGGCGATCCCGCTCTCGACGCAGGCGATGCGCGAGGTCAAGGATCCGCAGGCCGAGATCACGCGGCTTCCCGGAGCGGGCATGGGCGGGCAGGGCTAGAGCGCGGCCCGGCGCGCCCCGAGCGCGCCGGTAGGATCGTCCGGTGCCCCAACCCGACGCATCCCCTGAACTGAGCGCGCGCGTCGACGCGGCCGTGGAGGCCGCGCTCGCGGCGATCGACGCCGCCTCGACGACCGCCGAGCTGCAGGCCGCGAAGTCCGCCCACAACGGGCAGGGCTCCGAGCTCGCCGGCCTCAACGCATCCCTCCGCGACATCGCGCCCGAGGAGCGCAAGGCCGCGGGGCAGACGATCGGCGCGGGCCGCGCGCGCGTCGCCGAGGCGATCGCCGCGCGCCAGGGCGAGCTCGCCGCGGCCGAGGAGGCCGCGCAGCTCGAGGCCGAGCGCGTCGACGTCACCGCGCTCCCGCGCCTGCGCGCGCCGGGCGGCCGGCACCCGCTCTCGATGCTCGCGGACGAGATGACGGATGTCTTCGTCGGCATGGGCTGGGAGGTCGCGGAGGGCCCCGAGCTCGAGCACGAGTGGTACAACTTCGACGCCCTCAACGTCGACCCCGACCACCCCGCGCGCAGCGAGTCCGACACCTTCTACGTCGCGCCCGCCGAGCGGCACCTCGTGCTGCGCACGCAGACGAGCCCCGTGCAGGCGCGCTCGATGCTGACGCGCGAGCTGCCGATCTACATCGTCGCGCCGGGCCGGGTCTACCGCACCGACGACATCGACGCGACCCACCTGCCGGTCTTCACGCAGATGGAGGGGCTCGCGATCGACAAGGGCCTCACGATGGCCCACCTCCGCGGCACGCTCGAGCACCTCGCCCGCATCATGTTCGGCGAGGAGGCGAAGATCCGCCTGCGCCCCAACTACTTCCCCTTCACCGAGCCGAGCGCCGAGATGGACGTCTGGCACCCCGGCATGCGCGGCGGACCGCGCTGGGTCGAGTGGGGCGGCTGCGGCATGGTCAACCCCAACGTGCTGCGCGCGACGGGCGTCGACCCGGAGGTCTACTCGGGCTTCGCGTTCGGCATGGGCGTCGAGCGCACCCTCCAGTTCCGGTACCAGCTCGACGACATGCGCGACATGATCGAGGGCGACGTGCGCTTCACCGAGCAGTTCGGGATGGTGATCTGATGCGGATTCCGCTGTCATGGCTCGCGGAGCACGTCGAGCTGCCCGCCGAGGGCGCTGCCGAGTGGCTGCACGCGACGCTCGTGCGCGTCGGCTTCGAGGAGGAGGCGGTGCACGGCGGCGAGCTGCGCGGCCCGATCGTCGTCGGCCGCGTGCTCTCGATCGAGGAGGAGCCGCAGAAGAACGGCAAGACCATCCGCTGGTGCCAGGTCGACGTCGGCGAGGCGAACGGCGGCGTGCGCGGCATCGTCTGCGGCGCGCTCAACTTCGTCGAGGGCGACCGGGTCGTCGTGACCCTGCCGGGCTCGGCGCTGCCGGGCGGCTTCGAGATCGCCGCGCGCAAGACCTACGGCCACGTCTCCGACGGCATGATCGCCTCCGAGCGCGAGCTCGGGCTCGGCGACGACCACGACGGCATCATGCGCCTCGATCAGCTCGGCATCGAGGGCGAGGTCGGGGCGGATGCGCTGGCGATCCTCGGCCTGGACGACCAGGCGGTCGAGATCAACGTCACGCCCGACCGCGGCTACGCGCTCTCGCTGCGCGGCATCGCGCGCGAGGTCGCCGCCGCGACCGGCCAGGCGTTCACCGACCCCGCCGAGACCGCGCGCGCCCGCGACGCCGGGCCGAAGGCATCCGGCTTCTCCGTCTCGCTCGACGACGACGCGCCCATCCGCGGCCGCGCCGGCTGCTCGCGCTTCGTCGTGCGGGTCGTGCGCGGCATCGACCCGTCGCGCCCGAGCCCCGCGTGGCTCGCCTCGCGGCTGCGGCTCGCGGGCATCCGCTCGATCTCGCTGCCCGTCGACATCACGAACTACGTCATGCTCGAGCTCGGCCAGCCGATCCATGGCTACGACCTCGCGAAGCTGCGCGGCGGCATCGTCGTGCGCCGCGCTGAGCCGGGGGAGACGCTCGTCACCCTCGACGACGTCGAGCGGAAGCTCGACCCCGAGGACCTCCTCATCACCGACGACCGCGGCGCGATCGGCCTCGCGGGCGTCATGGGCGGCGCGGAGACCGAGATGGATGCGTCGACGACCGACGTGCTCATCGAGGCCGCGACGTTCGACCCCGTCTCGATCAGCCGCACCGCCCGCCGGCACAAGCTCTTCTCGGAGGCGTCGAAGCGCTACGAGCGGGGCGTCGACCCAGCCGTCGCCGACGCCGCGGCGGCGCGCGTCGCCCAGCTGCTCGTCGAGCTCGCGGGCGGCACGCTCGACGAGCTCGGCACCGAGGTCGGCGAGGTCGCCGCGATGCAGCCGATCTCGATCCCGGTCGGCTACTGGAGCGCGCTGCTCGGCGGCGACTACGCCGACGACGAGGCGCGCGCCGCGCTCGAGAGCGTGGGCGCGACGATCGACGAGGGCCCGGTCGCGTGGACGGTCACCCCGCCGACGTGGCGTCGCGACCTGACCGATCGCGAGGGCCTCGTCGAGGAGATCGCCCGCGTCGTCGGCTTCGACCGCATCCCCTCGGTGCTGCCGGTCGCGCCGCCGGGGCGCGGCTACTCGCGCGCGCAGCGGCTGCGCCGCAAGGTCGCCGACGCGCTCGCCGCGAGCGGCCACACCGAGGTGCTCGTCGCGCCGTTCGTCACCGAGCGCCAGGCGCGGCTGACCGGGCACGCGCCCGTGCGGCTCGAGAACCCGCTCGACGGCGAGCGCCCGTGCCTGCGCACCGCGCTCGTGCCGGGCCTCGTCGACACCGCGCACCGCAACCTCGGCCGTGGGCTCACCGACCTCGCGCTCTTCGAGCTCGGCCGTGTCTTCCGCGCCGTCGACGGGCAGGGCACCGACGAGCTGCCGGGCGCCGAGTCGCGGCCCGCCGACGACGTGCTCGCCGATCTCGACCGCCTGCCCGAGCAGCCGCTGCACGCCGCGGTGCTGCTCGTGGGGGAGCGGGTGCGCAAGCAGCCCGGTCGCGCCGCCGAGCGCTTCGGCCTCGCCGACGCGATCGAGGCGGCCGAGCGCATCGCTCGCACCGTCGGGCTCGAGCTCGAGCTTCGGCAGGCCGAGCGGTCGTGGCTGCACCCCGGCCGCACCGCCGAGCTGCTGCTCGGCGAGACGGTCGTGGGCGTCGCAGGCGAGCTGCTGCCGCAGGTCGCGGCCGACGCCGACCTGCCGCGCGGCGTCGCGGTCGCCGAGCTCGACCTCGACGCGCTCATCGAGCGCGCGCGCGTGCGGCTCGACACCCGGGTGATCGCACCGGTGCCCGCCGCGACGCAAGACCTCTCGGTCGTCGTGCCCGTCGCGGTGCCGGCAGGCGACGTGCAGCACGCCGTCCGCGACGGCGCGGGAGCGCTGCTCGAGCACATCGCGCTCGTCGACGACTACCGCGGCACCGGCCTCGGCGACTGCGAGAAGTCGCTCACGTTCGCGCTCCGCTTCCGTGCGCCCGATCGCACGCTCACGGCGGCCGAGGCGAGCGAGGCGAAGCTCGCGGGCCTCCGCGTCGCGACCGAGCGGCACGGCGCGCGGCTGCGGGAGTAGCATCCGGTCGTGGTCGAGATCCTGGTGCGCGGCGAGGCCGCGCTGCGCGCCGCCGCCGAGCGCGCGACCGTGACGGTGCACTCCCGCTGGCAGGCCGACGCGCCCGACGCGGCGATGACCGCGGTGACGACGGCGCACGCGGCCGCGGTCGAGCGAGCGCGAGCGCTCGCCGCCGCGGGCGCGATCGAGTCGTGGCACGCTGACCGCGCGTGGGTCTCGCACCACCGCGAGTGGGTCGGCGAGGGGCTGCCGCAGCGCCTCGTCTTCACCGCATCCGCCGCCCTCACCGCGACGTTCGTCGACGTCGACGCGCTCGGCGCCTGGATCGGCGAGCTGGGCAGCGCGCCCGAGCACGAGGTCGGCGGCGTGACGTGGTCGCTCGCCGAGGAGACCGAGCGACGGCTCTCGAGCCGCGCGCGCGAGCTCGCGGTCGAGGACGCCCGCGCTCGAGCCGCCGACTACGCGCGCGCCGCGGCGCTCGACGAGCCCGCGATCACGGCCATCCGGGAGCCGGACCCCGCGCCGGCGCGACCCTTCGGCAAGGCGCGCGGCGGCGCCGAGGCAGCGATGCTCGCGAGCGCCGACGGCAGCGCGCCCGTCGCGCTCTCGGCCGGCGAGATCGAGGTCGAGGCCGCCGTCGAGGTCGCCTTCCGGGCGTAGCGGCATCCGAGGGGCCGATAGCCTGAGAGCATGAGCCTCTCCGTCGCCGTCGCAGGCGCGAGCGGATACGCGGGCGGCGAGCTGCTGCGGCTGCTCGCGCAGCACCCCGAGCTGGAGGTGCGCACCGTCACCGCGCACGCCAACGCCGGGCAGCCCCTCGTGTCCGTGCACCCGAACCTGCGCTCCCTCGCCACGCTGACCTCCCAGGAGACCACCCGCGAGGTGCTCGCCGGCCACGACGTCGTCTTCCTCGCGCTGCCGCACGGGCACTCCGCCGGGATCGCCGCCGAGCTCCCCGACGAGACGCTCGTCGTCGACGCCGGCGCCGACCACCGGCTGCTCGACGCGGCCGAGTGGACGCGCTACTACGGCACCGAGCACGCCGGCACCTGGCCGTACGGCATGCCCGAGCTCATGCTCGCCGACGGCGGCCGCCAGCGGCGCGAGCTGCGCGCCGCCCGCCGCATCGCCGTGCCGGGCTGCAACGCGACCGCCGTGACGCTCGCGGCCGCACCCGGCATCGCGGCCGGGCTCATCGACCCGACGGGGCTCACGTCCGCGCTCGCCGTCGGCTCCTCCGGCGCGGGCCGTGGCGCGAAGACCCACCTGCTCGCGAGCGAGCTCACGGGCAGCGCGACGCCCTACGGCGTCGGCGGCACGCACCGCCACCTGCCGGAGATCGCGCAGAACCTCCGGATGGTGGGCGCGACCGAGGTGCGGCACTCCTTCACGCCGGTGCTCGTGCCGATGTCGCGCGGCATCCTCGCGACCGTGACGGCGCCGCTCGTGGGCGACGCGAGCGCCGACGAGCTGCGCGGCGCGTGGCTCTCGGCCTACGCCGACGAGCGCTTCGTGCACGTGCTCCCCGCAGGGCACTACCCGCGCACCGCCGACGTCATCGGCTCGAACTCGGTGCACATCGGCGTCGGCCTCGACCAGGACGCCGGTCGCGTCGTGATGATCGCCGCGCTCGACAACCTCGGCAAGGGCACCGCGGGCGCCGCGATCCAGTCGGCGAACATCGCGCTCGGCCTCGACGAGCAGCTCGGGCTGCCGATCGACGGGGTGGCGCCGTGAGCGTGACCGCGGCCGCGGGCTTCCGGGCAGCGGGCGTCGCCGCGGGCGTGAAGTCGAGCGGGGGCGCCGACGTCGCGCTCGTCGTCAACGACGGCCCGATCGATGCGGCAGCCGGTGTCTTCACCGCCAACCGCGCGAAGGCCAACCCGGTGCTGTGGAGCCAGCAGGCGCTCGCCGACGGCACCGCTCGCGCGGTGATCCTCAACTCCGGCGGCGCGAACTGCTTCACGGGCGCCTTCGGCTTCCAGACCACGCACCAGACGGCCGAGCGGGTCGCCGAGCGACTCGGCATCGGCGCCGTCGAGGTGCAGGTGTGCTCGACGGGGCTCATCGGCGTCGGCGACGAGGCCTTCCGCCAGGCGGTGCTCCGCGGCGTCGACCTCGCGGTCGACGCGCTCGGCGACGACGAGGCGGCCGGGCTCGCGGCGGCGCGGGCGATCATGACGACCGACTCGGTGCCGAAGCAGGCGATCGACAGCCGGGGCGGCTACACGGTCGGCGGCATGGCGAAGGGCGCGGGCATGCTCGCGCCGGGGCTCGCCACGATGCTCGTCGTGCTCACGACCGATGCGGTCGCCGACGCCGCCATGCTCGACCGCGCGCTCCGCGCCGCGACGCGCGTGACCTTCGACCGGCTCGACTCCGACGGCTGCATGTCGACGAACGACACCGTGCTGCTGCTCGCGTCCGGCGCCTCGGGGCAGCGCGCCAGCGAGGCCGAGCTCACCGCGGCCGTCACCGCGGTGTGCGACGACCTCGCGCGGCAGCTGCAGGCCGACGCCGAGGGCGCGAGCCACGACATCGCGATCGAGGTGCTCGGCGCCGCGAGCGAGGACGACGCGGTCTCCGTCGGCCGCTCGGTCGCGCGCTCCAACCTCTTCAAGGCCGCGATCTTCGGCAACGACCCGAACTGGGGCCGCGTGCTCGCGGCGATCGGCACGACGGATGCGTCGTTCGACCCCTTCGAGGTCGACGTCGCCTTCAACGGCGTGCGGGTGTGCCACGCCGGCGAGCCCGACCGCCCGCGCGAGGAGGTCGACCTCACCCCGCGCGAGACGCGCATCCGCATCGACCTGCACGCGGGCGAGCACGCGGCGACGATCCGCACGAACGACCTCACCCACGAGTACGTCCACGAGAACTCCGCGTATGCCAGCTAGGGACGAGGCGCAGCTCGCGCAGAAGGCCGCGACGCTCATCGAGTCGCTCCCGTGGCTCGAGCGCTACCGCGGCGCGACGATGGTCGTGAAGTACGGCGGCAACGCCATGGTGTCGGCCGAGCTCCAGCGCGCCTTCGCCGAGGACATGGTCTACCTCCGCCACGTCGGCATCGCGCCCGTCGTCGTGCACGGCGGCGGACCGCAGATCAGCGAGGCGCTCCGCATCCACGGCATCGAGAGCGAGTTCCGCGGCGGCTACCGCGTCACGAGCCGCGAGGCGATGGACGTCGTGCGCATGGTGCTCACGGGCCAGGTCGCGCGCACCCTCGTGTCGCTCATCAACGCGCACGGCCCCCTCGCCGCGAGCATGTCGGGGGAGGACGCCGGGCTCTTCACGGGCCGTCGGCGCGGCACGGTCGTCGACGGCGAGGAGGTCGACCTCGGCCAGGTCGGCGACGTCGTCGACGTCGACCCCACGCCCGTGCGGCGGCTGCTCGACGCGGGGCTCATCCCGGTCGTCTCGTCGATCGCGCCCGATGGCGACCGGCCGGGGGAGTCGCTCAACGTCAACGCCGACGCGGCCGCCGCGGCGCTCGCGGCGGCGCTCGGCGCGCAGAAGCTCGTCATCCTCACCGACGTCGAGGGCCTCTACCGCGACTGGCCCGACCGCTCGTCGCTCGTGAGCGAGATCACCGACGCCGAGCTCGAGGCGCTCCTGCCGTCGCTCGAGTCGGGCATGATCCCGAAGATGCAGGCGTGCCTCGCGGCCGTCCGCGCGGGCGTGCCGAAGGCCGCGATCATCGACGGCCGCGCGCCCCACTCGATCCTGACCGAGATCTTCACGACCGCGGGATCCGGCACGGAGGTCGTGCCCGCATCCGCCACCACCGCATCCCCCACCGAGGGCCCCGACCGAGGAGCAGCATGACCCGGCACTTCCTGCGCGACGACGACCTGAGCCCCGCCGAGCAGCGCGAGGTGCTCGAGCGCGCCGCGCGCATGAAGCGCGACCGCTTCGCCGAGCGCCCGCTCGAGGGACCGCAGTCGGTCGCCGTCATCTTCGACAAGTCGTCGACCCGCACGCGCGTCTCGTTCCACGTCGGCATCTCCGACCTCGGCGGCTCGCCGCTCATCATCTCGACGGCCTCGAGCCAGCTCGGCGGCAAGGAGACCGCCGCCGACACCGCGCGCGTGCTCGAGCGGCAGGTCGCCGCGATCGTCTGGCGCACCTACGCGCAAGCCGGGCTCGAGGAGATGGCCGCCGGCACGACGGTGCCGGTCGTCAACGCGCTCTCGGACGACTTCCACCCGTGCCAGCTGCTCGCCGACCTGCTCACGATGCAGGAGCACAAGGGCGAGCTCGCCGGGCTCGAGGTCGCGTTCGTCGGCGACGGGCGATCGAACATGGCGCAGTCCTACCTCCTCGCGTGCGCGACCGCGGGCATGCACGTGCGCGTCGCCGCTCCGGCCGGCTACGCGCCCGAGCCCGCGGTGGTCGCCGACGCCGAGCGCATCGCCGCCGAGACGGGCGGCAGCGCGACGGTCGGCGACGACGCCGCGGCCGCGGTCGCAGGCGCCGACGTCGTCGTGACCGACACGTGGGTGTCGATGGGCAAGGAGGACGAGAAGGCCGAGCGAGTCGCGACCTTCGGCGGCTTCAAGGTCGACCGCGCGCTCATGGCGCTCGCGAAGCCGGATGCGGTCTTCATGCACTGCCTGCCGGCCGACCGCGGCTTCGAGGTCGCGGCGGACGTCATCGACGGGCCGCAGTCGATCATCTGGGACGAGGCGGAGAACCGCCTGCACGCGCAGAAGGCGCTGCTGGCGTGGCTGCTGGAGAAGGCGGACGCATGAGCGAGCAGCAGCACGGCACGAACGAGGGCTCGCTGTGGGGCGGCCGCTTCGCCTCGGGACCGAGCCCCGAGCTCGCGCGGCTCTCGAAGTCGACGCAGTTCGACTGGCGGCTCGCGCAGCTCGACATCCGCGGCTCGCAGGCGCACGCGAGCGCGCTGCACGCGGCGGGGCTGCTCTCCGACGACGAGCTCGCCGGCATGCGCGCGGCGCTCGACGAGCTGAGCGAGCGCGTGCGCTCCGGCGCGTTCGTCGCCGCCGACTCGGACGAGGATGTGCACGGCGCGCTCGAGCGCGGCCTCATCGAGATCGCCGGCGCCGACCTCGGCGGCCGGCTGCGCGCCGGGCGCTCGCGCAACGACCAGATCGCGACGCTCGTGCGGGTGTGGATGCTCGAGGAGACCGAGGAGGTCGAGCGCGGCATCCGCGCGGTGATCGAGGCGCTGCGGATGCAGGCCGATGCGCACCCCGACGCGGCGATGCCCGGGCGCACCCACCTGCAGCACGCGCAGCCGGTGCTGCTCGCCCACCACTTGCTCGCCCACGCGTGGCCGCTCGTGCGCGACCTCGAGCGGCTCGCCGACTGGCGGGTCCGCGCGAGCGAGTCGCCCTACGGCGCCGGCGCGCTCGCCGGCTCGACGCTCGGGCTCGACCCGGCCCTCGTCGCCCGCGAGCTCGGGCTCGCCGCCCCGAGCCCGAACTCGATCGACGCGACGAGCGCTCGCGACGTCGTCGCGGAGCTCACGTTCGTGCTCGCGATGACCGCGATCGACATCTCGCGGCTCGCCGAGGAGGTCATCCTCTGGGCGACGCGCGACCTCGGCTTCGCGCGGCTCCACGACGGCTTCTCGACCGGGTCGTCGATCATGCCGCAGAAGAAGAACCCCGACATCGCCGAGCTCGCGCGCGGCAAGGCCGGCCGCCTCATCGGCGATCACACGGGCCTGCTCGCGACGCTCAAGGCGCTGCCGCTCGCGTACAACCGCGACCTGCAGGAGGACAAGGAGCCGGTGTTCGACGCGGTCGACCAGCTGCAGGTGCTGCTGCCGGCCTTCGCCGGGATGATCGCGACGCTCGAGTTCGACGAGGCGCGGATGCGCTCGGGCGCGGCGGCGGGGTACGCGCTCGCGACCGACGTGGCGGAGTGGCTCGTCAAGCGCAGGGTGCCGTTCCGCGAGGCGCACGAGATCGCCGGCGCGCTCGTGCGGCTGTGCGAGCAGCGGGGGATCGAGCTCGACGAGGCGAGCGACGACGACTACCGCTCGGTGTCGGAGCACCTGACCCCCGACGTGCGCGAGGTGCTGACGGTCGACGGTGCGATCGCCGCTCGCGCGGGGCTCGGCGGCACCGCTCGCTCCGCGGTCGACGCGCAGCTCGCCTCGCTCGACGAGCGCTTGTCCCGGCTCTCGCGCGGCTGACGTTCGGTAGATTCGAACCGTGATCGACCTCGCCCCCATCCAGCTCGACCCCGCCTTCGCCAACGTGTGGGACGAGCTGCAGTACCGCGGGAGCGTGCACGTCTCGACCGACCCGGAGGCGCTGCGCGCGCTGCTCGGCGGCGACCCGATCACGTACTACTGCGGATTCGACCCGACCGCCCCGAGCCTGCACCTCGGCAACCTCGCGCAGCTCATCATCATGCGCCGGCTGCAGCTGGCCGGCCACCGGCCGCTCGCCCTCGTCGGCGGCTCGACCGGCCTCATCGGCGACCCGAAGCCGACGGCCGAGCGGCAGCTCAACGAGCGGGAGACCGTGGCGGAGTGGGTCACGTACCTCGGCGAGCAGATGCTGCGCTTCCTCTCCGACGAGGGCGACAACGCCGTGCGGCTCGTGAACAACCTCGACTGGACCGAGCCGCTCTCGACCGTCGACTTCCTGCGCGAGGTCGGCAAGCACTTCCGGGTCGGGACGATGCTCCGCAAGGACGTGGTCGCATCCCGCATGGAGTCGGACGAGGGCATCTCCTACGCGGAGTTCAGCTACCAGGTGCTCCAGGGACTCGACTTCCGCGAGCTCTTCCTCCGCTACGGCTGCATCATGCAGCTCGGCGGCAGCGACCAGTGGGGCAACCTCACCGCAGGGACCGAGCTCATCCGCAAGGCCGAGGGCGTCCACGCCCACGCCCTCGGGTCGCCGCTCATCACCGATGCCGACGGCCGCAAGTTCGGCAAGAGCGAGGGCAACGCCGTCTGGCTCGACCCGAACCTGACGACGCCCTACGCGATGTACCAGTTCTGGCTCAACCAGGACGACGCGATCGTCGTGCAGCTGCTGAAGTCGTTCACATTCCTGCCGTCGGCTCGCATCGCCGAGCTCGAGCGCGCGACGGCCGAGGCCCCGTTCCGCCGCGAGGCGCAGCGCGAGCTCGCGCTGCAGGCGACCGCCTTCATCCACGGTCGCGCCGCGACGGAGCAGGCGATCGCCGCATCGGAGGCGCTCTTCGGTGCCGGGGATCTCGCGGCGCTCGACGCCGGCACCCTCGCCGCCGCGGTTGGCTCGCTCGACCGCCAGGCGACGGCGACGGATGACGCGCCGGTCCTGCAGCTGCTGCAGGAGACGGGACTCGTCGACTCCCTCTCCGAGGGGCGGCGCGCGATCGCGCAAGGCGGCGTCTCGGTCAACAACCAGCGCATCGACGACCCGGCGGCGACGCTCGAGGGCCGCTTGCTGCACGGCCGCTTCGCGGTGCTCCGCCGCGGCAAGAAGACGCTCGCGGGCGTCGACGCCGGCGCCTGACGCCGCCGGGGGAGCGGCGCGACACGCCCGGGATGCACGCAGTTTGCGGCCCGCGTCCCCGAGCCGTGTAACGTATCCACTCGTCACCCCAAAGACGCCGAGCCGGACAGGCCAGCGGATCAAGAGGGACCACCCCCAGCAGAACGGCCACGCTTTCGCGTGCTTGCCGAGACGCGGGTGCGGTGACAGACCACTTCAACGATGAATGTGCGGAGAGCACGGTCGGCAGCTGCCGACCGAGCGAGACACCGACTTGACAGTCGCTCCGGAGCGTGTAACCTAGACAGGTTGCCACGAGCCGGGCCGAATGCGAGCCCGGTGCAGCAGGAGCCGATTTGACAGTCGCTCCGGAGCGTGTAACCTGAACAGGTTGCCACGAGCCGGATCGATCGAGACCGGCTCTCGCAGATGCCGACTTGACAGTCGCTCTGGAGCGTGTAACCTGAACGGGTTGCCACGAGCCAGGCCGAGTGTGAGCCGGCTCTCGCAGACGCCGACTTGACAGTCGCTCTGGAGCGTGTAACCTGAACGGGTTGCCACGAGCCAGGCCGAACAGCGAGCCGGCTCCAGCCGACGCCGACTTGACAGTCGCTCCGGAGCGTGTAGCCTGAACGGGCTGCCACGAGCCGGTCGATGTCCGGCGCCAGCGAAGCTCCGCACGGCGTGTCGATTTGACACGGACCGGGAAGTGGCTAACATAGAGAAGTTGCCTCGGCGCAGACCCCCACGGGGAATGCACGAGAGCGTCTGATCCTTGAGAACTCAACAGCGTGCACAATGTCAAATGCCAAAAATTACTCGTAGTGCCTTCGGGCACACGATTCCTTTGGATGAGACGGATTGTCAGTAGACAGTCCATTTTGTCAGCATCAAACTCGCTGCCGCCCGGCTTTCCCCGAGCGGTACGCAACATTTCTTTACGGAGAGTTTGATCCTGGCTCAGGACGAACGCTGGCGGCGTGCTTAACACATGCAAGTCGAACGATGAAGGAGGAGCTTGCTCCTCCGGATTAGTGGCGAACGGGTGAGTAATACGTGAGCAATGTGCCCTTGACTCTGGGATAAGCGCTGGAAACGGCGTCTAATACCGGATACGACCCTCGGAGGCATCTCCTGAGGGTGGAAAGAACTTCGGTCAAGGATCAGCTCACGGCCTATCAGCTTGTTGGTGAGGTAACGGCTCACCAAGGCGACGACGGGTAGCCGGCCTGAGAGGGTGACCGGCCACACTGGGACTGAGACACGGCCCAGACTCCTACGGGAGGCAGCAGTGGGGAATATTGCACAATGGGCGCAAGCCTGATGCAGCAACGCCGCGTGAGGGACGACGGCCTTCGGGTTGTAAACCTCTTTTAGCAGGGAAGAAGCGAAAGTGACGGTACCTGCAGAAAAAGCACCGGCTAACTACGTGCCAGCAGCCGCGGTAATACGTAGGGTGCAAGCGTTGTCCGGAATTATTGGGCGTAAAGAGCTCGTAGGCGGTCTGTCACGTCTGCTGTGAAAACCCGAGGCTCAACCTCGGGCTTGCAGTGGGTACGGGCAGACTAGAGTGCGGTAGGGGAGATTGGAATTCCTGGTGTAGCGGTGGAATGCGCAGATATCAGGAGGAACACCGATGGCGAAGGCAGATCTCTGGGCCGTAACTGACGCTGAGGAGCGAAAGCATGGGGAGCAAACAGGCTTAGATACCCTGGTAGTCCATGCCGTAAACGTTGGGAACTAGATGTGGGGACCATTCCACGGTCTCCGTGTCGTAGCTAACGCATTAAGTTCCCCGCCTGGGGAGTACGGCCGCAAGGCTAAAACTCAAAGGAATTGACGGGGGCCCGCACAAGCGGCGGAGCATGCGGATTAATTCGATGCAACGCGAAGAACCTTACCAAGGCTTGACATATACCGGAAACGGCCAGAGATGGTCGCCCCGCAAGGTCGGTATACAGGTGGTGCATGGTTGTCGTCAGCTCGTGTCGTGAGATGTTGGGTTAAGTCCCGCAACGAGCGCAACCCTCGTCCTATGTTGCCAGCACGTTATGGTGGGAACTCATGGGATACTGCCGGGGTCAACTCGGAGGAAGGTGGGGATGAGGTCAAATCATCATGCCCCTTATGTCTTGGGCTTCACGCATGCTACAATGGCCGGTACAATGGGCTGCGATACCGCAAGGTGGAGCGAATCCCAAAAAGCCGGTCTCAGTTCGGATTGGGGTCTGCAACTCGACCCCATGAAGTCGGAGTCGCTAGTAATCGTAGATCAGCAACGCTACGGTGAATACGTTCCCGGGCCTTGTACACACCGCCCGTCAAGTCATGAAAGTCGGTAACACCCGAAGCCAGTGGCCTAACCTTTTGGAGGGAGCTGTCGAAGGTGGGATCGGTGATTAGGACTAAGTCGTAACAAGGTAGCCGTACCGGAAGGTGCGGCTGGATCACCTCCTTTCTAAGGAGCATCTCGCCGGCACAGCCGGCGCAGAGCCACTACGGTCGCACACGTCGACCGGTGGAAGCTCAAGGGTGGAACATTGACATTGGCGCTCGAAGGATCGAGCCCAGCGAAGTACAGCTGCCTAGGCAGCTCGGAACCGCGGGGCGAGTGAGGTCGGGCGCATGCACGCTGTTGGGTCCTGAGGGACCAGACGGCGCCTTTCGGCGTCTCTTCCCTCGGACCGGCCGGCTGACGCGCAGCGCGCGGAGGTCGACGGTACCGACCGTAAGTTGAGAACTACACAGTGGACGCGAGCATCTTAGATTCGAGCTTCGGCTCGAGTCTTGATGATCTATATAGATCATTGGTCGCCATCGCCTCGGCGGTGGTGTCCTAACCAAAATACTCATGTATGTGGTCAAGTTTCTAAGAGCAAACGGTGGATGCCTTGGCATCTGGAGCCGATGAAGGACGTAGTAATCTGCGATAAGCCTCGGGGAGCTGATAAACGAGCTTTGATCCGAGGATCTCCGAATGGGGAAACCCCGCTGGGCGGCGTGCCGACCCAGTGACTCCCGCCTGAATATATAGGGCGGGTAGAGGGAACGTGGGGAAGTGAAACATCTCAGTACCCACAGGAAGAGAAAACAACAGTGATTCCGTCAGTAGTGGCGAGCGAACGCGGAAGAGGCTAAACCGATCGTGTGTGATAGCCGGCAGGCGTTGCACGATCGGGGTTGTGGGACATCTCAGCTGCTCTGCCGAGCAGCAAGCGTTACAGACCGCGGTAGGCGAAGAACTTGGAAAGGTTCATCGAAGAGGGTGACAATCCCGTAGCCGAAACCGCGCGATGGCGCGAGGTCCATCCCAAGTAGCACGGGGCCCGAGAAATCCCGTGTGAATCTGCCAGGACCACCTGGTAAGCCTAAATACTTCCAGATGACCGATAGCGGACAAGTACCGTGAGGGAAAGGTGAAAAGTACCCCGGGAGGGGAGTGAAATAGTACCTGAAACCGTTTGCTTACAAACCGTTGGAGCAGCCCTAGCAGCTGTGACAGCGTGCCTTTTGAAGAATGAGCCTGCGAGTTAGCGATATGTGGCGAGGTTAACCCGTGTGGGGTAGCCGTAGCGAAAGCGAGTCTGAATAGGGCGATTCAGTCGCATGTCCTAGACCCGAAGCGAAGTGATCTATCCATGGCCAGGTTGAAGCGAGGGTAAGACCTCGTGGAGGACCGAACCCACTTAGGTTGAAAACTGAGGGGATGAGCTGTGGATAGGGGTGAAAGGCCAATCAAACTTCGTGATAGCTGGTTCTCTCCGAAATGCATTTAGGTGCAGCGTTGCGTGTTTCTTGCCGGAGGTAGAGCTACTGGATGGCCGATGGGCCCCAAAAGGTTACTGACGTCAGCCAAACTCCGAATGCCGGTAAGTGAGAGCGCAGCAGTGAGACGGTGGGGGATAAGCTTCATCGTCGAGAGGGAAACAACCCAGACCACCGACTAAGGTCCCCAAGCGTGTGCTAAGTGGAAAAGGATGTGGAGTTGCTTAGACAACCAGGAGGTTGGCTTAGAAGCAGCCACCCTTGAAAGAGTGCGTAATAGCTCACTGGTCAAGTGATTCTGCGCCGACAATGTAACGGGGCTCAAGCACACCACCGAAGTCGTGGAATTCGCGCAACAGCTCGGCAGCTTCGGCTGTCCAGGCGTGCGGATTGGTAGGAGAGCGTCGTGTGGCGAGTGAAGCGGCGGAGGAATCCAGCCGTGGACGCCACACGAGTGAGAATGCAGGCATGAGTAGCGAAAGACTGGCGAGAAACCAGTCCTCCGAAAGACCAAGGGTTCCAGGGTCAAGCTAATCTTCCCTGGGTAAGCCGGGACCTAAGGCGAGGCCGACAGGCGTAGTCGATGGACATCAGGTTGATAATCCTGAGCTGGCGAAGAACCGCCCAAGTCAATCCAGTAATGCTAAGAGTCCGAATCCTTGGACTGAACCCTTCGGGGGGATGTCCTTGGGCTAGCACTCGACCCTTCGCTGGTGCGGCTAGCGTATTAACAGGTGTGACGCAGGAAGGTAGCAGAACCGGGCCGATGGTTGAGTCCGGGTAAGCCGTAGGGCGTGCGATAGGCAAATCCGTCGCACACATAGC
The DNA here is from genome assembly GCF_000400485.1 of Agrococcus pavilionensis RW1. Lineage (GTDB taxonomy): Bacteria > Actinomycetota > Actinomycetes > Actinomycetales > Microbacteriaceae > Agrococcus > Agrococcus pavilionensis. Next base: position 24,845 of record NZ_ASHR01000046.1, read on the forward strand.
CTGAGAGCTTTGCCGAACCCTAGAGGGAAGTCTGTGATCCTATGCTGCCTAGAAAAGCATCGACGCGAGGTTCAAGTCACCCGTACCCCAAACCGACTCAGGTGGTCAGGTAGAGAATACCAAGGAGATCGAGAGAATCGTGGTTAAGGAACTCGGCAAAATGCCCCCGTAACTTCGGGAGAAGGGGGGCCTGAGGCGTGACGGCACTAGCTGCCGAAAGCGTTTGAAGGCCGCAGAGACCAGTGGGAAGCGACTGTTTACTAAAAACACAGGTCCGTGCGAAGACGCAAGTCGATGTATACGGACTGACGCCTGCCCGGTGCTGGAAGGTTAAGAGGAAGGGTTAGCGCAAGCGAAGCTCAGAATTTAAGCCCCAGTAAACGGCGGTGGTAACTATAACCATCCTAAGGTAGCGAAATTCCTTGTCGGGTAAGTTCCGACCTGCACGAATGGCGTAACGACTTCCCAGCTGTCTCAACCGCGAACTCGGCGAAATTGCACTACGAGTAAAGATGCTCGTTACGCGCAGCAGGACGGAAAGACCCCGTGACCTTTACTACAGCTTGGTATTGGTGTTCGGTGTGGCTTGTGTAGGATAGGTGGGAGACTGTGAAGCCCGGACGCTAGTTCGGGTGGAGTCAATGTTGAAATACCACTCTGGTCACTCTGGATATCTAACTTCGAACCGTAATCCGGTTCAGGGACAGTGCCTGGTGGGTAGTTTAACTGGGGCGGTTGCCTCCCAAAAAGTAACGGAGGCGCCCAAAGGTTCCCTCAACCTGGTTGGCAATCAGGTGTCGAGTGTAAGTGCACAAGGGAGCTTGACTGTGACAGTGACAACTGGAGCAGGGACGAAAGTCGGGACTAGTGATCCGGCAGTGGCTTGTGGAAGCGCTGTCGCTCAACGGATAAAAGGTACCTCGGGGATAACAGGCTGATCTTGCCCAAGAGTCCATATCGACGGCATGGTTTGGCACCTCGATGTCGGCTCGTCGCATCCTGGGGCTGGAGTAGGTCCCAAGGGTTGGGCTGTTCGCCCATTAAAGCGGCACGCGAGCTGGGTTTAGAACGTCGTGAGACAGTTCGGTCCCTATCCGCTGCGCGCGTTGGAAGTTTGAGAGGATCTGACCCTAGTACGAGAGGACCGGGTTGGACGAACCTCTGGTGTGTCAGTTGTTCCGCCAGGAGCACCGCTGATTAGCTACGTTCGGGATGGATAACCGCTGAAAGCATCTAAGCGGGAAGCCGGCCTCAAGATGAGACTTCCGTGCCTTCGGGCGAGAGGCTCCCAGCCAGACTACTGGGTTGATAGGCCGGATGTGGAAGTGGGGACTAACGACCCATGAAGCTGACCGGTACTAATAAGCCGATGACTTGATAACATATACATGAGCTTGCTGCTCGCGTCCACTTTGTGGTTCTCGATGTACGGTCGAGGACTGCAGCCCTTCGCTTCATGCGAAGAGCTGTGCGAACTGAAACATCAATAGTGTTTCGGCGGCCATAGCGAGAGGGAAACGCCCGGTCACATTCCGAACCCGGAAGCTAAGGCTCTCAGCGCCGATGGTACTGCAGGGGGGACCCTGTGGGAGAGTAGGACACCGCCGGACTTCTTTTGGAAAGGGGCCCCAGATTCGTCTGGGGCCCCTTTTTCCGTTTCTGGACCCGGATGGAATGGTGCCGTGAACGACAAGGCAGATCGCAGCTCGCGCGACGGCGACCGCCGGCGCGACGCAGGAGACCGTCGACCCCAGCGTGACGGTGACCGTCGCTACGGCGATGGCCGGCCCGCGCGGGACGGATCGCGTTCGAGCGACCGCGGGCAGTCGCGCGACGCAGACCGCAAGCCGCTGCGCCCCGGCGACACCGGTTACCGCGCCGGGGGCGACTCGCGTCCCCAGCGGGAGAACGACCGTCGTCCGCAGCGCGATGGCGAGCGCCGGTTCGGCGACGCCCGTCCGCAGCGCGACGGGGATCGTCGTCCCCAGCGCGACGGTGGGCGCCGGTTCGATCGCGACTCGCGTCCGCAGCGTGATGGCGACCGTCGTCCCCAGCGCGATGGTGAGCGCCGCTTCGACCGGGACTCGCGTCCGCAGCGTGACGGTGACCGTCGGCCGCAGCGCGATGGTGAGCGCCGCTTCGACCGGGACTCGCGTCCGCAGCGTGACGGTGACCGTCGGCCGCAGCGCGGCGGTGAGCGCCGCTTCGACCGGGACTCGCGTCCGCAGCGCGATGGGGACCGCCGTCCGCAGCGCGATGGCGACCGCTTCGGTCGCAAGGACCAGCAGCGGCGCGACGATCAGCGCTCGAGGAACTCCGGCCCGCAGCGGGATGCCGCGCGGCCGGGCCGCGACTTCGAGCGTCGCGGCGACGGCACGGGCGAGAGCTTCAAGCAGGTGCGCGACGACGGCTTCGTGCCGCCGCACCTGCCCGATGATGTCGCACCGGAGGATCTCGACATCGGCGCTCGCGCGCAGCTCAAGACGCTGACGAAGGAGAACGCCGAGCTCGTCGCGAAGCACATGGCGATGGCGTCGCGGCTCATCGACGAGGACCCTGAGCTCGCGCACCAGCACGCGCTCGCGGCGTCGCGGCGCGCGGGCCGCATCGGCGTCGTCCGGGAGACGCTCGCGATCACCGCCTACCAGCTCGGCGACTTCACCCTCGCGCTCCGCGAGCTGCGCACCTACCGCCGCATCACCGGGCGCGATGACCAGCTGCCGCTCATGGCCGATTGCGAGCGCGGACTCGGACGCCCCGAGAAGGCGCTCGAGCTCGCCCGCTCGGTCGACGCATCCACGCTCGAGACGCCCGTGCGCGTCGAGCTCGCGATCGTGAAGTCCGGAGCGCGCCTCGACCTCGGGCAGAAGGAGGCAGCGCTCGAGGAGCTCCGCATCCCGGAGCTCCGGAAGGACAAGGCGTTCGAGTACAGCCCCGCGCTGTTCGCGAGCTTCGGAGCCGTGCTCGAGGAGCTCGGCCGCGACGAGGAGGCGGCCGAGTGGTTCGAGCTCGCCGATCGCGCGATCGACGCGCTCGAGGACGCGCTGCGACCGGGGGAGCTCGAGGAGATCGTGATCACCACGGAGCGGCTCGAGTCGCCGATCGCCGAGGACGCCGACGAGGTGCAGGACGCCGACCAGGTGCACGGCGTCGACGAGGCGCCTGCCGCCGGCTCGGTCGACGTCCCGCTCGATGGCGAGGCCGAGGAGTCCGCAGCGGAGGAGGCGTCGAGCGAGGTCGCCGCGGACGTCGAGACCGATGCGCCGGTGGTTCAGGAACCGATCGACGAGGGCGAGCCGCAGGGCGAGGCCGTCGGATCGGAGGGAGTGGAGTCGGAGGCCGGCATGTCGGTCGCGGGCGACGACGCGCTCTTCGGTGACGCGCTCTTCGGCGACGACCTCATCGAGGGCGAGGAGCGCCCCGAGGGCACGCGCTGATGGGCCTGTTCCGGAAGGCGCAGCCGGCGCCGGAGCCGACCCCGATCGACGGAGCCGACTTCCTCTACCTCGACCTCGACGGCGTCGTCTACAAGGGCCCGCACGCGATCCCGCACGCCGTCGAGAGCATCGTCGCGACCGGTCTGCCGACCGCGTTCCTCACGAACAACGCATCCCGCACCGACGCCGAGGTGGCGGAGCACCTGCGCTCGTTCGGCCTGCCGGTCGAGCCCGGCGACGTCGTGACGAGCCCGCAGGCTGCGATGCTGCTGCTCGAGCGGCACCTGCAGCCGGGAGACCCCGTGCTCGTCGTCGGCGGCGCCGGCATCGTGGTCGAGATCGAGGCCCGCGGGTGGCGCGTCGTGCGCACCGCGGCAGAGCAGCCGAAGGCGGTCGTGCAGGGCTTCCACCCGACCGTCGGCTGGAACGACCTCGCCGAGGCGTCGTTCGCGCTCGCGCGCAAGCCCGAGCACGGCGGCATCCCGTGGATCGCGACGAACGGCGACTGGACGATCCCCGTGGCCGGCGGCATCGCGCCGGGCAACGGCACCCTCGTCTCCGCCGTGCACACGGCCGTCGGCAGGCTCGCGGAGTTCGCGGGCAAGCCCGAGACACCGATGTTCGACGTCGCGGCGGCGCGCTTCGGCGCTCGGTCGCCCGTCATGATCGGCGACCGCCTCGACACCGACATCCTCGGCGCGAGGCGGGCGGGCATCCGCTCGATCGCGGTGCTCACGGGCATCGACCGGGGCGCGAGCCTCATCGGCGCCGATCCGTCGATGCGGCCAGACCACGTGATCGAGGACCTGCGCGACCTCCAGCAGCCGATCCTCCCGGTGCGCGAGACGCTGGAGACGTCGACGCGCGCGATGTACTTCGAGGTCGGTCGCGCAGCGGTGCGGCGCTCGGGGATCGACATCACGCTCGCGCGCGCCGGCGATCGACCCGTCGACACGATCCGCGCCGCGTGCGCTGCGGTGTGGAGCGCCGATCGCCCGGTGCTGGGCCTGCGCGTCGCCGACGAGCTGCTCGCCCTCTGAGGCTGGACGTTCGCCCGGTGCGCCGTCCAGGTCGGCGCGCTGGAATGGGGGCATGCTTCCCTCCACGACCGAGTCCGACAGCGGGTGCCGCACGGGCGCCGTCCGCCGACGCCGTCAGGCGGTGCTCGAGCGCGACGTCGCCCCGGGCATCCACCGCCTCCAGCACGCGTCGACGAACGCCTACCTGATCGAGGACGGGGGAGCGGTCATCCTCGTCGACTCACTCTTCCCGCGCAGCCGGCCGCACCTCGACACGGCCCTGGCGACGATCGGGCGCTCGATCGCCGACGTGCGGGCGCTCGTGCTCACGCACGCGCACTTCGACCACCTCGGCATGGCGGAGGGGCTGCAGCGCGAGGGCGTGCCGCTGTGGCTGCACCAGGGCGACGCGCGCATCGCGCGGCACCCCTACCGCTACCGCACCGCGAACTCGCGGCTCTGGTACCCCTTCCGCTATCCCGGCTCGCTGCCGATCTTCGCCGCGATGACCTCCGTCGGCGCGCTCAGCGTCGACGGCGTGCGCGGCACGGTGCCGATCGAGGCCGACGCGGTGCTCGACCTGCCGGGCAGCCCGCGCGTCGTCGCGACACCGGGCCACACCGACGGGCACGTGGCGCTGCACCTGCCCGACCGCGGTGCGGTCATCAGCGGCGACGCCCTCGTGACGCTCGACCCCTACACGACCCGCACCGGCCCGCGGGTCGTCGCGGGCGCCGCGACCGTCAAGCCCGAGCTCGCGCTCCGCTCGCTCGACGCGCTCGAGGAGACCGACGCGACGATCGTGCTGCCGGGGCACGGCGAGGTGTGGCGCGAGGGCGTGCGCGCAGCCGCGCGGGCGGCGCGCGCCGCCGGCATCGACTGAGCCGAGCCGCTCACGCGGGCGGCGGCTCCCACAGCGCGCGCCACCGCGCCATGCGCGACTCGTCGCGAGCTCGCCCGTAGGCGCGCCAGAAGGCGGACTCGGCCGTCGCGAGGCCGTTCCACTCGAGCGACCACGACGCGATCGCCAGGTCCGCCCAGCGATCCGACACACCCACGCGCCCGAGGTCGACGAGCCCGGCGAACGCGCCGCTCGCGATGAGCGTGTTCGGCGCGCACGGGTCGCCGTGGCAGACGACCGGCTCGTCGACCGGCTCGCGCGCCGTCCAGTCCGGCGCCGGGAAGGGGCACGACGCCACGTCGATCGCGTGCAGCGCTCGCAGCCCCGCGCCGAGCGCGGCCGCGGCCGCCGCCGGGGAGCGGCGCCCGGCCGGCGAGACGATCGAGACAGCCGGGATCGCGGCGGTCACGAGCAGCTCGCCCGCAGCGACCGAGCGCTCGGCGAGCACGCGCGGCACCGGCACCGACCCCACCCGGGCGAGCCAGCGCATCCGCTCGGCCTCGGCGCGCAGCGACTCGATGCTGCCGGCCGGGTTCCACTTCGCGAAGACCGCGCCGCCGGGCCGCTCGATGCGCGCGGTCACGCCGCCCTGCTCGTTGCGCCAGACGAGCTCGAGCGGGGCGTCGCCGGCGACTGCGGCGATCGCGGCCGGCACTCGCGTGCTGGGCGGCGGCACGTCGGCGGCTCCGGTGGTCACGCCGTGACGCTAGCGTGGCGCCATGAGCGAGACGACCCCGCGGCGGGTGCTCGTGCTGGGCGGCACGCAGTGGCTCGGCCGCGCGGTCGCGCAGGGTCACGTCGAGCGCGGCGCCGAGGTCACGTGCCTCGCGCGCGGCGAAGCGGGCGCTGCCCCCGATGACGCTCGGCTCGAGCGGGCCGACCGAGATGCGGCGGATGCGTACGACGCGCTCTCCGGGGAGTGGGACGAGGTCGTCGACGTCACCCGCATCCCGCGCCACGCGCGCGGCGCGCTCGACGCGCTCGCGGATCACGCAGCGCACTGGACGTTCGTCTCGTCGGTCTCGGCGCAGCGGCTCGAGGCGCCCGTCGGCGCCGACGAGGACGACGAGCTCGTGCCCGAGTCCGAGTCGGAGGGGGACTACGGCGGCGCGAAGGCGTGGATCGAGCGCGCCCTGCGCGAGCGGCTCGGCGCGCGGCTCCTCGTCGTGCGCCCCGGGCTCATCGGCGGCCCGGGCGACGCCAGCGACCGCTTCGGCCACTGGGTCGCGCGGCTCGCGCTCGCGGCCGACGGCCCCGTGCTCGTGCCCGCGCGAGACCAGGCGACCCAGACGATCGACGTGCGCGACCTCGCGACCTTCCTCGTCGTCCGGGCACCCGCGATCGACGGCGTCGTGAACGCCGTCGGCGCCGAGCGGCGGCTGCACGCGCTCATCGAGACCGCCCGCGGCATCGCGGGCCACACGGGCGAGCTCGTGCTCGCGACCGACGCGCAGCTCGAGGCGGCCGACGTCGGCCACTGGGCAGGGCCGCGGGCGCTGCCGCTCACGCTGCCCGCCGCACTCGAGCCGCACGCGCAGCGCTCGAGCGCGCGCTACCGCGCCGCGGGCGGCGAGCACCGCCCGCTCGAGGGCATGCTCGTCGACGTACTGGCCGACGAGCAGGGGCGCGGCCTCGACCGCCCGAGCGCCAACAGGCTCTCGCGCGCCGACGAGCTCCGCGTCATCGATTCGCTAGCCTCGACGTCATGACGGAAGAGCACCTCCTCGACGAGCTCGAGCTGCTCGAGCAGCAGCCGCTCGAGGAGCGCGCGGACCAGCTGGCCCGCATCCACGACCGGCTGCAGGCCGAGCTCGGGGCAGTCCGTGGTTGATCCGCGTGGCTGACGCCATCCGGCTCGATCAGGCGCTCGTCGAGCGCGGCCTCGCGCGCAGCCGCAGCCAGGCGCAGCAGCGCATCGCCGCCGGCCTCGTCTCGGTCGACGGGCGCGGCGTCGTGAAGGCGAGCCACAAGGTGCCGGTCGGCGCCGAGATCGCGGTCTCGGGCACCGACGCGTGGGTCTCGCGCGCGGCGCACAAGCTCATCGCCGCGCTCGACGCGTTCCGGGTGGATGCGTCGGGTCGCGACGCGCTCGACGCGGGCGCGTCGACTGGCGGCTTCACCCAGGTGCTGCTCGCGCGCGGCGCGCGGCATGTGACTGCGCTCGACGTCGGGCACGGCCAGTTCCAGCTCGACGTGTCGACGCATCCCATCACCCTGCTCGAGGGGCGCAACGTGCGCGACCTCGAGCCCGGCTCGATCGAGCCCGCGCCGACGCTCGTCACGGCCGACCTCTCGTTCATCTCGCTCGCGCTCGCGATCGGGCCGCTCGTCGGCGTCGCCGCGCCCGGCGCCGATCTCGTCGTGCTCATCAAGCCGCAGTTCGAGGTGGGCCGCACGGGGGTGCGCGAGGGCATCGTCACCGACCCGGCGCTCCGCGCGCAGGCGATCGAGCGCGTGCTGTGGGCGGCGTGGGACGCGGGGCTCGGCACCGCCGGCCTCATCGGCAGCCCGATCGTCGGCGCGCGCGGCAACCTCGAGTACCTCGCCCACCTCTCGGCGACCGCAGGGTCGAATCCGACAGAATGGCTGGACGAGTGCGAGCGGCTGTCGAAGGAGGCGCGGTGAACGAGGCGGGAGACGTCGCGGAGCGCCGCTTCCTGCTCGCGTTCCACCCCGGCCGCGCCGAGGCGGTCGAGAGCGCGGTCACGATCGCGCGGCGGCTGCTCGCTGCGAGCGTGACGCCCGTCGTGCTCACCGACGACCGGCCCGTGCTGCTCGAGGCCGAGCCCGCCCTCACCGCCGTCGAGGGCTGGGACCGCTCCGGGCCCATCGAGGTCGAGCTCATCATGACGCTCGGCGGCGACGGCACGATCCTGCGCGCGGCCGAGCTGCAGCGCGAGCTCGACGCGCCGCTGCTCGGCATCAACCTCGGCCACGTCGGCTTCCTCGCCGAGGCGGAGGTCGCCGAGTCGGCCGAGGTCGTCGAGCGCGCGCTCCTGCGCGACTACGAGGTCGAGCAGCGGCTGACGCTGTGCGTGCGGGTGTTCCGCGGCGACGAGCTCGTGCACGAGACGTGGGCGGTCAACGAGGCCGCGATCGAGAAGTCGGGCTCGGGCCGCATGATCACGACCCTGCTCGAGATCGACAGCCGCGCGGTCTCGTCGTTCGGCACCGACGCCGTGCTGCTGTCGACGCCCACCGGCTCGACCGCCTACTCCTTCTCCGCCGGCGGCCCGATCGTCTGGCCGACCGCCGAGGTGCTGCTGCTCGTGCCGCTCGGCGCGCACGCGCTCTTCACGCGCCCGCTCGTCGTCGCGCCGACCTCGACCATGGCGGTCACGATCGCCGAGGACTCGACGCACCCCGCGGTGCTGTGGTGCGACTCCCGCCGCTCGTTCGACCTGCCGCAGGGCTCGCGCGTCGAGGCGACGCGCGACGCGAAGCCGCTGCGCCTCGCTCGGCTGTCGAAGGCGCCGTTCGCCGACCGGCTCGTCGCGAAGTTCCACCTGCCGGTGGAGGGATTCCGGCGGAAGCGGCTGTGACGCGCCTCGACGAGCTGACGATCCGCTCGCTCGGCGTCATCGACGACGCGCGCGTGCCGATCGGACCGGGCTTCACCGCGATCACCGGAGAGACGGGCGCGGGCAAGACGATGGTCGTGCAGGCGCTCGCGCTCCTGCGCGGCGAGCGCGCCGACGCGGGCGTCATCCGCTCGGGCGAGGAGCGCGCCGCGGTGCAGGGCGTGTGGATCGTCGACGACGCGGATGCGGTGGGTCTCGTCGAGGACGCGGGCGGCACGGTCGACGACGGCGAGCTCATCCTCGGCCGGGCGCTCACGCGCACGCCCGAGGCGACCGCCCGCTCGCGCGCCCAGGCCGGGGGCGCAGCCGTGCCCGCCGGGCTGCTGCGCGAGCTCGCCGACCGGCTCGTCGCCGTGCACGGGCAGTCCGACCAGCAGCGGCTGCGCTCGGCGGAAGCGCAGGCCGCGGCGCTCGACCGCGCGGCCGGCGCGGCGCTGCAGGAGCTGCTCGCCGAGTACCGCGCCGCGCACGCGGCCTGGACCGACACGCGCGAGACGGCCGAGCGCATCCGCGCCGAGCACGACGCCCGCGCAGCCGAGGCCGCGCGCATCCGCGAGGAGCTCGAGGAGCTCGAGGCCCTCGACCCGCAGCCGGGCGAGCAGGACGAGCTCGCGGCGCTCGCGCACCGGCTCGAGCACTCGGAGTCGCTGCGCGCCGACCTCGGCGAGGCCCACCAGGCGCTCTCGAACGACGACGACGCGCCCGACGCGGTGACGCTCGCCGGTCAGGCGCGCCGGCTCGTCGAGCGCGCCGCGGGCGACGACGCGGCGCTCGCGGAGGCGCTCGAGCTGCTCGTGCAGGCCGATGCGCTGCTGCAGGAGGCGTCGGCCTCGATCGTGACGGCGCTCGACGACCTCGAGCGGCCCGAGCGCAGCCTCGACGAGGTGCAGCAGCGGCGCGCCGAGCTCTCCGCGCTCGAGCGGCGGCTCGGCCGGCCGCTCGACGAGGCGCTCGACGCGGCGCCGGCCGCGGCGCTGCGGCTCGCCGAGCTCGAGGGCGACGAGGCGGAGCTCGAGCGGCTCGAGGCCGAGCAGGAGCGGCACCTCGAGGCGGCGACCGCGCTCGCCGACCGGCTGAGCGTGCTCCGGCGCGAGGCGGCGACGCGGCTCGAGGCCGCGGTCGGGGAGGAGCTCCGGGCGCTCGCGATGCCGAACGCGCGGCTCGTCGTCGAGGTCGCGCAGGCCGAGGCGCTCGGCGCGACCGGCCGCGACCGCGTGACGATGCTGCTCGCGCCGCACCCGGGCGCCGAGCCGCGCCCCATCCAGCGGGGCGCGTCGGGCGGCGAGCTCAGTCGCATCATGCTCGCGATCGAGGTCGCGCTCGCCGACGAGAGCGTGCCGACGATGGTCTTCGACGAGGTCGACGCGGGCGTCGGCGGCGCCGCCGCGACCGAGATCGGGCGGCGGCTCGCGCGGCTCGCGCAGCACTGCCAGGTGATCGTCGTCACCCACCTCGCGCAGGTCGCGGCGTTCGCCGAGCACCACGTGCGGGTCGAGAAGGGCACCGACGGCCGCATCACGGCCTCCCAGGTCGCCGCGGTCGAGGGGGAGGAGCGCCTGGCCGAGCTCGCCCGCATGCTCTCGGGCACCGCATCCGAGACCGCGCTCGCCCACGCCCGCGAGTTGCTCGAAGACTCGGGCGCGGTGGGTTAGGCTCGAAGCCCGTGGACCTCAGTGCGAACGGGACCGACACGTCGGCCAAGGTGACCAAGCAGATCTTCGTCACGGGCGGTGTCGTCTCCTCGCTCGGCAAGGGACTCACCGCCGCGTCGCTCGGCAACCTGCTGACCGCGCGCGGCCTGCACGTCGTGATGCAGAAGCTCGACCCCTACCTCAACGTCGACCCTGGCACGATGAACCCGTTCCAGCACGGCGAGGTCTTCGTCACCGACGACGGCGCCGAGACCGACCTCGACATCGGCCACTACGAGCGCTTCCTCGACGTCGACCTCTCGCAGGCGGCGAACGTCACGACCGGCCAGATCTACTCGCGCGTCATCGAGCGCGAGCGCCGCGGCGAGTACCTCGGCGACACGGTGCAGGTCATCCCGCACATCTCCGACGAGATCAAGCGCCGCATGCGCCTGCAGTCCGAGCAGGACCCGCAGCCCGACGTCATCATCACCGAGATCGGCGGCACCGTCGGCGACATCGAGTCGCAGCCGTTCATCGAGTCGGCGCGCCAGATCCGCCACGAGCTCGGTCGCCAGAACGTCTTCTTCGTGCACGTCTCGCTCGTGCCGTTCCTCGGCGCCTCCGGCGAGCAGAAGACGAAGCCGACGCAGCACTCGGTCGCGACCCTCCGCTCGATCGGCATCCAGCCCGACGCGCTCGTGCTGCGCAGCGACCGGCCGGTGAGCGAGTCGAACCGCAAGAAGATCGCGCTCATGTGCGACGTCGAGGAGCGCGCGGTCGTCAACGCGATCGACAAGCCCTCGATCTACGACATCCCGAGCATGCTCACCGAGCAGGGCCTCGACGCGTACATCATCGAGCAGCTCGGCCTCACGGCGGGCGAGATCGACTGGTCGCGCTGGCAGCCCGTGCTCGACGGCGTGCACAACCCCAAGCACGAGGTCACGATCGGCCTCGTCGGCAAGTACATCGACCTCCCGGATGCGTACCTGTCGGTGACCGAGGCGGTCAAGGCCGGCGGCTTCGCGAACCAGACGAAGGTCAACCTCCGCTGGATCCGCTCCGACGACTGCGAGACGCCCGAGGGCGCGGCCGCCCAGCTCGGCGAGCTCGACGGCATCGTCGTGCCCGGCGGCTTCGGCATCCGCGGCATCGAGGGCAAGCTCGGCGCGCTGCGGTTCACGCGCGAGAACGAGATCCCCACGCTCGGCATCTGCCTCGGCCTGCAGTGCATGGTGATCGAGGCCGCGCGGAACCTCGCGGGCATCGAGGGCGCCTCCTCGACCGAGTTCGACGTCGACACCCCGGCGCCCGTCATCGCGACGATGGCCGAGCAGGAGCAGCACATCCACGGCGGCGACCTCGGCGGCACGATGCGGCTCGGCATCTACGAGGCGAAGCTCGCCGAGGGCTCGCTCGCCGCGCAGCTCTACGGCGCCGACTCCGCCGAGGAGCGCCACCGCCACCGCTACGAGGTCAACAACGCCTACCGCGAGCAGATCGCCGAGGCGGGGCTGTGGTTCAGCGGCACCTCGCCCGACGGCCACCTCGTCGAGTACGTCGAGCTGCCCGGCCACCCGTTCTACATCGCCACGCAGGCGCACCCGGAGCTCCGCAGCCGGCCCAACCGCGCGCATCCGCTCTTCCGCGGCCTCGTCGCGGCCGCCCTCGACCGGCAGCGCGCCTCGAAGCTCTTCGACGAGACCGACGAGCCGATCGAGACCGCCTGATGCTCGCCGATGCGCTCGGGCGGCAGCCGGTGCTCGAGAGCGAGCGGCTGTTCTCCGGACGCATCTGGGACGTCGAGCGGCACGAGCTCGAGCTCGACGGCGAGCGGATCGTGCGCGAGGTCATCGTGCACCCCGGTGCCGTCGCGGTGGTCGCCATGAACGAGCGGGACGAGGTCATGCTCGTGCACCAGTACCGCCACCCCGCCGGCGGCACGCTGTGGGAGCTGCCCGCCGGCCTGCTCGACGTCGACGGCGAGGACCCGCTCGCCGCCGCGCAGCGCGAGCTCGCCGAGGAGACCGACCTCGAGGCCGGCTCGTGGCGCACGCTCCTCGACCTCTCGCCGACCGGCGGCGGCTCGACCGAGATCATCCGCGTCTACCTCGCGACCGACGTGCGCGAGCTCCCGGATGCGTTCGCGCGCGTCCACGAGGAGGCCGCGATGGAGCGCCGCTGGGTGCCGCTCGACGAGGTCGTCGAGGCGGCGCTCGCGATGCGCCTGCACAACGCGACGCTGCTGTCGGCCGTGCTCGCGCTGCACGCGATGCGCGCGCGGGGCATCGCCGCCCACCCGGCCGACGCGCCGTTCGACTGGCACCCCGCGCACCGGCCGTGACGCCGTGACCACGTCGCCGGCGGTCGCGGTCGAGCGGCTGCTGCGCCAGCTCGCGGTCGAGCGAGGGCTCTCGGCGCACACGATCGCCGCCTACCGGCGCGACCTCGCCGGCTACGTCGCGGTGCTCGAGGCGCGCGGGGTGACGGATGCGTCGGCGATCGCGCGCGAGGACGTCGCCGCCTTCCGCGCGGCGCTCGCGGACCGCGGGCTCGCCGCCTCCTCCGTCGCCCGCCACCTCTCGGCGGTCAAGGCGCTGCACCGCTGGCTCGTCGACGAGCGGGTCGCGAGCGAGGACGTCACGCGCGACGAGCGGCCGCCGAAGCTGCCGCAGCGGCTGCCGAAGGGCATCTCGGTCTCGCAGATGCAGCGGCTGCTCGAGACCCCGAGCGGCGACGACCCCGCGGGCCTCCGCGATCGGGCGCTGCTCGAGCTCCTCTACGCGACCGGCGCGCGCATCTCGGAGGTGCTCGGGCTCGACGTCGACGACCTCGAGAGCGAGCACGGGCTCGTGCGCGTGACGGGCAAGGGCGCGAAGCAGCGGCTCGTGCCGGTCGGCTCGTTCGCGCGCGCGGCGGTCGACGCGTGGCTCGTGCGCGGCAGGCCCGCGCTCGCGGCGAAGGGGCGCGGGGGACCGGCCCTGCTGCTCGGCGCGCGCGGCGGGCGGCTCAGCCGCCAGGCGGCGTGGGAGATCATCCAGCGCGTCGCCGAGGAGGCGGGGGTCGAGCACGTCTCGCCGCACACGTTCCGCCACTCGTTCGCGACCCACTTGCTCGAAGGCGGTGCCGACGTGCGCGTCGTGCAGGAGCTGCTCGGCCACGCCTCGGTCGCGACGACGCAGATCTACACGCACGTGACCGCCGACACGCTCCGCGACATGTACACGACCGCGCATCCGCGCGCCCGCTGAGCGGCTACCGCTCGGGGATCGCGCCGTCGGCGTAGAGCGACCGCGGGTTGGCGCGGAAGCCGGCCCGCTCGTAGACGGGGATCGCCTCGACGCTCGAGTGCACCGTCACGTGCTCGAGGCCGCGCCGCCGAGCCTCGTCGAGCACGGCCTCGGCGAGCCGGCGGCCGAGGCCCGCGCCGCGGTGCTCGGGCACGACGTAGCAGCTCTGCAGGTCGCCCGAGCGGCGCTCGAGCGCGCGCGGCGAGGGCACGCGCGACTGGATCGCGAGCCACGCCATGCCGACGACCTCGCCGTCCGCGACGGCGACGAGCGGCACGTGCGAGTCGCCGTGCGCGCGAGCCCACGCGGCCGCCTCCGCGGCGTACGCGCTCCGCTCGGGCAGCGGCTCGTCGCTCGACTCCCGCACCCACCGCCACCGCAGGTCCGCGACCGCCTCGAGCTCCGCATCCGCCGCCTGCCGCACCACCACGTCCATGCCTGCATCGTCCCACTCGCGGCGCGTGCTGCCCTCGGCATCCGTCGCCCGGTGCGCCTCCGCCCGACAGGGGCCGGCACGCCCGCCCCTGTCGGGCGGAAGCGCACCTGTCGAGGGGGCGTCTGTGCATGGCTGCCGCTTCGATCCGGCGCGCTGAGCCTCAACCAGAGGTTGAGATACACGCCGTCCGCGCCTGCGGGGCGGAGGCGCGCCGCGTTCCTAGACTCGAAGCCATGAGCACGAGCAGCGAGACCCTGACCGGCCTGGAGGCGCCCGCGCTCGGGCCGACCGGGCGTCCCGCGCGCGACTTCGCGGTGCCGGCGCCGCTGCCGAGCCACGGCCCGGCGCGCATCATCACGATGTGCAACCAGAAGGGCGGCGTCGGCAAGACGACGACGTCGATCAACCTCGGTGCCGCGGTCGCCGAGTACGGCCGCCGCGTGCTCGCGGTCGACTTCGACCCGCAGGGCGCGCTCTCGGCGGGCCTCGGCGTCGACAACCACGACGCGACGACGATCTACGACCTGCTGCTGAACTCCAGGCTCGACCCGCGCGAGGCGATCCAGCAGACGAGCACGCCCGGGCTCGACGTCATCCCCGCGAACATCGACCTCTCGGCCGCCGAGGTGCACCTCGTCAACGAGGTCGCCCGCGAGCAGATCCTCGCGCGCGTGCTGCGCAAGGTCGCCGACGACTACGACCTCATCCTCATCGACTGCCAGCCCTCGCTCGGCCTGCTGACCGTCAACGCGCTCACCGCCGCGCACGGCGTGCTCATCCCGCTCGAGAGCGAGTTCTTCGCGCTCCGCGGCGTCGCGCTCCTCAAGGAGACGATCGACAAGGTGCAGGACCGCCTCAACCCCGCCCTGCAGCTCGACGGCATCCTCGTCACGATGTACGACGCCCGCACGCTGCACGCGCGCGAGGTCATGGAGCGGGTCGTGGATGCGTTCGGCGAGACCGTGCTCGAGACCGTCGTGCGCCGCACGGTGAAGTTCCCCGACGCATCCGTCGCCGGGGTGCCGGTGACGCAGTTCGCGCCCGACCACAGCGCCGCGGAGGTCTACCGACAGCTCGCCCGCGAGCTGATCCACCGTGGCGCCATCGCCTGAGCCCGTCGCGCCCGAGGCGGGGGAGTCGGCCGCCGAGGAGGAGCGCCGCGGCTTCCGCCTCGCGCTCGACAACTTCGACGGCCCCTTCGACCTGCTGCTGACGCTCATCGGCAACCGCTCGATGGACGTCACCGAGATCGCGCTCTCGCGCGTGACGGATGAGTTCATCGCCTACGTCCGCACGCTCGACACGCACGAGGAGCTCGAGCAGGCGAGCGAGTTCATCGTCGTCGCCGCGACGCTGCTCGACCTCAAGATCGCCTCGCTGCTGCCGGCGGGCGACGTCGTCGACAGCGAGGACGTCGCGCTGCTCGAGGCGCGCGACCTGCTCTTCGCCCGGCTGCTGCAGTACCGCGCCTTCAAGCAGGCCGCGGCGTGGATGGCGGAGCGCATCGCCGCCGAGAGCGGCCGCCACGCGCGCTCGGTGCGGCTCGAGGAGCGCTTCCGGCAGCGCGTGCCCGAGCTCAAGTGGACGCTCTCGCCCGACGACTTCGCGGCGCTCGCGCTCCTCGCGCTCACGCCGAAGGAGATCCCGACCGTCGGGCTCGGGCACCTGCACGCGCCGCTCGTGTCGATCCGCGAGCAGGCCGCGCACATCGTCGCGACGCTCCGCACCGCGGGCACGACCACCTTCCGCGAGCTCATCGCGGGGGAGGCGACGCGCGGCGTCATCGTCGCGCGCTTCCTCGCGGTGCTCGAGCTCTACCGCCACGCGGCGATCACCTTCGAGCAGGTGGAGCCGCTCGGCGAGCTCTCGATCAGCTGGACCGGCCACGACTTCCGCGACGAGGACCTCGTCGCACTGGGGGCAGACTATGACCATGCCTGAGACGGATGCGGTGGTGGACGACGCGCGCGCAGCCGACCGCTCGCACGTCCCGCTCGAGCGCCGCATCGAGGCGATCCTCATGGTCGCCGACGAGCCGCAGGGCGCGGTGCACCTCGCGACCGCGCTGCAGGCGCCCGTGAAGGCGGTCAAGGCGGCGATCGAGGCGCTCCGCGCGGACTACGACGGCGAGCCTGTCGGGGATCGTCCGGCCGGCCCCGAGCGCGGCTTCGAGCTGCGCGAGGTCGGCGGCGGCTGGCGCATCTACGTGCGCGAGGCGTACGACGCCGACGCGGCCGACTTCGTGCTCACCCAGACGCCCACGCGGCTCTCGCAAGCGGCGCTCGAGACGCTCGCGGTCATCGCCTACAAGCAGCCGATCACGCGCGGCGCCGTCGCCGCGATCCGCGCCGTCAACGTCGACTCGGTCGTGCGCACGCTGCTCGGCCGCGGCCTCATCCGCGAGGCGTTCGCCGACTCCGAGACCGGCGCGATCCACTACGAGACGACCGAGCTGCTGCTGACGCAGCTCGGCCTCAACTCGCTCGACGAGCTGCCCCCGATCAGCCCGCTGCTGCCCGACGGCGAGGAGGACGTGCTCGCATGACCGATCCCACCACGCAGCCCGAGGGCGAGCGCCTGCAGAAGGTGCTCGCCGCCGCGGGCGTCGCGAGCCGCCGCGTCGTCGAGGACATGATCGTCGCCGGCCGCATCGAGGTCGACGGGAGCGTCGTCACCGAGCTCGGCACGCGCATCCGCCCCGACGCCCGGGTGACGGTCGACGGCACCGCCGTGCAGCTCGACGTCACGAAGCGCTACCTCATGCTCAACAAGCCCACGGGCGTCGTCTCGACGATGCGCGACGAGCAGGGCCGGCGCGACCTGCGCGAGTTCACCGACGAGGTGGGGGAGCGCGTCTACAACGTCGGCCGGCTCGACGCCGACACGTCGGGTCTGCTGCTGCTCACGAACGACGGCGAGCTCGCGCACGTGCTCGCGCACCCCTCCTTCGGGGTCGAGAAGACGTACGTCGCGAAGGTGCGCGGCGCGGTCGACCAGCGCGTCATCCGCCGGCTGCTCGACGGCTTCGAGCTCGACGACGGCGAGATCCACGCCGACGCCGCGCGGCTCGTCGGCCGCCCTTCGCAGGGCCACTCGATGGTCGAGCTCACCCTCCACTCGGGCCGCAACCGCATCGTGCGGCGCATGCTCGACCACGTCGGCCACCCGGTCGTCGAGCTCGTGCGGCGCTCCTTCGGGCCGCTCCACCTCGGCACCCTCCGGTCGGGCCGCGTGCGCGAACTCACTAGCATGGAGCGAGGCGCCATCCTCACCCTCGCGAGGTCCGAGCGCTGAACCGCCGCCCAGCGCGGCCCCCGACACCATCCCTGGAGGAGCGTCCGTGACCCACCGACTGCGCGGTCCCGTGCGCATCGTCGGCACCGGGCTCCTCGGCACCTCGATCGGCCTCGGCCTCTCGGCGCGTGGCGTCGAGGTGCAGCTGCGCGACGCGAGCCCCACCGCCGAGCGGCTCGCCGCCGACTTCGGCGCCGGGCGGCTCGCGCGGCCGGGCGACCGGCCCGAGCTCATCGTCGTCGCCGTGCCGCCGGACGTCACGGCGCGCGTCGTCGCGGCCGAGCTCGAGGCGTTCCCGGATGCGGTGGTCACCGACGTCGCGTCGGTCAAGGCCGTGCCGCTCGCCGAGCTCCGCGAGCTCGGCGCCGACGTCAGTCGCTACCTCGGCTCCCACCCGATGGCCGGCCGGGAGCGCTCGGGCGCGCTCGCCGGCTCGGGCGACCTCTTCGTCGGCCGCCCGTGGGTCATCGCGGGCCACGACGACATCTCCTACGAGCGCGGCAGCCTCGTCGACGACCTCATCCTCGACCTGGGCGCCGTGCCGATCGAGTCGACGCCCGAGGAGCACGACCGCGCCGTCGCGATCGTGAGCCACGTGCCGCAGCTCGTCTCGTCGCTCATGGCCGCCCGGCTCGCCGACGCGCCCGACGAGGCGCTGCGGCTCGCGGGCGGCGGCGTGCGCGACGTCACGCGCGTCGCGGCGTCCGACCCCGCGCTGTGGATCCAGATCCTGGGCGCGAACGCCCCCGCCGTCGTCGAGCAGCTGCGCGCGATGCAGGCCGACCTCGCGAGCCTCGTCGACGCGCTCGACGCGCTCGACGCATCCGGGAGCCGGAGGACGGTGGCGGATGCGCTGCGCGCGGGCAACGAGGGCGTTGCGCGCCTGCCGGGCAAGCACGGCACGCACGCGCGCTTCACGCGCGTGCAGGTGCGCATCGACGACCGCCCGGGGCAGCTCGCGCGGCTGCTCGCCGACATCGGCGACGCCGACGTCAACCTCGAGGACGTGCGCATCGAGCACGCCGAGGGCGCGCAGTTCGGCGTCGTCGAGATCACCGTGCTGCCCGATGCGCTGCAGCCGCTGCACGAGGCGCTCGAGCAGCTCGGCTGGCAGGTGGTCGCATGACCGCCGGCGCACAGGCGGCGACCGTCGTCGCGATCGACGGACCCGCGGGCAGCGGCAAGTCGTCGGTCGCGCGCGCGGTCGCGCGCGAGCTCGGCTTCCAGTTCCTCGACACCGGCGCCGCCTACCGCGCGCTCGCGTGGCTCATCCTCGAGCGGGGCGGCGACACCGACGACCCCGCGACCGTCATCGGCGCGCTCGACTCGCTCGACTCGCTCGAGCTCACCGTCGACGCGAGCGGTCAGCGCGTCGCGATCGCCGGCCACGACGTGACCGAGGCGATCCGCAGCGAGCGCATCTCGGCCGCCGTGTCGGGCGTCGCCCGCACGCTGCCGGCGCGCGAGGCGGTCAACGTGCGGTTCCGGGCGATCATCGCCGAGGCTCGGCCCGGCATCGTGGCCGAGGGGCGCGACATCACGACCGTCGTCGCGCCCGACGCCGACGTGCGCGTGCTGCTGACCGCCGACGAGGCCGTGCGCATCCGCCGCCGCTTCGGCGACGTGGGCGGTGACGAGCGGCAGGTGGGTGCCCGCCTGGCCGCGCGCGACGCATCCGACGCCAAGGTCGTCGACTTCCTGAGCGCAGCCGAGGGCGTGACGGTCGTCGACTCGACCGACCTGACATTCGACGAGACCGTGGAGGCCATCGTGCGCCTCGTGACCGAGGAGAGCCATGACTGACGAGACGCGGGGCGACGAGCGGGAGCTCGAGCCCGACTTCGAGGCCGAGGTCGAGACCGACGAGGCGCGGGTCTCCGCGCTGCGCGCGGGCCTCGCCGACTACGAGCTCGACGAGGAGGACGCCGCGCTGCTCGAGGCGGGCGAGGACGACGAGGACGCCTACCGGCTCGAGCCGGCGCTGCCTGTGCTCGCGATCGTCGGCCGCCCGAACGTGGGCAAGTCGGCGCTCGTGAACCGCATCCTCGGCCGTCGCGAGGCGGTCGTCGAGGACACGCCGGGCGTCACGCGCGACCGGGTCTCGTACAAGGCGGAGTGGAACGGGCGCCGCTTCACGCTCGTCGACACGGGCGGCTGGGAGCCTGACGCGCGCGGCATCGACCGCTCGGTCGCGCAGCAGGCCGAGATCGCCGTCGAGCTCGCCGACGCCGTGCTGTTCGTCGTCGACGTCAACGTCGGCCCCACCTCGACCGACGAGCACGTCGTGCGGATGCTGCGGCAGTCGCAGCGGCCCGTGCTGCTCGTCGCCAACAAGTCGGACGACTCGCGACGCGACCTCGAGGCCGCGTCGCTGTGGAGCCTCGGGCTCGGCGAGCCCTACCCCGTCTCGGCGCTGCACGGCCGCGGCGTCGCCGACCTGCTCGACCTCGCGATCAAGGCGCTGCCGGAGGTCTCGGCGGTCGCGAAGGAGGAGTTCGGCGGGCCGCGTCGCGTCGCGCTGCTCGGCCGCCCGAACGTCGGCAAGTCGAGCCTGCTCAACAAGGCCGCCGGCGAGGAGCGCGTCGTCGTCAACGACATGGCGGGCACGACGCGCGACCCGGTGGACGAGCAGATCGAGCTCGGCGGCCGCGTGTGGCGCTTCGTCGACACGGCCGGCATCCGCCGCCGTGTGCACCTGCAGCAGGGCGCCGACTTCTACGCGACGCTGCGCACACAGGCCGCGCTCGAGAAGGCGGAGGTCGCGGTCGTGCTGCTCGACGTCACCGAGGCGCTCTCGGAGCAGGACGTGCGCATCATCGACCTCGTGCTCGAGTCGGGGCGCGCGCTCGTGCTCGCGTTCAACAAGTGGGACCAGCTCGACGACGAGCGCCGCCGCTACCTCGAGCGCGAGATCGAGCAGGACCTCGCGCACGTCGCGTGGGCGCCGCGCGTCAACATCTCGGCCCGCACGGGCCGCCACCTCGAGAAGCTCGTGCCGGCGCTCGAGACGGCGCTCGAGTCGTGGGACAAGCGCATCCCCACCGGCAAGCTCAACGCCTTCATCGCCGATCTCGTCGCCGCGCATCCGCACCCGCTGCGGGGCGGCAAGCAGCCGCGCATCCTGTTCGCAACGCAGGCTGGCACGCGGCCGCCGACCTTCGTGCTGTTCACGACCGGCTTCCTCGACCCGCAGTACCGGCGCTTCATCGAGCGCCGCCTGCGCGAGGACTACGGCTTCGAGGGCACCCCCATCGTGGTGAACATGCGCGTCCGGGAGAAGAGAGAGCGCCGATAGGCGCTCTCCTCGGAGGCCCTTTCGGGCCTCCGAGCCGGACGCGCCGAAGCCCTCTGGGCCGAGGGCGGGAGAAGAGAGAGCGCCGATAGGCGCCCGCACCCCCGTTCGTCGAGTAGCGGCCGCAGGCCGCGTATCGAGACGCGTCTCGGTCGTCTCGACACGGCCCTGCGGGCCTCCTCGACGAGCGGGGTGGCACGTGCCTCCTCGACGAGCGGGGTGATCTGCCGAGCGGGTGGCGCTCAGCGCACCTGGCGTGCCTCGAACTGCATGCGCGGGTGCGCGAACGCATCCTGCGCCTGCACGATCCGCAGCTCGCGCTCGCCCGAGTCGAGCGTCACCTGCAGCAGGTCGAAGACGCTCGAGGCCGTGCGCTCGAGCGCGACCTTCGCCGAGCCGCTCTCGCGGTAGTGCGCGGTGAAGAGCGCGCTCGTGACGTCGCCCGAGCCGTTGGCCTTGAACGGCAGGTGCGGAGTCTGGAGGATCCACGCGCCCTCGCCGTCGACCGCGAGCATCTCGATCGTGTCGGGCTCGCGGTCGGGGCGCAGCACGCTCGTGACGAGCACCGTGTCGGGGCCGAGGTCGCGCGCGCGGTCGACCGACTCGAGCGTCGAATCGATCGTGTCCGGGTCGGTGCCGGTCATGAAGCCGAGCTCGAACTGGTTGGGCGTGATGATGTCGGCGACCGGCAGCGCTCGCTCCCGGATGAGCGGCGGGATCGTGGGCGCGACGAAGCAGCCCGACTTCGCGTTGCCCATCACGGGATCGCACGTGTAGGTCGCCTGCGGGTTCGCGGCCTTCACGCGCGCCACCGCGTCGAGCACGACCTCGACGATCGCCTCCCCGCCGAGGTAGCCCGAGAGCACGCCGTCGACCGTGCCGAGCACCCCGCGGTCCTCGATGCCCGCCACCACGGCGCGCACGTCGTCGGCGGGGATGAGCGGCCCGCCCCACGCGCCGTAGCCGGTGTGGTTCGAGAAGTTGACGGTGAGCACCGGCCACACCTCGTGCCCCGCGCGCTGCAGGGGGAAGACGGCCGCGGAGTTGCCGACGTGCCCGTAGGCGACGTGCGACTGGATCGACAGGAACCTCATCCGTCGATTCTCGCACTGCCCGCCGGGCGTGCCGTGCGTCAGCGGTCGACGACCTCGATGCCGGCAGTGGTGGGCCCGAGCACGGTCGCGACGACGTGGTGCGTCGCGGTGTCGGGCTGGCGGTCGATCGCGAGGCTCCAGATCGCGATGAGGAAGCCGGCGCCGGCGAGCGCGACGCCGATCCAGGCGGGCGCGAGGTAGCCGAGCCCGGCCGCGATGACCGCGCCGCCGAGGGCCGCCCCGATCGCATTGCCGACGTTGAAGGCCGCGTGGTTCGTCGCCGCCCCGAGCAGCTCGGCGTCGCCCGCGATGCTCATGATGCGCGCCTGGATCGCCGGGTTGAGCACCGAGCCGGCGCCGCCGACCATGAACGCGAGCGCGAAGAGCGCGACCGGCTGCCACCCGAGCAGCCCGAAGAGCGCGAGCGACGCGATGAGCACCGGGAAGCCGATCAGGATCGATCGGCGGATGCTGCGGTCGCTCGCCCAGCCGCCGATCGCGTTGCCGATCGTCATGCCCACGCCGACCGTCGCGAGCAGCCACGCGATCGCCGGTTCCGGCAGGCCCGCGACGCGGGTGACGATCTCGGCCGCGTACGAGTAGACGGCGAAGAATCCGCCGAAGCCGATGCAGCCGACGGCGATCATGAGCCACAGCCGGGGGTTCTGGAACGCCGCGATCTCGCGCCGAGCGCTCCGCGTCGCGTCGCCGGGCTGCCTCGGGAGCGCGATCGCGGCGAGCACGAGCGTGACGAGGAAGATGACGGCGACGGCCGCGTACGTCCAGCGCCAGCCGGCCGCCTGACCGAGCCACGTGCCGAGCGGCACGCCGATGATGTTCGCGATCGTGAGCCCCGACAGGGCGAGCGCGACGCCGGCGCCCTGCCGCCCCGGCCCCATGATGCGCGCGGCGAGCAGCGCCGCGACGCCGAAGTACGCGCCGTGGGGGAGACCGGCGACGAAGCGCGCGGCGACCGTGAGCTCGAACGTCGGCATGAGGCCGCTCGCGAGGTTCGCGACCGCGAACGCGGCCGCGAGCAGCAGCACGAGGGTCTTCTGCGACATCCGAGCCGCCCAGACCGACACGAGCGGCGCGCCGACGACGACGCCGAGCGCGTAGGCGGTGATGAGCCACCCGGCGTGCGCGATGCCGCCCTCGGGGTCGGCGTCGAACGCGGGCACGAGGTCGCTCGCGGCGAGGGGGAGGATGCCCATCGTCGCGAACTCGGTCGTGCCGATCCCGAATCCGCCGAGCGCGAGGGTGAAGAGCGCGAGGGACCGTCGCGCGGGCGTCAGCTGCATGCTGCTGTCGATGCTACGCGCCGGGCACCCGGGCGGATGCGCTCCGACGTGCCTCAGCTTCTTTGAGCGCGGGG
>NZ_ASHR01000047.1 GCF_000400485.1 Agrococcus pavilionensis RW1
CGCGCTCACTTCTCAGTGAGGCACCTCGATGACGCAACGATGTGACGAACTATGACGGAAAGCGGCGCGCGCGCCGCGGGCGCTCAGTCGCCGACGGTGCCGTAGAGCCGGTCGCCCGCGTCGCCGAGCCCCGGCACGATGAAGCCGCGCTCGTCGAGCCCCTCGTCGAGGGCGCCGAGCACGATCGTCACGTCGTGCCCGCCCATGTCGCGCTCGACGCGCTCGAGCCCCTCGGGCGTGCCGAGCAGGCAGATGGCGGTGACGTCGACGGCGCCGCGGTCGAAGAGGAACTGCATCGCGCCCGAGAGCGAGCCGCCGGTCGCGAGCATCGGGTCGAGCACGAAGCACTGGCGGTCCGAGAGGTCGTCGGGCAGCCGCTCGGCGTAGGTCGTCGGCTCGAGCGTCGCCTCGTTGCGCGCCATGCCGAGGAAGCCGACCTCGGCGGTCGGCACGAGCGCCGTCATGCCCTCGAGCATGCCGAGGCCCGCGCGCAGGATCGGCACGACGAGCGGTCGCGGCTCGGCGATCTCGACGCCCGTCGTGACCGTCACCGGCGTCTCGATCTCCTTCGGGGTCACGCGCACGTTGCGCGTCGCCTCGTACGCGAGCAGCGTCATCAGCTCGCCGACGAGCGACCGGAAGGTCGGCGACGGCGTGCGCGCATCCCGCAGCACGGTGAGCTTGTGGGTGATGAGCGGGTGGTCGGCGACGTGGACTCGCATAGGGTTCAGGGTAGTGGGCCGCCTGCTTGCGGTGCGCCCCGACGAGGAGGGCGGATGCGGCCGGCGGCACGCGACGAGGCGCTCATGCGCCTCGCGCTCGACGAGGCGGCGGCGGCGGAGCGCTCGGCCGACGTGCCGGTCGGCGCGGTCGTGGTCGACGCAACCGGCGCCGTCATCGGCACCGGGCGGAACGAGCGCGAGCTGCGGCACGACCCGACGGCGCACGCCGAGGTCGTCGCGCTCCGGGAGGCGGCCGAGCGGCGAGGCGCGTGGCGGCTCGACGGATGCGCGCTCGTCGTCACGCTCGAGCCGTGCGTCATGTGCGCGGGCGCGATCCTCGCGAGCCGCGTCGAGCGCGTCGTGTTCGGCGCCTGGGACGAGAAGGCGGGAGCGGCCGGGAGCGTCGTCGACCTGCTGCGCGAGCGGCGGCTGCCGCACCGCGTCGAAGTGGTCTCGGGCGTGCTCGCCGCCGAGGCGGAAGCGCAGCTGCGTGCCTTCTTCGCCGAGCGCCGCTGACGGCGCGGCGCGGCCGCGGCGACAGCCGGTCGAGTCGGCGGGAAGCGATCGACTCGACCCTCAGTCGCCGGGAGGGCGGCGCGGGTCCTCCGGGTCGAGGTCCTCGACCTGGTCGCCGGCCTCCTCGCGCCGCTCGTCGGCGATGCGCTGCTCATAGGCGTGCGGGCGCCAGATCTCGTCCATGACGCCGAGCCCGCCGCCCATGCGGCGGGCTCGCTGCGTCGAGGGGCTGTGCCACGAGCGGGGACCTGCGAGCACGAGCGCGATCGTCACGCCCAGGATGGTGAGGAGGGCGACGAGCTCGACCCACCCCATCCGGTCACCTCAGCGCCAGAAGACCGCGATGAGCAGGTTCACGAGCGCGAGCCCGCCGGCCGCGTGGAAGAACGGCATGAGCTTCCGCTCGAGCGCCACGTCGGCCGCCGCGACGGCGCCGCCGGCGGCAAGGCGCGACTTCTCGGCGCGCATCGAGCGCTGGCGGAGGAAGCCGACGAGCGCGGCGACGAAGACGACGAGCGCGATGACGCCCTTGATGCCGAGCTTCATGTGGTTGACGTCGGCGTCGTTCGCCATGGCGAGCCCGTAGAGCGAGACGCCCGTGACGAGCTGGAGCGCGCCGCCGATCAGCAGCAGCGTGAAGTTGTGCCCGGCCTTCGCGCGCATCTGCACGAAGAACGTGCCGACGAGCAGTGCGAGGCCGATGAAGTGGCCGGCGAGCAGCAGCGAGTACAGGAAGTCCATGCAGACAGCCTACACAAACTCATCCGGCTCGTCAGTTGCCCGACTGGATCACGATGTGATCGGTCGACGGCGCGATCTCGGGCCGGTGGAGGTAGAGGTCGGGCTCGATGTAGATCACTCGCGCGTGCGGGATCTCGGCGCGCAGCAGCGACTCCAGCTCGTTGATCGTGCGCGCGACGTGCTCGATGTCGCTCTTCGGCGGGAACGCGACCTTCGCGGCGATCATGAGCTCGTCGGGCCCGAGGTAGAGCGCCTTCATGTGGATGACCGACTCGACGCCCGGGGCGGCGTTCAGGACGCGCGCGATGCGGGCGGTGTCCTCCTTCGTCGCGCCCTCGCCGATGAGGAGCGACTTCATCTCGACGGCCAGCACGGCCGCGACGACGATGAGCAGCACGCCGATGACGACGGTGCCGATCGCGTCGAAGAGCGGGTTGCCGGTGAGCGCCGTGAGGCCCACCGCGATGAACGCGAAGATGAGGCCGAGGAGCGCCGCGAGGTCCTCGAGCAGGATGACCGGCAGCTCGGGGCTCTTCGCTTTGCGGATGAAGTCGACCCAGCGGGCCTTGCCGCGCACCTTGTTCGACTCCTTGATGGCGGTGCGGAACGAGAGGCTCTCGAGCACGATCGCGATGCCGAGCACGACGAGCGGCAGCCAGATGATGTCGAGCTCGTGCGGGTCGCGCAGCTTCGAGACGCCCTCGGCGATCGAGAAGAGGCCGCCGACCGAGAACAGCACGAGCGCGACGACGAACGCCCACACGTAGCGCTCGCGGCCGTAGCCGAACGGGTGCTCCGCGTCGGCCTTGCGCTTCGCGAGCCGGCCGCCGAGCAGGAGCAGCAGCTGGTTGCCGGCGTCGGCGACCGAGTGGATCGCCTCGGCGAGCATCGACGCCGAACCCGAGAAGAACCAGGCGACGAACTTCGTGATGGCGATGCCCGTGTTCGCGAGGAACGCCGCGACGACCGCCTTCGTACCGTGGGATGCGCTCACGGCCGCGAGTCTACGCGGGCGGCGCGCGCGGCTCGCGGCACTAGCCTGGCGGCATGCCAGAGCTGCTCCCTCCCATCGCCATGCTCGGCGTCGGCTCCATGGGCGGCGCGATCCTCACGGGGCTCGCGCGTCACGGCGCCGAGCGCATCGTCGTGACGAACCGCACCGCCGAGAAGGCGAGCGCGATCCGGCTCGCAGGCGTCGAGTCGATCGCGCTCGAGTCCGAGCCGGGCGGCAACGCCCGCGCGGTCGCCGGCGCGAAGCTCGTCGTGCTCGGCGTGAAGCCCGCCGGCATCGTCGACCTCGCGCGCGAGATCGCGCCCCACCTCGAGCCGGATGCCGTGGTCGTCTCGATCGCGGCGGGCACGACGACCGCGTCCATCGAGGCCGCGCTGCCCGCATCCGTCGCCGTCGTCCGTGCGATGCCGAACACGCCCTCGCATGTGGGCCTCGGCGTCACTGGCGTCGCGGGCGGCAGCCGAGCCTCGGCCGACGACGTCGCGCTCGTCGCGCGGTTGTTCGAGTCGGTCGGGGAGGTGCTCGTGCTCGACGAGTCGCAGATCGACGCGCTCTCGGCCATCTCGGGCTCCGGCCCCGCCTACGTCTTCCTGCTCATCGAGGAGCTCACGGGCGCGGCCGAGCGGATGGGCTTCACCTCCGAGCAGGCGGCCACGATGGTGCAGGGCACGTTCCGCGGCGCGAGCGAGCTGCTCGCCGTCGACGGGGCCGAGCCGGCCGAGCTGCGCCGCCGCGTGACGAGCCCGAAGGGCACGACCGAGCGGGCCGTCGCGGTGCTGCAGCAGGCGCGCCTCGGCGAGGTCTTCGACCGGGCGACGGCCGCGGCGCTCGAGCGCGCCCGCGAGCTCGCCGCGGGCTGACGCGCGTCAGCGCTGCTGGCCGTCGAGGTACTGCCAGCCCTGGTCGCGGCGGAAGCGGCTGAGCTCGCGCATCGCGCCGCGCGTGCCGTCGGCGACCCAGTGCGCGTCGAACGAGACGGTGCCCTCGCGGTCGAACGGGCCTCCGGCGCTCGTGCCGACGATGTCGAGCCGGAGCCAGCGGATGCCCGGGTCGAGCTCGAGCGAGCGCGGCCGGGTCGTGGGGTGCCAGGAGGCGAGCAGCCAGTCGACGTCGCCGAGCGCGAAGGCGGTGAAGCGCGAGCGCATGAGCTGCTCGGCCGTCGCGGGCTCGCGCTCGCGGCGGTGGATCGGGCCGCAGCACTCGCCGTACGTCAGCCCGGTGCCGCACGGGCAGCGCTTGCTGTCGTCGATCGCCGTGCGCGCGGCGTTCTCGGTGCTCACGCGCTGAGGCCCGCGAAGCGCTCGATGTCGTTCTGGTTGCCCGAGACGATGATGAGGTCGTGGTTCGAGACGACGGTCTCGGGTGTCGCGTAGGTGAACTCCCCGCCCGGGCTCTTCACGCCGACGACCGTCAGGTGGTACTTCGAGCGGATCTTCGACTCGGCGAGCGAGATGCCGCGGATGTGCTTCGGCGGGTACATCTTCACGATCGCGAACTGGTCGTCGAACTGGATGTAGTCGAGCATCCGGCCCGAGACGAGGTGCGCGACGCGCTCGCCGGCCTCCGCCTCGGGGTAGATGACGTGGTTGGCGCCGATGCGGCTGAGGATCTTGCCGTGCGACTGGCTGATGGCCTTCGCCCAGATCTGCGGGATGCCGAGGTCGACGAGGTTCGCCACGATGAGCACCGACGCCTCGATCGACGAGCCGACCGCGCAGACGGCGATCGAGAAGTCCTGCGCGCCGACCTGCTTGAGCGCGTCGATCGAGCGGGCGTCGGCCTGCACCGTGTGCGTCAGGCGCTCCGACCACTTCTGCACGAGGTTGATGTCGCCGTCGATCGCGAGCACCTCGCGGTCGAGTCGGGCGAGCTGCCCCGCCGTCGCGGCGCCGAAGCGGCCCAGCCCGATCACGAGCACGGGGGCGTCGTGGGGGATCCTGTCAACCAACGATCGGCCTCTCCTCGGGGCGCGTGAACAGCTGCGTCCGCTGGCTCGCGGCGAGCGCCGCGGCGAGCGTCACACTACCGATGCGGCCGACGAACATCGTCAGCGCGAGGATGATCTTCGCCGGGTCCTCGAGCCCCGCATGCGTGAAGCCGGTCGAGAGGCCGACGGTCGCGAACGCGCTGATGACGTCGAAGAGCACGAACGACAGCGGCGCGCCGGTGATCTCGAGCAGCACGATCGTCACGCCGGCGACGATCGTCGCGCTCCAGAGCGTGACGGAGACGGCGAGGCGCAGGACGTCCGAGGGGATGCGGCGGCCGAAGGCCTCCATCGACTTGCGGCCGCGCGCCTCGGCGATCGCCGCGAGGAAGAGGATCGCGAGCGTCGTGACCTTGATGCCGCCCGCCGTCGAGGCCGAGCCGCCGCCGACGAACATCAGCATGTCGGTGACGAGCAGGCTCGAGTTGTGCAGCAGCCCGAGGTCGTCGACCGCGAAGCCGCCCGAGCGCGCCATCGCCGAGAGGAAGAAGGCGTGCAGCAGCTGCTGGCCGAAGTCGTCGGTGCCCCACGAGTCGGCGTTGCCCCACTCGAGCACGAGGAACGCGAGCCCGCCGAGGAGGAAGAGCAGGAGCGAGACGGTGATCGTGAGCTTGACGTGCAGCGACCACTGCCGCGGCTTGCCGAGGTGCCGCAGGATGACGAAGTAGACGGGGAAGCCGAGCGAGCCGACGAAGACGCCGAGCATGAGCACGCCGAGGAACCACGGGTCGGTCGCGAACGGCTCGAGCCCCTCGACGGTCGGCACGAAGCCGGAGTTCGTGAACGCCATGATCGACCAGTAGGTCGCCTCGTAGAGCGCGGTGAGGAAGTCCTTGCCCTCGAGCAGCAGCCGCGGCAGCAGCAGCACGACGAGCACCGCCTCGAACGCGAGCACCGAGAGCGCGACGATGCGCAGCAGCGAGCCGACCTCGCCGAGCCGGATCGCCTGCTGCTCCTGCACGACCCCGCGCCGCACCCGCGAGGGGTTGGAGTCGCTCGCCGCCATGAGCCGCTGCCGGAGCCCCAGGCGGCGCGCGACCGTCATGCCGAGGATCGAGGCGAGCGTCAGCACGCCGATGCCGCCGACCTCGACGCCGATCATCACGACGGCGTTCCCGAACGGGCTCCAGTGGGTCGCCATGTCGACGACCGTGAGCCCCGTGACGCACACGACGCTCACGGCCTGGAAGAACGCATCCACCGCACCGGTCGTGCCGTCGCCCGCTGTCGCCCACGGCGTCGCGAGCAGCACCGCGAAGACGAGGTTGAGCGCCGCGAAGACGACGATCGCGAACCGGGCGGGATAGGCGGCGGCGAAGTGCTCGACGGCGTCGCGCGATCGTTCGAGCAGCGTCGCATCGCTCGACGACCGCAGCTGCGCCACGTGCTGTGCCCTTCGCGGAACCGGAGCGCCGTCGGGCGGCGCAGGACGGGGCAAGCGTAGTCCTCGCGAGCGCCGTCACGCGCCGACCGCGGTTTGTCGCCCCCGGCTCGACGCTGGCATGCTTTGCGCATGGCCGACATCTTCAGCGTGATCGCGGACAGCACGCGCCGCGACATCCTCGGGGTGCTCCTCGAGCGCCGCGCGACGACCGGAGACGCCTCGGTCAGCCAGATCGTCGAGGCGCTCGGCGTGCCGCAGCCGACGGTCTCGAAGCACTTGCGCACGCTGCGCGACGCCGGCCTCGTGACGGTGCGCGAGGACGGTCAGCACCGCCACTACGCGATCGTGCTCGCGCCGTTCGACGAGATCGACGACTGGCTCATGCCGTTCATCTTCGCCGAGGGCGAGCAGGAGGAGGCCTCGCTCGGCGCGGCCGCCTTCGCCGCGTGGGCGGGCGTCAACGTGCAGGCTCCGCTGCGCGCCGCCGCCGACCAGGCGAGGCAGGCCGCCGAGCAGGCGCGCGTCGCAGCCGAGCAGGCGCTCGCTCGCGTCTCGGAGACCGTCGAGCACCCCGCGCCCGTCGGCGCATCGATCGGCCGCCGCGCCGCCGACCGCGTGCACGACGTGCAGGAGCGCGTGCAGGAGGCCCGGGACCGCATCCACGAGGTGCAGGAGCGGCTGCAGGAGCTGTCGGCGCGCAACGCGCAGCGCTTCGACGACGCGAAGGGCAAGCTGCGGAGCCGGGACCAGCGGTCGACGGATGCGTCGGAGCGGCCCGCGCGCGAGGCCGACGACGCCCGCTTGGACTGACCCCCAGCGGCGCACGCGCCGATTCCGGTACGATTGCCCGAGCGTTTTCCCTGCGCGGGCCTCGAGGCTGCGCAGCGTCAGCGAGCAATCCCGATTCGGAAGTGAGGAACCTCTATGGGTTCTGTCGTCAAGAAGCGCCGCAAGCGCATGGCGAAGAAGAAGCACCGCAAGCTGCTTCGCAAGACGCGCCACCAGCGTCGCAACCGCAAGTAGTCGGTTGCAGCCAAGGCCGGGACCTGCAGTCGCAGGCTCCCGGCCTCTGCTTGTCTCCGCCGGTGTCTAGGCTGGAGCGATGGTCGAGATCACGCTCATCACGAAGCCCGGCTGCCACCTGTGCGACGACGCCCGGCCGATCGTCGAGCGAGTGGTCGCAGGGTTCGACCAGGCGACGCTCACGGAGCTGTCGATCCTCGACGACCCCGCGCTCGCGGAGCGCTACAGCGACGACATCCCGGTCGTGCTCATCGACGGCCGCCAGCACTCCGCGTGGCGAGTCGACGAGGCGAAGCTGACCGACCGCATCCGGACGCGGCTCGGCGCCTGACGCTCTGGCTGGCGGATAGGCGCCGGACGAGCGGAGGCCGCTACGGCTTCAGGCGCGTCGGGCCGCGGAAGAGGTAGGTCGTCTCGCGGATCGAGCCGAGGCCGAGCATGAGCATCACGACGCGCGCGAGGCCCATGCCGAAGCCGCCGTGCGGGGGCACCCCGTAGCGGAAGAAGTCGAGGTACTCCTCGAGCTCCGACGCATCCATGCCCTTCTCGGCGATCTGCGCCTCGAGCACGTCGATGCGGTGCTCGCGCTGCGCGCCGGTCGAGATCTCGACGCCGTTGTAGATGAGGTCGTACGAGTTCGTCACCTCGCCGCGGCCCTCGGGGCGCAGGTGGTAGAACGGCCGCACGCCCGAGGGGTACTCGGTGACGAACACGAAGTCGTGGCCCATCGTCTCCTTGACGTGCGCCGAGATCTGGCGCTCGGCCTCGGGGTCGAGGTCGCCGTCGGCGCGCTCGATCGTGTGGCCGCGGCCCTCGACGATCGCCTTCACCTCGGCGTGGGGGATGCGCGGGAACGGCAGCGTCGGCACCTCGAGGGTGATGCCGAAGCGCTCCTCGATCTCGGCGCCGTGCCGCTCGACGACCGCGGCGACCGCCTTCGCGAGCAGCTGCTCGTGCAGCTGCATGACGTCCTCGTGCGAGTCGATCCAGGAGATCTCGGAGTCGATCGACGTGAACTCGGTCGCGTGGCGGCTCGTGAACGAGGGGTCGGCGCGGAAGGCGGGGCCGATCTCGAAGATCTTGCCGAAGCCCGCCGACTGCGCCATCTGCTTGAACAGCTGCGGCGACTGCGCGAGGTAGGCGGTCGTCTCGAAGTAGGGCACCTCGAAGAGCTCGGCTCGCGACTCGGAGGCGGTGGCCATGAGCTTCGGCGTGTGCAGCTCGATGAAGCCCTCGTCGATCCAGTGCTGGCGCATCGCGTGCTCGATCGTGGTCTGCACGCGGAAGATCAGCTGCGCCTCGGGGCGGCGCAGGTCGAGGAAGCGCCAGTCGAGGCGCTTGTCGATCGACGAGTCGTCGGCGATCGGGGAGTCCTTCGCGACCGACTCGACCACGAGCGAGCCGACCTTGACCTCGAGCCCGCCGAGCTTGACGCGCTCGTCGGCCTTGAGGTCGCCGGTCACGGTGATGAACGAGCCGTGCATGAGGCCCGAGATCGTCGCGGCCGTCTCGGCGGTGTCGTCGTTGACCGGGTTGACGAGCTGGGCGGCACCCGACTCGTCGCGCACGATCACGAACTGCACGCGCTTCTGGTCGCGCACCGTCTCGACCCAGCCCTGCACCTTCACCGGCCCATCCGGCAGCGACGCGAGGTCGGCGATGAGCGTGCGGGGGAGCGAGGTCGGCTGAGTCACGCGCTCGATCCTACCGACGACGCTCCGGCGCCCACCGCGCGATCCCGATCCACCCGGCGACGAGCGCGACTCCGGACGCGCCGAGCGCGATCCAGCCCGCCGCGGCCGGCACCGACGCATCCGCGCCGTCGGAGGCGACCAGCAGCCAGACGCCGGCGGCGGCGAGCGCGACCACGACGAGCGCGACCGTGCCGCCGTGCGCGCGATGCGCGATCGAGCCCGCCCACACCCACAGCATGGCGGCGCCGGCGGCGACGAGCAGCGCGGCGACGAGGGGCACGAGGAGGGGCACGCCTCCATCCTGGCGTGCTCGGGCGTCAGCCGGGCGCCCCGGCGCCCGGGACGGGCGCCGGCGCTGGGGTCGCGGCGGAGGCCCGAAAGGGCCTCCGCCCTCAGCTCCACCGCGCATAGACTCCGCAAGTACGATTGAGGTCATGCCCGCCCGTCGCCTCCATCTCGTGCGCCATGGCGAGGTGCACAACCCGGAGCGCATCCTCTACGGGCGCCTGCCCGGCTACCGCCTCTCCGAGCGCGGCGAGCGGATGGCCGAGCTCGCGGCCGAGCACCTCGCGAACCGGCCCGTCGTGCGCCTCGCCGCGAGCCCGCTCGAGCGCGCGCAGCAGTCGGCGCAGCCGTGGGCGGAGCGCTTCGGCCTCGAGATCCGCACCGAGCACCGCATCATCGAGCCGACCAACGAGTTCGAGGGCAAGACCTTCGAGGCGAGCGGCGCGCTGCGCCATCCCTCGGCGTGGCCGCTGCTGCGCAACCCCTTCCGCCCCTCGTGGGGCGAGCCCTACACCGCCATCGCGCAGCGCGTCATCGCCGCGATGGAGGACGCGTGGGACGAGCTCGACGAGTCGGACGACGACGGCGACATCGTGATGGTGAGCCATCAGTCGCCCATCTGGATCTCGCACCTCGCGCTCGCCGGCAAGCCGCTCTGGCACGACCCGCGCAAGCGCCGCTGCCAGCTCTCGTCGATCACGAGCTACGTGCGGCGCGACGGCCGCATGGTCGAGGTCGACTACGCCGAGCCCGCTGCGGGCGTCGACGCGGTCGACGCGGGAGCGGTGTGAGCGGCGTGACGATGAAGGGCACGCGGCGGCGGATGCGCGCGGGCGCGTTCGCGCTCGCTGCGCTCGCGCTCGCGGGCTGCTCGAGCGCCGACGGCGTGGCCGGGCAGGTCGGCGACGCGGGCTACATCGCGGGCGACGGCTTCGTGACCGAGGTGCCGCTCGAGGAGCGCCAGGCGCCGGGCGAGTTCGGCGGACCGCTCGCCGACGGCGGCGAGTTCGAGTCATCAGAGCTCGACGGGGTCGCGCTCGTGAACTTCTGGTACGCCGCGTGCCCGCCGTGCCGCGTCGAGGCGCCCGTGCTCGCCGAGCTGCACGCCGAGTTCGGCGACGAGGTCGACTTCATCGGCGTCAACACGCGCGACGGCGCCGCGCAGGCGATCGCGTTCGAGGAGCAGTTCGGCATCGACTACCCCTCGATCCTCGACGACGAGAGCGCCGAGGCGCAGCTCGCCTTCACGGGCATCGTCGCGCCGAACGCGGTGCCCTCGACGCTCGTGCTCGACAAGGAGGGCCGCGTCGCGGCGCGCGTCTCGGGCGCCGTCTCCGACACGAGCATCCTCGCGACGCTGCTGCGGGAGGAGCTCGAGCGGTGATCGCCGCCTTCGACCCCGCGGGTGCCGTGCTGAGCGGCCAGCTGCTCGTCTCGATCCCGATCGCGCTGCTCGCGGGCATCGTCTCGTTCGCGAGCCCGTGCATCCTGCCGCTCGTGCCGGGCTACCTCGGCCTCGTCGGCTCGCTCGTCGGCGAGCAGGGCCGCGGTCGCGGCCGGCTCGTGGGCGGCGTCGGCCTCTTCATCGCCGGCTTCACGCTCGTGTTCGTGCTCGGCAACGCGATCGTCGGCGCCGTCAGCTCGTTCCTGCTGCAGCACGGCGACACGCTCGTGCGCATCCTCGGCGGCGCGCTCATCGTGCTCGGCTTCGTCTTCGTCGGGCAGTTCTCGTTCCTGCAGCGCATCTGGAAGCCGCAGCAGGTCAAGGCGGGCGGCCTGTGGGCTGCCCCGCTCGTCGGCGTCGTCTTCGCGCTCGGCTGGACGCCGTGCTCGGGCCCGACGCTCGCCGCGATCAGCGCGCTCACCGTCACGACCGGCTCGGCGTGGCAGGGCGCGCTCCTCGGCCTCGCCTACGCGCTCGGCCTCGGCATCCCGTTCCTGCTGCTCGCGCTCGGCCTCGGCTGGGCCGGCGGCGCCGTCGCGTGGATGCGTCGGCACATCCGGGCGATCAACGTCGCGGGCGGCGCGATGCTCATCGCGATCGGCGTGCTGATGGTCACGGGCGCCTGGAACGCCATCATGCAGTCCCTCCA
Source organism: Agrococcus pavilionensis RW1 (assembly GCF_000400485.1). GTDB lineage: Bacteria > Actinomycetota > Actinomycetes > Actinomycetales > Microbacteriaceae > Agrococcus > Agrococcus pavilionensis. The sequence goes on from NZ_ASHR01000047.1 coordinate 11,458, forward strand.
GGGTTGGATCGCGAGCGTTGTCACAGTCATCTGATCCGCTGCGGCCCGGCGACCACGTCGACGGGGTCGCCGCGCCCTCGCAGCCGCCGCTCGGCGTGCGCGGCTGGGCGCGCTTCCTCTGGCGCCAGCTCACCTCGATGCGCACCGCGATCGTGCTGCTCCTCCTGCTCGCGGTCGCCGCGATCCCCGGCAGCCTCGTGCCGCAGGAGTCGAGCGACCCGAACGGCGTCATCCAGGTGCGCGCCGACAACCCCGAGCTCATCTGGCTCTACGACGCGCTCTCGCTGCACGACGTCTACTCGAGCCCGTGGTTCTCGGCGATCTACATCCTGCTGTTCACGTCGCTCGTCGGCTGCGTCGTGCCGCGTCTCGCCCACCACTGGAAGGCGATGCGCGCCCAGCCGCCGCGCACGCCCGCGCGCCTCTCGCGGCTCGTCGGGTTCCAGACCGTGCCCGGGGACGCATCCGACCTCGACCGCGCCGACCGCGTGCTGCGCCGGCTCGGCTACCGCACCGCCCGCTACGGCGACTCGGTCTCGGCCGAGCGCGGCTACCTGCGCGAGACCGGCAACCTGCTCTTCCACCTCTCGATGCTCGGCCTGCTGCTCGTCATCGGGCGCGGCTCGGGCTTCGGCTACGACGGGCAGCGCCTGCTCGTCGAGGGCCGCGGCTTCGCGAACACGCTCTCGAGCTACGACTCGTTCTCGTCGGGGCAGTGGTTCGACGAGGGCTCGCTCGAGCCGTTCGCGGTCGTGCTCGACGACCTGCAGGTCGAGTACGAGACCGAGAACCGCGACGCGATCGGCGCGCCGCTCGACTTCACCGCGCTCGTGTCGGTCACCGAGGACGGTGCCGAGCGCGACGCGCAGATCAAGGTCAACGAGCCGCTGAACGTCGCGGGCGCCGACCTCTACCTCATCTCGAACGGCTATGCGCCGCGCATCTCGGTGCGGGATGCGTCGGGCCAGGTCGTGTACGACCAGTACACGCCGTTCCTCGCGCAGGACGACGCGATGACGAGCCTCGGCGTCATCAAGCTGCCCGACGGGCTCGAGGAGCAGCTGGGCCTGCGCGGCTTCTTCTACCCGACCGCGGTGCCGCTCGACACCGGTGCGCTCGCCTCCGCCTACCCCGACCTCGCGAACCCCGTGCTCTCGCTGCAGGCGTTCGCGGGCGACCTCGGGCTCGACCGCGGCGTGCCGCGCTCGGTGTACGCGCTCGAGACCGACGAGATGACGCAGATCGCGGGCGGCGACTCGGGCACGGATGCGCTGACGCTCGCGCCCGGGCAGACGATCGACATCCCCGGCGGACTCGGCACGATCACGTTCGAGGACGTGCGGCGCTACGGCGTCATCGAGGTGCACGTCGACCACACGCAGACGCCGGTGTTCTGGATCACGGTGCTGCTGTTCGCGTCGCTCCTCGCCTCGCTGCTCGTGCCGCGCCGCCGCATGTGGGTGAAGGCCGCGGGCGACCGGCTCGAGCTCGCGGGGCTTGCGCGCGGCGAGGACCCCACGCTCGAGCGCGCGGTCGACGACCTCGCGCGGCGGCTCGTCGACGAGGGCTCGGCGGCGCGCGGCGACGACGCCTCGGCGGCGACGGATGCGGTCGGTGCGACCGCGGGCGAGGCCCGGCCGGCAGGGCCCACTGATAGGCCGCGAGAGTAGGATCCCGCCGTGCCTCCCGCTGAACTCGACGCCTGGTCGCTGCTGCTCGTGTACTCGGCCATGGCCGTCTACACGCTCGCATTCGTCGCCTACGCGGTCGACGTCGCGCGCCGCTCGGCCGCGACCGCGGTGCCGGAGGAGGCGCGCGAGCTCGTGAGCGCGGGCGCGCCGGGTGCACCCGCGCGACCCGCCGCATCCGCCCCCGCCCCGGCCGCCCGCCCGGGCCGCGGCGCGCGCATCGGCTTCGCGCTCATCGTGATCGCCTGGGCGCTGCACCTCGGCGGCGCCGTCATGCGCGGCCTCGCCGCCGGCCGCGTGCCGTGGGCCAACATGTACGAGTTCGCGCTCACGGGCGTCGCCGTCATCGTCGGCGTCTTCGTGCTCTCGCGGCTGTGGCGCGACCTGAACTTCCTCGGCGTCTTCATCTCGGGCCTCGCGACCGTCTTCCTCGGCCTCGCGACCGTCAACTTCTACGTCACGCCGACGCCGCTGCCGCCGGCGCTGCAGTCGTACTGGCTCGTCATCCACGTCTTCGTCGCGACGCTCGCGACCGGCTTCTTCGCGCTCGGCTCGGGCCTCAGCGTGCTGCAGCTCATCAAGGAGCGGCGCTCGAGCGGCTTCCTGCGGGCGCTGCCCTCGACCGTGCAGCTCGAGGACCTCGCCTACCGCGTCGGCGTCATCGGCTTCATCTTCTGGACCTTCACGCTCATCGCCGGTGCGATCTGGGCCGAGCACGCGTGGGGCCGCTACTGGGGCTGGGACACGAAGGAGGTCTGGACCTTCGTGATCTGGGTCGTCTACGCCGGCTACATCCACGCGCGCGCGACGCGCGGCTGGCGCGGCTCGCGCTCGGCGTGGCTGCAGCTCGTCGGCTTCGCGGCGATCATCTTCAACTACTCGGTCGTCAACCTGTTCTTCAAGGGGCTGCACGCCTACAGCGGCCTCTAGGGTCTTCAACCGGACAGCCGGTAGGGCGAGGAGATATGTGTCGCGCCCTACCGGCTATCCGGTTGAGTTCGGCTGACGTGACGGGTTCGGGTGAGGAGGCGGCGCGGAGCGTCAGCCCCAGATCGGGCGCAGGTGCGCGCGCCGTCGCACGAGGGCGAGCACGATCGACATGACGTAGTCGGGCTGGAAGAGCACCTGCTCGTACGTGAAGCGCAGCACGCGGTAGCCCATCGCCGTCAGCGCCGCGTCGCGCTCGCGATCCTTCGCCTGCTGCTGCGGCGTCGCGTGCCACAGCTGCGAGTCGATCTCGACGATGAGCGAGCGGCCGATCCGGAAGTCGGAAAAGTGGCCTGGCCGCGGCTCGAACTGGTGCACGTACCGGATGCCCGCACGCCGCAGCAGGAGCGCGAAGGTCGACTCCGAGCCGGAGCCCGTCTCGCCGCTCGCGCGCTCCAGGACGCGTCGTCGGTCTCGAGGCAAGCGCGCCGCGAGCTCGCGCACATCGTCGAGCGAGAGGAGCCCCGAGGTCAGCGCGGAGTCCGTGGCGCCGATGACATCGGCCTCCGACACGCACGCGGTCGCGACCGCGAGGGCCGTCGCGGGCGCATCGATGCCGAGCATCGGTCGCTCCTCCGGCATCCAGAAGTGCAGGCGATGCACGGTGATCCCGGCAGCCCGCTCCGAGCGGTCGACGCGCGCGCTGTGCGTCTCGCGGTGCACGCGCACGTGCAGGTGCTGGGGCCCGTGCGGTGTCCAGAGCCCCTGCTCCCGGAACGCCGAGACGCAGGTCAGCACGCCGCCGGCCTGCAGCGCGCGCGTGACTTCGTTGCGCACGCCCGAGAGCGCCAACCAGCCCCGCAGCGGCGACCAGAGCCGCCCCTCTGCGCGGTGCCGCACGAGCTCGTCGCCCGTCGCGAAGTCGCGGGCGGCCAGCGTCGTGCAGACCCCGCCGACCGTCGCCATCCAGTCGAGCAGCTGCATGAGCGCACCATCGCGCTTCCGCGCCGCCACCCGCGCCGCACAAGCGGCCGGGTGTGCACAACCCGGCGTGCGCTCCGCCGTCCGCTCACCGCCGTCGAGCGAACCTCAACCGGATGGTCGGTGGGGCGCGACACATATCTCCCCGCCCCACCGGCTGCCCGGTTGAAGACTCAGAGGTGGGGGAGTGCCGCGGCGAGCCGCGCCCGCCAGTGGTCGACGCGCTCGGGCGGCGCGGCGCGCGCCTCGAGCAGCGCGGGGTCGGGCGAGACTCGGCCGACCGAGATCGCGCCGCCGACGGGCACGAGCGGCGCGGCGACGTCGGCGGCGAGCAGCGCACCGGTGCCGAGCCCGCAGTCGAAGGGCAGCTCGGGCAGCGCGCCCGCGAGTCCCGCGCCCATCGAGAGGCCCACGGAGGTGTCGAGGGCCGAGGAGACGACGGCCGGCAGCCCCGCCTCCGCGACGATCTCGAGCGCCGCGCGGATGCCGCCGAGCGGCTGCGCCTTCACGACGAGGACGTCGGCGGCGCCGGCTCGCGCGACGAGCAGCGGGTCCTCCGCCTTCCGCACCGACTCGTCGGCCGCGATCGGGATGTCGAGCTTCCGCACGCGCGAGCGCAGCTCGGCGAGCTCGGGCACCGTCGCGCACGGCTGCTCGACGTACTCGAGGTCGAAGCGCTCGAGCGCCCGGATCGCCGACTCCGCCTCGTCGAGGTTCCAGCCGCCGTTCGCGTCGAGCCGGATCCGCACGTCGGGCAGCAGCGCCCGCACCTCGGCGACTCGGGCGACGTCGTCGGCGAGCACCTGGCCGCGCTCGGCGACCTTGACCTTCACCGTGCGGCAGCCGTCGTAGCGCGCGAGCACGCCCGCGACCGCGTCGGGCGCGACCGCCGGCAGCGTCGCGTTCACCGGGACCGTCTCGCGCACGGGGGCGGGCCGCTCGCTACCTGCGTCCTCGAGCGCGGCGCGCAGCCACCGCGCGGCCTCCTCGGGCTCGTACTCGAGGAACGGGCTCCACTCGCCCCAGCCCGCGGGCCCCGAGAAGAGCGCCGCCTCCCGCGCCTCGACGCCGCGGAAGCGCGTGGCGAGCGGCAGCGATACGACGTGCATGCGGTCGGCGAGCCGCTCGAGGGCGAGGTCCACGCGCCCATGCTCGCACGCCTGCCATGATCGTCCCGTGGAGCTGCCCTGGGTCATCGAGACGCGCGCCGCGCGCACCCGTCGCCGCAATCCCGTGTGGGGCTTCCTCGCGCTCGTGGCCGCGGTGCTGTGCGGCGCGATGCTGCTGCTGTGCTTCGGCATCGCCGTCGTCGACCTCGACGGCCTCGTCGTGTGGCTGCTGCCGCTGTGGGGCATCTTCACGCTGCTCGGCCTCTGGTTCGCGATCGCGGCGCTCGCGAAGCGCGGCACCGCGAACATCACGATGGCCGCGATCGCCGGCGGCCTGCTCGTCATCTCCAACCCGGTCGTCTTCCTCATCATCGGCTTCGCGCTCGGCCTCCTGCAGTAGACCGGGGCGGATGCGGTGGCATCCTTGGTCGCATGGCGACGGCGCCGCAGTTCCACATGCCCGAGGCGGATCCGGTGCTGCCGGAGCGCGCAGCCTCGCGCCGGGCGATGATCGCGATCGCGCTCGTCGCGCTCCTCGTCGGCATCGCAGGCACGCTCGGCGTGCAGGCGCTGCTCGAGCGCAGCGGCCCCCGCTCCGAGCAGGCGGCGCGCGAGGCGGTTCTGGCCTACCTCGAGGCGATCGCGACGGGGGACGACGAGGCCGCCGAGGAGGCGCTGCTCCCCTCGGCCGAGCGGGCCGCGGCGCTCCCGAGCACCATCGCCGAGGAGGGCCGGCTCCGCTCACCCCGCGTCGCCGCGATCGAGCTCGGCGACGGCACGGCGCGCGTCGACGTCACCTACCTCATCGCCGAGCGCACCGTGCTGCGCGAGATCGACGCCGTCTACGCCGACGGCGCGTGGCGCATGCAGCGCACGCTCGGCGAGCCCGTCGCGATCACGACCGCGCTCTCGGTGCCCGTGCAGGTCGACGGCATCGGCGTCGTGCCCGCGACCGGCAGCCTCCTGCTGCTGCCCGGCAGGCACACGATCGCCGCGATCGACGCGCCGCTCGTCACCATGCCGGCCGCCTCGTTCGAGACCGACGGCGACCCGCGCTCGGGCGTCGCGGTCGACCTCGCGCCGACCCTCACCGACGCCGCGATCGACGCGCTCGAGGCCGCCGGCCGCGGCTTCGTCACCGAGTGCGTCGCCGACCGCTCGTGCGCGCTCCCGCCCGACTTCGACGCCTCGCAGCTGCCGCGACCGATCGTCGTGCCCCGCACCGGGCAAGCCGGCGAGGTCGCTGTGCAGGTGCCGATCGCGTCGGGTGAGGTGGGCACGTCGCTCGAGGTCGTCGGCTTCATGGACCCGACGCTCAGCGTCTTCGAGAGCATGCGCTGCGCGCTCGCCGGCGCCGAGCCGCGCAGCTGCGGCTGACGCGGCGGAGGAGTGCGGATGCCTCCGCGCGCCTGCCCGGGCAGGCGACGCGGCGCTCGTAGCATCGGGCGATGCTCGAAGAACTGCTCGCAGAGGCCGACCAGCGCGCGCCCCGCACGCCGCGCGCCGTGCGCGACCGACGCGCCGCCCGCCTCGGCGCGACGTCGCTGTGGCTCATGCTCGGCGCGCTCGTGCTGCAGGGCGTCTCGCTCGTGCAGCAGCTGAGCTACCTCTTCGCACCCCGGCCGGGCGAGCTGCCCGTGCTCGTCGTGGTGCTCGTGCTCGCGGTCGCCGCCGGGCTCGCCGCGGTCGTCGTCGGCTGCCTCGCGGCGAGGAGCACGGATGGGCGACGCACGGGCGTCTTCGGCGCAGCCCTCGCGCTCGGCTTCCTCGTGCTCTTCGGCGCGGCGAGCTGGTTCGGCTGGGGCTTCCTCGGCGCGCTCTCCGCGCCCATCTGAGCGACCTTCGTAACGATTCGCGCCGCGCGGGAGCGAATCGCGCATCCGAACGCCAGGATGGTCGCGTGTCGACGACGATGCCCGAGTTCGAGATGCCGGAGGTGCCGCCGCCGGCCGGCCGTCCCGCGGACGCGTCTCCCGCTCCCGCGGTCGCCTCGATCGGCCCCGCGTCGACTGCAGCGGATGCGTCGACCGTGCTGGGCGCCACCGAGCTGACCGTCGAGTCGGCGCCGGTCGCGTCCGCGCCCGCGCCGCGGCCGCGGGTCGTCTGGCGGCACGTGCTCGCGGCGGGGCTCGTCGGCGCGCTCGTCGGCGCGGGCGTGCCCGCCACGGTGCAGGCGCTCGACCGCGCGGCCGCCGCCGCAGAGGTCGACGGCCTCCGCTCGCTCGCAGAGGACTACCTCACCGCGATCGCGGAGCGCCGTGCCGACGACGCGACGAGCCTCGTGCCCCTCGTCCGCCAGGCCGATCGCGCGGTCGCCGCACCGGCGGCGCTGCTCGCGAGCGCGCGCCCGATCGAGCGGCAGGAGGTGCGGATGGTGCATATCGACGGCGACGTCGGCTCGGTCGAGGTGCGCTACCGCGTCGCCGGTCAAGACGTGGAGCGGAGCCTCGAGGCCGAGCGCGTCGACGGTCGATGGCAGCTGCTCACATCGCTCGCGGAGCGCGCGAGCGTGCAGCCCTACGACGAGGTGTCGGCCTCGATCGGGGGCATCGACCTCGACGGCCGCGACCTGCGGCTCTACCCCGGCACCTACGCGCTCGACCGGGTCGAGGGACCGGTGCTCGCGACGGGCGGCGAGCGCTTCGTCGTCGACGGCGACCCTCAGAGCCCCACGGAGATCTGGGTGCAGCACGAGCTCGTCCCCGACCTCGCCGCGCTGGCGTCCGACTACGCGATCGCCGCGGCGGCCGCGTGCCAGCTCGATCGCTCGTGCGCGATCCCGGAGGGCGCGCTCCTCGGTGCGCAGGACGGCGTGCACGTGCAGTGGCGGATGGCGAGCGGACCGATCGTGCTCGGGGTGCCCCTCATGGCGACGACCGGTGCGACCTCCGAGTGGCTCGAGATGCAGGTGCAGCTGACGGTCGACGCCGAGGGCACGCCGGTGCTGTGGGAGTGCGGCCGGCCGGGCACGTTCGACGCGGCGCTCGTGCCCTGCCCGGCGCTCGGCTGAACCGCGGAACCGACCGCTTCCCGCGCGCCCTCGGCGGGTGCATCATGAGCGCATGGCGGGCGAGATGCCGCAGTTCGAGATGCCGCCGCCGGTGGCTCCGAGGATCGAGGACGTGCCGCCCGCGGCGCCCTCGCCACCCGCGCCCGAGGTGCGCGAGAGCGCGGCCCTGCCCGACGCATCCGACCCCGTGCGCGCGAGCAGAGCGTTCCTCCTCAAGCACGTCGCCGCCGCGGCGCTCGTCGGGCTCGCGATCGGCGCCGGGGTGCCAGCCACGCTCGAGGCTGCAGAGCGGGCCGCCGCCGGCGCCGCGCTCGAGAGCCTCCGCGCGACGGCGCTCGACTACGTCGACGCGATCGCCGACGGCGACTCGCGCCGGGCGAGCGAGATGGTGCCCATCCGCGGGCTCGCGTACGCCGCGCCGCCGGAGGTGCTGCGCTCGGCCCGCCCGATCGAGGTGCCCGAGTTGGAGGTCGTGCACATCGAGGGCGACCGCGGCACCGCCGAGGTGCACTACCGGGTGCGGGGCGTCGACGTCTTCCGCACGCTGCAGGCCGAGCGGATCGACGGCGAGTGGCAGCTGCGCACCTCGCTCGCCGAGGCGCTCGACCTCGGCGGCCTCGATCCGGGCATGCACGCCTCGATCGTCGGCGTGCAGCTCACGGGCTTCCTGCCCGTGCTGCTCTACCCGGGTGTCTACGAGCTCGACGAGGTCGCCGGCGCCGTGCTCGTCGTCGGCGGGAACGTCTTCACCGTCGACGGCGACCCGCGCACGCCGACCGAGCCGGAGCTCACCGTCACCGTCGTGCGAGCCGTGGGCGACCGCGCGACCGAGCTCGCCGCGGCCCAGGTCGACGCGTGCTGGCAGCGCAACGGCTGCCTCGTGCCGCACGCCTCGCGCATCCGCTTCGACGACCGCGTGCACGTCGCGGGCGTCGACCCGATCGCGCGGACCGTCGACCTCTCGGTCGGCTTCATGACGCTCGACGAGCCGGGCCGCGAGTCGTTCGACGTGCAGGTGCGCGTCACGCTCGACGAGCACGACCGGCCGCTGCGCTGGGAGTGCGGCGAGCCGGGCTGGTTCGGCACCGCGCTCGAGGCGTGCGGCTGACCCGCGCAGGCGGCGCTGGGTAGGCTGGCCCGGTGACCATCTCGCCCCTGTTCGATCCCGCCGAGTGGGGCGACGCGGAGCCCGGCTACGACGACATCACGGTGCACCGCTCGCGCGACGGCCGCATCGGCCGCGTCGCCTTCGACCGGCCCGAGGTGCGCAACGCCTTCCGCCCGCACACGGTCGACGAGCTGCACCGCGCGCTCGACGACCTGCGGCAGGACAGCCGGGTGGGCGTCGTGCTCCTGACCGGCAACGGCCCGAGCCCGAAGGACGGCGGCTGGGCGTTCTGCTCGGGCGGCGACCAGCGCATCCGGGGCCGCGATGGCTACCGCTACGAGGGCACCGACGCCGGCTCGATTGACCCCGCGCGGAGCGGCCGCCTGCACATCCTCGAGGTGCAGCGGCTCATCCGCTTCATGCCCAAGGTCGTCATCGCGGTCGTGCCCGGCTGGGCGGCGGGCGGCGGGCACTCGCTCCACGTCGTGTGCGACCTCACGATCGCGAGCGCCGAGCACGCGCGCTTCAAGCAGACGGATGCGGACGTCGGGTCGTTCGACGCCGGTTACGGGTCGGCCTACATGGCCAGGCAGACGGGGCAAAAGTTCGCGCGCGAGGTGTTCTTCCTCGCCCGCGAGTACAGCGCGGACCGAGCCCTCGCGGCCGGCGCGATCAACGCATCCGTGCCGCACGCCGAGCTCGAGTCGACCGCGATCGAGTGGGCGCGCGAGATCCTGACGAAGAGCCCGACGGCGATCCGGATGCTGAAGTTCGCGTTCAACGCCGTCGACGACGGGCTCGTCGGGCAGCAGATCTTCGCCGGTGAGGCGACGCGGCTCGCGTACGGCACCGACGAGGCGGTCGAGGGTCGCGACTCGTTCCTCGAGAAGCGGGAGCCCGACTGGTCGGGCTACCCGTGGCACTACTGAAGCACCGAGACCGGACGGACCGCACGAGCAGGGGAGGAGAGCGATGACGATCGTCGTGGAGACCAGCGGGTCGAGCGGCAAGCCCAAGCGCGTCATCATCTCCGATGAGGCCGTGCAGGCGTCGACCGAGGCCGCGATCGAGCGGCTCGGCGGCCCCGGCCAGTGGGTGCTCGCGCTGCCCGAGCAGTACATCGCCGGCAAGAACGTCATCTGGCGCAACGCCGTCTCGGGCGCGCCGCTCGTGCGCACCGAGGGCGCCTTCACCGCGGAGGCGTTCGTCGAGGCGGTGCAGAGCCTCGAGCACGAGCGGAAGTACACGTCGCTCGTGCCGACGCAGCTCGCGCGGCTCGTCGACGCGGCGGCGCTCGACCGCTCGTTCATCGGGCCGATCGCGCGGCTCGACCGCATCCTGCTCGGCGGCCAGCGCGCGCCCTTCGGGCTCATCGAGCGCGCCGCGCGGCTCGGCTGGCGCGTGACCCGTACCTACGGCGCGACCGAGACGGTCGGCGGATGCGTGTGGGACGGCCGGCCGCTGCGCGACGTGAAGCTGCGCCTCACCGACCAGATCGAGATCGCCGGGCCGCAGCTCGCCGACGGCTACGACGACCCCGCGCTCACCGAGCAGCGCTTCGTCGTCGACGGCTCCGGCACGCGCTGGTACAAGACGGGCGACGCGGGCAGCCTCATCAGCGGGCTGCTGCAGGTCTCGGGTCGCATCGACGACGTCATCAACTCCGGCGGCATCAAGGTGTCGCTCGCGGCGGTCGAGCACGTCGTGCAGACGTTCGCGCCCGACGCGGTCGTGGTCGCGGCGCCGCACCCCGAGTGGGGCGAGGTGCCGGCGGTCGTGACGACGCTCAAGCCCTCGCTCGCCGAGATCCGCGCGGCGGTCGGCAACGCGCTCGGCAAGCCCGCGCGCCCCAACCACCTCGTGACGGTGTCGGTGATGCCGACCACGGCATCCGGCAAGCCCGACCGCAAGCGCCTCACGCGGCTCGTCGCGAGCCGCACGCAGGAGCGGCGCCGCCGGGGGCTGTTCGGCTGAGGCGCGCGTCTCCGCGGACCCGATCCCGCTGCACGGACCCGAGATCTCGGGTCCGTGCGCCGAGACGGGGTCCGCGCAGCGGGTCGGCGGGCCGATCGAACCCGCGCTCGACTCGGCCGCTTCTCGCCGAGCCGACCCGCTCGCGCCCGCTGGACCCGCTGCGAGGGCTCCAGTCGGCGGGAACGCGTCGAGTCGGTGGGCGGCGGCCCGGTCGAGCGGTGCGCGCGGCGACTACCATCGAAGGCGATGGCCAACCCCCGCTCCGGCAACCCCGCCAAGCGCGCGCAGCACGCCGGCACCGCTCCTTCGCCCGCGACCGCGCGCGACTGGATCGCCGCATCCCGCCCCCGCACGCTCGGCATGGCGGTCGCCCCCGTCGCGCTCGGCACCGCCGCCGCGTTCAACGCCGAGGGCTACCACCTCGGCATCGCGATCGCGTGCCTGCTGCTAGCGATGTGCATGCAGATCGGCGTGAACTTCGCGAACGACTACTCCGACGGCGTGAAGGGCACCGACGCCGTGCGGGTCGGCCCGGGCCGACTCGTCGGCGCCGGCAAGGCCGCGCCCCAGGCGGTGCGGAACGTCGCGATCGGCTTCCTCGCCGCGGGCGCGCTCGCGGGCATCGCCGTCGTCGTGCTGAGCGGCCGGTGGTGGCTGCTCGCGGTCGGCGCCGTCTGCATCGTCGCCGCGTGGGGCTACACGGGCGGCAAGCGACCCTACGGCTACTTCGCGCTCGGCGAGCTCATGGCCTTCCTCTTCTTCGGCCCCGTCGCGGTGTGCGGCACCGTCTACGCGATGCTCGGCCGCATCACCGACGACTCGATCGCGCTCGGCATCGCCATCGGCGCGATCTCGGCGGCGCTCATGCTGTGCAACAATCTGCGCGACATCGACACCGACCGCGCCGCCGGCAAGCGCACGCTCGCGACGCTGCTCGGCCGCGGCCCGTCGAAGGCGCTCTACGTGCTGCTCATGCTCGTGCCGTTCGGCATCCTGTGGGTGTTCTCGTACGCGCTCGCCTACGGCTTCGTCGTCTTCGCGGTGCTGCTGCTCGCGGGCCCGGCGATGGTCATCGTCATCACGTCGCGCACGCCGCGCGACCTCATCACCGCGCTCGGCCTCACCGGCATGACGGCGCTGCTCTACGGCGTCGGCCTCGCCGTCGCGATCTCGGGCGGCCCGGCGGGCTTCGTCGGCGCCTAGGGCGCTGCGCGCTCCGTCAGGGGCGAGGGCCGGATGCGTCGGGCCCGTCGGCCGCGTCCGTCGGTCGGGCGGGCGGCACGTCGGGTGCCGCATCGGCGAGGTCCGCTCGAGCGGCGCTCGCGTCGACCGCACCGGCGTCCGCGTCGCGCGCGGCGGCAGCGGTCGGGGCGACGCCGGTGTCCCGAGCGGCGCCCGCGTCGAGCGCCTCGTCCTCGATGTCGGCGTCGTCGGGACCGGCGCCCTCGCGCTTGCGGCCCTGACGCATCCGCTGCAGGTCGCGCGCCGCCTCGTCGCGCAGCTTGCCGAAGAACACGATCGACGCGGCGAACGCGAACGCGAGCGCGACGAGCAGCGAGATCGGCCACGGCACGTCGGCGATCATCAGCAGCGCGAACGGCACGAGGAACAGCGCAGCGCGCACGACGAGGTAGCGCATCGAGGGGCCCATGCGCTCAAGTCTAAGAGCCGCGCCATAGGGAACGGGCCTAGGGTGGGTGGCATGAGATGGCTCATCACCGGCGCGATCCTCGCCCTCGTGGTGACGGTCTACGCGCTCGTCGACCTCACCGTCACGGACGACCGCCGCATCCGCCGTCTCAACCGCGTGCTGTGGGTCGTGCTCATCGTCGTCGTGCCCGTCTTCGGCGCGATCGGCTGGCTCGCGTGGGGCAAGGGCCCCCGCTCGGCGGCGCGCCCGATGGCGCCCGACGACGACCCCTCCTTCTCGCGCTCGACCCTCGTCTCCGACGAGGAGGCTGACCGCCGCATCGCCGAGCTCGAGGCGCAGCTCGCGGCGCTCGACGACGAGGACCCGCGCACCCCGCCTCGCACCGACACCCGTCCCGACCGGCCGGTCGTGGGCCCCGACGCCGGGGACGACCCCGACGACTCCGACGGGTCTGGCCGTCGCTCGCCCGATGACGGCGACGCGGCGCGTGCCTGACACCCTCCCCGCCGCCGCCTACGCCGACCGGCTCGTCGCCGCGCTCGCCGATGCGGGCGTCGGCGACATCGTCGTCTGCCCCGGCTCCCGCTCGCAGGCGATCGCGCTCGCCGCTGCCCGCCTCGCGCGCGAGGGCGCGCTGCACCTGCACGTGCGGATCGACGAGCGCTCGGGCGCCTTCCTCGCGCTCGGGCTCGCCCGCGAGACGCGCCGCCCGGTCGCGATCGTCGTGACGAGCGGCACCGCGCTCGCGAACCTCCACCCGGCGATGCTCGAGGCACACCACAGCGACGTGCCGCTCATCGCCATCACCGCCGATCGGCCCGCCGAGCTGCACGGCATCCGCGCCAACCAGACGACCCGGCAGGCGGGCATCTTCGGCGATGCGGCTCGAGTCGTGCTCGACGTGGGGGCGGATGCGCTGCGCGAGCCCGAGGACGACGCCGTGGGTGCCGTGCGTGCCGCGCTGGGCTGGCGCGACGGCGAGCACACCGAGCCCGGCCCCGTGCAGCTCAACATCGCCTTCCGCGAGCCGCTCTCGGGCGGCGAGCCGATGCCGCACCGCCGCGTCGACCGCGTCGAGCGGCCGCCGATGCCGAGCGCGACGCTCCTGCCCGCGCCCCGCACGGTCGTGATCGCGGGCGCCGACGCGGGCCCCGCGGCCGTCGACGTCGCGGCGGCGCTCGCGGCCCCGCTGCTCGCCGAGCCGACCTCCGGCGCGCGCTTCGGCCCGCTGCTCGTGCCGCACGGGCGCGACGTCGTGCCGCAGCTCGCCGACGAGGTGCGCCGCGTCGTCGTGCTCGGCCATCCGACCCTCTCGCGCTCGGTGACCGGGCTCATCCGCCGGCCCGACGTCGAGGTCGTCGTGCTCGGCCGCGCCGGGCAGGACAACGTGCGCGGCACGGGCGTCACGCGCGTGCTCGCCGGCCGCATCGAGGTCGAGCCCGCCGAGCCCGACGACGCCGACCGCGCGTGGGTCGAGCGCTGGCTGCAGGCCGGTCGCGCGCTCGCCGACGCGCGCGACGCCGAGGCGGCGCCCGACTCCGAGCTCTCGCGCGCCGACTACGCGCGGGCGGAGCTCGCGGAGGGCCGCACCCCCATCACCCGCCGCGAGCTCGTGAGCCAGGTGTGGGACCGCACGTGGCCGCACGACCGGCTCGTCGTCGCCGCCTCGCGGCTCATCCGCGAGCTCGACCTCGTCGCCGGCCCCAAGGCGGTGCGCGCCCACGCCAACCGCGGGCTCGCGGGCATCGACGGCACCGTCAGCACCGCATCCGGCATCGCCGTCGGGCTCGAGCGCGAGAGCGCGGGCGGCATCACGCGGCTGCTCATCGGCGACCTCGCGCTGCTGCACGAGGCCGGCGGCCTGCACGTGCCGCCGGGGGAGGAGCGCCCGCGGCTGCAGATCGTCGTCGGCAACGACAACGGCGGCAGCCTCTTCGAGCTGCTCGAGGTCGCCGGCAGCGCCGACCCGGGCGACTTCGCGCGCGTGCAGCGCACCCCGCACGACGTCGACCTCGAGCACCTCGCGGCCGCCTACGGGTGGCCGTTCGAGCGCGTGGTCGACCGCGCCGGCCTTCGGAGGGCCCTGTCGCAGCCGAGACCGGGCATCATCGAGGCAGTGCTGGAAGGGGGCGCGGATGCGCAAGGGCTCTGACACCGTCATCGACGGCTCGACGCGGATCGTCGTCACCGGCGGCGGCAGCGGCATCGGCCGGCTCGTCGCCCTCGCCGCGGCGCGGAAGGGCGCCCACGTCGTGCTGTGGGATCGCGACGAGCGGGCCGCGCGCGCCGTGGTCGCCGAGATCGACGCGGAGGGCGGCCGAGCGACCGCCGTCGTCGTCGACCTCACCGACGCCGACGCGATCGAGCTCGCGGCCGCCGAGACGCTCATGCTCGGCCCCGTCGACGTCGTCGTCAACAACGCGGGCGTCATCTCGGGCAAGCCGCTCGCCTCGCTGAGCGTCGCGCAGATCGAGCTGACCATGCGCGTCAACGCGATCGCCCCCATCCTCGTCGCGCGCGCCTTCCTGCCCGCGATGCGCGACGCGGGCCGCGGGCGCATCGTCACCGTCGCGAGCGCCGCCGGCTTCATCGGCGTCGCGGGCCAGACCGACTACGCCGCGAGCAAGTTCGCCGCGGTCGGCTTCATGGAGTCACTGCGGGCCGAGCTGCGCAAGGAGCGCTCGCCCATCACGACCCTCACGGTCGCGCCGTTCTACATCGACACCGGCATGTTCGACGGCGTCACGACGAAGGTGCCGGCGCTGCTGCCGATCCTGTCGCAAGCGCGCGTCGCGACGCAGATCCTCGCGGCGATCGAGTCGCGCCGCACGCTGCTCGCGCTGCCGCCGCTCGTGCGCCTCGTGCCGGCGATCAAGGCGCTGCCGACCGCGCTCGGCGACCTGGTGGCGGATGCGTTGGGCGTCAACGAGGGGATGGACGCGTTCCGCGGTCGGCAGGCCGCGCCCCGCGACGGCGAGCGGGCGCTCCGCTGATGCGTTGGCCGTGGCAGCGGCGGCAGCAGCCGGCGCCCGTGGTCCAGGCCGAGCCGCCGCGCGAGCGGTGGGCGCTCCCGCGCACGCTCATCGTGCTGATCTCGGTGATCGCGGTCATCGCCGTGCTCATCGCCCTCAACCAGGTCGCATCCTTCGTCGCCCCCGTCTTCCTCGGCCTCAACCTCGTGATCGCCGTCATGCCGCTGCAGCAGTGGCTGCTGCGCATCGGCGCGCCGAGGCTCGTGGCCGCGCTCGCGTCGATGCTGACGGTCTACGGCTTCCTCGTCGCGCTGCTGTGGTCGATCTACTGGTCGGTGCAGTCGCTCATGACCGAGCTGCCCGGCTACTCGAGCGAGTTCAACCGGCTCTACCGCGAGACGCTCGCGTGGCTCGAGACGCTCGGCGTCTCGGAGGACGAGGCGCTCCAGCAGCTGCGGAACGCCTTCAGCCCCGGCGCGATCGCGAGCACCGTGGGCGCGCTCGCCTCGGACGCGGGCGTCGTGCTCGGCTTCGTCGCGACCCTCTTCGTCGTCATCTTCTTCCTCGCGTGGGACTCGATGCGGCTGCCCGACCGCATGCAGCGCATCGCGATCACCAACCCCGACCTCGTGCGCGGCGTCGACCGCTTCGCGGCCGGCGTGCAGCGATACTGGGTCGTCACGACGCTGTTCGGCCTCGTCGTCTCGGCGCTCGACCTCGTCGCCCTCACGGCGCTCGGGGTGCCGCT
>NZ_ASHR01000048.1 GCF_000400485.1 Agrococcus pavilionensis RW1
GCATCCTTCGTCGCCCCCGTCTTCCTCGGCCTCAACCTCGTGATCGCCGTCATGCCGCTGCAGCAGTGGCTGCTGCGCATCGGCGCGCCGAGGCTCGTGGCCGCGCTCGCGTCGATGCTGACGGTCTACGGCTTCCTCGTCGCGCTGCTGTGGTCGATCTACTGGTCGGTGCAGTCGCTCATGACCGAGCTGCCCGGCTACTCGAGCGAGTTCAACCGGCTCTACCGCGAGACGCTCGCGTGGCTCGAGACGCTCGGCGTCTCGGAGGACGAGGCGCTCCAGCAGCTGCGGAACGCCTTCAGCCCCGGCGCGATCGCGAGCACCGTGGGCGCGCTCGCCTCGGACGCGGGCGTCGTGCTCGGCTTCGTCGCGACCCTCTTCGTCGTCATCTTCTTCCTCGCGTGGGACTCGATGCGGCTGCCCGACCGCATGCAGCGCATCGCGATCACCAACCCCGACCTCGTGCGCGGCGTCGACCGCTTCGCGGCCGGCGTGCAGCGATACTGGGTCGTCACGACGCTGTTCGGCCTCGTCGTCTCGGCGCTCGACCTCGTCGCCCTCACGGCGCTCGGGGTGCCGCTCGCGCTCGTCTGGGCCGTCTTCGCGTTCGTGACCAACTACATCCCGAACATCGGCTTCGTGATCGGCACGGTGCCGCCGACGCTCATGGCGCTGCTCGCGAACGGCCCGCTCAACGCGCTGCTGACCGCGATCCTCTTCAGCGTCATCAACTTCGTCATGCAGTCGCTCGTGCAGCCGAAGGTCGCGGGCGACGCGGTCGGCGTGACGCCCGCGACCTCGTTCCTGTCGCTGCTCGTGTGGGCGTTCGCGCTCGGACCGGTCGGCGCGCTGCTCGCGCTGCCGGCGACGCTCGCCGTCAAGACGATGCTCGTCGACCCCGACCCGCGGCTCGGGTGGATCAGCAAGCTCATCTCGAACAAGGTCGACGCGGCGCCGCCGGGCAGGCTCGGCCGCGCCGTGTCGCCCGGGGTGCGGCCTCGCGATCAGCGGCCGCCCACCGCGGCGGTCCCCATCCAGGAGCCGCCAGCGTCGCCGGGCTAGTCTCCCGCCATGACTGCGATCACCGACGCGCTGCGCATCACCGGTCCCGTCGACCTCGCGAGCGTGAGCCCCGCATCCACTCCCGGCTTCGACGGCCGCAAGGCCGAGGGGCAGCGGGCGCTCGAGGCGGGCGCCGAGCGCCTCGCCGAGCTGCAGGAGCGGCTCTTCGCCGAGAGCACCGCGGGCGGCGAGCGCGCGGTGCTGCTCATGGTGCAGGGGATGGACACGTCCGGCAAGGGCGGCATCATGCGGCACGTCGTCGGCCAGGTCGACCCGCAGGGCGTGCGCATCAAGGCGTTCAAGGCGCCCACCGAGGAGGAGCGCTCGCACGACTTCCTGTGGCGCATCGAGCGCGAGCTGCCGGCGCCGGGGATGATCGGCGTCTTCGACCGCTCGCACTACGAGGACGTGCTCATCCACCGCGTGCGCGGGCTCTCGGCGCCCGATGTGATCGAGGAGCGCTACGGCCGCATCGTCGAGTTCGAGCGGGGGATCGCCGAGCGCGGCATCTCGCTCATCAAGGTGATGCTGCACGTCTCGTTCGAGGAGCAGGGCACGCGGCTGCTCGAGCGCCTCGACCGGCCCGACAAGCACTGGAAGTACAACCCGGGCGACATCGACGAGCGCGAGCACTGGGATGCCTACATGGAGGCGTACGAGATCGCGATCGCCCGCACGGCCACCGAGCAGGCGCCGTGGCACGTCGTGCCCGCCGATCGCAAGTGGTACTCGCGGCTCGCGGTGCGCGAGCTGCTGCTCGAGGCGCTCGAGCGCATCGACCCGCAGTGGCCGACGGCCGACTTCGACGTGGCCGCCGAGCGAGCCCGCCTCGTCGGCGCGGGTGGCACCCCCGCGAGCTGACCGCGCGCTCGAGTGGCGCCTGTGGCAGGTGAGTGGCGCCTGCGTCGAGGGCGACTCCCGGCTTGCGGAAGTCGCCACTCACCGTCCGGAAGCGCCACTCAGGCAAGGGAGGCGCCACTCAGGTGCGGGAGGCGCCACTCAGGTGCGGGAGGCGCCACTCGGGCGCGGGAGGCGCCATTCAGGCGCGGGAGGCGCCATTCAGATGCGGGAGGCGCCACTCGGCGGCGGGCGCGAGTCAGGGGAGCGGGTCGGCGAGCGCGTCGGTGATGGGGCGCAGCTTCACGCCGGTCTCGGCGAGCTCCGCCTCGGGGTCCGAGCCCGCGACGATGCCCGCGCCCGCGAACGCGCGGATGCCGCCGTCGGCCGCGATCTCCGCGCCGCGTAGCGCGATGACCCACTCGCCGCCGCCGTCGCCGTCGATCCACCCGACGGGCCCGGCGTAGCGGCCCCGGTCGACGCCCTCGAGCTCGCGGATGAGCGCGAGCGACGCCTCGCGCGGCGTGCCGCCGACCGCGGCCGTCGGGTGCAGCAGCGCGAGCACGTCGAGCGTCGAGCGATCGCCGAGCGTGCCCGTGATGTCGGTCGCGAGGTGCCACAGGTTCGGCAGCCGCAGCGGGAACGGCTCCGACGCGCGCGCGTCCGGCGCGAGCTCGCGCAGCACCGCCATCGCGGAGTCCGCCGCGAAGCGGTGCTCCCGCAGGTCCTTGTCGCCCGAGGCGAGCGCCTCGGCGATCTCGGCGTCGCGCGACGGCGTCGCCCCGCGCGCGGCCGTCCCCGCGAGCACGCGCGAGAAGAAGTGGCCGCGGTGCGCGGCGATGAGCGTCTCGGGGCTCGCGCCGACGAGCCCGTCGACCGCGTAGGTCACCGCGTCCGGGTAGCGCTGCACGAGGCCGACCGCGACCGAGCGCACGTCGCCGTCGGGCGGCAGCTGCCCGACGCGATCACGCGCGACGACGATCTTCTCGGCCTCGCCGGCACGGATGCGCTCGGTCGCCTCCGTCACGACGGCGCGGTACCGCTCGGCGTCGATCGCGCCGTCGGTGAGCTCGACGCGCACCTCCTCCACCGCGGTCGGGTGCAGCCGGCCCTCGTCGCCGATCCAGGTCACCCACTCGTCGTCGCCGCGACGGCCGACCACGAGCTTCGGCACGATGAGCACGCTCGTCGCGGCCGACGCGTCGTCGAAGGCGAACGCGCCGAACGCGACGAGGCCCGTGCCGGGGACGGCGACCGCGTCGTCGACGACCGCGTCGCGCGCGACGTCGCGCCACGCATCCGCCGCGTCCGTGAAGCGCGAGGGCCCCCGGAACTCGAGCCGCATCGCGACGCCCCGGCCGACGATGCCGTCGGCGCCGCGGCGGATCGCGAGCGGCCAGCGCGGCTCGGCGTGCTCGAGCAGCCGGCCGGGCTCCGCGCGCTCGGTGCGCACGTGCAGGCTGGGCATGCACGCCAGCCTAGACGGCCGTCGCGGGCGCCCGACTCGGCCCCAGCCCGCGGCGCCTAGGATGGGGGTGTGAGCCGAGCCGACATGCAGAAGGACCCCAACGAGGTCGCGGGCATGTTCGACGCGACGGCCAAGCGATACGACCTGCTCAACTCGCTGCTCTCGGCCGGCAACGACAAGCTCTGGCGCATCCAGATGCAGCGCGCCGTGCGCCCGCAGGCGGGCGAGCGCATCCTCGACGTCGCCGCCGGCACGGGGGCCTCGGCCGCCCCGATGGCGAAGGCCGGCGCGCTCGTCACCGCGCTCGACATCAGCCACGGGATGCTCGAGGAGGGCCGGCGCCGCCACCCCGACGTCGAGTTCGTGCACGGCAGCGCGACCGAGCTGCCGTTCGACGGCGACACCTTCGACGCCGTCACGATCTCGTTCGGCCTGCGCAACGTGCAGCAGCCACGCGCGGCGCTCAGCGAGTTCCACCGCGTGCTGAAGCCCGGCGGGCGCCTCGTCGTGTGCGAGTTCTCGCACCCGCCCGTCGACGTCGTGCGCAAGGGCTACGAGCTCTACCTGCGCACGGCGCTGCCCGGCATGGCGCGGCTCGCGAGCAGCAACCCCGAAGCCTACCGCTACCTCGTCGAGTCGATCTCGACCTGGCCCGATCAGCAGTCGCTCTCGCAGTGGATCCGCACCGCGGGCTTCACGCGCGTCGCGCACCGCAACCTCACGCTCGGCGTCGTCGCGCTGCACCGCGGCCGCAAGCCCACCGAGCAGACCGCCGCGCTGCGCCTCGCGCGCCACGCGAGCCCGGAGGAGCAGGCCGACTGATGCCGACGATCCCCGAGACCTTCGGTCTCCGCGGGCCGCGCTTCGCCGCGCCCGCCGACCGCCGCGTCGTCGACCGCATCGAGCAGAGCCTCGAGACGGTCGAGGAGCGGCTCCTCGCCCACCTGCACGTCGCCGACTCCGTGGCGGATGCGGTGACGCGCTACCTCCTGGAGGCGGGCGGCAAGCGCGCCCGGCCGCTCCTGCTGCTGCTCACCGCGCACCTCGGGCGCGGCGTCGACGACCAGGTGCTCACGGCGGCCGAGCTCATCGAGATCACCCACGTCGCGAGCCTGTACCACGACGACGTGATGGACGAGGCGGAGACGCGTCGCGGCGTGCCCTCCGCGCACGTCGCGTGGAGCAACTCCGTCGCGATCCTCGCCGGCGACCTGCTCTTCGCGCGCGCCGGCATGCTGGCCGCCCCGCTCGGCCGCGAGGTCGCCGAGCTGCAGGCGCGCACCTTCGAGCGCCTGTGCCTCGGGCAGCTGCACGAGACGCTCGGGCCCGGCGACGCGGATCCCGTCGCGCACTACCTGCAGGTGCTCGCCGACAAGACCGGCTCGCTCATCGCCGCGGCCGCCGAGTGCGGCGCGCTCGTGAGCGGCGCCGACGACGCGCACCGCGAGGCGCTCCGCGAGTTCGGCGAGCGCATCGGCGTCGCCTTCCAGCTCGTCGACGACGTCATCGACCTCTCGGCCGACCCCGGCACCGGCAAGGACCAGGGCAACGACGTGCGCGCCGGGGTCGAGACGCTGCCGGTGCTGCTGCTGGCCCGTCGAACCGACGACGCCGCGGCCGCGCTGCTCGCCCGCCTGCAGGATCCCGCCGACGAAGCCGACCTCGCCGCCGCGGTCGCCGAGCTCGCCGCCCACGACGTCGTCGACGAGACGATGGCCGAGGCGGAGCGCTGGCAGCGCGAGGCGCTCGCGGCGCTCGAGCCGCTCCCCGCCGGCACGGTGCGGCGCGGCCTCGAGGCGTTCGCCGAGAAGGTCGTCTCCCGCACCCGCTGAGCACCCGAAGCCCGGGCGGCGCGGCCGCCCTCACCCCAAGGAGAGAAGTGAGCGAACCGCTCCGCATCGCCGTGATCGGCGCCGGTCCCGCCGGCATCTACGCTGCCGACATCCTGAAGAAGGCCGTCCGCGAGGCGGGCGGCGAGGTCTACATCGACCTGTTCGAGCAGCTGCCCGCGCCGTACGGGCTCGTGCGCTACGGCGTCGCCCCCGACCACCCGCGCATCAAGGGCATCATCTCGGCGCTCCGCGAGGTGCTCGAGGCGGGCGTCGTGCGGCTGTTCGGCAACGTGAGGTTCGGCGACGACATCACCGTCGCCGACCTCGAGCGGCTCTACCACGGCGTCATCTTCGCGACCGGCGCGACGAAGGACGCCCCGCTCGACATCCCCGGCGTCGAGCTGCCCGGCTCCTACGGCGCCGCCGACTTCGTCTCCTGGTACGACGGCCACCCCGACGTGCCGCGCGAGTGGCCGCTCGAGGCGAAGGAGATCGCCGTCATCGGCAACGGCAACGTCGCCCTCGACGTCGCCCGGATGCTCGTGAAGCACCCCGAGGACCTCATGCCCACCGAGGTGCCCGGCAACGTCGTCGCCGGCCTCGAGGCATCCCCCGTCACCGACGTGCACGTCTTCGGCCGCCGTGGCCCGCTCGGGGTGAAGTTCACGCCGCTCGAGCTGCGCGAGCTCGGCGAGCTGCGCGACGTCGACATGATCGTGCACGACGAGGACTTCGGCGTCGACCCCGACGAGGAGACGGCGAAGCAGAACAAGCAGATCCTCGTGATCTCGCGCGTGCTCGATCAGTGGCGGCAGCGCGAGGTCGGCCAGGCGTCGCGCCGCCTGCACCTGCACTTCTGGTCGCGGCCGGATGCGGTGCTCGGCGACGGGCGGGTCGAGGCGCTCCGCGTCGAGCGCACGCGCCCGACCCCGGATGGGCTCGAGGGCACGGGCGAGTTCCGGGAGTTCCCGGTGCAGGCGGTCTACCGCGCCGTCGGCTACTTCTCGTCGCCGCTGCCGGGCGTGCCGTTCGACGAACGTCGCGGCGTCATTCCGAACGAGGCCGGCCGGGTGATGGACGGCATCCGCCCCCTGCCGGGCATGTACGCGACCGGCTGGATCAAGCGCGGCCCCGTGGGCCTCATCGGCCACACGAAGTCGGATGCGAAGGAGACGATCGAGCAGCTGCTCGGCGATTCCAACTCGTGGTGGTCGCCCGAGCCGTTCGACCAGGACGCCGTGCCCCGGCTGCTCGCCGAGCGCGGCGTCGAGTGGACCGACATCGACGGCTGGATCCGCCTCGACCAGCACGAGATGGCGCTCGGCGAGCCGCACGGGCGCGCGCGCGTCAAGGTCGTGCCGCGCGACGAGATGGTGAAGATCTCGCGCGACGAGCGCTGACTTGGAGCCGATCGGCTGGGCGCTGATCGCGCTCGCGTCGATCGGCGGCGGCGCGATCAACGCGGCGGCGGGCGGCGGCACGCTCATCACCTTCCCGGCGATGCTCGCCGCCGGCATGAGCCCGCTCGCGGCGAACATGACGTCGTCGATCGGCATGCTCATGGGCACGCTCGGCGGCGCGTGGAGCTACCGCGCCGAGCTGCGGCACCAGCGCCGCCGCTTCCTCTCCAACGCGCCGTTCGGCGCGCTCGGCGGCGCGATCGGTGCGGTGCTGCTGCTGCTGACGCCCTCCGACTCGTTCACCGCGATCGTGCCGTGGCTCGTGCTCGGCGCGGCCGGCCTGTTCGCCGCGCAGCCGCTGGTCGCGAAGCGCCTCGGCCGCGCGCCCGACAGCGGCTTCGACACCGCCTCGACCGGCGGCTGGGCGACGAGGGCCTCGCTCCTGCTCGTCGGCATCTACGGCGCCTACTTCGGCGCGGGCGTCGGCGTCATGATGCTCGCGATGCTCGGGCTGCTCATCCACGACTCGCTCCAGCACCACAACGCGCTCAAGAACGTGCTCGCGGCCGTCGTCAACGGCACGGGCGCGATCATCCTCGCCTTCTCGCCGCTCATCCACTGGGGCGTCGTGCTCGTCATGCTCGTCGGCTCGCTCGCCGGCGGCATCGCGGGCGGCTGGCTCTCGCGCCGCGTGCCCTCGTGGGCGCTGCGGCTCGTCGTCATCGCGTTCGCGATCGGGGTCGCGCTCACGATGCTGCTCTCGTGAGCCGCGGCGCTACTGCAGCGCCGAGGTCAGCCGCGCGACGTTGTCGAACAGCTGCGTCACGCGCGGGCGCGCGAGCCACGTCTCGAGCGTGAGCTCCGACGACTGCAGCCGGTACCCCTCCGCGGTGCCCTGCAGCTGCTTCACCATCGACTCGCCCTCGATGAGCATCGACACCTCGAAGTTGAGGCCGAACGAGCGCATGTCGATGTTCGACGAGCCGATGATCGAGACCTTGTCGTCGAAGGTCATGAACTTCGAGTGCAGCACGGTCGGCTTCGCGAAGAGCGTGATGCGCACCCCCGCCCGCAGCAGCTCCTCGTAGTACGAGCGCTGCGCGTGGTGGGTCCAGAACTGGTCGCCGATCTCGCTCGCGAACAGCTCGACGTCGACGCCGCGGATCGCGGCCGACGTGATGGCGTAGCGCATCGCCTCGTCGGGCACGAAGTAGGGGCTCACGATCGTGATGCGCTCCTCGGCCGCGTGCACGAGCTCGAGGAAGATGCGCAGGTTGATCTCGCCCTCGAAGCCGGGACCGGAGGGGATGACGGATGCGTTGAGGTCGCCCTGGTGCTCGGAGCCGTGCGTCGCGAGCTCGACGAGCTCGTTCGACTCGGCCCACCAGTCCGACCAGAAGAGCACGTCGAGCGCTCGCACCGGCTGGCCCGTGAGCTCGATCCACGAGTCGCGCCACTGCAGGCCGCGGCGGATGTTCTTCCGCCACAAGTAGGAGGGGTCGACGAGGTTGAGCGAGCCGGTGAAGCCGACCGAGCCGTCGATCACGACGAGCTTGCGGTGGTTGCGGAGGTCGGGCCGCTGCCACTGCGCGCGCCACGGCTTGAGCGGCAGCATGTCGCGCCACTCGGCACCCATCGCCTCGAGCCGGGCGATCGTCTCCTTGCGGCGCGGGTAGCGCGCGCTCGTGAGGTGGTCGACGAGCACGCGCACGGTCACGCCGCGAGCGGCGGCGCGCTCGAGCGCCGCGAAGAAGACCTCGGTGCGCTCGCTCGCGACGATGAGGTAGAACTCGACGTGCACCCAGTGCTCCGCCTCGTCGATGCGCCGGGCCATCGCTTCGAGCTGCGCGTCGAACTCGCCCCACACGACGCCTTGCGTCGGACCGACGTGCGGCATCGACGAGAGGGCGCGGTTGAGCTCGAGCACCCCGCCGAGCCACGACGGTCGCTCGCGCGCGGCGGGCGCGTCGTCGATCGAGAGCGTGCTCTCGCGGATGAGCTCCTGGATCGCCGACATCTTCTCGCGGCGCGCGCGCGGCAGGCGCGTGTTGCCGAGGACGCCGAAGACGATCCAGCCGACGATCGGCTGCAGCTGGATGACGAGCAGCCACGCGATCGCCGACGACGGTCGCCGGTTGTACGGCACGACGAAGAGCGCGACGATGCGCAGGAGGATGTCGACGACGAGGTAGAGCGTGCCGAACGCCTGCGCGAGCGTCAGCTCCACGGGGACGGGGGAGTCGGGGCGATCAGCGGAAGTTGACGAACTGCAGGTCGATGTCGAAGTCGCCGCCCTTGAGCAGCCGGATCGTCTCCTGCAGGTCGTCGCGGCTCTTCGAGGTGACGCGCACCTCGTCGCCCTGGATCTGCGCCTTGACGCTCTTGGGGCCCTCGTCGCGGATGAGCTTCGTGACCTTCTTCGCGTTCTCGCTCGAGATGCCGTCCTTGAGCGAGATCTCGATGCGGAACTCCTTCCCCGAGGGGTAGGGGTCGCCCTGGTCGAGCATCTTGAGGTCGATGCCGCGCTTGATGAACTTCGACTGCACGACGTCGAGCACGGCCTTCACGCGCTCCTCGCTCGACGCCTTGAGCAGCAGCTTCTCGCCGCTCCACGCGACGTCGGCGCCGACGCCCTTGAAGTCGTAGCGCTGCTCGACCTCCTTGCGCGCCTGGTTGACGGCGTTCTCGGCCTCCATCTTGTCGACCTTGCTGACCACATCGAACGAGGAATCTGCCATGCCCTGATCCTAGGCCGGTCGCACCGTGCCCGTCCCGTGCGGCGGCGCAGAGTGCCGGAACTCCGCGCCCCGGGACGCGCTCAGCAGCAGAGTGCCGGGACTCTGCGCCGAGGGAGCGCGGCGGAGACGGCGGAAGCCCCGCCGCGAGGGCGGGGCTTCCGGAGGGTGGCGAGTGAGGGATTCGAACCCCCGAAGGCATTGCCAGCTGATTTACAGTCAGATCCCTTTGGCCGCTTGGGTAACTCGCCGAGGCCGCGCGGGCCGTCGTCCACCTTACAACACCCACAGGCGCGGCCCCGCCCCGCTGGGCGCCCGGGCGCGATCGCTACCGTGGAGGCATGCGCGAGCTCCACGACCTCAACGTCAGCATCGCCGTCGAGGCGGCCGAGCTCGCGAGGGCCCGCCGCCGCGTCGGCGTCGCGGTCGCCGCGAGCAAGTCGAGCCTCGTCGACATCGTCACCGAGGCCGACCGCGAGGTCGAGCGGCTCGTCGTCGAGCGCCTCCGCACCGCGCGTCCCGACGACGGCATCCTCGGCGAGGAGGGCACGAGCATCCCGGGCACCTCGGGCCTCACGTGGGTGATCGACCCGATCGACGGCACCGTCAACTACCTCTACGACATCCCCGCGTACGCCGTCTCGATCGGCCTCGTCGAGGGCGAGCCCGACCCGAGCACGTGGCAGCCGCTCTCGGGCGTCGTCGTCAACGCCGCGACGAGCGAGCGCTTCGAGGCGACGCGCGGCGGGGGAGCGACCCTCGACGGCCGGCCGATCAGGGTGGCGGATGCCGTCCCGGCGGCGACCGCGCTCGTCGGCACGGGGTTCGGGTACGACGCGGGCCGCAGGCAGCGGCAGGCCGCGATCGTGCAGGAGCTCATCGGCTCCGTGCGCGACATCCGCCGCATCGGGGCGGCCGCGCTCGACCTCGCGAACGTCGCCTCCGGCCGGCTCAACGCCTACTACGAGATCGGCCTGCAGCCGTGGGACTTCGCGGCCGGGGCGCTCCTCGTCGAGGAGGCCGGCGGCTCGCTGCACGGCTGGCAGGGTGAGGCGCCGGGCTCGCGGTTCCTGCTCGCGGCGCACCCGCAGATGGCCGCCGAGCTCCTCGAGCTCCTGGCGCCGCTGCCCGTCGGGGATGTCTGACCTCTTGCCAGGCCGTTACCGTTCCGTTATATTTGATAGCTGGAGCGCGCGAGAGAGCCGCTCCGCGCGTCGTTGCTCCTGACGCCCGGTCCGTGCTTTCATCGGAACCGGCGCTGGTCACGATCGCCCCCAGGATCGACGCGCGCCACCGCACCCCAGACTCGACCTCCAGGACGGCCCCCGCGTGACATCCCCCACACGACGAGCACTGCGCTCGTCGGCTGTGAACCGTCCCCGGTTCTCTGCCGCTCCTATGCGGGTGCCAGCACCGGGTGTGATGGCGTTTCGAGGTCAGCGTAGTACGCGGCCTCGAACTCCTCGGGAGGGACGTCGCCGAGGGTGGAATGCAGGCGCCTGGCGTTGTACCAGTCGACCCATTCAGCGGTGACCCATTCGACGTCCTCCAGCTGCTTGAGCGGACCGGTCCGGAAGGGTGAGTCGTCGCGAATCGCTTCGGTCTTGAACAGCCCGATCGTCGACTCGGCGAGGGCATTGTCATACGCGTCGCCGATCGAGCCGATCGACGCAGCGATGCCCTCCAGGGCGAGCGTCTCGGCGAAGCTCACGGACGTGAATTGAGACCCGGCATCGCTGTGATGGACCAGTCCGTCGAGCGCCGGGCGGCCGGCTCGGTCGCGCCGCCACAGGCCCATCCGCAGCGCCGTGGTCACCAACGGCGTCGTCTTCGTGGTCGCGGCCTGCCAGCCGACGATCGCGCGTGAGAAGCAGTCGATCACGAACGACACGTACGCGAACCCGGCCCAGGTGCGCAC
>NZ_ASHR01000049.1 GCF_000400485.1 Agrococcus pavilionensis RW1
CCGCTCGGTCCGAGAGATAGAAGCCGTCGGGTCCGCCTTCGTCGACCCACCACGCGTTGGTTGTTACGGAGCCTTCAGCGCCCACGATTCGCTTCAGCACCCGCGACCCCGCCGAGTCATCTCCACCCTCGCTACCGGCGGGGCGATTCTCGCGGCGGTGGTCTCCGTCGGGCTCTACGGACTGCCGCTCGCGCCGCAGCCGGGCCTGCTGTCGAGGGCGGCAAGGCCGGCGCGCACGCACGGGTGCCGACCTCCAGATCCGCGGGCTTGCCCTACTGCGGAATTTCGACCTCCGGCGTGGAACGCACTGTGTCAGCCCCGGGGGCACTGAGGAAGTAAGCATCCGCTTCCTCGATGGAGTGGAGAATCTGCTCCTCAGCCACGCCGGTCGAACGGGCGAATTCGACCGTGCCGAGGAGTTGGAGTTCGACATTCGCGGTGACATCAAAGGCACGGCTCTGAAGATCGCGATAGTAGTCGTGCGCCGCGATGATCCGGACGTACTCGGCCTGAAGTTCGGCCTCGAGGCCACCCACGTACTCCTTGATCTCTGCGGCGCGCGCCTCGATCGCTGCGTTCTCGGCTTCGTTCAGGAACTTCTTGCCCTGAGCGAGGACCATGCTCGCAGCGATGGAACCGACGACAGCACCGACGATTGGGATCGGGATGATCATCTGGCCGAGGCCCGCGCCTACCGCAGCGCCGGTCGCCTCGATCGCGTTGAAGAACGCCACGTCGGTGAACTCATCGTCGTCGAGCTTCCCTGCACGATGGTTCGCCACAGCAGTCGCGAGCCCGATGGCTCCCGAAGCAACCGCGGCGGCCGCAGGCGCGCCCATCCGGCAGACCTGCGTCAGCCCGTAGATGGCGAGGCCAGTGAGGCCGCCCCTGAGGCTGCCCTTCGAAGTCTGGACGCCTCCCTCACGCCAGTCATTTCTGTCGAACTCCCAGATCCTGGTCCCCTCGCGGTGTCGGCGATAGACGTATGCACAGAACGCGAGCGTGCCCTGTACTGCTACCGCCGTGCCGGCGACCTTTGCCGCTTCGCCCCAGGACGGCGCGGCCTGCTGGGCTGCGCTTGCCCGCTTCGATGCAGAGTCATCCTTGATCTGCTGGCGCTGCTCCTCCGCCCTCTGCCGCAGGTCGGCGGACTTCTCTTCCAGCGTTTCGCTGATCGCACCCCGTTGGACTTCGGCGTAGGCCAGCTTCGAGGGCCTCATCCAGCTGGAGTACGGCTCCCCGCGTGCGGCACTTTCCTGTTCAATGAACTCGCGGATTGCATCGACCTTCTTCGCGGACAACGCCGAGCCATCAAACTCGACGCGGGTCTGTCCGCGCATGATTCGGTCGAAGACCTCGAAGTGATCCTTCGGGAACATCATTTTCATGTCCCGGTAGTGCACCGACTGCAGGACTTCGTTCTGCGGGTTCGCGTAAAACTTCATCTGGACCGGGGTGCCCCAGGAACTTAGATCGGCGCGCCCGTTGTCGGCGAGCACGCGGGTCAGTGGGCGGATACCTTCTATCGCGCGTTCAGCGTTTGCGACCCCTGCTTCCGCATACTCCGCAATGAAACCGTGGAGACCTATCGTGCCACCGCGGTTAGTCTCGATGATTCCCTGGACGCTTATTCGTGCGAGGTCGAGTTCGAGGAGCGCTCGGGCCTCTCGCGAGGCAACTGTAGCCAGCCCCTCAGTCTCGCTAACGAGTATCCGCTCCAAGTTAGACACGAACTCCGCCAGCCGCGTTGCTTCCAGGTAGTTGACCTGCCCGGCGATGCCCTGCGCGACCGCGTTTTCAGTATCGCTATCCTTCGGCGTCAACAGCGATCTCCTTATTGATCAGTTGCGCGAGGGTGAGGTTCGCGTTGACCAGCGCCGCCGCCAGCTGCTTCTCGCCGTCGGTGAAGGACCCGTAGTCCGAAATGGGAACTCGACGGCTCAACCCGGATACTTGCGCGACCTGGGTTGCGGTCACTTGCCGCAGCGCGTCGATTTCGGCACCAGTGCGATCGAAGCGCCGAATTGCGGCCTCAACTTCAAGTCGCTCCTTGTTCGCATCCTCGGCCGCCTTCTTGTTCTTCACCGTGGCGGCCGTCCCGACGCCGACCGAAATCAGCGCAGCTGCTCCCGCGATGGTCCAGCCGACGGGCCCAGCCGCGGCAAGAAGCACGCTGCCTGCCGCCATACCGCCGCCGCCAGTGGCGAGCGCGCCGCCACCGAGCCAAGCGAGGGCCGCGTTCGTCGCTGCTGCACCGGAGAGGCTTGCGACCGCTGTGCCCGTTGACGCCACCCCGAAGGTCGTCGCGACGCCCATTGCCGCGGTAGGCCCCATCGTTGCCACTGCTACACCCAGCGCGCTCAGGGACGCCCCCGCCGCGGAGCCGTTGGCGTTGCGCTTTGCCTGATTCTCGGCCTTCTTGATCTCGTTCCGCTTGCCCTCGAACGAGCGGATCTCCGTCGCGGTCCTCTCAAGCGACACCGCAAACTCGCGGGGAACGTTCGCGAGGGCGTTGATGTGACCAGTGACGACCCGCACCTGCTGCGCCGCCTCCACGCGCAAGTCGTAGAGACCCTCTACTGCGGTCTCGAACTTGCCGGTCGAAGCGGCATACCGCTCGACGGCTTCGTTGAAGCCCTCGACGGCGCGCTTCCGCAACTTCGAGTTGAACACAGTGCGCTCCATGGCCGGGTGTCTGAACCCAGACAACGCTACAGTCGGCGTCCGACAAACCGGTGCGCCCCTATTGGTGTGGTAGCGGTCGTGCGTACCTGTCCCTCACCGCGACTGGAGGTACGAGATGCGAACGTTACCTACCGCTTCGAGGAAGGACAGCTAGCTGTTCTTCCTCGGGAGGTTGTGAGGGCGTGAACTGAGGGAAGGCCTCCGTGGAGGATGTGGGTAACCACACTCACTTCCACACACGGAGACCTTCATGACTCACGCTAACGCTTCGTTCACCGAGCTCGGCAGGCTCAAGCTCGCGCAGCTGGTCGTCGACGAGGGCTGGCCGATCCAGCGGGTCGCTGATCGCTTCCAGTGCGCCTACGGGACGGTCCAGAAGTGGGCCTGCCGCTACCGCGCCGGCGAGCCGATGACCGACCGCTCCTCGCGCCCCCACTCGTCGCCGAACCGGGTCCCGACGAGGCTGGAGCGCCGGATCATCGCGCTGCGCTTCAACCGCCGCTGGGGACCGCACCGGATCGGCTACCACCTGGGCATCGCCCGATCCACCGTCGGGCGGGTGCTGGCCCGGTTCAAGATGCCGCGGCTGCGGGACCTCGATCAGGCGACCGGCCTGCCCGCGCGCAAGCCCAAGCCGGTCCGCTACGAGATGTCGCGACCGGCCGAGCTGGTGCATGTCGACATCAAGAAGCAGGGCCGCATCCCCGACGGCGGCGGCCACCGCAAGCTCGGCCGCACGGCCGGCAGCCGCAACAACAAGAAGCAGGGCCTCGGCTACGCCTACGTGCACCACGCGGTCGACGACCACACCCGGGTCGCCTACTCCGAGATCCTCGACGACGAGAAGAAGGACACCGCGGCCCGGTTCTGGGAGCGCGCGAGAGCGTTCTACGCCTCCCTCGGTATCCAGGTCACGGCGGTGATGACCGACAACGGCTCCTGCTACCGCTCCCACGCGTTCAAGGCCGCGCTCGGGGAGGGCATCAAGCACCGGCGCACGCGCCCGTACCGGCCCCAGACGAACGGCAAAGTGAACCGCCCCGGGATGTCCGGAGACTTCATTAGTTGGAGGATGAGGTCATGGCACGTCCAAGCAAGTACCCGCGCGAGCTGCGTGAGCGCGCTGTCCGGGCGGTCGCTGAGTCGATCGCCGAGGGCCGGTATCCGAGTGAGTTCGAGGCGATCCGCACGATCGCTGCGAAGTTCGGCATCGGGTCGCCGGAGACGCTCCGCAAGTGGGTGCGGCAGGCCAAGGTCGACGGTGGCGCCCGACCGGGCAAGACGACGCAAGAGCTTACCGAGATCCGAGAGCTGAAGAAGGAGAACGCCGAGCTGCGGCGAGCGAACGAGATCCTCAAGGCGGCGTCGGCTTTCTTCGCGGCGGAGCTCGACCGCCCACCGAAGTATTGACCGCGTTCATCGACGAGCACCGTGACGTGTTCGGGGTCGAGCCGATCTGCCGCGTGCTGAGCCAGCACGGCGCCGCGATCGCCCCGTCGACGTATTACGACGCCCGCAAGCGGCCTCCGTCGAAGCGGGCGCTGCGGGATGCGGAGATCGAGGCGCTGATCACCGAAGCCCGGCAGCAGCGCTTCGTCGCCCGCTACGGCGCGCGGAAGATGTGGCTGCATCTGCGCCGCCACGGGCACGACGTCGCCCGCTGCACGATCGAGCGGCTGATGGCACGAAACGGTTGGCAAGGGGCGCTGCGGGGCAAGCGAGTCCGGACCACCATCGCCGACCCCGAGGCGGCCCGCGCGGCCGATCTGGTCGATCGCGACTTCACCGCGGCCGCCCCGAACCGGCTCTGGGTGGCCGACTTCACGTACGTTGCGACCTGGTCCGGGACGGTCTCCGTCGCGTTCATCTTCGACGTGTTCTCGCGCCTGATCGTCGGCTGGCGCTGCGCCACCAGCATGACCACCGAACTCGTCCTCGACACCCTCGAGCACGCCGTCTGGACTCGCAAGCAGGCCGGCGTGACCGACCTGACCGGGCTCGTCCATCACACCGATGCCGGCAGTCAATACACGTCGTTCGCCTTCACCCAGCGGCTCATCGACGCCGGCGTCGACGGCTCCGTGGGTTCCGTGGGCGACGCCTACGACAACGCGCTGGCCGAGTCGCAGATCGGCGCCTACAAGACCGAGCTCATCCGCCCGGAAGGCCCCTGGCGAGACGTCGAGCACGTCGAGCTCGAGACCCTCCACTGGGTGCACTGGTTCAACTACGAGCGCTCCCACGGCTCAATCCACGACCTCACCCCGGTCGAGATCGAGACCGCCTACTACGCTTCGAGGAACCGTCTCCTCCCGACCGGGTGAAGACACAGAACGAAGTGTCCGGACATCCCGGGGCGGTTCAAAGCCTCACCCGTCGACAACAGCGACCGCGGCACCTGGCGCATCCGCCACGACCGCGTCGACCGCTTCGGCAAGCTCACCCTCCGCCGCGCCGGCCGACTCCACCACCTGGGCATCGGCATCGACCACGCCCGCACACCCGTGCTCATCCTCATCGACGAGACCACCGTCACCGTCAGCGACCAGACCACCGTCGAAGTCCTCTCCACCCACACCGTCGACCCCGACCGCCCCTACTGGCGCAACAACGACAGAAGCCCCGGCCGATGGCCAGGGCTTCTCCCCGATATGAACGATGACGCGGAACATCTATGAACGATGTCCCGCGTCATCACAATCGTGGATCTGGGGGGACTCGAACCCCCGACCCCCTGCGTGCCATGCACGGCGCAAGATCCCCGGATTTCCGCCTGTTCATGGCCTGGAAATCCACGCTACAACCCTCCCTGTTACGCCCACTTACGCGGGCCAACGCTATGCACTCTTGACCGTACCCTTTACCCGCGCGGGCCGCGAGCGGCCGGTCCACATGTGCAAGAGACCCCCTCGCGAGAGCCTCAGCCCATCGTTGGACGCTTCATGCGGTGCGATCGCCGCGTTGCTCTAGGATCGCTCCGAGGCCGATCGGAAGGTCCGCTGATGATGGCTAAGAAACACCGCCGGAAGTGGGTGAAGGCTGCCGCAGCCGCGACAGGCACGGTCGTTGTCGCGGTCGTGTCGGGGCTGGCTGGCAGCTACCTCGGTATCGCCAGCGAACGGGATCAGTGGCCCTTCTCTGCGCCGTCAGCAAGGGACGCCGCCGAAGACCTGGACGGCGTCTTCCCCACCACGGAATGCAAGGCGAACTACGCGACAGTCTTCACCGGCGCCATACGCCGATCGGACGGTTCCTTGGTAGCGACTGTCGAATTGCGCCACGGAAGCGATTGCGGCGCGTCGTGGGTATGGGTACGCAGCAGCGTGGCAGACGTCGTGGTTGAGAAGACGCTGAGCCGCGACGAGAACAACGACGTGCCCGCCATCACAGTCGAGGAGAATGACACCATCGCTTCTGCAACTGGGCCCGAGCGGGAGTCTTACACCGAGCAGGTCTACTCACCAGAATGCGTAACCTTCAGCGTTGTGGTTCGGGAGGTCGCGACCGGGGCGGTGCTTGGCGCGGTACCCGACACTCGAATCTGCACTGATGCTTGAGAACCGCGACAGACGAAGCCGTTCGCGCTGAAAGCGCTTCATGACTGATGCTTCCCTGAGGTTCGCGTCCCGAACTCGACACAGGGACGCTTGTGCGCGGCAGAGCTGTAAACGCCCCCCAGCGGGCCTTTCGCTCCCATAACGAGCATGCTGCTCGACCCCGCCAGCGACGGGTAACTTGGACGTCAAGCTCTCCTGGTAGCTCAATGGATCGAGCCGCTCATTGACGTGGAGCAGGATGCGGGTTCGAGCCTCATCCGGATTTCCCCGCAGGGCCCCATGCGCCGCTAGCCAACGTCAGCGGATACGGCGTCCTCGAACGCGTCAGCCGAGCCCGCTATCCATCGGATACTCCGCGCAGCCACAGCTGCATCGTCCGGCCGCTCGGCGACGTGCACGACTAGCTGCCGGTCACGGGAGCGGCAGTGTCCGACGTCGGAGCGGCTCGTTGCGGATCGTCGCTGCCCGCCCCGGTCCCTATCTCGTAGACGCCGCTGCATCCGAGCAGGCCCACGCCACCGCCGCGCTCGTCCACATCAAAGGTCGTTCCTCCGCCGGCGCACGAGCGCACCAGCTTCGCGTCACGAGCGAACGGCGTGGGCGCCTTGACGTAAGGTCTCGAGGAAGACCAAGACGAGGGGACCTGCAATGGTGCGGGATGACGCGTGGCTAACACGCTTATGCGATAGATGCGGACAACCGGTCCGGCTCGACAGCGATCGTCGAGTCGAGTCGCATGGTGGTCAAGACTCTCGCTGCGCGGCTTCTGGCATGGTCGCGTATGATCCCCTCTTCGAAACCTCAATGCCTTGGGATTGCGCTCGCTGCGGCATCCGCACGCGCGTGAATCTGAAGACCGGCAGGGTCTACTCGCACTCGGTTCCCAGGACCGCTCGAGCTTGCAAGGCGGGCTTCATGGACTTTGGCCCAGTCGGTATCACCGTCACAGTCGTCACCCTCCCCGCCGAGGTGCCGAGAGAGACACCTCGACCGGTTCTAAGCTCGGGGTATCCGACGAGCTCTCAGGTCAGCATCCGTACGGTCCGAGGCGGTCTACCAGGGCAGGGCCGGCGTCGCTGAGCGCGGAAGCCGACCCGTGGAGTAGGCGCCGTCGGATTGGGACGGCTGCTCGAACCCGCCATGACGAGCTGCAATCGAAACGGTCAAGATCCCGCCAGCGACCATGGATCGACTGGGTTCCGCGCGACAGGCCAGAATGACCAAGAGACCTCACAATGATCGACCAGTAAGGACGCAATGACGCTGGACTCCGTATCCTCGAAGCGACTGACCCAGCAGCAGCTCGAGTCGACTCTCTGGGCGGCGGCGAACGCGCTGCGCGGCCCGGTCGACCCTGGTGACTTCAAGGCGTACGTCTTCCCCGTCATGTTCTTCAAGTGGATCAGCGACAACTGGGACTACCGGCACGCGGAGGCCCTCGCCGACTTCGGCGACGACCTGACCGATGAGATCGAGGCGGACTACCAGCCCTTCGCGATCCCGGATGGCTGCCACTGGGACGACGTCTACGGCACGACGTTCAACATCGGCGCGAAGCTCGGCCACACCCTGCAGCGGATCGAGCTCGCGAACCCCGAGCTCGCTGGCGTCTTCGGCGACGTGAACTGGGGCAACAAGGACCGCCTGCCTGAGAACGCCCTCGCGACCCTGCTCGACACCTTCCACCCGGTCAAGCTCGATCCGGACCACGTCGAGGGCGACATGCTCGGCGCCGCCTACGAGTACCTGCTGCGCGAGTTCGCCGAGGCCAGCGGCAAGAAGGCCGGCGAGTTCTTCACGCCCCGCCACGTCGTGCACCTGCTCGTCAAGCTGCTCGAGCCGAAGCCCGGCGACACGGTCATCGACCCTTCGTGCGGCTCCGCCGGCATGCTCGTCGAAACCGTCAACGCCGTCACTGCCGCCGGTGGCGACGCGCGCACGCTCAAGCTGCACGGCCAGGAGATCAACCTCACCACGAGCGCGATCGCCAAGATGAACCTCTACCTGCACGGGCTCCGCGACTTCGACGTCCGCCGCGGCGATACGCTCCGCGACCCGAAGCACGTCACGCGCGGCAAGCTCGACACGTTCGACGTCGTCATCGCCAATCCTCCCTTCAGCCTGCAGAACTGGGGCGCCGCCGAGTGGACGAACGACCCCTATGGGCGCAGCTCCTGCGGCCTGCCGCCCGCGAAGAACGGCGACTACGCGTGGATTCAGCACATGGCCGCGACCATGACCCCCGAGACCGGCCGCGTCGGCGTGGTCATGCCGCACGGCGTGCTCTTCCGTGGCGGCAAGGAGGGCGCGATCCGCAAGTGCCTGATCGCCGAGCAGGACGTCATCGAGGCAGTCATCGGGCTCCCGACGAACCTCTTCTACTCGACCTCCATCCCCGTCGCGATCCTCATCCTCCGCAGGCGCAAGCCCGTCGAGCGCCAGGGCAAGGTGCTCTTCATCGACGCCTCCGCGCGCTTCAAGCCGGGCAAGAATCAGAACACGATGGACGACGCCGACGTCGACGCCATCCACGCGGCGTACGCGCGCGGCGAGGACATCGACGGCGAAGGCGGACTACACCTCCGGCTCGTCGATCACGAGGAGATCGCCGCCAACGGCTACGACCTCAACATCGGCCGCTACCTCGCCGTCGCCGAGCACGCTGAGGTCGACGTCGAAGCGGCACTAGCCGCGTACCGTGACGCGCGCGCCGCACTCCGCGAAGCAGAGCGCACCCTCGACGCCAAGCTCGCCGCGGCAGGTTTCGATGCGTGAGGGGTGGGAGCAGGCACCGCTCGCGCGCGTGCTTCGTCAGCACCGGAACTCTGTGACGGTGGGCTCCCTGGAATCCGTGGACTACGCAGGCGTCCGGCTCGAGGGCAAGGGCGTGTACCGCCGGGACGCTGTGCCGGCGGCTGAGGTAAGGGCCTCGTCGCTGCATCAGCTGCGGTCAGGCACCATCGTCTACAACCGCATGTGGGCGTCGCGCGGAGCGTTCGGTCTTGTGCCTGACGCTCTGGACGGCACGCTTGTTAGCAACGACTTCCCGGCGTTCGAGCTCATCGACGATCACGCGGCCGACGTATCTTTCCTCGAGCTCATGGTCACCTCGCCGCAGTTCTGGGCGAAAGCGAGCGAGCTCTCGTCTGGCTCAACGGGGCGCCGGCGCCTCAAGGAGCAGGAGTTCCTTGGCCTCCCGGTCGCCCTGCCGCCCCTCGTCGAGCAGCGCCGCATCGTCGACCTGATCGGCGCGGTCGACGATGCGATCGAGAAGGCCGAGGCGAGCGTCGCGGCCGCGGGTCGCGCGATGTGCGAGTTCGGGTCTGGGCTGATCGCTCGCTCGGTCAACGAGGGGTGGGCGACGGGCACTCTGCAAGATGCCCTCCTGCGCGACGATGCGATCCGCACGGGGCCCTTCGGCAGCCAGCTGCACCAAAGCGATTACGTTCCTGACGGGCCCGTCGCGGTCATCATGCCGGCCGACATGCGCGACAACCGGATCGACCTTGACGGCGCCGCCCGGGTCTCCGCTGCGGACGCCGAGCGCCTGTCGCGACACTCGACCGAAGCTGGTGACATCCTCTGGTCGCGCCGGGGCGATGTCACCCGGTTCGCCCTCGTCGACCGCGCTGCCGCGGGCAGCCTGTGCGGCACGGGGTGCTTCCTTCTGCGCCCTTCAGACCCAACTGACTCGTCCTGGCTCGAGCCCATCCTGTCTTCCCCGGCCACCGGCAAGTGGCTCGAGTCCAACGCAGTTGGCGCAACGATGCTGAACCTCAACCGCAGCATCCTGGCGGGCGTGCCAGTGCCGCTTCCTCCCAGCAGCCAGCGCCCGGTCATTGCGGGAGCGTGGGCTGCAATGCGGGACGCCGAATCGAAGGCATCCGCCATGAGCGACTCACTCCGCTCCCTCCGCTCCAAGATGCTCTCTGCTCTCCTCTCCGGCGAGCACGCGATCCCCGACTCCTACGACGAAGTGATGGAGGTGGCAGCGTGACCGCATGGGTCGTGCGTGCCGGCAAGCACGGCGAAAACGAGCAATACAACCTCGAGCGAGGTCGCGTGACAGTTGGATGGGCCGACACCGGCGACCTGACGACGTGCCAATCGCGCGAAGACGTGCGGGCAAGGCTGGAGTCGATCTGGCCGGACATGACGGCGAAGCAGCTCGGCAACTTCACCGGCCAGCTGTGGGCGTTCCGCGGCCTGATCCAGCCAGGCGACCTGATGCTGCTGCCCCTCAAGACCAAACCCGGGTACATCCAGTTCGGCCGGGTTACCGGCGACTACGCGTTCGACCCGACCGAGCCGGAGCCGACGAGGCGTCATCTCCGCCCAGTCGAGTGGCTCGGCGAACCTGTGGCCCGGGCCGCGATCAACGAAGACCTCCTACTGATCCTCGGCGCCTACCTGACCGTCTTTAGCCCCTCACGCAACAATGCCGCCGAGCGGCTGGAAGCGCTCGCTCAGACCGGCAGCGATCCGGGCCTGGGCGCAGAGGCGCCCACGGAGCCCGCGCCAACGCGATCCAACGGCGACGACTCAACAGACGTCACCGACCCGGAGCTTGTGCCAACGCTCGAGACGATTCGTGACCGAGTGCGCTCGCATGTCGCGGTGACGTTCCGTGAGCACCGGCTCACCAGGCTGGTCGCGGACATCCTCACCGTCCTCGGCTACCACTGCGAGGTGTCCCCGCCAGGCCCGGACGGCGGCGTCGACATCCTGGCTGGCCGAGGACCTCTCGGACTCGACTCACGGATCGTCGTCGAGGTGAAATCGGAGCCCTCACCGATCGGCACCTCAGTCGTTCGCGGCCTCCACTCCGCGTGGATGCAGCACCAGGCCCAGCAAGGGCTGCTGGTCGCCTGGGGCGGACTCACCAGGCCCGCCGCCCTGGAGTTCAAGAAGCTCACCTGGCTACGGGTGTGGGACGCTGAAGCGCTGCTCGAGAAGTTGTTCGAGACGTACGAGCATCTGCCAGCGGCCACCAAGGAGCAGATTCCGCTCCGCCAGGTCTGGGTACTCGACGACGACGAGACGAGCGCCACATGACCGGGCTCGGCGAGCACCTGAGCGTGCAGCAGCCCCTGATTGCCGCCCTCGTGGCGGCCGGCTGGACGCACACCCCCGGACACCGCCTCGAGCGCGAGCTCGAGTCGCCCTTCATCGAGCGCGAGCTAACGAGCGCGCTCGAGCGCCTGAACCCGCTCGTCGCAGAGGCGCCCGAGCGCGCCGAGGAGGTCCTGCGGCCCCTGCGTGCGGCGCTGCTGTCGGCGCGCGGGGCGGGCCTGGTCGTCGCGAATCGCGACATGGCTGAGTGGCTCCGCGGCGGGCAGTCGGTGCGCTTCCTGGGTGCCCCGCACGACGTGCCCGTCCGGCTGATCGACTTCGACGACCCGGCCGCGAACAGCCTCATCGTCTCCGACGAGGTGTCCTTCGGCGTGCCGGGGCACATGGCTCGCTTCGACCTCGTGCTGTGGGTGAACGGCCTGCCGCTGGCGGTCGTCGAGCTGAAGTCGCCGGTGAAGCACCAGATCACCTGGGCCAACGGCGCCACCGAGCTCGTCCGCGATTACCAGCCGGGCTGGCCGGAGTTCTTCGTGCCGAACGTCCTCGTCGCCGCATCTGACGGCCGGGAGCTGCACTACGCCGGCGTCGGCGCCCCGGTCGAGGCGTGGAACCCGTGGGGAGACTTCGACGAGCCCTACCCGCTGCAGGGCGTGCTCGATGCCGCCTCCGACCTGCTCTCCCCCGCGCGGCTGCTGTCGTTCCTGCGCGACTTCACCCTCTTCGAGACACCGCAGGACAACGCCTCGGCGGAGCTCGTGAAGCTGGTCGCCCGCTACACGCAGGTCCAGGCGGTCGAGCTCATCGCCGAGCGCGCCCTCGACCCCGAGCGCAACCGCGGCCTGATCTACCACACGCAGGGCTCCGGCAAGACGCTCGCGATGGTGTTCGCCGCCGCCCGGCTGCTGCGCGACCCGGCGATGCAGAACCCGACGATCGTGCTCGTCGCCGACCGGCTGCAGCTCGTGCGGCAGCTGTGGGATCAGTTCCGCACCGCGAGCATGCCGCGGCTGGTCGTGCCGCAGAGCGCCGCGGCGCTGCGCAGCGCGCTCGGGCAGCAGGACCGGCGCGGCATGATCTTCGCCACCGTGCAGAAGTTCGCCGGCGCCGGCGTCCTCAACGAGCGCAGCAACATCGTCCTCATGGCCGACGAGGCCCACCGCACGCAAGAGGGCGACCTCGGCACCACCATGCGCGCGTCACTGCCGAACGCCTCGATGTTCGGCTTCACCGGCACCCCGATCGCCGAGCTGAACCGCAGCACCTTCCGCACCTTCGGCGACGAGCTCGACGACGGCCGAGTCCTCCACTCCTACGACGCCGGCCAGTCGATCCGCGACGGCATGACCGTGCCGCTGCACGTCAGCCCCCGCAAGGTCGAGTTCCGACTCGACAAGGAAGCGCTCGACGAAGCGTTCGACGCGCTCCGCACCGCCGAGGGGCTCGACGAGGCCGACGCCGACGTGCTCGCGCGCCGCGCCTCGCGCGTGAGCACCTTCTTCGGCAACCCCGACCGGGTCCGACAGGTGTGCGCCGACATCGTCGACCACTTCTACTCGCACGTCGACCCCTCCGGCATGAAGGCCCAGATCGTCGTCTACGACCGCGCCGCCTGCGTCGCCTACACCGAGGAGCTTCGGCGCCTGCTCGAGGAGCGCGGCACCGGCGACGAGGTCGAGGTGGTGATGACCGTCGAGGAGGCCAAGGGCGACGACGGCGCATGGCTGCAGTACAAGCTGACCGAGCAGGACGAGGAGCGCGTGCTCTCGCGCTTCCGCACCTACGGCGACCCGCTGAAGTTCCTCGTCTGCACCTCGAAGCTCGGCACCGGCTTCAACGCGCCGATCGAGGGCGTCATGTACCTCGACAAGCCGCTCAAGCGCCACACGCTCTTCCAGACCATCACTCGCGCGAATCGCACTTGGCGAAACCCAGAGACCGGCAAGGACAAGCGCTACGGCACGATCGTCGACTACGTGGGCCTCGGCGACGAGTTCGCCGAGGCGATGAAGCCGGCCCAGGCAGGCCAGGACGGGCCCGACATCGACGAGGACGCGCTGCTCGAGGCGTTCGAGCAACAGCTCCACGTCGCGATGCTCCGGTTCGCCGGCCTCGACCACGAGAACCCCGACGGCCGCACGCTGATCGACGCACAGCAGCGGATGCCGAAGCCCGCCGACCGCGACGAGTTCGCAGCGTCGTACCTGATGCTCGAGGGCATCTGGGAGACTCTCGCCCCCGACGCGCGACTCAACCAGCACAAGAGCGCGTACCGCTTCATGGCCCAGCTCTACGAGAACATGAAGCCGGCTGCTGCCGGCGAGAACCTGCTGTGGCAGCGGCTCGGCGCGAAGACGCTCGAGCTCGTGCACGCGCATGTGCTCGATGTGCGGGTCACTTCAGCCGACGAGGTCGTAATCTCGGACGTCGACACCATCCGAGATCTGCTCGACAAGGACGAGCTCCCGGGCCTGGCAGCAGTCGACGGCAAGACGGTCGAGGAGATCGTCGACAGCATCGCGCAACGCCTGAAGAAGCGCCTCGCGGGCAGCAACGGCGACCACCCGATCTACCGTTCCCTAGCCGATCGCCTGGACCGGCTCCGCGAGCAGGCGCTCGCCGCAGCCCAAGCATCGATCGACTGGCTCCGCGATGCGTTCGCGCTCGCGCGCGACGTCACTCAAGCCGAGCGAGCCGAAGACGAGGGAGGCGCAGACGGACTCTCCCTGCTGCCCGATCCCCGGATCGGCGCGCTGACCGCCATTTTCCGGGAAGCCGCGCCCGAGCAAGCGCCAGAGATGATCGAGCGAGTTGTACTCGACATCGACGAGATCGTGCGACAGACCAGTTTCACCGGCTGGGCGCAAACCACGCAGGGCGACAAAGGGGTCCGGAGCGAGATCCGTAAGGTCCTGAGGCGGCACATGCTGCTCAAAGAACCGGGGCTCTTCGAGAGGGCATACGAGTACGTCGCCGCCAACTACTGACGGTCTTGAGGCTGCGATCTCTAGACTCCGCGTATGCGCGACAAGAGCCTCCGCCTGACCGTCGCTTTCCGTGAGTCCGAGCTGCCCATCATCGAGCAGGCGGCCCACCGCCTTGGGATGTCCGTGAGCGACTACGCGAGCTACGCCCTCAGCCGTATGGCCACCCAAGAGCTCGGTCACGGGGCCCGTGCAGCCGACCTCAACTCAGAGCGGTACCCGTCGCGACGCTCCCTCCGCCCGGTCCGTGAGCGCGCCCTCATGCCGATGCCGGAAGTGGTCCGCCAGCTGCGCGAGTTCCTCGGTCCGCAGCTGTTGAGCCTGACCGTCGACGCCAGCGTCGACCAGATCAAGAGCTGGGCACGCGAGGACACGCAGCCGCAGGGGGACCACGAGCGTCGGCTCCGAGAAGCTCACGAAGTCTGGCAGCTCGTCGTGTCCGTGGAGTCATCGAAGACGACGCGAGC
The DNA here is from genome assembly GCF_000400485.1 of Agrococcus pavilionensis RW1. Taxonomy (GTDB): domain Bacteria; phylum Actinomycetota; class Actinomycetes; order Actinomycetales; family Microbacteriaceae; genus Agrococcus; species Agrococcus pavilionensis. The sequence goes on from NZ_ASHR01000049.1 coordinate 14,764, forward strand.
GTGGTGGATGAGCATGAAGGACGGACTCGATGACCTCTCCCCCGCGGAGGCGATCGCTAAGGATCAGGCAGCGGCAGTGATGTCAGTGGCGCGCGACTTCCTCGAGGCCGGATAGCCGGTTACAGACTGCTGGTCTCGGCGCATAGCCGTACCGTCATTCGGTGTGACGATCAGGCCAGCGGAGTGGGACGTGCTGCACCCGCTTGACGAGGCGTCGCCCCCTCCTGCGGATGAGAATCGTCACTCGGGACCATTGACCTCTAGCCTGACGGCATGCGCGACCCACTGGACTCGATCCCGATAGACGCCTGTCCGCAGTGCAGCACTGTGCTTCACGATGGCCGTTGCCGCGGGTGCGGCTATGTCCGAGAGGTGCCTCACACCGAGCGGCCGACAGCTGGCGATGACTTGCCAGGAGTTCTCGCGTAGCCCCTCAGGCCTGAACCGGTAGCCCGCGTATCCGCGATGGAACCTGCGAACTGGTGCACTACAGGCGCCTTACCGAACTCGTGACGCGCTGCGCCAGCGCGCCCTCGCGCGCGAGCCGCCAGTTCGCTAGTTCAGTGGCGGCCACGACGTGCCCGGAGGAGAACAGCAGCCATCATCGGAGTGCGGCCAGGGTGGATGATGATATCCGTGCACGCACTGGCTGTCCTCGCGGGCCGCGTGCGTTTCTGCGGTGCGGAGGCGGTCGAGCATCAGCATGCGCAAG
>NZ_ASHR01000050.1 GCF_000400485.1 Agrococcus pavilionensis RW1
GATGTCAGTGGCGCGCGACTTCCTCGAGGCCGGATAGCCGGTTACAGACTGCTGGTCTCGGCGCATAGCCGTACCGTCATTCGGTGTGACGATCAGGCCAGCGGAGTGGGACGTGCTGCACCCGCTTGACGAGGCGTCGCCCCCTCCTGCGGATGAGAATCGTCACTCGGGACCATTGACCTCTAGCCTGACGGCATGCGCGACCCACTGGACTCGATCCCGATAGACGCCTGTCCGCAGTGCAGCACTGTGCTTCACGATGGCCGTTGCCGCGGGTGCGGCTATGTCCGAGAGGTGCCTCACACCGAGCGGCCGACAGCTGGCGATGACTTGCCAGGAGTTCTCGCGTAGCCCCTCAGGCCTGAACCGGTAGCCCGCGTATCCGCGATGGAACCTGCGAACTGGTGCACTACAGGCGCCTTACCGAACTCGTGACGCGCTGCGCCAGCGCGCCCTCGCGCGCGAGCCGCCAGTTCGCTAGTTCAGTGGCGGCCACGACGTGCCCGGAGGAGAACAGCAGCCATCATCGGAGTGCGGCCAGGGTGGATGATGATATCCGTGCACGCACTGGCTGTCCTCGCGGGCCGCGTGCGTTTCTGCGGTGCGGAGGCGGTCGAGCATCAGCATGCGCAAGAAAGCCTCTTCATCCGCTCGCCCGTCGTCGTCCAGCGCTAGGAAGCCAGCAACGATTCGTTCGGTCAACAGCGCGACCGTCGATCGGATCTCGGCAGCCGCTTCCTCAAGGGTGTACCGGCGCTGTTCAGGGATGCTCTCGTCAGTCACTGCATGCCCTCCCGACGACTCCCGTCTCTCTTCGCGCACTCGCTATGACGCTACGCCTCGACGTCCGATACACGGCATTGAAGCGGAACGCGAGCCGATCAATCTAGCCGCGTGTGCACGACGAGGCTCGAATCGCCGAACTCATGCGGATCCCGGCGCCCTCATCAACCAGATAGGTGAGGCGACCGCCGAGCTCCAGGCCGACCGCGATGAGGATCGAGGCGGCGATCGGGTCGTCGAGCTCGGTGATCACCACGGCGCGAGCGTACTGCGCGCGCACAATAGCCCAGGCGACGGCGCGAGCGCGACGGCGACGCCCACTCATTCTCGCCGGTACGCCAGCAACCCGGGCTCCGATCGCCACACTGATAGAGGCTTCCGCTCGCACGTTGAGCCTCTTCGTTCACGCTCAGTGCCGCTCAGCCGCGGGCCCGCCGGCGCCGCCCTGAGCGCAACCTAGCCGACGCTCTCTCAGAACCCGTTGACCTAGCCACGCTCTGAGACGTTGATTGTGATGCAGGGTTCTGAGACGCCAGAGTTCACTTCCACGCGCTTGCGGGCCCGGCATCCACTCCCGCATCACAAACGATCGTTTGGAATGCGAGTCGGCGGACGTGGCCGCGGTCCGGCCTAGACCCGAACCCGAGCACCTGCTCCTCCATTGAGACCCCGCAATCCTTCAGCCGTAGCGGCGACCAACACGACTTCGCCGAAGCTTCTGCCCACCTCGCCTGCACGCGCCAGCTAACGCGACCGGCCAGCACAGCTCTCTGCGCGCCCTATCCACACAAGCGATGCGGCGGTGAGTTCTGGTGGGCGTTGACTGGCCCGATTGCGCGGGATTTCGCGTACTCGTGGAGCGGGCTAGTTGTACCCGGTCATGACCTTGGTGCAGTGGGTGGTGGCGTGAGGAGGACCTCCGCGGGTTGAGTGGAGTTGTTCAACGCTTCACCGACCAACGGAGGTCCTCGTGTCCCACGCTAACGCTCGTCTGACGCCTCGGGGCAGGGAGATCGCGGTGCTGCGCGTGCAAGCGGGCTGGTCGCGCTCGCACGTCGCGGCCGCGATGGGCTGCTCGCGCAACTGCGTCGGCCGCTGGGTCGAACGGTTCGAGGCCGAGGGCATCGACGGTCTCCAGGACCGCTCTTCCCGGCCCGGCTCGTCGCCGACGCGAACACCGGAGGAGACGGAGCTGGAGATCGTGCGGCTTCGGGTCGAGGAGCGCCTGGGCCGGGAGGCGATCGCGCAGCTCGTCGGCGTCTCGCCGCGCACGGTCTCGCGCGTGCTCGCCCGTCGAGGCGCGCCGGCGCTGGCGGCGCTGGATCCGATGACCGGGGAGCTGATCCGCACCTCGAAGCAGACCGCGATCCGCTACGAGCGGGAGCGGCCGGGCGAGCTGGTCCACATGGACGTGAAGAAGCTCGGCCGCAT